>JADJAE010000099.1 GCA_016704445.1 Deltaproteobacteria bacterium
TCGGCCTCCGGGGAACCCTGTGACGCGCCGGATGCTCCCCCTGCTCGCGGCGCTCGCATGCGTCAGCGGCTGCGTCCTCGACTTCAATGAATTCCGCGTCCCCGTGGGGGCGCCCGACACCGGCACGGGCTTCGGCTGACGGGCTTCGACGCGGGCTTCGACGCGGGCGCTCCTGCCAACGACCACCCCGACGCCGGCCCCGAGGTCGCGGTCGTCGATGCCCCCCCCAACGTCGACCAGGGAGACCCGCGGTGCACGGCGCCGGTCAACCCGATGATCCGCGTCGCGCACATGGCCGCGAGCCTGGGCCCCGTCGACCTGTGCATGCGCCGCCAGGGCGCCGACACACCGTACGCGCCGGTCCCCCCAACGACTGGCCCACCGGGGCGCGACCTACGCGGTGGTGTCGCAGCACGTGGCCATCGACAGCCGCGGCGCCGACGCCCGCGAGCGCTGGCAGTTCGCGTTGGTCGCGCATGGGTCTGACTGCGCCACCGCGGCGACGCCGGGCGTCGCGGTCGCGTCCCTGACGGTCAACATCGACCCGCAGAGCCAGTCGACCCTGCTGTTCACGAGCGAGGCCGGAGGCGACGGGCGGGTGTTCGGGCTCCTCGGGCTGCTCAGCGACCAGACCTGCACCACCTGCCCCACCAGCACCCTCGACGTGCGGGCGGTACACGCCGCGTTCGGCGCCTCCGCCGAGCGGGTGAACCTCTCCATCAACTACAGCCTTCCCCCGTCGAGCCCGGTGCCCTTCGTCAACGTGCTCTTCGCCAACAACATCCCCTACGGGCAGACCGCCCCGGTCGGTGGCGCCGGCTATGACTGCGACACCGCGTGGCGCGGCGCGGCCGACCTGCCCGCGACGTACACCGTGCAGCTCGCCGCCCAGGCCGTCTCCGAAGACGTCCTCGCGCGCAGCGAGCGGGTGACCCTGAAGGGCGACCTGCTGCTCCGATCGCGCATGGCGACGGTGTTCTTCCTCGGCGGCGGCGACGGCGTGCGCGCGCCCGAGCCGGAGTTCGTGCTCTGCTACGAAGGCGCACGTCAGGCAGGCATGACCGTCTGCGACCGCATCCGCGCGACGGCCGTCCCACGCCCCCTCGTAGGCGACGCAGGCGCCCCGCACGATGCGGGCGACGCCGGGGTCAAGCCCGCCGACGCGACCGACGACGACGTCCTGCTCTGATCACCTACATCACCCCAATGGCGCCGAGACCCCGGTCGGGCAGTGCCGCCATGGCGATCTGACCAATCTCCGGAAAGTTGGATGCCGGGTGACGACACCATGGCATCAACGCCATAGAACTCCCAACGCGACCCGTGCCGTGCTTCAGGGCGGAGCGGGAGCGAGGAATGCGCTCAAGCTCGCCGCCCGATGCGCCGATAGCGGGATCAGCAGCACGTTGGTGCCCGCAAAGGAGCCGTATCCCATGACCGCGACGAGCCCGGTGTCGACCCAGTGTGACGAGCGCCCCGAAAATCGGCGCATCTGTGAGCGCCTCGACGCCGAGTTCGAGATCACGGCGCAGAGCGAGAACAACTTCTATCGCGGGCTCTCGGAGAACATCTCCATCGGGGGCTTGTTCTTCGAAACCTACGCGCCGCACCGCCTCGGCGAGCTGCTCACGGTCCGCTTCACCCTGCCCGGGACGCTTGCCCCCATCGAGGCCCGGGTCGAGGTCCGGTGGATTCGCACCCACAACCCTGCGAGCGATACCCCGCAGGGAATCGGGGTCCAGTTCATCGCGCTCGACGTCGACTCGCGCCGGGTCATCGAGCGCTTCACCCGCAAGCGCGACCCGCTCTTCTATGACGCCGACTGAGACGGCGGGCGCGCCACGATTGCGTCTGTCACCAACCTGACAAGCGCCACGACTCCCGCGATTCACAGCTTCAAGGCACTTTACATATCGGTTGGCGCGGGCCATCGGACAGATTAATGACACCGGACGGGGTGTCCGCACTGCGCCCTCACCGCAACACCTCACCCGCGGCCTTCCTGCCGAGGTCGCCGCGGGTTCGCCGCAACCGTGTGACCGTGGCGACCCCCCGCGGACGAGCGGTCACCCGGTACCAGCGAGCGACCTGCCGCTCATGGCATCGATCTTCCATGGAGGTCTGGCAACGGGGGTGATCGCCCTCCTCCCACGCGGGTGTTGGAGGTGTAGCGATCGACCCACGAGCGAGACAGTCTCCCTGGTCGATCATTGATTGGAGCGCGCCGTGTTGGAGCATCAGCCGACCCTTCCTCCCCCGCCGTTGTCCCGCGCCCGCGCCCGGCTCACCGATGAGCTCGCCCGTCGTTACCTCGTTCGGGTCATCGCACACGCCAGGCGACTCGCGCGACGGCTGCCCCCGCACATCGCCCTCAACGACCTGATCAGCGCCGGGCTCCTGGGCGTGGTCGAGGGCTTCCTGCGCTTCGACTCCGATCGCGCCGAGACCCTCGACGCCTACCTCGATCACCGCATCCGCGGCGCGCTGCTCGACGAGCTTCGCCGCGCCGACCCGCTCACCCGGGCCCAGCGTGGCTTCTCACGGCAGCTCGGCCGCGCCTCCCGCGCCGCCGCCAACTCGCCTGGCGGCGCCTGCGACGAGTCGCTCGCGAAGGCCCTCGGGCTCAGCCTCACCGAGCTCCGCACCCGGGTCTCGCAGGTGAACGTCGCGATGGCCATGCAGGGCACCGGCTGCGCCGACCGCGTCGAGGACGACGCCCTCACGCCCGACAACGAGGTGTCCGCGCGGCAGGAGCACAAGCTCCTCTCCAACGCGACCGGGTCGCTCCCCGCCCGCGAGCGCGAGGTGCTCCGGCTCTACTACGACGAAGGCCAGACATTCCGCGAGATCGGCGGCCACCTCGGGGTCTCCGAGTCGCGCGTCTCGCAGCTCCACACCCGCGCCATCCAGAACCTCCGCTCCATCCTCTCGCCCTGACCCGCCGCCCGCCCCCCGCGGCCGGGCGCCTCATTCGATATCTCATCGAAACATGTTCACCCTCCGCAGGGGCGACGAGGCCCCTCTCCCGCGCCGGTCGCCTACACCTGCTGCGATGTAGAAAACACCTTGAATTCAAGTGCTTCATTCATGAGTTCACCCCGCTGGTCGATATTCGTGAATGATCATGGCGCACCGAATCATCGCGAGTCTCCTGGCGGCGGCGACCTTTACGGGCTGCGCCCTCGAGTCCGTCGGGCCGACGGACTGCATCCACTGTTCGACCGCGCAGCTGGAGGGCTCGATCTCCGCGCGCGACGCGGGCGGCCCCCCGGCGGTGGTCTCCGCGGGTGAGTCTGCCGCGTGCGCGGCCTTCGAGACGGTGCGGGCCAGCCAGACGCAGACCGCGACCTGGGCGGCCGCGCCGAGCGACCGCTGCGGCCTCGGGGCGCTCCCCGACCCGACGCGCCAGGCCTCCATCGAGTGGGTGAACTACTACCGCGGCCTGGTCGGCCTCGCGCCGGTGCGCGAAGACCGCAGCGACCGCGCGCCCGCGCAGGCCTGCGCCGTGCTGCTCGAGCGCAACGGGCAGCTGTCCCACACGCCGCCCGCGGCGTGGGCGTGCGCCACCCTGATGGGCCGCGACGCCGCCGCGCGCAGCAACCTGTCGGGCAACCCGGGCTTCCCGATGAGCCCGTGGTACGCGGTGCGCGGCTGGGTCGACGAGGGGCGCGACCTCTCCAACACCCTCGGCCACCGGCGATGGCTGCTCAGCCCGGAGCTGCACACGATGTCGTATGGGCAGACCGGCAGCTTCGCCTGCATGACCCTCGGCCTCGGGGCCCGGGACGCCGGGGCGCCGCGCTGGGTCGCCTGGCCGCCCGCGGGCTGGGTGCCGAGCGCCGTGATGAGCACGATCTGGTCGTTCTCGAAGCCCGGGGCGGGCGCGACGGGGACGCAGGTGCAGGTGTTCCGCGACGGCGTCGCGATGGCGGTCACCGCGGGCGCGCGCCGGGCGGGGTACGGCGACGACACCATCAGCTGGGAGGTGCCGACGGTCTCGCCAGGGAGCGTCTATCGGGTGCGGGTGAGCCTCCCGGGTGAGCCGTCAACCGAGTACGAAGTCAGGCCCACTAGTTGCTCACGTCGTTGAGACAACAACCGATCAGGGTCTTGAGAGTGGAGGCGTAGACGTTCATGGGTGAGTTCACGATGTTGCCGACCGGAACCATGGTGTCCAACCGCTACCGGATCCGGAAGGTTCTGGGAAGGGCGGCATGGGGGCGGTGTACCAGGCAGAGGACACCCAGACCTCCACCAAGGTGGCCCTCAAGACCCTACGGGTGGACCTGTACGAGCGCGAAGACCTCGTGAAGCGCTTCGAGCGCGAGGCCCGCGCCGCGGGGCGCATCGGCCACCCGAGCATCGTCGGGGTGCACGCCGTGGGCCACGACGACGCGCTGCGCACCCGCTTCATCGTGCAGGAGGAGCTGCGCGGCACCGACGTGGCCGGCTGCCTCAACGAGCTCGGGAGCCTGTCGCCGCTCTCGGCCATGGCCGTGGCGCTGCCCGTGATGGACGCCCTCATCGCCGCCCACGCCGCGGGCATCGTGCACCGGGACATCAAGCCCGAGAACGTGTTCCTCCATGAGATGGACGACGGCACCATCGTGCCCAAGGTCATCGATTTCGGCATCGCCAAGGTCATCGACGAGCTCGATCGCATGGAGCGCACGGCCACGGGGATGGTCTTCGGCACCCCGTGGTACATGTCGCCCGAGCAGGCCCTCGGCGACAGCTCCATCGACGCGCGCACCGACGTGTGGAGCGTCGGCGCGATGATCTACGAGATGGTCTGCGGGACGCTGCCCTTCGGCGGCACCAACCCCAACGCCGTGATGGCGCAGATCATCTTCGGCCGACCGACGCCGTTGCAGCACCACTGGCCCGACGTGCCCGCCGACCTCCAGGAGGTGATCCACAAGGCCATCGAGCGCGACCTCGACAAGCGCTACGCCACGATGAGGGAGTTTCGCGACGCGCTGGTCGGTTGCGCCCTCTGGCGGGACGTCACGCCCGGAGATCGCCCAGGGCTTCCTGCCGAGGCCGAGCTCCTTCGAGGGCATCAGCGACATCCTCCCGGCGGAGTTCATGGACGACCCGGCCGACCGCCACCGCTCGCGGCAGCCGTCGCGGCCGAGCGCCGAGGCCCGCCGCCGGCGCGAGTCCGAGCCCTTCGACCCCCGGCCCGTGGTGTTCACCGCGAGCCCGCAGGCCATCCCCACGACCGCCGGGCGCCTCGCCGAGCCCGCGACGCGCAGCGTGAAGCTCTCCCTCGACGAGGAGCGCATCCCGACCCGGCCGATGCCCGCGGACCGCGTCGGCGCCGCCCGCCCGACGTGCAGCGAGGCGGAGATCGGCACCGAGCTCCCGCTGTCGGTGCCCCCCACGCGCGCCCCGCTGCTCCCGGGCGACCTGCCCAGCCACGTGAGCCAGCGGCGCCACCGGGTGGAGTTCGACACCCTCCGGCCGTCGAGCTGGGGCCGGCGGTCGGCCGTCGCGCTTCGTGTCGGGCGTCAGCGTGGCGCTCACGCTCTTCTGCGGCGCCATCCTGGCCTTCGGGGTGGTGCACTGGATCCAGCGGCCGCAGCCGGGGATGCTCGCCGCCTCGGCGTCGTCGTACGCCGCCCCCGCGGCGCTGGGCCTCGAGGCGCGCACCCCGACGGCCGAGCGGGAGCTCCCGCGGACGATCCCGGAGGTGCGCGCCCCCGGGCGTGAGCGCACGATCGATCGCCGCATCGTTAGCCGTACCCCCTGTTCCTTCCCGCGGGTCTGACCGTTCCCTGGAAAGAGCCATGAACAACCACAAGGTCGGCGACCACATCGACGATCGCTATGAGCTGAAGCGGCAGCTGGGCGAGAGCGCGGTGTGCACCCTGTTCGAGGCGGTGCATCGGTACACCGGTCGGCGTGTCGTCATGAAGCTCCTGCGGGGCTCGGATGGCACCCCCGACGAGACCGAGGCGATGCTCCTCCGTGACGCCTTCGCGCTCGGCCGCATCCGCCACCCCTACCTCGTCGAGCTCCTCGACGCCGGCATCTTCCAGTCCGTCCCGTACGTCGTCACGGCGCTCCTCGAGGGGCGCTCGCTCGAGGGGCTGCTCGCCGCCCGCGGCACGCTCACCCCCGACGAGACCGCCACCGTCGGGCGGCAGATCGCCCTCGCCCTCGAGGCGCTGCACCGCAACGGGCTCCTGCACGGCGACGTGAGCCCGGCCAACGTGTGGATCGTCCGCTCGCCCCTGGGCGACGAGCAGGTCGTCCTGCGCAACCTCCAGATGACCTACGAGCCGCGCAAGGCGGTGCCGCTGGAGGGCCCGCGCCGACGCTCGGGGTCCTTCGTGTACCAGGCCCCGGAGTCCACCCAGAATGGACGCGTGGTCGACCCGCGCTCCGACCTCTTCAGCCTCGGCGTTCTCCTCTTCGAGTGCCTCATCGGGCGACCGCCGAAGGGCCTCGCGAGCGAGCGCAGCGACGGCGAGTTTCCGTCGCTGCGTGTGCTGCGCCCCGAGCTCCCCGGCGCCCTCACCTTCGCCATCGAGCGCTGCCTCCGCTCCTCCACCAGCGAGCGCTTCTCATGCGCCCGTGACCTCGTCGGCAGCCTCGAGGCTACGCACATCGCCTTCACCCCGATGCGCTTCCTCTCCGGCAGCTCGGCGCACGGCCTGCGCGCCATCACCCCGCTGCTCGACGCGCCCGCCCGGCGCCCCCGCTGCGGCCCCCACGCGCGACGCCGCCAGCCCGCCGCCGCGCCGCCGGCCGTCCTCGTCGAGCAGCCCAGCGGGGTATCGCGCCGCAAGGTCGCCCGCGCGGCCTACGCCACCCCCGTTCGAATCATCGGGCACCACGGGGTGATGGAGGGCGCATCGAGGACATCTCCACCCGCGGCGTGCTCGTCATCTCGGCCAGGGCCCTGGAGATCGGGGTGGTCGTGCAGATGAGCTTCGCCCTCCCGGGCAACGGGGTGATCGTGCAGACCAACGCGGTGCTCCGCTGGGTGCGCATCGCGCAGACGTCCCAGCGCGCGGCGCTGGGCTTCGAGTTCCAGGTGCCGCCGCTGGCGCTGCGCAACGCCGTCGAGATCTACGTGACGCAGCGAGAGAGCCTGAGCGACATCAACGACTCCAGCGCCGGTCTACAAGCTCGACCGTAGCGGCGAAGGACCGAGCAAATCTGGTCGCGGGCCTCTACCACCGAGTCGGGTGACCGATAGGAAGTCCTTGATAGGAGCGTGAGCATGATTCGTCCCCGACGCCCCAATGATGAGGCGCAGCGCCCCGTTTCCTTCCACAACAACTCCCTCATCGAGGGCGCGACGAGGGGCGAGCACCTCAGCGCCCTGCATGACCTCGGGCGTGTGCTGGAGCGGGAGATCCAGAGCTTCGAGGCGGCGAGCATCGACCCCCTCACCGGGCTCGCCAACCGCTCCGGGCTGATGGCCCTCGGCGAGGAGATGTTGAGCATCTCGCGCTCGGCCGACGAGGGCGCGGCCGTCCTCTTCGTCGACCTCGCGGGCGCCAGGCCCATCAACGACCGCTTCGGTCACGCCGCCGGCGACCGGGCGCTGCGCGACCTCGCTCGAATCCTCGAGGCGACCTTCCGCGCGAGCGACCTCGTGGCGCGCGTCGGCGACGACGAGTTCTGCGTCGTGATGGCGCCCTACGCCGACGCGAGCGAGGACTTCGTGGTGACCAGCCGCGTGCAGCGCGCCGTCGACGCCTACAACGACTCCGCGGGCGTCCCGTGGACGCTCGGCGTCAACATCGGCGGCGTGCGCTGCACGCCCGGCATGCGCCTCGAGCGCCTCGTCGCCCTCGCCGACGCGCGCATGGCCGAGGCGCGGTCCCTCCGTCGAGCCTCGCGCCACTGACGACCTGGGCGGCACCGTCGGCCGTGCGGTCGCCACGCCCCGCTTTGCGGCCCCCGCGGAGATGGTCTAAGCATCGGAGTCGCGAGGAGAGCGCTGGATGCACCGTTCATCGAATGTTCCGTGGTTGCTTGGATTGATGGGTGGTTTCGCCATGGCGTGCAGCGACGGCGCGGCCACCGTGGCGAGCGATGCGGGCGTCACCGCTGACACCCCCGTGGTCGTCGACGCGGGCCCCGCCGGGCTGCCCGTGCTGGGCCGCGGCACCCACCGCGAAGACGCCGTGCAGGTGCGGGTCATCGCGACCGCCGAGCACACGCTCGCCACGCCGCGCGACGTGGCCTTCAACCCCGAGTCGCCGCGCGAGATGTGGGTCGCCAACTTCGGCGACAGCTCGATGACCATCTTCCGCAACGCCGGCGCCGCCGACCAGGACTTCGACAACCGCGCGGGCCCGCAGCACACGCACTTCATGTCCCACGTGTCGTGCCTCGCCTTCGGCGCGCCGGGCATGCTCGCCACCGCGCACGAAGAAGACGACTTCACCCAGGGCCCGCCGCCCCGCGGCTCACCCGTCGACTTCATGGGCCCCACGCTCTTCCTCTCCGGGTACGACGAGTTCGACGGCGGTCACGCCTCGCACATCGACATGCTGCACAACAGCCCCAACGCCCAGGGCATCGCGTGGAAGACGCCAACATCTACTGGGTGGTCGACGGCTACCACCACTCGCTCACCCGCTACGACTTCCGCACGCCCCATGAGCCCGGCGGGGTCGACCACTCCGGCGCCATCGTGCAGCGCTTCGCCGAAGGGGAGATCAGCTACGTCGAGGGCGTGTCGGGGCACATCGAGTTCGACCGCGAGTCGCGCCGCGTGTACTTCGCCGACCCGGGCAACCACCGCATCGGCACCCTCGACCCCGCCGAGGGCCGCATGACCACGACGATCAGCCCCAACTACGACGGCGCGACGCAGCGCCGCATGATGGGCGCGAGCACCACCACGCTGCTCGACGGCGCCACCGTCGGCATGATGGCCCCCTCGGGCATCGCCCTCCACGGCGGCCGGCTGTACGTGAGCGACAACGCCACCTCGCGCATCTACGCCGTCAGCCTCCAGGGGAGGTCATCGACTGGGTCGACCTGTCGGCCACCGTGCCCCAGGGTGGCCTCCAGGGCTCACCCTCGACGCCGAGGGCCGCATCTACGTGGTCGACTCGGCCGGCGACCGCGTGATCGAGGTCTCCGCTCGCTGACCCGCCCCGACCCCTTCCCGCATCGGGGGCGACGGCGCCCCCGGCGAGCCCCTCACCCTCTTCCCGCCCCCCCGAACGACGAAGCGACGACGCCCCGGCGAGCGCTGACCTAGAAGGTCCAGGCGAGGTCGAGGTTGCGCGCCGTGAAGCCGACGCGCGGCATCAGCGACGCGTGGCGATCGAAGCGCGAGCCTGACGGCGCGCCCGCGAGGAGCACCACGCCCACCACGGAGGTGATGAGCCCCGCGCCCATGATGCCCACGCTGGTCCAGCGCCAGATGGTGGCGTTGTCGACGTCGACGATGGCGTCATTGCGGGCCTGCTCGATCTGGACGTAGCTCGTCGTCGAGCCGGAGGGGCAGTTGCCCCCGCGGGTGCAGGAGTTGAGCAGCGCCTGGTTGTTGTCGCGGCTGGTCTCCGCGTCGCCCAGGGTCGACTCGTTGGTGAAGAAGAGCGCGGCGCCGCCGCCGATGACCGCGGCCCCGATGCCGAGCACCACGCCGCCCGTGATGAGCGCCCGGCGGCGGCTCGATGAATACGCCTCCCGGTAAGCCGGCGTCGGCATCAGGAACACCGACAGCGCGTTGTCGCGCCCCGCGGCGAGGTCGACCTCGCGCTCGTCGGGCAGGAAGTCCGTGCGCTCGACGCGAAGGGTGTGGCGCCCCGGCGGGACGAGCGCCGTGCCGTCGCTCGCGATGCGCCGGCCGTCGATCATCGCGACGATGTCGGGCTCGTTGGCCTGGACGGTCACCCGGGCGCCGACGTCCCGCGGCATCGGGTCGGCCCACGCGAGGTCGGCGCGCACCCGGGCGCCGGCGCCCACGGAGTTCACGTCGGTCTCGTAGGTGGTGTACCCGGGGCGGCGGACGACGACGTGGTGGCTGCCCTCGGGCACCGGGAGCGGCGAGGTGATCGGGGTGCTGGCGAGGGGCCGACCGTCGACCAGCACCTCGGCGCCCGGGACGTTGCACTCCACGGCCATGAACGCGCGCTCGGGCACGAGCGGTTCAGAGATGACGATGGTGCTGCCGCCGGAGACGTCGAACTCCGCCTCGCGGGCCTGGTAGTGCGGCGCGGCGAGGGAGACGCGGTGACGGCCGGCCGCGACGCGCAGCTCGATGTTGCCCGACGAGCGCGGGCGCTGGAGCCCGTCGACGCGCACGTCAAGCCCGGCGGCCTCGAAGCGGATCACGATGGTGCCGATGCGGGAGCGCAGCCGGCCGAGGGCGGCGTCGACGTCGGCCCGGCGCTGCTGCACGGCGGCGGCGGGGGCGCGGCGCTCGTAGTCGAGCATGGCGTCGAGGGCCTCGACGAAGTGCCCCGTGAGCTCGTGCGTCGCGCTGATGTTGAAGAGCACCGCGGGGTTGCGCGTGAGCTCGTAGGCGCGCTGGAACTCCGCCATCGCGGCGTCGTAGTTGCGCTCCTCGAAGAGGTCGATGCCGCGCTGGTAGCGCTCCCTCGCCTCGGCGACGGCGGCCGGCGGCGGCTGCTGCGCGAGCGCGGTGGCGGGGCCGAGGGCGAGGCAGAGCACGATGGCGGTTCGGTGCAGTCGCATGGGGTGCCGGATCTACTCGAAAGGGTTGTTGCGGTCGATCACCGGGTGACGGCGGTCGTGCGGCCGCCCCGACTGTGGCAGGGCGGGCGCGAGCGTCGGGAAGGGCGTCGGGGTGGGCGTCGGGGTGGTGCGCACCAGCGCCGGCGGAGGGGTCGCGGGCGCCCCGATGAGCGGCGCGAGCACGCGGGAGATGCGGGCGTCGGCGCTGGCCACGAGCACGTCGCTCACGTTGGCGTGGCCCGGCGCGCTCAGCCGGAGCTGGTAGCGGCGGCCGTCGCGAGGGCGGAGGAGCTCCGCGTGCCCCTGGCCCACGACGGTCCCGTCGAGGGCGATGGTGGCGGTCGGAGGGTCGACGTCGATGCGGAAGGTGACGTTGTCGCCATCGACGCTGGCCCCGGGGGGCCGGGGCGCCCAGGACGGCGCGGGCGACGGGGGCGGTGAGCCGGCCCGGCGGTGGGCGGCGAGCGAGCCCGCGAGGAGGATCATCCCGAGCGCCACGACGCCGATGACCCCGGCGATCCACGGGAGGGCCCTGCCGTCGGGCTGCGCCCTCGGGGGCTCGGTGGGGGAGATCGCCATCGGCGGGAGCGCGACGGGGGAGCGGGCGAGCGCGGCGCGGCGGGCCTCGTCGGGGCCGGGCGTGCCGTCGGGGCGGGTCTGCTGGTGGAGCACCGAGGCGGGCGCTCCGGGGCGGGAGACGGGGCCGCGGGCGTGGTCGTCGCGGAAGGGCGCGAGCGCGTCGCGCATCTCGTAGAGAGACGAGAAGCGCTGCGATGGCTCGTACGCGAGGGCGCGCATGATGACCGCGGCGAGCGCCGGGTCGAGGTCGGGGCGCAGTGTGCGGATGTCCGGCGCGGGGCCCGTCACGATCGCCACGAGCATGGCGGGGTACGAGTCGGCCTGGTGCGGCACGGAGCCCGTGAGGGCCTCGTAGAGGATCGCGCCGAGGGCGTACTGGTCGGCCGCGGGGGTGACGTTCTTCGAGCCGCCGGTGGCCTGCTCCGGCGGCATGTACGCGGGGGTGCCGAGGATCATCCCGGTGGCGGTGAGGCCGACGTCGTCGGTGACGACCCGCTTGGCGATGCCGAAATCGATGAGCTTCGGGGTGATGTCGTCGTCGCCCGGGGTGCGCGAGAGGAAGATGTTCTGCGGCTTGACGTCGCGGTGCACGATGCCGCGGCTGTGCGCGAGGGCGAGCGCCGACATGATGGGGTCGAGCAGCCGGATGATGACCCCGGGGCTGAGCGGCGCCTCGCGCTTGATGAACACCCCGAGGTTCTCCCCCTCGAGGAACTCCATCACCATGAAGAGCCGCCCCTGGTCGTTGCCGAAGTCGAGCACCTCCACGATGTTCTTGTGGCGCACCTCGTTGGAGGTGCGGGCCTCCTGGAGGAAGCGCTGCGGCACCGCCGGGTTGGAGAGCGCGATCTCGGGCAGCAGGAGCTTCACCGCGACGGTGCGCTGGATGGTGCGGTGGCGCGCCTCGAAGACCGCCCCCGTCCCGCCGACCCCGAGCACCCGGATGATCTCGTAGCGGCCGCCGATGACGTCGCCCGGCGAGACACCGAGCGGACGTTCGTTCGCGGCGTTGGAAGGCATCATCGGCGGTGAGACTAGCGGATCCGGCGAGGGCGTGTCGCGAGCAACCGCTCGCCCGGAGGGGGAGAGGTCAGAGCGCGGCGTCGAGGGCCGCGCCGGCGTCGGCGGCGGGCCGGAGTCCGCGGTCGGGCTGGAGTCGGCGCCGGTGTCGGTCAGGCGGGCACGGGCGCCGCCGTCGCGGAACGAGCAGGTGCCGACGTCGTCGGTGATGACGCAGACGGCGCCCGGGTCGAGGGAGATGGCCACGCAGTCGCGGGACTCGCGGCACTGCGACGAGCAGCGGCCGTCGATGTTGCAGACGAAGGGCGGCGAGCACTCCGAGTGGTAGACGCAGTAGCCGTTGTCGCCGATGGGGAGGCAGGCGCCGATGTTGTTGAGCTGCGCGGCCGGCTGACAGAGGGTGTTGGCGGGGCAGTCGCGGCTGCGGATGGCCACCGGGGCCGCGAGGTTGCACTGCTGGCGGCAGTAGCGGCCCGCGCAGATGAGGCTCTGGGTCTCGTCGCAGTCGGAGTTGAAGACGCACTGGCCGTTGACCGGCTGCTTGCTCTTGCAGGCTGGCGCGAGCGCGCCGAGCAGCGCGAGGACCCACCACGAACGACGAAGCTTCACCATGACCGGAGCACCTTTACCCGGAGCGTAAGAAGAGGACAGCACGGACCACCCGGGCGCTTGCCGGGCACTACAACCCCAAGCGGGGCGCGGGCGCAAGAGCGTCGCGGGGGTATAGGATGGCCGCCGTGCTGACGGTCCGAGCGAGGGTTCTGCTGCGGGCCCTCCTGCTGGCGGCGGTGGTGGTGGCGTCGGGCTTCCTGGCGTGGTGGTCGTGGCGCACCTCGTCGGCGCTCGCGGCGCTGGGCGAGCGCTCGGTCATCGAGAGCACGGTGCTGCTCGTTCGCGAGAAGATCGACCGCGTCGAGGCCACGGTGATCGCGGGCGACAACGCGGTGCTCCACCTCGTCAACCCCGACGACCTCGACACGCTGGCGCAGCGCTGGCCCGACCTCGCGGAGCGCATCTCCCCGACGGTGCGCTCGGTGCTCGTGCTCGACGAGGCGATGCGCCCGCTGCGGGTCGTGGCGCACCGCGAGGACGACGACCGCTCGGAGCTCGTCGGCTGGGTCACCGGCCGGCTGCTGACGGAGCTGCACCTCGCCACCGAGCCCCCGGGCGCGCACCGCCACTGGCACGGCGCCATCGACGGGCGCAGCGTGCTGCTCTCCTACAGCACGCGCGAGACCGCCGGGCGGCGCTACTACGTCGTGCTCGAGGCCGACCTCGACTACATCCGCAACGAGCTGCTGCCGAAGCTCTTCGACGACCCGCTCGCGCGCGGGCGCTTCAACATCACCGACGAGAACAACCGCATCGTGATCGGGCGCTCGCTCACGGCGGCGGGGGAGTTCCTGGTGTCGACGAGGTTTCCCACGACGCTCTACAAGTGGCGCCTCGCGATCGCCCCGAGGCAGGCGCCGGAGCTGGAGGCGAGCGCCCGACGCCGCGGCGTGGTCGAGGGGTCCTACGTGGGCGCGTCGCTGCTGGTGATCCTGGCGGGCGTGTCGTTTCTGCTCTTCGCGGCGCGCCAGGAGGAGCAGCTCAACACGCTCAAGAGCGACTTCATCGCCACCGTGTCGCACGAGTTGAAGACCCCGCTGTCGCTCATCCGGATGTTCGGCGAGATGCTCGCCAGGGAGCGGGCGCCGACGCCGGAGAAGCGGGCGCAGTACCTGGAGATCATCGTGCGCGAGAGCGAGCGGCTGAGCGCGCTCATCGAGAACGTGCTCGATTTCGCCCGGCTGGAGCAGGGCCGGGCCGCCTACGAGTTCTCCTCCGCGGACCTCGGGGCGACGGTGCTGCGCGACGTGGAGGCGTTCCGCTTCCGCACGCACCACGAGCGGCCCGCGCTGGTGACGGAGATCGCCGACGGCATCGCGCCGGTGCGCCTCGACGCGCGGGCGATGCAGGTGCTGCTGTTCAACCTCCTCGACAACGCCTTCAAGTACGCCGGGGACACCGACACGGTGGTGGTGCGCGCGCGGCAGGAGGGCGCGAGGGCCATCATCGAGGTGCAGGACCACGGTCCCGGCATCGACCCGGAGGACGCGCGGAAGATCTTCGAGCGCTTCTACCGCGGGCGCGCGGTGCGCTCCGGCGGCCCGCGGGGGACGGGCATCGGGCTCTCGCTGGTGAAGCACATCGCGAGGGCGCACGGCGGCGACGTCACGGTGCACGCCGTAGCGCCCACGGGGACGCTGTTCAGGGTGGCGATCCCGGTCGAGGGGTGAGTCTCTACCCCTCGGAGGAGTCGGGCTCGTCGGCCACCATGCGGTTGCGGCCCGCGCCCTTGGCCGCGTAGAGCAGCGCGTCCGCCCGCTCCAGCAGGGCCTCCGGCGCGCTCATCGCCGCGGTGAGCGACACCACCCCGAAGGAGGCCGTGATCTGCACCGTGGCCCCGGAGGCCTCCCAGCGCGCGGCGCGCACCCGGTCTTGCAGGTCGCGCGCGAGCACCTTGGCGCCCGCGAGCTCGGTCTCCGGCAGCAGGATGGCGAACTCCTCGCCCCCGAGGCGGCCCAGCGACTCCTCGCGGCGCACCCGGGAGAGGATCATCCCCGCGAAGTCGCGCAGCACCGTGTCCCCGGTGAGGTGCCCGTGGCTGTCGTTGACCTGCTTGAAGTAGTCGAGGTCGATGAGCACCAGGGAGAGCGGCCGGCGGTAGCGCCGCGACCGGCGAAACTCGCTGTCCAGCCGCTCGCGGAAGGCCGCGTGGGTGAGCGCGCGGGTGAGCCCGTCGGTGATCATCGCCGTGCGGATGGTGGCGAAGTACTGCCCCTCGATGTCGCTCCCGGCGATGTACTTGAACACCGTCCCGGCGATCTGGATGCAGTCGCCGCTCGACAGCCGCCGCACGTCCGCGGGCACGTCGTTGACCACGGTGCCGTTGGTGCTGCCGTCGTCGACCAGCCACCACTCGCCCTCGCGATACTCCATGTGGGCGTGGGTGCGGGAGACCCGCGGGTGGTCGAGCAGCACCGCGCAGCCCTCGGCGCGCCCGATGGCGTAGCGCCCCACGAGCGGGTCGAGCTCGTAGCGACGGCAGACCTCGCGCAGGTCGTTGGAGTGCACGATGACCAGCGACCCCAGCCGCGGGGGCGGCGGAGGGACGGGCGTGCGGATGAGCGGGAGGTTCGGCTCCGTCACGCGGAGTCGATCGGCGGTCTCCAGCGGCATGTGCGAGCGTCGTGATTTCACCAAGAGTGCATCGCTCGGCCCTGACGGTAGGCGGACGTTCTCCGCGGCGTCAAACCACACGCAACAGACGAGCGGCGCCACGGCTGGCGTCGCCCGGTTCACCTGAGGCATGGTGAGGCCGTGAGCGAGCACACCTTCAGCGCCTTTCGAGCCGTCCCCCGCACCGGGGTGATCTACGTGACCACCGAGGCGCAGAAGCTCGGGTTCCGCTTCGGCGCCGAGGGTTGGTGCAACCTCGGGCAGGGTCAGCCCGAGACCGGACCGCTGCCCGGAGCGCCCCCGCGCATCGAGTCGCTGCCCATCGCGCTCGACGACCAGGAGTACGCCCCGGTGCCCGGGGTGTGGGAGCTCCGCGAGGCGGTCGCGAGCATGTACAACGAGCTCTACCGCAAGGGGATGCCCTCCAAGTACACCGCGGAGAACGTCTCCATCTCCGGCGGCGGGCGCGTGTCGCTGCTGCGCGCCGCGGCGGCCCTCGGGCGCATCAACCTCGGGCACTTCCTGCCGGACTACACCGCGTACGAGGAGCTGCTGGACGTGTTCCGGCTGTTCTCGCCCATCCCGATCCTGCTGGAGGGGGAGAAGGGCTACGCGTTTCCGCCGGAGGCCCTCGAGCGCGAGATCGTCGGCCGGGGCCTCGGCGCCATCCTGCTGAGCAACCCGTGCAACCCCACCGGCAAGGTGGTCGGCGGCGACGACCTCGCGCGTTGGGTCGCGCTCTCCCGCGAGAACGACTGCGCCCTGCTGGTCGACGAGTTCTACTCCCACTACATCTGGAACCGCCCGGACGACCCCACCCCGATGGAGAGCGCCGCGCGCTACGTCGAAGACGTCGACCGCGACCCCGTGGTGATCTTCGACGGCCTCACCAAGAACTGGCGCTACCCCGGCTGGCGCATCACCTGGACCGTCGCGCCCCGCGCCATCATCGAGGGCGTCGCGAGCGCGGGCTCCTTCCTCGACGGCGGCGGCTCGAAGCCCATGCAGCGGGCGGCCTGCGCCATCGTGACCGCCGAGCACGCGCGCGCCGAGACCGCGGCCATCTCCCGCGCCTTCGGCCGCAAGCGCCAGCTCCTGCTCGACGGGCTGCGCGCCCTCGGCGTCACCCTCGACGTCGAGCCCGAAGGGGGCTTCTACGTGTGGGGCTCGGTGGCCAACCTCCCGGCGCCGCTCAACACCGGCATGGGCTTCTTCCGCGCCGCGCTCGCCGAGAAGATCATCACCGTCCCCGGGGAGTTCTTCGACGTGAACCCCGGCAAGCGCCGCATCGGGCGCTCGTCGCGCTTCCGCGACCACGTGCGCTTCTCCTTCGGCCCCGAGGAGTCGGTGCTGCACACCGCGCTCGTGCGCCTCGAGCGCATCGTCGCCGAGGCCCGCGGCTGATCACAGCCGCCAGGCGATCGCCCCCGCCGGGACCAGCGCCCACGTCAGCGCGTCCACCGACTCTCCCGCCCTGCCCCCCACCGACCACGCCATGCGCAGGTCGATCTCGATCGCGGCCGACAGGCGGCCGAAGCCCACGCGCAGCCCGAACGCCGCGGCGGCCTCGACCCGGTGCGCCCCGAGATCGAAGGAGAGCGGCTGGATCGCCGTGGCCTGCACCGTCGCGTCGCTGCGCTGGTACCCCCCGCGCAGCCCGAGCCAGACGTCGTAGATGCGGGTGCGGGTGATGCCCGCGACCAGCGAGAGCTCTCCCCCGTAGATGCTCGATCGCTGCACGACGAAGTCGGGCATCAGCCCGTCGAGCGCGCCCGCGATGAAGGCGAAGCGCCCGGCGAGGCCCGCGCTCAGGGTGAAGTCGCCGTCTCGGACGAGCTCGCGCCGGGCGCCGATGCGCACCGTGCGCCCGATGAGGGCGAGGCTCCCCTCGGCGCCGTGGCCGAGGCCCGCGCGCCCGCTGAAGTAGGGGACCACCCCGGGCGGGGTCATGGCGTAGGCCACCGCCGAGCGGATGATCTGCTCGTTGGAGGCCGTGCGCTGCCGGGCCTCGTCGAGGGTGCCGGTGCCGACCGGGGCGACCAGGGCGGTGCCCAGGTCGAGCTCGACCTTCTCGGGGGGGAGCACCCGGGCCGGAGCGAGGATGGGGGATGCGGTCGCGCAGCCCGCGGTCAGCCCGAAGGCCGCCACGGCGGCGCGGCGACGCCAGGTCACTTGCGGAAGCGGGAGGGGTAGTTGTTCGCGGCGGTCTTGGTCTTCAGCGCCCCGTCGTCGGGGTGGAGCTGGAGCGCGCGCGCGATGAGGGCGTTCTCGTTCTCGGGGTGCTTCGGGTCGGGGAGGCAGCACTCCACGGGACACACCGCCTGGCAGGCCTCGTGGTCGTAGAAGCCCACGCACTCGGTGCACAGCTCGGGGTCGATCACATAGATCTCATCGCCCTCGCTGATCGCGTCGTTGGGACACTCGGGCTCGCAGGCGCCGCAGTTGATGCAGTCCGTCGTGATGTACGTGGCCATCGGTTCTCCGTCGCGCAGATCTGAAGCCGCGCAGGTCTGAAGTTGCGCAGGTGCTTGTAGGGCGCGGGCGCGGGGTTTTCTAGTCAAGCGCGACCGGCCAGTCAACCGAGGGCGATCGGGCGACGGCGATCACCCCGACCGTACCGCCGCTTCAGCGCCGCCGGTGCGCCGAGAAGGAGGCCAGCAGGAAGGCCACCACGCCCACGGCGCCGCCGAAGCCCATCACCAGGACGTCGCCGAAGGTGGACAGGATGTCGATGCGCGGCGCGAACCCGAGCTGGTGGGTGATGAGCGCGGTCGCGAGCTTGTCGCCGAGCTTGTAGCCCGCGCCGGGCAGCACGAAGGCGACCGGGAGCGCGAGCAGCGCGAAGCGCCACCGGCGATCGGAGAGGGACAGCCGACGCCCGAGCGCGAAGGCGCCCGCGATCACCGCCGCGAGGCCCGCGAAGAGCAGCACCCAGGGGAAGGAGCGCGCGAGCCGAAGCGAGGGCCGCGGCGTGCGCACCGAGACCGCGATGGAGTCCGCCGGGACGGTGGTCCACCGGGCGGAGAGCCCGTCGCCGTCGCGAGCGATGGTCGGCGCGGTGGCCGCGGGCCATCCGCTGCGGACGAGGACGCGAAACGACAGCTCGCGGAGCCCGGTCCACCGGCGCGCGGGCTCGAGGCCGTAGATGAACTGGTAGTCGCCGAGGGTGCGGTCGCCGCTCTCGGTGGCCTGCATCGAAGTGCGCTGGCGGATGCGGAGCCGGTGGGTGCCGGGCGGCAGCGAGAAGCGCAGCACGCACGCGCTCCTCATGGTGTTGCCTGCTCCACGGGATCGAGGCCCGGGGAGTCGGGACGTCCCTCCGCGTCGGCCACTTGAACCCGCGGGGGAAGTACGCCGGCGCGCAGGTCGCGAGCGGCGCGCCGTCGAGCTCGGCGACGGGGTCGTTGCCGGTACCGCCCCCGCTGGTCGCGAGGACCTCCAGGTCGCGGGCCGTCCCCGGGTTCAGCAGGGTGTAGGTCGTCTCGCAGGGCACGACCCTGCGCAGGTGCACCTCGCGCAGGTCGAGCACCGTCTCGGCGCGCTCGACGGACACGCCCTCGAAGCCTCCCACCACCAGCCCCACCGCGTCGGCGGAAGGTGGGCCCCCGCCGAAGGTGAGGCCCATCTGCGCCGAGGCCGACGGGGACAACGAGAGGCTCGCGACGGCGAGCGCGCCGACGATCACCGTGCGAAGGGGCTGCGATACCACCAGTGCCCTCATGAGCTTCGCTCAGGCGATCATCGGGCGCGGGGCGCCGTCAAGCCGACGCGCTCAGTCCGCGGTGACCCTCAGCGAGACACGCTTCTTCGCCCTGGGCTTCACCGGCATCAGGGCGTCTTCGTCCATCACCACCTCGCCCACGAGGTCGTAGTCGGCGCTCTGCGAGATGTCCGCCATCACCATGGACCCGGCGCTCACCTCGGCGCCCGACAGGTACACCACCCCGTCGATGTCCGGCGCCTGCCCCGCGTGGCGGCCCTGCAGCACGAACTCGTGCTCCTCGCTGGCGCCGTCGACCAGCACCTCGACGCGCGTCCCGATGAGGGCCCGGTTGCGCTTGCGGGCGATGGGGCGCTGCACGGCCATCAGCTTGCGGTGCCGCGCGGCGCTGTCCTTGGGCTTCACCTTGGCGTCCTGGGTCTCCGCCCCGGTGCCCTCCTCGTCCGAGTAGCGGAACACCCCCACCCGGTCGAACTCCGCCCACTTCACGAAGTCGACGAGCTCGGTGAAGTCCTCGTCCGACTCGCCCGGGTGACCCACGATGAAGGCCGTGCGGAAGGTCACCCCGGGGATCTTCGTGCGCACCGTCTCCACCACCCGCCGCAGCCTCGCGCCGCCGTGGCCGCGCTTCATCCGCCGGAGCATCGCGTCGCTCGCGTGCTGCAAGGGCATGTCGACGTACTTCACCACCTTGGGGTGCGACGCGATCAGCTCCACCAGCTCGTCGGTCAGCGTCTCGGGGTAGAGGTAGTGCAGCCGGATCCAGCGCAGCCCGTCGATGTCGCCGAGGCGGCGCACCAGGCCCGCGAGGTTGGGCTTCTCCTCGCGGTCGCGGCCGTAGGCGATGGTGTCCTGCGACACCAGGTTGAGCTCGAGCACGCCCTGCGAGGCGAGGCGCGCGGCCTCCTCGACGATGTCGTCGATGCCCCGCGACCGCTGCTTGCCGCGGATCATCGGGATCGCGCAGAACGAGCAGGTGCGGTTGCATCCCTCGGCGATCTTCAGGTAGGCGCTGTGCCGCCCCTGGGAGAGCACCCGCGGGTCGCTCGCCCGCAGCACGTAGTTGGCGGGGTTGCCCACGAGCATCCGCTCGGCGCCGCCCGCGAGCACGTCGCCCAGCTTGAGCATGTCGCTCGACCCGAGGAAGTGGTCGACCTCGGGCATCTCCTTGGCGAGCTCTTCGGGGTAGCGCTGCGAGAGGCAGCCGGCGACCACGAGCTTCTCGCAGCGGCCCTCCTCCTTCATGCGCCCCATCGCCAGGATGGTGTCGACGCTCTCCTCCTTGGCCGGCCCGATGAAGCCGCAGGTGTTGACGACGATGTACTCGGCCTCCTCGGGGGTGGCCGCGAGGTCGCAGCCCGCGCTGTTGGCCACGCCGAGCATCACCTCCGTGTCGACGCGGTTCTTCGGGCAGCCCAGGGAGATGAAGTGGATGCGCTTGCGCTCGGTGGCCATCGGGGTGGGGCACTCTCTACGCGGAGCCCCCAGGCCGGGGCAAGTCCGCCCCCCTCGCGTCAGGTCGCGTAGAGCGGCGCGTCGAGGTCCTCGTCCGCGGTGGCCCGCCTGGGGCGCGTGGTGAGCCAGAGCGCCGCGGCCCCGACGAGCAGCGCCGCCGCGAGCTCCGTCGGCCCGACGGTGTGCAGCAGCCACCGGAGCGCTCGGGTGTAGAGCGGAAAGCCCGCGCCGAGCTGCGACTCGAAGTCGAGGTGCTCGCGCTTCATCACCGTCGTGGCGTAGGGCAGCACCAGACCCGCGGCGGCCGTCCACGCGGCGCGCCTCGGCTCGGCCACGGTGATCTTGAGCCGCACCAGCCGCTGCCGCTCGCCGTTGCGGAGGTACACCGTGCCCGGCACCTCGCCCTTCACCTGCGCCACCACCGAGAAGCGCACCTCGGAGAGCACCGAGCCGCCGGGCACCGACTGCTTCGCCGGGTACACCGTGCAGCCAGGGAGCACGGGCTCGATCTCGATCCACTTCGAGGGGTCGACGGTGAACTCCTCGCTCACGACGCGCGCCACGTCGGGGCCGAGCTTGCGGTCCATCGACCAGGGCGCGAGCGTCACCTTCAGCGGAAACACCTTCTGCGGGGTCATCCGGCTGAAGTACTCCACCGTCGCCCGGCGCACCGAGTTGAGCCGGGACTCCCCGGGCCGCGGCGTCTGCACCCCCGAGGAGACCAGCGGCGGGAAGGGGGGATACACGTCGTCCGGGCGATGGATGGACACCGGCGCCGGGCCCGACGGGCGCGCCATGGACGCCGGGGGAGCCGACGGGGGCGCGGGCCTGGGCGCGGGCGCAGGAGCGAACACAGGGGCGGGACCGAGCGCCGGCGTAGGAGCGAAGACCAGCGCGACGGCGATCTCCCGCGTGGGGTCGGGGCGGAGACCGGCGCCGACGAGCACCTGTCGCAGCGAGACGTCCAGCGAGCCCACGAAGGTCGCGTCGAATCGCACCGAGGCGTCCGCGGGCAGGGGCTTGAGGCCGAGGCGCGTCAGGAGGTCGTCGAGCAGCGTGCGCACCGTCGCGCCGTCGAGGGCCCACTCGACGTGCTGCTCCTCGGGCACGCCGCGACCGTGGATGAAGATGGAGAGGGCTTGCGTGGCGCTCATCGGTGCTCCTGCACGCGAGGAGGATAGTCCCTCCGCCCGGGGCCCAGGCGAGGCCATTCGCCGGTCGCGATCAGGATCGAAGGCTTGTGCTTCCTGCGGGGAGCCCCACGGTCCGCGTCATGTCGGCACCTCATCACGACTTCCATCAAGGTCTCCGCATCGGGCGCATCGGGCTGGCGCTGGCGGTGCTGACCATCCTCTTCGGCTTCGCCTTCGGAGGCGCGTTCGGAGCCTTCGAGGCGCCGATGAAGGCCGACCTCGCCGCGCGCGCCCAGGCGGTCTCGGCCACGGTGTACGGCGGCGACGCCGCGAAGATACGGAGCGTCGTCGACAAGAGCTGGAGCTACTACAAGCGAGCCCACCTGCACGGCGGCGCCATCGGGGCCTCGGCCCTCGGCATGATCGTGCTGCTGGCGGCGCTGCGTCGGCCGACGGAGATGCTTCGCCGAGGGACGGCGCTGGCGCTCGGCCTGGGCGCGCTCGGGTACTCGCTCTTCTGGATGCTCGCCGCGCGTAGGGCGCCGGGCCTCGGCAGCACCGATGCGGCCAAAGAGTCGCTGTCGTGGCTGGCGGTCCCGTCCGCGGGCCTGCTCATGGTGGGCACGGTCTCGGTGCTCGTGCTGCTGTTGATCGACGTGTTCGCCCCGCCCGCGGCACCGCTGAACGGGGGGGGCCCCTCGCTGATCGGGGTTCGAGGGGACGTTCGAGACCGTCGGGGCGGAGTCGGGGGGGCCGCTCGGCCGCGGGGCCGCCCCGGGGGGGGGTCCAGGGAACGGGTGTTCAGATACCGCAGCGTGGAGAAGACTCCTTGAGCTGGGCTCCCCGGCATCCGGGTGTCGTCGGGTTGCAGGGTGCTCGGGGCCCGGGTGCGGCACGTGGCGGGCGTGGTCGGTCCTGTCCGCTGGCACGGGCCACGGGGAGTGGCGGGACGTCACGGTCCTGCACGCTGGGGGCCGCTGACCAGGGCCTCCGGGGACGTTCGCCGGGCGGGGTAGCGATGGGTGCGCTTCCCAGCGCCACTCCCGCAGAACGTACCTGGGACTTTCATGGGTCCGGACCGGGTTGTCGGGTGGTGCCCGGGCGCGGTCGGTGCCCGGACGGCGCCGCCCACGGGGAACGACGGTGCCGCCGGGGCGACCGACCTGCCTCACCGACCCCGAACTGCGGCGCGCCGGCACCCATGCGGCGACAACCCCCCGGCGCCGCGGCGGACCGCGGCTGCGGGCCCCTGCGGCGACCGGCGGGAGCGGCTTGGCCAGGCCTGCACCGCCGCGGGGACCTGCGCCGCGAGCACCTGCACCCCGAACTGCGCCGGTCGCTCGTGCGGCATGGACGGCTGCGGCGGCTCCTGCGGCTCGTGCAGCGGCACCGGGTCGTGCAACGCCATGACGGGCCAGTGCTGCACCCCCAACTGCGACGGTCGCTCGTGCGGCCCGGACGGCTGCGGCGGCGTCTGCGGCACCTGCCCCGGCGGGCTGGTGTGCGACTCGGTCCGCGGCTCATGCACCCCGACCTGCACCCCGACCTGCGCGGGTCGCAACTGCGGTCCCAACAACTGCGGCACCGGCTCGTGCGGCTCCTGCCTCTCGGGGCAGGCCTGCTCGCCGTCGGGCACCTGCGTCTCGGCCTGCTTCGCTCGCGTGGGCGACGCCTGCACCGCCGACGCGGACTGCTGCTCCGACCGCGGGGTGACGACCCGATGCGTGCGCCTCACCGGCGTGGGCACCGTCTGCACCGCGGCCTGCGCCAACAACAGCGACTGCGTGAGCGGGTGCTGCGCCCCCCTCAACGACGGCACCCGCGCGTGCAACGTCGCCCTCTTCTGCGCGAGCAACGCCGCGTGCTTCTCGCCCGTGGGCGGCGCGTGCTCGGGCGACATGGACTGCTGCCGTGAGACGACCGGGCTGCAGAACCCGACCGCCTGCACCTGCGTCGGAGCCGCCTGCAACTGCGCCGCGCTCTGCAGCCAGCACAGCGACTGCGCGAGCGGATGCTGCGCCCGTCGCTCCGACGGCGTGCGGGTCTGCGCCGCGGCCAGCGCCTGCTGAGCGTCCCCAG
>JADJAE010000100.1 GCA_016704445.1 Deltaproteobacteria bacterium
CGCCCGTGGTGCTCGCCGACGCCTACCAGTCGGGCCAGCACTACGTCGAGGCCGACGGCGACACCGTGCTCGCGAGCTACCCCGAGGCGATCGCATGGGTGAAGTACGAGGCCGAGGTCACCGTGCCCGCGCTGCTCGCGGCGCTCGGCCGGGGCGAGCCCGTCGCGGGCGTCTACCGCGGCGCGTCGCCCCCGTCGCTCGACGCCCTCCCCTTCCCCGCCTGGGACCTCGTCGACCTCGCCGCCCGCGACCGCTTCTGCGCCAGCGTCGTCGTCGACCTCGGCCGCGGCGCGTGGGCCTTCCCCATCGACGGCCGCACCCTGCCGATGGTGACCTCGCGCGGGTGCCCGTTCACGTGCGTGCACTGCAGCTCCAACCCTGGGCGCGAAGAGGGGGAACCAAAGACCCAGCGGCGCTATTCGGCCGACCGGCTGCGCGCCTACCTCGGCGCCATGGTGACCGGCCACCGGGCCACGCGGCTCGAGGTGCTCGACGAGCTCGTCAATGTCAACGAGCGCCACTGGGACGCCTTCCTCGACGCGGTGACGGCGCTCGGGGTGCGCTTCGACGTGCCCAACGGGATGCGCGCGGACTACCTCGAGCCCGCGCACCTCGCGCGCATGAAGGGCCCCGTCACCACCGTGAGCGTGAGCGCCGAGAGCGGCGTGCAGCGCGTGGTCACCGAGGTGGTGAAGAAGCGCCTCGACCTGCGCGCCGTCGTGCGCGCCGCGGCGTCGGCGAGGGCCGCGGGCGTCCCGCTGATGGTCCATTACATCATCGGGCTGCCCGGCGAGAGCGCCGAGGAGATCAACGAGACGCTGCGCTTCGCCATGGACCTCTACGAGGACCACGGCGCCTGGCCCGCGGTGCAGTACGCGACGCCGCTCCCGGGCACCGAGCTCGCGCGCGGCCGCTCGCTGCCCATCGTGGACGATTGGGGCCCGCGCTTCCAGGTGGCGCCGAGCCAGCCCGGGATGAGCGTCACCCCCCTTCCGGTGGACCTTCGAAGAGCGCCTGCGCGCCGCGGGCGGGCCGCAGAAGGTCATCATGAACGTGACCTACGTGTGCAACAACCACTGCACGTTCTGTGCGGTCGGCACGCGCACGCAGGTCGACGGTCACCCCGACGCGGCAGCGCGAGCACCTCGACCGGTACCGCGCGCAGGGCGTCACCATGGTCGACTTCGACGGCGGCGAGCCCACGCTCAACCCCGAGCTCATCCCGCTGGTGCGCTACGCCCGCTCGGCGGGCTACGACCGCATCAACGTCACCACCAACGGGAGGCTCTGCGCCTACGAGAAGTTCGCGCGCTCGCTGGTGCGCTCGGGCCTCACCACGCTGCTCTTCAGCGTGCACGGCCACGACGCCCAGTCGCACGCCCAGCAGGTGGGCGTCGCGGAGGCCTTCGAGCAGACCGTGCAGGGCATCCGGTACTGCGTGAAGCACGCGCCGCCGGGCGTCGAGCTCGGGATGAACATCACCCTCACCAAGGGCAATCACCAGCACCTGGAGGCCGTCACGCAGCTCGCGTGGGGCCTCGGGCTGCGGTGGCTCAACATCCAGTTTCTCACGCCCTTCGGGCGGGCGACGCGGTGGATCGCGCCGGACACCCAGACCGCGGCCGACATCGCCATGGGCGTGATCGACCGCTGGGGCGATCGGATGAAGTTCCAGGTGATCAACCTGCCCTTCTGCTTCATGCCCGGCTACGAGCGCTTCATGCTGGGCGACCTGCTCAAGCTCCAGCGCCACATGATCTTCGTGAACAACGAGGACGTGAACCTCGGGGACTACCTCGCCGCGCGCCGCGTGAAGAAGCCCGTCTGCGGGCCGTGCCCGCACGCCGTGTTCTGCGGCGGGTTCTACGAGATGGACGACGTCCCCGAGCCCCCGTGGCTGGTGCGCCCCGAGGATCTCGACCGGCCCGCGGTGGAGGTCGACTCGCGGCGCCGGCTCAACGTGCTCGCATGAACCGCTACACCAGCCACGAGACGATGGCCCTGGAGCGCGAGCGGCTGTGGCCGCGCGCCTGGCTTCTCGCGGGCCCGCTGTGCGACCTGGCCGCGGCGGGCGACCACTTCGTCGTCGAGATCGGCACTGACTCGATCCTCGTCACGCGCGACGGCGAGGGCCTGGGTCGTGGCGTACCACAACGTCTGCCGCCACCGTGGGGCGCCCCTGCGGACCCGGCCGCGCCGAGAAGTTTGTGTGCCTCTACCACGGGTGGGAGTGGGCGCTCGACGGCAGCTCCTGCACGCGCCCGACGGCGGCTGCTTCCGCGGCGGGATCCCTGCGACGCACCGTCGGCTCGCGCCGGTCGCTGCGGCCGAGTGGGCGGGCTTCGTCTGGGTGCACCTCGACTCACCCCGGCAGTCATTCGGGGACTACCTCGGCGCGGTCGCCGAGCGGGTGGCGCCGTTCCGCCCGGACGACTTCGCGCTGGTCGAGCACGCGTCCGTCGAGTGGTCCTGCAACTGGAAGCTCGCCGTCGAGGCCTTCTCGGAGACCTACCACCTGACACGCACGCACCCGCACCTGCTAGAGATCGTCGACCCGAAGCAGAGCCGCTTCGACGAGTTCGGGCTGCACAACCTGCTCAGCCTGGGCCTCGCGGTCGTCGACGAGCGCTACGCCTGGGAGCGCCCGGGCGAGCTCACCAGTTCGCTCCTCGCCCGCCACGGCATCGACCCCGGCGAGGTCACCGGGGCCCCCGACGCGCGGGCACGCTTGCAACGCGCGGTGCGCGAGCGGGGGCCGCCATGGGGTCGCTTACGAGGGCCTCACCGACGCTAGCCAGTACTTCCTCTTCCCCAACACGCACCTCGACTTCCACGGGGCCGACGACTTCTCGGTGTTCCGCTACCGCCCGCACCCCCACGGACCCCGGGCGGTGCTTCTTCGACATGTTCGACTACGCCCGCCGCCTCGGCCCCGCCGCGGCGTCGGCCGCCCCGCCGTCGCGCCGCACGGTGGCCCAACTGCGGGAGCTGCCGCTCACCGACCCGAGCGGCAGGCTCTTTAGCGGCGCCCGATGATACGTCCCACGGTGCGGCGCCTGTGTACCATCGGGGCGCGGCGTCCGCCGGTCAGATCACGCGGCGCGTGAGCCACGAGACGGCCCGCACCCGTGCGGGCGCTCGGGTCACCGCGCGCACGCCCGGGTCGCCGTGGGCGTCGACGTAGCCGCGCCACAGCCCGGGGCAGCCCGCGTCGTACACGCACGCGCGGCAGGCCTCGAACTTCACGTGGTCGTCGGGTACGTCGACGCGGCCGCGGTAGGCCGACTCGGACACGTGCTCGAAGGGCGCGAGCAGGCACGGCGGGATGCCGCAGTAGCCCACCAGCAGCAGGCGCAGCCGCGCGGACTGCGCGAGCGCCAGGGCCCGCCGCAGCTCGGGCAGCACCTCGGGCAGCGCGGGGACCACGTCGGCCGCGCGCTCGGAGGCCGCGCCGGTGGGCGCCACGAACGCGAGCCGCACCCGCACCCGGCGGCCCCAGCGCTCGCGCACGAAGCCCCATGAACGCCGCGGTGTCGTGCGCGTTCGCCCGGTGGATCACGTGGCTGAGGTCGACGGCGATGCCGTGGGCGAGCGCCTGGTCGACGCCCGCCACGGTGCGCGCCCACGCCCCCGGGCAGAGCGTGATGCGCTCGTCGCTCAGCGCGGCGTGCGAGGCGTGCAGCGACACTAGCGCCGTGTGCAGGTCGGCCTCGCGCAGGCGGCGCGCGTAGCACGGGTCGGCGAGGGCCATGCCATTAGTCTGCAGCTCCACGAGCAGCCCGCCGACGGCGAGGTCGGCCACGATCGCGGGCAGGTCCTTGAGGAGGGTGGGCTCGCCGCCGGACACGGTCGCGCGGAAGACCGGGAAGGCCGACCACAGCGCGACGCTGGCCCGCAGGTCGGCGGCGCCGTGCATCGCGTTCTCGATGGAGCGGTCGACCGAATTGCAGAACGCGCAGTGGTGGTCGCAGGCGAGGGTGGGGCGTAGCTCCACGCGGCGGTCGCGCGGGTAGACGGTGACCGCCACGGCGTCGGACGCGGTGAGCGTCCGCACCCAAGCCGCGGGGTCGCCCTGCGCGCGGGCGGCCGCGTCGAGGGCCTCCAGGGCCGCGAGCACCCAGGCCTGATCCCCGCGGCCCGCCGGACCGTCGAGGCGGTAGCGCACCCCGAGGCCGCCGTGCACGCGCAGCGCGGTGTCCTTGCGGGCGCGCTGGAACTCGAACGTCAGGCCGCGGCCCGAGGGCGCGCGGAAGCGCAGGGTCGCGGGGTCGAGCCCGGGGGCCTCGGGGGCCCAGTCCGCCGGCGCCGGCGAGGCCGCCTGGATACGGCGGGCGAGGCCCTCGGAGCGCCTCGCGGCGGCGCACGCCGAGGGCGGTCGGCACCGAGGTGACGTAGGGCGCGTCCGGCCAGGCGAGGCGGTCGACGAACGAGCGCACGAAGCGCCGACCGAGGCGGAGCATCTGGCGCAGGTCGTCGGTGCGGGGCCGGCGCGTCGGTGCGGGCGGTGCGGGGCGTCGGCCGGGGCCACGGGCAGGCGTCGGCGCGTCGGGGGGGGGCGCGAGGCGTCGCCGTCGGAGTCGTGGGCCACGGGGCGAGCGTCCGGGTCGCGAGCGGGCGGCGTCAAGTCCGGGCGCGCGGGTCAGACTCAGGTTTGGCCCTTGACGGGCGGTGATCGGAGGGCTTGAGGCGCCGGAGCTCCCGACCGATGGTGGCGTTACCACACAACCCCCACCGATCGGAGGCTCCGTGCCTACGGACAGTGCTCGCACGTTCCTACGTGCGTTGGAAGTCTTCCGCCCCGCGTTCACCGTAAGCGCTGCACGAGCCCGCGTTCTTCCGCTGTCCGTTCGCCGGATGCACGGTGGGCGGCATGGCGACTGTCTCTTCAAGGAAGACCGCGGGTGCCGTTCCGTCGACCGCGCAGCGGTGGCGTGAGCGGGTTGGCGCATGGCGGGCGAGCGGCCTGACGGCCGAGGCCTTCGCGTCGGGCAAGGCGTTCTCCGCGAGCACGTTGCGGTGGTGGTCGAGCCGCCTCGGACGCGCGCCCTCGGTCCCGTTCCTGGAGCTCGTACCGCGACCGGCCGTGGCGCCCGAGTCCCCGCGCGACCTGGTGATCGAGGTCGGCGCCGCGCGCGTGCGGGTCGCGCCAGGCTTCGACCCGACCCTGCTCGCCGCCGTGGTGCGGGTCCTCGCGGAAGGGGCGCGATGATCCCCGCCGGCGTCCAGGTCTTCGTCGCCATCGAGCCCGTCGATCTGCGCTCGGGCTTCGAGCGCCTCGCGGGCCTCGCCCAGCTGCACACCGGCTACGACGCCCGCTCGGGCGCGCTCTTCGTCTTCATCGGGCGGCGGGGCACGGCGGCGAAAGTCTTGTTCTTCGACGGCACCGGACTGTGCCTGTTCCACAAGCGCCTCGATCGCGGCGTCTTCCGCGTGCCCCCGCCCGCGCCCGGTGCGGCGCATCTGGAGATCGACGAGGCGACCTTCGAGGCGCTCCTCGACGGGCTCGCCATCGCGCCGCAGGAGACCGTCGGACGCGCGCCGCGACGCCGACTTCAATGAAACTTACATGACCCTGTAAGATTCACTCGACAACGGGAGACGCGGTGTCTATTGGGTCGCGCGTGGCCCTTCGGACTACGCCCTCGACCCCGCGCTCGGACGCGGCGCGTCTCGCCGAGCTCGAGCGGGAGAAGGCCGCGCTGACCGAGCGCCTGCACGACACCGAGGCCTCGCTGGAGCGACTTCGCCGCGCGTACACGCACGCGCTCGAGCAGCTCCAGCTGATGCGCCGACGCATCTACGTGGCCTCCGCCGAGCGCGCCGAGGTGGACGCCGCGCAGCTCGCCTTCGATGCCCTGTTCGCGGAGGTCCAGTCGCTCTCCAAGGAGCTGGACGCGGCCGCGGGCGACGAGGACGGAGACGACGAGGGAGAGAAGACGAAGCGCAAGACCCCGCCCACGGGCCGCCGCGACCTCGCCGCGACCGACCTGCCGGTGGTCCGTGTCGAGCTCACGGACCCGGAGCTGGAGGGCAAGGCCGAGCGCATCGGCTTCGAGGAGAGCTCGCGGCTCGGCTACGAGCGCGGCGGCGCGCGGCGCATCGTCGTCGCGCGCGTCGTCTACAAGGTCCCCGAGGCCGCGGTCGAGCCCATCGCGGACGCGCCGGCGGAGTCGTCGCCCGTGACCGAGACGCCGCGCATCGTCACCACGCCGCTGCCGCGGGAGTTGTTCCGGCGGGCCCTGCTGGCGCCCTCGATGATCGCGCACGTGCTGGTGAGCAAGTACCTGCTGGGCGTGCCCTTCTACCGCCTCGAGCAGAGCTTCGCGCTCCAGGGCTTCTCCCTCGATCGTGGCACCATGAGCCGCTACGCCGAAGACGTCGGCGCCACCCTCGGCGCCATCGTCGAGGCCGCCCGCGACGAGGCCATGCGCACCGCCTTCTGCCTCTCGACCGACGCCACCGGCGTGCGCATCCAGCCCGGCCCGCTGCAGGAGCGCCAACGCGGTCCCTGCCGCAAGGGTCACTTCTTCGTGGTGCTCGCCGACCGCGACCACGTCTTCTTCGAGTACCAGGAGCGGCACACCTCCGCCGCCGTCTGCTCGATGTTCAAGGGCTACTCGGGCTACCTGCAGGCCGACGCCCACGCCGTCTACGACGCCCTCTTCGCGGGACGACCGCCCGTCGGAAGACCGCCCGATCCCGAGCAGGGCCCGCCGCCCAAGGAGGTCGGCTGCTGGAGCCATTGCCGCCGCGGGTTCTGGGAGGCCGCCGTCTGCAAGCAGACGATCGGCGTCGAGGGACTGCGCCGCATCGACGCGATCTTCGCCGCCGACCGCGCGCTCGCCGACCTGCCGCCGGCCACCCGCAAGCTCCGTCGCGAGCAGCGCGTGCGCCCGCTCGTGGACGCCTTCTTCGCCTGGGTCGAGGCCGAGGCCGTCGTGCCCCGCCCGCGGGGCTACGCGACGTCCGCGCTCGGCTACGCGCGCAACCAGGTCGGGCCGTTGCGACGCTTCCTCGAGGACGGTCGGCTGCGCCTGGAGAACAACGGGTCGGAGCGGGCGCTGCGTCCCGTCGCCGCCGCCCGCAAGTCGTGGCTCTTCTTCGGCAGCGACGACCACGCCCAGGCTGCGGCCAACCTCTTCTCGCTGGTCGCCTCCTGCAAGCTCCACGGGCTCGACCCCGAGAGCTACCTCGCCGAGGTCATCCGGGTGATGCCGTACTGGCCCCGCCAGCGGTACCTCGAGCTCGCGCCCCGATACTGGGCCGAGACCCGTGGGCGCCTCGACGCCGGCGAGCTCGCGCGGCCGCTCGGGCACGTGACCGTCCCCCCGCCGCGCACGACGGAAGAGCAGACCGCGACGGAGTGACGGCTGGGGGTCCATGCGTCCGCCCATCGTGGCGACTCGACGTCGCCCCGTCGAGAACGCGGGCTCGTGCAGCGCTTACCGTTCTTGCGGATGTGTCGGAGGTCGACCTGCCGGGCGAGCCGCAGCAGCGACCGCGTGAACTCCTTTGGCAACGCCTCGACCAGCGAGGTCCACCCCGCGGCCGGCAACGCCACCATCATGCCCGGGTAGTGCGAGCGCACTTCCTGGGCGAGGTGCCAGGTCGACACGACGTCGTCCGCGGGCGCGAGCGTGTGCGCCGTCTCGACCGCCGATTGAAGGACCGAGAGCACGTTGAAGGCGACCACCGCCATGGCGAACATCAGCAGCGTCGCGCGCGGCTGGCCGAGCGTGCGCACCTCGCTGTGCAGCGCCGATCCCAGCCGTTGGAAGAGGTTCTCCACGGTCCACTGCGAGAGGTACAAACTCGCGACCTTGCGCGCGTCCGCCGCGGCCTTCGGCAGGTTGGTCAGCAGCCGGATGAGCGTCTCCCCGTCGCTCGTCGGCTCGTACAACTCGATCTCGATCCGCCGCAGCCGCAGCACGCCCCCGTCCGTCTTCAGGATCGTCACCCGCTGGGCGAACACCACGCCCGTCTCGCTCCGTCCGATCCGCCGCCGCGGCCCCACCGCGGTGGGGTTGGGGTAGGCCTTGTGCTCGTGGATGACGAAGTGGGCGCTGCGCGCGACCAGCCCCAGGATGATCGATCGAGTGGAGAAGTGGCGGTCGGCCAGCCAGAGGTCCCCGGCGCAAGCGGCCTCCATCGCCGCGGGCATCAGCACGCGCTCGGAGGCGTAGGCGTCCTCGCAGGGGATCAGGTCCATCGCGAGGCCCAGCTCGGGGTCGAAGACGACCAGGGCGTGTCCGGGCAGGGCGGCGCCGCGGAAGTCGCGCAAGGGGGCAAGGCGCTTCTCGCTGGCGGGCAGGTGGTTGCCATCGACGACGCGCACGCGGAAGCCGGGCAGCAGCGGCGTGCGCCCGGCGCGCAGGGGCTCGACGACGGGGAGGAGCTGCTCGGCGCTGCCGCGCACCAGGGCGCGCAGGAGGGCCGGCTCGGTATGATTGACCTTGGCGTAGAAGGCCGCCATCGAGACGGTGAGTGTCCGCGCGTCAGGCGGCCCGCGTGGAGCGAGGGGCTCAGCCCCAGCGCCACCAGAGAGGTGATCTCGACGACGGTCGAGAAGGTCAACTCGCGCGTGGATTGCCACTCGCGGGGGGACGCGAAGAGCGCGTCGACCCACTCGGGGCGCAGCGCGCGCTGGAGCGTCATGCGCGCCATCACGGCGAGCGGGCACTGCTGAACAAACCGATCCAGGACCACCGCGAACATCGACTCACCTCCGGTTGGGGCCGGAGGATGCCGCAGGAGCTCTCGCGGCGGGCCGCAGGACCGCGGCCTCACACGCGAACGGCGTTACCCGATGAGAGCTTGAGAGGGGTGGGCATGAGAGGCCAGCACGTCGCGGATGAGCGCCTCGCTCGGGAGGTCGACGGCTGGGCCCTTGCGCCGAAGCTCCTGCAAGATTTCGTGGCTCCCGATGCTCGGGCCGGGCAGGCGCTGACGAAGGGCGTAGTAGCTCTCCAGGATACGGGCCTGCTTGATCGTCAGGCCGTCGGGACTCGGCACGTCGGTGGCGGCGTCGCTCATCACCCGCGCCTACAGAATCCCGGAGCTCCCGTCCAGCGGGACGTGAGCGCGCTGGCGGTTGATGCGCTGCGAGCGAAGCGGCGGTCAGCTCAGCCACTCAACCCTGGTTAGAGCGTTCGTCCGACGGACTTGGTACGGGGTAAGCAGGCTCGTCTGGGCATGAGCCTCTACAGCATGGATCTACGCCGCGTTCTCCGCCCGGAGCGCCGCGTTCTCCGCCTCCAAGGCCACGACGCGAGCGGTCTGCTCGCGGATCAATGCGAGAGGGTCCTCCACAGCAAGACAGAGCTTGAGCGCCGTCAGCGTGCGGTCAAGTTCGCGCGCTCACGGTCCGAACTGTTACTGTGGAACGACCCCGGCCGAGGACTACGCCAAGGCCCTGGAGGGCTAAAATGGAGGTCAGTCCTTTCTGCGGACCTTGAGCGCTGCCCCGAGGTCGTCGAGGTCGTCGCACGAGACTCCGCGGGCTTCGAACCCGGCCCGAAGCTCGCGCTCGAGCCGTGCGGCGAAGGCGTCGCTCATCGCGTCCAGCCGTCCGGCACGCTCGTAGAGGTACGCCATGCGCGACACCGCGTGCATCCGATCGATACGCACGGCGCGGACGTACGGCGCCACGAGCGCGACGAGCCGGGCGGGGTCCATCGGCAACACCGGCTGCACGACGACGAACGTCGACAGGCCCGCGGCGTGACAGGCCTGGAGCGCCTCGAGGCGCTCTGCGATCGGGGACCCTCCGGGCTCGAAAGCCGCGCGGATGGAGTCGTCGTCGGTCGGGATCGAGAAGCCGACACCCGCGCTCGGACAGCGCTTGAGGATCTCGATGTCCTCCACCACGCGCCCCTCGCGCGTCAGGATCACGGGCGAGAACCCTGCGTCCGCCATCGCGGTGATGCATCCGCGCGTGATGCGGAACGTGCGTTCGAGCGACTGATAGGGATCGGTCACGACCGGGCTCATGCGAACGATCCCAGGCGCGTTGACGGCGAGCTCACGTCGGAGGATCTCCGGAGCGTTGATCTTCACGTCCACCCAGCGGCCCCATGGGAGCGACGGCAGGCCCTCGAGCGCGCGAGAGAAGTCCGCGTTGGGGCCGGCCCAGCAGAACTCACAGCCGATCATGCAGCCAACGTAGGGATTCACGTAGTAGTGACCCGCGCCCTCGGCGACCAGGACGCGGTCGACCTCGATCTCGCGGACGACGCTCTTCCTCGACGTCTGCGGCCTTTCGAACGTGGGCAGTCGCCCTTCGCGCGCGCGGATCAGTTGTATGAAGTGCTCGACGACCTGGACCTGCTCGCTGTCGAGCGGCGAGCGGTCGGCAAACGGGCGTCGCGCCACGATGTTGAATCGCTCCGTGTGCGCCCAGCATGGCTGCGTCGTGTCCCGCACGGACATCTCGATCATGATGAGCCGATGGTCGCGTTCGAGCGTGAGCGTGAGCCCCTGATCGACATCCCACGAGAGCAGCTTCCATTGCGAAGGGCTTGGACGCGCCTCCAGCAGTGGGCCCAGCAGCTCACGTATGACCTCGTCGACCGGCCTGCTCATCGTCCGACAGTAGGCTGCATCTGGATGCTCGTGTAGCTCTGCTCTCGCGCGTAGGCGACGAACTCCATGCGCACCATCGGCTCGCCGCCGGTGAAGACGACGCTGTCGAGCGTCGAGCGTCGCTTGCGCAGGACCTCCCGGATCTCCTCGCTCGAGCGCGGCGCGGCGCGATGCGCTCGCGCTTGTCGCCCTGCTGTGGGCGCTCACGCGTAGTGCCCCCTCTCGGGAGACGCGTTTCGCGTCACCGTCGTGGTCGTGTTCCTGATCGTGTTTGCGATGGGGTCGCTGGCGAGGTCGTCGGCGACGTTCGGCGCGTGCGGATGAGCACGGCGTCGCCGCGGGCGTCGTCGTCGGTTCGTCGTCGCTGTCTGGGAGGTGGGGCTACGGCTCGGGCGTGCGGAGCGAGCTGCCCTCGACGGCGATCGTCGTGCAGCGGTGGCGGAGGCGGTCGAGGAGCGCCTTGACCATCTCCTTGCGCCCGAGGAAGTCGTACCAGGCCTCGTAGTCGAGGTTGGTGGTGATGATCGTCGAGTGCTTGTTGTACCGCTCCTCCATCAGCTTGAAGAAGAGGTTGGTCTGCTCGGGCTTGAGATTGAGGTAGCCCATTTCGTCGATGAGCAATACGTCGAAGCGGGAGAGCTGCTGGAGCAGCCGCCGCGAGGAACGATCGGCGACCGAGGTGTACAGCTCATCGAAGAGGTCCTGGGCCTTGATGAAGAGACCGCGGTGCCCGCTCTGCAACGCGCGCAGGAGGATCGCCGAGGCGAGCCCCCTCTTGCCGACACCCGTCGGTCCAATGAGGACGACTTTGCGCCGCTGGGCGATGAAGTCGAGCTCGGCGAGCTGCCGCACGACGGCCTCGGGGACGCCGGGTTGCCGGGCGAAGGGGAAGGTTTCGAGCGTCCACCGCTCGGGCATCTTCGCGCGCTTGATGCGGGCCTCGACGCGGTGCTCGCGCTGGTGGTCAAACTCCTCGCGCAGCAGGCGGGCGAGGAAGTCGCGGTAGCTCGGGTGGCCCTTCTCGGCGCGGGCGAGCTCGCGCGAGACGACGGCCCTCGCGCGCGGCAGCTTGAGACTGGAGAGCAGTTGATCCAACTCGTCGTCGTCACTCGTCATCATCACCTCCGTCGGGGTTGAGGGTCGCGGGGTCGAGCCGGAAGTACGTCCCGGCCAGCTCCGCAGCACGATCGACTCGATGCGCGCCGTGTCCATCAGCCCGTGCTCGGTGGCCCTCGCCACGGCGCGCTCCAGGGCTCGACGGGGAAGTCCATCCAGAGCTGGTGCATCGCGCGCACGACGCGGGCGTTGTGCTGGCCGCGCGCCCGCAGCGCGTCGAGCCAGGTCGCGATCACCGTCGAGGTGGCACGCAACACGCGCTCCTGCTCCAGCATCGGGGGCTGGTGCTGGCCGTGTCGCCAGCGCCGCCCGTCCTGATGCTCGGGGCGCGTCGCGCGGCCCTGGAGTCCGTCCTCCAGGCGCGGGTGCTCGGCCACCGGCTCGGAGCGCTCGGCGACCCGGCGCGAGGGGTCGAAGACGCGCACGGTGGTGGCGCTCTCATGGACGTCCACCTCGCGAGCGATGAGCGCTACGGGCACCGAGTAGCGGTTGGTGTGGAGGGTGACGTAGCCCTCGGAGTCCACGACGCGCGTGTGGATCTCTTCGACCGTCGGCACCCACTCGGGCAGCGGCGCGAGCACGGTGCGCTCGTGCGCGAAGAGCGTCACGGGCGCGGCGCGGAGATGCCGTTTGACGGTGGCATTCTTCTGGTCACACCAGGCGCGAAACTGCGCGTTGAGGTCGCCGACGTCGGCGAAGGTGCGGCCGGGGTAGAAGTTGTTTTCGATGTAGTCGAAGGGTCGCTCGACGCGCCCCGATCGCTCGGCGTGCCCGACGGCGTGCGCCTCGAAACGGAAGCCGAAGCGCCTGGCGAAGGCCTCCATCTCCGGCGACATCACGGCGCCCTTGCCGGAGCCCGAGGCCAGGATGACGTGGGAGTTGTCGAGCATGCATCGGCGGGCTGCGCCGCCGAACGCGCGGAGCGCCTCGGTGAGGAAGACCTTGCACCAGAAGCGGTCCCACACGGGGTAGACCTGCGCGAAGAGCATCCGCGAGTGGCAGAGCACCAGCGACGCGCACTGGAGCAGGCGCTCCTGGCCCGCGATCACCACCCGGTGCGGGGAGGTGTCGTGCTGCATCTCCTCGCCGGGCTCGAAGTCGTAGCGCCCGACGGGCACCTTGGCGACGACGCCGATGCCGTGCTCGCGGCGAAGCGCGGAGCGTCGAGTAGGCGATCTCGATCCTCGTCGGCGAGCACCTCGCGCACGCGGACGAGGTTTCCCTGGCAGGTGGTGAAGAGCGTCGCGATGCGCTCGAAGTGCGGCCGCGCCTGCACCTCGCGCTCGACGGGGTCGGGCACCGCCTTGCCCTCGGCGAGCACCCGCCGCACGGCGTTGCGCGAGGCTCCCACGAGGCGCGCGACGGTGCGCACGCCGCGCCCCTTGGCGGTGAGCGCGAGGATCGCCGCGCGCTGCTCAACGTCCAGCATCGATCTCCTCCAGTGCCTTCTCCAACGAGACCCACGCGCTGCGCGCCTGCGTGCTGGCGGCCTGCACCGCCGGGTGCGCGCTCACCTCGGGGTGGTCGCCGAGCAGCCGCGCCAGCTGGGTCCGGGCTCGCCAGCAGGCCGACGAAGCCGCGCCCAGCGACGAGGCCGCGCGGCCCTCCGGGGTCTCCGGCGGCAACGCCACGCCGCGACCGATGGTGGCCACCGTGCGCAGGTAGAGCGAGGGCGAGGCGACCAGGCGCTCCCGTGCGGCGCCGTCGGCGGCGCGCCACGCCCGCCACCACTGCGCGATCTGCCGCGAGGACCATCGCTCCTCGGCGAACACCGCCGCGACCCGCTCGCAGTGCGAGGCGTTGGCGCGCGCCAACGGGACCAGGACCTTCTGCGCCGCGTGCGCGCACACGGCCCCGCGCTGGAGGATCTGCTGGACCGAGGCCGGCAGCGCCTCGACGAGCCCCAGCCGACGGGAGACCCAGGAGACGGTGCGCCCGGTGCGCGTGGCGAGGGTGCGCAGGTCGAGGCCGTGCTCGGTGAGAAGGGCGCGCAGCAGCCACGCCTCCTCGATGGCCTCCGGGCGACGGCCGAGGGCGGCGAGCGCGCGCACGCGGCGGTAGCCATCGACGAGCACGTAGCGACTCTCGGCGTCGGCGACGACGAGCACCGGGTGGCGCTGCCCCTCGGCAAGCATCGAGGCGGCGAGCGCGGCCTCACGGCTCGCGTCGGCGATCCGCAGCGCGGCGTAGCGAAGGTCGATCTGTCGAAGCTCCAGTTGCATGCGTCCCGGTGGGCCGAGACCCTACGGGGCCAGGGGTCGGAGGGCCGATCTCGTCTCGCACCTCTCTCGGGGGAACTCTGGCGGATTTCGCTGGGATTGCCGCAGCTTGGGCGCGCCTCTCGTCTCGCAGGGCATCCGAGACGAGTCGGAGCAGCTCGCGCAGGATCACGGCGAGCGGCGGGGCGACCCTGCGCTCGACGGCGCTCCACTCGATGCGCGCGGTGAGGTCGTCGGCGGGCCCGGTGGAGCCGGCGGACGTCGAGGGTCGAGGAGGCGCCGCCATGCGCTCGGCGACGCGCCCGTCGCGCTCCAGGTGGCCGTTGTGCTCGTGCCATCGCTGGCAGGCGCGGCGGTGGCGCTCGCGCTGGCACTCGGGGCGCTCGCAGCACCGCTGCCGCGCACCGACCCGAGCGTCAGGCTGGAACCAGCGACGGCAGATCGCGCACGGACGCTTGCGGCTCATGGGGAGAGCACAGCGCCCGGCGTGAGGGTCGGCAGCGGAACGGAGGGGTGGGTCCGTGCTCATGAGCACGGACCCACGGCGCATGCGATCAGTGCGGGAACAGAGGGGTCCGAACTCGTGAGTACCGGCGGGTCCAATCTCGTGAGTGCCGACACCCTGCACACAGAACCAGCAGTGACTGTTTAAACCACGTCCAGGTTGAGAGCTGGAGTTTTCCTCCGGTAGCTCCGGTGGCCCCCTCGGGTCGATGTTGCGCATCGACGTGGAGCGGTGGAGCCAAACAATCGAGGATCTGCGGGACGCGGCGTGCCGGGCGGAGCACGCCCGAACGCGCGAGCGGTTTCTGGCGCTGTACGAGATCGCGCGCGGGAGCAACGCCACCCAGGTGGCCGTGCTCACGGGCCGCTGCGATGAGTCCGTGATGGCGTGGATCCACGCCTACAACGAACACGGTCCCGACGCGCTGACCTACCGGCGCACTGGGGCCACCCCTTTTGCCCGCGCATCCAAGCCGCGCTCGACACCACCGTCCGGGCCGCGCTCGCGGTCTCGGCCACGCCGCCCGTAGGGGTCCTGCCCGATCCCACGGCCCCTGTCGGACCGGCGCCCCCCGTCGCGTCGGCCACGCCCCGCTGGACCCTCCGGCGCCTGGTCGGGTGGGCGCGGGACACCTTCGGCAAGACCTGCTGCCGCGAGACGATCCGCGCGGCGCTCCACCGCCTGAAGCTGTCGTGGAAGAAGGGAAAGAAGCTGCTCAGCCGTGCCGATCCGGCGAAGCGCGCGGCCTTCGTGGCGACGATTCAGGAGGTGCTCGGGCGCGCCCAACGAGACGAGGAGCTGCTGGTCTACATCGACGAGGCGCACATCCACCAGGACGCCGACATGGGGTACGGCTGGTCGGTGCGCGGCGAGCGGCTGTGGGTCTGCTCCTCGTCGCCGGGGCTGTCGGCCAAGGCGTCGTTCTACGGGCTGTACCTGTACAACGAAGGGCAGGTGCGGATCTGGGACTACCCGCGGGGCAACGGGGAGCACCCCGTCGACGTCTTCAAGCGGCTGCGACAAGAGTTCCCGTCGCGCGTGATCCGCGTGATCTGGGACGGCGCGGCCTACCATCGCTCAGGGTTGGGCGCCGCCTCCTCGTGCTGCTCGTGACCGAGGCCACGCCGACGGCCCGGTGGGGGTGGCGCTCGTCGACCACCGCGAGCTGGCACGCCTGCCGGTGCCCGCGCTCGTCCCGCCCCGCGCCACCTTGGGCAGCGTGGGCGTCTGCTTCGGCCCTACCAGCGTCTACTGAAGCCGCCCTCAGCGGCGCGCGGCCTTCGGGCCCGGGGCCTCGGGCGCGGCGAGCCGGCGCTCCCAGAGGAGCAGCTCGCTCACGAGCGCGCGGGTCTCGGAGGCGGCGGCGTCCCGGGGCGCGTAGGCGGTCACGCCCAGCCCCGCGCCGAGCGACTCGGCGAAGGCCACCCGGTAGCCGATTTCGGTCTTCATGAGGTCGATGCCGCTCTTGGTGAGCTCCTCGCGCGCGCTGCGCCCGAGCGCCGTGCGGCCCTGCTTGCGGGTGATCACGATGCGCACCTCGAGCTCGGGCCGCAGCGAGCGCGCCTCGTTGATGAGGTCGATGCTCGCCGCGAGGGCCCAGGCGTCCGCCGAGGAAGGGCCGCAGGGCAGGAGCGCGACGTCGGCCACCATCAGCGCTGAGCGCTGGATGTCGCCATGCCGCGGCGGGCAGTCGATGACCACGTCGTCGTAGCCCTGGCCTACCGTGGGGAGCTGCTCGGGGCGGTGCATCGTCGCCCCCATCGAAACCACGGACGGCAGGGGCTGCCCAAGCTCGGCCGCGACCTCGGCCCAGGTGCGGGCGGTGCCCTGCGGGTCGGCATCGACGAGGAGTACCTTGTGGCGTCGGGCGAGCAGCTCCGCGGCGATGCAGATCGCCAGGGTGCTCTTGCCGACGCCGCCCTTCTGTCCGGTGAGCGCAACGATCACGGCAGGTCGTCTAGACCGTTGGACGCCTCGCCGTCTAGACGTAGAAGCACGCAGTTACTCAGACGTTTGAACGTCTGGACGACTGGTACGGGAGGGCGCATCGCAGGTGATGGGGGAAGCGGTCATCGATCACCGGCAGGACAGGCTGGCTGAGACGCCCATCTTGCCGGACGCGCGATGCTGCGCGTGCCCGAGAAGGTCACGTTCGGCCACGCGGCGCTCACGCCCGACGACTTCGCCGAGGTCCACCGTCTGGGTCTCAGCCCCGAGGCGATCAACGAGGTGACCGTCGCCTACCTGTTCAACATCATCAACCGCATGGCCGACGCGCTGCGCTTCACTCTCGTGGGTCCTCCCCGCATCGCGAACGCGAATCTGTGGCCAGAACTCCCTAGTCCATGCCAACCCCGCCTCGTCGAGGTCCCACGACGATCTACCCGCCGATCATTGGGAGGGCCTGGGCTTTGGGCGCTTCGCGAGGGCGTGGGAGAGTCCCCGCGGAGAGTGCATGGTTGACGACGATCGACGCCCGATCCGCCCGGCCCGGCTGGCGGTAGCGTGCCTCCTCCTCGCGGCGTGCGAGGGGCAGGTGATGCTGGCGAGGCTGATGCCGGCCAGGTCGATGCCAGCGGGGCTGAGGCCGACGCCGCCCGCCGGGGATCGGGCGCACTCGACCTCGTCCAGCTCCTGGCGCCGGCGATCTTGGGGGCGCACCTGCTCAGCGGGTCCTTCGACGACGCGCAGCGCCTGTACGTCGCGGGGTTTCAGCAGGGCCTCGTAACGTTCCAATTCGGCGACGCGCCCGCAGTGCCCGACCCTGACGCGGTCTGGCGCGCGCACGAGGGGGGCGCGGTCTGCTCCCGGATGCTGCAGGCCGGGACGCGGGTGTTCTGTACGTCGCACACGCCTGACCTCTGGCGCTTCGACCATGACGCCGCGCTGGGCCGGGTCTCGGGGATCCGGCGGGTGCCCTCTCCCGCGCAGGTGGCCCTGGAGGGGATGACCCTGGTCGGCGGAACGGTGTACGTGGCGGCCCGCTCGTCCGGCCTGCTGAGCCACCCCCTGGACGGGCCTCCCTGGCACGGGTCTCACGCCCGTCCCCGTCGACGGCACCCTGGGTGACGCCTGGGACGTGAAGCGGCTCGACGACGACCACCTCGTCGTGGCGGACGGCCGGAACGGCCTCCGTGTGCTGGAGCGCGCCGCCGGGAGTTCCGCCCCGTGGCGGGTCGTGGGCGCGGCGCCGCTCGCAGGGCTGAGCGCATTCGTCACCGTCGTCGGGTCGCGCGCCTACGTCGCCGCGCTGTCGGGCGGCGCCCACGTGGTGGAGTTGTCCCGGCCGGCGAGCCCCGAGCGCGTGGGCACCGTCGAGACCGGCGACATCGTCTACGCCGCGCACCCGGCGGGCGATCTGGTGGTGGTTGCGAACGGGGCGACCTGCTGGTGGCCGCCGCGACGGCGGAGCCCCCTCGCATGGCGATCGTGGGGCGGCGCGAGAGCGTGGGAACGGCGCTGGGCGTGACCGTCGACCGTCACGGCGTCATCACGTCGACGGAGTTCAGCGTCGTCGGCCGGTACCTCCTGCGGCCCGAGCGGGCCGCGGGGGCGGTGTTGCAGGCCGACCGCTACGTCCTCATCCCCCGACTGGCGCCGGGGCGTGCGTACACGGCCGAGGTCACGCTGCGCAACCTGGGCGACGCGCCGCTGGCGCTCGGGGGCGCGACGCTCACCGACAACCTCTCGCGCAGCGCGCGGTCGATCGGCGAGCCCGCCACCGTCGCGCCGGGCGACCCGTACGTGCTCCGGGTGCCGCTGACGGGCGACGCGATGTCGGGCGCGCGGGACTATCTGGTCGAGCTGACGACGGCGGCGGGGGACCGGTACCCCGTCCCGCTTGACCCCTTCGGCGGCCTGTTCCCCGGCGACCGGCTCCCGGCCGACCTCCGACTGCGGGACTCCGCGATGCGGGAGCACGACGTCAACGCGGAGTTCGCCGACCGCGTCGGGGTGCTGATCGTCGCGGCTGCCTCCTGCCCGGTGGCCTACTACGCCCTGCATGCGCTCGCGCTCGACCTTGAGCCCCTGCTCTCGCGCGGCCTCGTCGCGACGCTCTCGATCGACCCGTGGGCCGACTGGAGCACCGGCGGCAGCAACGAGTCCCGTACGCTCCGCACGACCTTCCCGCACCTGCTGTCCGACCCGCTGGGGCCGGGGCGCAACCTCCACGACGAGGCGCCGCTGCTGGCGCTCCTCGGCCGCGGCTCGCACGCGGGCCTCCAGATGCCCGTGATCTACGTGGTCGACCGTCGCGGGGTGATCCGCTACGTGGAGGCTGTCTACCGGCCGGGCGCGGTCCTCGACTTGCTCCACCAACTCATCGCCGAGCCCTAGGGTCTGTCCCCAAAGTCGGAGTCGTGGCGGGGGAGCGCCATGGCGGACGACGCGCTCCCCGAGTTGTCTGCGCTGGTTCGGCTCCAGTTGGACGAGCGACAGTGGAAGAAGATCGAGGCGTTCCTCGTCGCCGAGCGCTTCGGGCGACCGCCGAAGAACGACCGGGTCTTCGTCGAGGCGGTGCTGTGGTGGCGATGGACGGGCGTCCCGTGGCGCGACCTGTCACCGGCCTTTGGCCCCTGGAAGACGGTGTTCAAGCGCTTCGACCGATGGTCCAAGAGCGGCAAGTGGCTGCGCCTGTTCGAGGCGCTGCGGACCGACCGCGACGACGAGTGGCACAGCATCGACAGCACTATCAACCGCGCCCACCAGCACGCCGCGGGCGGATAAGGGGGCCCAGCGTCACGCCATCGGCCGATCGCGGGGCCGTGAAGTCGAGCCCCGGGCCCAGGTCGTGGCTGCAGAGGTCGGTGCCGTGCCAGCTGGTCTCGAGCCGGTGGTCAGGTGGCGCAGCCGGTCGCGGTGAAGAGGTCCTGGGCCCCGGGGTCTCGGAAAAGAGGACGCTGGCACCTCGAGCCCGGCGACGAAGGCGGCGACGTCCCGCACCTCCGCGTCGCCGATCTCGACGGGCGCCTCGGGGCCACGCGCGAAAGCGGCGAGGTCCGTGCCCGGGCGGGGCCGGACGAGGTCGATCCCCGGGCCGTCGTGCGCTGCGGGAGGGGCGTGCGGGTTCGCGGGGCTCCGGGCGTTCGTCCGCCTTGCACGGCCGCCCCTCTTCCGGTCCGACGTTCGGGGCGTCCGGGGAAGAAAGGCCCAGGACGCAGGAGACGGTGGCTGCAGTCCCCCGTCGAACACGAGCGGCCTGTCCTCGCCGCCGCAAGCGGCCAGGGTGGAGGCGAGTCCCAGGCTGAAGACGAGCCCCAGCCACGGCCTGACGCTCAAGATGGCAGGGCGGGAAGCGCGGTTCTATGTCCGTATAAGCACAGGTCCTCGATTGCTCGTTCAACAGACCCACAACGCGGACGGCGCAATCCGACCGGTGCCGGAGTCGATCAGTCGGCGGACCTTACGGTGGCAGAGGCAGACATTCAGACGTTTAAACACTTCAGCGCACGCCCTTGCGCTCGAGCAGGGCGTCGAGGGCCTCGGCGAGCACGAGGCTGTAATCTTGGTCCTTCTCGGCGGCGTAGAGGCGCAGGCGTCGGGAGAGGTCCTCCGGGAGGTAGATGGTCATCCGGCGCCGGTGGTCGTCGGTGCGCTTGCGGTACACGAGTGACTTCGAGGGGGCCTTCGGCTCCGGCGCCGCAAGCGGCAGCGTAGCCAGGACGTCTGTTCGTCCAGAAGTCTGGTCGCCAGGACGTCTGTTCGGCTGGTCTTCGGTCGGCGCGGGCAGGGCGCGCGGCCCATGGACGTAGCGCTTGGCCTGGAGCGGGTCGATGGTTTCGGCGGTCGGCGGAGAGTGAGCGTGGGTTTCTTGCGGGCCATGACGTCTCTCTACCTGGAGGGCGATCCAGACGTCTAGACTCTCAGACGCTCCGGCGTCCCGTCCAGCGCGAAAGGGGCCTCTAGGCCCGGCGGCGCTCACGTTTGCGGAGGGCGTGGGTGGGGCCCTACGCTCCGGGCGCGATGGCGACGCGACGAACGCTGCCGGTGCTGGAAAGCGTGCGCGCCGAGGCGACCAGCGTCACCACGACCGGGGTCGGGCACCAGTTCGAGATACAGCTCGGGCACCTCTGCAACAACCGCTGCGTGTTCTGCTCAAGCGGGCAGCTCTCCGAGTGGAAGGTCGCCCGGCCCATCGCCCTCGCCCCCGTCGTCGAGGCGATCGACCGGGCCCGCGCCGCGGGCGCCCGGCGGGTGACCTTCCTCGGGGGCGAGGCCACGATCCACAAGGGCTTCCACGAGGCCGTCGCCCGTGCGGTGGCCCTCGGCTTCGAGGAGGTGGTGATCTTCACCAACGGGGTGATGTTCCCGCACCCAGGCTTC
>JADJAE010000101.1 GCA_016704445.1 Deltaproteobacteria bacterium
TGGCACCCTCGGCGGCGGGCGCGCCCGGCTCAACGGGCGGCTCGATGTCGCAATGATCCAGAGCCTGGTGCGAGGTGGCGAGGTCGACGACCGCATCGCGCAGTACGGTCACGTGCTGATCGACGAGTGTCATCACGTCCCGGCGTTTGCGTTCGAGCGGGTGGTGAGCGCGACGCCCGCCCGCTACGTCGTCGGGTTGAGCGCGACGCCGTATCGCCGCGACGGGCACCACCCGATCCTGTTCATGCAGTGCGGTCCGGTGCGGCATGCGATCGACTCCAGGGTCACCGCAGCGTAGCGGCCGTTCGAGCAGCGGTTGCTCGCGAGGGAGACGGGGTTTCGCGTCGATGGCGCAGGCGCGACGGGGAGCATCCAGGAGGTGTACGCCGCGCTGGTCGCGGATCCGGCGCGCAACGCGCTCATCGTGGAGGACGTCATCTGCGCGCTCGTGGAGGGGCGGTCGCCGGTGGTCCTCACCGAGCGCCGCGAGCACCTCGAAGCGCTGGCGTCGAGGCTGCGGGGGTTCGCATCGCACACGATCGTGCTCCACGGTGGGCTTGGCGCGAAGGCGCGGCGTGAGGAGATGGCGCGTCTGGCGGCGGTGCCCCCGAAGGAGCAACGGCTGGTGCTGGCGACGTGCGGCTTCCTCGGCGAAGGGTTCGACGACACCCGGCTGGATACGCTGTTCCTGGCGATGCCGGTCGCGTGGCGGGGGACGCTCGTGCAGTACGCTGGGCGGCTGCACCGGCTGCACGCGGGCAAGTTCGAGGTGCGCGTCTACGACTACGTCGATCACGACGTCCCCGTGCTGGCGAGGATGTTCGCCAAGCGGCTGCGGGGGTACGAGGCGATCGGGTACCGCTGCGACGACGGGGCGTTCGCGTTCTGGCTCGATAGCGAGGGGCCCGACGCCGAGGAGCCGGAGGGGGAGTAGCCGACCGCGATGGTCTCGCTTGCGGGGGTGAGCCGCGCTGACGCAACGACACGGGCGGGGCGGAGTGGAGCGGGTCGAGTCAGCCCGGCCGTAGTGGCTGCCGGCTGGTTCGTCCGAGGGTTTGGACACCTGGGAGGCGCTTCGCAGACCACGATATGTCTGCCGAAAATCTGATCGAGAATCGCGGATACCGAAGATCTTCGGCGATTCCAGGCATTTTCGGCGAGTGTCGGCACTCACGAGATTGGACCCGTCGGTACTCACGAGTTCGGACCCCTCTGTTCCCGCACTGATCGCATGCGCCGTGGGTCCGTGCTCATGAGCACGGACCCACCCCCTCCGTTCCGCTGCCGACCCTCAGGCCGGGCGCTGTGCTCTCCCCATGAGCCGCAAGCGTCCGTGCGCGATCTGCCGTCGCTGGTTCCAGCCTGACGCTCGGGTCGGTGCGCGGCAGCGGTGCTGCAAGCGCCCCGAGTGCCAGCGCGAGCGCCACCGCCGCGCCTGCCAGCGATGGCACGAGCACAACGGCCACCTGGAGCGCGACGGGCGCGTCGCCGAGCGCATGGCGGCGCCTCCTCGACCCCCGACGTCCGCCGACTCCACCGGGCCCGCCGATGACCTCACCGCACGCATCGAGTGGAGCGCCGTCGAGCGTCGGGTCGCCCCGCCGCTCGCCGTGATCCTGCGCGAGTTGCTCCGACTCGTCTCGGATGCCCTGCGAGACGAGAGGCGCGCCCAAGTTGCGGCAATCCCAGCGAAATCTTCCAGAGTTCCCCCGAGACGGGAGCGAGACGAGAGCCCACCGCAACCAACGGAAACCACAGATGAATCTGTCGGAGTTCCCCCGGATGCCCCGCGAGACGAGATCGGCCCTCCGACCCCGGCCTCGTAGGGTCTCGGCCCACCGGGACGCATGCAACTGGAGCTTCGACAGATCGACCTTCGCTACGCCGCGCTGCGGATCGCGGACGCGACCCGTGAGGCCGCGCTCGCCGCCTCGATGCTCGCCGAGGGGCAGCGCCACCCGGTGCTCGTCGTCGCCGACGCCGAGAGTCGCTACGTGCTCGTCGATGGCTACCGCCGCGTGCGCGCGCTCGCCGCCCTCGGCCGCGACCTCGTGCTCGCCCTCTCCCTGGAGTGCAGCGAGGACGAGGCCCTCGTGCGAGCCTGGCGCCTGGGCGTCGGCCGTCGCCCGGAGGCCATCGAGGAGGCGTGGCTGCTGCGTGCCCTGCTCACCGAGCATGGCCTCGACCTGCGCGCCCTCGCCACGCGCACTGGGCGCACCGTCTCCTGGGTCTCCCGTCGGCTGGGGCTCGTCGAGGCGCTGCCGACCTCGGTCCAGCAGATCCTCCAGCGCGGGGCCGTGTGCGCGCACGCGGCGCAGAAGGTCCTGGTCCCGTTGGCGCGCGCCAACGCCTCGCACTGCGAGCGGGTCGCGGCGGTGTTCGCCGAGGAGCGTTGGTCCTCGCGGCAGATCGCGCAGTGGTGGCGGGCGTGGCGCGCCGCCGACGGCGCCGCACGGGAGCGCCTGGTCGCTGCGCCCTCGCTCTACCTGCGCACGGTGGCCACCATCGGTCGCGGCGTGGCGTTGCCGCCGGAGACCCCGGAGGGCCGCGCGGCCTCGTCGCTGGGCGCGGCTTCGTCGGCCTGCTGGCGAGCCCGGACGCAGCTGGCGCGGCTGCTCGGCGACCACCCCGAGGTGAGCGCGCACCCGGCGGTGCAGGCCGCCAGCACGCAGGCGCGCAGCGCGTGGGTCTCGTTGGAGAAGGCCCCGGAGGCGCGCGAGGCTGGACGTGGTGCAGCGCGCGGCGATCCTCGCGCTCACCGCCAAGGGGCGCGGCGTGCGCACCGTCGCGCGCCTGGTGGGTGCCTCGCGCAACGCCGTGCGGCGGGTGCTCGCCGAGGGCAAGGCGGTGCCCGACCCCGTCGAGCGCGAGGTGCAGGCGCGGCCGCACCTCGAGCGCATCGCGACGCTCTTCACCACCTGCCAGGGAAACCTCGTCCGCGTGCGCGAGGTGCTCGCCGACGAGGGGATCGAGATCGCCTACTCGACGCTCACGCGCTTCTGCCGCGAGCACGGCATCGGCGTCGTCGCCAAGGTGCCCGTCGGGCGCTACGACTTCGAGCCCGGCGAGGAGATGCAGCACGACACCTCGCCCCACCGGGTGGTGATCGCGGGCCAGGAGCGCCTGCTCCAGTGCGCCTCGCTGGTGCTCTGCCACTCGCGGATGATCTTCGCGCAGACCTACCCGCGATGGACGCGCTTCTGGTGCAAGGTCTTCCTCACCGAGGCGCTCCGCGCGTTCGGCGGCGCCGCCCGCCGGTGCATGCTCGACAACTCCCACGTCATCCTGGCCTCGGGCTCCGGCAAGGGCGCCGTGATGTCGCCGGAGATGGAGGCCTTCGCCAGGCGCTTCGGCTTCCGCTTCGAGGCGCACGCCGTCGGGCACGCCGAGCGATCGGGGCGCGTCGAGCGACCCTTCGACTACATCGAAAACAACTTCTACCCCGGCCGCACCTTCGCCGATGTCGGCGACCTCAACGCGCAGTTTCGCGCCTGGTGTGACCAGAAGAATGGCACCGTCAAACGGCACCTCCGCGCCGCGCCCGTGACGCTCTTCGCGCACGAGCGCACCGTGCTCGCGCCGCTGCCGGAGTGGGTGCCGACGGTCGAAGAGATCCACACGCGCGTCGTGGACTCCGAGGGCTACGTCACCCTCCACACCAACCGCTACTCGGTGCCCGTGGCACTGATCGCGCGCGAGGTGGACGTCCACGAGAGCGCCACCACCGTGCGCGTCTTCGACCCCTCGCGTCGTGTCGCCGAGCGCTCCGAGCCGGTGGCCGAGCACCCGCGCCTGGAGGACGGACTCCAGGGCCGCGCGACGCGCCCCGAGCATCAGGACGGGCGGCGCTGGCGACACGGCCAGCACCAGCCCCCGATGCTGGAGCAGGAGCGTGTGTTGCGTGCCGCCTCGATGGTGATCGCGACCTGGCTCGACGCGCTGCGGGCGCGCGGCCAGCACAACGCCCGCGTCGTGCGCGCGATGCACCAGCTCTGGATGGACTTCCCCGCCGAGCCCCTGGAGCGCGCCGTGGCGAGGGCCACCGAGCACGGGCTGATGGACACGGCGCGCATCGAGTCGATCGTGCTGCGGGAGCTGGCCGGGACGTACTTCCGGCTCGACCCCGCGGCCCTCAACCCCGACGGAGGTGATGATGACGAGTGACGACGACGAGTTGGATCAACTGCTCTCCAGTCTCAAGCTGCCGCGCGCGCGGGCCATCGTCTCGCGCGAGCTCGCCCGCGCCGAGAAGGCCCACCCGAGCTACCGCGACTTCCTCGCGCGCCTCTTGCGCGAGGAGTTCGATCACCAGCGCGAGCACCGCGTCGAGGCCCGCATCAAGCGCGCGAAGATGCCCGAGCGGTGGACGCTCGACACCTTCCCCTTCGCCCGGCAGCCCGGCGTCCCCGAGGCCGTCGTGCGGCAGCTCGCCGAGCTCGACTTCATCGCCCAACGGCGCAACGTCGTCCTCATTGGGCCGACGGGTGTCGGCAAGACGGGGATCGCCTCGGCGATCCTCCTGCGCGCGTTGCAGAGCGGGCACCGCGGTCTCTTCATCAAGGCCCAGGACCTCTTCGATGAGCTGTACACCTCGGTCGCCGATCGCTCCTCGCGGCGGCTGCTCCAGCAGCTCTCCCGCTTCGACGTATTGCTCATCGACGAAATGGGCTACCTCAACCTCAAGCCCGAGCAGACCAACCTCTTCTTCAAGCTGATGGAAGAGCGGTACAACAAGCACTCGACGATCATCACCACCAACCTCGACTACGAGGCCTGGTACGACTTCCTCGGGCGCAAGGAGATGGTCAAGGCGCTGCTCGACCGCCTCCGCCACCGCTGCACGACCATCGCCGTCGAGGGCAGCTCGCTCCGCACGCCCGAGCCGTAGCCCCACCTCCCAGACAGCGACGACGAACCGACGACGACGCCCACGGCGACGCGGTGCTCACACGCACGCGCCGAACGTCGCCGACGACCTCGCCGACGACCCCATCGCAAACACGATCAGGAACACGACCACGACGGTGACGCGAAACGCGTATCCCGAGAGGGGTCACTCCGCGTGAGCGCAAACGGGTCCGTTCGCGTGAGCGCCCACATCGGAGAGCGACCGGGGGACCGGTACCCCCAGGCAGAAGACATGAAAAAGCCGGGTTTTCCCGGCTTTTTCGATCGATCAGTGCGAGGAGGGGGACTTGAACCTGCGTGCTTATGGACTTCCCCGGGAGTTGCCCGGGGTTCTCGACGTGTTCAGGGGGTCAAAGCCCCCCGGAACCAGGGTGTTTGCACTGGTGTTTGCACCGGGGTCAGTGCGAACTCTCGCTGGCCTGGGACCGACACCCAGCCCGATGAACCTCCGCCAGACCGCCCTGGGGTCGGTTGTCGTCGCGGGGCGGGGACCTCCCCTGAGACTGCACCGCCGTCAGGGCGACTGCCTCGACCACGGCCTCCCTATCGTGGTCCCGTAGCCGGATTGGATCACACCTTCGGATGGCGTCCGTGTGGTCGAATAGCGGGCTCCACGAGAGCGGAGAGCTCGCCCGGTTCGCCCCCCAGGGCCACGGCCAGGGCGGCGACGTACGCAACCCCAGCGTGCACCTTCGCGGCCTCGATGCGCTGGAGGTACCGGAGGTCAACGGAGGCCCGCTCGGCCAGATCGGCCTGGGTCAACTCCCCGGTCCAACCGGAGCCGCCGCACGTTCGCCGCGACCCGTACGAGGGTGGCGTGCAGCAGGTCTTCGTCCACCCACGAGCCCCTACCGTCCGCGGAGGTGCCGAAAAACGGCCAATCAGCCGTCTTCCGTTGACCGGCTCATGCGGCGCAGATAGCGTTCGCCGCCGCATCGAGACTCATGCCACTCTCAAAAGTGTCGGGGAGCGGTGGGTCTCGGAGGGGTGGGGAGGACGGCATGACTACGAGGGCAGAGTGGATCGGCGGGAAGATGACAGCAGGCCCGGTGAGGACCGAGGCGGTGGGGGGTGCTCGCAGCGGTCGTCGTGGCGATGGTCCACTTGGTAGCCCCATCGATCGTTCATGCGCAGGACCGACAGGCCGGTAGTGGATGCGAGATCACGATGCCGCAGCCTTTCAGGCTCCTGGAGACGGCCAACCCGTCCTCACGAGGCCCTGAGTTTCCCGCTCAGACGCGGGTGCGTGCGGTCGCGTGGGGATCTGTCTCGAACAGGGGAATGCGGTCCGTATGGGTTCGCATCGATTCAGCAGCTGGGTGGCTGTTTCTTTGGCCTAGTCAAGTTCGAGCTTGCCCCGCTGGCAGCGTCGCGGAACGTCCAGGGGATGTTCAAGGAGATTGGCGAGAGCCGGCTCAACCCGCTTCGCAAGGTGACTCCACGCCGCTCAACACGGTCCCGGGTACCGGAGGCTCATCGATCGCGAATGCACCAACCTGCCCTCCGTCGGAGCCTCGGATCGAGACCGTCGGAGAACGCTTGACGGTGACTGGGACCGTGCGGCACGAGTTAGTAGAGCCGCGAGGAGTTTCGGGACGCCGGTGGATGCTTCATCTCGACCGAGCCTCATGCGTTCGAGGGGTACTCGATGTCGGCCCCGAGGAGGCGAATCGCATTGATGTACCGGGGTCGAGGTGATCGAGGTCGTTTCGGACCCGGTCCTTCCTCTGCGTGAAGGCTCGCGGACCACTTTGAACGGTGAGCCTGTCATCCCGACCAACGGCGATATCGGAGGATCCTTCGCACTCATCAGCGCGACGATTGTCCCCGCCGCGGAACGAGCCTCCGCTTCGCCCGATTCACACGCAACGAGCCTGTCACGCGGAGAGGTGAACGGGGCTTCGATCAGACCTGCTAGGGTTGGAAGCACAGCGGTCCCGTGGACCCTGGTCGCTGTAGGACTCGCCTCCTTCGCAACCTCTGGTGGCCTCTGGTTGGCGCGGAACAGCGCCATCGGTTCATGCGAGGTCGTAGGCGATTCGATCGCGTGTCCGACGAACGCGGATGCGGATCGGGCTCGCGGTGCGTCCGACCTCGGCCTTGGAGCGAATATCTCTGGCGGCGGGGTCCATCCTGACGGCTACGGGAGTCATCTGGTTGCTAGTTCACGCCCTCGGTAGCGGCGATGAACATCCACGGTCTCCCCAGGTTGCGGTGATGGCCACGGGATCAGTGCTCGGACTCTCTATCGGGGGCTCACTATGAAGCGGTGGACGATATTCCTGCTCGCCGCCGGGTGCAGTACGCCAGCGAACGTGTACGTCATCGACGCCTCCGTCGCACAGGACAGTGTTCGTCGGGACTCCAACGTCACAGATGTAGTTATGGACGTTCCCGTTGTGGACGTTCCCGTTGTGGACGTTCGGACGGTGGACGTTCCCGTTGTGGACGTTCCCGTTGTGGACGTTCCCGTTGTGGACGTTCGGACGGTGGACGTTCCGGTGGCTGTGGACGTTCCCGTGGCTGTGGACGTTCCCGTGGCTGTGGACGTTCCCGTGGCTGACGTTCGGACGGTGGACGTTCCCGTTGTGGACGCAGGTCCCAATGTCATCCAGACGAGTTGTGGAACGGCAGGAACAGCCGGGTGTGGGCTGGTGGAGGTGACTGGCGGGACCTTCACGATGGGAAGTGACTGTCGCGCAAGCGGTCCGCCGCCAGAGCCCGACTGCTACGCTGTCGGTGTGAGTCCCTGCGTTGTCTGGTCCCAGTGTGGGCGCGATTCCAGGCGTTCGTGTGAACAGCTTCGCGATGGATGCGTATGAGGTAACCGTCGGACGATTCCGTGCGTTTGTTGAGGCCTACTCTTCGGTGAGATCATCCCTCGATGGATCTCTGGTTCGGTACCCTAACGGAACCCGCGTGGCGCTCAGGCTATCCGACTTGCGCCCATCAGATGGCCCCGCCCTCAATGCCTTCTGCAATTGGACTCCCGCCCGCGGAAGCCTTGAAGCTCATCCCGTTACGTGCGTCTACCCTGTATTCATGCAGGCGTTCTGCGCGTGGGATGGAGGAGGACGCCTTCCTACCGAAGCTGAATGGGAGTATGCTGCGCGGGGTCGTTCGGTTGACGGGTTGAGTCCGGGGAGGATTTACCCTTGGGGCGATGAGGCTCCCCGTGCCACGTGCGACAGGGCGTATTTCAGCATGTGCCCGGGAGACGACGGTAGGCAGACAGTACATGTGGAAGTTTCCCGCCGTCGGGTGGGATCTTTGATTCGCGGGAAACGTCGCAGAGGTGACAGTTGATACTCAGCCAGCCATGTCACGGATGAACTGCTGGGGCACACTGGTTAATCCGATGTGTGGCACTGGAATGGCGAGCCTGTTTGTTATGCGTGGCGGAGGGTATGGATCTGAGTTCATTGGTACTTCTCCGCTTATCTCTGCGCGCTCCGCGTCGGCTGAGATCGAGGACAACACCAACCGGGTCGGCTTCCGTTGCGTTCGATCTCGCTGATGAATTGATGGATTTGTCTCTGCTGGTCACACACCGAAGTGCAGCAGCGTGGCGGAGGGTATGAGGCCCGGCACAAATCTTACGCCCGCCCGTTCTGACATTGGAGCTCGCCCCTCTTGCAGATCGTCTCGCCTCTGTGGGGCTGGACGCATCTGGTCTGATCTTCGCGTACACGGTCTCCGCCGCGCCGCACACTTAGCGCAGTAGCCATGAGCAGCCCTGCTGCCGGTTGCTGTCGCCGAGAGTGTCTCGCGCATGGTCCTGCCGCATCTTCTCCTCCGACTCCCGGCCATGCTGGGGCCAACGTCGAGGCCTTCCGGGCGGAGCGGCTAGAGGAGAGCTGGGTACCCGTGTCGCTGGGGACGCGGTCCGGGTGCTGCTCACCGAGGCCCTATCGGCCCGTGTGCGGCGGCGTCAGGAGCCCCGCCGTCGTCCCTGAGGTCGGCCCCCGCCCTGCCACGGCACGGTCACGGGGGCAGGGTCCGCCGCGGGCCGGTGAGCCCCAACCGTAGGGAGCGTGTGGCCCGGAACCTAAGTGCCGTCGGGTTGGCCTGCACCCGCCCCGTCCCCCCGGGACCCCACGAAGGGCTCGACAATGCTCTTCCTCCCGCCCCGTCCGTTCGATACCCTTCCGCCCCCGTGCCCACCCCCCATGACCTCCTCCGCTTCTCACCCGCGACGAGCTCCTCGCCGTGGTGGACCACCACGCCCTCACCCCGCCAGACCGACGCGCGAAGGACGGCATCGCCGCCACGATCCTCGCGGCCAAGCGGTGTCCCTACACGACGTGTTGGTGGCCTACCCCCGCGACCGCCTGAAGGAACTTTGTCGCGCCCTCAAACTCGACGACGGTGGCAAGGAGAAGGCTCCCATCGTAGCCCGGCTCCTCGGCACCCTCGCACCAGCCACGAAGGCGGCGTCGGCCACGAAGGCTCCCGCGCCGAAGACCGCAGCGAAGACGACTGCCGCCCCGGAAGACCGCCTCGACCTCGGCGAAGCTCACGCTAGCCCAGTTGGAACGGCACCTGTTCGGGGCCGCCGACATCCTTCGGGGCAAAATGGACAACGGCCCGCCTGAAGGCGAAGCGGGAGCTCCTGGCCGGCGTAGTACCGGCCGATGCGTACCCTCCACTCGTGGCCGGCGGCTTCGTCGCTGCGCGATCTCGTGCTCACACCGACCGCGGAGGAGCGCCCGTGCGGCGCCTGCGGCGGTCGTCGGACGATCTGCGATCACCGCTTTCACACCGTCGAGACCTTCGGGGGCCCCGTCCGTCTGGTGTGCAAGCTCATCAAGTGCGTTGATCCTGCGTGCCCACGGGTGGGCAAGACCTTCTCTCCCGAAGCCGAGCTCGCGATCGCCCCGCCTCGCCTCGTGGTCGATTGGGAGATCTTTGCCTGGATCGGCCATCGACGCTTCGCGCGACACTGGAGCGTTCCGCAACTGCGCGCCGAGCTCGCCGACGCGCATCGAATCCACCTCTCCGACGACGCCATCGAGTCCTACGTCACCCGCTACGAGACGATGCTCGCCGCGCGACAGAACGACCCGGTTCACTTCGCCGCCGACTACCGGGACATCCCCGAGCTGGTGCTCTCCATCGACGGACTTCAGCCCGAGAAGGGCCACGAGACGCTCTACGTCGTGCGCGAACTCAACGCCCGACGGGTCTGGTTCGCCGAGCCCCTCCTGTCGAGCACCGACGAGGCGATCGAGGCGCTGCTGGTACGAGCCCGCGAGCTCGCCGCGACGCTGGGCAAGCCCGTGCGCGCGTGGGTGACGGACAAGCAGAGCGCCTTCGTCACGGGCATCGCCAAGGTCTTCCCCGAGGTGCCCCACCGCCTGTGCAAGATTCACTTCCTGCGCGCGCTCGCCAAGGACGTCCTCGCGGCCGATCAGCACCTGAAGGTGACGATGCGAAAGAAGGTGCGCGGCCTGCGCGCCATCGAGCAGGAGGCGATGGCAACGCGCTCGCCTGCCGTCGCAACCCCGTCGAGCCAGGCGGTGCCCTCCGAGGGGCCCACGACGCCTGCGGTGCCCTCCACGGGAGCCGTCACGCGGCCCACGACGCACGACGCGATCACCCCCTCGTCGAGCCCGCCCACGGTCCCGCCGGGCGCCGCCGTGGTGCTCGACTACTGCACCGCGGTGCGAGGCATTCTCGTCGGGGACCAGGGCGATCCCCTTCATCCCACCGGCACACGAATGGCGTCGGCACTCGCAGAGGTCCAGGCGTCCATCGACCGCTGTCTGGCGGGGAAAAAGGGGGGCCGGAAGCGTCACGGCTGAGCAGCCTCCGCGCCTGCATCGAGCAGGGCCTCGCGGTGACCCGAGACGATCGCGAGGCCCTCGAACAGGACCTGGTCTTCGTGAGGGCGGTCGGCGCCGCCGTGGACGCTCACACGGGGCCTGTGGCGGAGCGTCGGGCGGCGTTTGAGACGCTGCGCGAGGAGAGCGCGACGCACCCGGACGAGGGTCGTCGCCGCATGGGCGCCCTGATGGGGCGATGGGCTCAGGGCCTCTTCGCCGGGGACGAGACCTTCGAGAAGGCCGTGGAGTCGGGCGCAGTGCGCGGATCGTTGCCCGAAGACAACTACGCGCTGGAGCGATGGTTTCGACTGCCGAAACATCACGAGCGACACGTCCACGGGCGAGCCCACGTGGGGACCGCGCTGGTGCAATCGGGGGCGACTCGTACCCTCGCCCTCGACGCGCATCGCCACCACCCCACGCCCTTCACCGCCCTCGAACTCATCCCCTATCGCAACGCCAAGATGCCCGTCGCGCAACGCGCCGCACTCGACCGCGGGCGCATCATGCAGCGCGCGCGATCGGTAGTGCAGCGGCCGGGACTTCTCGCAGAACTCGAAGCCCGATATGAGGGCCTCGCGTAGCTTCCGAGCGGGCCGTTGTAATG
>JADJAE010000102.1 GCA_016704445.1 Deltaproteobacteria bacterium
GTCGTCTTCCGGATGACCTCTGTAGCAAAGTTGTCGATCGCCTCGCAACATCGCTGAAGCAATCCATCTCGCAAGGCAGAAGTGCCAGCTGGACAGACCTTCAGAAGCTCATCGATAGCCGGTTCGACCGCGCCATAGAGATCAGTCATGGCCTTCTGCACGGGCTTTGATAGCGTCACCCAGTGCTGTTCTGTAGGGATGCCTCGACCGCGCCGACTCTTGTGAGCGAGCTGCGGCATCTTACCTTCGGCTTCGAGGAACTTGATCGCAATTTCCCCCCTTGACGACCGGTGCGCACAGCCGCGTATGCTCCCAGGCCGGTGGGATATGAGTCCAGGTGGCGTGAGCGAGCGGTCGAGAGTCACAGTAGTCATCGACGCGTTCCGGGCCTTCGCCACGGCCTGTTACGTCCTGGATCGACAACCAGCGGACTACCTTGTGACCACGAGCAGTGCGGTCGCAGCCCGTCTCGCCCGTGAGGCCGCGTCGCCGCTTCTTGTCGGCAAGCCGGAGATCGGAGCCGACTTCACCTACGAGATCCCGAACTCTCCGACGCGGACGCTGGAGGTAACGGTCGCTGGCCGAACGGTCATTCATCGGACGCAGGCGGGAGCGACCGGCGTCGTCTACGCCGCCAAGACAGACCTGGTGCTCGCAGCGTCGCTGGTGAACGCCGCTGCGACCGCTCGCTACTTGCGGCGGCTCCGTGACTACACCATCACACTTATGCCGATGGGGCACGAAGCTGTCTCTCCAACGCTCGAGGATGACCTCTGTCGGACGTACATCGCCTCCCATCTCCAGTCCGACCCATTCGACCTTACGCTCTCCGTCGCGGCGCTCCGCGATGGCCCGGGTCGTTACTTCTTTGGTGACGACCAGTGGCAGTATCCGCGCGAGGACTTCGAGCGCTGTATAGCGTGCGACCGCTTCGACTTCGCGATCCGCGCGGAGCGTCACGGCGACTACGCCAGGCTCGTGCGCTGCTGAGCGATCTGACCCAGGGTGCTGGTCTCGAAGCCACGCGAGAGAAGATCCTCGATGAAGTCGCGAATGCCCCGACCTCGCCACCGCACTCCGTCCAGTGTCTGGCGGTTCATTTCGTTCCACGCCTCGCGGCTGAACGACTGCTTGATCTCCTTCATGTATCCGAAGTGAGGTGTGTTCACCGCGAAGTGCATCGGGTGAATCACAAGCACCCTCGTGCCAGCCGCGGTGAAGGCGGCCTCGAGTCGATCGTGATATTCGAGGGGATACTTCCGGAGCAGGTACCCGCCGTCTTCCAGCGAGATGGGCACCTCAAGCAGGCCAGATCGCTCGACGAACGGCGGCAGGGCTTCGAGGTCGGTGCAGACGTTGGAGCTGACGCGCATCCCGGCCCGGACCATGGCCTCGTTTGTCCTCGTTCGATGCGGCGAATCGGTGGCACCGGAACGCTGCGAGGTTGTGGGGTAGCTCGAGCACGCGGCGCACGATCTCCTCGGTGGTCCGTCCGTGCGAGGAGTCCTCGGCGAAGTATGGGTGGAGCCCGACCTCGATCTCTCCGAGGGAGGCCTCGACGCGCCGGGAGCGGTGCGTCGCAAAGACGGTCACGGGGATGCCGCGCCCCTGAAGGAAGTCGAGGGTCTCCTCGATGGCGGGCTCGCAGGCCCAGTCGAGGTCCACGGTGACGGCGACCCGGGTCATCGCCGGACCTCGTGAAACCGGCGGAACGTCGACTCCACGATCTCGTGGGCAGAGAACAGCTCGGACATCGAGTCGTAGGTGCGCAGGTCGCGCGTCCGTCGGCTCGTGCTCCAGGTGTCGCCGTCGCACATGAACTGCGCGTTGCCGTACGAGAGGATGTTGAAGAGGGACGCGTTCATCTCCTCGTTGTCCTTGAAATGGAGCGCTACGCCGCGGCCCTCGAGGGCCCGCGCGACGCGGCGCATGTCGCGCTCGTAGTCGTCTGGCGCGACCGCGTGGGCGCCGTCACGCGCAGGGTCGTCGTAGGACATGTACTGATAGAACTTCCACCGCGAGACCCTTCCGCCGCGCGCCTCGACAGCATCGAGGATCACCCGACCTCGTCGGCCACGCGGGCGTGGTTGGCCTGACCGACCACGGTGTGGAGCTTCACCTCAATCCCACGCCTGGACAGCCGGGCACAGACGTCCACCGCACGGTCGAAGTAGGAGCGCGATCGCCCGTGGTTGCGTCCGAGGACGGTCAGGAGCCGGTCGTCCGAGCTGTCGATGGTGACCGCGACCTGATCAACCACACCCGCCATCTCGTCCGCGACCGCGTCATCGAGCAGGACACCGTTGGTGTAGATCTCGAGTTCCAGGTTCTGTAGTGGATCGGGAGAGCGGAAACCCCTCAAGAAGCGCAGAAGATCGATGAAGTCCACGGGGGGCTTCCTGCCGATCATCAGCACCTCTCCGCCAGAGAGGGTGAGACGGCGGAAGCCGAGCCGGCGATAGAGATGGTCCGCCAGGGACTTCTTTCCAGCGAGGTCGAGCTCCCGACGGAGCTGTTCCGGGGCGTCCTCGAGAACGCAGTACCCGCAGTTCAGGTTGCAGCGATTGGTGACCATCCAGTACCCCTTGAAGAAGCCTTCATTCATGGACGATCTCCTCGGCCCGACGGGCGTGGGTGGATGACGACGCGCCGCGGATGAGCGTTCCGTCGAAGTAGGAGAGCAGCTCCTCGTCATAGGGACCATCTCCGAAGGCGCGCACCCGACCTCTCCAATCGAGATGTCTCAGGAGGCGATGAACCGCACGGAGCTTCGAGGACTCCCATCGGCTGATGAACGCGGTTCCCTGGTATGTCTCGACGCGGTACCTGGGGAGTGGAGGCAGGGTGTCGGCGTTGGCGAGAGCTGCACCACGTCGGCTCCGCAATGGATCCGCTTCGCGCTCGGCAAGTGGTGCTCCAGCGCGGCGATGTCGCGACGATCCAGAGGCGTCGACCACAGGACGCGGCCTCGACCGTTGGCGACGACGCTGCCGCTACACCCGACGATCCAATCTGCTTCGAGTTCGTGACCGTCGAGGGCGACGACGAGATCGGCGACGGGACGCGCTGAACATACGACGCGCACCGGGAATCGCCTGAAGGCCGCCACGGAGCGCCGGGTCCGCTCCGCGTCGTGCTTGTGGAACAGCGTGCCGTCGTAGTCGCTGACCGCGATGACGTCGCCGCCACTCAACTCGGCGGCGAGCATCCGGCCGAGCGCTGCGTCGTCGAAGAGAGCGCCGACCTCGGCCGCCAGGGCGGACACGCGCGGGAGTTCGGCGAGCATCTCGTCGATGGCGTCGAGTGCGCGCTTCTCGTCGTCCTCGAAGCGCGCGTAGGGGACCTTCGTGAGGAACTCCGCCGCGGCGTTGTGCTGTGCGCGGGCGACGTTGGGGATCCCCGCGGCAAGCGTCTCGAAGATGGCCCGCCCGAAGGTCTCGCAGGCCGATCGGGACACGTGAAGGTGCGCGTCGGCGAGCGCCGCGGCCAACGCGGTCGGCGGCAGGTACCCGACGAAGTCTACGCAGTCGACGAGGCGGAGCCTCTCGACCTCCGCCCGGACCTCCATCGCGTAGGCCTCGTCCTGGACGCCACCGATCACCTTGAGTCGAGCCCCGGGATGGCGGGCCGCACACCTGCGAACAGCCGTACGAGGCCGACGGTGTTCTTCTGTCGCTTGATGCTGCCGACGCTGCAAAGCAACGGAGCGCCGCGGAGCGAGCGCGCGAGCGGCGGGAACAACTCCGACTCGACGCCGCGCGGGACGACGCGGACGCGCTCGCCCGGCACGCCGTAGACCTCGGAGAGCTGTCGACGTTCGAGGTGACTGGGGTGATGATGCGGTCGGTCGACGCGAGCGCGAGGTGCTCGGCCTCGGTGTAGGCCGCGGGCACCGTCTCCCCGAAGCGACAGAGGAGGGCGTCAGGAACATCGGTAGGGTCCACGTTCGCGCGCCCGGGAGGCAATCTGGGCCGACGGCGAACTGCATGGAGACGCACGAAGGCCACGTCGGTGAAGCCGGTGCGATCTGCCGCACCCGATCGGCGACGAAGCGGGCGTTGGCGAGACGGCGAGAGAAGCGATCGCCCGCGTTCTCGGGATAGGGGTGGTGCCATCGTGCGCTCGCATCGGCGTGCGGGCCGAACTGGACGACGGCGAGGTCGTCGCCGAAGGCCCGCTGGAGGCTCGCGATGAGCCGGGCGCCGCCGTCCCTTGCAGCCAGCTCCGGGCCGCACTTCTCAGTGACAACGAGCAGTCGCATGTAGCTCCTCCCACAGCATTTCGTAGCGTTCGAAGACGTGAGCCCAGGCGTATTGATTCGTGCCGTCACGACGTCCCGGAGGCGATCGAAGGAGAGGCTCGACCTGGTCGGCGATGACTGCGGCGTCGCCGAGGTCGACGAGAAGGCCGCGCTCGGCGGTAATGACTTCGGGAAGCGCGCCGCTGCGCCCTGCGACCACGAAGGTTCCCGCGGAGAGCGCCTCCAGGATGGAGCGCCCCATTCCTTCCGAGTGCAGGTAGGACCCACCGGGGACCACCGTCGGCTCGTCGAGCTCAACTGCAGGTAGAGATCGGCGCGCGCAATCTCCCCACAGGTGGCCTCGTTGTCGAGGACGCCGAGGAAGTCCACGACGTGATCGAGCTCTAGGCGACGCACCCTCGTCCGGGCGTCGTCGAGAGCGGGCCGTCGCCCGCGAACCGCACGCGGAGGGTGGAGACCGCGGGAGACGAGGGTGCGCACAACGTCGATCAGAGCGCGTGGTTCTTGTACGGGACGAAGCGCGCCGCACAGAAGACGGTGGCCGAAGGGCCCAGCTCCGGCCCGGCGCCGCGCAGGGCCTGGACGTTCACGCCCTCCCACGCAGCGCGAAGGGGGACACCCGACGCCGATCGCGCGAAGCCGCTGCTCCGTGAACGCCGAGTTCGTGACCAGGAGATCGATGGCGTGGTTGAGCGTTTCCGGCCCAGTGCGCCTGCCGCGCGAGGTGATCGGCGATGACCACCCGCTCGAGGGGCGCCTTGAGGATCTCGTTGCCGCCGGTGCGGTACACGAAGAGCGCACGCGGGAAGGACGCGCGCAGACGCGGGAGGTCCTCGATCCAGCGCCCGCTGTTGAAGAAGACCACCGACGGGTCGAAGCTGAGTCGGAAGCGCCGCCAGCTCGATCGGCTCGCGGCGCGGACCGTCGGCGAGGCAGTCGCGCCCCTGCGCGTCGCGCGTCACCACGCCCACGAGCGGGCAGTGCGGGTGCCCGGCGAAGTGCTCGATGAAGTAGCGGGCGTGCATCTCCATCCCGCCGACGAGCGGAGGGAGGCGATCGGCGAACAGCAGGACGGGAATCTCATCGGACGGGAAGGGCATCGGGGCGCTCATCTCGCTCGTCGGTGGTCGTGGGTGGAGACGGCGCGTCCCCGCTCGATCTGACACCAGTGTCGCCGCATCAGGGCTGGGACGTCAGGTGGTGACTCCCGCAGCCCTCGCAGTAGTAGACGCGGAGGGACAGCCCCGGCCTCTGCTGCTCCTGGTGCCGGGCGACCTGCTTCGCGCGCGCCTCGGTCTCGTAGGCCTTCTTGTGAGAGCAATCCGGAATGGAGTGGTAGTTCATCGCGGTCTCCGTCGGTGTCGTGGGGATGGACCTTCGCGAGGTCCTTCGTCAGCCGCCGACCAACTCGGGGCGACGACGTGGTGACTAGCCCCCCGCAAGTCGGTGCTCAACGAGCCGGTGTAACCGGATCCGGTTACACCGATCCCTAGCTTCGGTTGCGTTGGCGTGATCTGGTCACGGCACGATGCATCGACGAGAAGAATCAGTCAGGGCGTGGTGCGAGAACGCTGGGAGCAAGCGGACGCACAAGGACCTCTACGAAGAGATCCGGAGGCGCTGGAAGGCGATCACCCCGAAGCCGTTCCCGTGGCGACCCGGCAGCGAGCGCGTGATGTTCGGCAAGTGGCGGAAGGGGAAGGGGCAGCAGTTCACGGTTGACGAGCCGATGCGGAAGGTTCTCGTCGAGGTGCTGGGCGTGGAGGATGCCGCCCTGTTTCCGCCCTTGGTGAAGGGCGACGGCGTGCATCCCATGCGGGGGTTCGAGGCGCTCGGGGCCATCGACCCGCGCGTCGACACGCCGTGTCAGGCGGCCGCCCTCGTACGGGTCAGCGGCCCTGGCCGCGCCGATCGATCGCCTGCCCGCCCGGCCGAGAGCCTGTTCTCGAAGAAGCTGCGCCGAGACCGCCAGTGGGTCGTCGCTCCGATCGGCGCAGGACGCACTCTGGCCGCCCTGTCGTGCGAACGCCACGCGGCGGCCCCCTCGCTGATCGGGGCATTCTTCAAGGATCTGGGTGGACCTCAGCTTCAGCAAGGTGTGCTCACCCAGGTGCTCTCGTTGAAGACCCTCGATGGCCTCCGTACGACAGCGCGACCGCGGCCCGGGGCGCCCCTGGTGGTCAAGGTCGAGCGCCCCGGAGTGAACGACGTCGCGATGGCGGAGATCCTCGCGCGCGGCGGCGATGTGCTGGTGCTGGCGACGTTTGCACCACCACGTGATCGCGATGAAACCGACGAGAGTTACGCGACCCGATGGGAGGAGTGGACGGTCTGGAAGTGGCGGCCCGATCAGGACTGGCGGCGTGAGTTCATCGACTGGGTCGTCGGGCGCATCGAGCAGCGCCGGTTGCCCAGTGAGCTCGTCGCAGCCGACGTCGTCGCGTGGTTGGACGATGTCGACCCAGACTTGGAGCGCTACGACACCCCGGCCGACCTGCTGCCCATCCTGGAGCTCGCCCATCAGCACGGGGCGCGCAACCTGCCGGAGCACCTCGACCTCGAGTTCGTACGACGCCATCTCGCGAGAGCGCAGGATCGCGCGGCGCCTGACGCCCGCGGTCACTGGCTTCGTACGCAGGGGACGGAGACGATGATCGAGATCGTGCGCGCAGCTGGCGAGACCCGCGAGTTTCCTGGCCTGCCCGGGTTACCGAGGCGGAGGCGGCCGCGTTGATTCCTCCGTCGACTTTGCCTTCCTTCGACGACCGGCACCTCGAGGTGAAACGCCTGGTGACTTCGCTGACCCGGGCTCCGACGGAGAAGAAGCGGGCCGGCATCCACCGGCAGATCGACCAGTTGATGGATGGGATCGACCGACCGGGGGAGGCTGTGCGTGTCCTGGTCGACGCCGCGCTCCTGCATCCCGTCGGTGGCGGGCGGTTCTCGCTCGGCGCCCACTGGGTGCAGGAACTTGTCGTCGCAGATCTTCTCGAATCGGAACTCGTCGAGCCCGCGGCGGCGAGGTGGGGCAGGCTCGCCGTGGACGCTGCGAGGCAGCCGCTCATCGATCGTGTCCCTCCGCGGGCTCTCGGCGCCAACGTTCTTCGCTATCGTGAGGCGCGCCCTCGCGACGCATCGGGAGGACGATCTCGGGAGCGTAGGGGCGATCGAGACGCTGTTCCTGGGCGCTACGACTCACATGAAGGCGGTGAAGTCGGCGGACCGAAAGGAACTCCTCGCGGGTCTCTGGGAGGCACAGCGACGACTGTTCGTCCGGTCTGCCCGAGAGACGCTCGCGGCGCCACGAACGCGAGGCGGACCGGCCGAGTCGACGCGAGGTGGCGCCCGGTGGTGGGCCGCGTGCTGGGCCTGGAGCCTGGGCCCCTTTGCGCCCGCCGAGACGCTGGACGAATCACTCGAATGGCAATTTCCCGGCTGGTTCGAGTCGATCGGAACGGTGCACGGCGACCTGAGCTTTCACCGCTTGCGAGACCCCCAGGTTCCTGACGGGGAGACCGAGGGCGTCACACAGATGTTCGATCTTGCACCGCAGTTCATCGAACGATGGCGGGGACCGACAACCGAACAAGCCTTGCCCGATGTCGTCGTCGGCGCAGCGCTCCCTGCGATGGTCCGCATGGGATGGTCACCCAGACCGCTGGCCTTAGGGGCTGTTGCGGCGCGACGACCTCTGTCCGATCGCGTCGCTGACTCGATCGAGAGGCTCGTGGCCGATGAGCGAGCGCGTGATCGCGGCGCTTTGGGAGGTCGCGTTCGAGAGCAACCTGTATCTGCCGGACGTGCTCTGGATGGCAGAGAATCGTGGCCGTGCCCCCGGGGCGCTCGGCACGCTCATGCGACGCTCCTTTCCGGTTGATGCGATCCTGCGACGGGTCGGTACTGGCTTCTGGTTGGGCGCTGAGAGCTGCAAGAACCTCCTGGCCGCCACGCCCCCGGACTACCGGGTGGCGCTGGCCCAGGCGCTCCTCAAGAACGACGCGCGGCGAGCGGAGGTGGTCAGCGTGCTCCTGGAGCATCCGGAGACCTTCCTCGAGCTGCTCGTGGAGATCGCGCCACTGCTGCCAGAGGCTCCCGGGCGCGAGGTGGCACAGAGCCTCTGGCGACACGCGCCCGATCGCGCCGAGGAGCTCGCGCGCGCAGCCTGGGTCGACCATGGAGAGTCCTCCCCCTGGATGGACGGCGCGACGATGGAGCATCGCCTGCGGCTCGTCCGGATCTTCCTGAGCCACACCGAGCGCCCCGTGCCCGAGCCCTTCCTTCGCTGGCTGGCGCGCTCGATCCCGGAGCTGGGCGCCGAGGCCGATCGGGTCTTCGAACTCATGCAGGCGCAGGGCTGGTCGCGGCTGGCGTTCGAAGCTCCGCCCGCGGTCGCGCCACCGATCGTTGGCCCTTCCACCCGCCGTCGGTCGTGACGCAGACTCCGGCCCCGTCGGGGGCCAACCGGCCCTGCGACGTCCACCGGAGGCGATCGTTCGGATGACGCTCCACAAGTCACGCCAGGAAGTCAGCCCCTCGCCGCACCACCACGAGCAGATCGCCGTGCAGCACCTCGCTGAGGTGCTCCCCGACCGGGCTCCCTTCCACCTCTTCGCCCTCAAGGATTTCGTCGAGCCCAGCGGCCGTCGCTACGAGATCGACGCCATCGTCGTCGCCCCGCGCGCCGTCTTCCTCATCGAGATCAAGGGGCACCCCGCCCACTTCAAGGGCGACTCCGTCGACTGGGACGTCCAGTGGAAGGACGGCCGCCGGCCCATCACCATCGCCAACCCCGTCACCCTCACCAACACCAAGGCCAAGGTCCTCGGCTCGGCGCTAGAACGAAAGCTCGGGACCGTCGACCGGCCCCACGTCCAGGCCCTCGTCTTCCTCAGCGACACCGCCGCCTCCATCGACTCCGCCCACAACGCCGACTTCTGCGTCGTCACCCGGCACAACCTCGTCCGCGCCCTCGTCGATGGCGCCTTCTCCCGGCGCCACCTCCCGCGTCGCCACCAACGTCATCGACACCCCGCGCGGCGCGCGCATCGTCGATGCCCTCCGCGCCCTGGGCTTCCGCAACTCCAAGGGCGCCGAGCGCGTCGCCGGCTACCGCCTCGGCGACCTCCTCGACGAGAACGCCGCCTGGCAGGACTTCGAAGCCCACAGCGAGCAGGTCAAAGGGCGCGTCGCCCGGGCGCGGGTCTACAACGTTCCGCAGGCCAGCAAGCTCGAGCGCCGCGAGCAGCTCGTGCGCGCTGCGCAGCGTGAAGCCGAGGTGCTCAACGCCCTCAGCGACCACCCCAACATCCTGCGGATGCAGACATCCGTGGTCGACGGACCGGGCAGCGCCCCGTGCCTCCTGTTCGATCGCTACCCCGACGAGACCGACCTCGAGAGCTTCCTCCGCCGCAACCCGAAGCTGCCCTTCCAGCGCCGCGTCGAGATCGTCGAGCAGATCGGCAACGCCCTCGCCTTCTGCCATCGCAAGGGCGTCATCCACCGCGGGCTCGACCCCAGTGCCGTCCTCGTGCGGCGCGTCACCGACGCCAGCACCGAGGCCGCCGCCGATGCGTCCGTCAGCGTGCGTGTGCTCAACTTCCTCGTCGCGGCGCAGACCGGCGTCAGTAGCGGCACCCATCACCTCACTGCCTTCAGCTCCGATCGCAGCCTCGTCTACCGCGCCCCCGAGGTGCTCCAGGACCCGCGCTACGCCACCGCTGCGAGCGACGTCTTCTCCCTCGGCGCCATCGCCTATCGCATCTTCACCGGACAGAGCCCCGGCACCGAGCTCCGTGAGCGCACCGAGCTCCTCCGCGCGGGACACCTCTCGCTCGGCGCCGTCCGCGATGACCTCGCCATTCCCGCCACGCGGCCCGGCGAGATGAGCCTCGATGACCTCGTTGCCAGTGCCACGCAGGTCGATCCGCTCCAGCGCATCGACAGCGCGGGCGACTTCGTCTCGTACCTCCTCGACACCGCCACGCGCCCCGAACCCGTCGAGCCCAAGAGCGAGCCCGACCCCCTCGAGGCGCGCCCCAAGGACGTCCTCGGGCAGGGCCTCAGGGTCGTCGGCTTCCTCGGCAGCGGCGCCACCGCGAAGGTGTTTCGCGTCGAGCGCGACGGCCTGAAGTACGCCCTCAAGGTCGCCCTCGATGCCGAGCACGAAGACCGCCTGCGCCAGGAGGCCGACGTGCTCGCGCGCCTGCGCAGCGAGCGCATCGTCGCGCTCCGCGAGCGGCTCACCCTCGGCGGGCGCTTCGCGCTGCTCCTCGACGACGCGGGCGAGAGCCTCGCCGACCTGCTCGCCCGCGAAGGCGCCCAGAGCCTCGACTACGCGCGCCGCTGGGGCGACGACCTCTTCCTCGCGCTCGAAGCCCCTGGAAGAAGGGCGGTGCAGCACCGGGACATCAAGCCCGCCAACCTCGGCGTGCTCGAACCCGTCAGCAAGCGCAAGCGGCACCTCATGCTCTTCGACTTCTCCCTGAGCGGCCTCGACGCGCAGCAGGTGATCGCTGGGACCGCCTCCTACCGCGATCCCTTCCTCGCCTCGCGCGGGCGCTGGGACGAGCACGCTGACCGCTACGGCGCCGCCATGTCGCTGCATGAGCTGCTCACCGGCCTGCGCCCGACGTGGGGCAGCGGGGATGGTCCCGTGCGACCCACGGACGCACTCAACGTCGGCGCTGAGCGCTTCGACGCTGCCGTGCGAGATCGGCTCGTGGAGTTCTTCCGCCGCGGCCTTGCGCGCGACGTCGCTGACCGCTTCGCCAGCGCAGAGGCCATGCGCCAGGCCTGGAACGCCTGCTTCGTGGCGCCCGTCGTCGTCACCTCCGTCGCCGCTGCGCCCCCGAGCGCCGCGCCCGACGCCGCGGTGTTCGCCAACGCGCGGCCCGACACCGCCCTCGACGCACTCGGCCTCTCCGCCCGCGCGCAACGCCTCGACCGCAGCGGCATCGTCAACGCCGCGCAGCTCGCCCGCGTGCCCGAGAACCTCCTCTCCTCCATCCGCGGCATCGGGCGCGACACGGCCAGGGAGATCCAGGACGCGCGCAGACACCTGCTCGCAGCGCCCGGCCTCGCCGCCGTCGAGGAGCCCGAGTTCAGCCCGGGCTTCCGCGGCGAGGACACCGACCTCGAAGCGACGAAGCTCACCGAGGCGCTCCGTCGGCGCCTCGAAGACGCGGGCCTCCATGACCTCGCAGCCCTCGCCGCCGCGCCGCGCAGCCAGGTCGAACACCTCGCACGAGCCCACGGGGCGGATGCCCTCGCGAAGCTCCACGCCGCGCTCAAGGAGGCCTCCGACGCGTCCGAGCGCACGCGCGACCCTCGCACCGTCGAGGCGTGGCTCGACGCGCTCTTCGACCCGCGCCAACGGCATCCCAACCAGAAGTCGAACTACCAGCAGACGGCGTGGCGCTGGATGGGGCTCGACAACATCATCGCGGTCGATCCGGGCGACTCGATCGCGCTCGCCACGAAGCTCGGCTGCACCCGCCAGAACGTCTCGCTCATGCTCGGCAAGGCGCGTGAGAAGTGGGCGAAGCACCCGCTCCATGGTCGGCTCATCGATGGGGTGCGCGCGCAGCTCGACGGGCTCGGCGGCGCGGCCCGCGTCGAGCGCGTGGCCGAGGCCCTCGGCGCGGCGCTGCCCCACGACGCGGGCGCCGACCACGATGCGATGGCGGCGCGGCGGGTCGAGGCGCTGGTCAGCGTGGCCGCATCCCTCGCAAGCGACCTCGTGGTGGAGTGGGTGCACGACCGGCGCTGGCTGGTGCGCGACCGCCGCGAGCTCGCCGCCGTGAGGGCGCTTGGGCAGGCGGCCGAGACACTGGCGGGGAAGGTTCCGCTGCCGTCGACCGCGGAGGTGCAGGAGGAGCTCGCGCGCGCCGTCGCCGACAGCAGCCTCGCGGCGCTCCCGATCGACCGCCTCGCCACGCTCGCGGCCGATGCCAGCCGCACGGCGGCCCGCAGTGCGCGCCTCGAGCTCTACCCCCGCGGGATGGCCGCGGGCCGGGTGCTCGAGCTCTGCCATGCGGCCATCGTCGCCGAGCGCGATGGCATCACCGAGGAGCAGCTCCGCGCCGTGGTCGTCGCGCGCTACCCCGACGCCGAGGCGCTGCCGTCGCGGCCCGCGCTCGACCTCCTCGTGGCCGACGCGCTGCAACTCGAGTGGGACGGCGACCGGGCGCGCTGGCGCCGCCCCGTCGCGCCGGAGGAGCCGTCGAGCAGCCTGCGCAGCGAGGCCGCGCCCGCGGTGCTGCCGACCGTGCTGCCCGACGCGCGCACCCCGCGGCGCACGCCCGAGGCGCAGGAGGCGTGGGAGTTCGACGACGCCCTGCGCATCGCCGCGCGGCGGCGCGACTGGCGGGTGTTCACGGTCGATCCGAGCCAGGCGCCGATGGTGGCGGCGCGGGTCGCCGAGCGGGTCGAGGCGCCCGCGCGCTCGCTCGACATGGAGCTGCTCACCGAGCTCGATGCGCTCGTCGTCGAGCGCAAGATCAACCCCGCGGTGGTCACCAGCGCCGACCGCGAAGGACCGTCCGGGCGCGACTGGGCGCGGCTGCGCAAGCTCATGGGCGACGCGGCCGAGAGGGTGGCGGCGCGGCTCGGAAAGCAGGGCGATCCGGTGGTGCTGGGCGACCTCGGGCTGGCGGCGCGCTTCGGGCTCGGGGCGCTGCTCCAGGGGCTGCTCGATGCGTCGCGGCGGGATGACGGGCCGGCAGTCTTCCTGGTGGTGCCGCGCTTTGGGGATGGGGTCGGGGTGGCGGTCGACGGGGGCGCGGTCGCGCCGCTGCCGGTGCCGATGTACTCCCCGGCGCAGCGCATGGACGTGCCGCGCGCGTGGGTGGAGAACCGGCACCGCGGCGAAGGGTGAACGCCGCGCTGCGCGGGTGGTGACCTCCGACGGGCCTGTGCGTCAGGCGGTCTCGTCGCCGAAGTCGAAGAGCTCGCCGACGTCGATCTCAACGGCTCCGAAGGGCTCCGCCCGCACCTGCTCGCCGAGGCTCGCCACCAGCACGATGAGGTAGTCGGGCTCGGTGCGGCGCAGCACCGTGAGCGTCCGGTGGATCGGGTCGGCCAGCCAGTACCAGAGCACCCCGGCGCGGTGATATCCGCTGCGCTTCGCCCCCATGTCGAGGCCCGCGGTCGAGGGCGAGAGCACCTCGCAGATCCACTCGGGCACGTCGGTTACCAGGCCACGCGCGTCGGGCGAGGGCAGCCGCGGGTGCTTCTCGCGCTGCCACCCAAGGAGGTCGGGGCGGCAGCCCATTCCCCCGATGAGCATGTCGACCTCCTGCGAGATCCACCACCCACCGGGGCGGTCGGCGTCGCCGGACGGCGGCTGTAGGCGCCGAGGGCCTGGCCGATGCCGAGCTGCACGATGCCGTGACGAGGCCCCGGCATCGCGTGACGGACGATGCGACCTTCGATCAGCTCGGCCCGCTGCTCCTCTGGGATCGCGAGCCATTCAGCGACCGTCGCAGGCGCCGCGGGCACGCCTGGACGTGGCGGGTGGAGCGGT
>JADJAE010000103.1 GCA_016704445.1 Deltaproteobacteria bacterium
GACGCCGACGTTCATCGCGAGCAGATAGCGGAACCCGGAGTCCCCGAGCGGGACGGCCTCGTAGGTCGAGACGCCGCCGGAGATTCCCAGGTAGCGACCCGGGACGATCATCGGTCCGCCAAACTGGTTACCCGTGCAGCCTCCGGTGAGCAGCAGGGCCAAGATCACGACACTCCGGGGCGACATCGAGGGGACACTAGGACAATTCAACAGGGGACTTGAAGGCCTCAGTGTTGATGGCCGCGTAGAAGCGTAAGCGCCCGGCGACCTGCACCCGCGTGTCGGGCCACGCACCGGGGCGGGAGGCACGCCGGGGCGCTATCGGCTGCGAGCCGTGACCGACGACGATGGCTTCGAGCTCACACCCGAGCAGGAGGCCGGCATCGAAGCGGCCATCCGGTCTGCGGACGCGGGCAGAACGGTGCCGTTTGAAGAGGCGATGGCCCGGATGACGGCGAAGCTCTCCGCACTCAGATGACGGCCGATCGGGTCGCGTTCGTCGTCGACGCGGTGACCGACCTCGAGGAGCTGGCCGAGTACATCGACGCAAGGAATCCAGTCGCAGCGATCCGAGTACGGGACGCTATCCGCGCGGCGATTGCGTCGCTCGCGGAGTCCGATCCACGCCTCGACACCCGCACCGTCACGCTGCGCTCGGGCGTCGTGTGCCAACGGCACTACGTGCGCTCCCGCGCAGCGAGCGCTCGCCCAGCGAGGGCTGAGGCCCGCGGTGGTAGGCTCCCGTGATGCGGCCGCTCACCACGGACCTGACGCGCGAGGAGCTGAGGCCGTACTTCTGCTGGGATGAGGACGTCTCGATCGCCGAGCTGCGAGCGGCGCTTCGCGGCCCCGATCCGAAGGAGCGGCTGCGCGTGCTCGGGCGGCTGCTGCGCGAGGCGCGCGACACGGACGTCTGGAGCTTCGTCGGGCCGCAGGAGGTGGCCGATGCGCTGCCCCTGCTCGGCCGCCACCTGGGTCGGCGCCGCGCGTTCTGGGAGTACCTCATCGGGCGATGGCGCGCCCAGGGATTGGTGCGGTGAGGGCTCCCGATCGACTGACGCCGCTGCAACGGATCGTGCTGCGGACGTTCTTCGCGGCAGAGCGGGGGTTCTTCCTGTCGGGCGGCGGTGCGCTCGTGGGGTTCTATCTCGGCCACCGTGAGACGACCGATCTCGACCTGTTCACCACGTCGAGCGAGGCGTTCGATCGCGCTCGAATCGTGCTGCCCAACGTGGTCGCGGCATTCGGCGGCACGCTCGTGACCCGCCAGGACGCGCCGGGCTTTCGTCGCGTCGTGGTGCAGCGGGGCGATGAGCAGCTCGTCGTCGACCTGGTGCGAGAGGTCGGACCGCAGCTCCACCCGAAGCAGGACCTCGACGGCGTGCTCGAGCTCGAGCGGCATGGCCTGCGGGCTACCCCGTCGGCGAGGTGCGCGCGTTCAAGGATGGCCTCGCCGAGCGCATGGCGATGACTGCGCATCCCGCTGCAGGCGGTTGAGCCAGGTCTCGCTATCGCGCGGAGCCTCCGGCGAACACCGGTGACGCCCGGGCCGCCGGCATCGTCGGCACTGAACCCCCGGTGCCTACGCCGTGCTCGAGAGGTACTCCCCGATGAGCCCTGCGTAGGCTTCCATGGGTGGCAGCCGGGGGAAGCCATGCACCGCGGGCGTGATCGCCCACGGGAGCTTCTCGCTCGTCCACGTCTCGATGAAGGGCGTGAACCAGCTCGGGTCGTCGAGCATCGTCGCGCGCAGGTTGACGAACTCGTCCATGCCCTCCATCCGCGTGAACATCCAGCTCATGCAGTAGGGGCAGAAGTAGTGGCGCGGCGCGCCGTGGAGCCCGCCGATCACGGGCTCGCCCTTCGTGACCTCGAAGCCTGGCGTGGGGATCGCGACGCTCAGGGAGAAGGCGCTGGCGGACATGCGCTGGCAGCCCGTGCAGTGACACGCCATGGTGAGGAGCGGCGCCGCGGTGACCTTCACGCGCACCCGCCCGCAGCGACATCCGCCCTCCCAGGGGAGCTTCGGCAGGCTCGTCGGGGCTCTCGTTCCCTCGGGTTCCGTCATGCCGCCGATCCTGCCACGGGGGCGCTTCGGACACCCGGTCGGTGTCGGTGACCACCTCCGCCTCACCCTCGTCGTGGCCGCTGAGCATCGACGCGAGCCGGGGCAGGGAGACGTCGGGCGCAACCTGTAGCAGCGCCGCGTGGCATGCGAGCAGGACCTGCGGGTCCGTGCCGCCCAGGGCGAGCCTGAGCAGCAGCAGCCCGCTCGCCGGCCCTGCGCGGTGGTCTACACTGCGCGCCCATGACCCCGTCCACCCCCGAGGCCCCGGCCGCGCAGCCGGCGTATCGTCCGCTCCCGACCGGTCCGTCGCCGCGCTGGCGACGCGCCGCGGAGGGCCTGCGCTGGATGCGCTACGCGACGTGGGCCTCCCTCGGGCTCCACGCGGTCGGCGCCGTCGCGCGGGTCGTGGCGCTCGCCTCGGTCTCCGACGGCCACGCCCGCTACGCCTCGGGCATGGTCGTCGCGAGCTACTTCGGCGGCGTCGACCTGCTCGCCAACGGCGTCCTCGCGGCGGGGCTCTGGCGCTTCGGGGGGCTGCCTCCGGCCACCGGCGCGACGCCGCCCGCGCGCGCGGCGTTCTGGCTCTTCGTCGCGGCGCTGGGCGCGTCGATGCTCGGGTCGTGGACGATCGCGCCGCTCGCGCGCGCCGCGGGCTACAGCCCCAGCTTGATCAGCGCGATGTTCCTGCTGCGCGGCGTCGTCACGATCGCGCTGCACGCCGCCTATCTCGGGATGCTGGTGCGCGCCCTCAACGTGTCGATGCGCAGCGTCGGCGCGGCGCTGCCCCGCTGGGCGCCCCAGGCCGTCGCGGCCTTCGTCGGCTGGAAGGTGCTCTCCATCCCGGCGCAGAGCCTGCTGCTGATGTTCCAACGCGGCATCATCAACTATCCGTGGATGGCCATCTCGCTCGCGGCCGACGTCGGCTTCGCGGTCGCCCTCGTCACGCTGCTGCGCTTCGCCGAGCCCGTGCTCGCGCGTCAGGAGTCACCCGACCCCGCGGGCTGAGCGGGTCGTCGCCCCACGCGCCCCACTCAGGGCGCGGAGCCCTCGAGGTCCCACACGCGGACGCAGGGGCGCCCGGTGACCAGGTGGCGTCCGTCGGGCGCGAAGGTCATCGGATAGGAGGTCTCGGGCAGCACCGCGAGCAGCGCGAGGGTCTCGGCGTCGCGCAGCTCGACGCGCGTGGCGTAGGCCGCGGCGATGCGCGTCCCGGTCGGGTCGACGGCGAGCTTCCAGACGAAGCCCTCTGCCGAGACGGTGGCGACCGCCGCGTCGCGCGTGAGGTCCCAGCGCTGCAGCGTCGAGCCGTCTTCGGACGGGAGCACCACCCAGCGCCCCGCGGGGTCCAGGGCGATGCACTGGTAGGCGTGCTTCGACGACGAGCCGGTCCACGGCCCGTGGCCGACGCGCCATCGGAGGACGCCGTCGCTGCCGACCGTCGCCATCACCGCGCCGTCGCGCGAGCGCTGCGGCGCCAGCGACGACGTGCCGCCCGCGACGACGAGCGCGCGCTTGCGACCCGAGGGCAGGGACACCTCGGTCACGCCGAGCGTGTAGTCCGCGTGATAGACGGCCTCGTCGTCGGGGGCGAAGGCGAAGTCGTCGGAGTGCGGCTCCGCGTCGATCTTCGCCACCACGCGGCCCTGCTGCAGGTCGTGCAGGCTCCAGCCCTTGCGTGCGCTGTCGGTGACGGCGGCGTAGCGGCCGGTGCACGACAGCGCCCGCGCGGCGAGCGGGCGCGCGTCGAGGGGCGCGTTCGCGCGCCAGTCCCAGCGTTCGAGGGTGCCCTCGACCGTGCCGGTCTGCAGCGTCGCTCCGCCGTCGGCGAAGCCCACGGCGACCCCCGCGCCGGTGCGGAAGGTCCGGCGCTCGCCCCCCACGGCGAGGTCGTGGACCTGCGCGCTGCCGTGGCAGATCAGCACGGCCACGCGCGCGTCGTCGGTCACCGCGAGGGGGCCGAAGCGGGGGAGTTCGTGGGCCAGGCGTCGGCCGGTGCGGGCGTCCAGGAGCAACGGGGCGCGCTCCCTCACGCTGACGAGCACGCGGTCGTCGCCGACCCAGGCGATGCCGTTGACGATCACGGGGAGGCGCTTTCGCAGGGCCCCGTTGGTCCATCGGCGCTTGCCCGAGGCGGCGTCCCACGCGCGAACGCCGGCGTCGTCGATGGCGAGGAGCGCCGTCGCGCCGTCGGCGGAGAAGCGCGCGGCGCCCTGTTGCAAGGTGCCGGACACGCGCGGTGCGTTGATCGTCGCGAGCACGGCCCCGTCGTCGACGGACACGACGTGCGAGCGCTCGTGCGTCGCGGCGAAGAGCCGCCGCCCGTCGGGCGAGGTCGCCAGGGCGAGGTGCACCGGGGGGCGGCCGTCCCGCTGCGGGAGCTCGCGCGCCCAGGGCGTCGTAGGACCGGAGCGCGTCGCCGCATCCGCCGACGAGGAGGGTGCGCTCGTCGGCGAAGGCGACCGCCCGCGGCGATGAGCTCGCGAGCTCGGCGGACCACCGCAGCGCGCCGTCGGCCGCGCTCCAGAGGCACAGCCGCCCGCCCTGGTGCATCGCGACGGAGCCGCCGTCGGGTGACACCGCGAGCGAGCGCGTGACGACGCTGGGGGACTGCCACCACGAGCGGTCCTCGGGGGCGCCGAGGAGCGGGGGCCGGGGCGAGCCGTCGGGGAGGTCGTACAGGTGCACGCGGCCCGGGGGCGAGCTCGCGGCCAGGAGGGTTCCGGCGCGGTCGAGGGCGAGCTGCACCACGCCGTCGACGGGGTTGAAGGCGAGGGTCCCGAGGGTGAACACCGCGCGCGGAGCGGAGGACGTGTCCATCGGTGTGGTGGGCACATACGCGGGGCACGACGTCAACCCCGTCGTGTGCGGGCGGCCGTGACGCGCACGCCCCGTCGACGCAGCGCGCTCGGGGCGAGGCGGCGTGTCTTCGCGCGATGGACCCCGACGGGTGCTCCGACCGCCGCCGCTCTCGGCGCGGATGAGCCAAGGAAGGGGGCCTCCGGGGGAAGGAGGAGGCCCGGTGTAGAAGTTGGCGGGGGCCGGGGTCGCGTCCGCTCCCCGGGGGGGGAGGGGGAAAAGTGGGGTGGGCGGCCGGGGGGGGGGGCGGGGGGGGTTTGGGGGGGTTCGCGGGGGGGCGGGGGGGGGGGGGGGGGCCCCGGGGGGGGGGGGGGGGGGGGGGGGGGGGGGGGGGGGGGGGGGGGGGCGGGGGGGGGGCGGGCGGGGGCGGGGGGGGGAGGGGGCCGGCCCGGGGGGGGGGGGGGGGGGGCCCGGGGGGGGGGGGGCCCCCGGGGGGGGGGGGGGAACAGGGGGGGGGGGGGGGGGGGCCCCGGCCCGGGGCCCCCCGGGGGGGGGCGGCGGGGCCCCCGGGCCCCCGGGAGGGACGGGGGTTTCGGGCGGGTCGCTGACCCGCGCCGACGCGTACGCCCGCGCGAAGGTCGAGGGCCAAAGAGCTCACCGGCGGCGGCGAGCTCCACGGCCGCGATCAGGCGATGGCGGCCGCCAGCGAGGCGATGGTCGAGGCCCTCCAGCTCGCCCGCGCCCTCACCAGCGGCGCGAGTGACACCCCGCCGCCTCGCCCGGCTCTCCGACCTCGGCGGATCACTCTGACCCCCGATCGACGGCGTCGGCCGTTCCGCTATCCTCTCGGGCCATGCAACAGAGCGATCCGTGGTGGCTGCTGCCCTTCATCGTCGTCGCGTTCGCGGTGACGTTCACGGCCATGTGGTCGCTGGTGTGCGGCATCCTCGCGGCAGTCTCGGGGTGGCGCGGGATGGCGACGCGCTACCCGTGCCCGCCGGGGCTCACGGGCGACCCCCTCGCCAGCGGCCACGCCATCCGCGTGGGGATCTCCAGCTACCGCGGGGTGATCTCGTTCGAGGCGACGCCGCAGGGGCTCGTCGCGCGGGTGATGAAGCTGTTCCCGTTCCACGCGGTGCTGCTGCTGCCGTGGGAGGCGATCACGCTGACGCGCGGCGGGGGCTTCCTCTCGGCGGGCTCGATGAGGGTCGCCGACGGGGCGGACTTCTCGCTCAACGGCGACGCGTTCGGGTCCATCGAGCAGGCGATGGCCGCCCGGCGCCCCGCGGGGTTCGCGCGACCGTAGAGGCCCTCACGGCGTATAGGGAAAGCAACGCGGCACCCTCCGCTGGCACGGATCAGCGACGGCGACCGAACGCCCGATGTGCGAAGTTCGCGGGTCCCCACGTCGTCGCGCGGAGCTCCCGGCGAGCTTGGTGGAGAGCTCATTGGCTCGCCGTCGCCACGCTCGACCCCGACCGCGAGGTGATGCTCCTGGTCGACCCGGTGCGGCTGAAGTGGCTGGCGTGCCTCGAGGTCGCGCTGCTCGCGTGGCGCTCGGCGACGCTGCCGGGCGCGAGCAAGCTCCTCCCCCTCCTCGCGCTCAGCCACTACGCGCTGTTCTTCGGGCCGGGCCTCTGGCGGGCGCTGCGGGCGCGGCAGCGCAAGGCCGTGCACGTCGTCGAGGCCCACCGCGCGGCGCAGGCGCCGGGCGTGATGACCCATCGGGCGTGCGCGACCTGCGGCGTCACCGACGCCGACCGCGCGGTGGAGTTTCGCCTGTGCACCTGCGACCGCTGCGGCAAGCCGACGAACTTCTGCCTCCCCCACGTGCGCGAGCACCTCGCGGCCCCCGCCGAGACGGCGTAGCGTCCCACCCCGGGGAATTCTGGTATGCATCGGCGCACGGCGGGGGTGCGGCGATGGGGCCGCAGCCCCCCAGCTGGTTACGAGCGGAGGTGCGGCGATGAAGGACACGGGGCGAGTCGAGAAGACGCGGCGGTCGAGGGCGGCGGCGGTGGCGCTCGGGGCGGCAGTGCTGGCGACGGCGCCGGCGGCGTTGGCGCAGTCCGGCGGGCACCTGCGGGTCGGCGTCGAGCGCGCGTTCGGGTTCACGTACAACGCGCTCACCACCGCGAGCGAGAGCACCGTCGCGGGCGTCACCACCACGCGCGAGGAGACGCTCACCTGGACGAGCTTTACCCTCCTCGGCACGGGCTTCTCGTCGGTGAGGCCGGGCAGCACCTCGCTGCTCTCGGCCAGCACCGCGCCGCGGTTCGCGGTCGACTACGAGCTCTCGAGCCACCTCACCGTCGGCGCCGCGGCGTTCTTCTCCTGGAACTCCATCACCGACGACGACGGCGACGGGATCTCGTCGGTGGGCGTCGGGCTCGCCCCGCGCGTGGGCTACTCCATCACGCTCTCCGATCGCGTGTCGTTCTGGCCGCGCGCGGGCGTGACCCTCTCGTACGTGAGCGCGTCGCCGGTGCGGGGCAGCGCCTCCGCGTCCACGACCACCTCGTCGACCAGCTACCTCCCGATGTGGTTCAACCTCGAGCCCACGCTGGTGTTCGCGGCCGACCCGCACGTCCTGCTCACCTTCGGGCTGGTCTGCGACATCCCGCTGCTCGGCGACGTGACGACGCAGTCAAGCACCACCATCGCCGGCATGACCGTCGAGCGCAGCACCGAGAGCACCTTCAAGCAGCTCGTCGTGGCCGCGCAGTTCGGCCTCACAGGGCGGTTCTAGCCCCAAGGCCTCGACGGGAGTGCCCTCCCGTCGATGATCCCCGCCGACCCTGCCGTCGCCGACCCGCCAACTGCGAGCGACGTCCCTCCGCCCAGCTCCATGTCCCAGCCCATCAGGGACCGTCGCGCGAGCGGCGCATCCGCGGCACCACCGGTCGATACGCCGAGGTGTTCGAGGATGCGCACGATCCCAGCGCGCTCGGTGAGGGCCGCGATCCTCTTCATCCGGCCGCCGCACGCGAGCACCGCTCACGTCCTCTGGCCTCACCCGGAGCGGAGCGGAGGGCGCGTCCGCGCGTCACGACAGCGTCGGGACCAGCTTCGCGTCGACGATGCGCCCGTCGACCGTGAGCAGCGTCGCGCCCATCACCCGTGCCGTCGCGACGATGAGGCGATCGGCCGGGTCGCCGTGGAAGGTACCGGGCAACGCTGCGACCTCCGCCGCGACGGCCGGTGTGATTCCCACGGTCTCGACCAGCGGCGGCGCCGTCGCGGCTTCGAGCCAGTCGCGCAGCGGGCGATCGAGGCGGATGCGGTCGAAGGTGACCAGCATCGCGATCTCCCACAGGCTGATCTGCGCGACGAGCAGCGGACGCTCGGCCGACGCCGCTTTGATCACGCGCTTGTGCGAGCGCGGCAGACGCTTGTCGCCGCTGACCCACCAGATCAGCGCGTGCGTGTCGAGCAGGGCGATCACGGCAGCTTGCCGCGCGCCGCGTCCCACGCCGTGGCCGGCAGCACCGGCTCCACGACATCGCCCAGGTACTCGACCGACCCCTCCAGCTGAGCCTGCGGAGGTCTGCGCCCCGACGAGCGAGGCCGCACGAGCTCCGCGACGGCGCGCCCCCGCTTGAGGATGACGATCCGCTCGCCCGTGCGGCTCACGTCATCGAGGACGGCGAGACAGGTAGCCTTGAACTCCGTGGCGTTGATCGTACGCATCTGACCACTCTAGATGACCACATGGTCCCGTCAACCTGCGAGGCCAGATCGATGATGGACGCCGTGGTCGCGCCAACGCAGGCGCCGACTACCAGCGCCAGAGGGTCGCGAGGTCGAGGTCGACGGCGTCGAAGGGCGGCGCGCGCACGACGTCGTCGCCGCTCGCGGCGAGCGCCAGCAGCCACCCGTCGGTCACGCGCCGGTACACCTGGAGCGTGTGGGTGTCGGCGTCGACCAGCCACGCGTGCCCGACCCCGTGGCGGAAATACATCGGCATCTTCACGGTGAGGTCGTGCCGCCGCGTCGAATCGGAGAGGATCTCGCACACCCAGTCGGGCACCACCGCGATGGCCCCGCGGGGGCGTCGGCAGGCGCTCGCGGTGCCACCCCGCGACGTCGGGTTCGGCCAGGTCGGGTAGCTCGCCGAGCTTCAGCTCCGGCTCGGGCAGCAGCACCCAGCCCCCGGGGCCGCCGCGCCCGCGGTCGAAGGGATCGCGCAGCTCGCCGTGCAGCTCGCCGCCCACCCGCTGGTGGATCGGGCGGGGGCGCGTCATCGCGTAGAGCACCCCGTCGATGACCTCCGCGACGGTGTCGGGGCGAGCGTCGCGATACCCGGCGATCACCTCCGCCGGCAGGTTGGGATACTCCGGGTCGCGCGATCGGGCGGGGTCGGAAGCCACCCCCCCGTCGTATCACGGCGCCGACTCCCGGTCGCCGCCACCGATGCTCCCCGCCGATGCTCGCCGGGAGTTCCGCGCGACAGGGTGGGAACCGTCCCGGCGTCAGACCGCGCGGGCGGCGGAACCTCCGGCGCGAGACTCAAGGTGATGAACCGCTCCGGACTCAGGACGGTCTTCATCAGCCGAGACAACCGCGAGGTCGTGATGGCCTTCGCCGATGCGACGCTCGCGGGGGTCGAGCTGGCGACGGGCAGGCCCCTATGGTCGTCCCGGTGGAGCGGGGGGACCTTCGAGCGATCGTTCGACGTGTCCCCCGACGGCTCGACGTACTTCGCGATCCTCGCGGCGGGACAGCTCGTGGCGGTCGGGGCGGACGGTCGGACCCGCTGGAGCGTCCCGCTGACGTGGAGGCAGGGGAGGGAGTTCGTCGGGTTCCCGCTGTTCGTGGCGGCCGCGCCGGACGGCACGGTCGTGGCGGTGACGGCGGTCGACGGGGGCGTCGAAGGGCGCCGCGATCACCACCGCGCTGCGGGCGCCCTCCAGGGGCGAAAACGCCGCCGCGCCCGGGACCGCCGGGGAGCCCGGACAGCCTGCGGGGAGCGCGCGGCGGGGTGCCGGCGGCGGGGGCTGCGGGGGCGGGTCAGCCTCGAGGATCTGGAGGCTCACCCTGCGGTTGCGCGCGCCCGCGCCCGGGACCGCCGCGGGCACCACGGGGGCTTCGACGCCGTAGGCCCGCGCCACCAGCCGCGAGGCGCTCACCCCGCGCGCAACGAGGGCTGCGAGCACGGCGTCGGCGCGGCGCGCGGAGAGCCTCCGGGCGTCCCGCTCTCCGGCGCTGGCGTGGCCGTCCACCCCCACCCGACGAAGCTCCGGGTGCGCGGCGATCAGGCGGGCGAGGGCCTCGATGATCTCGGCCGATGGGGGCGTGGGCGTCGCGGCGTCGGCTTCGAACTGCACGGCCCCGTCGGTTGGAAAATGGCACTCCTCGATCAGGACCCGCTGCGGGCATCCGTCGGGGACCTGCCCTGCCACGGCCGGGCACGCGTCGCACACGTCGGCGACGCCGTCGTGATCGTCGTCGGGTTCGGTGTCCGGAGGTGCCGGGAGGGACGCCGCGGCGGGCCGCGTGGCGTCCCCCACGGTCCGAGCGACCGCGGCCGCGGAGCAGCCAAGGAGCAGCAGCGCGGTCACCGCGAAGCGGGGCGCAGGCGAAGAGACGAGGGGCGGGTCTTGCACGGACGGAGACCCTGAAGCATTCGGCGGGTTCCGTGAAGACTTCGAGGCGTCGCGCGACCCTGCGGGGGGGTTAGCGCGGCGGCCCGACGGTTTGAGTACGGTGGTGCTTCTGACCGGGGTTCACCGTAGGCCGATGAGCCCGGTCCGAGCGGTTCAACGCCTTCCCTCCGGGCGTGCGCAAGCAGAACGTCCGCGCCAACCAGTGGTTCCCGAAGCCCTGACGCCGACGGTCCACGCGGGGGCGGTGAGGCTCAGTGGACGTCGTAGTCGTGGTAGCCGAAGAGCAGGCTCACGAAGACGTCGGCCTGACCCTGCGCGGGGCGGTACTCGACGTCCCCGCGCACGCCGACGGTCCACGCGGAGCCCCGGTCGGTGGTTTGAAACAGCCCATGGACGGTGTGCGTCTGCGGGCCGAAGGGCAGCACGACGCCGAGCTCGAGCGAGGTGTTCACCGCGTACCAGACGGTGCGGTCGCGGAGGCTCGCCGCGAGGGGCGCGAAGCCGAGGCGCGCGTACGGGCCCGAGGGCTCGCGCTGCGAGAAGAAGCTCACGTGCGTGCCGAGGGCGCCGTGCCCGTAGTCGCCGGTCGCGCGCACGGTCGCGTCGACGCCCGCGTAGAGCTTGTTGCCGAAGGCGTAGTGCCCCGACACGACGCCGCCGACGAGGTCGTGGTCCCCGCCGGTGGGCACCGCGAAGAGGCCGCCGTTCAGCGAGCGCGCGACGCCGCACGCGGGCAGCAGCGCCGCCGCGCCGAGCGTGAGGGCGACGCGAAGCATCGGAGGGGTCCAACGCGTGGGCATCGGCGCAGGGTACCAGCGCTCGGCGGGGAGGGGATTGTCTCCGCACGCGCTCCGGGCGTACGTCTGCAGGGGCGCGCCGGGGCGACGTCTGCGTCGGGCGCGCGAGGGAGGTGTCCGATGGTGATGGTTCGTCGACGAACGTTCCTGGCGGGAATCCTGGCCGGAGCCGCCGCGCTCGCGTTGCGGGCGCTCCCCGCGGCGGCGCAGTCCGTGGCGCTCAAGCAGGCGCTGCTCGGCTTCGAGGACGGCGTCTCGTGGGCGGCGGTCTCGCCGGTCTTCGCCGCGCAGCGCCCGATCTGGCTCAACAACGTCCGCGGCTCGCGCTCGCCCAGCGAGCTCGGCGCGCAGCTGCTGCGGCTCGAGGCCGCGATGGGCTGGTCGTCGGTGCAGAACTCCTGGCGCACGCGGCGCGCGGCCTGGGTCGCCGCCGTGCAGGCCGCCTCCAGCGAGCACGCGGTGGCCGCGCTGCTCGTCGAGCTCGAGGGCGTCACCCAGTGGAGCGCGATGCGCCCGGTCTGGCGCACCGCCCGCGCCGCCTGGCTGGCGCGCGCCTCCGCGATCTGACCATCGTCGTCCGCGCCTGCTCCCGGCCCGACCGCGCGATGTACTCGTCGAGCGGAAACAGGTCAACCTCCGCCGCGCCGCGGGCCGCGGTCGCGGAGTACTCGAACGGATCATCGACGTCGCGGATGAGCCCCAGCATGTACATGTAGATCAGCGTCACGAAGCTCACGAGAATGAGTTCCGCCACGAGGCTCTTGAACTTCGCGATCATGAGCAGCAGCACGATGGCGCCGGTGAGCGTCTCGAGCAGCGCGTAGCCCGACGCGAGGAAGCCCGTGCGCGAGATGACCGCCACCCGCGTGATCACCTTGCGGAGGTTGTGGTGGCCACGGCGTCGTGCGGAGCTCCCGGCGAGCTCAGTAGGGAGCTCAGTGGCGCGGTCACACCCACCGGGTGATCGGTCAGAGGTCGACGAGCACCTCGATGCGCGCGGCGGAGCGCAGCGCCGCGAGGAGTTCCTGCCGCGCCGCCTGGAGCTTGCGGCTCTCCAACGCCCGGCGGACGAGCGCGCGCAACGCGTCCGGCGTGGGCTCGGTCCCTTCGACGCGGCCGAGCGCGCGCAGCACCGCCCAGCCGACCCGCGTATGGATGGCCCCGCTCCATTGACCCTCGGAGAGCCCGAGGGCCGCGCGCTCCATGTCGGGCTCGACGCCGTTGGCGCCCAACACGAAGGGCGCGAGGTGGGACATCGCCAGGCGCGACGCGGCGGCCTCCGGGCGCTCGCTCTGGACGGCAGTCGCGAAGGCCTCGGCGGCCGCCTGCGCGGGGGGTCGCGCGCCGCCATCCGAGCCGGGCGCCATGCGGGCGAGCCAGGCCTCGACGCGAATCCCCTGGCCGCGGTCGATGCCCGGCGCGCCCGCGGCGACCTCCGCGTCGACCTCCGCGTCCGACACCTCGAGGCGGTGCCGCAGGGCCGCGAGCTTGCGCAGCTCCAGGCGCTCGCGCACCTGCTCGCGCACGAGCGGATCGACCGGCGCGACGACCGGGGGCACGCGGTCCACCGAGGCGTCGACGATTCGGGCGGGTCGCAGCTCCGCGAGGGCGGCGCTGACCTCGTCGTCGGTGACCGCGGCCCGCTCCCACGCGAGCGCTCGGCCCACCAGCATCACGTCGATGAGCTGGTCGAGCACCACGCGGGCCTGTCGGCGGTCGGCCCCGACGGCGGCGAGGCCCCCCATGCGTGCCAGCCGGGCGCAGACGCGCTCGGCGGTGAGCGCAGCGTCGTCGATGAGCGCGGCATTGCCAGCAGGGTGGGCGCAGTCGAGGGCGGGCCGCGAAGCGTCCGCGGGAGGGCCGTCGCCCCACGCTGCCACGTCGGCTGCGACGAGCATGGGCGGTCGCGAGTCGATGGAGGTCGGGAGGGTCGATCCGGCGTCGGGGGAGCGCTGAGCGCCGCGGCCCCTGGGGGAGGATCGGGTGAAGAGGGCCCCGGCGATCAGCGCCACGAGCGCGCCAAGGACGACGGAGGCCAGCCAGAGGCGAGCGCGGGGGCGAGGCACGATGGTGGACATTCTCACACTACGGCGAGGCCGCTGGGGCGACGACCGAGGTCGCCGCGCCAGCAGGGGATCACGTCAGTGGGAGGGGGAAGGCGGAGGGAGACGGGAGGGAGGAGCGGGGCGGGGCTTCAGCGGCTGCCGCAGCTCGACTGGTAAGCGGCAGACTGGATCGCGCCCTTCTGGGCCTCGTTGATCAGACCGGCGGCGAGGAGCGTGTTGGTCGAGTGCGCGACGCACGACACGTACTGGCCGTGGTTGCGCCACGGGGCCGACGAGCCGCGCGGGAAGGCGCAGGGGCAGAGCTGGACGACCGAGCAGCCGTTCGACGGATCGACCGGGGTGCCGAGGGCGGTGCCCGGGCAGACGTCGCCGCCGTCGAGGCGACCGTCGTTGTCGTCGTCGGGGTCGCAGGCGTCGCCGAGGGCGTCGCCGTCGAAGTTCGTCTGGCTGCTGTTCGCCACGAAGTGGCAGTTGTCGGCGGTGTCGCCGACCGAGTCGTTGTCGTCGTCGGCGTCGCAGGCGTCGCCCTGGCTGTCGCCGTCGTTGTTCGCCTGGTCGGCGTTGACGACGAGCGCGCAGTTGTCGGCGTCGTTCAGGTCGCCGTCGCCGTCGATGTCGGCGTCGCAGGCGTCGCCCTGGCTGTCGCCGTCGAGGTCGGACTGCGAGGCGTTCGCCGTCATGGCGCAGTTGTCGAGGCCGTCGAGTACGCCGTCGTTGTCGTCGTCACCATCGCAGGCGTCGCCCTGGCTGTCGCCGTCGTTGTTCGCCTGGTCGGTGTTGGCGACCGCGACGCAGTTGTCGAGGACGTTCACCACGGCGTCGCCGTCGAGGTCGGGGTCGCACACGTCGCCGAGGGCGTCGCCGTCGTTGTTCGCCTGGTCGGCGTTGGCGTCGAAGTGGCAGTTGTCGGCCGTGTCGGCCACGGTGTCGTTGTCGTCGTCGGAGTCGCAGACGTCGCCCTGGCTGTCGTGGTCGTTGTTCGCCTGGTCGGCGTTGACGGCGAGCGAGCAGTTGTCCGCCGTGTCGGCCACGCCGTCGTTGTCGTCGTCAGCGTCGCAGGCGTCGCCGCCGTCGCCGGCGCCGTCGGTGTTCAGCTGGTCGTTGTTGGACACGAGCGAGCAGTTGTCGTCGGCGTCGCCGACCGAGTCGTCGTCATCGTCGGCGTCGCAAGCGTCGCCGAGCGCGTCGCCGTCGGTGTCGAGCTGGCTGGCGTTGCTGACCGTCGCGCAGTTGTCGGCCGTGTCGGCGATGCCGTCGTTGTCGTCGTCGAGGTCGCAGGCGTCGCCCTGGGCGTCGCCGTCGAGGTCGGTCTGGTCGGCGTTGCTGACGGTCGCGCAGTTGTCGCCCGTGTCGGCCACGGCGTCGTTGTCGTCGTCGCCGTCGCAGGCGTCGCCCTGGGCGTCGCCGTCGAGGTCTGACTGGTCTGCGTTGGCCGCGAAGGGACAGTTGTCGCTGCCGTCGGCGAGCGAGTCGTTGTCATCGTCGGCGTCGCAGATGTCGCCCTGGGTGTCGCCGTCGTTGTTGGCCTGGTCGGCGTTGCTCGTGAGCGAGCAGTTGTCGGCCGTGTCGAGGGCGCCGTCGTTGTCGTCGTCCGGGTCGCAGGCGTCGCCCTGGGCGTCGTGGTCGTTGTTCGCCTGGTTGGCGTTCGACGTCGTGGGGCAGTTGTCGCTGTTGTCGTTGATGCCGTCGTTGTCGGCATCGGTCGACTCGATGGTGCAGATGGCCGAGCACCCGTCGCCGCCGGCGCGGTTGCCGTCGTCGCACTGCTCGGCGCTCGTGAGCAGGCCGTTGCCGCAGATCTGGCCCTCGCAGACGTCGCCCTGGCCGTTGCCGTTCGCGTCGGTCTGGGCGGGATTGTAGGTGTTGGGGCAGTTGTCGAGGTTGGCGCAGCGGCCGTCGTGGTCGCCGTCGTTGGCGGCGTCGAGGGGACAGGTGTCCACGTCGTTGCAGATGCCGTCAAAGTCGGCGTCGGCGCACGCCCCGCCGCCGAAGGTCTGCGGCGCGAAGGTGGCGATCGGGTACTCGACGACGCTGTTCGGGGTGAACGAGATCGTGTGCGACGCGAACGCGAAGCCGCTGGTGAAGGTCTGGAAGATCACCACGGAGCTACCCGGCCGACCGTCTGGATTGCCGGGCACGGCGTAGTAGCCGCTCGGCGCCCAGCAGTGGGCGTTCGAGGGCAGCTGTGACGGGGCGATGATGCCGCTGAAGGGGTAGGTGAACCCATCCAGGATGATGCCGCCGGTCGGCGCCGTGATGTAGTGGTACGTCCCGGCGTAGAAGGTCGTGACCCCGCCTTGATCACGCCAGCAGATCTGGACCGTGTGGGCGCTCGCGATCGCCGGGGCCATGACGGCCGCCGCGGCGATTCCAGCGAAGAAGCGTCGGAGGACAGAACTCTTTTTGTACCAGGCCATTGCGACTCCTTTGATCCGATGGACGTGCGTGGTCGGCTGTCGTACGTCGGACGCGTACGAACACCGGGAGCCCCGCTGGGCTATGAAGTAGCTGATGCCCACCTGAGTCATCGAAGACCTGGGTCATCGATGAATGGACGTGTGTGCGTTCAAGCGGATCAGGAACCCATGTCCTGATACGTCACCCGAACCGCTGCTCACCCCGTCCAGCCGACTCGCGCTGGTCGGAGCCTCCTGCGCCCACAAGAGACCAGACTCTTGATCTGGATCAAGTGAAGTTGCCCTACTTACCTTTGCGCACACAAGTCTATTTCCAGATATTTGTGTGCCTGGGCGTCGAATTCCCGCAGGGCGCGGTGCATAGGCCTCACTTCGCGAGGTTTCGGACTTTTCCCGAACGATCCGCTGGCGATGTCCCCGCAGGTCCGATCGCAGCGCCGTAGCCGCCTCGCGCCCTCTCCGCGGCGCTCGTGGTCAGACACGGGGGGGAGCTCAGTGACCGAATCCAACGCTCCAGGCACCCCGCGGCATGCACCGCTGCCGAAGTCGGGCTGCACTCAGCACACAACGCCTTCTCCAGCTCAACTCTCCGTCCCAGCGCATCAGGGACCGGCGCGCGATCGGTGAGGGCCGCGATCCTCTTCATCCGGCCGCCGCACGCGAGCACCGCTCACGTCCTCCTCACCTCACCCGGAGCGAAGCGGAGGGGCGACAACCGCGACCCTCAGCCCACGCCGCGAGTCGCGCAGGGAAGACGCGCGGTCGCCCCGTCGCTCCGCGACGGCGAGGAGCGTTGGGCTCAGGTGGGCCAATCGCCCCAGCGCGTTCACAACCGTCGTGATCCCCGTTCACAACCGTTGTGATCCCCCCAACCGCTTCCCTCGCGTTCGCGTCACCGGGTCGAGGCGCGCGACCAGGCTTCGCCGGGAGGGCGCTTGCGTGCCCCGGGGGGCCCGCGGCACCCTTGGAGGCATGACGGAACGCGAAGCACTGCACGCGCTGGTGGACGCCTTGCCGGAAGAGTCGCTCGCAGTCGTCGCGGCCACCCTCCGCGGGCTGTCGGTCGACGGGGTGCTCCCTGCCGACACGGAGACCCGTATCCGACGAGGCATCGCGGACGCGGACAGGGGAGCCGTCACGCCCGCGGCGGAGGTGTTCCGCGGGATGCACGCGCGCCTCGACGTGATCGAAGCTGGCCGCCGGTAGTGCCGCCGCCAGTATTCACGGACGCGGCCCGAGACGAGCTTGCCGAACTGGTTGAGTACCTGGGTCCGCGGAACCCCGCAGCGCTTCGGGCTCTCCTGTTCGCAATGGAGCGGGCGCTCGACCTGGTTGCGACGGGCTACATGGAGGGCGCCAGCGCGACGCTATCGACCGGCGAGGCGGCGCGCCGATGCGTCGTGCGGCACCTGGTCGTCTACTACCGCCGTACCGAAGGCACCGTGGAGGTTCTCCACGTGTGGGACGGCCGACGCGCGCCCTTGCAGCGATAGGGGGTATAGGGAGAGCGGCTCCTCGCTGGCATGGAGCCTCTCCAGTTACCAGCACGCCCAATGTACGAAGTTCGCGGTGTTCCACGCGGTCGCGCGTAGCTCCCGGCGAGCTCGATGGGTAGCTCAGTGGCCGCCGCGCGCAGCTCGGTCTCGCCCAGTAGCGGTGATGGGGTCGATGCCGATGGGGCAGCGACTCGTTGTCAGTCGTCGGCGAAGACGGCGTCGAGGGACGGCGCGTCGAGGGCGAGGTCGGCCCAGCGCTCGATGCGGGCGGGGTCGGTCGTGGCGAGCAGGCGTGCTTCGACGTCGGCGCCCACGACGAAGCCGCGTCGGCGGAGCACGCGCAGCAGGAGGCGCGCCTCGCCGTGGGCCTCACCGCGGGCCTCACCCTCGGCGCGGAGTTCAGCCTTCCATCGCTCCCAGGCAGGGGTTCTTGGGGAGTTGCTCGATGTCGATCATTGCGGCGCTCCTCAGTTGCTCCATCACCGACGGGTGCAGCACGGCCATGATGTCTTCGCGCGTCACCCGTCGCAATCGCTCGTCCTCCCACGCGGCGAACACCGCCATCTCGGGCGGGGAACGGCCGACGCAGCGCGATGCGCCGCTCGTCCGGAGCGCGACGTAGCGGGGGCACGGCGCCGCGGTCGTACTCCGCGTCGATTGGCCTTCCCCTGCGCAGCGGGGGCTTGCTACCGATCGAAGGGTCGAGGGCCGCGCGAGGGACGCTGCGGCGCTCGCATGAGGAGGTGCATCGATGACTGCCAAAGAGACCGCACGCACGGCGCTGGCTTCGCTCGATCTGTCCAAGCTCGTCGAGACCGAAGGGGACCGCGTCGCGGCGGAGGTCGGCGAGGTCTTCGCGGAGGTCGCCTCCGCGAAGGAGCGCCTGCCCTCGCTCGGCCCCGTCCTCGCGTGGCTCGCGCGCGCCACCGACGCCGCCGCGAAGGACGCCGACGCCGCCCAGCGCGCGCTGGAGGCCGAGCGCGCCGACGACGCCCCGCACGTCGCCACGCGCGACCGGCTGCGGCGCTCCCTCTCCGCGCGCCTCGTGGGCGTCCGCAAGACCATCGACTCGGTGTGCGCCGAGACCGCCACCACCGAGCTGGGCTTCGTGGGCGCAACGCCCGAGCGCGAGGCCGAGCTGGTGGCGCTCGCGCACACCGTGCTCGGGGAGGTGAAGCGCAATCCCCCGAAGGCGACGCGCGGGGGCGTGAGCCTCGACCTCCAGCGGCTCACCGCGGGCATCGCCGACGACGCCGAGAGCCTCGACGCCGTGCTGAAGACCCTCGCGCGGGAGGCGCGGGAGGAGTCGGCCGCGCTGGTGAAGCGCGATAAGGCGCTGCGGGTCGCGAGGGCGAGGCGGGTCGGGCTCGCGCGGGCGCTCCAGGGCTTGTACGAGTTCGTCGGCGACGCGGAGAGCGCCGCGCGGGTGCACAAGGCCATCGGACGCATCGCCGAGCCCACACCCGACGAGGAGCCGACGCCGCCCGTCGAGGGGTGAGGTCGATGATGTAGGCAGATGTGTTCTGGGCGCGATCGGAGGGGCTCCGGTCGCGCCCGGGAGCGTCCGGGGGGCGATGGAAGGGGGATCGGGCGCGGGACGGAGGCGCCGGTCGAGGGCGGCGGGCGCGGGGAGGGGGCCGGGGAGGCTACGGCGCGGGGGCGGAGGGGCTGGGAGGGCGTCGCGGACGCTCCGGTGCGGCGCGGGGGCGGGAGCGGCAGCGAGGCGTGGCTGCGTCAGGAAGCCGAGCGAATCGAGCTCGCGGGCGGCGCGGTCGCGTGTTCGGAGCAGGTGTTCGCGCTCGACACGGCGCCCGGCCTCACGCTCGGACTGCACCTCTCGGCGCAGAAGCCCGCCTCGCCGTTGCACGACGCCGTCGAAGACCTGCAGGGGTACGCCGCGCGAATCGGTCCCACGTTGGGACACGTATCGAGCACTCGCGTGATCGGATGTCGATGCGACTCGTCGACCATCTTCTTCTCTGCCACCTCCCGCACATCGTTGACCGCGTCGTACTGCGCATACAGCCGTCGTCCGGCGGCCTGGTCGTTCGTCGGCAGCTTCGCCACCCAGGCGTCGCGCCGCCGCGCACTCTTCGATTAGATGTGGCCCTGGGACCGAGCGCCGCAGCGCTCTGCGCGCCTGCGACGACGCGCCGCCACCGTGATCCCCAGCAACGCGGCGATCACTCCGGACGCGCGCGAAGCCGGAGCCCCACCGGATACCGAGCAACCGCCGCCGTCATCGATCGGGGGTGCGCCCGCGTCGGCAGCCGCGACAGGCACGTCCTCCGTCGTCCCGGCGTCGCGCGCGGGAGCGTCGGTTGGCGTGGGAACGCCCGTGTCGCGAGCGCCCGTGTCGACGACGGCGCCCGCGTCGACGCTCGGCGCGTCGATTACCGCGACGTCCGTGCCCCCCTCGACGACAGTCACGTCCGCAGTGCCCGCTTCGGGCGCGCCAGCGTCCAGCGGTGGCATCACGACCATCCCGCCGTCACCCGCGCCCGCGTCGACGCCGCCGTCACTCGACGGCGCGTCCCAGGTGAAGACGCGCACCTGCGCGCGCACCACACCGCCGGCCAGCGCGCGACGGTACCCAAGCGCGAGCACGCCCGCGCCGTCGGTGGCCAGCGAGAAGGGCCCGGCCGTGCGACCCTCGCCGCCGAGTACCACCGGCGCGGCGTCGAGCACGCGGCCGCCCGCGTCGACGCGCACCGCGGAGATCGCCTGCGACGCGCCCGACCACGCGACCGTGTAGGCGCGGCCGTCCCACGCGCTGCGCGGCGCGCCCCCGGCCGCGACGACGAAGGGCGCCGCGTCGAGGGCGGTGCCGTCAGGACCGACGCGCAGACCGAAGAGCGCACTGCTGCTCCAGGTGACGAGGAAGTTGGTTCCGTCGGAGGCCACCGAGAGGGGGGCGGCGACCGGGGAGCAGGCGACCGGAACGTCG
>JADJAE010000104.1 GCA_016704445.1 Deltaproteobacteria bacterium
TCGACAACGACGTCCCGTGGGTCGACAAGACCTTCGGCGGCTTCGACACGGCGGTAGACGTCGCAGAGCAAACCATCACCGGGGCGCACGCCGAGGCCAGGGCACCCATAGCAACGTCGGCATCGTCAAGCTCATGGGGCGCGGCGCGGGCTTCATCGCCGCCGCCACCTCGCCAGCGAGGACGTGAACTTCTGCCTGATCCCGAGGTGCCCTTCGAGATGGACGGTCGGCACGGGCTGCTCGCCTGCCCCTCCGAAGCGCCGCCTCGCCTCGCCAGCCCGCGCGGTGATCATCATCGCCGAGGGTTGCGCGCACTTCAACGAGTCGGCGGTGAGCCTCGACGCCCCCGGGCAACGCCCGCCTGCGCCCACGGCGCGACGGACGTGCCCATCCTCCGGGACGCCATCGCCGGAGCACCCTCCGGGTGCGCAGGTCGCCGCCTCCGGTGGAAGTACATCGACCCCAGCTCATGATCCGCTCCGGGGCGCCAACGCCTCGGACGCCTCTTCTGCAACGAGCTCGCGCGCTACGCCGTGCCGCCGGGATGGCGGGCCGCACCGACACGGTCGTCGGCCGCCGGTACCATCGCTTCACCCACGTCCCGCTGTCGCTGATCCTACCGGCGACAAGAAGCGCATCAACCCCGATAGCGCCCACTGGCTCTCGGTCACTGAGGCCACCGGCCAGCCGCTGGCTCACCAACGACCCTCATGCTGATCGGTCTCACCGGACGGTTGCGACACGCCGAGCGACTGCCACAACCCTCCTCCACCTCGGAACCCATGAACCGACGCACCCTCGCGGGCCTCGGTGGCCTGCTCGCCACCCTCGCTGACTGCTCTCCCCGCACTTCCCCTCCGGTCCTCCCGCCGCCGTCCCCCGGGCCGTGCAGGTGAGTCGAAGCCGCCGCCGCGCGGCGTCCGCGGTCGTCCACGCACCCCCGCAGGCCGCCCGGCGAGCCCCGCAGCCCCCCTCAGGACACCGCGGCGGCGGGGAGCGCGGATGTTCCGAGGGGCGCGAGGACGAGTGGCCGCGGCTGATGTCCGGAGCGCCCGGTGGTGCGCACACTCGAAAGGCTTCCACAGCACGCTCTTCGTCTTCCATATGGACCTCGGTGACGGGGTTCACATCAGCTTCAGCCGCCCGACGCCCGGGGCAGGAGACCTTCTGGCGTCGCGAGGTGACCTCGTATCACCTGGCGCGGCTGCTCGGCATCCAGGACCGGGTGCCGCCGACGGTGGGCAAGCGGGTCCCCTTGAGCGCCTTCGGCCGCTTCGCCAACGGGGTCGGGCTGGTGGTCGACCGGCACGGGATGGTGCTGGGCTCGGCCAGCGTGTGGGTGCCCGTGCTCAACCGGGTGAACATGCACCTGCTCCCCGCGAGGAGGGAGTGGTCGGGGTGGATGAACCCCGCGCACCAGGTCCCGGAGGCCTCGAGGGAGCGGGCGCGGCAGAGTCTCTCGAGGTGCTGGTCTTTCGACTACCTCGCGGCCAACTACGACCGCTGGAACTGCTGCAACATCACCGCCGACGAGAACGGCGATCTGGTGTTCCGCGACAACGACGCCGGGTGGTTTCCCGACGTGATCAACCGGCTGGGCGACCCCAACGTGGTGCGCCGGGTGCCCTCGCCACCTCTACGAGTCGGTGCAGCGCGTGACCCTGAGCTGCTCGGGAGTCGGTGTCGCACGACCCGATGGCGGGCAGCGTGAACTGGTCTCGTCGCGGGCCTTCACAGGGCTACGAGCTCCGCCGTCAGGCGCTGCTGCAACCTGCGCCGCATGGTCGAGCGGCACGGCGAGCCAGCGGTGTTCCCGTGGCCCTGAGGGCTTACGGCGTGACCGCGGTGACGATGGTCATCGGGCTGTACTGCCGCCGCTCGCGGTAGGCGCGGATCTCCTCCGGGCTGGCCGCGCGGTTGATCACGAAGAAGTCGTCGACCTTGCCTTCGAGGCCGAGCTGCGGCTCGCCGTCGTTCATGTCGGCGCCGAGTACCACCGGGGCGGGGTAGTACTGGATCGGCGCCTCCGGGGGCCACCGGCACATCCTCGGACCCATCGGGCAATAGACGTTCTCCGGAAAGAGATCGAGGTCCGCGGGGAAGGAGTACGAGCGGTCGTCGTAGAAGCTGCGGCGCGTGGCGTGCGGCACGGAGGTGGTGTCGACGGTGATGGCCATGAAGTGCCACTTGTATACGAACTGCACGCTGGTGAGCGGCTCGCGCGTGGTGATGTGGGCGTAGGAGTCGACGTGGGTGCACGGCGCGACGCAATTGAATTGCCCTGGAAATAGGGTGTCGTCGACGTTGTCCGAGCGGAAGAAGATCGCCTACGGGTTGAAGATCGAGTTGTCGACCACCATCGCGCCGGGCATGGTCGCCATGCGGGTCGCGAGGTCGGGCATGCCCTGGCAGACCACCGTCTGGAAGTTGTCTCCGAAGGCGTTGGCGGGCGACGCGGCGAAGACCCAGAGGCCGAGGGTGAGCTGGCGCGTGGCGGTGTTGAAGGGCCGCCCGTCGGGGCTCTGCCAGTTGACGAGGCGGTTGGGGGTCGAGACCCCGGCGGCGGGGAGCACCGCGTGGCGGGGGAAGTGGAGCGAGTGCTGCCCGCGGGTGAAGCGCCCGGTGGGGGTTGGCTGGGCTGAGCAGCGAGGTGGGCGCCTCGGTGCTCCAGAGCGGGGGCTTCTGGGCCACCTCGGTCTGCGGCAGGTCGTACTGGGTCTCGTGGATGAACGCGTCGAAGGGCGGCGCGAGAAGGCCCCCCGAGGGACAGGTGCGCGAGCCCGTCCCCTCGTCGAAGGTGTACGCCGCGAGGAGGTTGGCGGCCTGGAGCGGAACCCGGTCGAAGGTGTCGTCGTAGCTCTGCGCGGCGGGCACCGCGGCGGCGCCTCCGTAGTGCATGGCGAGCACGGTGCTGCCCGCGCCGATGGCCGGGACGCGCACCCAGACGACGCCCATGGCGCAGTCGGCCACCCAGTGGGGCGCCCACTCGCTGGACATCGTACGAAACACCAGCCGGTCGCAGGCGGGGCCGATGGCCGTGCGCACCGCGGGGGGGAGCTCGACGCGCACCTGGTAGTTGGTGAGCGGGCCGGTGGCGCCGTTCACGTCGACGCGGCCGTGGGAGGGCAGACCGCAGTCCGAGCGGCCGGGGCAGGGCTCGATGCGCGAGGGCGGGGTGTACGGGGGACAGGGCGGGCGCATCGGGACATCCGGCAGGTCGACCAGGGGGACGTCCTTCAGGGGATCTGGCCGATCGGGGGCGGCCCCGTCGCCGAGGTCGTCCGGGACCGTGGGCACGTCCTCCAGGGAGACGGGTTGAGCAAGGCTGCCGCGGGTCGCGCACGCGGCCGGGAGCAGCCCGAGGGCGATAAGTGGGAGCCAGGAGGGGCGAGGCGCAACCGAACGCATGGGGCCCAACCCTATCGGCCAGGGGCCGTCCCGTCGAGGGACCAACTGCTCGACGACAAGCGGGGTTTATGTAGGCGGTGATAGGCTTCCGCGCCGTTGTCCACGCGCGCGCTCACGCTCTCGCTCTCCCTTGCCCTCTGTTCTTCCCCCGCGTTCGCCCTCGATCCGCCGCCCGCCCGGCTCGTGACGACCCTCCCCGGTGGGGGCGTCACCGACGTCACCGTGCTCGCGCTCTCGCTGACCTTCACTGTCGTCGGCAACTTCGCGATGCACCCCTCGACGACCTCGCAGGTCGCTCCGCTGGACGGCCTCGGCCACCGCGACCGCGACGCAGGGGTGAGCCTCGCCACCGACCTCATCCTGGGCATCGGCGCGCTCGGCTCCATCGGCGCGTCGTTCGCTGGCGAGCTCGCCCAGGGCTCCCGGGGGTGGGCCTCGCTGCGGGCTCCGCTGATCCTCACCGAGTCCGCGGGGCTCGCCATCGGGGTTGTCTCGATGGTGAAGAACCTCGGCGGCGTCTGCCGCCCCCGCGCCTGGAACGACGCCGCCGCCACCTGCGACAGCACCGCCGACGACGACCGCCGCGCCTTCCCGTCGGGCCACACCGCCCCGCTCGCGGCCCTCTCCGGCGCCTCGCTGGGCATGTGGCTGCTCCCCTCGGGCCGCCGCGACCCGTGGGCCGCCGGGCTCTTCGCGGCCACCACGGCGCTCGCGGCGAGCAACCTCACCCTTCGCGTGGCGGCGGGCGCGCACTCCTGGGTCGACACCTCCGCGGGCTTCGCGCTGGGCTTCTCCCTGGGCCTCGCCACCGCGGCGCTCCACGTGAGGAGGGCGCCCGTCACCGTGGCGGTATCGGGCTCCGGCGTGGCGCTGTCGGGGGTCTGGTAGCTGGGCGGGGCGGCGTGCGCGCTGTCGTCGTTACGGCGCTGTAACGATGAACGAAATGCCGTGAAGTAAGGCGTTTTGTGATGGCGTCGGGAACAGCGGCTTCGAGGCTCTGGGCCGTCTTCTGGAGGGATCACCAACGAGAAGCGTGACCACGCTCACGGAGCGGGTGGCGCGATGGAGCAGCGGGCGGCGGTGAGGCCGTCGGGGCCGCCGAGCCAGGTCCAGTCTTCGCGCGGGGGCGCACCCTTCCAGAAGAATCGAACTCGTCGAGGGCGGCGTTGAAGGCCCCGATGAACCCCGGGTTGAAGCGGTTCTCGCCGTCGTTCATGCGGAGGTCGAAGACGTCCCCCTCTCGTGTCAGGTTGATCCGGGGTGGTGTTGGTCCTGTCCGGCGGCGAAGGTACCAGAGGGCCTCTGACGCTCTATCGACAACCCTCCATCGGGAGCAGTCGGTAGAAGTCCTCGGCCATCGGGCTACGAAAGGCGTATGAAACGTCCACGAGGGTGAGTCCGGTCCGACCGCGCGCGACACCAAGGGTCGGAAGAGTTGAGGGGTCACCCCGACGAAGAGCAGAGGTCATTGGTCCGACGCGCACCCCGTCGTCCCGAAGACGGAGATAGTGGTGGGCGTAGCGTCCCACCGAGGTGTCGCCGATCCCATGCCACAGGAGCACGGCTCCGTCATCGACGGCGGTCATGGCGAGATCCACCGCCCCGAAGGCGCCGGGAATCTCCAACGCAGCCATCAACGGAGTTCCGTCGAGGGCGAAGGCGCGGACGGTCGGCGGCGCCGGAGACGGTTCGGGCCATGTGGTCTGCCATGCAGCCACGATGCGGCGGCCGGTCCAGACGACGCGAACGCCGTGGCCGACGCTCCCTTCCGGCGTAATGGGAAGGGGACCGCGCAACAACGTCCCGTCGTCGCGGTACATCCGCAGGTGGATAACGCTCGTCAGCCGATCCCGCGAGTAGGGCGCTTGAAACTCCGTGGTTGCCAGTACGTACCCGCCCGGGATTCGCGCGAGGGCCACGTCCCTGACGGGCACCCCGATGCCTTCGACGGTCGCCGCCAGTACGGGCCCGCTGTCGCTCGTCAAATACGCCGTACGGACGACCCCGCCGACATCATCGCCGGAGTCCCTGTATTCCAACCACACCAGCCGGGAGCCTTCCTCGGAGCACACGACGCGAGTCCCGACGATGAAGTACCCCACAGTCTGGTAGATCCGGCGCGGCGCCGAGGCGCGGTCGTCTGGCGTCACGCGAGAATGCCAGAGCGCGGCTGAACTCGACCCTGGAGTCGTCTCATGCTCGCCCCAAACCACATCGAAGCGCCCGCTACCGAGTGCGCAGATCGTCCGTGACGCACCCCGACGCGGCGACTCGTACAGCGGCACCGTCCCGACGACGTTCTCACCGCGGATCCTCACGAAGCTGAAGGCCGCGAGTCCGTAACTGGTCTGACGAACGATGCCCACGTCGCCGTCACCCAGACCGGCCGCTTCGAGGGGCGCCCACGACTGTCCCAGGGAGAGATCGCGGCCGAGAGTCGTGAGCCCGTTGTCGATGGCATTGTCGCAGTCATCGTCATCGCCGTCGCACCGTTCGGGCGGTACGACGCACGCGGCCGCTTCGCCACAACGCCGCGTCCCCTCGGAGCCACAGGCCGTTAGGCACGCAGAGTCCGGAGTGCATGACGCCGAATCGGTCGCACCCTGGTCTGGCAGCGCAACGTCGAACCGCGGGAATTCTTCGGGGGCCGCCGGGGCGTCCGCGGTTGCGTCGGATCGGCTCGCATCGGACCCGCTCGCGTCGTTGGCGTCGATCGGGGCAACCACGTCCAACGAACCGTCGGCGGTCAAAAGCACCCGCGAGGCGCAAGCCGGCAGTGTGAACGCAAGCAGAAGAACTGGCTTCGCGAACGGCATCGTCACTCCGAACGCTGCGAGCGCCCGAAAAGTTTGTACCCGTACGCCTGATGCCAGAGGTACTCGCGACCGGTGGCGGAACCGACGCTCTCCAGCAACAATTCTCCGCTAACCCCATAGTCGAGTTGCGCCCAGCCCGACCACTGGCCCGGGGTCGTGCAGTCGTTCGTCGCGCAGCGCGCGTACCATGCCTCGCCGGAGTCCGAGGACGGGGAAGCCGCGATGTGAAGGCGACCGAGGAAGACGTTGGCGGCCGGCCTTCCCTTCCAGGTATTGAACGACATCGAGGCAGAACGCTCGGCGGGCGGCAGTTCCCGGTCGGCACCGTCGAAGTTGCCCAGGTCGTACTGTCTGAAGACGACTTGGTGATCGCTGCGCCGGTTGTAGACGAGGTAGAGTTGTCTCGGGGACTCCGTCCTGTTGCTCGCCAGCGTCGGGGGTCGTCGGTGTACGCACCCGAAACGTACTGCGGCAGGCTCCAACCCGCTCCTGCCTGAAAGGTACTGAAGAGGATCGCTCCGCTTGACCCCTCGGCGCGCCAGGCCAGGAACAGTCGGTCCTGACTGAAGACCAGAGTCGGAGTGGTGTTGGTCGACGCTCCGATGGGGTCGGGGCCGTAGTGGACCGTACCGATCGAATCGATCCAGTCACACCAGATGCTGCCGCTGCTGTACGCGTTGCGGAAGCAGACCCATGACACATCGCCCGCGTGTACCGCGGACACGCCCGAGGTCCCGGGGTCGAACACGGTGGGCGCCGAGAAGGAGCACGAGTCCTCGATCGAACAGGTCCGGTAGATGTAGGCCATGTTCGTGGAGTTGGCCTCGCGATAGAAGAAGTAGCGGCGGGTGACGCCGTTGACGACCTGCGTGGTCCACCCCGGCGACCCCTCGTACAGCGTGCTGGCGATCAGCCGGTCGGGTGTCCAGAACCCGGTGGCGTCGAGCGCGTTCGCAACGTTCGCTGAAGGCACTCCCGTGGCCGCCGCGGCATCCATCAGGTGGGAGCGGAACATCGAGAAGGACTCCGTCGACGAGACCCGGGCGGTCAGCGCGTCGTAGAACAGTCGGCTGGCGTCGCCCTCGCCTACCCCTGTGGTGCTGACCCCGTGGATCATGCTGGCGCCCGCCGCGGGCGAGCGACCCAGCAGGTACCCCACACGCCCCGGGATCGTCAGGTTGTGATAGGGGGAACAGGCGGCGCGATAATCGGTCAGGTGATCGGGGAAAGGTTGTGTGGTGTACGGCGGCGCGCTGAGCCCACAGGTGATGTCCAGAGAGCCGGCAGGATCTGCCAGCGGTCGGGAGTCGGAGGCGGCGATGCTGCAGCCGCCCTGCGACGCGGGGACGTCAGGGTCGGGCATGCGCCAAGAGGTCGTCCCGTACACGTACACCTCGACGAGTTTGGCGAAGACGTCGGCCATGGACTCGTTAAGGGTGACCGCTTGCGGGGAGCCGCCCGGCGGGCCCATGTCGCGGTGAGACTGGTTGAGGCCGTGGGTGAACTCGTGCCACACGAGGTCGCGGCAGGTCGTGCCATTCGAAAAGAGGGACGCGAAGGGAGGGATGCTATCCGGTTCGCTACCCCCACGGCCCCAAAGCGCGTACACCCGGCTCGCGGACCTGTGGCGGGCGACACCTCTCATCCTATGAAACTCGCTCAACGTGCAGGCCGGAAACAGCGACGGGTTGCCGCAGCGGTTGTCATCCCAGCCGTCTCGCCCGAGGCGTGACAGCCAGTAGTCGTCGAGTTGACCCATCGCGCGCCAAAGATTGAAGGTGTCCGTAGGCCAGGATGACGGCGCCGAAGGCGAGTAGGGCTGACAGACCCCACCGGAGCATGAGGTCGAGCACGCGCGCACGTCGCCGGACGTCGCCGTATGGCACTCGTTGTCGTGGACCACCGTGCCGAAAAGCGTGGTTCCACTAAGTGGGGGCGCGTCCTCCGCGTCAAGCACCTCGCGGTGAGTTGCGCCCGACGCGGCGGAGAAGCGAGCGATCACCCGACCGCTGATGGCGTCAACGTAGGCGCTCTCTGATCTCTCGCCCCCTTCGACCAGCCACGCCAACAGGCCCTCGTCGCCTTCGGTCGTGCCGGTCTCTGGATCGTACACTTGGAGGGACTCGGTTGCGCGCTCAGTCCCTCCCGCTGCCAGGCGCGCCTGCGCACGCCCGACAAGTGGGATCGTCGGAGGCCACGCACGCTCGGGCAAGACGGCTCCCGTGATCGAACGAACGAACCCACTGGCATCGATGATGACCAAGAGGCCGTCGCGGGTGACAGGAACTCCGTTCACTGTCTGACGAAGTTCCACCAGGTAATCGCCGGAGCGCTGCCGCTCGACCCGAACGAGCGAGAGTGAACGCGCGCTGGTTAGTCCGAACAACGCTGCGCGGTCTTGGAGCAGCGCCAACACCCTCCCTGCTGGATCGGGGGCCTCCGGTGAAGGGAGTCGGAGCCCCTGGCCTCCGAGCATCCTGATGGTGCCATAGCGACTGAAGACCACTTCGATAGGACCAGAATCTCGGTCCGGCGACCGGGAAACGTCGGACGCGGCGGCACGGCGGGAGTCGTCTTCCGCACGTGTCAGTTGGGCCTCTACCGGCGCATGTTCGACGACGGAGGGAGCGGACACGCCAGGCGCGACAACACGCACGGCCTCTCGCGAACGATCTACTTCCGCCGAGCCGACTCCAACACAGCCTATCGCCGCAAGAGTGAGACAGGCAACACCTCGCAGCTCCGCTGTCCCCGAAGACTGACGAAGCACGTACCTGAATTGGCCGATCAGTGTTTTGAGCATGGATCCCTCGCTCCCTATGTCATCGCCGAAATACGACCCGACGATCGCGCTTATGGGCAGAGATGGGGCCCATCCAGGTGATCACGCGATGCTGCCACAGTTGCCTGACGGACGAAACGACGGATGGAAGAGCAGTTCGCGCGTCCAGGTGTGCAGCACCATCGTGATGGCGGGCAGCGCACCGAGGCGCCGAGGGTCGCGCGCCAGCGCCAGCAGCGTCTGCGAGGCGGCCCGGAAGAGCATCGCGAAGAGGGCCTCGCGGTTGTACCCTGCGTGCGGTCCACAGGTCGACGCAGGTGAGGCCCCCGAGGCACGGGCTCAGCCCCGCATCGCAGGGGTTCGCGGCCGGACGGTCGACCCGCCCCACATCGCCCCGAGGCACGTCGGGCATGGGGAACGCGTCCGGGTTCCAGTAGAGCGACACCTCGGGGAGATCGAACTCGGCTGCGGCATCGGTGCGGTCGGGCCTCGGCGGGCCGCAGCCCATCGCCATCAGCGCAAGCCAAGCACCCACGACCCACGTCCGCCACATGACGGCATCGTTCTCGGAGTGCGACGGATCGTTCAAGCGCCCTCGCTACTCCCCGGTCACCAGCTCCCCTTCGAACACATCGAACATCGCGTCGTCGCCGGTGCTCTGCGGCGCCCTCCGCAGCGCCCTCGCCACCAGCCAGTGGCGCCCCGCGGACACCTCCAGCGGTTTCGCGAACACCTTCGCCCTGCGCGGGCCCGCCGCGGCGCCACCGCCCCCAGCCAGCCCCTCCCACGGTCAGCGCCCTGCCGTCCACCCCAGAGCTGGAACCGCCCCTGGTCGACCCCCCACCACCCCGCTCATCCGGAAGCGGTACCGCCCGCGTGGGCCATATCGAATGGAACCCCCAGCCGACCGCCGGGCTCCACCGCGAAGACCCTCAGCGCCCGCTGCCCGCTCGTCGGAATCAGGCAGCACTCCAGGGTATGGATGATCCCCGCGCTCAGCCCGATGGGGCGCTGCAGCGGGAGCCACGCGCGCTCCATCTCCACCCGCAGCCCCGGCCCCGGGGCGCTCGACCCGACCCTAGCACGGTCTTCTCGTCGACCACCATGAACACCGGCAGCTCGGGGTGATGCCTCCGCAGGTCGGCCTCTCCCGCGTTGTCGGAATAGATAGCACCCGCTCGTGGCCGTCGCTCCACGGGTCGAGCGCCTCCAGTACGAGTGCACATCGGGGATCAACACGATGCCCCGGGTGATGTGCTCCCTCGCCATCAACGGTCGGATGGCGATGCGAGGGTCCTGCACCCGCTTGATCTTGCGCTTGCCCTCTCGCCACATCGCCGGGAGAAACACCGCGGCCAGCGCGAAGTACCCCAGCGCCAGCGCTCCTGCCACTGCTCTCTCGACCAGCGCCCGCAGCCTCCGGCTCGCTTCGGACATCGCTGGTCGCGCCCGCCACGAAGGGCATCGCCGGGAAGACGTGCCTCGCTCCAGACGATCCCGCTGCCGTAATAGAACAGCCCATATGCGGTGGTGAGCGCGAAGGCGAAGAAGGCCGCCACCAGCGCCTCGGTGGACGCGAAGGCCACCACTCCACGAAGGCCAGGATGGCCATCCAGGCGCCGAAGAAGTTCTCCTGACCGAAGTGCCCTGTGCGCTCGGAGACGATGCGAAAGCGTCATCGGGCGTGTACCCGTCCGGGCCGAACGATCGGCGCTCCCCGGGGTGCTCCAGCGAGCAGCCGATGGACCTGCCGAATCCCAGCTTTCAGAGGCAGCCTCGCGGTGGTCCGACCGGTTGGCGTACTCGAGCACGCTGGCCGTGCGGAAGTCGCCCGTCGCCTCGCGCTGCTGCACCGCCACCATGGTCACGAAGGGAAGGCCCGCGAGCACGCCCACCACGATGAGCTTCAGGAGAAGCGCCGCGCGACGGCCTCTCCCCGAGGGTCGCGGTCACCACCGTGGCCAGCACGAAGCCGTCGAGCATGCGCGCCGAGAAGACCCACCCCACGCAGGCGCCCAGCAGCGCCCGCGCCTCAGTCGGGCTTCGAGCGCAGCCCGAGGGGCGAGCACCACCGCGAAGGCGCTGGGCGTCCCGACGAAGGCGTGGGGAGAGCAGGTCGGAGGTCTCGACCGCGCGGGCGTAGTGGGCGCCACCAGCAGCAGGAGGCCGGGAGGCGAACTCGTCGCGGAGTCTGAACAGCCCAGGAGATACTGCGCGGTGGCCAGCGACGCCCCGACGACCATTCCGACAACCCCAGGGCACTCCCAGGCGAACGGGGGGCGGGGAAGCGGATAGCCCGGCGAAGACGCTGCGAAAGCGCCC
>JADJAE010000105.1 GCA_016704445.1 Deltaproteobacteria bacterium
TGTCGAGCTGCTGGTCGGGCTGCTCGAACCGTCGCTTCTCGATCGCTGCCATCATGGGGCGCCACCTTTCGCGTCGGGGCCGCTCCTCCCGGGAAGGCTGGCGCGGGCCCGAACGAAGGCTCGAACCCGGCGACGCCCCGCGGGGGCCCCGACCGAACGGTGGCGTCGGACAGAACTTAGGGTGGGCGACCCCGCCGTCAACCGGTCGCTTCGCCCCCCGAAAATGGCCGCCCGTGCTCCATCCGCGCGACGGCGTCCGCCAGGGCGCCGTACACGAGCGCGTGGGCGTGCTCGACCTTCGCGGTGTCTCCCGCGAGGTGGGCCGTCGCCGCCCGCAGGTCGATCGGTGGAAGCACCTCGCTGGTGATCTGGACGGGGTTCGGTACGAGACCGGCCACGACGACCGTCATCACTCCCCACCACGGGAGGAGGTGGATCGCGAACATCGCGATCGCGCCCACGATGGCGAGCCACCCGAGGGGGAGCGGTATCGTATGTGCGCGCAGCCGCTTAGGAAGCCCCAGGGTCCGCGCGATCAGCCCGCCGCCGGGCGCCATCAGCCACGTGTAGTGACTTCCGATGGTGGCGATCGGACAGACCGGTACGCCCGCCTCCAACGCGAGGCGGACGTAGCCCCGCCGCGCTCCGAAGCGAACCTTGCGGGGATCGTAGAAGGGTCGGCACGAGTCGATGTCTCCGCCAGGAAAGACCAGGACGTCGTGGCCGACGGAGAGCGCCGCGTGCCCGCTATCGGACGTGGCGGGGATGGCGCCGATGCGACGGTAGAACGCGCCGACCAGCGGGGTGGCGAGCATCGCGTCGTGCATCAGCCCGTTCACGCGCCTGCTCTCGCCGAGGGTCTCCGCCCATGCGACGAGAAAACAGAGGATCTCAGCCGTACCCCACGCGGAGTGGTTTCCGACCAGCAGCGCGGGCACGCCGGAGGGAAGCCGATCGAGGCCGCGGAGGCGGTACCGGAACCAGACATGTACGAATGGCGAGATGACCCGCGCAGCCCGATGGAAGAACCGCGCGTCAAACCTCTCGTCGAGACCGTCTGGCGTCATGGCACTCTCTACCGCCGTTCCTCACCGGCGGGTGATGGGTGTTCGGTCGCCTGTACCTGATCCACGCCAGCGACGTTGCCGCGTCGCTCTCCCTATGCGCAGCCCCCGTCGGCTCAGAACCGCACGCTCCCGAAGCCCTGCCCGATGAAGCCCGCGCTCTCGTAGAGCCCGACGGTGCTCACGCCGACCAGCATGCCCACCTGCCATCGCTCGAAGGTGTAGCTCGCCGTCGCGCCGCCGATCACGTCGGCCTCGGCGAGGCCCCGCGCGCGCAGCATCGCCTCGCGCCGGCGACTCGTTGCCGACGTCGACGCGGAGCTGCGCCGCAACGCCCAGCGCCAGCGCTGGGGTCGGCCGCCACGCGGCGAAGGCGCGCGCCTCCAGGTCGTGCTCCGCGCCGTCGACCAGCGACTGACCGAAGGTGCCCTGCGCGCCGACCTCCCAGCGCGGCGCGCGGTAGTGCAGCGAGAACGACGCCTCCGCCTCGACGTCGCCGTTGTGCCACCCGACGCGCTTGCCCGCGAGCGCGACGCCGCCCTGCCAGCCCGTCCCGTCGCGGCGTCCGAAGAGCTGGTAGCGCACCTGCGCGTAGGGCGTGAGGCCGTCGGCGGTGTTGGGGGCGTCGCCGCCGAACCAGGTGGTGCCCACGCCGAGGGTGAACCCGCGGCCGAGGCCGAGCTCGGCGTTGACCAGGGGCCGCACGGCGTCGAACGACCCCGCGGGCTGCACGTAGGCCCCGACGGTCATGCGCACGTTGAGCGAGGGTAGCGCCGCGGCCGGGACGAACAGCGTCGTCGGCGGGGTGTACGCGCCGCCCGTCGGGTCGCCGACCGGGACCCGGCTCTCGGACGCCCGTCCGCCGTCTGCGCGCCCGCCGTCGCAGCGCAGAGGAGAACCAATCCCGACAGCGTGGCAGAGACGAGGAGCTTCATCGCCGCGCGCCTCACTCCGCCGGGAGCCGGCTCAGCTCGTCGAACACTTCCTGGGCGTCCCGCAGGTTCGGCGTGATGGCGTCGCCGTCGCGCACGCGGCGCAGGCCCTCGATGAGGACGTGCTCGCCCTCGCGGAGGCCGCCGCTCACGACGTACAGGTGCGGGAGCGACTCGCCGACCGTGACCTCCCTCGCACGCACGACGCCGCCGGCCTCCACGACGAACACGAAGGTCTTGTCGAGGACGGTGTACGTCGCCTCCTGCGGGATGACGAGCGAGCCGGGCAGCACCGAGGTCATCAGGATCTCGCCCGTCTCTCCGTGGCGCAGCAGGCCCTCGCGGTTGGGGAAGCCCGCGCGGAACGCGATGGTGCCCGTCTCGGGGTTGAAGTCGGCCTCGATGGTCTGGATCGTCCCCGGGTGGGGATAGACCTCGTCGTTCGCCATGCGCAGGTGCACCGTCACCGGGTCGTTCGTCGCGTGCGCGCGGCGGTAGGCGAGGTACTCGCGCTCGCTGACGTTGAAGTACACCCACATCTGGCTGTTGTCGGCGAGCACGGTGAGCAGGTCGCCCTCCGCCAGCAGGCTCCCGCGACGCGCCATCAGGCGCCCGAGGATGCCGTCGAAGGGCGCGTCGATCCGCGAGAAGCGCAGGTGCGCCTGGGCGACCTGACGCTGCGCGGTGACCTGGTTCAGGGTCGCCTGCGCGAGCGCGAGCTCGTTGGGCGACACGACGTTGCCCTCGCGGAGCATCCGGGTGTTCTGGTACTCGACCTGGGCGTGCTGCACCTCCGCCGAGGTGCGCGCGAGCTCGGCCTGATAGAGCGTGGGCGTGATCTGGAAGAGGCTCTGCCCCCGCCGCACCGACTGCCCCTCGTCGATGAAGATGTCGCGCAGGTAGCCGCGCTCGAGCGCGCGGACCTCGATGTGCTGATGCGCGCGGATCTGGCACACGTAGGAGTGCGTGATCTCGATGTCCTTCTTGATCGCCGTCGTCACCCCGAAGCGCGGCCGCGCCTCGGCGTGGTGGTTCTGATGGTGACAACCGCTCGCCGCCGCCGCGAGCGGCAGCAGGGCGACCAGCCAACGCTGCGCGAAGCGCTTCATTGCGCCACCCCGGCGTCCGCGTTCCGTGCTGCCGGGGCTCGCCCCGTCGGGCGCCAGCCCCCGCCCAGGGCCTGGTAGAGCGTCACCGTGGCCGTCAGCTGCCGCTGCTTGGTCTCGATCAGGTCCACCTGCGCCTCCAGCGAGTCACGGCGCGTCGTCAGGACTTCGAGGTAGTCCGCCCGCGCGGAGTTGAACAGCAGCGTCGAGATCTCCACCGACTCGGCCAGCCGCTCGACCTGCTGCGCCTTGAACGCGTAGCTCAGCGCGATGTTGTGGAGCAGGCTGATGCCCGTGTTGACGTCGAGGTACGCGGACAAGATCGCGCGTTCGTACTTGAGCACTGCCTGCATCTGCCGTGAGTTCGAGGAGAAGTAGTCCGCCGTGATCGCGTTGCGATTGAGCAGCGGCGCCGCCACGCCCGCGAGGATTCCGTAGAGAATCGAGTCGGGGGTGTCGAGCAGGTGTCGGACGTCGAATGACTGGTAGCCCAGGCGCCCGTCGAGGTGCAGCGACGGGTAGAAGCGCGCCCGCGCCGCCGCCACGTCGAGCTCGGCCGCGCGGAGTTCGAGCTCCGCGCGCCGCACGTCGGGGCGGTTCTGGAGCAGCTGCGCCGGCATCCCCGCGTGCACCACGGGCTGGAGGTTCAGGAAGTTCTCCGAGCTGCGCTCGATGGGCGCCGGAAACCTCCCGAGCAGGAGGTTGATCTGGTTCTCGGCCTCGACGATGCGCTGGCTGATGTCGAACTGGCGGCTCTGGAAGCCCTGGAGCTGCGCCTCGAAGCGCCGCACCGCGAGCATCGTGACGCGCGCCGCCTGCTGCTGGAGGCGCACCATCTCGAGCGCGTTCTGCTGGAGCCGGACGTTGTTGCGCACGATCTCGAGCTGGCGGTCGAGCGCCATGAGCTCGTAGTAGCGGGTCGCGATCTCCGCGACGAGGCGGGTCACCATGAAGTCCCGGCCCTCGCGCGAGGCGAGGTAGCGGTACCTCGCGGCGCTGGCGGCGTTGCGCAGGCGCGACCAGACGTCTACCTCCCACGAGGCGTAGAGCCCGAGCGAGTAGCCCTGGAGGTTGGCCGGCACGCCGTGGTGCTCGTCGCTCTGCCCCTGGCTGGTGTAGCGACCCACGCGGTCGACGCCGGCGCCCGCCTGGAGGCCGAGGCTCGGCATGTACTCGCCGCGCCGGGACATGATCTCGTTGCTCGCCACGAGCATCTCCTGGATGTTGATGTTCAGCTCCTGGTTGTTGGCGAGCGCGACGTCGATGAGCGCCACGAGGTGCGGGTCGGCGAAGAACTCCCGCCAGTCGAGCCGGGCCGAGTTCTCCGTCTCGGGGGCGTCGCCGAAGGTGTCAGGCACCTGCCGGTTGGGCGCGCGCGCCGGACCTTGCGGGAACGTGGGCACGCAGCTCGCGAGGAGCGCCGCGCCGACGAGGGCGAGGCGGCACAGGCGGGCGCTAGTCATGGTGCTCATCGCCCTCGGTGACGGGGGTCTCTTCCTCGTGCTGAATCAGCGAGCGGCCCTCTGAGAGCTTGCCGAACACGTAGTAGAGCCCCGGGATCACGATCACGCCGAAGACGGTGCCGAAGAGCATGCCGCCGAGCGCGGAGCTGCCGATGGTGCGGTTGCCGACGGCGCCCGGGCCGGTCGCGCGCACGAGCGGGGTCAGGCCCGCGATGAACGCGAAGGACGTCATCAGGATGGGGCGGAAGCGGGCCCTGGCGCCCGCGATGGCGGCGTCGCGCACCGACATCCCCTTGTGGTGCGCCTGCACCGCGAACTCGACGATGAGCACGGCGTTCTTGCCGAGCAGGCCGATGAGCATGACGAGGCCGACCTGCGCGTAGATGTCGTTCGCGAGCCCGAGCGCCCTCAGCATGAAGAACGAGCCGAAGATGCCGACCGGGAGCGAGAGCACGACCGCGAGCGGGATGATGAAGCTCTCGTACTGCGCCGCGAGCACCAGGTACACGAACGCGAGCACGACCCCGAAGATGTAGATCGCCTCGTTGCCGCGGCGCGCCTCGTCGTACGAGAGGCCCTCCCAGGCGATGTCGTAGCCGCGCGGGAGCGTGCGCGCGGCCACCTCGCGGATGGCGCGGATGGCGTCGCCGCTCGTGTAGCCGGGGGCGGGCACGCCGCGGATGGCGGAGGAGTTGTAGAGGTTGTAGCGCGTGATCTCGTTCGGGCCGTGCGTCTCGCGCATCGTCATGAAGGCCGAGTACGGCACCATCTGGTTGCGGTCGTTCTTGACGAACAGGTTCATGATGTCCGTCGGGAGGCGGCGGAACTCGGGCCGCGCCTGCACGTAGACCTTGAAGAACCGGCCGAAGCGGATGAAGCCCTGCTCGTAGGTGCTGCCGATGAGGATGTCGAGGTTGTCGAGCGCCGCGCGGATGGAGACGCCCTTCTGCATCGCGAGCTGGTTGTCGATCACCAGCTCGTACTGGGGATAGTTCGCCGCGAAGAAGGTGAAGAGCCCGGCGAGCTCCGGGCGCCGCCCGAGGTCGTCCATGAAGCGCCGGTTGACGCGGTCGAACTCGTTGTAGTCGACGGTGTCGCCCTGATCGAGCAGGCGCAGCGCGAAGCCGTCGGCCGCGCCGTAGCCCGGCACCGACGGCGGCTCGAAGAACTCGACCCGCGCCCCGAGGTTCCGCGACCTCTCCTCCAGCTCCGCGATGACCTGGTGCACGGAGTGGTGGCGCCGCGACCACGGCTTGAGGTTGATGAGGCAGGTGCCGGCGTTTGAGCCGCGGCCCTCGGTCAGGATCTCGTAGCCGGCGAGCGACGAGACCGACTCGACACCCTCGACGTGCCTGGCGATGGTTTGCAGCTCGCGCGAGACCTGGTTGGTGCGCTCCAGCGTCGTGCCGGGCGGCGTCTGGATGATCGCGTAGACCTGGCCCTGGTCTTCGTTCGGGATGAAGCCCGCTGGCAGGCCCTTGTTCAACCCGAAGATGCCGAGGCCGAAGAGCGCCAGGATGCCGAAGGTGATCGAGCGGCGGCTCACGATGTGCTCGAGCAGGCGCACGTACCGGTTCGTCACCCGGTCGAAGACGCGGTTGAACAGGTCGATGAACACGGCCACGGGCGTGCGGCGCCGGGGCTTGCCGTGGTTGTTGCGCAGGATGATCGCGCAGAGCACCGGCGTGAGCGTGAGGGCCACCACGCCCGAGATCACGATCGCCGACACCATCGTGATCGAGAACTGGCGGTAGAAGACGCCGACCGGGCCCGTCATGAAGGCCACCGGGACGAACACGGCCGCCATGAGCAGCGTGATGGCGATAATGGCGCCGCTGATCTCGCCCATGACCTTCTTCACGGCTTGGTACGGCGTGAGGTGCGGCTCCTCCGCCATCTTCGCGTGCACCGCCTCGACGACGACGATCGCGTCGTCGACGACGATGCCGATGGCGAGCACGAGCGCGAAGAGGGTGATGAGGTTGATGGTGAGGTCGAAGGCCTGCATGAAGATGAAGGCGCCGATGAGCGACACCGGCACGGCCAGCGTCGGGATGAGCGTCGAGCGCCAGTCGCCGAGGAACACGAACACCACGAGCGCCACCAGCACGAAGGCCTCGACGAGCGTGTGCGCCACCTTGTCGATCGACGCGTTGAGGAAGCTCGAGACGTCGTAGTTGATCGAGTAGTCCATCCCGGCGGGAAGCGTGCGCTTGAGCTCCTCGAGCCTGGCCTTCACCTCCGCGATGACCTTGCTGGCGTTGCTGCCGTAGGTCTGCTTGAGCACGATGGCGGCCGAGGGGTGGCCGTCGAGGTTGGAGTAGATGTCGAAGAACTCGCTGCCGAGCGCCACGTCCGCGACGTCGCGCAGGTGCAGGGTCTCGCCGTCGGGCGTCGAGCGGATGATGATGTTCGCGTACTGCTCGGGCCGGTCGTAGCGGCCCTGGTAGGTGAGCACGTACTCGAGCGACTGCGCGGTCATGCCGGTGGCGCTGCCGGTGCGGCCGGGGCGCCCGATGACGCTCTGGTCGCTGATCGCCCGCATCACCTCTTCGGTGGAGACGTTGTACGCGCGCATGCGGTCGGGCTTGAGCCAGACGCGCATCGCGAACTGGCGGTTGCCCAGGATGCTCGCGCGGCCGATGCCGGAGATGCGCTGCAGCTCCGGGAGGATGTTCACGTTCGCGTAGTTGTAGAGGAAGGTCTCGTTGGCGTTGGGGTCGGTGCTGTACAGGTTGACGTACATGAGCATGCTCGGCTGCACGCGCGCCACGACGATGCCCTCGAGCCGCACGAGCTCGGGGAGCAGGCTCGCCACCTGGTCGATGCGGTTCTTCACGTTGACGACCGCGAGGTCGGCGTCGGTGCCGGGCTCGAAGACGACCTGAATCGTCGCCTCGCCGGCGCTCGTGGCGTCGGAGATGAGGTACCTCATGCCCGGCACGCCGTTGATCGCCCGCTCGATCGGGATCAACGCCGCGTCGATGAGCACGGACGCGCTCGCGCCCGGATACGCGAGGGTCACGGAGACGAGCGGCGGCGCGATTTCGGGGAACTGCGAGATCGGCCGGCTCCTGATCGCCAGCACCCCGAGGAAGATGAGGATGAGCGACACCACGATCGCGAGCACCGGTCGGCGGATGAATTTTTGGATCATTTAGGTCGGTGGTCCGATGGGTGACGCGCGCCGAGCGCGGCTCAGGCTGCGGGGACGGCGCGGCGCCGCGCGAGGACGACGAAGCGCTCGCGCACGCTTGCCGAGGGGGAGACGTGCGTGACGTGGATGACGTAGCGGCCGGGCTCGGAGACCACCACCTGCAAGGGGTTGCGGTGCGGCGGCGCGCCGGTGCGCCAGTGGTGGACGCAGCTCGACCGCGCGCAGGCGGAGGGCGGCCCGTCGGAGTCGAGGTGCAGCGCCACGCCCGACGGGAGTTCCACGCGCACGTGGGCCGCGTCGCGGTGGTGGTGCGTGGTCAGCGCGAGCTCGGCCACGCCGTCGCCGGAGTGGGGCAGCTCCAGGGCGATCTCGCTGGCGTGCGAGAACTCGCGGCCGGCGGTGACCGGGTGGGGCGGGCGCGCGAGGAGGAGGGCGCCCGCGCCCGCGGCCGCGACCGGGGCGAGGTAGAGCACCGCGGTGAACCACGCGGCGCGTGGGGCGGGGCGCCGCGTCCGCTCGGGGGCGTCGAGCCGGGCGAGGGCCCGGCGCGCGAGGCCGTCTGGGACCTCGACGTCGCGCAGGCACTGGAGCGATCTGTCGAGTCGTTCGTCGGCCGGTCGGTCGTCACGGCTGTTCATGGCGTCACCTTCGTGGTGCGTGCGATAGGGCTTTGCTGGCGGGCCTCGAGCGCGGCGCGGAGCTTTGCGCGTCCGCGTGCGTGGCGGCTCTTCACGGTGCCCACCGGCACCCCGAGGGCGGTCGACGCCTCTTCGTACGAGAGGCTCTCCACGTCGCACAGGAGCACCGCCGAGCGGAACTCCTCCGGCAGCTCCTGGAGGCACGCGAGGAGGGTGTCGACCTCTTCGTGCTCGATCGCGAGGCGGAGCGGCGCGTCGGCGTCGCGCGCGTCGGCGCCCAGGAGCTGCTGCCACGCGTCGACGACGCGATCGAAGAGGCCGCGCCGGCGGGTCTCCGTGCGGCGCACGTCGATGAACTGGTTGCGCGCGATGCCGCAGAGCCACGCCCCGAGGTCGGCGCGACCTTCGTACGAGTCGAAGCGCCTCCACGCGGCGACCAGGGTGTCCTGGAAGACGTCGGCGGCGAGGTCACGGTCGCCCGTGAGGCCCACGCAGTAGCGGTAGACGCGGCTCATGTGGGGGCGGACGCGGGCCTCGAACTCGGCGTGATCGGGGGAGGGGCGTTCGGCGCGCATGGAGGCCGCGGGCGGTAGTGCCGCCGCACCGACGTCGACGCAAGGAGGCGCCCCGGCCTGGGGGTCCTCGTCTTCGTGGATCGACGCCACGCCCTCGTCGAGGTCGTTGCTCATGTCACAGCACGGACGAGACGAGGGCGGCGGTAGGTTCCCGAGCTTTGGGATTTTTCCCGGGGGTCCGCTTCGACCCGGGCGACCGGGTCTTCCAGGCGGGACCGTAGGCGAGCAGTAGAAATAGGCGCAGGGGCCGCCGTCGCCATGACGGGGCCCCTGCCGTGGGGATCACCGATCGCGGGGAGCGATCAGGCGTTGTTGCGGACGCGCAGGGCGGCCAGCTCGTTGAGGTAGCACTCCAGGTTGGTGTACCCGGCGACGCCGGTCATGGCGACGGAGACGCTGGTGCCGTTGTGGTCCTGCACGGCGGGGTTGAGGCCCTTGGAGGTCTCCCAGGCGTCGGGCATGCCGTCGTTGTCGGTGTCCACCGGGGCCGCGGGGCCGGCGCCGGTGAAGTTCAGGCGCAGCGCGTCGTTCGCCGGGTTGGTGTTGATCGCCGCGCTGTCGAAGGTGCCGGCGACCACGTGGCCCATGAGGCGGCGGTCCATCGGATCGCGGGGGAAGGCGCCCGCGTTGGCGATGGCGTGGGCGCGCACCCCGCTCGCCGGGAGCACGGTCACGGCGGGGAAGGCGTGGCGCGTGGTGCGGCCCCAGGAGGGGCGGGCGTTGGCGCCGCCGTTGTAGTCGCCGCAGCAGTAGTTGAGGTCCCAGTCCGCGCGGGTCGGCCAGAGGTTCGAGCGGTTGTCCGCGAAGTACGCGGTGGTGCCGGTGCCCGAGGGCTGCAGCCACATCATGCCGAAGTGGTTGCTGCCGGGCGCGAAGGAGGAGTTACCCACCCAGTTCATCTGGTAGTAGAGGGCTGAGCCGTCGTTGGTGCCCGAGATGGTGGTCGGGTTGACGTCGATGAAGTAGCGCTGATCCCAGATGAGGTTGTTGGTCAGCTCGACGTGCATGGTGGTGCCGCCGGCGCCCACGCTCTCTCGGGAGAACTCGGGGTAGCGGCCCTGGATGCGGTTCCAGGTGTTGCGGATGATCGTCAGGTTGTCGAGCGCGTAGCCCGCCGCGGGGTTGGAGTAGTTGATGAGCATCCCGCCGTAGTTGGCGTGGTCGCCGATGGTCTCCGCCAGGATGCTGTCCTGGATGGTGACGTTGTTGGTGTACGAGATCTCCGTGGCCTCGTCCTGGGCGTTGCCCATGGAGAGGTGGTCGATGATGCCGTTGCGGGCGTAGCGCAGGCGAAGGCCGTCGGGGAAGTCGCTGTTGGCCGGGCGCGAGCGCAGGTGGCGCACGATGAAGTTCTGGATGCCGCGCGCGTTGGCCCCGCACTGCTGGTCGCAGTAGACGGCCTCGGTGGTGTGCAGGCCGCGGACGGTGATGCCGCCCGGCGAGGTCTGGCCCGCGATGGTCAGGTCGCCGACGTTCATCTGCACGTCGCCGTTGATCACGCCGCTCACCTTGAAGAGGATGTAGCGGGGCCCGGTCTGCGAGACCGCGTCCTGGAACGACCCGGGACCCGACGCGTTGAGGTTGGTCACGTAGATCACCCTCCCGCCGCGGCCGCCGGTGGCGTTGGCGCCGAAGCCCTCCGCGCCGGGGAAGGCCCGCAGCCCGGTCGACGGCGTCGTCGTGGTGGTGACCGTGCCCGCGTCGGGGTCGGGGTCGGGGTCGGGGTCGGGGTCGGGGTCGGGGTCGGGGTCACGCCGCTGTCGGCCGTGCCCGTGTCGGTCACGCCGGCGTCGGTGGCGCCGGTGTCGGTCACGCCGCTATCACGGCGGCGGGTGGTCGTGGTGGTCGTCGTAGAGGTGGTCGCCGTGGCGGACGTCCGCGGCGTGCAGGCGACGTAGCCCTCGAGGGCGTAGCAGTCGTTGTCGGTGTCGCAGAAGCACTTCGCTTCGCCGGGCCAGCAGTAGCGGATCTGACCCGCCGCGTTGCGGGGGTCGCGGCCGTCATTGGTCACCACCTCGGGGCAGGTGGCGACGATCTGCTGCGTCGACGTGGCGGCCGTGTCGTCGCCTTCCGTGGGAGCGCAGCCAGCGGCGGCGACCAGGGAGAGAGCGGCGAGAGCGGTCAGCGTGGTGTGTCGTTGCATGGGCCGCAGCAAAGCGGCCGGGGGGATGGCGCGCAAACGCTTAAAAACAAGCGCTTATCGCGTCACAACCGGGTCGGTTGTCGGGATCGGGGGGCCCGAAGTGCCGAGGCGTGAACGCGATTGGTTCATGTACCTACACGGGAAATAGCACAAAACATGGAAATACCACTACCATGTGCAATCGAAATAGGGAAACACTGCATGCGACATGGGCCCACACGTCGGGTCGCCGGCTCCGGTCGAATTCCGTCGCCGGGGGGTCTCCGGCGGCGTCTGGGGGGGTGGTGCCGCCGCTGCCGGAGGCCTTTTGCCGGGTTTCCCGCGGAAGGCGCTCAGGTGAAGGTGCGCTACTCACGGCGGGGCCTTCTTCGCGGGCTTCGCGGGGAGGACGGTGAGGGTTCCGCCCGAGGCGGACTGCCAGTCGGCGAGCAGCCTCTTCAGCGTCGGGCCAAGGGGACAGGCGGTCTGGAGACGGACGCTGCGCACGTGCGTCGCGAGACCGGAGAAGAGCCGGACGAAGGGATCGACGGGGTCGGCGGTGACCTCGACCTCCGCCGCCCAACCGCCTTCGGTGGCGGTGTAGCGGACCTGGCCGTTGGTGCGGCGCGCGGTCAGCGACCGGAGCGAGGCCGCGAGGGGGTGGAGGAGCAGCCCGTTGACGCTCCCCGGGAAGGCCATGGGGTTGAGCGTCGCCGAGTCGTCGAACTCCAGGTGCGCGAGGTCGGGGAGGCCCAACCCTCGCGCCGGGAGGGAGTCCCTCAGCAGATAGAACGGGTCGTTCCAGCGGAGCACGACCTGGACGCGCTCCAGGGGGAGGGAGGGCTCGCGGTTGCAGAGGTGCACGAGCGCCTCCATCGTCAGCCCCCGGACGGCGCGCACCGCCACGAGCGACGGCGAGCCGAGGAGCTCGTCGACGAGCTCGACCGCGACCGGCCGCGGAAACACGACCTCCGCGAGCCCTGCCTCCCGCAGGTCATCGAGCAGGCGCTTTCGGGTCGCGGGGTCTGCGCGCAGGAGTCCGCTGATCGGGTTCATGCCTTCAGCTCCTGAGGGCGCGCGTGAGCGCCCTTCCGCTTGCCCTTCGGAGCCGAGGCGCGGCGGCGCTCGCTCGCCGTCAGAGGTGTTCGTCAGACATGGGGATGCCGTTGGGTTGCAGGGTGGTGCGGTAGGCGCAGTAGGGGACCGCGTCGCGTCGGACTCCGCTGACGTCCTCGGGGGAACACGCAGAACGCGTCGGCGGCGCAGCCTGCGTTGTCCTCGCATTCGCGAAAGATGCAGATGCCCTGCTCGTCGCCCGCCGGGCCGCGCGGGGACATCATGGCGTCGTCGGGGCATCCCGCAGTCGCGGTGCGGGTGTTGATGAACGACCCGCAGAGGCCCTCCGTCGGTCGGATCGCCGAGATCGAGAAGCAGGTGCCGCGACACTGCCCGACGCCCGTCGCCCGGATCGCCATCGGGTTGCACAGCGCCCCGTCGGGGCGGAGCGAGAGGTCGGCCGGCGTTGGAGAGCAACGCCCGAGGCGGGTGTTGCAGCGCATCAGCGACGCATCGCCGGCCGTCGCGCCGTCGCAGTCGGCGTCGGTCGCGCAGAACGGCAGGCAGCCAGGGTTCTCGACCTGGCCGGCCTCGAGCTGGAGCCAGTTGGTGGTGCAGATCGAGCCCATCGGGCAGGCGCCAGTGGCCTCGGTGCGCATGCCCGCAACGCAAGCGCGGGTGCAGAGGCTGCCCTGGGCGCCGGAGCGCGCGATCGAGTGGACGAGGCAGGTCGAGTAGCGCCCGCCGCACTGGCTCTCTTCCTCGGCGGTCGTGCCCTGTTCGCAGCCCGCGTCGGCGGTGCAGACGCGACCGCCGGTGGTCAAGATGCACGTGAGGTCGCCGTGTCGGCAGAGCACTCGTCATCGCTCCGGCAGCGACGCCCCGCGATCACCGACGTGCGCGGCGAGCCCGACCCGCTGTCGACCCGCACGCCGTGGTCGACGGGAAACCCGAAGTCGGTCGGGAACCCGCTGTCGATCGGCGTCGGGAACCCGCTGTCAATCGGCGTCGGGAACCCGCTGTCGATCGGCGTCGGGAACCCGCTGTCGATCGGCGTCGGGAACCCGCTGTCGATCGGCGTCGGGAACCCGCTGTCGATCGGCGTCGGGAACCCGCTGTCGATCGGCGTCGGGAACCCGCTGTCGATCGGCGTCGGGAACCCGCTGTCGATCGGCGTCGGGAACCCGAAGTCACGGGGGAATGGCGTCGGGTGGGGTCACCACGCCTACGTCGACGGGGACCACCACGCCGCCATCGATGGCCACGCCGACGTCCACCGGACCGACCACGCCCGCGTCGGCCGTGCCCGCGTCGCCCGGGCCCGAAGGACCGATCGCGACCGCGCTGCACGCGGGTAGAAACAACAGCACCCACCAGAGTTTGTATCTCACGCTCACCCCTCCCATCGATCACGAACGCTCGCACGCCACGCCGACCGCGGTCCAGTGCCAGCGCTGCCGAGCTCCTGGCGAGCCCAGGGCCTCAGTGCGGAGACCTCACTCACCGTCTCACGGCACGAGGCAGAGATCACCCAAGTGCCATGGTCGCCCCGGTCCAAGATGGAGGCGTCGGCGCGCTACACCGCGGCGGGCACCGATCGCACGGTCTGGGTGCTCGGGCGAACCTCAGCGCGCGACGCCGTTGAGCATCTGGAACACCTGCGCGAAGCGCCCCTCCGCCTCGGCGTTGCGCAGGAACTTCACCCGCTCGACGCAGACCTCCTCCGCCCCCGGACTCCCCTCGAAGAGGCCCATCACCTCGGCGATGTACTCCTTCAGGGGCATCGCCCGGGGGTTGGTCGCCGAGCCCGGCATCAGGTCGGTCTGCACCGCCGGCGGGGCGAGCTCGATGACCTCGGTGGTGGTCCCCTGGAGCTGCGACCGCAGCGACTGCGTGTACGAGTGCAGCGCCGCCTTCGTCGCCGAGTAGGTCGGCGTCATCGCCAGCGGGACGAAGGCCAGCCCCGAGGTCACGTTCACGATCGTCGACCGCGGGCGCTTCTGGAGCGCGGGCAGCAGCGCCGCCGTGAGCCGGATGGGGCCGAGCACGTTGGTGATCACCGTCGCCTCGGCGTCGGCGAGGTCGTCGGGCTGCGAGAGCAGGCTCTCGGCGCGCATGATGCCCGCGTTGTTGATGAGCACGTCGAGCGTCGGGTGCTCGGCCGTCACCCGCCGCGCGAACTCGCGGACGGCGTCGGCGTCCCCGACGTCGAGCACATACGCGCTCATGCCCGGGTTGGCCGCCGTGACCTCGTCGAGCACCTCCTTCCGGCGGCCCGCGATGATGACCCTGTTGCCGCGGGCGTGAAACGCCTCCGCAAGGCCTCGTCCGATGCCCGTCGCTCCGCCCGTGATCAGAATCGTGTTGTCGCTGGTCTTCATGGATGACTCCCTCTCTCTCGGCCCAACAATGGGGCGTCGGCCATCCATCAGTCCATGCGATAGGATGCATGCCCGACATGAACACGGTCTATGAGAGGGACCTCGACCTCAACCTCCTGCGGGTCTTCGCCGTGGTCGCCGAGGAGGGCAGCGTCACCCGCGCCGCCGCCCGCCTCTACCTCACGCAGCCCGCCGTGAGCGCGGCCCTCCGACGGCTCGCCAACTTCGTGGGCGCCGAGCTCTTCGCGCGCCAGGGCCGCGGCATCGCCCTCACGGCCCGAGGGTCCGAGCTGCTCGCGGCGTCGCACCGCCACCTGCGCCCGCTCGTCGAGGCCGTGATGGCGCCCGCGGCCTTCGACCCCGCGAGCTCCACGGCGACCGTCCGCCTCGGGCTCCCGGACTCGGCCGAGGGGTGGGCGCTGCCGCTCATCGTCGCGCGCCTGCGGGCCGAGGCGCCGTCCATGGTGCTCGTCATCGTGCCGGTGCAATTCCGTACGGTGGAGGAGGCGCTGCTCTCGCGCCGCGTCGACCTCGCGCTCTGCGTCGCCGACGAGCTCCCGCGCTCGGTGCTGCGCAGGCCCTTTACCTCGGCGGGCTTCGTCTGCGTGTACGACCCGCGCCACGCCCGGCTGCCAAAGCGCCTCACCGAGCGGGCCTACTTCGCCCACGAGCACGTCATCGTGTCCTACGCGGGCGACCTCCGCGGCATCGTGGAGGACTCCCTCGGCAAGACCCGCCGGGTGCGGGTGTCGGTGCCGGCCTTCAGCTACGTCGGCGGGGTGGTGGAGGGGTCGAGCCTGCTCGCGACGGTGCCCGAGCCGCACGCCCGCTACCTGCTGAAGACGCACCCCGGGCTGCGCCAGACGGCGCTGCCCTTCGCGCTCGAAGGGGCGGCCCAGGAGCTGCTCTGGCTGCGCACCACCGACGACGACCCGGTGTCGCGCTTCGTCCGGGGTCTCATCGAGCGGGCGCTGCTGCCTCGACCCGCGGGGCCGCGCGCTCGGCCGCAGAGCGCGTCCAGACGCCCCGCGAGGGCGCCCGGGTCAGCGGCGTCGACGCCCCGCTGAGTCTCCGTGGGTTCAGCGGCAGTTGGGATGTAGCGCCGCCGCCTCGCCCTTGCCGCACGCCGTCCACCCCTGCGACTCCAGCGCCGAGTAGTAGTACCAGGGCGTCATCACGCGCTGCGACCCGTCGGTGCGTGCGTAGCAGGTGATCGCGCCGCCCATCACCCGGTTCTCGATCGGGAGACACCCCATCACCACGCGTCGCTCCGTGGCGGCGAAGTCGACGCAGCGGTGCGCGTCTTCGAAGGGCCACCCGTACACGGGCTCCGAGCCCACCGCGCAGGGGCTGCCGTCGGGCGGAACCTCGAAGGGTTCAGAGCACCCGCCCGCGATCATGGTGATGAGCAACAGCGCCAGGGGTCGCCAGGAAGGCAGGAGCACCAGGGGTGCGCCCGGCGCGTCGAGGTTGCGCGGAGAGCGACCCCGGGCGCGGTAGGCCGCGGCTTCGGCGGAGGGACGGGTGAGGGGTGCGGACATCGGCGTGGACCTCCATCGGGGCGATGAGCGTGAAGGGCCGAGCGTATCCCGCCCGGGGCGGAGGGAGGAGCGGGAGGTTGCTACGGCGCGAGGTCGGCGTCGGGGTCGTCGTTGCGCTTCACGTCGAGCAGCGTGCCGGCGTCGGTGCGGTGCGGGTGGTCGGTGCGTCTGAAGTGAAGGTCGGAAGGTGAGCCCCTGAAGAGCGTCTCCGCCGTTCGGGCGCACCCAGTCTCAGTGCCAGCCCTTTCAAGGTGCCATGCGCCCGTCGCCGCGCCCTGAAGGGACGCGGCAACGCCTGCAGCAGTGAAGCCCGCACGCGGGCTGGTCGCGATCCATGGACATCGTACAGGCCGTTGCGGCCTTCATGGCTGCAGGCGTTGCCGCGTCCTTCAGGGCGCGGCGACGGGCGCATCGGCACCTTGAAAGGGGTGAGTCTCAGTGCTGGTGCTCGGGCGGGGCGAACAGGATCAGCTCGACGCGCTCGGAGCCCTCGACGTACCCGTCGTGCCCGGCGGGGATCTCGAAGAAGTCTCCGGGGCCGATGTGCGTCTCGACGCCGGACGCGACCATGCGCACGACGAGCCGGCCGCGGAGGCAGTAGCCGGTGTGGCTCGCCGGGCACGAGTCGGGGTTGCCGATGAGGGGCTTCTCGTCGACCTCCCAGCGCCAGCCGGGCTCGAAGACCGCGCGCATGCCGGCGGTGCCGTCGTGCATCTTGAGGATGTTGATCTGACCGTGCTCCTTCATGTCGAGCTGCTGGTCGGGCTGCTCGAACCGTCGCTTCTCGATCGCTGCCATCATGGGGCGCCACCTTTCGCGTCGGGGCCGCTGCTCCCGGAGGACTGGCGCGGGCCCGAACGAAGGTTCGAACCCGGCGACGCCCCCCGCGGGGCCCCGACCGAACGGTGGCGTCGGGCAGAATTTAGGGTGGGCGACCCCGCCGTCAACAGGTCGCTTCGTCCCCCGAGAACCCGGGCCGTCGGGAGGCCGTGGCGGGCCGTCGGGAGGCCGTGGCGGGCCGTCGGGAGGCCGTGGCGGGCCGTCGGAGTGGCGTGGCCCGGCGTCGGAGCGGCGTGGCCCGGCGTCGGAGCGGCGTGGCCAACGAGGCGCGATCGACGGCGACGACGAGAGCGCACCGTATCCTCCGTGTGTAGGGGGATGTGCCGCGCCTGTTTTTGCACTTTGTCATGAAGGTTCAGCCCGATCACGGCGATACGCTGGTTGGCACTTCGATCCGCTCGGTGAATCGGCCGGTGCTCTCTCTCCCAGGAAGCGAGGATCCCGATGATAGGCCTCTCGGCGCTGGTCGCGACATGGACCTCGGCGCCGCCCCTGCACACCGCTCCGTTGTCCCTGCGAGACGACCTCGCGCCGCGCGCCGAGGCATGACGAGCCTCCGCGTCGACGGCTTCGGCGCCGATCGTCCGCGCCCGCTTGCGAGCCTGCTCGCGCAGCCCGCGGAGCCTCCGCCTCGCCTCCGACCGAGGCCCCGGCGGAGACCACTGGAGGCGCGGGCCGAGGCCTGCGACGTCGACTGCGAGACCGCGCACGAGGACGCCCTCATGGCCCGGGTACGTCACGCGCGCCGTCGCACGCAATTGCTGCGCACCCACCGCGCCTTCGCCATCGCAGCCTGGAGCGGGATGCTGATCACCGAGGTGCTCGGAACCATCCAGGCCGTCAACCAGCCGACGTGGTTCGGCGACGGCGCGTGCACGAGCGACCCCGAGGCCTTCGGCTGTCACCAGTCATCGATGATCACCGGGCTGCACGAGGGCTTCGCGATCACCACCACCGCGCTCTACACCACCGCGGCGATCCTGGCGGTGGCGCGATGCCTGACCCCAGTCCGCCTCCGTGGGCGACGGGCGCTCGAGCGGACGCTGCGACTGCACAAGACCATGGCGTGGGTGCACGGCGTCGGGATGGTGCTGCTGCCCTGCTCGGCGTCGTCACCGCGCACCCGCAGATCCTCGGCATCAGCCAGGAGGCGCAAGGGGACTTCAGCCGCGCGATGCGCACGGTGCACACCGTGATCGGGTACTCCACCTTCGCCGCGCTGACGTTCTCGGCGTGGATCGAGCTGTGATGCCGCGCGCGGCGCGGGTCGGCGCGCTCGTCCTGGCGTGGTCGCTGGCGCCGCGGTGGGCGAGCGCTCACGCCGACGGTCGGGAGGTCAACCGCGCGACGGTCGGCTGCGGGGCCCTCGGCAATTGCCACGGCGTCGCAGGGGCGACCGCCACCACTCACCGGCCCGATGACCCGCCAGGCGGGCTCGCGGTCGACGTACGTCCTGACCCTCCGCTCGACCTGACCCCGGTCGTTGTCGGCGGCGGCTTCGACGTCGGCGCGC
>JADJAE010000106.1 GCA_016704445.1 Deltaproteobacteria bacterium
ATCGGCCCAGGTCACGAGGTAGCCCCCGCCGACGCGGCGACGGACACGGCGCCCTCGACGAGCCTTCCGGCGAAAATCGCGATGGGGGCGGCGTCGAGCACCCGCCCGTCGCGGGCGATGCGCACCGCGGCGACCCCCGTGGCGAGCTCACCCCAGACCAGCAGCCACCCCCCCATCGGGTCGCCCGCGATCGCCAGCCGCGCGCTGCTCGACGCGACGCGCCCCACCTCCGTCGACGTCGCGTCGAGGGCGCCCGCGGCCCCCACCCGCCGCACCCTCACCACCCGCTGCGCGCCCTCCACGCTCACCCACGCCGCGAGCGCGTTCGTCCCGTCGGAGGCCGCCACGACGTCGCTCAGCGTGCGCCCCGCCTGCTGGTCGATGACCACGGCCGAGCCCTGCGGAGCGCCCGTCGCGTCCACCGTGCGCGCCATCACCCGCTGGCCGCTCCGGGTGTCGGCCCACACCGCGAGGCCCCCCGCCCCCATGCGCACCACGCGGGCCACCGTCTCCGTCACCCGGGTGCTTCCCGGGACGGCGTCGGGCGTCGGGTCGAGCGGAAACTCGGGGCCCACCACGGGGTCGAGCACCGCCGGCCAGGCCGACGCGGCCAGCACCTGCTCGGTACCGAGCTCGATCGCCGACCCGTTCCACGATGCGGGTACCGCCGTGCGCGCGCCCTGCGCGTCGACCCACGTCGCGTGGCCGTACCGCAGCGCACCCCCTGCGGCGTCTGCGAAGCGCAGCCCGCGGTCGTCGACCCCCACGTAGCGCACCCCATCGACGCCCACCCAGACCCGCAGCGCGCCCCGCCCCGGGGGCGCTCGGTCGAAGGTCCAGGTCTGCTCCAGGCCTCGGGGGTGACGGGAGACGCGCTCGACGCCATCCGCCGGCCGGGCCCCACGGCCGACCCAGAGCGTTCGCAGCGTGCCCCGCGCGCCCGAGCCCGTGGTCACCGCCACCGCGGGCGCCGACGTGGCCCGCGGAGAAGCCCCGCACGCCGTCGCGGCCGCCAGCGCGGCCAGGGCCAATCCACGGGTGGCGCCGGGCGCCCGGAGACGAGAGGGGTGTTGCATGACCGTCCATGGTGGCCCGAAACCGGGGCGGCGTTCACCCGTGGTTGCCACTCCCCAGCGGGGCTCCCGGAGCTGGCCGAGGCCGGGGCGACCTTCGTCCGCGCGGTGACGGTGTGGGTCAGGCCGCGAGGAAGCCGCTGAAGATCACGACGAAGGCGCCGATCTCGGCGGTGATCAGCGAGACCATGAAGGTGAGCATCACCCAATCGCCGATGGTCTTCGTGCCGAGCCGGTGCGGGCGCTCGAGCTGGTTGTCCGTGTCGCGCAGCGCGCCGTGCACCGCGTAGCCGAGCACCGCCGCCGCGAAGTAGAAGACGAGCACCACGGCGGCGGCGAGGTTGACCGTGTTGCTCCACGCGCTCGCGCCGCAGAGCTGCCCCAGCAGCATGCACGCGAAGGCGTAGAGCAGCGCCGCGCGGTGCGCGATGTCGACGTACTGCGGGGCCTGCGCCTCCTCGCTGCGCGCGATGCAGACGTACTTCCATGCGCCGAAGACGAGCCCGAAGAAGAAGAACCAGCCTGCGCTGCCCAGACAGAACGTGGATGCGGTCATGACGGTGGGTAACCTCCGAAGTGGAGCTCGATGGGGGGGATGCCCGGCGAGGGCTCAGCCCGTGGCGCTGCCCTGCCGCGCGTCGTCGGGCTGGTCGAGGCGGATGTAGAGCTGGGGTTCGAGGTCGGCGTCGGTCCAGCCCGCGGCGTCCATCATCTCCCGCCGGGGCGTCGTCTCCGCGGCGGAGCGCACCGCGCGCTGCGCCTCGTCGAGGGCGCGCTCGACGGCGGCCGCATCGACCTCGAGCGTGATCGCTGGAGCGCGGAGCTCGGCGACACGACAGCATGCGATGTCCCACTTCTCGACCCGCCGCGGCGTGCGCTTGCGGCCGAAGGTCGGAACCCGGTACAGCGCGAGCGTCCACGGGCCATCGAGCATCCCCTCGTGCCGAAGGCCGTGCCGCCCCGCGAGCTCGACGAAGGCCTCTCGATCCGACGCCTTCATGCACGTTTGCTTCGACGCCATCGAGGTCGGCAGCTGGCTCTGCACCATCCCCGGGATCACGAAGTCATCGTCTACGACGAGGTCGACGAAGCGGTCTCCGAGCAGCGCGTCGACGGCGTGGTCGCGCCCGTCATCGAAGAGCCCCTCGGACATCGCGGGAGCTCACTCCCATGCGGTATGGGGGCGCGCTCGACCCACGCGCGCAGAAACGCCTCCAGTCGCCCGGCGTCGACGGGGCCGATGCGCCCGCGGCGACCGAAGTAGAGCCCGGCGCCGTCGAGGCGGTTTCTCCGTAGCGCACCTTCGAGGGAAGGTCTGTTGCTCAGCATGTTCACGCTCACAAAGGGGGGATAAGGTCCGTCGGCTTCGTAGGCGCCACCGGCGCGAGGTGTCCAGTAGGCCCGCTCCGAAGAAGCTCAGGCGCAGGGCGACACCCACGGGAGACGATCGCAGAAGTCGATGTCCGCCACGGCTGATCGCGCGTCGCTGTGGCGCCATCGTCCGGGGATGAACGAGCGCTCGCTGCCATCGATGCTCCCACCGGGTTCGCCGGGAACTCCGCGACAGCGGTGGGACGCGGCGAATCCGTACATCGGGCGTTGTGTCGCCTGGAGCGGGCTCGTCAGCGCGTCGGCCCCGGCGCGGCCTGGGCGCGCTGCACCGCGTCGCAGCCCCGCCTGGTCGCCGAGGCGGCACGCCGCGCGCCGCGACTCGACCGCCCGCGCGGTGTCCGGCGCCAGTGCCCTCGCTAGGCGTGGACCCATGTTCGCCGCGAGAAGGCACCCGTCTGAGTCCCGCCCGTCGCACGCGCGCACGTAGAACTCCAGCGCGCTCCGGAGATCCCGCGCGACGCCGCGTCCCTGCCGGAGCATGTCTCCGTGCCAGCGACAGGCGCGGTGCAGCTGCAGGTCGACGCACGCCCGGCGGTACAGCTCGTCCGCGCGCGTGAGGTCGACGGGCACGCCCTCGCCGCGCTCGTACCACCCGCCGAGCAGGCCGCACGCGTTGCCCTGGTCCTCCGCGCAGGCCGTCGCCGCGGTGCGCACCGCCGCGGCCGGATCGGCGGGCACGCCCGAGCCGGCGTGCTGGAGGTTGGCCCAGGACCCGCACGCGTTCTCCAGACCCTCGGCGCAGGCAAGCTCGACGTAGCGCGCCGCGCGGGCGCGGGTGGCCTCGTCGGGCGTCCCGGTGACGAGCATCGCGGCGAGGTTGAAGCACGCGCTCGGGACCTCGTGCTCGCACGCCTGCTCGAAGAGCCGCCGCGCGCGAGCCTCATCCCGCGGCACGCCGAGCCCGAGGCCGAGCAGGGCCCCGAGGTAGTCACACGCCACGTGCGAGCCCGCCTCGCAATGCTGTTGGAGCAGCGCGGCGGCCCTCGCCGGGTCGGCTGCGTCGACGCCCCGGCCGCTGGCGAGGGCGCCTCCCCAGATCGCGCACCCGTAGGAGTCGCGCGCGGTGCAGGCCCGCTCGGCGAGCGCCGCGCCCCCACGCTCGTCCCGCGGACCGCCCCGCCCGGCCAGCATCATCGAGCCCTGGAAGGCGCAGCCACGGGCGACCCCGCGCTCGCAGTACCGACCGAAGATCGCGCGGCTCTCGGCGCGGCCCGCGGGCCGAGCGCTCGTCGGGCGCGGGCGAGGGCCTCGAGGCACGCGGCCGGATCGCGGGCCGCCGCGCAGTCGTCGCTCGACGCGCTCGCGGTCGGGGCGGGGCCGACCCGCGGCGACGCGGCGCACGCGGCCAGCAATCCAACAGCGAGCAGCCCCGGGGGAGGGAGTCGGGGACGCATGGCGGCATCATACCGAGCCGGAGCTGGGATGGGTTCAGCCGCGGTGGTGGTCCGACGCCGCACGCGCTCGCGCCGCCGCTGGTCGACTACGCGAGCACCAGCTCGCGCAGCAGGTCGAGGCTGACGTTGCCGCACGCGAGCACCCGCGCGTGAAACTCCTTCAGCGGCCCTTTCCCCGCGCGCACCCAGTCGTCGCGCAGCGCGAGCATCGCTCGCTGCCCGACCTTGTACGAGATGGCCTGCGCGGGCCAGCCCAGGTAGCGGGTCACCTCGCTCTCGGCGTTCTCGCGGGGCATCCCCCCGAGGGTCTCCATCATCGCGACGGCGCGCTCGAAGGTCCACGTCTGGCCGGCGTGCATCACCGCGCCGACGGGGATGGGCAGGTCGAGGTGCGACCCGATGTCGATGACCACGCGGCAGGCGCGCATCATCTGGTTGGCGAGCATCCCGAGCTCGTACTCGGGCTTCTCGTAGTAGCCGAGCTCGCGCATGAGCTGCTCGACGTAGAGCGCCCACCCCTCGGCGTATCCTGAGTAGCCGTAGGCCACGCGGTGCAGGCGCGAGAGGTTCTCGGTGAGCGACACCTGGATGCCGCACTGGAGGTGATGCCCGGGAAAGCCCTCGTGGTAGGCCGTGCTGACCTCGTCCCAGAGCGCGAAGGGCCCGTCGCCCTGGAGCGAGTACCAGACCGTCCCCGGCCGCGAGAAGTCCTCCGAGGGCGGGAGGTAGTACGCGCCGGGCGCCCCGCCGTCGGGCGCCGCCTTCACGTCGACGCGGCGTATCGCGTCGGGCACGTCGAAGTGCTTGCCGTCGAGCTCGGCGAGGGCGCGGGCCTGCCGCTCGGACATCGCCGCGAGGAAGCTCGCTCTGTCGGGCGCGGCGCGCGAAGGGTCGGCGCGCAGCATCGCCATGACCTCCGCAGCCGACGACCCGGGGGCGATCGACGAGGCGAGCGCGGTCATCTCGTCGTGGATGCGGCGCACCTCGGTCCAGCCCCAGGCGTAGGTCTCCTCGGGGTCGGGCGTCGAGCCGAGGAAGCGCCGCATCTCGCGCAGGTAGCGGGCGCGCCCGACGCCGTCCTCGGCCTTCGCGCGGGGGAGGTACGCGCCTTCGAGCCAGTCGCTGAGCGAGCCGTACGCCGCGCACGCGCGCTCCGCCGCCGCCTCGACGCGCGCCCCGAGCGCCGGGTCGTCGACCCCCGAGCGCGCGAAGCCCGCCGCGAGCCCGCGGAAGGACGACCGCTCGCCCTGGTTGGCGCGCCCCTGCTCCACGGCCGCACGCAGCTGGCGCGCGGCGACGAGCTGCCCGCGGTCGAGCCCCTCGGCGAGCGAGCGGCGATACCCTTCGAGCACCGCCGGGACGCCCTCGAGGCGCGCGGCGACGGCCGCCCACCCGGCGACGGAGGCGGTCTCCATGGAGTCGAACACCATGCGCACCGACTGGAACGGCGACGCGAGGTGGTTGAGGTCGACGCGGTGGTCGCCGTGGTCGAAGGCCGCGAGGTCCTGGTCGAGCCAGTCGAGGGCGACGTGCGCGGCGAGGCGGGCCCAGCGGTCGGGCTGCGGGGGGAGCGCGGCGAAGCGCTCACGCCATGTGCGGAGCGTCGAGGCGGCGCGGGCGACGCCCTCGGGGGAGAGGTCGTCCCAGCGGTGGTCGTGGCCGGGGATGCCCATGAAGGTGGCCTGCATGGGCCGCAGCGCGGCGAGCTCGTCGACGAGCGCGTCGGAGAGGGCGAAGGGGTCGGTGGTCATGGGTGTTTACTCGTCCTTCTGGCGCGCTGAGGACGCGGCCACGACGCTACCCGCCCCTTCACTCCTGGCGAGGGCAATCGGCCGGCCGGGTGAGCTGCTGGGGCCACGAGGGGCGGGGCCGGGAGGGGGGGGGGCCGGGGGGGGGGGGGGAGATGCCGTGGACCTTCGCCGTGCGCACCTCGATGGCGCGAATCATAGGGGGCGCGCACCTCCAGGGCGTGCACCTCAGCGGTGTCAGATGCAACAGCGCCACCCGCTGGCCGCGGGGCTTCGTTCACCCGCGCTGCCAGCCGTAGCGCCCGGGTGGCGGAGGTCTGCGGGAGGGCCGTGTTCGAACTCGGGCGCATCGAAAGGCTTCCGCTTGCGCTCCACGGATGCCTTGGTCTCTATTGGCGTTTGATGTCGGACGAGAAGGCGACGCCCTCCAACGAACGGACCTCGACCCTGCGCGGTCGCATCGCGCTCGCGGCGGCGCTGCTCGCGGGCGCGTTCGTCGGCCTCGGCGGGTACACCTTCGTGTACGCGAAGGGCGGGGCGTACCTCACCAACAACCCGAGCGCGTGCGCGAACTGCCACGTGATGCGAGAGCAGTTCGAGGGCTGGCAGCGGGGCAGCCACCACGCCGTCGCGACGTGCAACGACTGCCACGCGCCGCACTCGATCATCCCGAAGCTCGCGATCAAGGCCCTCAACGGGTTCAACCACTCCTGGGCGTTCACGACCGGGCGCTTTCACGAGCCCATTCGCAGCACGGCGCTCAACCAGTCCGTGACCGAGGGCGCGTGCCGCTACTGCCACGGCGCGATCGTCGACGCGATCGAGACGCACGCGACCGGGCAGGTCCGCCGCGGCGACGAGCAGGTCTCCTGTATCCGGTGCCACCGAAGCGTCGGGCACCTTCACTGACTCGATTCACGGGCTCCACCGTCATGAGCGACAACGACTCGACCGAAGCCAGGTCCGCTACGCCCACCAAGACCTCGGGGGTGCGCCGCCTGGCGCTCGTCGCCGCGGTCGCCGCCCTCGGAAGCGCCGGGCTCGTGGGCCTCCTCGTCAACGTCTTCGAGAAGAAGACCGAGGCGCGCAACCCCTTCTTTCGCGTGGTCGAACTCAACGAGACCACGGACGACCCGGCCGTCTGGGGGCGCAACTTTCCCCTGCAGTACGACGGGTATCGTCGCACGGTCGACATGCAGCGCACGCGCTGGGGCGGCAGCGAGGCGATGCGCCGCACGCCCACGTCCCGCGACCCGCGCGAGACCGTCGCGCAAGACAGGCTCGCCGAGGACCCCGACCTCCGCACGATGTGGGCGGGCTACGCGTTCGCCGTGGACTTCCGCGAAGAGCGCGGCCACGCGTACATGCTGACGGACCAGGAGCACACGCAGCGACAGCAGGTCGTCCGCCAGCCCGGCACGTGCATCCACTGCCACGCCTCGGCGTGGACCGCGTACCGGAGGCTCGGCAACGGGGACATCACCCGCGGCTTCGAGGCGCTCAACCACATGTCCTACGCCGAGGCGCGCGCCAACGTGCAGCACCCCGTCGCGTGCATCGACTGTCACGACCCCGCGACGATGGCCCTGCGCGTCACCCGCCCCGCCTTCATCGAGGGAATCCGCAGCTACATGGCCGCCCGCGGCCGCCCGAACTTCGACCCCAACCGCGACGCCACCCACCAGGAGATGCGCTCGTACGTCTGCGGTCAGTGCCACGTCGAGTACTACTTCCGCGGGGCCGACAAGCGCCTCACCTACCCCTGGTCCAACGGGCTGCGCGCGGACGACATCCTCGCGTACTACGAGCGCGACGGGCACAGGGACTTCACCCACAGCGAGTCCGGCGCGCGCGTGCTGAAGGCGCAGCACCCCGAGTTCGAGATGTACAACCAGGGCATCCACGCTCGCGCGGGCGTCGCCTGCGCGGACTGCCACATGCCCTATCGCCGCGAAGGCGGGCTCAAGGTCACCGACCACCACGTCCGCAGCCCGCTGCTCAACATCGCGAACTCCTGCCAGACCTGCCACCGCGTGAGCGAGGGCGAGCTCCGCGACCGCGCCGAGGCGATCCAGACGCGCACCCACACCATGCGAGACCGCGCCATGGACGTGCTCGTCGAGCTCATCCACGGCATCGGCGCCGCGCGCACCGGCGGCGCGACGGACGAGCAGCTCGCGGGCGCGAGGGTCGAGCAGATGCGCGCGCAGTTCTTGTTGGACTTCGTCGAGGCCGAGAACTCGTCGGGCTTCCACGCGCCGGGCGAGGCGGCGCGCGTCCTCTTCCTGTCCATCGACCACGCGCACCAGGGGCTGCGGGCGATCGGGGCGAGCCCGTCGCTCGTCCCCTTGCGCACAGGGGACGCCGGATACGAGAGCATGGACGGGGGCGCGCCGGGCGACGCGAGCATCGACGCCAGCGCGCGCGACGGGCGATAGCGCTCAAGGGGGGCGATGCACGGCTCGCGCGCTGGGCTCAGCGCGGCGGTCGGGCGGCGGGCGTCACGGCAGGCGGGCGACGATCTCCTCGGAGACCTTCCAGAGCCGGGCGGCGAGCTCCGGGTCGTTGGCGTCGGCGCGGGGCTTCGCGACGTTGCAGTCGGCGAAGTACTCCCCCGAGACGCCCGCGATCGAGGGGTGCGTGGCCACGAAGACCTGCGTGGCGGCCCCCTGCGGAACGCTCTTCAGCGCGAGCGGGCCGACCAGGCCGAAGACGGCCGTGGCGACGGGGTTCATGTGCCGCCCGAGGTTGGTGTGAATCACCCCGGGATGCACCGCGTTGGCCGTGCGGGTCGTGCCGGCGAAGCGCCGGGAGAGTTCCTTGGCGAAGAGGATGTTGGCCAGCTTGGCCTGGCCGTAGTTGGCCCAGCTCCCATACCCCTTGCGGCCGTCGAGGTTGTCGAACTGGATGCCCCCCTTCGGGGCGTTGCGGTGCGCCGCGCTGCTCAGCATCACCACGCGCCCGGCGTCCGTGAGCTGGTCGAGCAGCCCCGTCACGAGCATGAAGTGCCCGATGTGGTTGGTGAAGAACTGCAGCTCGTAGCCGTGCGTCGTCTGCAGCGCGGGTAGCGCCATGATGCCGACATTGGCGACGATGGCGTCGAGCCGCAGGCCCCGCTCGCGCACCGCCGCGACGCACGCTCGCACGCTCGCCGGGTCGGACAGCTCGCACGCGAAGGGCACCGTCTCGCCCGCCACCGAGTCGCCCGCGGCCTTCGCCTTGTCGACGGTGCGCGCGGTGCAGGCCACCCGGGCCCCGCGCATCGCGAGCACGCGCATCGTCTCCAGGCCGAGGCCCGAGTTGCAGCCCGTGACGAGGATGGTCTTGCCGGCGAGAGAGAGCCCGGCGGTCACCTGCTCGGCGGTGCTGCCGTAGCCGAAGCCGCTAGGACCCTTGGAGGTGAAGTGTTCGTAGAGGGACATCGATGGTGCTCCGCGTGGGGGGGATCAGGGTTCGGGGTGGCGGGGGCCGACGAGGGACAGCCGCCTGGGAGGATGCACCATCGGCGCGTCCCGTTTCCGCAGTCGGCGCGAGTCCTCTCCGTCGCGGGCTCGAGCGATCGCGGTCAACCGCAGGGGCGCAACGTCTCGTCGCCGCTCAGTGCATCGCCTGCACGAGCACGCCCGCGACGGCCACCATCAGCGCCAGCGCGAAGCCCAACCGCTGCAGCGCGAACACCCGCTTGAACTCTCGCAGCGCGCTCATCAGGTGGGTGACGTCCTCCCCCTTGGTGTGGACGATCTTCAGCAGCGGATCGGCCGCCGATCGCAGCCCGAAGCCCGCGATCACCATCGGCGCGCACAACGCCGTCACCACCAGCGGCGTCGGGTCCTGCCGGCTGCCCGCGATGAACACCCCCGCGTAGAGGATCGCCACGATGGCGAGCGCGATGAGCACCAGGCCCGTCACCGAGAGGGTGCCCGCGAGGTCGCGCACCACCTCGTTCTCGGCGGGCGTGAACTCGTACTGGGACGCCGTCGGCTCGCTGCTCGGATCGCTCATGGGGAATAGGACCTCCTGGGGGTTCGCCCGCACGCTATCGGCAACGCGGCGACGCTGTCACCTTCGCGGCGCAGGCGACTACCGCGCCACGATCGATCCGCGGAGCATGTTCATCCCGCAGGTGAAGGTGATCGTCCCGGCGGTGGGGGTGAAGGTCACCTCCACGGGCTGGTTGAGCGGCAGGTCGCGGCGGATGTTCAGCGCGGGGAAGATCACCTGGGTGCCGCACTCGTTGTCGCTCGTTCGGGTGAACACCACCGTGACGGGATGACCCGCCCGGACGCTGGCCTCCGTCGGCTGGAAGCCCCGATCGCCCACGGTGATGGCGACGCGAGGACCCGTCGACGCCGCGGCTGGCTCCCGGTTGCACCCGCCGAGGAGCGCCGCCGCGATCAGTAGGAAACCCGAGCCCGATGCATGCTTCATCTTCTTCGTCTCCAGTGGTCTTGAAGGAGGCTATTCGAGGGCGGCGCGCTCGACCGCGAGGCGTGCGCCGCGGCGCACCGAGACGTAGGCGACCAGCGAGAGCGCGGCGGCCATCGACGCGACCGCGGCCACCGCCATGAGCGCCGCCGGAGGGCGAGCGAGGTAGACCCGTAGCACCATCACGGCGGCCGCCAGGAAGAGGCCGACGGTGATGGCCCGCTCGCTCCACTGGAGCGCCGGGAGCCGGGCCGGAGCGGACTCGCCGACGCGACGCCAGAGCAGCTGCTCGGCGCGCCAGTAGGTGTAGATCACCGGGATGATCTCCAGCGTGAGGAAGGCGCTGGTCACCAGGCCCCCGACCATCGGCGCCGCGATGCGCTTCATCACGTCGGCGCCCGACCCCTCCGCCCAGAGCAGCGGCACCAGGCCGATGAGCATCGTGCCGACGGTCATCAGCTTCGGTCGCACCCGCTGGATCGTTCCCTCGGCGTGGGCCTCGACGATGTCTTCGAGGGAGTTGATCTGGCCCGCCGCGAGCCGACGCTCGTAGGCGTGGTCGATGTAGACGATCATCACCACGCCGGTCTGCGCGGCCAGGCCCACCAGCGCGATCACGCCCACCCACACCGCGGTGGAGAAGTTGTAGCCCAGCAGGAAGACCGCCCACACGCTGCCCACCAGCGCGAAGGGCACCGAGAGCAGCACGATCAGCACCTCGGTGAAGTTCTTGAACTGCAGGTACAGCAGCACCACGATGATCAGCAGCGCGAGGGGGATCAGGATCTTCATCCGCTCCTCCATCTGCGCGAGCAGCTCGTACTGCCCCGTCCAGCGCAGGTACGACCCCGGCGCCAGGCGCACCTCGCCGCGCCGCGTGGCCGCCTCCACCGCGCTCCGGGCGTCGGCGACGTAGCGGCCCACGTCTCGGCTCGTGTCGATGTCCACGTAGACGTAGCCCACCAGCAGCCCCGCCTCGTCGCGGATCATCGGCGGCCCGGTGACCACCCTCACGTCGGCGAGGGCGCCGAGCTCCACCTGCGCGGCCGCCGGCGCGCTGCCTGCCGGGAGGGGAATCAGCACCTCCCGGATGCGGTCGATGCTCGACCGGAAGTCCTCGGCGTAGCGCACGTTGACGGTGAAGCGGTTGCGCCCCTCGACGGTGGTGGTCACCGGCGCGCCGCCGAGGGCCATCTCGATCACCTCGTTGACGTCCTCGACCTGTAGCCCGTAGCGCGCCAGCGCCCGCCGGTCGGGGACGATGTCGATGTAGAGCCCGCCGACGGAGCGCTCGAAGAGCACGCTGCGGGTGCCGGGGACCGAGTGCAGCACGCGCTCCAGGGAGGTGCCGGTGCGCTCGATCGCGGCAAGGTCGCTGCCGTAGATCTTGATCCCCACCGGGGTGCGGATGCCGGTGGTGAGCATGTCCACGCGGTTGCGGATCGGCTGCGTGAAGGCGTTGGTCCAGCCGGGCATCTGCAGCCGCTGGTTCATCTCCTGGACGAGCTGCTCGCGCGTCATCGGCACGAACTCCGGCTGCAGCCAGTTCAACGCAGGGCGGAGGAAGACCGGCGTGCTGCCGATGTACCAGCGCCTCACGTGGCGGGTGCGCCACTGCGACCGCGGCCGGAGCTTCACCGTCGTCTCGAACATCGAGAGCGGCGCAGGGTCCGTCGGGGTCTCGGCCCGGCCGGCCTTGCCGAGCACCCGCTCCACCTCGGGGAAATCGCGGAGGATGGCGTCCTGCCGCTGGAGCTGCCGCCGAGCCTCCTCGATGGAGATCGTGGGGAGCGTCGTGGGCATGTAGACCAGGTCGCCCTCGTCGAGCGGCGGCATGAACTCCGACCCGATCCTCCCGGCGATGGGGAGCGCGGAGGCGAGGGCCATGAGGCCGATGAGCACCGTGGTCTTCGGCTTGCGGAGCGCGACGTGCACGAAGGGCTCGTAGACGGCCCGTATCGCGCGAGAGACCGGGTGGCGCGCCTCGGGGTAGATCTTCCCCCGAATGAGGTAGTCGCGCATCGCGGGCGCCACGGTGACCGAGAGCACCGCCGCCGAGAGCATCACGAAGGTCTTGGCGAAGGCGAGCGGGCGGAAGAGCCGCCCGGCCTGCCCGGTGAGCCCGAAGACCGGGATGAAAGACACCGCGATGATCAGCAGCGAGAAGAAGATCGCGGGGGTGACCTCGCGCGCGGCCTCGGCGAGCAGGCGCTCGCGCTCCTCGGGGGGAAGGTCGGGCGGGGTGCCTTCGAGCTTCTTGTGCGCGGCCTCGACCATCACGATCTCGGCGTCCACGGTGGCGCCGATCGCGATGGCGATGCCGCCGAGCGACATGATCGTCGCGGGGATCCCGAGGAGGTAGAGCGGGATGAACGACGCGAGCACCGCCAGCGGGATCGACACGATCGGCAAGAGCGCGCTCCGCAGGTGCAGCAGGAAGAGGATGATCACCAGCGAGACGACGATCATCTCCTCGACGAGCGCGTGCTTCAGCGTGTCGATCGCCCGCTCGATGAGGCCCGCGCGGCTGTACACGGGCACCACCTCGACGCCCGCCGGGAGCGAGGGCCGCAGCGCCTCCAGCTTGCGCTCGACGCGGCGGATCACGTCGAGGGCGTTCTCCCCGTAGCGCATCACGACGATGCCCGAGACCGCCTCGCCGTGGCCGTCGAGCTCCGCCGCGCCTCGACGGATGTCGCCGCCCACGCGCACCGTCGCCACGTCGCGCACCAGCACCGGCGTGCCCGACGCGCTGGCGCGGATCACGACCTCCTCCAGGTCCTGCGAGCGGGCGATGTACCCGCGGCCGCGGACGAAGTACTCCCGCTCGGACATCTCCAGGATGCGGCCGCCCACGTCGGCGTTGGAGCGACGGACGGCGCGCGACACGTCCGCGATGGTCAGCCCGAAATTGCGCAGGCGCACCGGGTCGACGGTGACCTGGTACTGCTGCTCGAAGCCCCCGACGGAGGCCACCTCCGCGACGCCCGGCACGCTGGTGAGGGCATACCGCAGCGAGTAATCCTGGAGCGCACGGAGCTGGCCGAGGTCGTGCCGGCCCGAGCGGTCGACCAGGGCGTACTGGTACACCCAGCCGATGCCGGTGGCGTCGGGCCCGAGGCGCGAGGTGGCGTCCGGCGGCAGTCGGTTGCGGACGGTGCTGAGGTACTCCAGCACCCGGGAGCGCGCCCAGTAGAGGTCGGTGCCCTCCTCGAAGACGACGTACACGAAGCTCATGCCGAACATCGTCTGGCCGCGCACGTCGGCGACGTGGGGTGCGCCCAGCAGGGCGGTCACCAGGGGGTAGGTGACCTGGTCCTCGACGAGGGTGGGGGAGCGGCCCATCCACTCGGTGAAGACGATCACCTGCGGGTCGGACAGGTCGGGGATGGCGTCGAGCTGGATGTGGCGCGCGGCGGTCCAGCCGCCGACGGCGAGCGCGAGCGCGAAGAACATCATCAGGGCGCGGTTGCGGGCCGAGGCGTCGATGAGCCGACCGATCACGGCGTCACCGCCCCGGCGTCGGAGGCCGACGGGCTCTCGGCCAGCGCGGCCTGGAGGCGGCTCTCGGAGTCCACCATGAAGCTGCCTCGCGCCACGACGCGCTCTCCCTCGCGCAGCCCGTCGATCACCTCCAGGTCGTCGCCCAGCAGCACCCCGGTGCGTACCCGTCGAGGCTCGAAGCGCCCGCCGCCCGCGTCCACGAAGGCGTACTGCGCGACCCCGGTGTCGGCGACGGCGTCCCTCGGGACGACCAGCGAGGAGGCGCCCGGAAGCGCGAAGGTGACGTCGCCGTACTGCCCCGGACGGAGGCGCATCGCCGGGTTGGGCACCGAGAGCCGAACGCGCGCGGTGCGGGTCTCCGACCTGACGGAGGGCTCGATGAGGTCGACTCGGGCCGCGACGGGGGGTGCGCTCTCGCCCGCCGCGACGAACTGCGCGGCGCTGCCCCGGCTGATCCGAGCGAGGTCGCGCTCGTAGAGGCTGGCGACGATCCAGACGCGGGAGAGGTCGGAGAGCTCGTAGAGCGCCATCTCGGGCGTCGCGTACTGCCCCAGCACCGCGGCGTAGCGGGTCACGTAGCCGCCGATCGGGGCGCGGATGGGCACCGCGCGCATCGCAGCGCCGCGGCGCAGCACCTCGTCGATGTCGCCGTCCGCGAGGCCCAGAAACTGGAGCCGCCGACGGGCCGCCTGGAGCACGTCGTTGGGCCCGGACTCCATCAGCCCGGCCTCCGCCGGGGCGCCTGCCCAGCGCCGCGCGGTCAGCAATTCCTGCTGGGCCTGGTAGATCTCCGGGGCGTAGATCCACGCCAGGGTCTGACCGCGTGCGACGCGCACGCCGCTCTGGCGCACCTCGACCCGCTCGAGAAACCCGGGCGTTCGCACATGGACCTGCGCGGCGGCGTTCTCGGGCGCCTCGACCACGCCGGGGACGCGGAGCTGCTGGCCGAGGGTGCGACGCACCACCAGCGCGGTGGTCATCCCGATGAGCTGCTGGCGCTCCAGCGAGAGCACCACCGGGACCACGCCCGGCGGCGGCGACAGCGCGGCGACGGCGTCGGGCGCAGCTCCGCCATCGGAGCCCGCGTCGGGAGAGCCCATCGTGCTGGTCGGGGCGACCGGCTGCATTCGCTCCACGGGGATGGGCTCCAGCGTCATGTGGCAGATCGGGCACTCCCCCGGGTCGGGAGAGCGGATCTGCGGATGCATCGGGCAGTAGTAGAGGTCCTCGCGATGGGCGGGGAGCGCGGCGCTGCCTGGGCCCCAGTAGCGCCAGACGCTGAACGCCGCGACGGCCGTGACGGCGAGCAGGATCGCCCAGCGCACCCACCCCATGACCCGAAGGCTCCTTGGCGACGGCCCCGGATGCTCGTCCAGCTTCTCTGTCTCCTGCGGTGACTCGTCGCTCATCGCGCGCTCCCCTGATCGATGGCGATGGGAGCCCTCGGCAGGGCCACGCCCACGGCCCGCTCGAGGTCCGCCGCGGTGCGCACCATCGACGCGGTGACGTCGGCCTCCTCCTCCCCGATGTCGTGTAGCTGCCGCGCGGCGTCGAGCCAGTCGAGCAGCCCGCCACGCCCCGCGGTGTACGCGGCGCGCAGGGCCTCCGTCGATCGGGCCGCGGCGGGCCACGCCTCCCGGTGGAGCACGGCGAGCTCGCGCTCCAGGCCCTGGAGCCGCGCCTGCGCGGTCGACACCTCGCCGCGCACGGTCACCGTCACCCCATCGGCGGCCTCCGACTCGGCGAGCTCCCTCTCTCGGGCCTCGGCGAGACGCTCCCTGGCCCCGGCCCAGACCCACGGGAGCGCCGCGGCTACGGTCGCCCCGAGGCCAGGCCGCATGTGCGGGTCCTGCCAGTAGCCGAGGGCTGCGGTGATGGAGGGCCAGCGCGACTCGGCGCTCGCGGCCTCGGTGCGGGCGTGCGCCGCGCGTATCCTGGCGCGGGCCTCGCCGAGGTCACCGCGGGAGCGCGCCGCGAGGGAGAGCAGCTCGTCCAGCGGCAGCGACACGGCTTCCGGGGCCACGTCCGAGGGCGGCCCGAGGGGCGCGTCGTGGGCGCGTCGCAGCAGGGCGTTGAGGGCGGCCCGGACCCTTGCGACGTCCGCCTCGACGCGGGCGAGGGAGCGTCGGTTGCGGGCCTGCTCGGTCTCGATCCGGGGGATGTCCGCCAGCGGCCCGCCTCCGGCGAGGCGAGAGCTGGCGGTGTCGAGCATGGCGCCGAGCATCTCCCGGTGGGCCTCTCGCACCTGGCGTTGGAGCGTGGCCTGGACGTATTCGGCGTAGGCCTCGCCCGCCCTGGCGCGCACCTCCGCCTCCCGGGCGACGAGCGCCGAGACGCGACCGCGGGCCTCCTCCGTCGCGGCCCTCGCTCTCGCGTCGCGCGACCCCGCGGCGGGAAACATCTGCCGGAGCTCGAGCATGTACATCGAGGCCTCGCCCAGCGCGTAGGGCCGGGCGAGCGGGAGGTTCCACACCTGGGCGTTGACCTCCGGCGCGGGGAGGGCGCCCTCGGAGCGCGCGGCATGGAGGGCGGCGCGGGCCTCGTGAGCCAGCGAGCGCAGCCCCGGATCACGGGCGACCGCCAGCGCCAGGACCTGCGCGCGGTCGAGGCCTCCTGACAGATCGGCGTCCTCCCGGGCGAGATCGCGCGCGTCTGTCGATGGCCTCCTCAGCGCTGGAAGCTCGAAAGTCTGGTCAACCATCCGGCTCGTAGAGCCAGCCAGGCAGCCGGTCGTTGCCGACGCCACCAACCACAGCAACCACCGCATCCTCGAACCTCGCGCTGGGTACTATGTGGGTCGCGGCGAGGTGTGACCCCAATTCGTCGCGTACACGCTGCGTGCGCCGAGGGCTCAGGTCGCGCGGCGTCGAGGCTTCGGCGTGGTGCGCTTCGCCGTGGATGCCTTCGCGATCGCGACCAGGCCGGGGGCGAGGAGCTCGGAGAGGAGGTCCGCCAGAGACTCCGCGGTGAGCTCAGGGTGCGCCTGCCACCAGAGCGCGACGAACTCGACCGCGCCGTTGACCGCTTGCGCCAGCGCCTCGAGGGTCCGCGGGTCCGGCGCCCCGCCGGCTCCCTCGGCGATGAGCGCCGCGACCAGCGCGGCCTGCTGCCGCCGTATCGCGTTGACCTCCGCGCTCCCCGCGCCCGACTCCATCGAGAGCAGCGCGGACCACCCCCGTCGGCGCTGATGCGTGAAGCGGAGGAAGGCCAGGATCCCCGCGCGCAGCCTCGACGGGAGATCGGCCTCCACGGCGACCGCGGTGGCGATGCTGGCCGTGAGCTCTTCCTGAACGACCGCCATGACCTCGCGGAAGAGCTGCTCCTTCGAGCCGACGAGGTCGTAGATCACCGGCTTCGTCACGCCCACGCGCCGCGCGAGCTCGTCCATCGAGGCGCCCGGAAAGCCGCGCTCGATGAACAGGTCGAAGGCCTCCGACAGCACCTGCTTGCGGCGCAGATCGCGCGGCACCCGCCCGTGCGAGAACGCGGCGAGCTGCGCGGTCAGTTCCTTGGCGGCCATGCGCAGGATCCTTAGCAGCTTGCGTGGTTACTGTGGGTAGGTTACTAGTGGTAGCCATCGCTGGCGCAGCGGCTCGGGCGAGCCGATGGGGCGCCACCACGGAGGTCCTCCATGAACGAGCCGCAACGCATCGAGGCCGAAGCAACACCCACCCGCCCGTCGGGGCCGACCGCGGAGCACCACCGGGTCGTGATCGTCGGCACGGGCTTCTCCGGCCTCGGCGTCGCGATACGGCTGCTGCAATCGGGCGAGCGCGACATCGTGGTGCTCGAGCGGGCAGGGGACGTCGGCGGGTGCTGGCGAGACAACACCTATCCAGGCATCCAGTGTGACGTTCAGTCCGACGTGTACTCGTTCTCCTTCGCGCCGAACGCCTCGTGGACGAGGGCGTTCCCCTGGGGCGGCGAGATCCACACGTACCTCCGGCACTGCGCCGACCGCTTCGGCGTGCGGCCCTTCCTGCGGCTTCACACCGAGGTGCTCGACGCGGCCTGGGACGACGACGCCCAGCGATGGCGCATCGAGACCACCACCGGGGCGCTCACCGCCGACTTCCTCGTCTCGGGTCACGGAGCGCTGAGCGCGCCCGCGAGGCCGACGCTGCCGGGCATCGAGACCTTCGGCGGCCCGGTGTTCCACTCCGCGGAGTGGCGCCACGACGTGTCCCTCTCGGGCAAGCGCGTCGCGGTGATCGGCACCGGCGCCTCGGCCATACAGGTGGTGCCCGCCATCCAGCCCGAGGTCGCGCGGCTGCTCGTCTTCCAGAGGAGCCCGGCGTGGGTCCTGCCGCGGCCCGACTTCGCCGTGAGCCGCGCCCGACGCCTGCTGTTTCGCCATCTCCCGGTCACCCAGCGCCTCGCTCGCGCCCTCCGCTTCGGGATGCTGGAGACGCGCGTGCTGGGCATCCTCACTCGCCCGGAGCTGCTGCGCGTGGCCGAGCTCGCCGCGCGGCGCCACCTCCGGGCGCAGGTCGCCGACGAGCGGCTCCGAGAGCAGCTCACGCCGCGGTACGCGATCGGCTGCAAGCGCATCCTGCTCTCGAACAACTTCTACCCCGCGCTCTGCCAGCCCAACGCGGCGCTGGTGACGACCGGAATCCGAGAGGTGACCTCCACCGGCGTGGTGACCGAGGACGGCTTCCGTCGCGACGTGGACGCCATCGTCCTCTGCACGGGCTTCCACGTCGCCGATCACCCCATGACGCAGAGAGTCCGCGGCCGCGACGGGCGCTCCCTCGCGGAGCACTGGGAGCACGGCGCGCTCGCCTACCTCGGGGTGAACGTACCGGGCTTCCCGAACCTCTTCCTGCTGGGGAGCGGCCCCCACACGGGCCTCGGGCACAACTCGATCGTCTACATGATCGAGGCGCAGATCGAGTATCTCCTCGCCGCGCTCGGCGAGCTGAAGCAGCGCGGCTGCGCGACGATCGAGGTGCGCGACGAGGCGGCGCGGAGCTTCACCGACGAGATGCAGCGACGGCTGCGCGGCACCGTGTGGAGCTCGGGCTGCTCGTCGTTCTACCTCGACAAGGAGGGCCACAACGTCGCCCTCTGGCCCGGCTTCGCGACCACCTACGGGTGGCGCGCCCGGCGCTTCGAGGCGGACCGGTACATCTTCCGACGCGCCGCGCCCGCCCGAGCGGCGGTCCATGGGTCCGTCGGGGAGCGAGCGTGAGCACCATCGCCGAGCCGCTGCGCCTGGCCTGCGGGGCGACGCTCCGCAACCGCCTCGCCAAGGCGTCGATGAGCGAGCAGCTCGCAGACCGCGGCGGCGCGCCGTCGGACGACATGATCCGGCTGTACGAGCGCTGGGGACGCGGCGGCGCGGGGCTGCTGCTGAGCGGCCACGTCATGATCGACGCTCGGCACGTCGCCGAGGCAGGCAACGTCGTCGTGGAGGACGAGCGAGGCATCGACGCGCTGACCCGCTGGGTGCGCGGGGCGAGCGCCCAGGGAGCGCACGCGTGGCTGCAGCTGAACCACCCCGGGAGACAGACGCCGCGCCTCTTCGACCCGGCGCCGGTCGCCCCCTCCGTCGTCCCCCTCGAGGTGGGCGGCGGGGCGTTCGCGGCCCCTCGCGCGCTCGCCGAAGGGGAGATCTGGGACCTCGTCGAGCGCTTCGCGCGCGCCGCGGCGATCGCCGAGAGGGCGGGCGCCACGGGGGTGGAGATCCACGGGGCGCACGGCTACCTGGTGAGCCAGTTTCTCTCTCCCACCACCAACCGTCGGCGAGACGCGTGGGGTGGAGACGCGACGAGACGTCGGCGCTTCCTCCTCGAGGTGACCAGGGCGATCCGAGGCGCCGTGGCGCCGGGCTTCGCGGTCGCGGTGAAGCTCAACAGCGCCGACTTCCAGCGCGGGGGATTCGGCGATGACGACGCGCTGGAGGTGATCGAGGCGCTGGGCGACGAGCGCGTCGACCTGCTCGAGGTCTCCGGCGGAACCTACGAGCGGGCCGTGATGTTCGGCGAGAGCGCCCCGGAGTCCACGCGCCGCCGCGAGGCGTTCTTCCTCGACTTCGCCGAGAGGGCGCGCTCGGTCGCCAGGATGCCGCTCATGCTCACCGGGGGCTTTCGCACGCGCTCCGCCATGGACGCCGCGCTCGCCTCGGGCGCCGTGGACGTGATCGGGATGGCGCGTCCGCTCGCCGTCGAGCCCGAGCTCCCCGCGGCGCTGCTCGGCGGCACGAGCCTCGGCGCGCACACCCCGCGGCTCGCGACGGGGTGGAAGACCCTCGACTCGATCGTCACCGGAGCCTGGTACCAGGCGCAGATCCGGCGCATGGGGCGAGGGCTCGACCCGTCGGCCTCGCTCTCCCGCGGCGGCGCGCTGGCGTCGTACGTCGGCGAGCTGCTCCGTCACGGGAGCTCGGGGCTTCGGCGCCGCCGGGGCTTCGACCCCACCAGCGGAGGCGTGACGTGAGGCTGCCCGATGCCTTCGTCGCGGTGGTGACCGGAGCCGGCAGCGGCCTCGGCAGGGCGCTCTCGGTGCAGCTCGCGAGGAAGGGCGGGCGGGTCGTGGTCGCGGACGTGGCGCGCGAGGGCGCCGAGGAGACCGTGGCGCTGGTGCGAGAGGCCGGAGGAGAGGGCGTCTTCGTGGAGTGCGACGTCCGTCGCTGGGAGGAGGTCGAGGCGCTCTCCCGAAGGGCCCGGGAGTGGGCAGGCGAGGTCGACCTGATCGCCAACAACGCAGGGGTCGTGGCCGGCGGGCTCGTCGGGGAGGTTCCGCTCGAGGACTGGCGATGGACGCTCGACGTCGACCTCTGGGGGGTCATCCACGGCTGCCACGCCTTCGTCCCCTCGATGCGCGCCCGGCGGCGCGGCTGGGTGCTCAACGTCGCCTCCGCGGCGGGCTACGCGTGCCTGTCGCGCTTCGGCCCCTACAGCGTCGCCAAGGCGGGGGTCATCGCGCTCTCCGAGACGCTCCGCGCGGAGCTCGACCCGCGCGAGGTGGCGGTCACCGTCGCGTGCCCGTCGTTCTTCCCGACGCGCATCGCCGAGGCCGCGCGCGGCGACGACCCGGAGACCCGGTCGCTGGTCGGGCACATGATGCGGCGCGCGAAGACCACCCCCGACGACATCGCCCGGCACGCCCTCGAGAGCCTCGAGTCGGGGCGGCTCTACTCGCTGCCGACGCTCGAGGCGCAGGCCGCTCGCTGGGCCCGACGCCTCGTCCCGGCCTCGGTGCATCGCATCACCAACCTGGGGCGGGAGGTGCTGCGGCGGACGACGTCCTGACCCGATGGAGGGCGCTGGCTCGGCGGCCTCGCGGGCGTCGCCGACTTGCGATCCGTCAACTCCGAGGGGGCGCGGGTCGCATAGTCGATGCCGATGAGAGTCCGCACTTCGTGAAGACCGACGCCCAGCTCTTCTACACCCCGGGGAGACCCAACCCCGGCCCGGCCTACATCACGTCCGCCAGCCCCGCGAAGCAGCGGTACTCCAAGCCCGCGAAGCTGCTGGAGAACCCCGACGCCATCGTCATCGGCACGGGCATCGGCGGGCTCTCCATCGCCAGCACCCTGGCGCAGAAGCGCGGGATGCGGGTGCTGATGCTGGAGCACAACGACGTGCCCGGCGGCTCGACCCACTGCCACGAGATCGACGGGTTCGAGTTCAACAGCGGGGTCGACTCCATCGGAGACATGGACCCTCGCGTCGGGCGCGGGCTGTTTCGGGCGACGGCGGACTTCATCACCGGCGGCAAGCTGGAGTGGGCGAAGATGCCCGACGTGCACGAGACCTGCACCTTCGGCGACGACGTCTACGAGTGGTTCTCCTCGCCCGAGAAGAACATCGAGTGGATCGAGAGGCGCTTTCCCGGCGAGGGCAACGTGCGCGGGTACTACGAGCTCGAGGAGAAGATCGAGTGGTGGGCCTGGTCCTGGGCGATGACCAAGCTGGCCCCCTCGTGGGTGCCGGAGCGCGCGAGGGAGGGCTTCTACGGGGCCTTCGGCGGCAAGTGGCGCAAGTACATGACCCGCACCACCAGCGACGTGCTGCGCAACGAGCTGGGCTTCTCCGAGCGCCTCGCGGCCATCTTCTCGTACATGTACGGCAACCACGGGCGCACCCCCGAGCTCGCTCCCTTCGCGTTCCACGCGGTCAACCTCTTCCACTACCGCACCGGGGCCTACTACCCGGTAGGGGGCCCGGCGCAGATCGCCAACTGCGTCATCCCCATCGTGGAGGCGGCGGGGGGACAGCTCGCGGTGTCCACGCCCGCGGAGAAGATCCTCGTCGAGAACGGCCGCGCGGTGGGTGTGCGCCTCGGCGACGGCACGGAGATCCGCTCCAAGCTGGTGATCAGCGACGCGTCTGCGTACGTGACCTTCATGCAGCTACTGCCCGAGGAGGAGCGGGAGAAGCACGGCTACGCCAGCCGCTTCGAGCAGACCGGACCGAGCCCGGCGCACCTCTACCTGATGCTCGGCTACGACGAGGAGATCGAGCTCCCCCAGCAGATCATCTGGCACATGCCCTCGTACCCGGACGTCGAGCGCTACGACCTGAGCGCCGCCGACAAGTCCTACAAGTCCGAGATGCGCTTCGAGGGCATGGGGGGCTATCTGCTGAGCCCCTCGGCGCGCGACCCGGTCTACCGCGAGCGCCACCCCGGCAAGTCCACGGTCATCGTGCTGGCGGAGGCCACCGCCGCCTGGGTGAAGCGCTACCGAGAGGAGCCCGAATTCCGTCCGCAGTTCGAGGCCGGGGTACGAGACAACCTGATGGCCCTGGTGCACCGGTACCTCCCGCAGTTGAAGGGCAAGACGCCCGCCACCGTGCGCACCGGCGTCCCGATGGGCTGCAACCCTCGCGCGTGGGGCGGCTGCTCGCTCGGCCTCGAGCCCTCCGGCGACCACTTCACCCGCGACACCCACTGGCTCCGCCCCAAGACCCCCATCGAGGGCCTCTGGCTCACCGGCCAGGACTCCTTCTCCGCCGGGGTCTGCGGCGCCATGGCCAGCGGCTCGCTGACCTACGCCGCGCTCACCGGCGACTGGCTCTTCATGCTCGACAACCGATTGTAGCCGCCGAACGTGATACTCCCGGTCTCCCTGTCCGTCTCCCCGTAAGCCCCCGTCCGCAGGAAATCAAGTCACATGGATGTCCTCACCGCGCTCAGCAACAAGTCCGATTACTCGAAGAACCAGCTCCAATTGATCATCGGGGCGTGGGTGATGAGCAGCCTGGCCGAGGCCAGGCAGAAGATCGACCTGAAGAACGGCGACGTCGAGGAGGACGACTACAACAAGCAGTCGATCTACTCGCTGCTCTATGCGCTCTACCGCTCGATGGGCGAGGTGCGCTCGGACGACGGCGGGCGCTACGAGTTCACCTTCAACACCTGGGGATACACCTGGCCGAGCGACTGGGGCCCCTGCCCGATCCCCAGCACCGATCCCCAGCGGATGGGCAAGAACGCCTACGCCGGCCTCTACCACTTCGACCTCGTGAAGGAGTACATCAAGGCCCGCGAGGGGAAGGTCCACATCGTGGAGATGGGCTGCGGCACCGGCGCCGGGGCGCACCTGATCTGCTCGAAGATCCTGCCCAACTGCACCTACGAGGCGGTGGACATGCAGCAGGCGGGCATCAACTCCTGCAAGCGCAAGTTCGTGCCCGAGCTGGGCGGCCGGCTGGTGGCCACCTGCGGAGACGCCACCCGGCTGGGGCTCGGCGACGGCGTCGCGGACTTCGTGGCGGTCAACGAGACCCACGTCACCGAGATGCGCGGCCGCACCACCGAGGAGGACGAGCGCTTCTTCAAGACCGCCTGGCGCATCCTGAAGCCGGGAGGCTTCCTCGTCTGGGGCAACGCCATCCCCGACTCGACCTGGGCGCCCTGCTTCGAGCTGCTGGAGTCCATCGGGATGAAGGTCATCGAGGTGTGCGACGTGACCAAGGAGGCGATCAAGGCCCGCGACGAAGACAAGCGCCGCATCGACGCCTTCGTCGAGCAGATCCTCTCCACCTTCCATGGCTTCAAGGTCCCGATGCTGGGCGAGAAGCGCCGGGCCCTCGCGGAGGTGGCGCTCAAGAATTTCGCGCGCAATCCCGGCACGCGACTCTATGACAACATGGTCGACGGCACCGACACCTACAAGGTCGTGCTGGTGCAGAAGCCGCTCGGCGCGCAGGCGTAGCGCTCACTCCCGCAGGGAGCCCAGGCGGCCTGCGTCACCACTCGCGTACGATCGCCCGATGTCGCGACGCCGCGCCCTGAGCATCGCCTTCGCGCTCTGGGCGCTGCCCTCGACCGCGGCCGCCGTCGACACCTGGAGCAACCCCTTCCCGGGCGTGCGACGCCTGCTCCGGGTGACGGCCTCGCAGCACATCGACGCGCTGCTGATCGATCTCTGCGCGCCCGGCGTCAGCGTCCGGGTCACCGCGCCCTCCGAGCGCTCGCGCACGGTGCCGTCCTTCGGCGCGCTGGTGGGCGCGCAGGCCGCCGTCAACGGAGGCTTCTACAACACCGCCAACCAGTCGCAGACAGACGGCTTCGTGCTCCACGCGGGCGCCTCGTGGGGAGGCACCGACCACGACTACGTGGGCCCCATCGCCTTCGGTGATGCTCGCGCGGAGATCGTTCCCCACGAGCGCGTCGAGGGGCCGCAGGCGTGGATGCGCGAGGCGGTCTCCGGGCACCCGACCCTCGTCGTCGGCGGCGTCGCGAGGGACAACTCGGGCGACACCGGGCTCTGCCCGCGCAACCCCCGCACCGCCGCCGGGCTCACCGCCGACCATCGCACGCTCATCCTCGCGGTGGTCGACGGGCGCAACGCGCCGGCCCGGGTGGGCATGACCTGCAACGAGCTCGCGGCCCTGATGCGCGACCTCGGCGCCCGCGACGCGCTCAACCTCGACGGCGGCGGCTCGGCGACGATGTGGCTCTCCGGCATCGGGGTGCTCAACCGCCCTAGCGACGGCACTGCCCGCACGGTCTCCAATCACCTCGCGGTCTACGCCCGAGGGAGCGGCGCGTCGCCCCACTGCCCGCCGCCCGCCTACCGGGCGACCTACGTGATGCAGTCCTTCCCGCTGGCCGCACCACGCTCGACCTCGCGCCGGGCGAGCTCTCCCGGGGCTACCTGGAGATGCGCAACACCGGCACCGCCACCTGGACCCCGGCTCGCACCCGGCTCGGGACGACGCAGCCCCGCGACAGGGCGAGCGCCGTGCAGGGCCCCGACTGGCTCGCGCCCAACCGCGCGGCCGCTATCGACCGCACCGTCGCACCAGGGGCCACCGGGCGCTTCACCTTCACGCTGCGCGCGCCGCTCATGGCGGGCGAGTACCCGGAGTACTTCAACCTCGTGGAGGAGGGCGTCACGTGGTTCAGCGAGCCGGGGCAGGGAGGCCCCGCGGACAACGTGATCCAGGTGCGGGTGCGCACCGTGCCGGTGAGCGACGCTGGGACGATGACCATGGACGCGGGTGCGATGGCCGCGGACGCAGGGACGATGGTCGCGGACGCAGGGACGATGGTCGCGGACGCAGGGACGATGGTCGCGGACGCAGGGACGATGGTCGCGGATGCAGGTGTAGACGCGGACCGCGACGACGGGCCGAGCGTCGACGCCGCGGATGCTGCGTTCGTGGAGGAGGGAGAGAGCGGCCTCGAGGGCGAGACGCAGGGCTGCGAGTGCACCGCGGCGCGCCCGCGAGGCGGGGCGACCACGGGCCTCGGGGCGCTCGTGGTGGCGGCGCTGCTCGGGGCGCTCAGGGCGCCGCGTCGGTCGAGGCGCACCCGAGGCTGAGGCCGTCGTGGGAAGCGCTCCAACCCGTCACATCGCCGCGCCCGAGAGGAAGCGCGCCAGGTACGGCGCCGTGCGGCTCTTCGCCGCCTTCGCCACCTCCGCCGGAGGCCCCGCCGCCACCACCCGCCCGCCTTCTTCGCCTGCGCCCGGCCCCACGTCGATGACCCAGTCGCTCCCGGCCACCACCCGCATGTCGTGCTCGACCACGATCACCGTGTTGCCCGCGTCCACCAGGCCCTCGAGCTGCGCCATCAGCCGCTCGACGTCCGCCGGGTGAAGCCC
>JADJAE010000107.1 GCA_016704445.1 Deltaproteobacteria bacterium
CTCTCGTGCATCTTTCCGTTGGCGATCGCGATGGCCTGCGCGCCCACCGCTCCGCCGATGAACTTGAGCTGCCCCGACAGGACGACGAGCGCCGCCACGCCCAGCGCGCCGACGGCGTTGCCCACGAGCACCAGGGCCCAATTGCGCACGAGCGCCAGGGTGGTGATGCGACGGCTCGCCCACGCCATCGTGAGGAGGGTGTTGCCGGTGAAGAGCTCGGCGCCGCCGACGACGACGAGCAGCAGGCCGAGGGAGAAGGCCACGCCGCCGAACAGCCGCAGCACGCCAGGTGGCCAGGCGCTCGATCCTGCCCCGGCGGTCACCGTGGTCATGAAGCATGCGCCGAGCGCGATGAAGGCTCCCGCGAGCACGCCGAGGGCGAGCGTGCGGCCCGCGTCGAGCGACGCCTTGCGAACGCCCATCTCTTCGGCCTTCTTCGCCATTTCGGGCGGCAGAAGGGCGTCGATGCCTTCCATGCGCGGAGCCTAGAACGAATCCCCCTTCGGACGCTCGAGCGTCTCCCTGAACACCATGAAAAGGCGGGCGCCCTTGACCGGTGGTAAGTAACCGATTACCGCCGGCATGGCTGATCTTCGTCGCAGCACGGAGGTCCGTCAGGTCGAGCTGACCGACGCGGCGCTCCACATCATCGCGACCCGGGGCATCGCCGCGCTCACCACGCGCAGCCTCGCCGAGCAGGTGGGGCTCAGCAGCGGCGCCATCTTCCGTCACTTCGCCTCCATCGATGCGCTCATCGAGGCCGTCGTCGCGAGGGTCGAGTTGGTCATGGAGTCGACCTTCCCCTCGAGCGAGCTGCCGCCGCGAGAGCGACTCGATCGCTTCGTCGAGGCGCGGAGCACCGCGGTCGGCGGCCAGGTCATCATGCAACTCATGCTCTCCGAGCAGTTTCTCCTGGCGCTGCCGGAGGGCGGCTCGGCGCGGCTCGCGGCATGCGCGCAGAAGACCCGGGAGTTCGTGCGGGCGTGCCTCCGCGAGGGGCAGACCGCGGGCGAGTTTCGCTCCGACATCGACGCGGGCGCGCTCGTCGTCGTCGTCATGGGCACCATCCAGATGCTCGCGCTCTCGGCCGCCAATCGTCGGCAGATCGGCACGGCTCCGCAGTCGGTTCGGGACGCCCTCGGGGTGCTCCTGCGGCCGCCTCCGCCCGTCGTCCCCCAGAGCACGCGGGCCAAGGGCTCGCGTGGAAGGTGAGGCCGTCATGACGTCGCGATCGATGACCGACGTCGATGTGTTGATCGTCGGCGCGGGGCCCACCGGGCTGGTGGCCGCGATCGACGCGCGACGCCACGGCCTGTCGGTGCGCATCGTCGAGCAGAGCCCCCAGCGCAGCCCGCACTCCAGGGCGCTGGTGCTGCACTCCCGGTCGCTGGAGGTGCTCGACGACCTCGGCTGCGTCGAGCCCGTGCTGCAGGCCGGGCGGGAGTTTCGCGCGCTGAACATCGTCGCCGGAGGGCGGCCCGGTGGGTCGCGTCGAGTTTCGCCAGCTCGACTGGAGCGACGCGCCGTACCCCATGTGGCTCACCATTCCGCAGAGCGAGACCGAGCGCTGCCTGGAGGAGCGCCTCGACGCCCTCGGCGCCACCGTCGAGCGCCAGACCGCGCTGCGCTCGCTCCGTGAGATCGAGGGAGGCGTGGAGGCCGATCTCGTACGCGCCGACGGCACCGTCGAGGCGTGTCGCTCGGCGTGGCTCGTGGGCTGCGACGGCGCCCGCAGCGACGTGCGGCGCGCGCTGGGGGTGCCCCTCGAAGGTGACACCAGCGGCGAGGTCTTCATGCTCGCCGACGTCGCCATGGAGTCACCGCTCGTCGACGGCGAGGGCTACAACGTGCTGGCGCGCGAAGGGGTGCTGTTCATCGTCCCGATGCCCACCCCGGGGCGGGTGAGGCTCATCGCGCACCTTCCCGAAGCGCGCCCGGATGATCCCCCCGTCATCGACCTGCCGATGCTCCAGCGGCTCGTCGACACCCGTACGGGGCTGCGCACGACGCTCTCGTCCCTCGGCTGGACGTCGGTGTTCTCGCCGAAGCATTTCATCGCGAGGTCGCTTCGCGTCGGGCGGGTCTTCCTGGCGGGCGACGCGGCGCACATCCACTCGCCCGTCGGCGGTCAGGGCCTCAACACCGGCATCCAGGACGGATACAACCTGATGTGGAAGCTCGGCCTCGTGCACCGCGGGCTCGCGGCTCCGACGCTCCTCGACACCTACCAGGAGGAGCGACATCCGGTGGGCGAACGGATGATCCGAGGGGTGCGCCGCGCGACCTGGGCGATGACGCTGCGGGTGCGTCCGCTGCAGCTGGTGCGGAGGAGGGTCGCCGGGGTGCTGCTGCGCTTCGCCCGCGTGCGCGATCGCCTGGGCGCGCAGATCGGCATGCTCCAGCTGAGGTACCCCGCGAGCCTCGCCACCGCGGCGGAGCCCCTCTCCGCGGGATCGCCGCGCCCGGGCGAGCGCGCCGCCCAGCAGGCCTCGACGCCTGCGCTGACCGAGCGGCTGCGGGACGCGCGCACCACACGCTGCTCCTCCTCGACGGGCTCCCTGGGTCGCTGACCGAGCGCGAGGCGCAGCCGCCACGGCGGTCGCACGAACCTTCGCCGCCGACGCGGTCGAGGTGGTCGGGTGCGCCGCGAGGGCCTCCTCCGACGCGACGAACCTGCACGACCCGGACGGCGCCATCCGACGCGCGTTCGGGGCTCATCGCCCCGTCGCGCTGTGGGTGCGCCCGGACAAGTACGTCGGGTTCCGTGGCGACCCACGGTCGACCGGGGGGCTCCGCTCGTACCTGGGCGGCGTGTTCTCCGACGCGGCCCGCCAGCCGCAAGACACCAGCAGCTCGTAGAGCAGAAAGAGATCCGTATGAAGCGCTCCGTCCTGGCTACTGCCCTCAGCCTCGCCGCGCTCGCCCTGGGAGGCTGCGCCACGCAGTCGACGGCGACCGCGGCCCACCACGCTCCCGCCTTCGGGGGTCCCGCGGCGCGCGTCGTCGACTTCCCTTCGACGGTCGGTCCGGGTCAGCCGCGCGAGGCGCGCGTCCTCGTCGACGACCGCGCTCAAGCTCGCCACCATCGTGCTGCGTCAGGCACCCTGCTGCCCGAGCACTCCGCGCCGACCCGTGACCATCCAGAGCCGCCTAAGAAGGCCCTTCGGCCCGAGCGCCTCCGCATCGACCGCGCACGCCGTCGTGCTCGCCGCGGGCGTTTCGCACGCGGTGCAGCCCGACCCGGCGCCGACCTCGTGCTGCTGGTGCCACCTCGGCGCGCGGGGGAGTCCACCCATGAAGACCGGTCGCTACAACGTCGGCGTCGGCCTGCTCGTGATGGCGGGCTTCGCGGCCTACGGCTTCCTGCTCATCTACCTGCGCCGACTTCCGCCCCCGACAAGGCGGCCGGGGCGGCAGCTACCGGTCGGTCAAAGCACTTCGAGGCCCGGCTCGCTGCGTGCAGCAACCTCTTCGCGCTGCTCAACCTCGCGCTCGGCTTCGTGCTCGCTCGGCTCCGGGGCCGCCACCGATGGCGCGCGCAAGGCCACCGCCGGGCTCGGGCTCGCGGGCCTGCTCGCTGCCGGTCGGGATTCTCGGCGAGCTGTACCTCGGGCTCTCGCCGGTCTTCGTGCTCATCGGGGCTGTCGCGATGACGGCCTCGGTGGTTCTGAGCGGTGTACTCGCGCTGCGCCACTGGTCTGACACGGCGGTGACGTCGGCGAGCGCGGCCATCGGAACAGAGGGCGCCCGACGAGTGCGCTCGGGTGCCTGGCGCTGGCTGGCCGGCGGGCTCGCGGTGGCCTTCGGGCTCGCGACGATCGTGGAGGGCGGGAGCGTGCTCCTGGGTGGGCCGGCCGCGAGAGCCGAGGCGGGCCACGTGGTGCCCTTCGTGCTGGCCTTCAACTTCGCCGCGGGCTTCGTCTATGTCGCAGCCGGGGCTGCGACCCTGGCAGGGCGGAGCGTGGGCGGCCTGGCTGGCGCTCTCGCGCTCGCGTCGTCGACGCTGCTCGTCTTCGCGGCGTTCGGCGTACACGTGAACAGGGGGGAAGTTTGAGGCACGAACGGTGGCGGCGATGACCATGCGCTCGGCGTTCTGGGTGGTGCAGTCGCTCACCCTGCCGAAGCTGCTGCGACGAAGGAGGGAATCATGAGCGATCGATGGTCCACGAAGAGCGTCGCCCTTCACTGGGTCTCCGCGGCTGTGATCATGGCAATGGGCGCCGCGGGCTTCGTGATGTCCGACCTCGCGCCGGACTCCAGCCTGCGGCTGCTGCTCTCGCGCTCGCACACGCTCTTCGGCTTCACCCTCATGGCGCTCACGGTGCTGCGGCTGGTCACCCGGTGGCGCGGGCCGAGCCCTGATCCGCTGCCGCTCCCGCCGCTCCACCGCCGCGGGGTCGACCTCGTGCACAAGCTCATCTACGTGGTGGTCTTCGCGCTCGGAGCGAGCGGCGTCATCACCGCCGCCCGCAGCACATGGCCCGAGTACATCCGAGGAGCGATCGCGAGGGCCCCGGAGCTGGAGCACGTCGCGTCGCGAGAGGTCCACGAGTCGCTGGTGTTCGCGCTCGTGGCGCTGATCGCGCTCCACGTCGGCGGGGTGGTCGTGCAGGAGCTTCGCGGAGGCGGCGCGCTCCGCCGGATGCTCCCTCGATCGGGCGCCTCGGGCGCTGGTACCGGCTCCCCCCGAGAGGCGCGTTGATCCGATGACCCTTCCGCCATTCCTTCGTAGCGCGCTCCGCATCGCACGCCGCGGCCTCTGGGTCGTTCTCCCCCTCGGCCTCGTGCTGCTGGTGCTCTGGCTGCGCGTCTGGTCTCCCGTCCGCGTCGAGGCCGTCCGGGTCGATCGCGCGACGGTCATCCAGGAGGCCTTCGGGCGCGGGACCATCGAGAGCCAGCGCGAGGCCGCGGTGGGCTTCGACCTCGTGGGCCGGCTGAGCGAGGTGCTCGTCGAGGAGGGCGCGCGCGTCACCCTCGGCCAGGAGCTCGCGCGGCTCCAGACCGACCAGGCCCAGGCCGACCTGCGCTCGGCGCAGCGGGGCGTCTCGGCCGCTCGCACCTCGCTGCTCCGGCTCTCCGCGGACGAGCAGCGCGTGCGCGCCCTGCTGCTCACCGCCGAGCGGGAGAACGCCCGCGCGCAGACGCTCTTCAGCAGCGGGGCCATCGCGAGCCTGCAGCGCGACGAGGCCAACGACCGCCTCCGCCTGGCGCACGCCGACCTCGACCGGGTGCTCGCCCAGCGCTCCGAGGCGACGCGGGGCATCGACGTCGCGGCGGGCGGGGCCGAGCAGCGGCGGGTCACCATGGTGCGCGCGACGCTCCTCGCGCCCTTCGACGGCCTGGTCACCCGGCGGCTGCGCGAGCCCGGCGACACGGTCACCGTCGGCTCGACCGTGCTGCGCATCGTCGACACCAGCCAGGTGTATGTGAACGCCGCGATCGACGAGACGGTGCTGCCGCTGCTCGCCATCGATCAGCGCAGCACCATCGCCTTTCCGGGCGAGGGCCCCCCGGTCGCGGGGCGGCTCTCGAGAATCCCGTGGGAGGCAGACCGCCAGACCCACGAGCTCATCGTCGAGGTCACGCCCGAGCGCCTCGAGCGTCGCATGGCCATCGGCCAGCGCGCCGACGTGCGCATCGAGGTCGGCCGCCAGGAGAACGCGCTCCGCATCCCCACCCGGATGATCTTCCACGACGAGGTGGGGCCCTTCGTGTACGCCGATCGCGGCGGCCGCATCACCGTGGTGCGCCCGCGCTTCGGGCTCACGGGCGCCGAGCACGTCGAGGTGAGCGCGGGCCTCGCGGAGGGCGACGCCGTCCTCGCGGCGCCGCGACCGGCCCTCACCCTCCCCCCCGGGCGGCGCTGGGTGGCCCGATGAACCTCGCCCTTCGGGACGTCCGCCGGCACGTCGCCCGCTTCATCGGCACCGCGGCGGGCCTCGGGCTGCTCCTCAGCGTCGTCGTCGCGATGCAGGGGATCTATGCCGGGATGGTGGACGACGCCACGATCCTGACGCGGGCGATGCGGGCCGACCTGTGGATCGTGCAACGAGACACCGTCGGCCCCTTCGCGGAGGCGTCGCGGCTTGACCCGAGCGTCGAGGCGCGCGCCTCGGCGGTGCCCGGCGTGCGGAGGGCCCGTCCCTACAACTATCAGCTCATCCAGCGCGAGCACCACGGCGCCGCGCTGCGCATCGCCCTGGTGGGCCTCGGCTGGCCCGACGACCCGGGGCACACGCTGCCGCTGGTGCGCGGACGTCACCTCTCGCAGCCGCACGGGGAGATGATCGTGGACGCGTCCCTCGGGCTCGGCCTCGGAGAGTCGCTGGTGCTCGCGGGGGAGTCCTATCGCGTCGTCGGGCTCACGAGAAACGCCCTCACCTCGGGCGGGGACTCCGTGGCGTTCATGAGCGTGGGCGACACCCATCTCGTCGCGTTCGACCAGTCGCCCGAGGCGACGGTGCTGGAGCGGCAGCGTGTGGTCGAGCGCCTCCGCCGCACCGACCTCGGCCGGGGTCAGCCGACGCTGGAAGACCTCGCCGCGGATCCTCGCTGGCGCGCCCCGGCGCTCGCATCCCCTCCGCTCGCCGCGGTGCTGGTCGACGCGGACCCGCATCGCATCGCCGAGGTGCAGGCGACGGTGCGCCGATGGGGAGACGTCACCGTCTTCACGCAGGGCGAGGAGGAGACGCTCCTCTTGAGCGGCGTCGTCCAGCGCGCCCGCATGCAGATCGGGCTCTTCACCGTGATCCTCACGCTCACGGCCGCGATCATCGTGATGATGATCATGTACAACATGACCCTCGAGAAGACGCACGACATCGCGGTGCTCAAGCTCATGGGCGCGCCCCGCGGGCGTCTCCTCGGGCTGGTGCTGCAGCAGGCCTGGCTGCTCGGGGTGCTCGGTTACGCGGTGGCGTATGGCATCGGAGAGCTGCTGTTTCCGATGTTTCCACGGCGGGTGCTCATCACCACGGCCATCTCGGTGGTCGCGCCGATCGCCACGCTCGTCATCGTGACCCTGGCGAGCATCGTCGGCCTCAGCCACGTGATGCGCATCGACCCGGCGAGCGCACTGGAGGGATGACCATGACCGACGCAGTGCGCGCAGTGGAGCTCAGCAAGACCTACGGCACCGGATCGGCGGCGGCGGTGGCGCTCTCCGGGGTCAGCCTGACGATCCCGCGGGGGACGGTGGCCGCGCTGCTCGGCCCGAGCGGATCGGGGAAGTCCACGCTCATCAAGGCCCTGGGCTTCGTCTCCCCCGCCGACACCGGCGAGGTCTACTTCGAGGGCCGCCTTGTCGTGAAGGACGGTCAGCCCCTCGCGGACCTCGCCGAGCTGCGGAGGCGTCACCTCGGCTTCGTGTTCCAGAAGGCCAACCTGACGTCCTTCCTCAACGCGCGGGAGAACGTGGAGATCGCGTGCGAGTTCGGGGAAAGACCGACGGTCGCAGGCGCGCCCGGGAGCTGCTCGACTACCTCGAGGTCGCCCATCGGGCAGACGCCTACCCCGAGATGCTCAGCGGCGGCGAGCAGCAGCGCGTGGCCATCGCCCGGGCCCTCGCCAACGAGCCCTCGCTGATCCTCGCCGACGAGCCGACCGCGGCCCTCGACAGCGTCCGCAGCCGGAGCGTGATGGAGCTGTTCAAGAAGGTCGCGCACGACCGCGGCGCGGCGGTGCTGGTGGTCACTCACGACCACCGCGCGCTCGATGTCTTCGATGTCCTCTATGAGATGGAAGACGGCCGCATCAGGCCCTCGGACCACAAGGTCGGCGGGGCGACCTGATCGGATAGCGCTCGGCGCTGCCGGGGCGCGTGGAGAAGGACAGAGTGATGAGATCAATGGTTCGGTGGTCTGCCGTGGGGGCTCTCGTCGCGGGCAGCGCATGGGGACAGACCCCTCCGACCGCGGAGGAGCCCGACGCATCGGCGCGCGCTCCGGTCGGGTTGCCGTCGGCGTTGAGCCCCCAGCCCGGTGGGTTGACCGCCGATCGGGCGGCGGCGCGCGCGATGCGAACGAGCCTCGCGGTGCGGGCGGCGCAGGCCAACACCGAGGCGGCGAGCGCGGGCCGCACCGAGGCGATGGTCGCGATGATTCCGCAGCTCTCGCTCACGGCGCGGTACACGCGGCTCTCGCCGATCACCCCCCCGGTGCTCAACCTCGGGGGCACCTCGTCGGCCAGCGCGACGCCGCCCCTGTGCGTCGACACCAACGGCGCTGTCGTGCTGGGGAGCCGCAGCGCGGGCGGCGCGCTGATGTGCCCGACCGGCGCGGGTGCCATCCCGACGTCCGCGCCGACGACGTCGAGCCCGGGGTTCTCCTTCCCGGTGATCCTCGACAACATCCTGCTCAACGCGACGGTGACGGTGCCGCTGTCGGACATCCCCTTCCGGCTGGCGCGGGTGTACGAAGCGGCGGGGCTCACGGTGCAGGCGCGACGCCTCGACGAGCTCTCCTCCCGCGCGCAGGCCGCGGCCGACGCGCTCCGTCAGAGGATGCATGCGGGCGAGGCGGAGCCCATCGCCCTGGGCGAGTCCCTCGACGGCGAGCTTCGGGTTCCCGGCAGCGCGCGCGAGCTGATCGAGCGGGCCATCAGCGCGCGGCCCGAGCTGCTGAGCCTCGACCGGCAGACACGGGCGCTCTCGGCCAACGTGGCGGCGACGCGAGCGGGGATGTACCCGAGCGTGTCGGGGAGCTTCAGCTTCGACTACTCCAACCCCAACCAGCGATACGTTCCCCAGGCGGAGGAGTTCAATGCCACCTGGAGCGCGATGATCCAGGCGCAGTGGTCGCCCACCGGCGCCTTCGCCGCGAGCGCCGCCTCCAGCCGCCTCAGCGCCCAGCGAGCGGCCCTGGTGGCGCAGCTCGCGCAGCTCCGCGAGGGCACCGAGATCGAGGTGCGCAGCGTGTGGATCTCCGCCCAGACCGCCAACGCCGCGATCGAGTCCGCGCGTCGCCAGGTCGTCTCCGCGGAGGAGAGCTACCGGGTGCGCCGCGAGCGCTTCCTGGCCGGGAGCGCGGTGTCCAGCGATCTCACCGACGCCGAGCTCGACCTGCTGCGCGCTCGCCTCGCGCTGGTCAACGCCAACGTCGATCTCCGCGAGTCGCTCGCCCGCCTGCGCCGCGCCGTCGGAGAGCGCGAGCCGGAGTGACCAGTCGCCGTGATCCTTCCTGCCTTTGTTCTCGCCCACTCTGATCGCAGTTGAGGTCATCGCAATGACGAAGTCCCACGCCACCATGGTCCTGGCCCTCGCGCTCACGCTCCCGACGATGGCCTCGGCGCTCCCGCCGCCCGGGTCGCCGATGCCCGCGTTCAGCGTCGACGACATCGCAGGAAACCACCACACGGAGCGCGACCTCCGCGGCCAGTGGACCGTCGCGATGATCCTCACCGACAAGGACGTGGCGGACGACATCACGGCGTGGTCCCGACGCCTCGAGGCCGTCGTGAGGAGCCCGGCGCGGCTCTATCGCTTCGGCGCGCTCAACCTCTTCCCCCTGCTCCCGACGGCGCCGATGATCAGCCGTGCTCGCGAATCGACCCCGAGGCACCGATGGAACACCGTCTGGTTCTCGCGCGACGGCAGCTTCGCCAGCGCGCTCGGTCTGCCCGAGGAGGAGATGCCCTGGGTGGTGGTGATCAACCCCGAAGGGAGGGTGGCGTTGACGCTACACGAGCGCGTGAGCGAGCAGGGCGTGCAGCGCATCCTCGCGGCGCTGCCTGCACCGCCCCCGGCTGAGCCTGCTTTGGCCCCATAGGAGCAGTGCCGCCCTGCGGGGCTACGGGTTCGTGAGTAACAGTTCAGAGGGGTGCAAGCCGCTCGTTTGACGCTGGGGTTCGCGCGATGGCGCTCACCCCAGGCTATAACAGGTGACGACCCCGCGTTTGCGGGGTCTTTCGTGCCGAAACTCGATGGACCTTCCGGAAGCTCCAATCGATGTGCCTTGGGCTCCATCGAAGTGGCATTCCTGTTCGAAAGACCCCCACGCATGTGGGGGTCGTCACTTGTTATAGCCTGGGGTGAGCGCCATCGCGCTAACCCCAGCGTCAAACGAGCGAATTGCGCCACCGCTGAACTGTTTCGTTCGTGAGGCGACTAGCCCGATGGCAACACGGGGATCGCCCGAGCGCTCCGGGTGCGTCGTCGGGTACAGGGTCGAGTGGGGGCTACGGAGTCGGGAGGAGGGAGGGCGAGCGGCTCAGTGCGCGGAGTAGGCGACGTCGCCGTCGCTGTCGCGCGTGAAGGTCACGTCGGTGACGCGGCAGAGGTTGATGCCGCTGACCACGTGCGCCCCGGCCTGGTCGACGACCTTGATGTCGAACACGCACTGCCCGCGATACATGCTGGGCGTGTAGTGGATGAGCACCGAGCCGTCGTCGGCGAGCACGCTGGTACCGAGGAGGTCGGCGCCCCAGGTGGTGGTGCTGCTCGGGGTGATGTGCAGCTCCGAGATCGCGTTGCCGATGTGGTTGTGCACCGTGAAGTCACGGTCGATCGCGTGGGCGACCGTAGCGAACGACAACACCGCGAGGCCGACCATGGTGAAGAGAGAACGACGCTTCATGGATGAGTGACTCCTGCCGTGAGACGGATTGGCCCTGCCTCGTGACCCGGAGCGAAGTCTCCGGGCCCATCGTGCAAGGTTTGTCTACCCCCCCGGTCGATCGAGCCCGGTAAGGGATTCCTCGAAAGCCGCGGCGGCGGCGACGACGATCCCACGGAGCAACGGCCGAGCCGCCCTCTCCGTGAACCGCTGGAGCCAGCGCCGATCGCACGGAATGAGCAGCCATTGGTGCGAGTGGGCGCCTGCCCGGGAGGAACGTCATGCGAACGCTGGACGACACTCACCCCCACCGGCGCCACAGACGCGGCGGAGCATCGGGTTCACGTGAACGCGGCGGGTGAGGGCGAGGCCTGCGTCGCTGAGCACGGCGGGCACGGCAGCACGCGCTCACTCCGCGTCGACGTGTCGGAGCAGGCGCTCCGGGGTCACGATGAGGGTGCGGTCGCGCCACGGTGGGCGCGTCGCCATGGCGAGCACCCGCTTGTCGCGAGTGAGCAGCAGGTGCACCCCGGCCTCCCAGGCCAGCGCGAGGAACTTCTGGTCGTCGCGGTCACGGCACTGCGGCAGCGCCAGCGAGGGGTCGGGCGACGCGGCGTCCGGCTCGGCGAAGGGCACGGTGCGCGCGCGGTAGTCGGCGAGGAGAAGGGCCTGTCGGTCGGGGTCGATCGCGAGCTCGGGGAGGCGCACCACCCGCGCGAGCTCGTCGAGGGTCGTCGCTCGGGTGAGCAGCGCGGCGCGGCGGCCCTCCAGCCAGCCCAGCAGGTCCACGAGGCGCGGGTGCCGGTAGTGCCAGAGCGACAGCACCGCGTTGGTGTCGAGCACGACGCGCAACGGAACATCACGGGGCAGCGGCAGCGGGGCGGGCTTCATGGCGGGCGCGGAGGATCGTCGGCGACACCGACGCTCAGCGCCACGTGTCGGCGGCGGCGTCGTAGGTGTTGACCGTCGCGATGCGACCGGAGCTCGCCCCGCCGCCGACCGAGGCGAGGCGTCCGTCGCGCAGGGTCACGAAGCCGTGGTGCGAGCGCCCCAGCGGCAGCGCGGCGCGCGAAGCCCACGCGGTGCCGGCCCCGTTGATCTGGTAGACCGCGGCGGACACGCTGGACGACGCCGACTCGCCGCCTGCGACGTAGATCCGCCCGTCGGGGCCGAGGGTCACCCCCGCCGCGGATCGGTTCACCGGGAGGGAGGGCCCCGCCACCCAGGTGTTGGTCGCCGGGTCGTAGACGCTGGTGCTGGAGAGGTACGTCGACAGGTCGCGTCCGCCGACCACCCAGATGCGCCCGTCGGCGGCGGTGGCGGCGCGCGCGAAGCCGCGGGCGACGGGCATCGGCGCGAGGCTCGTCCAGCGGTTGCTCGCGGGGTCGTAGACCTGCGCGCCGTACGAGGTGTCGCGGAACATCTCCCCCCCGAAGGCGTAGATGCGCCCGTCGCGCCCCGTCGCGACGGCGATGGCCCATCGCCCGGTGGCGAGCGGCGCGCGCGGCGTCCACGCGTCGGAGGACCAGTCGTAGACCCAGACGCGCACGGACTCGGTGCCGCCGCCGTCGCGACCGCCCACGC
>JADJAE010000108.1 GCA_016704445.1 Deltaproteobacteria bacterium
TGCATCCCAAACACGGCGACTACGCTCAGCCCCGAACGAGAAAGTTTGATCAAGTTCATCCGATCCGCCGTCGCGGAGTATCTGCGCTAGTTGGTCGGGTCGAAGTGTGACAAGTTGTGAGACAATGTCTTCGTGATTCTTCGTCCTAGATCCCTTCAGGCCTGCCGTTAGAGCCTCCTGATAGCGGCTATCGTCAGCTTGACGCCGCACGCGGACCCGAATCTGCGGGCCTACCGAGGACGGTTCTAGTCCGGCGACTGCGCGCAGGCGGAAAGGTCTCTCTGTTTGCGATTGCTCGCCCGAAGCCTTGGCGGACTTGATTTGCGGCGATGATCTCGCGGTCGTCCCAATGCCTTCACCTTGACGCGGTCGCGCCTGCCCGGAACTGAACTTCCTCTGGCCAGCGACCCGTCGATTCAGCCCAGTTCTGTCACTCCGCTTGTCGATGCTGGATTCTGGCAGTAGGCAAAGCGCGATGTTCCCCGTGGACAAACGACAGGCGCGTTTGAAGTTCGATCAGTAGAGACCGCGCGGTATCGATGAACGAATTTATCTGACCAACCTGATCTGTCGCGGCTTGCAGATGAGTTCGTGCCAACTTCCTCCCTCATTTGTAGAGCGTGCACCGATGACATCGGCTGTTTGGCCCCCTGTCCGGCGGGCTCTTCACCTGCTTACGCGAATCTTTTGCCGTCAAGAATTGCAGTTGACTGGACTATCTGGCGCTTTACCGCCTCTTGCTCTAGAGCGTTCCACCGCTGTTGCTCAAGGGATCCGAGTGGCGTAATGTTCTCTAAATTGCTCGTCGTCTGCGTCAACCTTCCCAGTGCGAAGAGCTGGTCAGGAGCATTTCGGCGTTCCTCGACCCGCACCATTGTCTCGTCTCTCTCTTTTTGAAGACGACGAATCGTGTCGGCGTTTGCGTCCAAACGTCTCCGCAACTCTGATTGACGGTAAATGCAGTCGCGGACCTCGGTCTGCCTGATTTGATCGAGTAGGCCGGTCGTCGGCGGTCTCCCAGTACCTCATCCGCGATCGCTTCAATTTCCATGCTTGTGAACGAATCCAAGGGAAGGAACGTCCCCTTGTCCAGGTCGATGCCGTGAACTGGGCTGCCTGCTTCGTCGTCAACCACCGGATCGCCACTCAGCGCTCGTGCGATAAAATATTTCCTCGCTTCGGTCTCAACATGTAGACGCACAGCTCCGGCGCCAAGATTTGTCCTAATCATGTCGGCTCGCGCTCTTGGAGCGCCTACCAAGCCGTTTAGGGCGAATCTAAGCGTTTCGGCCAGGGTGGTCTTTCCGCTTCCGCGCGGGCCGATCACGCATGTGAGACCCGGCGGGAGTTCAAGGTCCAGGCCGCCTAAAAAGCCGCTGTCAATCCGGAGATGTCGAACTCGCCACTGCATTCGCTTGTTCCTTTGGTTGGTTCCGTCGCTAAGCGGAGCGGTATTTGATATGAGCACATGGAGGCATTCGATTGTAATGCGGTAGGCGGAGAAAGGGTGTTTCGGTGTTGTTCCTCGTGTGGCTGGTCGCAATGTTCACACGGGTCAGCATTTATAACGGGAAGTCCCAAATATATGATTCGTTGAGCGGTGAAAAGTATAGCCAGATCGTGAACCTCACCCGATCCCCTAACCCCCTGCCCACTGCCATCCCCGCCCGCCGCGCCCGCCTTTTTCCCCCGCTTCGCCCCTTTCGTCTTCCCCCCTGCGACCGCACCCGCCGCGCTCGCGGCCTTCTCCTCCGCGGCCCGCTGCGCATTCAGCGCGAACAGCCGATTGATCACCTCATCCTCGAAGCGCGCCACCGCCGCCCGCTCCACGTCCGTCCCCGGCGTCCCATACGGCGGAACCACCAGATCGTCCCACCCATACGCCGCGAGCACCGCGCGGTCCATCTCCTCGTGGAGCCGCCGCAGCGCGACCACCCGCCCGTCCTGGCAGCGCGGGTCCTTGAGTTGGTCATATGTCTGAGTGAGACCCTGCTCGGTGTCATTCATGTACTGCAGCCTCGTGGCGTAAAGCGCTTCGCCTGCGATTTCCAAGTGCAATCCGCCGGAAGCCAAAGCTGGCTTTGCGCTATAAAATGGAAATTTAGAAAACACTGAGTCGCTGCATATGTAAGGCCAGAGCTCTGATCCGCTCGTCCGTTCGGCCGCCCCGCGTTCGCCGCTAGGCGTTTACGCATGGACGCGTGACTGGAGCACGGCAAGGGCTTCGTAGCTTTCAAATGGAAGACATACACTTTGTCGCTTACCAAGGACGATGCCGGTATCATTGAAAGCACAGGTGCTTCGTGACACGCGCGGCCGCGATGCATCGCTCCTTTCCACGCAGCGCTTGGCGCAACTCAGAGGCAGGGGTGCCGTACTTCCACCAGCTCTCTCGTCTGCTATCCGCTACTGAATATCCGCCAAGCTGATCACGCTCCGGTTTCACCTTCTCCCGAACGATGTCGAGGAGCAACGGCCAGCCACGCTCGGCCTCGTCAAGCGTAAGGTCAGTGAGGTATATCGCATATTTGCCAGACCACTGGTCCGCAGTGCTGTTTAGGTGTTCTCCTCCTACATAGCGAAGGAGTCTGTCGCCGCTGGCGGGGTTAGTTCGAACGATGTTGTCGCGCTCGGCCTGTGTCAGCAAGAACCCTTGGCCGTAGAGGGTGACACCCTTGAAGCTTAGTCCGACGTTTGACTGTAGAGGAGTTGGATCGGGTCGCTCCGATCCAGCACGCAGCGATGAGTCGATCGACAGTACTTCTCGGCCGTTTAGCCGGGCGGGGCTAGCGCGATGTTTGGTGTTTCCGATCGCGAGATGTACCACGCATACCGTGGCATCTGCCTCGCCCGGCCAGCGCAAGCCCACCGTCGCATCGTAGATAAGCACCTGTCGCGTAGTCACTAGTGCTTGCAGCCCAGTGCTTCGGGTGTCTCCCTGCGAAATCGTATTCGTAACGATGAATCCGGCTGCTCCATTGGCGCCTAGCAGATCACAACTCCGTGAAGAAAATGGGCGCAAGGTCGGCTTGCCATGAACGCTCTGACGAATGGTTGCCAAGCCAGTCTGTACTCGCCTCCCAGGTTGGGCCAGGAATCGTGCTTCCGCCCATGAACGGCGGATTCCCCACGAACGCGTCCATCCACGCAACCCGGTTCACCCGATCGCCGTCGAGCGGGTCCGCCCGTTCCCCATAGAACACCTCGGGAAACTCCACCCACCAGTGAAAGGCCGGAACCCGCTCCCGCAGCGCCGCCTGCATCGCGAGCAGCTCCGCGGGCGGCGCCTGCCGGCTCTCCAGCCAGTTCACCACGAGGTCCCGCCGCCGGACGCGCTCGGCCTCCCGGGCCTTGTCCTTGTCCGCCGCGAAGAAGGCCCCCACCACGAGGTCGGCGATCAGCCGCACGTCCTGCAGGGCGTCATTGGCGTCCCAGAGCAGCCGCTCCTTCTCGCGGGTGTCGTCCTTCGCCGCCAGCCCGAGGATCCCCTGCCGCGCGTCGAGGGCCTCGTGCAGGGCCGTGTCGATGACGTCCCGCGCCAGCTCCATCTGCGCCCCCGGCTTCCAGTGGAACGAGCGGATCTGCTCGACGTCCAGGCCCACCAGCGAGTCGCCGTGCCGCAGGGCGTGGTCGACGAAGGTGAAGGGCTCGTCCTTGGCCAGCGTGACCAGCCACAACGACAACCTCGCCAGGCTCACCGCGAGCGGGTTCTTGTCGACGCCGTAGAGGCACCGCTGCGCCACCAGCCGCCTCGCATGGAGCACCACGTCGCCGTGCGTGCTCGCCACGAGGTCGAGCCGCCCCTCGCGCGTCCACGCCGCCACGACCTGGTCGCCGAGGAAGCGGCACGCCTCCACCAGGAAGGCCCCGCTCCCCATCGCGGGGTCACACACCTTGAGGTCGAGCAGCCGCTCCGAGGCGGGCGTCGCGCCCATCGCCGCGAGCAGCGGTTCGAGCGTACGCCGCACGATGGGCGCCGTGAGCGAGGCCGGGGTGTAGTGCGAGCTCGTCCGCCGACGCTCCGCCCCCGGCTGGATCACGAGCTGCCCGGCGACCCCGTTCACGCTCCCCCGCACGCGCAACGCCTCCAGGGCCGCCAGCACCTGCGCGTCGGTGGTCGCCGCGCGCAACGGTTCGGCGATCTTCGCCACTGCGCTCTTGGCGAGCGCGGCGTTCTCGGCCACCCACTGCGCCCGCTGGGCGGGGGCGGGGGTGAGCACCTCGGCGGCGGTGATCCAGATGCGGGCGCCTTTGCCGCCCTTCACGCAGAGGGCGGGGCCGGCGAGGCGCACGACGTGATAGCCCATGAGGGCCTCGTAGACGGCGCCGATCTGCTCGACGTCGAGGGCGCGATACGAGAGCCGCTGGCCCTGGAAGACGAGCAAGCGCTCCAGCACCCGGAAGACGGTCTCGTCGTCCACGGTGGGAACCCGCACCCGCCCCTGCGTGAAGGGGTCGTCGATGGGGGCGGAGCCTGCCGGGCCCCAGCCTTCGAGGAAGGGGAAGCGGTGCGGGTCGAAGAGCTCGCCGCGGCGGGCGGGCATGACGAGGGGGCCGTGTTCGAGGCCGAGGAAGACCGCGCGGAAGAGGGCGACGAGGCGGGGCCACGCGCCGAAGCGCCGCGCCATGGAGTCGGGGAACTCCCCGTGGTCGCGCTGGAGTTGATCGAAGAGCCCGAGGGCGGAGAGGTGCTCGGCGTAGGTGGGCTGGTCGATGGGGAGCAGGGCGCGGTCCTCGGCGTAGAGCACGAAGACGAGGCGCAGGAGCAGGGTGAGCAGGCCCTTGTAGAGGTGGTCGTCGTCGCGGGCGAGGGCGTCGTCGAGCGAGGTGCGCCCGTCGCGCTCGGCGGCGGCGACGAAGCCCGCGAGCAGGACGCGGAGCGCGTCGAGCATCTGGTCGGCGAGCTCGTTGGTGACGTTGGCCTGGCGGGTGCGGGAGTCGCGGAGGAGCGCGGGGAGCTGGTGCTCGGGCGCGACGCCGAAGAAGCGCTCGGCGGAGAGCAGCATCACGAAGGCGTCGAAGATGGCGCGACCGGAGACGGAGGCGAGGTCCTCGACGCGGAAGTCGATGTGACCGGAGGACTCGCCGTGGGGCGCGTACACGAGGCGGACGGTGGTGCGGTTGGTGAGCAGCCCGATGGGCACGCGGCAGGCGCGCAGGAGGCGATCGAACTTGGCGGCGGGGGGATAGTCCCAGGGGCCGGTGGTGGTCTCGGGGCGGTCGAGGGGGAGAGACGGCGGGAGGTCCCAGAGGAGGGCGACGTAGGGGGCCCCGGCGCGGGAGGCGGGGGTGCTGTCATCGGCAGCAGCGGGGGAGGGGGCGGGGGAAGCGGGAGCGGCGAGGTGGCGGAGGGCGAGGGTGGGGCGGAGGGTCTGGTGGCCCTCAGGGACGTAGAGCGCGAGCTCGGCCGGGAGCTCGGAGGCCGAGTCGTAGAGATCGGGTGTCCAATCGAGGATGGCGGCGAGGAAGGCGGGGAGGTCGGCGATGGTGGCGGCGGGGGAGAGGTCGGCGAGGCGCTGCTGGAGGGCGAGCGGCTGCCGGCGCATGCACTGGGCGTCGGCGAGGACGGGCACGGACACGACGAGGCCCTCGACGGGCTGCACGAGGCCGAGCCACTCGGCGTGGAAGCGGGATTCGGGGTCGTGGGTCATGCCTGGGACCCGGGGAGCGCGGGTTCCAGGGTCGGGCGGGCATGGCCGACGAACCGACTGGGAGACGCCACGCATTGCGCCGCTGGTATTGCGCGATGCGCGGATTCACCACTTCACCTTCGCGCTGGACATCGGTCGCAGGTCCTGGAGCGATGACCAAAGGGGACGGTCATGCCGACGAGTCGGTGACGGTGCGCTGGACGCGAAGGAGAACTTGAGAGCGCTTCGGACCCATCGACGTGACCAGCAGGTGATCACCCTCGCCACCTCGGTGCAACGCCGATCGATGCGATCCCTGGGGAGCTGGAGCTGCGGCGTCGAAGACGGATCGGGTGCCGTGGGAGGCCTGCCGCGGGCAGCCATGAGCGCCTGGAAAGCCTCCCAGTTGTTCGATAGCGCGGAACGCTCATCGCCCCATGCCGCGCCGTCCCTCCCTCAGGCGGGGGGTGCGTCGAATGCCCATCTCCCGGGACCTTCCGGGTCTTCCGGGGCGACGGGCTCCCCTACGGATCGCGCCGCGTCGGCCCGTGCCTGTCGAATACGCTATCCACGCGGCACGTGATTGGGCATCACCACGACAAACGTCCCAGACACGCCCGCATCGGATCGCGAAGGCGAGTGGGGCCACGGCCTGCGCTCGCATCGCGGGCGGCCGAGGGAGCTTGTGGTCCGCTCACAACGTCCGTCGCCTCGTCCGATCGCGCCAGCGCGACGTCACTCGCGCGCCGTCGTCCTGAGCGACGAACACGTCGTCGCACGTCGACCTCGGGGATCGCGACGTTCCAGCCGCGCGCGAGGATCTCGCCATCGCGGCGAACTGCCCGCCCGACCGAGGTGCCTGGTCTTGTCGGGTGACGCGTCGCGCCATGCTCACCTCGTTCCTGGCCAGAGATACACCATCCCCACCGGCTCCAGCTTCCTCGTCGCCACCCGGTACAGCGCCGGCAGCTCCGCCGGCTCCGTCTCGATCTCCTTCGCCAGCCGCTCGAGCCGCCGCTCCATCCACTTGCGGTCCTGCTCCCACTGCTCCTTCTGCGCGGCCTCGCCCTCCGTGAAGAGCGTCAGCTGCGTCCCCCGCAGCTCCTTCGCGATCGCCGCCCGCTGCGCCTCCAGGATGCCCGCGAGTGCCGTCGCCTCGGCCTGACCACGCCGCTCCAGCCTCGCCTCGGCGTCGTGCGCCACCGCGTCGGCCTCGTGCTCGATGTGCGACCACAGCGCCGCGAAGTCCCCGGGCGCCGCCGCCAACAGCCGCTCCTGCACCCGCGGCTCGACCGCCTCCAGCGTCGGTGACTCCGACAGCAGCGACTCCAGCCGCTCCAGCGCCTTGCGGTCGGCCTCCTCCGCGAAGGGCCGCAGGTGGTTCCCTCCGCCGGTCTCGTTCCACGGAGCGGCCACGCTCACGAGCTGATCGTGCAGCCGCGTCGCCCCCGCCCCGAAGAGCGACAGCCGCCCGAAGGCGATCACCCGCGCGATGCCGTCGCGGGGGTTCTTCACCACCGTCACCCGCGAGAGGTCGTGCGCCGACCAGCCCTGCGCGCGGAAGCGCCCGAGGATGCGCTGCACGATGGGGTGCGACAGGTGCAGGTGCGCGACGCCCGAGTTCATCCGCTCGGGCGGCTCGAAGCACACCGGCAGCAGCGGGCGCTTGCGCCACTCCCACGGGGCCTCGTCCTTCGCGCGAGGCGGGCGCACCGTGTCGAGCGTCGTCTGCCAGCTCTCGGGCATCGTCGGCAGCTTCCACAGCGCCAGCGTCGGCTCCGCCTTCACGCCCGGCGCCGTCGCGAGGTTGCCCGCGCCCGCGAGCTCGCAGCCCACGTTGATCGCGTCGCGCAGCAGCCCCGGGTCGAAGACCATCCCCTTGCTCGACTCGTTGAGCAGCCGCCCCGCCTCGTCGATGTCGCGCTTCAGCCGATCGACCGTCGCGCGCTCGGCGTCGAGCTCGCGCTTCGCCGTCTCGGCCCCGGCGCCCATCTCCAGGGCCGCGTCCACACGCGCGTCGGAGCTCGCGTCGATGCCGCGCTCCATCGCCTCGGTCACGCGGGTCATCACGACCTCCGAGAGCGAGCCGAGCTCGTGCTCGATGCGACCGACCTTCACGACGAGGTTGCGCAGCACCTGGTCTTCGGCGCGACGCGGGATCACGAAGTAGTGGCAGCGCACCTCGGGCGCGGGCTGGAGCGTGCGGTCGATGCGACCGTTGCGCTGCTCCATGCGCGCGGGGTTCCAGGGGATGTCGAAGTGGAAGAGGTCGGCGCAGTGCCCCTGGAGGTTGACGCCCTCGCGCGCCGCGTCCGTCGCCACGAGGATGCGCACCGGGTGCTCGTCGGGCGGGCTGTTGAAGGCCCGCTGCACGGCCTCGCGCGCCTCCTCGCTCATCCCCCCGTGAAACTGCATCACCCGGTCGCGGCCGCCCGCCGTGTTCTCCAGCAGGGCGTTGAGCAGGTTGACGAGCCAGCGCTTGGTGTCGCCGTACTCGGTGAAGAGCAGCACGCGACGGTCGGTCCACGGCGCCTTCTTCAAGCGCGGGTCGCCGAGGCCCGGGCAGAGGTTGGCGCGCATCCAGTGCACGAGCGAGAGCCAGCGGCCGTCGGGCGCGTGCCGGTGCGCCTCGGCGATCGCGAGCATCTCGTCGAGCAGCCCTCGCGCCCGCGCCGACGGCGCCGACAGCCCCCGCGAGCGGCCCTCGTCGGCCGCGGCGTCGAGCTCCTCGCGGGTGTCGTCGTCGAGGTCTTCTTCGTCGTCGACGCCCGCGGCCTCGGCGGCCGCACCGCCCCGTCCGACGCTGCGCGCGTGCAGCTGGAGCGTGCGCGCGAAGGCCTCCACGCTGGAGAGCAGGCGCTTCTGGAGGTTGACGAAGACGAGGCGCCCGGGGCCCTTCGCGGGGCGTTCGAGGGCGGTGTACTCGGCGAGCAGGTGCGAGAGCTCGATCTCGACGGCGCGCGGGCTGGCTCCGAGGTTGACGAAGCCGGGGTGGGCGCCGCGGTCGTCGCGCTGCAACCACTGGCCGTCGATGTGTTCGAGGGCGATCTCGACCACGCGGCGCTCGGGGAAGTGGCCGCTGCCGAGGGCGCGCAGGTCGCGCTTGAGGCGGCGCACCATGACGGCGTCGCGGGCTTCGGGGGTCACCGCGATGCCGCGGGTGAAGCGCTGCGGGTCGAGGATCTCCAGCAGCGCCGAGAAGCTGTTGGAGTGGCCGTTGTGGGGCGTGGCGGAGAGGAAGAGCCGGTGCTCGAAGCGCGGCGCCACGTCGCGGATGACGCGGGTGACGCGCGAGTCGACGGCGTAGCGCGAGGTGGAGGCGGGCGCCGCGGTGTGGGCCTCGTCGAGGATGAGCAGCGACTTGCGGGCGCGCTCGCCGAGGTGCGCGAGGAGGGGGTCGCGGTACTCGGGGCGGCGCAGCGTCTGGTAGGAGATGATGAAGCGGTTGTGGGTGGTCCAGGGGTTGACGCCGAAGCCGCGCTCCTGGCGGCGGCGGGCGACGAAGCGGCGGTCGTAGAGCTCGAAGTGCAGCCCGAACTTCTTCTGCATCTCGTCGCGCCACTGGAGCGTGACCGACGCGGGGCAGACGATGAGCACCTGCTCGACGCGCTGGCGCAGCAGGAGTTCTTGCAGGACGAGGCCCGCCTCGATGGTCTTGCCGAGGCCCACGTCGTCGGCGATGAACAGGTTGGCGCGCGGCATCTCCAGCGCCCGCTTGAGCGGCGTGAGCTGGTGGTTGAAGAGCCGGATGCCCGCGCGGAAGGGCGCCTGGAAGAGGCGGGCGTCGGTGGCGGTGACGGCGTTCCAGCGGAGGGCGTGGAGGTAGGCGGCGAAGTGGCGCGGCGGGTCGAGGCGGGTGACCGCGCCGAGGCCGTGGGTCTCGGGGGCGAGCACGCGGGCGCCGAGCTCGAGCTCCCAGAAGATGTCGAGGGGACGGCCCTGCGCGTCGTCGTCGAGGCACACCATCGCCACGCGGGTGGACTCGCCGTGGCGCGTGGCGGGCGTGACGTCGGAGACGAGGTACTGGCGGTGGCGGGCGTGGACGATGTCCCCGGCGCGGGGGAGGTCGCCGGGGCGGCGGGGAGCGCGCGCGGGGCTGAGGGCGTCGGCGGTGGTGCCGAGGATGCGGGCGGCGAGCTCGGCACGGGCGCGAGCGCGGTCGTCGAGGGAGAGGGCGCGGCAGACGGCGCGGAGCTCGTCGCGGCCGAGGCGGGCGACGAGCCCGGGCAGCGGGGGGAGGGCGGGGACGAGCGCGTCGAGCTGGGCGTCCTTGGTGAGCGTCTCGGGGGCGGAGACGCCGAGCTCGCGGCCGAGGTCGGCGAGGCGGAGCTTGGGGAGGGCCGAGAGGACCAGCCGGGGACTGGGGGATGTCTCGGTCGCGGGTCCCACCTTGGCCGCGGATGGTAGACGCAGGATAGGGAGCGGGGAAGCGTGGAGTGTGCGCCGCGCGCTCGAGACACACCGGCGAGTCGGGCCCATCGGAACGACGCGGTGTCGCCACGGAGGCCCCGCCCTCTCGCTGGCGCTACAGGTGGCCCGCACCGAGCACGCTGCCGGCCCCGTCGACCCCCCGGGGCTGACGGGTGCGTCCGTGGTAGGGGTCGACGATGCGGACGCAGGCCGAGGCCGTGCGGTGGCTCGCCGTGGCGCTGGCGGTGTTGGCGGGGTGTCGACGCTCGAACCCGCACCCGACGCCTGCGCGGCGCCTGGGCGCGACGTCGGTGACGGCGCCCCGCGGCGGCGCCGGGTGGACGGCCGTGTATCGACTGCGCCACCGTCCGGTCGCGACGCACGACCTGCCCGACGTGGTGGTGCACGCGCCGCCGGGCTTCGACCCGTCGCGGCCGCTCCACGTCGTGATGGTGTTCCACGGGCTCAACTCGCGTCCGGCGTGGCTGGTGGCGGCGGGACCGCTCGCGCCGTTGACCGGCGAGCCCGGCAGCGGGTGGGGGCTCTCCACGCGACACGACCGCGCGGGAATCAACGCGCTGCTCGTCGCGCCGCAGCTCGCTCCCCACGGGGCAGCCGGGTTCGCGGGGGCGTTCCAGCGCCCCGGGTTCTTGAGGGAGTTCTTGAATGAGCTGCTGACGGAGACGCTGGTGTCGCGGCTCGGCGGGCGCCGAAGCGTCGACGACATCGAGGGCCTGACCCTGGTCGGATCGAGCGGAGGCGGACCGGTGATCGGAGCACTGCTGGCCCGGAGCGACCTCGCCGACCGGGTGCGCACCGTCGTCCTCGACGACGGTCTGTACGGGGCAGAGAGCGCCTTCGCCGCGTGGATGCAGCGGTCGACGCCCAACGCACCGCGACGGTTCGTCTGCCTCACCTCGAACGACGACGTCGGCATGCGACGGCGTGCCGACGGCCTCGCGGCACGCCTGCGTGGGCAGGGCACGCAGGTCGCGATGCAGCCCGACGGCGCGCTTGCCGACGCGGTGCGGGCGCACGGGGCAGTGTTCATGACCGCGGCCTGCGGGCACGGCGGGCTGACGGGCGCGACGTACGACAAGGTCCTGTCCGCGGTGGGGATTGGCGTGCGGGAGCGCGCGGTAGGGGAGGTGGTGCGGGAGCCGGCGAGGCCCGCGAGGCCCGTCGGCGAGCTCACCCTGGGGGCGGCGGCGACGCGGGGGACCTTCGCGCGCGACGACGCGATGCTCGACGATTGGACGTACTTCGACGACTGGACCCTGGCGGTGACCGCCGGCCAGCGCCTACGGATCGACGTGCGAGGGGGGAGGACCCGTAGCCACGGCTGCGCGGCCCACGACGTCGAGGTGTCGGTGCTCGACGGCGACCGGGTGCTCGCCCGCGACGACGACGGGGGCGGCGGGTGGAACGCCCGCGCGCGCTTCACCGCGACGCGCGACGGGCCGGTGACCGTGCGGGTGACGGAGCGCGAGACCTGGGGGGTCGAGGGCGCGTACAGCGTGCGCGCTGCGATCGACGGACCGTAGGATGCGAGGGCCCGCGCGAGATGTCGCGGACGCCCGGCGCTGTCGTGTGGTGCACTTTGCAGGGCGCACGTGGGAAACGAAGAAGCCGAGCGTTCGATCTGGCAGAGAAACCGCGCGTGACTCGCGGGCGTGCCCGCGCCTGCATCGGGTGGGAGGGGCATTCGGACTTGGGGAGCGGACCTCGCGGCCGTTCTCGGGCCAGCCGCAGGCCAGCCCGCGGGGGGTGTAGTGGCCTCCGGGCCCGTGGTCGATACTTCCCCGATGAGCACCGTCGCCCGCAAGCGCCCGAAGGCTGCCAGCGTCCCGCCCTTCGCGAAGATCCTGCGGCGTCACCTCGGGTGCGATCCCGCGTCGATCGCCATCGTCGGCGACAGCTTTCCACTGCGGGCGATCGGCGACCTCCAGCTCGCGGTCGACGACTGGCTGCGCGTCCCCGGTCGGCGCCGAGAGATGGTGGGCGTGGTGACCGATCGGCACGTGGTGCGCCTCGGCGCGCTGGCGTCGCCACCGCCCTCGGAGCGCAAGCACGGCTGGGCCGCGGACGTCGGGCCGGTGGAGTACAGCGCCGTCCCACTGGCCGACGGCGGCTCGCTCGCGAGCGTCGAGCGGGGACTGCTGCTGCTCTCGGACGGGGACGCGCGGCTCGCGGTGCTGGTCGCCGGACCGTGCGGGGAGCCGTACATCCGTCAGGTTCGCGTCGAGGTCGGCGCGGCCACGCAGCCGGAGTCCGAGCGCCTGCTCCAGCAGCTCCGCGACGGGATGCGCCGGCGGAGCATCTTCCGCGGGCGCTCGCTCAGCGTCGGCGCCGACCGGCAGGGCGAGATGGAGGTGCGGTTCCAGGCGCTGCCGAGGTCGCGCGCGAGGACGTGATCCTGCCGCCCGGGGTGCTGGAGCGCATCGAGCGCAACACGGTGCGCTTCACGCAGCGCGCCGAGGCCCTGCACGCGATGGGTCGTCACCTGAAGCGGGGCCTGCTGCTCTACGGGCCGCCCGGCACGGGGAAGACCTTCAGCGCGATGTTCCTCGCGAGCCAGATGCCCGACCGCACCGTGCTGATGGTGACGGGGCGGGCGGTCGGTCTCATCGAGCAGGTCGCGGTGATGGCGCGGCAGCTCGCGCCGGCGACGGTTGTCTTCGAGGACGTCGACCTCATCGCCGAGGACCGCCGCACCACGCAGAACGCGTGCGCCACGCCGGTGATGTTCGAGCTGCTCAACGCGATGGACGGCCTCGCCGAGGACGCCGACGTGCTCTTCGTGTTGACCACCAACCGGCCGGAGGTGCTGGAGCCCGCGCTGGCGGCGAGACCCGGGCGCGTCGATCAGGCCATCGAGATCCCGCTGCCCGACGAGGACTGCCGCGACCGGCTCCTCACCCGCTACGGCGAGGGCATGCGCCTCGCGCTCACCGACCGGGCCGCCGTCATCGCGCGCACGCAGGGGACGAGCGCGGCATTCATCAAGGAGCTGCTCCGCCGGGCGGCGCTCATCGCCGCCGACGCCTCGCCAGGGGCGACCTCGCCCGAGGTCGACGACGGCCACGTGCGCGACGCCATGCAGGAGATGCTGGTCGATGGGTGCAGCATGACCCGCACGCTGCTGGGGGTGGCCAGTGCCGGGGCGTAGCGATCGTCCGGCGCTGCGGGAGGGCGGGGTGGACGCGTGCACTTCACGTCGTCCGCCGATCGGTGGTCGTCGCGGCTGGCTCGTCGGCGCGCTGTGCGTCGGCGCGCTCCTCGTGCTCGCGCCGGGCCTCGCACCGGCCACCGTCGAGGAGCAGCGGGCCCGCCTGCCGCCCGCCCCCGCGGAGCGCTGCGTCGATGACGTGCAGGGCACCTGGCGCTCGCACGCCTACTATCCCCGCCAGGGGCAGTGGAGCGTGTTCACCCTGCACATCCGACGCGCGGGGGCAGACCTCACGGGCGACATGGAGGTGCGCTTCTGGGACGGCCCGCCCGACCGGGCCGACCCCATCCCGTGCCGGCCAGGTCACGACGACTGGTCGCTCGACGAGCCCGCGCGCGGGACCATCGCCGGGATGCGCGTCGAGTTCGGCGGCAGCTCCTACACGGTGCGCGAGCGGGCGTGCGGCCCGGGCCCGCAAGGCTACATCCTCGACACCTTCATCGGGACGATCGACCCGGCGGTGCAGGAGTTCCAATCGGTCAACCGATATCCGATGAACGGGGAGATGGTGGAGGACGTCAACGTGTTCCGCCGCATCGCCTGCCTCACAACGACGGGCACCACGAGCAGCACCGGGCCGACGGTGGTTCCATCGATCGAGACGCGGCCGCCGACCTCGCCGATGCGGAGAGCGTCGGGCTGCAGCTGCCGACGGCCTGGGGCGTAGCGGCTGGACGCGAGCGACGACCCGTTCGTGATCGGACGCTGGGCCCGCTGGTTCGCCAGACCGAACACCCCCTCACGCTCCTGCGCGGGCCTGCGAACTTAGCCCCGCGCTGTTTCTCGTGTCCAGCGGGTGCGAGATCACATCGGCGCATAGGCCTCCGCAGGCTGCAAGCATCGCCCCAACCAGCATCACGACGCGGTCGAGCCATCCCACGGTCGGTGCTGCCTGGATCGGTGGGCGGGTTGCCTGCCCGGGGGCCCCGGGTTATGAGCCCGGATCATGGCGGGAGATCACAACAACCTTCTCAAGGCCGACGAAGCGGCGAGCAACACCGCCGCAGACAGGATCATCGGGAAGCGGTACCGGGTCATCCGCCTGCTCGGCAAGGGCGGCATGGGGGCTGTCTACGAAGCGGAGAATACCTGGACGAAGCGTCGCGTCGCGGTGAAGGTCATGAGCACCACGATCAGTAACAGCGAGCCGTACGTGAAGCGCTTCATGCAGGAGGCGCAGACGGCCGCGCAGCTCGCACCCCAACATCGTCGACGTCCTCGACATGGGGCAGGACGAAGCGACCAGCGAAATCTTCCTCGTGCAGGAGCTGCTCAACGGGCACGACCTCGGCGAGCACCTCGACGCCGCGGGGCGGATGCCGGTGTTCCAGGCACTCGACGTGATCATGCCGGTGATGGACGCGCTCGTCGTCGCCCACGCGCGCGGGGTCGTGCACCGCGACCTCAAGCCCGACAACATCTTCCTCGCGGAGACGCCGCGCGGGGTCGTGCCGACGCTGATCGATTTCGGCATCGCAAAAGTGCTGGCCGACGAGGACGCCCTACAGCGCACCGGCACGGGAATGCTCCTGGGCACGCCGTACTACATGTCCCCGGAGCAGGCCCGCGGCGAGACAAGTCTCGACGGGCGCAGTGACGTCTGGTCGATCGGCGTTGTGCTCTACGAGCTGATCTCTGGCGCGCGTCCCTACCGGGCGGCCAACGCCAACGCGCTCATCGCCAAGATCATCTACGAGCAGCCGATGCCCCTCGACGTGGCCGCGCCCGAGCTGCCGCGCGAACTCGTCGACGTCGTCATGGGGGCGGTGCAGCCCGACCTCACCAAGCGCTACCCGACGATGCAGGCCTTCCTCGACGCGGTGCGACCGCTCGCGGGCGAGGCACGCGTGACGCCTGCCCCCACGTCCCTGACCTCGATCCCGGCGCCGCAGCCTCGGCACCACTTCCCGAGACCACGGCCACGCGCACACCCCGGCACGGGAGGAGACCCTCGCGCCCCTGACGATGGCGGCGCCGTCGCGGCGGCGGCGGTGGGCCATCCGGTCGCGTTCGTCGGTATGTCGGCGGTCGCGGTGGCGGTGGGGTTGCTGGCTGCATCGCACGCCCCGTCGACGCAAGCCGGCGTCCAGCGAGCCGCGGCCGCACCGGTGACGGTTCTCCGGCCCCCCGCGGTCGAGGCCGCGTCGCCTGTCGAGCCGTGCCCGCGCCACCGCCCCCCGTGGCTCCCGTGGTGGTCGCCGCGCCCGCGACCTCCGATGCGGGTTCACCGTCGGTGGCCCGTCGACCCGCTGCTGAACGCTTGCCGCGAGGTCAATCCCATGACTCCGCGCGACCGGGCGCCCCCGTGCCGCCGCGGATCGCCGCGCCCGCCGGGCGACCGACGCTCCCAACAGTGCGCGGGACCGTTCCGCTCGAATGACCTGCTGACCTTCTACTCTCGAACTGAACCCTCCCATGCGCATTGCACCCTCCCTCGTCGCCGTCCTTGCAACGTTCCTGGTGACGGCGACGGTGGGCGCCCAGACCAGTGCCGAGGTCGCCGCGCGGCGGCTGCTCCTCGAGCGCGCCGAGGCCGCCCGCGACGCCAACCACCACGCCGAGGCGCTGGAGCTCGCCTCCCGCGCCGGGCAGATCCAGATGACCCCGTCGGTGCGGCTCTTCATCGCCGAGGAGCAGGAGCAGCTCGGTCGTCTCGCTGACGCCTTCGGCACCGCCGACCTCTGCCTGCGTGACCTCGACGCCAACCCGGGGACGCGCAACCGCGAGGTGGTCCAGCAGCGGTGCCATGCGTTGCACGTGGGGCTGCGGGCGCGGGTCGGGCAGGTGGTGGTGGTGGTCCCGTCGCCGACGCCGCCGGAGCTCCGGGTGACCGTCGCAGGCGATCCGCTCAACCCCGCGCTCTACGGGGCGCCGATGATCGTCTCGCCCGGGGAGGTCCCGGTGACGGCGACCGCGGCGGGGTCGCTGTCGTGGCGCGCGACGGTGCGCGTGGCGCCGGGGGCGACGGAGTCGGTGCGGGTCGAGCTGGCGCGGGCATCGGTCGCGGCGCCGGTGGGGGTGTCCGTGACACCGGTGAGCCGGCCGGCGCCGGTAGTGACGTCGCCACCGGTGGTCGAGCCGGGGGCGACGCCGGGACGCACGCAGCGGACGCTCGGGTGGGTGGCGGCGGGCGGGGCCGTGGCCTTCCTGGCAGGGGGTGTGGTCGCGTCGGTCGTGCAGGACGGAGAGTCAGCTATATCCTGGACTACTGTCGTGGCATGACGCGCGGGTCGTTCACGAACACCAACGACTGCGCCGATCATGAAAGTACGGAAGGCACTGCGCAGGGGTTGTCGATTGTCGGCTACGCGACGGGCGGGGCGCTGGCAGCGACGGCGCTTGTGTTGTGGTTGACGGCGCCGTCGGCGTCTCGCCCGAACGCGTCGGCGCTGGTGGGCTGCGGCAATGGGCCGGGGACCGCGGGCGTGTCGTGTACGTTCCGCTTCTGAACAGGACGGTGAGGGCCCAGAACACGCAACGGACGCAGCGGTTGCGCCGCCCTGGCCTGGGTTCAGCACTCGAAATAACGATATCGAGGGTTAGATATGATGACGACGCGGGTGAAGGCGGGGCGCGGGTATTGGCGGCGTGGTCGCACTGCTGTTGGGTTGTCCGCGGCCGGACCCGCTGCCACTGTTGGACAGCGGGGCGGAGGGCGATACGCCCGACGTCGGCGCGCTCGACGTTCCCGCCGTGGAGCGCGACGTGTCCGAGGTCGGGGTCGACGTGCCGACCGCGCCGATGGACACGGGGCCGGACATGCCTGTCATCGATGACCGGTCGATCGACACCGGGAGCGCGGACGTCGCGGACGTCGCGGACGTCGCGGAGGCGGGAGCAGGGACGATCAGCCGGACGTGTGCCGCCGAGGACGACAGGACGACGGTCTGCCCATCTGGGCAGACGGTGTGCGGGGGCGCCTGCCGGAATCTGGCGAACGACTCGTCTCACTGCGGGTCCTGCGACCACGCCTGCAATCTGACGAACGCGACGTCGGCGTGTCAGGCGAGCACGTGCCGGGTGGTGACGTGCTTCTCGGGCTACGCGGATTGCGACGGCAACCCCGCCAACGGGTGCGAGGTGAACACGACGACGGGGAACGTGGCCAACTGCGGGCGGTGCGGAACGCGGTGCCCGACGCCCGCAGGCACGACGGCAGTGTGCAACGGGGGCACGTGCGGCGTCTCGTCAGTGATTTGCGGCGCGGGGACGGGCAACTGCGACGGAATGGACAGGAACGGCTGCGAGACGACGACGCTGACAGACGCGGCGAACTGCGGCCCCGGCGGAATGGTGGGCTCGGCCGCAGGGAGGATGCAGGGTCAGTGTTCGTCGACGGGCGGGGCGGCGGGTTGCACGGGCGGGGCGTGTTCGATCACCTGCGCGACGGGCTTCGGGGACTGCGGTGGCAATGTAGCCAATGGGTGCGAGACCAACACGGCGACGACGACGGTGACTCACTGTGGGACGTGTGGCCGGGCGTGCCCGGCACCGACGGGCGGGATGGCGACGTGCGTAGGAGGGGCTTGTGGACAGAGCTGCTCGGGGGGCCTGACGGTCTGCAACGGCGCCTGTGTCAACCTCCAAGCGGATACCGCTCACTGCGGGAGGTGCGGGGGCGCCTGTGCGGCCGGGCATCCGTGTGTCGCGGGCACCTGCGCACGGTGTCCGACGGGGATGCAGTTGATCCCGGCGGGGATGTTCCAAATGGGCGCGACTGACCTGGAAGACCCTGGGACGAGCGCGGCTCCGGTTCATGGGGTTCAGTTGAGTGCATTCTGTCTGGACGCGACGGAGGTGACAGTGGCGGCGTACGCGTCTTGTCCATCGGTTACCTGCTCGACACCGAGGATAGACGCGGGGTGCAACTGGGAGTAGGCGGCCGAGCAGCACCCGATCAACTGCGTGGAGTGGAACCAAGCCCGCGCGTACTGCCGATCGCTCGGTGGGGATCTCCCAACGGAGGCGCAGTGGGGTATGCGGCACGGGGTATGGACGGTCGCCTGTACCCGTGGGGCAACGACGCCCCAGCCTACTTGCAGGCGTGCTGGAGTCGACAGGCCCGTGCCCCGTCCGTTCATTCCCTTCAAGTAACTCCCCTTTCGGTATATTTGACATGGCGGGTAACGTTTGGGAGTGGACATTTGGACTACTATGCAACCTATACAGGTCTGCTAGTTCGTATGTTCTGAATCCCACGAATCCATTTAGCGGCGCTCTTCGTGTGCTCCGTGGTGGCTCGTCTCAATATAGCCCAAGAGAGCTTCGCTCGTCGTACCGCTACACGTCCTCGGCGACGTCTTCCCCTACTACTTTCGGCTTTCGTTGCGCGCGCGGAGCAGTGTAGCTCTTTCCTCCCCGTCCTCTTTTCGCGCGTTCAGACAACCACGCCGAGGCGAGAGTCTTCGGTCGCACTTCCTAGATCCTCAGTCCGTCCACTCGACCGCGAACTCGCCGCTCTGCTGAAGCGCGGCGGGCAGTGCGGCGGTCTCCGGCGTTCGCGCGTCGACCCGCTCCGCGGATCAGACATGGATCGGCGGTCAGGGCGGGGCCGCTCGATCGGAGTTCCGCTGCGTGCGGAGGTTGCGGTATCGTCCGGCGGTCGCTCTGGCGGGCTCGTGATGGGCGCGGCGGTGACGGGTTCAGGCGGGGCGTGTGTCCGACGGCACAGGCTCACGCTGAGAGGGAGCGGCATTCATGAGCGAACGAGCATTGGCAGGGTGGGGACGGCTCGCGCCGCTGGCGATGGCAGCGCTGCTGGTGGGTTGTCCGCGGCCGGACCCGCTGCCGCTGTTGGACAGCGGGGCTGAGGGCGATGCTCCGACGTCGGCGCGCTCGACGTGCCCGCCGTGGAGCGCGACGTGCCCGAGGTCGGGGTCGACGTGCCGACCGAGCCCATGGACACGGGGCCGGATGTGCCGGACGTCGACGTCCCTGTCCTCGACGACGGTCCGATCGACACCGGTCCGATCGACACCGGGAGCCGGGACGTCGGTCCCGTGGACGCGGACGTCGCGGAGGCAGGAATGGTGGACGATCGGCCAGACGTGGTAGTGCCGCCGAGGACGACGGGACGACAGTCTGCCCGTCGGTCGGACGGCGTGTGGGAGCGCGTGCCGCGATCTGGCGAACGACTCGTCCAACTGCGGGACGTGCGATCGCGCGTGCGTCCTCACGAACGCGACGTCGGCGTGCCAGGCGAGCACGTGCCGCGTGGTGACGTGCTTCTC
>JADJAE010000109.1 GCA_016704445.1 Deltaproteobacteria bacterium
ATGGCCTCGATGAGCTCCGGCGAGAGGAGGCCTCGACACCCTTGCAGCACCCCCGCTCGCGACCCGCGATCCGGTGGCGGAAGTGTTACAGCGCCTCGACGTGCGCAACGTCTCCTCGACCCCCGCTGCATGAGGACGGCAAGACCACCGGCACGAGCTGGCTCGAAGACCACAGCGCCCCGCAGGACAGGGTCCACGACGCGAGGGTTCGCGCCTGGTCGACGGCCGGTGCGCGCCATGATGTGCCCCTCGACGCCCGCGAGCGCTTCATCGTCGAGCAGCGGATGATGGCCGACGAAAATGCTCCCTCGCGGGCTCGGCCGCAGGCTGGGCGTCTCCCGCGAAGCGCCACTCAGCTCGGGGCGCGCGCCCTGAAGCTCCAGCGCACGCTCGCCGATCTTCAGCCCGCGCTCTCATGGGCTGACCGCCACTCCTCCTCCTCCGATCGATCAATCAATCCCGCGGCGTCGACCAGCGAGCAGCGGGTGAGGTCCCCTCCAGGGTCACTTGTCTCCGAGGGTGGCGTAGAGCGCCCCGTCGGTGCTGGAGCAACCCCAGCTTCGTGTGGCGATCGACCTTCGCCTCCAGCGCATCCAGGAAGCTCCTCCACCGCCACACGGCGATGTCCTCCGCGATGGATCGCCTCAAACCCCCCGCACTCCCTGCGCCAGCAGCCCTTGAGTCGGTGTGGGTGTAGAAGACCGCGAAACGCGGCCTTGGAGGCCTTGTGCAGCCGCTCGGCGGGAGGGGCTCCGATGTCGATCCAGGCCAGGGAGCCCGCAAATTCGCGGATGGCGATGAAGGCTCGTCGTCCGAAGAGAGAGCCGCCCTTGCTGAACGCGTGCCCTCACTCATTTTCGAGGGGAGTACGCGAGTGCGGGTGAGCATGTAGCGCATCGACTCCGGAGGGTGCCGCGCGACCCGCCCAGGTCGAGGGTCTCGTAGACGCTGCGGTCGACGTCCGAGCTCGATCTGAAGAATGGAACATCGTCGCCGTCTGGGCCATCGTCGGCGCTTGCAGGCCCCGCAGGCGGTTGCGGGTCTAGCGCCTCGGTAGCAGAAGGAGGTGGTCGACGCGGGCGCGGGCGGTGGTGTTGTCCAACAAGAGCACCACAGGGGTGTGCGCTGGCGCTCAGAACCGCCAATCGCACCTCGTCCCACCCTGAGAGAGGGAAAAGCGGGCGACCAAGCGACCGTCGATCAACGGCAAGCTCCCCGGCGTCGCAAGCTCCACTCGTCGGGCGCGCAGCACCATCGCCTCGCCCGAGCATTACGTGCGCCCGTCACACTCGGTACGCGCGCTCGCCTTCACGCAGCCATGCGCCCGAAGCAGGGCGCCAGCCAAAGGTATCTTCGTGGGCCTCTGCGCACCCAGGTCACCCCGTCGGCGGGCGCGCCCCGGGCGTCCCACCCTGCGACCTCCGCCCCACCGCCTGGGGGCGCAGGGACTCGGCGGCGTGGCGCTCGGCGCGGTCGGAAGCCCGATCGCCTCGATCAGCCATGGGACGGGCCGTCGATCGCCGAAGCATCGGGGGCAGCCACGGCGTTGGAGCGCACGTCGTCGGTCAGGTCAGTGCGCCGCTATCTCATGGAGCAATCCGAGGCGCGAGGGGTCCCGGTAAGCTCCAGGTGGCTTACGGCCCGGTAGCACACGTGGTCGTCAGGAAAGCAGGCGGCCGGGGCCTCGAAAGCGGCTCCGTCGCGGATGGCTCGAGCGCAGACGGCGTCGAGGCGAGGGCCTCGTCGTCGCTCAGAGGGCCTCTGTAGGGCCTCGGTGGCGCAGGGTCGCCGTCGAGGGCGAGGCGGCCCTCCATCGTCACGCGGGGATCGCTCGATAGCAGGTCGACGAGGGCGGGTCGAGCCGCGGCGGTCACAGCCCGGCCGAGGGCGATGGCAGCCTCGTCGCGCGCACGTCGGGGGAGGGTCGCGCAGCAACAGGGGCGGAGGCAAGGAGATAGGCGAGGCGTCGGCGAAACGGGCGAGGAGATTGACCGCCTCGTCGCGGGTGTCCGAGGGCGGGAGCGGTCGCGAGGACACGGGGCAACAGGTCGCAGGCGACAGTGCGGTCCCGAGCGTCCCCGGGCGAGGCAGCGCCGCCGCCGGACTCAACCGCGGGGGCGGAAGCCAGGCGTCGAGGAGGCGCAGGAGGAAGCGCGCTCGGGCGAGGCTTCAGCGAGGTTGCGGCGCTCGGTGGGGTCGCGGGTGTGGTCGCGAGTTCCTCGACGCCGAAGGTGAGGTCGGCGATGAGCTTGAAGGAGGCGCACAACCATGACCGGGTGTTCACCGACGCGAAAACGGTGCGCGGCGCGGAGAGCGCAGGAGCATCAAGGGCCGGGGTCGGTGTACCACGTGGAGACGGGGGAGTTGGAACCAGCGAGGCCGAGGAGGTCGGGGCGAGGTCGATGAAGCTGGAGCGGGCTGGGCGACGACCCGGGGGGACATTCCCCGGCGCGGCGTCGATGAGCAGGACGCACCTGCTCTTCGTAGAGGGTTGGAGCCGTGATAGACGCCGACTTGGTCGCCGAACTCCTCGCCGTATTCAGCGGTGACGGCGACGATGAGCGGGCGGCGGAGCACCGGAGCGGGCGTGGTCGAGGGCCGTGGAGAAGGCGGCGTCGATGTGCCGGGTGCCGTCGTCGTAATGTCCTCGGGTGGCGCCTCGCCTGGTAGGGGCGTGGGTGTCGAAAAGTGCACCCAGCAGAGGAGGGCTCTCCCGGCGCACGATGTCGTCGAGTTCGCGCACGAGCACTGTCAGCCTGGCCTCGGGCGTCGCGGTTCGACGTGGTCGCCGTGAGTAAGAGCCAGTTCGCGGTCGCGGTAGGGGTGAAACGATCGCCCTCGGTGAAGACCCCTCGGGCGAACAACGCCGAAGTGGGGCGTATCCCGCCCGGCCGAAGTTCCTCCGCCGGAAGTGGTCGGCGGATGCCGTTGCCCCAACGGACGGCCTCATGGAAGTACTCGGCCGTTGCAGTGAAGAGCGAGTGAGCTGGAGTGCAGGACCTGGGTGTAGGTCTGCGGGAGAAGACGGTTCCTCGGGCGGCGAGGGCGTCGAGGGTGGGGGTGAGCGAGCGGCCGTCGACCACGCGTCAGGGCGGTCGGCGCGCATGGCGTCGATGGTGACCAACAACGCTGGGCGCCCTCCCAATGGGGGCGCGCTGCGGTCGACGCCCGCCGGGGGTCGACCGGGGGAGGGCGTGGCCGGGCGACGGGCGCGGAGCGAAGGGCGGTGAGCGCGAGCGCGAGGTGCCTGCACGAAGGGCGCGTGGACACCGAGACCTCGGCGCGGACGTTGGGCCCAGAGCGTCGAGGCGGGCGAAGGCTCCCACGGGGCCGAAGGGAGGAGGGCGAGGGCGGAGAGGGCGACGGCGGGAGGCACGCGAGGGGCCGGGGGCGAGCGAAGCGAGGCGGCGGCCAGGCGAAGGAGAGGAGGGTAGGCCGCGCCGAGTGTGGACGTGGATTACTCGTAGAGGCGCGGGAGCTACACGTTGGTCGAGGCCGTGGAGTAGCTACGCGGTCGCGACGAAGAGGGCGACGCCGAGACACGGACGCGGAGGAGCGCGCCGGAAGGGGAGACAGTGAGCTTACGGAGGAGGGTAAGGCCGAGGGCCGCGGAAGCGGCATGGGCGAGCGCGGCGAGCGGGCGAAGGAGCCGTTGGGCGGGCAGGCGGCGCATGCGGCCGCCGGTGAAGAGGAGCCGGGCGACGAGGGAGAGCAGGGAGCGAGGAGAGGGCGGCGAGGCGAAGGGAAGGCGGGGGCGCTCGGGCAGGGGGCGTCGGCGAGGGCCGATGCGCCGACGGGAAAGGCGCCGAGCGCGGCGCCGAGCGGGAGCAGCACGGCGACGAGGCGGAACTGGTCACCGGCCGGGCGCGAGCCAGAGGATGGTGCTGGCGACGTCCGCGAGGCGGAGAGGAGCGTAAGCCGTGGCGCCGAGTCAGTCCGCGGAGGGCGGCGTGCTCGGCGTCGGGTTTTGAGAGTGCGGATGGGATTTGAACCCACGTATCACGGTTTTGCAAACCGTTGCCTCCCCCCCGGCTGACCACCTCTCACCGGTGTGATGAGGGAGGCGGAGTTAGCACCATGGCGCAGGGGCTTATCAACCCATTGGATGGTGGTGCCCGCGGCTTCCGCTCGCGGCGGAGCACCTCGTCGCGGAGGGTTCCCGCGGTCGGTGTCGAGCACGTCGGCGGGCGGACGGCCCCTACGCCGAAGCGGTTGGCGATGGCGTCAGCGCGCCGTTGAGCTTCGTGGCGCGTCGCGCATAAGGCGTCCGAAAGAGGCCGGGCTGCACCGTCGGCGCCTCGGGCAGCACCGCGCTCACCCGCGAGGCCTCATCGGGACCAGCGCCCCCGAGCTCGTCTTCCCGCGAGACAAGGCCGCCACGGCTTCGTGGAGGGTCTGGCCGTCGTCGGTGGCCGCGCGCAGGGTAGTGCGCCGGGTGCGCAGCTCGAAGTCGTGGGTCTTGAGCTTGAGCACGACTCCGCGGGCGACGCGGCCCGATCGACGCAGCCGACGGGCGACGCGCAGCGCCTGGGCGTGCAGGTGGGGAGGAGCTCGTCGCGGGGGGAGAAGGTCTTCGCCGAAAGTGTCCTCGGCGCCGATGCTCTTCGCGTCGCGGTCGGGCGTGACGGGCCTGGGGTCGATGCCGTGGGAGAGGTCGTGCAGGTGCGCCCCCAGCGGACCGAGCGAAGCGCACCAGCTCGTCGCGGTCGCGGCGGGCGATGTCGTCGATGGTGGCGGGGCCGAGCGCGGCAGGCGCTCGATGGGTGGCCGGTCCGACGCCCCAGAGGCGGGCGACGGAGAGCGGCGCGAGGAAGCGCCGGGCCTCGCCGGGCCGCACCACGCGGAAACCGTCAGGCTTGGCGAGGTCGGAGCCGATCTTGGCCACGAACTTCACCGGCGCGACGCCCGCCGAGGCGGGGAGGTGGAGCTCGTCGCGGATGCGCTGGCGGAGCGTGCGGGCGATGGCCTCGGCTCGCCGAAGAGCGCGCGGGAGCCGGTCACGTCCGAGGAAGGCCTCGTCGAGCGAGGCGGCTCGATGAGGTCGGTGACCGAGAGAAGATCGTGGAGGCGCTCGCTCGCGGCGACAGGCGTCGAAGCGGGGGCGCACCACGACGACGTCGCGGGGGCGAGGCGCAGGGCGTGGGCCATGGGCATCGCGCTGCCCGGACGCCGAAGGGGCGCACCTCGTAGCTGGCGGCGAGCACCACCGCCCGGTGGCGGCCGCCGACGATCACCGGGCGCCCACGGAGGGAGGGGTCGTCGCGCTGCTCGACGGACGCGTAGAAGGCGTCCATGTCGACGTGGAGGATGGCGCGATCGGTCATCGCGGGGCGCAGTGTAGCGGCGGGGCGAGCGGAGGGGGGAGGAGCGGCGGGAGAGATCGACCACGCCCTCCCAGTGCGGCCTCGCCCGGAGGGTGGCGACCGACCACGCCCTCCAGTGCGGCCTCGTTGGCGACGGGCTCGAATCCGAGAACCGATCTTCGTCGGTTGCTCACTCGACGACGTCGCTCGTCGCGACGAAGACGCACTGGGAGGACGTGGTCGGTGGCTCCCCCTCGGGCGAGGTCGCACTGGGAGGGCCTGGGTGGTGCTACCCCGCCCCTACGGGCTGGGGTCTGGCTCTGGTCGCTGACGGCCCCGCGGTCGTACTCCGGAATTCAAGGCAGGGCAGCGGGTCAGCCGCGAGGGGACGTGAGCCAGCGGGCGAGGGCGTCGGGGCCAGCGCTGGTGAGGGATGCGAGCTTGCTGCTCACAGCCTCGCCGCCGTCGCGGTCGACCCTCTGCTCCAGCACCTCCAACTCGCAGTCGGTGATCACGCGTCCGAGCAGGAACTCGACGAGCCAGAGCAGTCGTATGCCCTGCCGAAGGCCGTCACGCTCGCCTGCGTTGAATTGCCGAACGATGATGTTCTTGATCGGGGTGACATCGAGCCTGGGAGCCTCCGTCGTGGGCATCAGGCCACGCACCTGGGTGGGCGGCTTCACTTGCTACCGCCGATACGGAAGGGCGTGTGGGGGCGACATGAGCAAAGACCTGCACCGGCTGGAAAACCAGGGCTGGTATTCGCGAAAACCAGGGCTGGTATTCAGCCGTCGCGGCGGCGCCGCGTGGGGCGTCCGGTCGACGGGGCGCGAGGCGCTACCACGCGGACGAACTCGGCGACGGGGCGGAGTTCGGCCAGCGCGCTGAGGCGCACCCGGTAGGGACGGTGTTGCGGGTTGAGCGACTCCAGCCGCACGGAGATTCCCTCCGGGTCGACCTCGATGCCGCCGAGGCGCTTCAAGGCGTAGGCGCCGTCGGTCTCCGGATCGCGGATGTCCCGGTGCTGGACGAGCACGATGCGCCCTTCGAGCGGGCCCGACACCTCGGCGCGGAAGAGGCACCACGCGCCGTCGGGAATCAGGGGCTCCATCGAGCGTCCTGCGACGCGCGCCAGGAAGTGCCGCTCCGAAGCAACGGGCCTCAGTTTCGGCACGACCGCCCAGGCCAGGCGCTCGACCGCACGGTTGTTCCCGAGGCTCCCGGCCGCCGCGGCGAGCGAGTAGACCGCGACCGCCGTCTTCGGTGGCGAGTCGTCGCGCGGGAGCACCGTGATCCCCGCCTCGATCAGCGACGCCCAGGTGTCTCGCGGAGTGGGCTGCGTAGGGCGCGAGACCAGGTCTCCGCATCGACCTCCAACGCCGAGGCGATCCCTTCGAGGGTGCGGAGGGTGAGGTTCTGTCGGCCCGACTCGATGCGCCTGGAGGTTCTTGGTCGCGATGCCGAGCGTCTGCGCGAGGGCCTCCTGCGTGAGCTTTCTCGAGAGGCGCACCGCGGCGATGCGCCGGGCGACACGTACGACGAGGTCCTCGGGCGGCTGGCCCTGTGCGCGCACCATCGCGGCGCAGCCTGGACCGGGCACCCAGGGTGCGAACACCATCACAGCGAAGGCCTGCCTCCGCGTGGTTGGTTGACACCATCGTTTGTGGTGGTGTCTGTTGGGCCGTATGTCCGACGATCCTCTGCCGTACGGGGCGACGCTCGGCGCGTTCCTCCTCGAAGGGCGCGTCGGGCAGGGCGGCATGGGCACCGTCTACCGCGCGCGCAACCGCATCACTGGCGAGGCGCGCGCCGTGAAGGTCGTGAGGCCCGAGCACGCCGCGAACGACGAGCTCCGCGCCCGCTTCGTGCGTGAGATGCGCCTCGCCTCCGCGGTCGATCACCCCAACGTGGTGCGCGTGTACGAGCCGTCGATGGAGGGCGACACGCTCATCCTCCCGATGGAGTTCGTCGAGGCATCACCCTCCGGGCGCACCTCCGTTCCGGCGACGGCGCCCCTCGGCGCCTCGGCCCCGACGAGGCGCTGGCGCTGGCGATCCCGCTCTGTGATGGCGTCGCTGCGCTCCACGCGCTCGGGGTCGTCCACCGCGACCTCAAGCCGCCCAACGTGATGCTCGTGCGCAGCCCCGACGGCGCGCTGGTCCCCAAGGTGCTCGACCTGGGCGCTGCCCTCGACCTCTCAGGGAGCGACGAGGCCACGCGCGATGGGCTCGTCGTCGGCACCCCCGCGTACATGCCCTTCGAGCAGGCCGCCGGGCGCCGTGACCTCGACGCGCGGGTCGACGTCTACGCGCTCGGGGTGATCCTCTACGAGATGCTCGCCGGGCGACGCCCTACGACGGCGATGACTCGCAGAGCGTGCTGGCGAAGGTCATCCAGCGGCTGCCGTTTCCGGCGTTGGGGACTCTGGCGCCGGAGCTCGACCGGGGCTCGCGGCGCTCGTCGATCGGGCGCTCGCCGACGACCGCCAGGTGCGCACGGCCGAGGCGCGGGCACTGGCCGATGCGCTGCGCGATCTACGGCGCGCGACCCACGCGGCCAACGCCGCGCCGCTGGAGTCGGACTCCGCGCAGATCATCGCCGAACAGGTGGTCCCTGCCCCGCGAGCGTCGCGGGCCGGGCGGATCGGGGCCGGTGCACTCGCTGTGCTTGCCGCCGCCCTCGCGGTCGCAGCCGCCGTGAGGGCGAGCCGCCCGTCGCCCTGGGGCCCGACGCCTCGCGCGCTCGCGTCACCGCACCCCCGCGGGGAGGCGTCACCCGCGCCGGTGATCGCTGCGATGCCGGTCGAGCAGCCCCTCGTCGCCCAGCCCGCGGCGGCCGTCCCAATACCGTCGTCCGTCTCGGACGCGTCCGTCGATCGCATCGCGCATCGTCGACCCGCGAGGCGTCGATGTCGGCCGCGCCCCGGCGTGGTCTGTCCGCCCGAAGGGGCTTCTGATGCGTGCGCGCTGCTGCTCTCGTTGCTGGCGTTTCCCGCCGCATCGCTCGCGCAGTCCGCCGCGTGCCCGGGAGCGAGCCCACGCGCGGAGGCGCTCAACCCGCGGATCCGGGCGCTCTACGAGCGCCACCGGCCGACGCAATCTGCGCCACCGGAGCTCGACGAGGTGATCGCGCTGGCGACCGAGCAGTGCCGGTCAGGCGACGACCGCGGCCTGGTGTGGCGCGCGGCGGCTCGCTACGCCCTCGCCTGCGGAGGAGAAGGGGCGTGCGAGCGTCCCGATGCGGGCACGCGCGAGGCGCTCGAAGGGCCGTCGGCGACCTCGATGACTGGCTCGCCGCGCACCCGCGAGGCTCGCTCAACCGCGCGCAGATGGAGTTCATCGCGCCGCTCGACGTCGGGCTGGCGCGCTACGTCGCGCAGGTGCGGGTGGTCTCACGACCGAGCGGGGTGGTCGCGCGCCTCGGCGATGGCCTCATGCATGATGGTGTGCCGCTGCGCACGATCGGGCCAGCCACGGTCAGCGTGACGTCGGTGCAGCATGAGGCGCTGACGATCGAGCTGCCTGCCGAGGCGGGCACGGTGACGTCGCTGGCCATCGTCGAGAGTCCCGACGCGCCGGTCGTCGGGGACGCTCGGCGCGTCGCGCTCCGTCGGCTGGTGGCGTCGATGCCTGGGAGCCCGTCGGTGGCGAACGTCGCAGCGACCGAGCTCCGTCTCGCGACGCCGCGGCCCCTGCGACCGTGGGCGATCGCCGCCGCCGTGTCGGCGGGCGCCTTCGCGGCGGCGGGCATCAGGTTCACCCTCTGGCGGGAGGACCGCAGCGCGTCCTACCTGTCGCTCGGCTGTGGGGCGTCGAGCACCGACGGGGCGTGCCTCTCCGCGTACGACCGGTTCGAGACGGCGAAGGGACTCCAGGTCGCGTCCTTCGTGGCGGCAGGCGTGTTCGTAGGAGGCGCCGTCGCGCTGTGGCTGCTCGATCGGCGCGACGCGGGACGGTCGCTGCGCCGTGCAGACGGGAGCCGAGGTGTGATGTGGTCGTCGGCGGGCTGCGCTGCGCGTGGGGGGCCGCGGCCTCGGCGTCGCGCTGCGACGCCTGCGCCTCACCCGGACGAGCGGCCGCAGACACCCATCCCTTGACAACGTGCCCCCCCCCGGGAGCGCTGGGTTGGCGTGCGAAGCGGACACCATCTATGCGTGGCGTGGGTCGACGGACCACAGATGGTCCTTGACGGTACATCGTATAGGATGGTCTAAGCGCAGCGGGCGTGGCTCGTTGGGGGGGCCTTCGCGACCTCCAGGTCAGGAGGAACGATTGAAACGTTTGAGACGATGGGGGACGAGCGTCTCCGGAGCGCTCGTGTGTTGTGCCTTGGTGGGCTGTAGCGATCCGTAAGCGCAAACGGGCGATACGGACTCCGGGACGGATACGGGAGTCGATACGGGCACGCCGCCGGTGGACGTCGGCACCCCACAGACATGGTTGTGCCGGTCGACCGGTCGTGTACCGAACTTATGACGTGCGACGCGGGAGCGGACACCGGCGTCGATGCCGGAAGTGACGTGGGCGTCGATGTTGGCGTCGATGTCGGAAGTGACGTCGGCGTGGACACTGGCGTCGATGTCGGCGTGGATGTTGGCGTGGATGTTGGCGTCGATGCGGGCCCGGCCGACAGCGGGACGCCGATGGCACCGCGCACGGTGATGCGCCGGGGCGGGTTCAGCACGCTGGGCGTGCGCGCGTGGCAGTCGGGAACGACGCGCATCGTGGACGACGAAATCAGATCGAGCGGGCGGCTCTGCAACGGGTCGGGCGCCGCCATGGTCTGTGTCAGCGGAGGTTTCGTACGATGATCAACGAGAAGCATGTGATGCGCGGCGCGATCGCGGCGCTGATGGTGGGGATGACCGTGCTCGGGGTGCGGCAGACCCGCGCGGATGGCATTCCTGGGACGAGCCCGATGACCTACTCGGGCACGCTCGAAGAGGGCGGCGTGCCGGTGACGGGGATGCGTAACGTGCGGCTGACCGTGTTCGACGACGCCACGGCGACGGACGGAGCGCACATCCGATGCACCACCGTGGCCGCGGGAACGGCGGTCACCAATGGACGATTCCAGGTGACGCTCGGTAACGAGTGCACCGCCGTGGTGCGCTCGACGCCGAATCTCTGGCTCGACGTGGAGGTCGCCGGGACGTCGCTGGGGCGCACGAAAATCAGCGCGGTGCCCTTCGCGGTGGAGGCTGGGCGCGCGGCCGAACTGACGCCCGCGGCGAGCAACCTGCTGGTTCCGTCGGGCACGGTGGTGGCCTTCGCCGGGGACACCGCACCCGCGGGGTGGCGGCTGTGCGATGGCGCGGCCGTGAGCCAGACGGAGTTTCCTGCACTGTTTCGCGCCATCGGCACGGCGCACGGCAGCGGCGGAGCGATCGGGATGTTCAACCTGCCGGACCTACGCGGACGCTTCGTGCGTGGGGTGGATCGGGGAGCGGGAAGGGACCCGGATCGGGCGACGCGAGCGGCTGCGAACCCGGGCGGCAACGCAGGCGACACGGTCGGTAGCATTCAGAACCCCCAGGTCAGGCCCACGCGCATGGGGGTGAACGACCCCGCCACACGCACGAACAATGGAACCTTCACGGTGGGCAGAACCTGTAAGCGGGAGGATTCATGCCATGCTGGCGCCCATACGGGTGCGCTCACTGGGGTTAGGACGACCGTTGTTACCAGTCAATCGACAGGCGGTTCCGAGACCCGTCCTGGCAATACCGCGCTCAACTACATCATCCGGCTCTGAATTCCCGCCTGGCCATCGGGTACGATCCCCTGAGGAGATCCCCGATGGCCACCCGTCGCGCTGCCACGCCTCCGAAGCCCTCCATCCCCGCGAAGAAGCCCGCCAGCCCGCCGCCCGCTCGCGCCGCGAGTCGTCGGAGCCTGGCGCCGCGCGGCTCCGCGAGCTCATCGAAGAGGCGACCGTCGACGCCTACGACGAGGAGGAGCAGCGCATGGGCTTCTACGATGCTCGAACAACCTCGCCGTGCCCTTCGAGACGGAGGTGCTATGGCGTCGCGGTGCGGTCACCGAGGTGGGCTCAACGACGCCCAGGACATCGTCGCGCTCTGCCAGCGAGGCCGTCACCCAGCGCATCGCGATCGTGGACGTGCCGCTGCCCGAGCCGCCGCCCGAGGGCGCCGGAGTGGATCGCCGCCTATCGGCGCTGGCGCAGCGAGCAGTGACGGAGCGCCCCGCCGCAGCTCATCCGCGTGCGGTGGTAGGCTCCGTGGCCATGACGAACCCGAAGACCGCGCCCGGTCCCTTCCAGACGTGGCACCTCCAATCGGGGGACCCGGTGGCGAGCTCTCCCGCGGCCACGCGATCCACGCCGCGCCGACGGGCCACGACGGCGCCGGCTAACCTCCGCGGCGGGCTCGTGCTCGACACCGACCCCTCGCCCCGGCGGTGGGCGTCGACGCGGGCCTCGCGCTCAGCCCCGACACCCTGCGCGCCCCGACCTCGCCCGTCGGCCTCGAGGCGCCCCGGCTGGGAGCACCACCGCCCGCCCCTCGCGGTCGAGTACGCCTCCGTCGGCCAGGACGAGGACGAGCTCCGCCAGAAGATCGTCGAGCTCCACGCCGTCAGCACCCGCTGGGTCTGGGTCGTGCGCCTCGTCGGCCCGCGACGCGTCGAGGTGCACGAGAAGGGGCAACCTGTGAGCGTGGTGGGCTCGGGCCAGTCGCTGACCGCACCGGGCGTGCTGCGCAACGCGGTCGCCATCGAGGCGCTCTACGATCGGGAGGCCGCCCACGAGGCCGCGCTGCGCAACCTCCTCCAGCGCCGCGGGTACGAGAGCCTCGACGACGTGCGCGAGGAGGGCCGCGAGGAGGGTGCGCGCTCGGTGCTACGCGCGACGATCGAGGCGCGGGGGTGGGCGCTCTCTCCGGAGCGGCGCTCGCGCGTCGAGGCGTGCCGCGACCTGGCGCAGCTCACTGGCTGGACCGTCCGCGCGGTCACGGCCGCGACGGTCGACGACGTCTTCGGGTGACGGCGTCGGTTCGCGCCGATGGAGGGGTGAAGGGCCGCGGGTCAGCCGCGAGGGGGCGTGAGCCAGCGGGCGAGGGCGTCGGGGGCGAGCGAGACCAGCGCGTCGCCCACGGCCTCGGCGCCGTCGGTGTGGATCTTCTGGAGCAGCGTCTCCCGCTCGGCGTCGGTGACGGCGCGTGCGAGCCGGCTCTCCGCGACCCGCACGACGGCCGGCAGCACCAGGAGGACGCCTTCCCTGCGTTGCTGTCGCAGGAACTCTTCCGCTTCAGTGGTATCGAGCATGAGATCCTCCGTGATTCGCAGGCCACGCACCTGGTGGGCGGCTTCCACTTGCCGCAGGGCCTGCGGCGACTGGAAAACCAGGGCTGGTATTCACGAAAGCCAGGGCTGGTATTCGTCGCCCGCCCGCCCGCCGCCCTTCACCCCCGCAGCGAGACCAGCAGCGCGCCCGCTCCGCCGGGCTCGTCGGGCGCCGTCCGGAAGGCGTCCACCTCGTTGGCCGTCGGCGGCGCTGAGAGCGCCTTCACCACCGCGTCGCGCAGCACCGACACGCCATCCGGGGTTCTTCCCGCGGCCGCAGATCACGCCCGCAGCGCACCCGCAGGCCTCCTGGAGCGCACGAACTCCTGCACCCGGGCGCCCGCCTCCACCGCCTCCAGCCGGTGCGGTCGAGCGTCTCGCGGGCGGCGCTAAGCGCCCCAGCGCCTCCAGCGCGAACCTCATGCCCGCG
>JADJAE010000110.1 GCA_016704445.1 Deltaproteobacteria bacterium
CCGTTGTTCGCCGTGCGTTCGGCCGGCGGCACGAAGGTCACGTCCGCCGGGGGCGCGCCCCAGATCATGGACGTGTTGATCACGTGCGCGGTGCCCGGGTGCATCTGCGTCGCGCTCTGCACGAAGAGCAGCGGCTCGAGGCTGACCGCCGGCCGGTCGGTCACCATGAGCATGCCCGCGGTGACGGCGTTGGCGAGGCGCATCGAGCCCGTCCCCGAGGGAAACATCGTGCCCTCGTTGGTGGTCTGGTACCAGAGGCCCGAGTAGTGGTTCTCGTTGTTCATCCCGGGGAAGCCCTGGGCGAGCACGAGCAGACCCGACGCCGTCGGGATGATCGCCTTCACGCGATGCTCGCTGATCGTGGTGGTGGTCTTGCCCGTGTAATAGAACGCGCCCCACTGCCACGCGCCGTCGGCCAGCCCGACGCGCATCGCGAAGCCCTCGCCCGCGGTGGTGTCGAAGGGCGCGATGGCGACCCGGCCGCCGAGGTAGACGGACGCGCCCGACACGCTCACGGCGTACGAGTTGTTGTTGTCACCCGAGTTCATCGCGTCCCAGATGCGACCCCAGAGCACCGCGCCCGTGGAGCTGAAGCGCGCGACGCCGAGCTGGGTCGTGGCCCCGCGGTAGTCGAGCGAGGCGACCACGCCGCCGGCGCCGTCGAGCGCCAGGTGGTTGATGTTTCCGCCGCGGCCGATGCCCACGGTCTTCGACCAGGCCACCGCGGGGGCCGTCGAGTTGAGACCGGTGACGCGAATGAGCGTCGCGGTGCCCGCGTCGCCGGTGAACCCGCCGAGGTAGCCGTTGCCCATCGCGTCGACCGCGAGCGAGTGCGCGCGCGACTGCATGCCGTTGGTCGTGAGCTGGAGCTGACGACCCCAGAGCAGCGAGCCGTCGGTCTTCGACAGCGCCGCGAGGAGGATGCCGCCGTTGCCCGCCGCCCCGGCGACGATCACGCGATCGGCCAGCGTCGCGTCGACCGCGTAGGCCTCGACGCCCTGGTTCGCCAGGCTCGGCGAGGGCGTCGTACCGCGGAGGATCCCGCGCGCCCAGAGCATGTTGCCGGTCGCGGGGTCGACGCGCGCGACGAGGCCCTGGAACGTGTTGTTCGTCGACGCCAGCGAGCGGTTGCCGACGAAGAAGAGCGAGCCGTCGGGCCCCATTGCCACCGAGTTGCCGCCGCCGCCCGCCTCGGCGTTCTGACCAGGGTCGGGCTGGCGCTGCATGAACTGTTCGTTCCACTCGCGCTGCCAGGCGAGGGTGCCATCAGTGTTCATGCGCGCGAGCGCGATGTTGCTCGAGAAGTTGTCGCTCCACTGGGTGACGTTCTGCGAGAAGTAGAGGTTCCCGCCACTGTCCGCCGCGGCCGCGCCGATGAGCGAGGACTGCGTGCGACGGCCGTAGGTGCGCTCGGTCGCGACCGTGAGGTTCGGACTGATCACAGCGTTGTCGCGCCCGCGCCCCTGGATGGTGAAGGTGTAGCTCCGGCTGGTGTTGTAGGTGACCGTCACGGTTGCGGTGCGGGGCCCCGAGGCGACCGGGACGAAGTGAAGCCCGAACTCGGTGCCCATCATCGCTTAAGACTGAGCGGTTGTTCACGTCGTAGACCACCCGGGTCGTCGATCCGGGCTGGTTGAGCACCCACTCGCCGCTGCGCGAGCCGGTGCCAGGCGTCACGACGACGCGGTTGATCACGACCGCCGCCCCCGACAAGTTGCGGATCGTGAAGCGATGCGTAGAGAAGCTGTACGGCGGAATCCCATCCGAAGTGAAGGGCATGAACGACTCGCCGGGCGCGATGTTCTGTCGTCGTACGGCGTCGCCCTCCCCGGCGACCAGGGCGATGGTGCCGTCACCCACGAACATCGTCGGCCCGGTGTCCGCGGGCGGCCTCGGAACGTCCGTTGGTTGGGTCCCCACATCGACGGGCTGGGTCCCCACATCGACGGGCTGGGTCCCCACGTCGACGGGCTGGGTCCCCGCGTCGATGGGCTGGGTCCCCACGTCGACGGGCTGGGTCCCTGCGTCGATGGGCTGGGTCCCCACGTCGATGGGTGAGGTCCCAATGTCAGCGGGCACTGCGCCGTCCGGCGATCCGCCGACCTCGGTGCATCCCGTCCCCGCAGCGGACAGCAGAAGGCCGACGACCATCCAGCGAGTTACGTGGTTCATGACTTGACTCCTTGTGATGGAACGTTCTGCCGACTTCGCAGATCGTTCCGTTGATGGGAGCGATTACGCTCGCGCGCTTCGGGCCCACTACTGAAGCGGTCTGAAGCGGTCTGAAGCGGCGGCGTGTGGCGATCGCCTCGCGCGCGCGCGTGATAGTTTCTCCCCGTGGAGACGCTGCCAGATGTCGCGAGCAGATCCGCGACACATTCGACCCCATCAGGCAGCGAGGCCGCGCCGATCGCCGATCGCTTCCGGCTACGTTCGAAGCTCGGTGAAGGCGCGACCGGAGAGGTGTGGCGCGCCGACGACCTGCACCGCGGCGGCGCGGCGACGATCAAGCTGCTGCGCGCGGAGCTGACCCACGACCCCGCTGTCGCGCGACGCTTCCTGCGCGAGGCCCGGACCCTCCAGCACCTCGCGCACCCGCACCTGCCGGTCATCCTCGACGCGGGGCACGATACCGTGACGGGGCGCTACTTCCTCGCGCAGCCGTACCTCGAAGCCGAGACGCTGCGAGCGGTGGTCGAGCGCGATGCGCCGATGGCTTGGGACGACGCGGCGGCGATCCTCTACCCGGTGATGTCCGCTCTGGCCGCGGCGCATGTGGCGGGGCGTCATTCACCGGGACGTGAAGCCCGAGAACATCCTCGTCGGACGTCGCGACGGAGCCCCGCACCCGCTGCTCATCGATTTCCGGGATGTGCAAGCGAGTCACGGCCGATGGCACGCAGCAGACCCGCTCGGGCGTCGTGATGGGGACGCCCGCGTACATGGCCCCCGAGCAGGCCGCGGGCGAGCGAGACCTCGACGCTCGCGCGGACATCTGGTCCGTCGCGGCGGTGTGGTTCGAGCTGCTCACCGGGACACCGCCCTTCGTGGACGCGCTCCCGGGTCGGCTGCTCGCGCGCGTCATCACAGAGGATTCTCCGCCGATCGCGCTGAGCCGTCCCGACCTCCCGGCGTGGCGCTGCGAGGCCATCGATCGCGCCCTCGCTCGCTCCCCGTCGCGGCGCTTCGACTCGATGGAGTCCTTCTCTGCGGCGCTGCGCGCTCCGCCCCGGGAGGCTCGACCGTCCGTCGTCAGGGCGCCCTGCTGCTACGCGTGGCCCTGATCGTTGCGCTGTTACCCATCCCACGCTGCCACGCCCCGGGTTCGGCCGCCCGCGCCTCAGCCCGCCGCCGCGCTCCGTCGCGCTCCGCCCGATCGCCCCACGCTAGCTGCCCCGTCCGCTGCTCCCGCTCCCGCCATGGTGCTGCCGCCGCCGCGGGATCCCGCACCGCCGAGGCCGACCCGCCGTGCAGCGCCGATCCTGCGTCCCTACCAGGTGCTCTGAGCGGCCCTGTTCAGCGATCGTCGTCCACGGGGACGATCGATACCTTGCCGCGATCGAGCCAGTAGCCGTCTTCGCGCCGGGCGAGCACCTCCCGGAGCCCGAGGCGTCGGAGCGTCGCGACAGCCGCATAGACGCGCGCGGCACCGGACTCCGCCACCATTCGCGCGCCCGGCCAGATCGCCTCGGTGAGCGTCGGAACGTCCACCGGCAGCTCGCTCCGAACCAGGGCGCGGAGCATGCGCATGAGCACCGGTCGTCCGAGGAGGTCAAGGCGCTGCCCGTCGGGCATCGAGATCCACCGGGCGTTGCTCGCGACGATCCAGCCCGCGTCGGCCGACGGCACGCCGAGGACGGAGGGATCGGGCGGGCGACGGCTCGCGGCGAGCGTCTCGACGTCGATGTCTGCGGGGAGATCGCGGGCCCAGTTCACAAGGGTGTCCATCGGAACCGCCAGCGATGCGACGAGCAGTTCGGCGAACACGGCGCTCGGGGGTGGCGGTCGCGCGGCGTCTCGCCACGCGCGGGCGATGAGGCCTGCGCGTAGGGCGGTCCCGGCATTGGTCTCGTGCTCGGCGACCACGACGAAGCCCCCGACCCCCAGCACTCCGACGTCTTCCACCCTTGCGTACGTGACGCGCTCCCGACCGCGCCAGACGCCGTTGCGCGAGCCCTCGTCCATCGCCCACAGCTCACCCGCCCCGTCGACCAGCATGCGGAGGTGTCGCCGAGAGACGCGCTCGTCCACCGGGAGACCCGCCCCGAAGCTCCCCCCGTCCCGCCTCAGCGCGACGGTGTTCCCTGATGACAAGGTGCGGCGCACGACGTTGATCCACGTGCTGTCGTGGTGCACGAGGGTGACCGCCCAGGCGACGCCGCGATCGTCGGTACTGCGCTCGGGCATCGTCGTGGAGTTCAGTGATCGCTGCCGCATGGTCAGGGGCGATTGAGCATCCAAACCGATCCGTCACGAAAGGAAATCGGGCTCATGGGCCCGTCGAGGTGATGGGGCCGGAGCAGGGGGGCGTTGGGGCTTCGGTACGCACCCGTCCACGTCCTCAGTCTCTGGCCTCGCCCGAAGGGCCGCGGCGTTCCAAACGCTCACGGCGGCGAGACGGCGTCGCAGCGCACCTCCGCCGACGCAGGCACGCCGGGTCCAGCGGCGGAGCACGCGTCGCCGTAGAGGGCGACCTCGGTGCGATCGTCGTTGTTCCACTCCCAGCCGTCGGTGCGCGTGGGGTCGCGGGGGCGGTCGACCCCGGCCACCACCACCGCGACGCGCGACGCCTCGGAGGCCGGACCCACGTAGCGAAGCACGCAGGCTGAGAGCGAGCCGCGCACGGTGTCGAGGGCCTCGGTGAGGTCCGACGAGCGGCGCACGCTGTAGTACCGGGGGAGGCCGGTCTCCTCGGGCCGGGCGCGGCCTCCGGCGACGGCCATGCGGTTGAGCGTGTCGATCAGCACCGGCTGCGAGGGGTCGTCGATGCCGATGACGTAGACCGCGATGCCAGCGTCGCGAGATCGGGTGATCGCGTCGAGGGTGCGCACGTCGTCGAGGCAGTTGCGCGCCGTGCACGCGGGCGGCGTGGGCGCGGCGCAGGTGCAGGTGCGGGGGTCGAGGCGGTCGTTGCAGCCGGGCGCTCCGTCGGTCGCGAGCACGATGGAGCGCGACACGTTGAGCCCGGAGCGGGCGAGGAGGAGGTCGCGGGCGAGGTCGAGCGCCGCGGCGGTGGGCGTGCCCGAGGTGAGCCCCGCGGCGGCGTAGCGGGAGACGATGCTGTCCCCGGTTCCGAAGCCGAGGGGAACCGCGAGGGGGAGGCGGACATCGCAGCTGAGGGCGCCGGAGGGGAAGTGCATCGAGCCCATGGCGATGGTCGATGCGTAGGCGGGAAGGGCGCTGCGGAGGGCGTTGACCAGCGCCAGCCGACGCCGGGTGTCGCCCTCCAGGAACTGGTTCATCGACGGAGAGCGGTCGAGCAGGAAGAGCGCCTCCGCGGTCTGCGCCACGAGCGGATAACGTCGGGTGACGCACACGTCCGGCGGGGGCACGTCGGGCACATCGGGGACGTCGAGGACATCGGGCACATCGGGGACATCGGGCGCGTCGAAGACATCGGGCGCGGTGGCGTCCGGGACATCGGAGGCGTCGAGGGGAAGATCGTCGACGCGAAGGCCCGTTCGGGCGCCGCATCCGGCGAGCGCGAGGGCGACGAGGAGCCCGCGGAGTTCGATGCGTCGACGGTCGTGCATGGGCGTCGATCGCAGCACGGCGGCGATGCCGGCGCCAGCGAGGCCGATGCGCTCAGCCAGCGCGGTGCCGGGCCGGCGCTGGGACCTCGTCTCGCACCGTCACCGAGGACAGCACCGAGGCGGTGCCCCGCAGCCTGGCGTCGACCGCGTCCATCAGCGCGTCGAGCTCGCCCACGGGCAGCGCAGTGAGCACAGCGCCCCGTCCGTCTTTACCTCGCACGGTAAGCCGGGTGCGCCCGGAGACCCCCGGGAAGATCGCCCGCATCAGCCCGTCGAAGAGCACGCCGCCGAGCAGCAGCGCGAAGCCGAGGGCCACCAGGGGGAAGTACGCCGCCCTCGCGCCCTCGATGGCCGAGCGGGCGCCGAAGACCGATCCCAGCGCCAGCGCGAACACCGACGCCGCCACCGGCAGCAGCGGGAACCTCGACTCGCGTCGCAGCAGCGCCATACCCGCGAGGGGGAAGCGCTCGTCCCAGGTGCGAAGCGTGCGGCCGAGCAGCTCGGTGTGCCCGTGCACCCGAAGCGTGTCGCCGTCGAGCGAGACGGTCACCGGGGAGCGCAGGGAGAACACGGCGTGCAGCACCGCGCGCACCGGGCGCATCCAGAGCACGGCCCAGAGCAGCCGCCGCAGGCCACGGCGCTCGTCGCCCTCCAGCTCTCCGGCGATGGAGACCTGGTCCGCCCGCAGGACCTCCCGCGAGGGCGACGGGGCGAGCGCCGCGGGCTCCTTGCCCCGCAGCGCACGGATGGCGGCGGCGGCGGCGGGCGTGGCGGCCTCGATGGGGGCGCCCTCGAGCACGGCGTCGAGCCGGGCGATCACGTCGGCGTCGAGGGTCTCCCGGGCGGCGGTGTAGGGCGGGGCGTGGCCGACGAACTCCAGCCAGTCGAGGGCGGGCACCAGCGAGCGCACCGCGTGGACGCCGTCGCGGCGGCCCAGCAGGGTCTCCAGGTGCCAGGCGACCAGGGCCGCGAGCAGGGCGCGCTCGGCGGTGTTGCGGGCCCCCCCGCGGACGATCTCCAGCGGGCGGCCGGTGGTCGTGGCGCCGTCGTCGGGCTTGAGCTTCAGCGCGGCGACGCGGGCGTCGACGACGGAGGGGGAGGCGGCGAGGGCGCGGTGCTGGGCCTGGTCGATGAGGGCGTCGGTGACGACCTCCGCGACGCGGTCGATGCGGTCATCGTCGGGGGTGTGCGAGAGCTCCTCGGCGGCGGCGCGGAGGGCATCGGGCGACAGACTGGGCTCGGCCATGGCGCGCGGACCATAGTCAACGGACCCCGGGGACACAACCGCGGGGCCCTGGCGGGGTGCTCATCGAGCCCACCGGGGCGTTGGATGCCCTGTTCGCGATCGACGCCGCGCTCCGTCAGGGGGTGACGCGGTAACGGCCGAGGGCGGCGGTGTCGCGGGCGCGGAGGATGGGCGCGAGGGGCGCGAGGCCGGTGGCCGCGGGGCAGGCCTCGGCGGCGTCGGCTGCGGCGGCGCAGAGCGCGTCGAGGGCCTCGTCGGCGCTGGCGCCGAGGGCGCTGTCGTCTTCGCCCCGGTCGATGGCGGCCGAGACGCGGTCTTGCAGACGCGAGAGCGTGCGGTAGCGCCGGTCGACATCACGGCGCGCGACGGCGGGGCATCGCGCGACGGCGTAGTCCACGGCGCCGCTGGCGAGGGCCATCCAGTGGCTACGGACGCAGTGCTCGGCGAATCCGCCGCTGCAGCCCGTCTCGCCCTGCTCGGGGTTGAGCCCCTCGCCGAGCAGCTCACGCCGCGCGGCGTCGAGGGCCATCGAGAGCGACCCGCCGTCGGCCGCGGAGGGCGCGGCGCCGCCTGCGGGGGACTCGGGCCCGACGGCCACCGCGGGCGCGGCGGGCGTTGCGCGGAGGCCCGTGCGGCCCGCGACGCCCATCACCCGCAGCTCGGACACCGTCACCTCGCGCCACGCGCGGCGGGTGCCGGGCACGAGGCCCACCGTCTCGATGCGCCACAGTCCTCCCGCACCGCGGGCCGGGACGGGCTGCAGCGCGCGCGACGCCACGTCGAGGGGATACTCGCCCACCACGGCGCCGTCGCGGAGCACCCGCACCCGGGCGACGCGCACGTTGCCGGTGAAGAGGTCGGTGCGGCCTCCCGCGCGGGTGTAGCCCGCGGTCATTTCCATGCGCTCCACGCGCGCGTCGGGAGGGAGGCGAACCTCCATCCACGTGCGCTCCATCTCGCCGGTGGCGCTGCTCCAGGCCGTGTCGGGGTCGCCGTCGACGAGGCGCTCGGGTCGGTCGTTGGGGTTGTCGACGGCGCTCGAGACGCGCACCACGGCCTCCGTCGCGCGCAGCAGATCGACCACCGGCGCCGCGGCCTCCGGTGTGGCGGAGGGTGTCTGCGCGGGGGCTGGGGCGGGGGCTGGGGCGGGGGCTGCGGTGGCGGTGGACGGCTGCGCGGCGTGCGTCGTCGGCGCTGCCTCGTGCGTCTCGCGGCGCTTGCAGTGCGCGAGGCACCATCCAAGCGCCAGCGCGGCGGCCGCGCGCGTCCCCATCCCGAGCGTGAGGGCTCTCATCGCCCCGACGGTGGCCCCCGCGTCCGAGTGTCGTCAAGCACCTTGCATATCGCCCGCGCCTGGTCGGCTACAGCCTCCAGAGCCAGCGAGGCTCTCCATCGGCCATCCAGCGTCCGATCCCTCGCATAGTCGCCGTAATCCAGCGCAAGTACGATAGGTTACAGTGTCAGTCTTATGCGCGATGGTAATCCGTGGACGCGCTGACCGCACCGCCGCGACGCCTGGCTGAGCCGACCGGCGGGGTGCTCATCGAGCCCTCCGGGGCGTTGGATGCCCTGTTCGCTGCCTTGGCGTGCTGGTGCAACCCGTGGACGACGGGATGCTCGTGCGCGCGGTGCGTTGCAGCTCCACCTCGGGGAGTGCAGCCCGCTCGCGACTGCGCCTATGGTGCGGCCATGGCAGCGGTGAAGGTCGATCCGAGTCGGGTGCACGAGTTCGTCGACGCGGAGAGCTTCGAACAGTGGCTCACCAGACACCAGGCCGATGAGCCTGAGGTGTGGATCCGCATCTTCAAGCTGCGGTCCGGCAAGGCGTCGGTCACGCCGGTGCAGGCCATCGACGCCTGCCTGTGCTGGGGCTGGATCGACGCGGTGCGGAAGGGCCTCGACGACGTGAGCTTCCTCCAGCGCTACTGCCCGCGCGGGAAGAAGAGCGTCTGGAGCCAGGTCAACGTCGCCAACGTCGAGCGCCTGACCGCCGCGGGGAGGATGCAGCCGTCCGGGCTTGCGCACGTCGAGGCGGCGAAGGCGGACGGGCGCTGGGCCCGGGCCTACCGCGTCGCGAAGAGCGAGACCCCGGCGGACCTGCTCGCGGCGATCAAGGCGGAGCCGAAGGCGGCGGCGATGTACGAGACGCTCTCGTCGCAGAACCGCTTCGCGCTGACGTTCCGCACGCTCGCGTTGAAGACCGAGGCCGGTCGCGCGAAGAAGATCGCGAGCTTCGTGGAGATGCTGAAGAAGGGCGAGACGTTCCACCCGCAGAGCGCGACCAGGCCGCGCAAGAGCTCGACGTAGCTCTACAACGCCCGCGGTCGAGCCGCTCCGGCCTCCGGCGGCCACCGGGGGGAAGCGAGACGCCTACGGCTTCACGAAGCGGAGCACGAAGCGGTCGCTGGCGCCGCGGCGTTCGGCGGCGGCCATGGGGGAGTCGTTCCAGTCGCGGGCGTCGGCGGGGTTGCGCATGAAGGCCGCCTCGCCGTCGAGGCGGAAGCCCGCGGCCGTCACCTCGGCCACCAGGGCGGACTGCTCGATGCGGTGCAGCGTCTGGACGTCGTCGAGGCCGCGGCCGGCGGCGGCGCTGTGGTCGATGATCCCGTAGACGCCGCCCGGGCGGAGGGCCGCGAAGACCGCGCGGTTCATCGCGGCGCGGTCGGTGCGCTGCCAGACGGTGTCGTGGTAGGCGAGCACGAAGATCACCGCGTCGAGGTCGCGGACGTCCGGGGGGAGCGGGGCGTCGAACTCGCGCTCGACCCGAACGACGCGGGCGTTGACGGGGCGCGCGAGACGCTCGGTCCACGGGGCCCGGGCGAAGCGGTCGAGGACGAAGGCGTTGTTCTGCGAGTACACGGTGCCGGCGGTGCCGACAGCGCGGGCGAGCAGCTCGGTGGTGTACCCGCCCCCCGCGAAGAGGTCGGCGACGCGCTGGCCAGGCGCCACGCGGAAGAACGCGAGCATCTCCAGCGGGTGACGACCGGCGTCGAGGGCGCGATCGGCGGGCGTCCGGTCGGCCGCGGCGAGGTCGATCGCGGCGGGGGTGGTGACGGTCGCGGGAGCGGCGACGGTGGAGGTCGCGGAGGTGCTCGCACACCCCAGGAGGAGGACGAGCGCGCAGAGGGCGGAGGGGGGCGGTCGCATGGGGGCGCACGATGGGAGGCGCCGGGCTAGAGCGTCAAGGCGAAGCGGGGCTACGGCCGCAGGCTCGGCGGCCGATCGCGCCACGCGCCGCCCACGTCCACCAGCACCTTCAGCACGCCCCTCCTCCCCGCGTGCTCCAGCGCGAGCGCGGCCTCCGTCAGCGGGTAGCGCGCGGCGATCAGCGGCGTCGGGTCCACCTCGCCCCGCGCGAGCGCCTCGACGGCGCGGGCCATGTCGCCGCAGCGCGAGCCCACCACGCGCACCTCGTCGACCACGATGCGAGACGTGTCGATCGTCGGCGGCTCGGGGACCGTCGTCTTCAGCACCAGCGTCCCGCGCGGCGCCGTCAGCGCGAGCGCCCGGCCGAGCCCCGCCGCGGTGCCCGTCGCCTCGACCACCACCGGCGACCGGTCGAGCCCGGCGGCGTCGGCTTCGAGCAGCGCGCGCGCTCCCCTGGCCCGCGCGATGGCGAGCTTCGCCTCGTGGCGCCCCACCAGGGTCACGGCCTCGCCCAGCGCCGTCAGCGCGAGGGCGATGAGCAGCCCGAGCTTGCCGTCGCCGAGCACCGCCACGCCTCGCGCGCCGCCCGCGCGCGCCCGCGCCCCGGCCAGCTCGTCGGCGACGTGCAGCGCCGCGGCCAGCGGCTCCGCGAACACCGCCGCGTCGTCGCTCACCGCGTCGGGGACCTCGCACAGCCCGCGCGTGGGCAGCACCAGCGCCTCGGCGAGCGCCCCGTCGCGGCCCGCGATGCCGAGCACGGTGCGCCGCGCGCAGTGGTGGCCCCCGCGCAGCCGGCACTCCTCGCACGCGCCGCAGCCGGCGTTGATGTCGCCCACCACCCGGCGGCCCACCCACGCGTCGTCGTCGCACGCGGTCACGGTCCCGACGAACTCGTGGCCCAGCACCCCGCGGTAGCCCATGTACCCACGCACCAGGCCGAGGTCGGTGTCGCACACCCCCGCGACGCGCACCGCGATGAGCGCCTCGCCGGGCCGCCGCGCGGGGATGGGGTGGTCGGTGACGAGCCGCGGGGTGCCATCGAGGAGGAGCGCCAGCATCGGGGGCGCGATGGTAGCGCCTGGAGGTTTTCGCCCGCTACGCCGGCGTACGATGCGCCCCACCCGAATCGGTCCCGCGGCTCCCGACCTTCAAGCGACGGTTGACGCCCATTTACGCTTTGAGAATCGATATGTCCTGTACGTGATTGTATCGGATTGGTTGACGGTGGGTCAGCGGGTCGCCATTGAACGTCGCGCGGAGCGCCGACAACCTACGCCCCCAGCCCTCATGCGCGACTACCTCCGCTCCGATCTCTTGCGCGTCGCCGGATTCACCCTGCTGCTCGTGGGCTGTGGCGATCCGACGCCCAACCCGACGGATGCGTCCGTGCGAGACGCCGGGGCTACACAGCTCATCGGCCCCGCGGGAGGGGTCATCTTTGCGCCGGGCCTCACCTTCACCGTCCCGCCTGGCGCGCTCGTCGACCCGACCTCCATCTCCATCACGCGCACCGACACGCCGGTGCCGGCGGGATACGTCGGCTACTCGCCGGTCTGGCGCTTCGCCCCGGAGGGCCTGACCTTCGCGCAGCCCGCAACCATCGACATCACGTTCAGCGGAGACTCCGCCCGCGCGGGTCTCTACTGGTCGCAGCCCGGGGGCGGGTACGAGCGGCTCACCACCTCCCTCGTCGGCAGCCGGCTCGTCGGGCCGGTGTCGCACTTCAGCCTCGGGTTCGTCGGCGACCGCCTCGCCCTCGACGCGGGCACCGCCGATGCCACCGTCGATCGCCCCGATGCTGCCCTCGACGCGGGCACCGCCGATGTCTCTGTCGATCATCCCGATGGCATCTCCTTCGATGCGGCCGATGTGCTCGCCGCGCCGGACGTGCCCGATGTGCTCGCCGTGCCCGCCGTTCCTCCCGCTCCGGCGCCCCGTCCGATCGCGCCGCTCTCTGGTTCCCATGTTCCAACGCGGCGTCCCGGCCTGCGCTGGTCGCTGCCCGCCGGCGTGGCTGCGACACGCGTCACGCTCTGTCGCGACCGCGCGCTCACCACGGGCTGTGTGACCTTCGACGCCACCGGAACGACCGGAGCCCCCGCCGCAGACCTCGCGCCCGGCGTGTGGTTCTGGGGCCTGCGCGGGCTGATCGGCGGCGTCGCTGGAGGCCCGGTCGGTCCGGTCTGGCGGCTGCGCATCGCCAGCGCGACGGTCGCGGGGGCGCGGCCCTGGGGAGGCGATCCCGACGTCAACGGCGACGGCTACTCCGACGTCCTCGCGGCCGTCGCGAACATCGGCGCGTCGATCTACGTCGGCGGCCCGACGGGGCCGACCGCCACGCCCGTCACGGTGGCCGCGCCGCTCGACTCGACGCACTTCGGTCAGGCCATCGACTTCGCCGGTGACGTCAACGGCGACGGCTACGGAGACCTCGTCGTCGGCGCGCCCGGGTCCAACGGCGTCTACGTGTACCGCGGCGCCGCAACCGGCGTGGACCCGACGCCCGGCCTCGTCACCGGGCCTGCGGGCAGCGGGCTGGGCTCGGCGGTCGCTGGCGCGGGCGACGTCAACGGCGACGGCTTCGACGACGTGGTCGCCGTCAACCCGTCGGGCAACGCCGTGTGGCTCGTTCCGGGCGGCGTCGGTGGCCTCGGAACCGCCGTGCGGGTGAACGTCCCCCTGACCTCGACCGCGTCGGTGCTGGCGGGCGCTGGCGACGTGGACGGCGACGGCTACGCCGACGTCCTGCTCGCGGGCGGGGGTGGCAGCGGCCAGCTCCTGCGCGGCGGAGTGTCGGGCCTCGACGGAGCGAGCTCGGTGGCGGTCGACCGTACGAGCGGGGCCGCGGGCGACCTCAACGGCGACGGCCGCGGCGACCTGGCGTTCGTCAGCGGGACGACCGCGCGGGTGGTGCTGGGCGCCGGCACGATCGACCCCGCAGGGAGCCCCGTCGCTGGCGTGCTGGCAGCGGAGTCCAGGGTCTCGGCACGGGGCGGCGATTACC
>JADJAE010000111.1 GCA_016704445.1 Deltaproteobacteria bacterium
CGGTGACGACCGCCGCCAGGATCCGCTCGACGATCTCCATGTAGTGCTCTTGGTCAGCGCCAACAGCTTACATGGCGCGGCAGCCCGTTGGCTCCCACCGCGGTTCTCGAAGAAGTCCTCCGCCACCTGCAACGCGCGGGGAAACAAGAACCGCGAGTGGTGCTCGGGCAGCCGCTCGCACAGCTCCCGCGCCACCACGAAGGCCACCGTCTGCTCCCGCGCGAGGAAGTCCTCGATGCGCAGCATCTCCTCGCCGGTGGCCTGCACGAGCTGTCCCCCGGTCGCGTAGTACGAGACGCCCTCGCCCATGAACACCCGCGTCGGCTCGTCGCCCGCGTCGAGCATCAGGGGCTCCAGCTTCGACTCGTCGATGTTCATGTTCACGGTGGTCTCGGGCCGGTAGCCGACGATCCTCGGGAACGTGATCTCGAAGTCCTCCCGCTCGGGCAGCGCCGCGACCATCGTCGGGGGCGTGAGGTCGCGCGCGCCACCCTTCTCCCGCTCCACCGGGATCAGCGAGAAGGGCACGCCGTAGATGTCCACTGCTCACTGGCAGAGGTCCGGTGTATCGGCCCGGCGGAGGCCCCGGCCGATCACCTGCTCACACAGGAGCCGCGACGAGAACGCCCGCAGCCCAAGGATCTGCGTGACGTTGCGCGCGTCCCAGCCCTCAGAGAGCATCGCCACGGAGATCACGCAGCGGATGCCGCCGCCCGCCCGGCCCGCCTTGCCGACGGTCGACACCTTCTCCCGCAGCGCCTCCTCCTGCGCGCCCGTGTCGCCGCCCTCGGCCCGACGCAGGACGGTCGAGTCGATGCGGAACGTCCGCTCCGCGCCCTCCTCGTTCTGGAAGGCCGGGTGCAGGTCCCCTTGGCGATGAACCGCTCGATGAAGGCCGCCGAGTTGGTGTTGTTGCACACCACGATCATGCAGGGCGGCACCGGGCTCTTGTCCGCCGTCCACGTCTCGAAGGTGCGGTTCCAGTGGTGCGTCAGCGCCCGCATCGCGCCCTCGGCCGCCATGAGCCCCTTCATCAGCTCCGTCTCGGTGGCCTCGCCCCCGAGCGCCTTCGCCGAGAGCTTGTCCTTCACGTGCTCCCAGAGGTGCAGGTACCTCGGCTCCGACTCGCCGGAGTCGTCGCCCTTCGGCACGCGCGGGATCTTCACGATGCCGCACTCGACCGCGTCCGCGAGCCCGAAGTCCGAGACGATCCACGGGAACGGCTGCCCGTCGGGGTACTTCGACAGCGCCGTGAAGTACGGCGTCGCGCTCATGTCGACGCACTGGCGGATGCCACGCGCCCGTTGGATGCGGTCCAGGCCCTCGATCCAGACCGTGGCGCTCCGCTCGAACTCGCCCGCGTCGTCGAGCTCCAGCGCCTCCTCTCGGCGCGATCACCGCCGCGCCCTCGGGGTTCACCCGCCAGGCGTGGTGGGCCTCGTCGTTGAGCACCAGGATGTTCTTCGCGTCGTCGAGGTCGGCCAGCACCCGCCGGGCGAAGGCCCCGTCGGTCTCCTCGCCGCGTTGGAGCACGCCCCGCGTGCCGGTGTCGTCGTCGACCGCCAGCTAGTGCCAGTTCACGATCTGGATCCGCGCGCGGCTGAGCACCTGCGCGAAGTCCGTCGTCTCCGGCAGCAGCTCCATCGTCCGGTAGGTGCTCTCCGGGTGGCTCGGCAGCAGCTCCTGCAAGCGGTTCTTCACCGTGAGGTTGGGGCACACCACCAGCACCGCGTCGGTGAACCTCGGGTCGCGGGGGGATGTCACCCGGTTGATCACCGTCCATGCGATGAGCATCGCCATCACGGTGGTCTTGCCGGCCCCCGTCGCCAGCTTGCAGCAGTACCGGCGGAAGGGGTCGGGCGCCTTCAGCGGGAGGTTGGCGCGCTCGTCCTCGGGCCCCTCCGTGAGCCAGATGACCGCCTCCGCCGCCTCGCGCTGACAGAAGAACTGCTTCCGGTCGCGGTCACCCCGGTTCCACTGGCGCAGCAGCGCCTGGGTGACGCGGGTGGTGCCGGGATAGCCCGCCTCGCGCCACGACCGCAGGCGGTCCCGCAGGCGGTTCACGGCGACCATCTCCTCGAACACCTCGGTGCCGTTGACGTCGGTGCGGTAGTAGCCGGCCGGGCGCCGTCCAACGAGCAGCTCGGGCTCGCTGGCGACCTTGCGCAGCAGGTTCAGGTGCTGCGCGGGCTCCGCGTAGGCGTCGTTGATGATCACCTTCGAGAAGATCGGCGCGATGCCGGGGAGCTGCGACTGACCTGAACCGGCGGACTTCTTCTTGGCCAAGGTGGTCTTCTCCCTAGACTCGGTGCCGGGCGCCGATGCGGTGGACGGGCGCGCTCATGGTCTGCGACCTGCGGGGAGCTTCGTCGTCGAGATCACGCCACGGGTGAGCGCCTCGGCGGTCGCATCCCAGTCGATGCTCGCGTGGTCCGTCGCAAACATCGCGAGGAGCCCACCGAAGGCCTTGAAGTTTCGGGCGTTGCCATCCAACGCGTTGAGGTATGCGTCAGATGTCTCGTCGTAGTAGTTGGCGAAGGTCCACGCGATCAACGGGCGGAGCTTGGCGAAGGTTGGCCCGTGTCGCTTCGTCGTGAGGTCCAGCGGCTTCGGTCCGATCACGCCGCTCAGTGATTTCATCACCGCCATCGATGTGGTCAGCGCGGCGACGAAGTTCGCGATCCCCTCCTCGATGTCAGGACGTCGCCGGTACAACGCGTGTTGGCTTCCGCTCTGGTCCGACTCCTCGGGGGCGTCGTTGGCCAGCCGGAGCATCGCGTGGGTCATCTCATGCTGCACCACGTTGCCGATCGCCGCCGCGAGGGGAAGGTCCGCCTTGAAGCGTGCGCCCAGCCAGATCCGGCTGGCGTCCGTGCAGTGTTGAGCCCAGTCCGTCGGCATCGTCGCGGCCCACTTCACGATGTTCGCCGGAGCGATGACGATGGCGGGCGCCTCGATGTCGAGCTCGGGGATGCTCTCCATCAAGACGCCGCCGTGACGCGAGGAATCAAAGCCAACCCCTTCAATGTCTGGTAGCCCCGCGACGGCGAATGCGTCCGCCGCCCGCAGCGTCTCCGCCCCGGCATGGTATGCCCGGAAGAGGCTCCGGTTGACCTCTTCGTGGAATGCCTCGGAGACGTGTCGTTCGAGGTAGTCCATGCGATGGCCGAGGCGATCAAGCTCTTCGTGGATGGAGGATCCGTCCGATTCACCGGCGGAAGATCGCTGCACGAGAGCGGCGGAGTTCCTCCTTATGCTTCTCGACGCTCAACACCCGCGAGGCCGTCCAACACCCGGTGAAGGCCCCAGCGCGCCGAACAGATCTGCCGTCAACGCGAACTTTCCGCCGGTCGCGCGCGGGTCCGGGGAGCTCGCGGACACACCGCGTCGCCCTCCCTGACGGAGCGACTTGTCCTGCTGGGTGAAGTAGCCGAGCGCGCTCGTCACCCAACCGTCCACGAGATAGATGGGAGGGCGCTTGTACCGCCGCCGCACCGTGTGGCCGATGAACGAGTGAAACAGGTCCCGTGAGCGCGCGACGATCTCCGTGAGGTCGTCCGATCGGAGCGGGACCTTGTCCATCGACATGCGGTTGCGGATCGGGTTCTTGGAGAGCCCCTCGTCCCGCAGGACTCCACCCTCGCGCTCGTCCTCGTCCGCGTGCCTGCCGCTATCCAATCCGCTCATGGCGCCTCCCCCCTCCCGTCGCTCAGGCCTTGACCTTGCGGACGCCGATGACCTCGTGGCCGAAGACGTTGATCACCTTCACCGCCACGGTCTTGTAGTTGCCGAGCTCGAAGGGCATCGAGGTGAACCCCTTGAGCGCGTCCCAGGCGTCCTCGTCGATGATGGCCTTGAGCTACTTCTGGAGCTTCTCGAAGCCTTGCCCTGCTCGGCTGGCAGGAACACCTGCCGCACCCGGAAGCACCGCCCGTCGTAGTCCGGGTCGAGGAACCACGCAGCCACGTCGTCGAGCTGGTGCGCCTTCACCAGCCGCGTGTTCGGGTCGTAGAGGTCCACCCCCTTGAGCGTCACCGTGAGCTTCGCGCCGCTCTTCTCCACCACGAAGTCGGGCTGCCCGAGCACCGAGAAGAGCTTCTCGGCGTGCTTCACCTTGAGCAGGTTCCCGATCTGCACGTCCGGGGCAATCTGCACCCGGAAGAGCTGCACGCCGAGGTTGGGGTGCTTGTCGAGGAAGGCCGACACCTCGGGGTCGAAGCTGAACCCTGCGACCGCCAACGCCTGGTACTGGCCCGTGGCGGCGCTGATCGCCTCCTCCAGCCGGTTGGCCGTGACGGGCCCATGGTAGGGGCCGAACGCAACCGCGACGGGGCTTCTTCTGGTCGACGGTGATCTCGCCCTCGGCGTCGATGCCGTCCAGGTCCATCACCCGGCGCAGGCCCTCGATCTCGATGCGGCCCCTTCCCGGCGACGCTGAGCCCACCGTCCTTCGCGAGCACATCGAAAAGTTGCTGCACCCGGTCGGCGGGGCGTTGCGGAACGACGTTGGTGACCGAGGGCGCCGGGGTCATCGCCTCGGACGGGTCGAGCGCAGAGATCGCCTCGACGGAGAAGGGTCCCGCGACGCGGGTGATGTGCTTCTTCTCGTTGGGTTGGTCGAAGATCTTCTCGGTCTCAGGTGCAAGGTTCTGCGCGATCTCCCTCAAGGTGACGTGGGGGACTTCCTTGTATTTGAAGCCTCCTGCCACGCCCTCCTTCGGATGGGCGAGCTCGTAGAAGGGGAACGCAGAGGTCATCAGGCGTTGTCGGGCGAGCGAAAGGGCGACACGTGAGGTATCGCACGTGATCCAACGCCGACCCCATTGTTCCGCGACGTACGCCGTAGTGCCTGAACCACAAGTAGGATCGAGAACTAGATCGCCGGGATCTGTGGTCATCAAGAGACAGCGCTGGATGACCTTGATTCCGGTCTGAACGACGTACAGGTCTTCTCGTCGGTGAACGACCCGATGCCCGTATCCGACCAAGGATTGGTCAGGGGCTGAAAAGGAAATCGTCGAGATAACGAACGTATCCGAGCGAGATTCCAGCGGGTGCGACACGTCCGGCCTCGACCAGACGGCGCATGCCGTCTTCATTGGTCTTCCAGCGACTGCGGGAGTTCGGGAAGTATTCCTTGTCGCCAACCTTCACTCCGAACCAGCTCGCCGCTCCGATGCCCTTCTCGCGCCCGATGCTCTGGCTGGTCAGATTGTCTATTCGAAAGATCCGAGCCCCCACTGGAATGGAGCTCCGGATCACGACGCTCCGGACGCAGTCATCCGTCGCGTCGAGTTGTCGGGCAAGCGCAAGATCGAGTACACGCCCGCCCCTGCATCGCCGCCTTCCTTCTCCAGATAGAGCTGTCGATACTTTACCTTCTCCCTGCTCTTTGCATACCAGAGCAAATAGTCGGAAACCGAGGCAAGCGCATCGTCGGTGCGGCCTGATGTCTTCGAGAAAGTAATGAAGCTGACGAAGTTTTTGCTCCCGAAGACCTCATCCAACAACTCCCTGACGTGATGAACGTTGTCCTCGCTGATCTGCACGAACACGCTTCCGCTCTCGTGCAGCAGCTCTCGTGCAACGGTCAAACGATCGCGAAGGTAGCTGAGGTAGCTGTGCACCCCGAGCGTCCACGTGTCGCGGTAGGCCTTGATCTGCTCGGGCTCTCGCGACAGCGAGTCGTCCTTGCCGTCCTGCACCTCGCGCTTGTCGATGCGCGGCTGGAAGTTGCTGTTGTACGCGATCCCGTAGGGCGGATCGATGTAGATCATCTGGACCCTCGATCTCGGTGCGCTCCGCCTTGCTGGCCCAGACGAGCTGCGGGTCGAGGTGCGGGTCGTACTGGTACTTCACCCTCGGCGGCACCTTCACCTTGTCGAAGCTGTGGTGCCCCGCCTCGGGGTTGTTGGGTCGCGTCACGTTCTGGTGGAGGTAGTCCTCGGTGCGGGCCTCGGGCTTCGGGGTCTTCTTCGTTGCCATGGTGAGTCTCCGAGGGAACGCGTCGAATCAGCGGGGGGCGGGGGGCGAGAAGCAGCACCCGCGATCGGCTGCGAGTCGCGAGAGGGCCTTCCCTCGCGCTTCGGGCACGCCGCGAGAAAGTCCGCGATAGTCGATGACGGAATGGGCGTCATCGACCGGCGGCCCTGGCTCCGGATCGGCGTAGCAGGGTAGCGGTAGCGCCGAGCACTCCCCGACGGTCACCGCCCACACGCCCGCCGACGCGAGCCCCTTCCCCGTGGTGTGGAGGTTCCAGGCGACCTCCGCAGAGACCAGCGAGCCGCGAGTGACCGAGAGCATCCCCGCGTCCTTCTTCGACGGGACGAACGCTGCGGACGTGGGCCGCCCCGCCTGCACGAACGTCGGATGCACCTGCCGGAACAGCAGCTCGTCTGCGTCGTCGAGACGCCCACCCCGAGGCTCCATCAGCGCGGGTTCCGTCACGGGAGGACCTCCAGGCTCGCGATGTTGCGAGCGAGGAACTCGCGCAACGCCCCGACGTCCCCGGCCTCGACGTCGGATTCTTCGACAAGTTCACCACGAGAGTTCGACGCGTGCAGGTACGCACGCTCTCCGGCTGCGTCGAAGATCGCCGTGATCTCGCCGTCGGCCAGCGGCCACTCCGCTCGGATCTCCCCCTCCGGCGTCGGGTAGAGGTACGGCGTCGGCGCGTTGCCTTCGGCCGACAGCGCCCGAATCGACGAAGCAGCGCGATCGATGGTAGCCCGTGTCGGCGCGGTTCCTTCGCCATCCAACCAGCCGTCCCGTAGCGCCGAAAGCTCGTCGAGGCGAGCCGTTTCCGCACGGCCCGGTCGTACCGAGGGCCATCCCGCTGATCACCGGAGCACCAGAGGACGTACTCATCCTCGCGGAGCCCCTGGCCAATCCCGTTGAAGCGACCCAGGAGCTGTCGCGGAAACTCGCGGGGCAACGGACCCCCCGCCACGGCGGCTCGCAGCGTGTGCTCGATGACGTCGCGAGCGCGCTCGAAGTAGTCGCCCGACGACGCCAGCGAGAGAGCGCCGTCCGGCAGCACGCGCTCCAGGGCGGGCGCGGCGCTTCCCGGCTCCACCGTTCTGAGCTTCAGGTGGAACCTGTCGGAGAAGTTGTTGGGGAGGCGCTTGCGGTCCGGATGATCCAAGCGAAAGAGCTCGCTGGCGATCTCCACCACGAGGTCCTGGTACGCGGATAGATCGGGCAACAACTCCACCGGCAGGGCGTTGTCGTCGAAGCGCACGCCTCGATAGATCGGCGTGGCGAATCGGATACTTCGGCTCATACCGTTCGATCCTTGCCCTGACCCGGCCTCGTCGCAACCCTCGTCATTCCTGCGCCTCAGCCCTTCCTGTGCCGACAGATCTCACGCACGTCGCAGTGCTTGCAGTGATCGCCGGGGCACGGGTCGAACTTCTTCTCCCGGATGCCCTTCGCCCACACGTCCACGGTCGTCCTCGCGGTCCCCACCGCAGCGTCGTCGGTCACCACCGGGAGCCGCGCGGTCATGCCTCGCGCCGTGAGGTCGTGCAGCCAGGCAGCCTTCACGTCAAAGCCCTCGCCGCGCCCCGCCGCCGTGTAGACCTGGAGTTGCAAGCCCATCTCCGGGTCGGCGTCCACGCGCCGGGTCTTGTAGTCGACGATGGCCAGCGCGCCGTCGACGCCGCCCTCGCGGTCGAGGATCACGTCGGCGCGCCCCACCACGTTGGCGTGCTCCAGGTGCAGCTCGAAGGGCCGCTCGACCTCCCAGATGCGTTGCAGGTCGGCCCCGTGGTCGGTGATGTAGTTCGCGACGAGGATCTCCGCCCGCGCCTGCATGCTGTCCCACGCGGGCTTGTCCGCCAGCGGCAGGTAGAACTCCCGGTGGAAGAGCGCGCGGATCTCCGCCGCACCCGGCACCTGCCCGGTGGCCTGGGTGTGCTCGGCGATGCGGCGCAGCACGTGGTGTACGGCGTTGCCGTAGCCGAGCTCCTTCACCGCGCGCGGCTCGAAGTTGAGCCGGCTGCGGAGCCGGTACTGGAGCGGGCACAGCCCGAACTGCGCGAGCTCGGAGAACGAGAACGTCGGCTTGTCCTCCGACGGGGCGCCGTGGTGCGGCAGCACGCTCGGCAGCGGCAGCGACGTCGGCCACGCGATCGCCGTCTTGTCGGCGACCTCGCTGAAGTAGGGCGACGGCTTGACCGACTTGGACGTCACCTGCTCGTGGGTGGAGAGCACCAGGAGGTCCCGCGCGCGGGTCATGGCGACGTAGAACAGGCGGCGCTCGTCGGCGTCGGAGCCCTCGTAGCGGGCCACCGGGAAGAGGCTCCGGGGGATCATCCAGTCCTGGGGCTTGCCCGTCCTCGACGACGGGAAGCGCGCGGCGGTGAGGCAGGGCACGAACACCACGGGCCACTCCAGCCCCTTGGCGGCGTGCACGGTGGTGACGGTGACCGCGTCCAGGTCGAAGTCGGGCTCACCCGAGAAGTCCTCGTAGTCGCTCTGCGCGTAGAAGCTCAGGTAGTCGGCGAACTTCTTCAGGTACTTCTCGCCGCCGTGGAGCCCACCGCGCACGGTCTCCCCGAGCGCGGGGTCCTTGATGCGCCGAGCGCGGCGGGTGACGGTCTCGAAGTCCGCCAGCACCTTGGTGAAGCGCGCGAGCGAGCCGAGGCGCGCGGCCTTCTCCGGGTCGCTCAGGTCCCAGCGGTCGATCTGGAGGAGCGAGGCGATGCGGTAGAAGCTCCCGACGAGGTCGGCGTCGGGGCTCTGGGGCCCGGCCTTGCGCTGCGCCGGTAGCCCATCGACGAGCATCTGCCGGTGCGTCGCATCGGGCGCGTAGAGGGCGTCGATCTCCTGGAGCAGCGAGCCCAGCGTGAGGGGCTCCATCTTCCGCGCGCGGGCGTTGTAGAAGTCATCCTTCTGGGCGAGCCACGCGTAGAGGTACGCGAAGAACCGCGCGTCGGGCTGGAGGAAGAGGTCGCTGCGCCCCTCGCACCGGTAGGGGATCTTGCGCGCCTCGAAGACGTCGAGGAACGCCCCGCCCGAGGTCTTCACCGCGCGCAGCAGCACGGCCATGTCGCAGTAGGCGACGCTCGCCGCGTGGAGCGACTCGATGGCGTCGGCGACGCGCTCGGCCTCGGCGGCGGCCGTGGGCGCCCCGTAGCAGCGCAGCGAGTCCGCCTGGGCGGGCCTCGACCCGGTGATCGGCTTGGCGATGCGCGGCAGGATGGTCCACGCGAACTCGCTGGCGGCGTCGACGATGGTCACCGTCGAGCGGCGGTTGAGGCCGAGGGTGTGCTGCGTGGCGCCGAACTTCTGCTGGAACGCCTGGAGGTAGGCGACGCTCGACCCGCGCCACTGGTAGATGGCCTGGTCGTCGTCGCCCACCACGCAGAGCACGGTCGGCGCCGTCGCGAGGCGCTCGATGAGCCGGGCCTGGGCGGGGTTGATGTCCTGGAACTCGTCGACGATCAGGTGCCGCAGCGGGGCGTGGACGCGGGCGAAGGTGCTCTTGTCCGAGAGCGCCTCGACCGCCCGCGTGATGCACTGGTTGTGCGTCAGCACGTGGTAGCGGTCGAGCATGTCGAGCAGCTTGACGTAGGCGTTCTTGAAGGTGCCGTCGTCGATCTTCTCGACCGGGATCATCTCGTTCTCGATGACGGCGGCGTTGCGCACGAACTCCCGCGCGCACTCGGTGATGTTCTTGATGCCGAGGTGCTGGAGCCCGAGGTCGAAATACTCCCGGAGCACGAGGCCGATCAGCCGGTGGTCGTCGAAGAGCGAGAAGGTGGCGTAGCGGGGCACGTGCACCTGGAGCAGGCGCAGGCAGTAGGCGTGGAAGGTGCCCACGTAGAGGGGCGAAAGGGCGTCGAGGTTCGCGCCGGGGTTGCGCTCCTGGTAGCGAGTGAGGATGCGGGTCTTCAGGCCGGCGGAGGCGGCGCGGGTGAACGTGAACGCGATGATGCTAGGCGGGGCGACGCCCTCCTCCAACAGCGACGCGACGCGCACGGCGACGGTCTCGGTCTTCCCCGACCCGGCGCAGGCGACGACCTGGAGCGGGCCATCGCGGTGGTCGATGATCGCGCGCTGCTCGGGAGAGTATTGGATGCCGCCGGATGCCTTCGATGTCCTTGCGTCGTCCATCGCGCCCTCCCCTCTCGACCCCGCTCCCTACCCTTCGCGCGGCGGGAGGATCGCCGCTCGATCATCGCGCCGTCAATGTGGATTCTGCGCGAGCTTCGCTGGAGGCGGAGCCGACCCGATGGCGCGGGGCGACGGCCGCAGGCGTGTCGCTGCTGGATGTTGCATTGGGCCCCAGCGCGGTCAGCCGTGGGCGGCGCGCATCCGGTCCCAGGCCACCATCGCCGCCGCGACCACGAGCTGCGTGGCGGCAGGGTTCTGCACGTCGACGCGGCAGCGGGAGAGCGTCGCCGAGTCCCCCGCGCGCCGCACCGGAGGCGGCAGGCGCACGGCAGGCGGCAGCAGCGCGGCCTCGTAGTGCGCGACGGCCACCCTGGCGCGGGCGCGGGCATCGCCCTGGCTTGACCACGCCTTCAGGCAGAGCTGATCGCCCGCGATCTCCAGGTACATCCGCAGCGGAGCGCCATCGATCACGATCGGATCGTTGGCCTTGTGCGACGTCGCTACGACGTTGTGGCTCTGGACGGAGACGGTCCAGGACCCGTGGCATGCCGCTTCGAGGTCGCCGGCGAGCTGGTGCAGTTGGTAGGTGAGGAGCGTCCGACCCGGTATCCGAGAACCTCGGCGTCCTGCGCTGCGACCTCGCGAGCGTGGTGCCGACGAAGTTGCTCGTCGTCGAGCTCTCTCAGCCATGGTTCGACCACTGCATCGAGGTCAGACGCCGCACGGATGAACTCGCGGAGTCGTAGGAGATCGTCGAGTCCCCACCGGCGCACCGAGCTCGGTGACTGCTCCGAGGCGCCCTCCCAGCGACACACCTGCGCGACGCCGAGCGTGAGGAGCACCATCGCGGCGCGACCTGGCTCTCGGGCGGCGATCGATCTCAGCGCCGAGCCGAGGCGATGCGCCTGGGCCCAGTCGGGGGACGCGTCGACCTTCACCTCGATCCCGAGGCGCAGCCGTCCGCCCGCCCGCAACGTGATCACCACCAGCAGGTCGATGACGCTGTGCCGACCGGTCCCGAGCTGACACTCCGGGGCCGCTTCGACGGCCGCAACTTCGGCGGGCGTGATCGCCTCGTCGGTGGCGAGGTTCCACATCGCCACCGCCAGAGCATGGCTCGCCGCGCCGCCACGGCGGAGGGCGTGGACGAGGACGCCGGTGTGGACCTTCTCGATGGAGTAGCCGCGATGCGGGTCCACGTGGGCGATCGCGCGTGCTCGATGAGTCGTTGCACCCCGGCGTCGTTCATGGCGCGGGAGGGTACATGACCAGCATGGGCGCCATATCGCCGCATCAGCTTCCGCGCGCAGCGCGTCCTTCCAGGCCCCCATCCAGGCGAAGGGGAAGAACCCGCTCCCGATTGGGATGAGCTCCGCTCGCCGTCGAGTGGGGGGCGCCGCCGCTGAGCGGCGACGTCACGCCCGAGGGAGCTACGTCCCGCGCTTCACCCAGCCGAGTTGCTCCAACGCCTCCGCGACCTGCGGGAGCATCGTCCACCGAATGAACTCCTCGCCGGGCTCCTCGCCCACGGTGAAGGTCAACAGGATGGCGATGTGGAACTCCGGCGACCTGCCGAGCTCGTCGCACAGATGCTTGGCGTACGTGCCGTATTGCAGGTTGGCCGCGCTGAAGTTCTC
>JADJAE010000112.1 GCA_016704445.1 Deltaproteobacteria bacterium
GCCAGCCTCGCGCTCCGCGGGGGTGACGCGGCCGTCGTGGTCACCGTCGAGGCGCTCGATCTCGGCCCACGCGGGGATCTCGGCGAGGTCGAGGAGGTGGTCGAGCTCGAGCTCCTGCGCGTGGGCCTTCACCCCAAGGTAGCGGTTCACCGACGCCATGCCCAGCGGGTGGGCGTCGCCCGCCGCGGCGCAGAGGATCAGGGCGAGGGTCAGGGCGACGAGGGCGCGCACGCGCGGGAGCATTGCAGAGATCTCCCGCCTCGCGCCACGGCGGTCGCGGGTTCACACACTCGTCTCAGAGGGCACGCCGACGTCGCACCCCGAGGAGCAGCGCGAGCGCGAGCCACGCGGGCCCGGGGCGCGCGCCCGCAGGCCGCGCGGCGCAGCTCCCGCGGATCACCCCGGTGCCCTCTTCAGACGCGGGGTCTCCCGCATCGGCCGTGGGTGCGCCGCACGCGCCGGCGCCGGGGTAACACACCCGCAGCGCGCCGTCGGCGCTCGCCGAGACGCAGCGGTGGGTCGCGGGGCACGCGCAGTCGTCGTCGCAGCGCCGTGTGCACACCTGCCCGACGCCCGGCACGGGGACACACGCGCCGTCGACGCACTGCGCGGCCTCGGTGCACGCCGCGCCGAAGGGCCGCGACCCCGAGGGGGACGCCGCGCCGCTGTCGGTCGTCGCGGGCCCGCTGTCGCGCACCGCCGGGCCGCTGTCACGCACCACCGGGCCGCTGTCGCGCACGACCACGCCCGCGTCGCGCACGACCACGCCGCTGTCGAAGGGACGGCTCCCCGCGTCGGGCGTGGCGGAGCTGTCGACGACGGAGCCGAAGACGTTGGTCCAGTAGTACCGATACTGGCTGTTGGCGACGTAGGCCCGGCCGATGCCGATGGCCCGCGCGCGGGCGCTCAGCATGTTGGTGTTGTGCCCGGGGAGGTGCGCCACTGTTGAAACGTGCTCGCGGCGCTGGCGTTGCCGGCGGCGATGTTCTCGGCGACGCCGTTGGGGTACCCGCGGCGGCCATGCGGGTGAAGGGTGTGCCCCCGCTGGGGTCGTTGTGGCTGAAGAAGCGCTGCGTGCCCATGGCCAGGGAGTGGTCGTAGGCGACCTGGTTCAGCAGCGGCGTGGCGGTCACGGGCGCGAGGCCCTGCGACGCGCGGTAGTTGTTGAGCAGCCGCACGAAGGCGGCCTCTTCGGCGTCGGGGTTGCGCAGCTCGCTCACCGCGAAGGCGTCGCCGTCGGCCCCGCCGCCGCAGCGCGCGAGGGCCCCCAGCGCGAGGATCACCAGCGCCCGGCGCATCATGGCCGGCTGAACGTGAACTCCCCGCAGGTGCGGTGGAGCATGCGCCCCGTGAAGCTCTGTCCGTTGTTCGCGACGACCCCGAGAGGCCCACCATGATGTACCCCCGGCGGCTGCTGCACCCACCCCTGGGGGATCAGGGTCATGCGGCCGCTGGAGGGGTAGCAGTTGCCCCGCAGGAGGTAGGAGCCCTGGGTGCCCGTGGCCGCGTGCTGAAAGGTCCCCTGCATGCGCACCCGCGGGCCCTCGACGTCGACCACCGTGAGGGTCATGTCGGTCCACCCCTGGGCGCAGAAGTACCGGCCGACGTACTGGGTGTTCGGGAGGATCCCGCAGCCCGACGGCGGGGCGGCGTAGGAGGTCGACGCGGCCCCCCCGCCGAGGAGGAGCGTGAGGGTCAAAAGCCAGGAGGCGCGCGCATGGCGGCAGCATCGCGGATCACGCCCCGCGGCACAAGGCGGGGGCGGCGGAGTGGTCAGCCCTGGGCGGCCTCGGGCGCGGTGGAGCCCGCGAAGGCGGCGATGACCTCGCGCGCGGCGTCGAGGGCGGCTCGGTCGAGGGAGCACGGGTCGATGTCGGTCACGAAGCGCAGCGAGCTCGCCGTGGCGCGGAGGTCTTGCAGGGTCAGCGAGAGCAGCGCCGCGCGCACCGGCGCGGTGAGCAGCGAGGCCGCGAGGGACTCGTCGCTGGTGCTGGTCACGAAGGCCGCGTCGAAGTCGGCGTCGCCCGTGGACCACGCCCCGGTGGCGCTGAACGCGGGCGCGAGAAAGAGCGTAAACCCTTGCGGGAGAGAGGCTTGTGACTCCACCGCGACGCGGCCGGGGTTCGCCGCGGAGGCGTCGACGAAGACCTTGAAGCGCGAGGGGCCCGCGGTGCCGTGGAGCACCGGGCGGTCTTCGACCACGCTGAGCCGCAGGTCAGAGGTCTGCATCACCAGCGACTCCCAGGTGGCCTCGACGGCGTGGAGCCACGTGCGGTGCTCGTCTTCGCGACGACGGCGGTCCATCGCCGACAGCGCGGCGAAGAGCGCCAGGGGGAGCAGGACCAGCAGCAGCGCGATGAGCAGGGTCTCCACGGTGGGATCAGGGTGGTAGCACACCGCCGCGCGCGATGCTTGACCGCGCTCCCTCGCGTCTCGCATGGTCCCCCGACGGTGCGGACCGTCGCGGCGCTGCTCACGCTCTCCCTCACGCTGCACGGCGCCCTCGCGCGCGGGCAGCGCGACGCCGGACCCCGCGATGTGCCGGTTTTCCCGGGCGACGCGTCACTTTTCCCGGGCGACGCGTCGGTCCCCGGGGATGTGCCCGCGGCCGACGACGCCCCCGACCCCCTCGACGAGCCGCCCACGGCCGACGAGCAACACGCCGCCGAGCGGGCCGCGCCCGACCCCGAAGACCCCGCCGACGCGGGCGTGGCCACGGGTACACGGGAGGGCGAAGCGATCCCCGACGTGCCCCGGGCGGCGGTGGAGATCGCCGCGCTCAGCGACCGCGCGTGCCTCCGGGCGCTCTCGCGCACCGCGGTGCCCTTCATTCGCGTGCGGCAGCGCGTGCCCGGGGTGGTGCTGCCGGTGATGGTCCGCGGGCCCGTGCGGGGGGTGACCATTCGCGGGCGCGGCACCCCCGTCGAGCAGGAGCTCATGGACTGCCGCCTCGCCCTCGCCCTCGCGCGCTACGCCCCCACCCTGCGGGCCATGGGCGTGCGCGAGCTGCGGCACATCTCCCTGCACCGCCCGGCCTCCGCGGCCACCCTCGCGCGGCACCCGGTGCAGACCCGGCACCCCGCGGGCCTCGCCATCGACGTCGCCGCGGTGGTCTTCGACGACGGCCGGGTGCTCGACGTGCTCCATGACTTTCGCGGCCGACGCGGCGCGCCGGTGTGCGGACCGACCGCCCGCGTGCCCGCCGACCCGGGCGCCCGACGCCTCCGCGCGGTGGCGTGTGAGGCCGCGCGGCGGGGGTACTTCAACGTGGTGCTGACCCCGAACTTCAACGTCGCGCACCGCAACCACTTTCACCTCGAGGTGGCGCGCGATGTCTCCTGGGTCTATGTGCACTGACCGCCGACCCCGGGGCGTTTGACAGAACCTCGGGGCTTCGCGTATCAACGCCGCCCCTTTCCTCAAGGATTGAGTGATGCAGAAGCCCAAGTTCAAGACCGTCGAGAAGTCCGCCTGGCTGTACGTCACCACGCGCCTGCACCCGAAGAAGGCGTCGAACATGAGCCGTCGCGCGGCGATCCGTTGCGGCTACCTCGCCACCGCGGGCAACCTGCTCGAGACCGAGTCGATCCTCCCGACGCCCCACTCGGGCGAGGCGATGAGCGACTACCGCGCCCGGATCAAGTCCGCGGGCTGAGCCGTTTCGCCCCTTCGTTGACGCCCTTCTTTCGCAGGCGATAAAACGTCTGCGTTGTCGACTCGACGACGGCTTCGCGGTTCGGTTCTGGGGTGCGCGGCAGCATCGCTGCGCCCGGTCCCTCGACCGTTGCCGTGGGGGGCAACACGAGCTGCGTCGAGGTGTGCGTCGCGGGGGAGCGGGTGATCTTCGACGCGGGCACGGGGTGCGCGCGCTCGGAGAGTCCCTGCGGCACCGCGGCCCGGTGCGCGAGCTTGTTCCTCAGCCACGTGCACTGGGATCACATCCAGGGCCTGCCCTTCTTCGCGCCGCTCTACGAAGACGACGTGCTGTTGCGCGCCTACGCGGGCCGCGAGACCGGCCGCACGCTGCGCGGGGCCCTCGCGGGACAGATGTCGTTCCCGTACTTTCCCGTGCGCTTCGACGACATCACCGCATCGGTGACCTGCACCGACCTCGCGCCCCGCGACCGGGTGGAGGTGGGCGGGCGGGGGGTCATCGTGCACGGGGTCTCGGGCCACCACCCCGACGGAGCGTTCGTCTACCGCCTGGAGCACAAGGGCCACGCCGTGGTCTACGCGACGGACCTCGAGAGCTCCCCCGAGGTCGACGCGCGGGTGATCGAGATCGCCCGCGGCGCCGACGTGCTGATCTTCGACGCGCAGTACACCCCCGAGGAGTACGCGGGCGACGGGGGCAAGCGGGCGAAGGTGGGCTGGGGGCACAGCACCATGCTCGACGCCGCGCGCATCGCCCGGGAGGCGGGCGTGGGCACCCTCGCGCTCTTTCACCACGACCCGGGGCAGAGCGACGCCGCCGTGGCCGAGAAGGAGCGCCGCGCGCGGGAGGTCTTCGCGCGCACCGTGGCGGCGCGAGAGGGCGCGGTGATCGACGTGCCCCGGGCGAAGAAGGGTGTGCCCTGACGGCGGAGCGCACCGTCACCACTCCGTGATTGCAACCGCGCGCCCCTCCGACGCACCCTACCGGGCCACGGAGGACCCGCCCATGCCGTTCTACGACGAGCTCCCGCGCGAGGGAGGCCAGCAGGTGCGCACGGGGCTCGACGCCCCCGCGCTGCGACAGGACATTCTCGAACACCTGCGGTTCACGCAGGCGAAGCACCCGCGCAACGCGACCCGACACGATCGGTACACCGCGCTGGCCCTCGCCACCCGCGACCGGGTGATCGAGCGGTGGGCCGAGACCGCGGCGAAGTACCACCAGGAAGACGCGCGCAGGGTCTACTACCTCTCCGCGGAGTTCCTGATGGGGCGCGCGCTGCGCAACAACCTCTTGAACACCGGGCTCTGGGAGTCAGCCCAGGAGGTCGCGAAGGACTTCGGCCTGGACCTCGCGCAGGTGCTCGAAGACGAGCCCGAGCCCGGCCTCGGCAACGGCGGCCTGGGACGCCTCGCCGCGTGCTTCCTCGACTCCATGGCCACCCTCGGCGTCCCCGCGGTGGGATACGGAATTCGCTACGAATTCGGCATCTTCGCGCAGCGCATCGAGGCCGGCTGGCAGACCGAGCACCCGGACGAGTGGCTCCGCTTCGGCAACCCCTGGGAGGTGGTGCGCCCGGAGTACACCGTCACCGTGCAGTTCGGCGGGCGGGTCGAGGACTACACCGACCACCTCGGGCACTGGCGCGTGCGCTGGATCGGCGGGAACAAGGTCGTGGGTGTTCCCTACGACACCCCCGTGGCGGGCTACGGGGTGGGCAACGTGAACACCCTGCGCCTCTGGCAGGCGCGGGCGAGCGAGGAGTTCGACCTCGACCACTTCAACCGCGGCGACTACGTGCACTCGGTGGAGGAGAAGAACAGCTCCGAGGTGATCTCGAAGGTGCTCTACCCCAGCGACTCGGTGTGGGCCGGGCGCGAGCTGCGGCTGAAGCAGCAGTACTTCTTCGTCGCCTGCGCCGTCGCCGACATCGTGCGGCGGTACCTCAAGTCCCACGCCGGCTTCGACCGCTTCGCCGACAAGGTCGCGGTCCAGCTCAACGACACCCACCCCGCGGTGGCCATCGCCGAGCTCATGCGCGTGCTCATGGACCTCCACGCCCTCTCCTGGGACCAGGCCTGGGAGATCACCGTGGCGGTCACGGGCTACACCAACCACACGCTCCTCGCCGAGGCCCTGGAGCGCTGGCCGGTCTCCCTCTTCGAGCGCCTGCTCCCGCGGCACGCGCAGATCATCTACGAGGTCAACGCCCGCTTCCTCCGCGCGGTGATGAACCGCTGGCCCAACGACATCGCCCGCGTGGCGCGCATGTCCATCGTGGAGGAGGGCGGCGAGAAGCAGCTCCGCATGGCGCACCTCGCGGTGGTGGGCGCGCACAAGGTCAACGGCGTCGCCGAGCTCCACTCGGACCTGCTCAAGCGCACCGTGCTCCAGGACTTCTACGAGCTCTGGCCGGAGCGCTTCACCAACAAGACCAACGGGGTCACCCCCCGCCGCTGGCTGCTCTCGTGCAACCCCTCGCTCTCGGGCTTCTTCACCGAGCACCTGGGCCCCGGCTGGCCCCGCGACCTCGACGCCCTGGAGGGCCTGCGACCCCTCGCCGAAGACCCCGCGGTGTGCGCGCGGCTCGCGGCGATCAAGCGCGAGAACAAGGTCCGCCTGGCCGACTGGGTGGGCGACACCTACGGGCTGCGGCTGAACCCCGACGCGATCTTCGACGTGCAGATCAAGCGCATCCACGAGTACAAGCGGCAGCTGCTGAACGCGCTGCACATCGTCGCGCTGTACCTCCGCGGCAAGCGCGCGCCGCGGGAGAACCACACGGCCCGGGTGTTCCTCTTCGGCGGCAAGGCCGCGCCGGCGTACCGCGCGGCGAAGCTCATCATCCGGTTCATCAACGCCGTGGCCGACGTGGTCAACAACGACCCCGACGTGCCCTGGCTCAAGGTGCTCTTTCTCCCGAACTACAGCGTGAGCCTCGCCGAGCGGATCATCCCCGCGGCCGACATCTCCGAGCAGGTGTCCACCGCGGGCAAGGAGGCCTCGGGCACGGGCAACATGAAGTTCTCGATGAACGGCGCGCTCACCGTGGGCACCCTCGACGGCGCCAACATCGAGATCCGCGAGGCCGTGGGGGCCGAGAACTTCTTTCTCTTCGGCCTCACCGCCGACGAGGTCGAGGCACGCCTCCGCCAGGGCTACCGCCCGCGCGCCGTGTACGAGTCCGAGCCCGAGCTCCGCGAGGTGCTCGACCTCGTGCGCTCGGGGCACTTCAGCGTCGCCGAGCCCTCGCTCTTCCACGGCCTCATCGACGGCCTCCTCGACCACGACCCCTACCTCGTGCTCGCGGACTTCGCCGACTACGCCCGCTGCCACCGCCGCGCCGAGGCCGTGTGGAAGGACCCCGCCGCGTGGCACCGCATGGCGCTGCGCAACATCGCGGGCATGGGGCGCTTCAGCTCCGACCGCACCATTCGTGAGTACGCCGACGAGATCTGGCGCTGCCCCGCGGTGGTGCTCCCCGGGTGAGCGACGCGTGTCCCTCGCGCATCCTGGCGGTAGACTCCGCGGGGTGAGCGCCCCCAGCATCCCGCAAGCCGAGGTTCGGCCCTACAAGGTTGAAGACCTCCTCGTCCTCGCGCAGCAGGGGAGGCTTCGCATCCCCATGTTTCAACGTCCGCCACGCTGGCGCAGTGAGCACGTCGTCGACCTCTTCGACAGCATCAAACAAGGCTTCCCCGTGGGAACACTGCTGTTCGCGCTCCGTGAGGAGCCGGCGACCTCGGTCACACTCGGGCGGTTCACCGTCGACGCGCCGCCACGCGCGACGCGCTCGTGGTCGTCGATGGGCAGCAGCGCGTCTCGGCCCTCGTGGGCGCGCTACTGCACCCCTCGGAAACACCGCGCGGAGATGTGCATGCCATCTGGTACGACCTGGAGAAGCAGCAGTTCTTTCGACCCGTCAAGCAGCCCGAGACCACCAGCGTCCCGGTGCGGGTGCTGGGAGACTCCAAGGCCACCCTTCGCTGGCTGAGAGGGTGGTCGATGAGCGATGAGCGCGAAGACCTGGTCGAGCGAGCGCTGACGGTCGGCAAGCGCATCCGAGAGTTTCCGCTCTCGTGCGCGGTGGTCCCGGGTGACGACGAGCCCCGGCTGCGGCGGATGTTTCAGCGCCTCAACACCGCGGGCGTCGCGATGAACGAGGACGACGTCTTTCGCGCGCTCTTCGGACACGACGGCGCCACCAACCTGGCGGCAGCTGCCGTGCGGGTGGAGAGCGTCGGTTTCGGCGCGCCCAACGAGAAGGACGTGCGCCAGTGCCTGCTGTGCGTCGGCGGCTTCGAGCCTCGGGAGGACTCGTCCGAGCTCCGTGAAGACGAGCTCGGTGCGCTGCTCCCGCGCACCGAGCGGGCGATGACCGCGGCGCTTGAGTTCCTCGCGCGCGACGCTGCGATCCCGAGGCTGGAGCTGCTCCCCTACCGCGTTCCCCTGCGCCTGCTCGCGCGCTTCTTCGACCTGCACCCGGCGCCCAGCGAGCGCGCCCGCACCCTGCTCAAGCGCTGGGTCTGGCGAGGGGCCCTCTCCGGGCTCTTCGCCACCTCCTCCGAGGCGCGCGTAAGGTCGCTGCAGAAGGCCGTCGAAGCGGGCAGCGCGGAGCACACCGCCCAGGCGCTGCTGCGGCAGGTGGGGGCCTTCCACGTTGAGTTGGACCCGCTCACGGAGACCTGGTTTCAGAAGCACGCAAGCAGTCGAATGCTCGCGGCTGCGCTCCTGGCGCACGGGCCGCTTCGCCCGGAGGACCGGCAGGGGCAGCTCTTCCAGGGCGAAGCCCCCACGGAGGGAGACGACGACCCGGCCGCCCACGAGACCCTCGGGCAGTATTTCCGCGACGTCGCGGGTCGCGCGCGAGGACCTCTCGCGGGAAGGGTCTTTCTTGAGTCCGCCGCCTCGCTGCCTGGGCTCGCGACCGCGAGCGCCGCGGTGCTCGACAGCCATCTCATCCCCGAGGCGGCCCGCGACGCCCTGGAAGACGTGCTCCGCGCGCCGGACATGGACGCCCGCACGCGCGCCGCGGCGCGATTTGATCAGCTCCGCGCGCCCGTGCTTCGCGCGTGGGTCGAGCGGTTCCTGCGAGCGCAGTGTGAGCCTGACGGCGATGATCGCGTCTCCATTCGCGCGCTGATCTCAGGGCTGGGCGAGGCGCGGGTGCCCCCGTGAGCCTCGTGCGCGTTCGGCTCCGCGGCGTGGTCATCGGCACCATCGAGCGCTTCGACGATGAGCTCGACACCCACACCTTCGCCTGGGACGAGGACTACCTCGCGCTCCCCGAGCGCCCGCTCCTCGGGCAGTACATGGAAGATCGCCTGCGGGGATCGGTGACCACCCATGGGCTCACCCCCTGGTTCGAACACCTTCTGCCCCAGGGGCCGCTGCGCGGCGCGGTGGCGCGCGACGCGGGGCTCGAACTCTCCGACGGCCTCGGTCTCCTCGCCTGGCTCGGCGCGGACCTGCCCGGCGCGGTGACGGTGGAGGTCGTGCGCGCGCTCCGTCAGCGCCCGCGAACGCCGCTCGCGCTCGCGACGACGACGACCTACAAGGCCTCCATTGCCGGCGCGCAGTGGAAGCTCTCGCTCAGCGCGCTGGAGAAGGGGCTCACGCTCCCGCTGCGGGGGGGCGATGGTGACGTCATCGCGAAGTTCCACGCCGAGGCGCACCCGGGGATCACCCGGGTCGAGCACGCGACGATGACGTGGGCCGCGCGGTGTGGCATCGACCTGCCCCCGCATCGCATCGCTCGGTGCGAGGACATTGACGGTCTGCCCGAGGAGATCCCGCGAGGGGACGGCGATGTCTTCGTGATCGAGCGCTTCGATCGCGGCCCGTCCGGTCGGGTTCACGTCGAGGACTTCGGGCAGGTCTTCGACCGCCCGCCCGGCCACCCGGGGCAGTACACGGGGAGCCACGAAGAGATCGCCGCGGTCATCGCCGCGCTCTGCCCCGTCGATCGCCGGGAGTACCTCCGGCGCGTGGTGTTCTGCGTCGTCGTCGGGAACGGTGACGCGCACCTAAAGAACTGGGGCCTGCGCTACGAAGACGGGCGCCACGCGAGGCTGTCGCCCGCGTACGACCTCGTCCCCACGGTCATCTACCGCCCCGCAGACGACCTCGCTCTCCTCCTCGGCGGTACCAAGGATTTCAGCGAGCTCACGCCGACGCGCTTCGATCGCCTCGCGGACGCACTCGCGCTCTCTCGTGTAGACGTGCGTCAGTGGGTCCTCGATGACGCCCGGCGCATTCGCGCGCACTGGGAGCAGGGCGTGCGCGAGAGGTTCACGGAGCCTCAACGCGCGCGGATCGAGCGGCATTTCGAACGGGTGAAGGGGATCTGGGAGGAGCCCCCCGGGTGAGCGACGGGGCCTCGCCGCGCGCCATCCTCCACGTGGACATGGACGCGTTCTACGCCTCCGTGGAGCAGCGCGACGACCCCTCCCTGCGGGGCCTCCCGGTCATCGTGGGGGGGCACCCCAAGCGTGGCGTGGTCCTCGCGGCGAGCTACGAGGTGCGGCCCTTCGGCGTGCGCAGCGCGATGCCCATGGGCCGCGCGGTGCGGCTGTGCCCGCACGCGGTGGTGGTGCGCCCGCGCTTCGACGCCTACGTGCGCGCGAGCGAGGGGGTTCACGCCGTGTTCGACCGCTACACCCCGCTCATCGAGCCGCTCTCGCTCGACGAAGCCTTCCTCGACGTCACCGCGTCGCGCTCCCTCTTCGGCGACGGGATCGCCATCGCGCGGCGCATCCGCGAAGAGATCCGCGCGGAGGTCGGTCTGCCCGCGTCGGCGGGGGTCGCGTCGGTGAAGTTCCTCGCCAAGATCGCCTCGGACCTCGCCAAGCCCGACGGGATCAAGGTCGTGCCCGCGGGCGAGGAGCGGGCCTTTCTCGCGGGCCTCCCCGTGGGACGTCTCTGGGGCGTGGGCCCGCGCACCGAGGCGCGACTCAACGCGTTGGGGCTCTGGCACATCGGTGACATCGCCGACCGCGACCGGGACTCCCTCACCGCGGTCCTGGGCGACCACGCCGCGCGGCTGCACGCCCTCGCGCAGGGGATCGATCCCCGCGAGGTGGTGCCCGACCGACACGCGAAGAGCGTCGGGGCCGAAGACACCTTCGGCGACGACCTCACCGAGCTCGACGAGCTCGACGCGCACATCCACGCGCAGGCCCAGCGCGTGGCCCGACGGCTGCGACGCGCGGGCCTCGACGCGGGCGCGGTGGTGCTGAAGCTCAAGACCGACGAGTTCGTGCTGTTCACGCGCCGCGCGGTGCTCCCCGCGCCCACCGACGACGCGCACGCGCTCTTCGCGTGCGCCCGCGCGCTGCTGCGCAAGGCTCCGCTCCCGGGCCCCCTGCGCCTCACCGGGGTCAGCGTGCAGGACCTCCGCCCCCACGCGGAGCAGCCCCGTCTCTTCGACCCCGAGGCCCGCAAGCGCGAGCGCCTCAACGCCGCGTGGGACAAGATCCACGACCGCTTCGGCCGCGCGTCTCTGCGCACGGGGGACCAGCACGACGCCACCGAGCGCGTGGGCACCGGGCACCCGCGGCACCGGGACGAGTGATGCCTACACCGGCACCCGCGTGCCCGCCGAGACCACGTGGGTGCGGTCGACGAAGACCCGGCCATCGCACACCTGCACGGGGTGGTTCGGCAGCGCGCGCGTCGCGGGACCCTGGGTGACCGCGCCGTCGGCGTCGAACACCGAGTCGTGACAGGGGCAGCGCGTGCCGTCGTTGTCGACCACCACGACGCACCGCTGGTGGGTGCACATCGCGGTGTACGCGTAGAGCCCGCGGTCGTCGCGGGCGAGGACCACGTAGAGGTCATAGTCCACCGCCGCGCCGGGGTTAGGGATCTCGTCGACGGGCAGCGAGGCCACGAAGGGATACTCGATCCCACACGGCGGCCCGCGGTCTTCGCGCGCCACATCCGCGGGACGTCCGCGGGAGGCACGCGGTCGGCGGTGACATCCTGCGGCGCGCCCGCGTCCATCGCCCCGTCGACCCCCGGGGAGACGTCTCCCTCGTCCGTCGGTGCGGGGCGGTCGGTGACGCGCGTCGACGGCTCCATCGCGCACCCCATCGCCGCGGCGCCCGTGAGCAGCACGGTCCGCCGCGTGGGCCGCGCGGGGGTCTTCTCGTTCATTCCGACCATAGACCACGCGCGCCGCGGTGGTGCGCGGCGCCGCGCAGAGCTTGCCGTCACCCCGCGCAGATGTCGCGCGGGGCGTGTGATCTGCTAACCGCAGGGCGATGAGCTCTCGCGCGCACCTCTTGCTTCTCGGCGCCTCCCTCGCGGCCTGCGGCACCCCCGTCAGCGGCAGCGGGTTCACCCCCTTCGACGCGGCCGCTGACGTCCCCAAGCCGCCCATCGACACGGGCGGCGCGGTGGATGCCCCCGCGCCCCTTGACGCGCCCGTGACCCCCGACGCACCCGTGCCCTCGGACGTCCCTGTCGGCGACGATGTCCTTGCGGCGCAAGACGTTGTGCTCCCTCCGGGCGACGGGTCCCCCGGGCGGTGCGCCCGCGACGCGGAGTGCGCCTCGGGGCAGTTCTGCGACGACGCCAGCGGTCAGTGCGTGGCGCAGCGGTGCGTGCCCAACGCGCGGCAGTGCGTGTCGGGCACCCGCGCGCGCATCTGCGACAACCGGGGCTCCACCGCCATCGACGCCGACTGCGCGAGCAACCAGCGCTGCGTCGAGGGGCAGTGCCTGATGAACGCGTGCACCCCGAACACCACGCGCTGCTCCGACGGGGTCACCCGCGCGACGTGCAACGCCGAGGGGAGCATGGAGACGGCCTCGCGCTGCGCCAGCGGTCAGCGCTGCGCCGCGGGGCTGTGCGTGGCCCAGGTGTGCACCCCCGGGGCCGCGCGGTGCACCGACGGGTTCACCCGCAGCGTGTGCGACGCCGAAGGCGCGATGGAGACCGCAACCCGCTGCGCCAGCGGGCAGCGCTGCGCGACGGGCGGGTCGTGCGTGGCCCAGGCGTGTGTGCCCAACGCGGCCCGCTGCGCCGACGGGGTCACCCGCGCGGTGTGTGACTCGGTGGGCTCGCAAGAGACCTCCACCCGCTGCGCCGCGGGGCAGCGGTGCGGCGGCGGGAGCTGCGTCGCGCAGGCGTGCGGGAGCCGAGCGCGGTGACCTGCGCCAGCGCAACACGTCGCAGGGTCTGCGACGCCCAGGGCGCGAGCTTCGTCGACACCGAGTGCCCCGGCGGGAGCAACGGCGCGGCGACCTGCAGCGGCGGCGTGTGCGCGGTGACGTGCAACCCGGGCTTCGCCGACTGCGACGGCAACGCGGGCAACGGGTGCGAGACCGGCACCCTCTCGAACGCGATGAACTGCGGGAGCTGCGGGCGCCTCTGCTTCTCGGGGCAGAGCTGCGTGAACGGCACGTGCACCGGTGGTGTCTCGACCGCGTGGGACCAGGCGTGGGGATCAACCAGCGACGACGCCGTGCGCGCGGTCGCGGTGGACGCCTCGAACAACGTCGCCACGATGTCGGTCTTCACCGGCAACGTGCAGGTCGCGGGGGCGACGGTGAGCAGCGCCGGGAGCCTCGACGCGCTCGTCAGCGTGTTCGCGCCCGACGGCTCGCTGCGCTGGCAGCAGCGCGTCGGCGGCACGGGCAACGACCCGGGCAACGCCGTGGTCTTCGACGCCGCGGGAACGTCTACGCGTGCGGCGCCGTCACCAGCCCGGTCACCTCGGCAGCACCACCCATCACGCCCCCCGACACCTTCACGCAGACCTGGGTGGCGAGCTGGTCGCCCTCAGGGGCGCTGCGCTGGGCCCGGGGCTTCGGCGGCACCCTCCAGGACCAGTGCCTCGGCCTCGCCGTCGACGACGCCGGGAGCCTCTGGGCCGGCGGGAACTTCTCGGGCACCTTCACCGCGGGCACGCAGACGGTCACCGCGAGCGCCACGGGTGACGTGTTCCTCATGCGCCTCACCGCGGCCGACGGCGCGCCGCAGGGCCTCCGCCGCTACGGTGGCACCGCAGGCACCTTCTTCGATGGCGTCACCGCCCGCCCCGACGGCGCCGCGGTGGCGCTGCACTACCTCAGCCCCGACCTCGACGTGGGCCTCGGCTCCGTCGGCAACGCGGGCTCCAACGACGGCCTCGTCGTGCGCGTGGGCCTCGACCTCGCCACGCGCTGGCAGTTCCGCGCCTCGTCGAGCAGCTCCGAGTCGCTCTCGAGCATCGGCTTCGACGCCGCGGGCAACGTGTACTTCACCGGGCAGGCCGCGAGCACCGCGGTCACCTTCGGCACCACCGGCTACACCTTCGGCGCCAACGACGCCTACGCCGTCGCGCTCTCGCCCACGGGCGCGCTGCGCTGGCTCACCCGCTTCGGCTCCACGCGCCTCGACGGGCTCCGGCGGAGACCGCCCGCGCCCTCTCCGTGCGCCCCGACGGGAGCAAGTCTGGGTCGTGGGCACCACCAACGCCTCGACCTTCACCGCCCGGGCACGCTCAGCGTCAGCGCGCCAGCACTGCGGGCTTCCTCGCCGTGCTCCCCCCACCGGGGATGTCTCCGCCACCCGCGTGGCCGCGCTCACCACGGGCACCCACCGCCCCCTCGCCATCGCCACCAGCAACACCCGCTACGTCATCGCCGGGGACCACACCACCGCCGCCACCTTCGAGGGGCGAACCCCCGCGCGCCCCAGCATCGGCACCGACGCCTTCGTGGTCAGCCTCCCGCGCTGATCCCTGTCACCGCGCACACGTTGCGCGTTCTGCCCGGGCCGTGCTACCCCCATCGCTCCCACTGACTGACGTGTCAGTCAGCGGTCCCTTGCAGAGCCGGAGGACGGATGGGCGCGACGCGAACGGAACCGATAGTGGTGGGCATGGACGTGGGCTCAACGACGGTGAAAGCCGTGGCGTTGGACCCGACCACCCGAGAGATTCTGTGGAGCGACTACCAGCGTCACAACACCCGGCAGCCCGAGAAGGTGCTGGAGCTGATGCAGGCCATCGAGGCCGCGTTCCCGCTCTCGCCGAAGGAGCAGTGGCGGGTGTTCCTGACGGGCTCCGGGGCGTCGCCGCTGTGCGCGGGCATCGGCGCGAAGTTCGTGCAGGAGGTCAACGCCGTCACCCTCGCGGTGGAGACCCTGCACCCCGACGTGGGCTCGGTCATCGAGCTCGGCGGCCAGGACGCGAAGATCATCATCTTCAAGACCGACGAGAAGACCGGCGACAAGACCGCCGCCCCGTCGATGAACGACAAGTGCGCCTCGGGCACCGGCGCCACCATCGACAAGTGCATGATCAAGGTGGGCCTCGACCCGGAGGTCGTGCGGGGGCTTCACTTCAATGACGAGAAGCTCCACCACGTCGCGGCCAAGTGCGGGGTCTTCGCCGAGACCGACATCGTCAACCTGGTGAAGAGCGGGATTCCCTCCGACGAGATCCTCTGCTCCCTGGCCGACGCCATCGTGCTGCAGAACCTCTCGGTGCTCACCCGCGGGTCGACCCTCAAGCACAAGGTGCTCCTCCTCGGCGGCCCCAACACCTACCTGCCCTTCCTCCAGGAGTGCTGGCGCAAGCGCATCCCCGAGACCTGGGACGAGCGCGGCTACGACTGGCCCAAGGACCGCCCCATCGAGGAGACGGTCTTCGTCCCCGAGAACGCCCAGTACTACGCCGCCTTCGGGGCCTGCGTGTACGGCCTGAAGGAGCCCGCCGAGGTGGGCCTCTACCAGGGCCTCGAGGGCCTCGTCGACTACATGACCAACGGCCGCAAGGCGCGCCTCGGCGAGCGCGCGGGCCGCCCCTCGCGCGCAACAGCGCGAGATCGACAGCTTTCGCTCGCTCTACCGCATCCCGAAGTTCACCCCCATGCCCCTCCGCGCGGGGCAGACGGTGCGCGCGGTCATCGGCCTCGACGGCGGATCGACCTCGTCGAAGGCCGTGCTCGTCGACGAGCAGGGCGAGATCATCCAGAAGGCCTATCAGCTCTCCAAGGGCAACCCCATTCAAGACACCAAGGAGCTGCTCCTGCAGCTCCGGACGTGGGTGCACGAGCAGGGCGCCTCGCTGGAGGTGCTGGGCTTCGGCGCGACGGGCTACGCCGCGGACGTGCTGCAGGAGGCGCTGCGGGCGGACGTCAACGTGGTCGAGACCGTCGCCCACATGATGAGCGCGGTGCGCTTCTTCGGCGACGTCGACGTCATCTGCGACATCGGCGGCCAGGACATCAAGGTGCTCTTCCTGAAGAACGGCGACATCGCCAACTTCCGGCTGTCCAACTCGTGCTCGGCGGGCAACGGGATGCTGCTCCAGGCGATGGCCGACCAGTTCGGCCTCAAGGTCACGGAGTACGCCGACACGGCCTTCACGGCCGAGCTCGCGCCGAAGTTCAGCTACGGCTGCGCGGTCTTCCTCGACACCGACCGGGTGAACTTCCAGAAGGAGGGCTTCTCCAAGGAGGAACTCCTCGCGGGCCTCGCGCAGGTGCTCCCGAAGAACGTCTGGCAGTACGTCGTCCAGATTCCCCGCATGGCCTCGCTGGGCAAGCGCTACGTGCTCCAGGGCGGCACCCAGTACAACCTCGCGGCCGTCAAGGCGCAGGTGGACTACATCAAGGAGCGCGTGCCCGGCGCCGAGGTCTTCGTGCACCCCCACACGGGCGAGGCCGGCGCCCTCGGGGCGGCCTTCGAGACCCTGCGCGTGGTGAAGCGCAAGGGGCAGAGCACCTTCATCGGCCTCGACGCGGCGATCAACCTCGAGTTCGAGACCCGCAACGACGAAGACACCGTCTGCCACTTCTGCCCCAACAACTGCAAGCGCACCTTCATCGACACGAAGCGCCCCGACGGCTCCACCTCCCGCTACATCTCGGGCTTCTCGTGTGAGAAGGGCACCGTCGAGAGCGAGGAGGCCATGCTCGCGCTCATGGCCGATCGCAAGGCGATCGCGAAGCAGTTTCCCAACCTCGTCGAGTACGAGGCGAAGCGCGCGTTCATGCACTTCTACCGCCCCGCCCCGATGCCCGCCGAGGGCTCGCCCGTGAAGGACATCGTGGTGAAGGGGCATCTTCTCCATCAAGAAGGTCGAGGTCACCCGGGCCTTTCGCCGCGCCAGGCGCCGCCGCCCAGGGAGCGCCTCGGCGCGTCCGCATCGGCATCCCCCGGGTGCTCAACCTCTACTCCACCGGACCCTACTTCCGGACCTACTTCGAGGCGCTCGGCATCCTGAAGCAGAACGTGGTCTTCTCCGATGAGACCACGGAGGAGATCTGGGTCGAGGGCGGCAAATACGGCTCCATCGACCCGTGCTTCCCCTCCAAGGTGGCGCAGGCGCACGTGCACAACCTGCTCTTCCACCACCACACCGAGAAGAAGCTTCACTACATCTTCTTCCCGATCCTCACGCACGTCCCCTCCTTCGGGGAGAACGTGATGGACAAGGCGAGCTGCCCCATCGTGGCGGGCGCCCCGGAGGTGATGAAGGCCGCGTTCACCAAGGAGGTGGACTTCTTCAAGCAGCGAGGCATCGAGTACCTCGACCCGGCGCTCACCTTCGCCGAGCCCAACCTCACCGCGCGACGGATGTTCGCCACCTGGGCCTCGCGCCTCGGCATCACCGAGGACGAGAGCGACCACGCCCACCGCGAGGCGATGGCCGCGCTCGACGCCTTCGACCGCGACCTCCAGGACAAGGGCCGCGCCATCCTGGAGACCGTCGAGGCCGAAGGGCGCGTCGCGATCCTGATGGTGGGGCGGCCCTACCACTCGGACCCGGGGCTCAACCACGGGATTCCCGATGAGTTTCAGGTGCTGGGGTACCCCATCCTGTCGGTGCGCTCGCTCCCTCGCGACAACGAGTACCTCAAGCGCTTCTTCGCAGAGGAGTTCGCGCGCGGCCAGCACCCGCTCGACATCAACGACGTGTGGCCGGAGAACTACTCGGCCAACAGCGCGCAGAAGGTGTGGGCGGTGAAGTTCGCCGCGCGCCACCCCCACGTCGCCCTGCTCGACCTGTCTTCGTTCAAGTGCGGCCACGACGCGCCGACCTACGGCATCGTGGAGAGCATCGTGTCGGCCAACGGGACGCCCTACGCGGCGCTCCACGACATCGACGCCAACAAGCCCGGCGGGTCGATCAAGATCCGGGTGAAGACCTACGCCCACTCGCTCAAGCTCCATGAGGAGGGCCTGGAGGACGAGGGGCGAAAGCGCGACGCGCTGGCGCGCTCCATCGACGAGAAGCGGCTGGAGCTGCTGCGCTTGAAGCGCGCCCAGCTCGCCGCGCGGCGGGTCAACGACCCCGGCGCTGGAGGCGGAGATCGAGCGCCTCGCGGCGAGGCTGGCGGCCTACCCGCCGCCCCGCCGGCGCCCCGCAGGGCTGATCCAGCTTCGAAAGAAGACCGAAGGCGGAATGGTGGCGGTGGGCGGATGAGTGACGTTCGACGGCTGGAGAGGAGCGACGCGATGGGAATGCACACGCAGGGCAATGGTTCGAAGGTGCGGCTTCCGGTGTTCGACAGCCCGATCGTGTCGAGGCCCGAGGAGGGCGACGTCGACGTGGAGGCCGAGCTGAAGGCCTGGGAGGACGCCGAGCGGGAGCGCCTGGGCATCCGCCAGGAGCGGCGCCAGTGGGCCGACGGGATGCTCAAGCCCAACATGACGAAGTCCGAGAAGGCCAGGGTCACGCTGCTGATCTCGGGCCTGACCGCGGCGCAGGACTTCCTCGTAGAAGGCGCCCTCAAGGGCCTCGGGTACAACGTCCACTACTTCGGAGTGGCCGACGGCGCGGGGCTCCAGACGGGCAAGGAGTTCGGCAACCGGGGGCAGTGCAACCCGACCTACTTCACCGTCGGATCGCTGGTGAAGCACCTCATCGACCTGCGCGACATCCACGGGATGTCGTCGGAGGACATGGTCAAGAACTACGTGTTCCTCACCGCGGGGGCGTGCGGGCCGTGCCGCTTCGGGATGTACGTCACCGAGTACCGCAAGGCCCTGCGCGACGCGGGCTTCGACGGCTTCCGGGTGATGCTCTTCCAGCAGCAGGGCGGCCTCTCCCAGGCCACCGGCGACGACGTCGGGCTGGAGATGAACCCCGAGTTCTTCATTGCCATCATCAAGGCCATCGTCTGCGGCGATGTGGTCAATGCGCTGAGCTACCGCATCCGCCCCTACGAGGTAGTGCCGGGATCGACCAACGAGGCCGTCGCCCGGGTGAAGAAGATTCTCTACGAGGCGCTCTACAGCCGCACCAACATCTTCATGGCGCTCTACCGCGCCCGGAAGGAGCTCGCGGCGGTGAAGGTCGACAAGCTCCGGGTGCGCGCCAAGGTGTGCATCATCGGCGAGTTCTGGGCGATGACCACCGAGGGGGACGGCAACTACCACCTCCAGAAGTTTCTCGAGTCGGAGGGAGCCGAGGACGACATCCAGCTCACCACGGCGTGGCTGCTCTACAACATCTGGGAGGTGGCCCGGGACACCCGGGAGCGCCGCGACCTCCGCAGCGCCGACAGCGGCCAGTATGGCCTCGACGGCTTCGAGGGCTTCGATGTCTCCAAGCGGCTCGCCACCATGCGACTCGCGGAGATGGGGCTGCGCGTGGGCTTCCAGTGCTTCGCGCTGCCGCTCGGCCTCCACGGCTACACCCTCCCGGACATGGACCACGTGGCCGAGGTGGCCTCGGGCTTCTACTCCAATGACCTGCGCGGCGGCGAAGGGCACATGGAGGTGGGCAAGCTGATCGTCAACGTGGTGGGACAGAAGGCCCACATGACCCTGAGCGTGAAGCCCTTCGGGTGCATGCCCTCGTCGGGCGTCTCCGACGGGGTGCAGTCGCTCATCACGTCGCGCTTCCCGGGGACCATCTTCTGCGCGGTGGAGACCAGCGGCGACGGCGCCACCAACTTCTACTCGCGCGTGCAGATGTACATGTTCAAGGCCCGGCTCGCGGCCGAGGAGGAGTATCGCAAGACCCTCGCGGCCAACGGAGTGACCGAGGAGCAGGTGCGGGACTTCCTCGCGAAGA
>JADJAE010000113.1 GCA_016704445.1 Deltaproteobacteria bacterium
CGGCAGCGACCATCAGCCCGGCGGCCAGCTCATGATCACCACCGAGGTCGAGAACTACCCAGGCTTCCCCGCACGGCGTCACGGGCCCCAAGCTCATGGAGATGTTCCGCGCCCAGGCCGAGCGCTTCGGGACCACCTTCTTCACCGAAGACGCCCTCAAGGTCAGCTGCACGGCCCGGTGAAGCGCGTGTGGGTCGAGAGCCAGCCCGAGCCCCTGGAGGCCCGGTCGATCATCATCGCCACCGGCGCCGTCGCCCGCTGGCTGGAGGTCCCCGGCGAGAAGGACCTCCAGAACCACGGCGTCTCGGCCTGCGCCACCTGCGACGGGACCTTCTTCCGCAACCAGGAGGTCATCGTGGTCGGCGGCGGCGACACCGCGCTGGAGGAGGCCCTCTACCTCGCCAACCTCGCCAGCACCGTGCACCTCGTGCATCGCCGCGACGCCTTCCGCGCCAGCAAGATCATGCAAGACCGGGTGTTCCGGCACCCGAAGATCAAGATCCACTGGAACAAGGCCATCGCCGAGGTGCGTGACGTCACCAAGAAGAAGGTCACCTCGGTGCTGCTCCAGGACACCGTGACCCAGGCGGTCAGCGAGATGGCCATCGACGCCGTCTTCGTGGCCATCGGGCACACCCCCGCGTCGCAGCTCTTCCTCGGGACGGTCGACGCCCACGAGAACGGCTACCTCCGGGTGATCCACGGCACCACGCGCACCAACATCCCCGGGGTGTTCGCGTGCGGCGACGTGGCCGACCACGTGTACCGCCAGGCCGTCACGGCCGCGGGCACCGGCTGCATGGCCGCCATCGACGCCGAGCGCTACGTCTCCGCCCTCGAGGGCTGACGCCCATCCCTCCCTTCCCCTCCCCTTCGCCGGTCGCTTTGCGGGCGCGCGAGACTCGTCCACACTCCGCGGCTGTCATGAGCCACCCCACCGCGGAACCCGCGCCGACGGACAACCCCATCGCGCGCATCGCGCTCTTCCCTGGGCTCTCCCCGAAGTCCCTCGCCCGGGTGGCGAGCATCGCGACGGCGCAGCGGTACCCCATCGGGACGGTGCTGTTTCGCGCGGGCGACGTGGGCGACCGGCTGTACCTCATCACCGAGGGGCGGGTGCGCATCTCCCGGGAGGTGCCCGGCATGGGCGAGGAGGCGCTCACCATCCTCGGCGCGGGCGACTACTTCGGCGAGATGGCCGTCATCGACCCGGCGCCCCGCAGCGCCGACGCCCACGTCCACGAGGCGTGCTCGGTGCTCGAGATCCGCAAGGACGAGATGGAGCACCTGCTGCTCGTCCACCGCGACCTCGCCTACGAGGTGCTCTGGAACGTCGTGCGCACCCTCACGGCCCGCCTCCGAGACACCACCGACAAGGTCACCTTCCTCGCGGTGACGGGCAAGTTCTCCTGAGCCCATCGTCTCTCCGCCGACCTGTCACCCGAACGTCGCAATCGACCGCTCCCGCTCTGCTAGAGGCTTCGTCTCAACGAGGTTGGCGCCAGCCGCTTCCCCGAAGGGGTCGCCGAGCGCTGGCTCGACCTCGGCTTCTACGCGCAGCCGCAGTTCATCGTGCAGACCGGGTACAACCTCGAGTCGACGTCGAACTTCTCGCTGCCGCCCGGCGTGAGCCTCCAGCGCACCCGCGTGGTGCTCCACGGCCAGGCGCACCCGCTGCTCCAGATGCGGGTGGAGTTCAACATGTCGAACAACCTCGAGCTGCTCGACGCCTACGCCCTCGTGCCCGTGCGCCGCTGGCTTCAGGTGCAGATCGGGCAGTTTCGCGTGCCCTTCTCCCGCCAGGAGCTCACCTCCAGCTCGCGCTTCCAGTTCTCCGACCGCGCGCTCTGGGCGGGCGGCGCCAACTCCAGCGGCGTGCGCTTCATCCCCAGCTTCGACCTCGGCGGCATGGTCTGGGGCTGGGCCGGGCCCCGCGACATGTTCGAGTACTACGCTGGCGTCTTCAACGGGAAGGGCTCCAACAGCGCCTTCAACCTCGACGGCTTCTTCCTCTACGCCGGCCGCGTCGCGGTCAACCCCTGGGCCGCCCGCGCGCCCTCCAGGAGGGCTCGGTCAACCTCCCGCAGGCCGCCACGCTGGCCATCGGCTTCAACGCCGCCAGCCAGATCCGCCAGGTGGGGCTCGTGACCCTCCCCGGGCAGTCGACCCCGTCGCCCAACCGCATCACCCTCAACTCCTTCGGCGCCGACGTGTTCTTCGCCGCGCGCGGGGCATCGGTTTACGGTGAGGTGTATTTCCGCGACACCCAGGAGACCGACACCACCGCGGCGCCGAGCACCCAGTCCCTGGGTTGGATGGTCCAGGCGGGGTACTTCATCCCCGCGCCCTCGCTGCGCAACCACCTCGAGGTGGTCGCCCGCGCGCAGAGCTTCGATCCTTCGAGTTGTTACACCGTGAACGCCGGCCCCGAGTGCGGCCAGCGCCTCCCGGGCTCGCAGTCGCGCGAGGTCTACCGCGACTTCATGTTCGCGCGGGCCTACACCTTCGGGCTCAACTGGTACCAGCTCGGGCACGGCTTCAAGGCGCAGGCCCAGTACACGATCAACACCGAGCACCGCGACGTCACCAACGACCGTCGGCCCGGCAGCGGCGTGGTCAACAACAACCTCTTCACCCTCCTGCTCACCGGGTCGTTCTGACCCGCCGTCGCCCCCGAGGACCCCCATGCGCACCCTCCGCCCGCTCTCGCTCCTCGCCGCGCTCTCGCTCACGCTCGGCTGCCAGGACACCCTCGGCGCCCCGTCCACCGACGCCGGCTCGGTCGCGCCGACAGACAACGGCGCCGCGCCCACGGACGCCCAGGGCCTCAGCCCCGACGCCGCCCCGGGCGACGCGGGCGACCCCCTCGCGACGGAGAACGCCCCGCTCACGTACACCCCCGAGGGGTGCATGCACCGCGTGCGCTCGCTCCCGGGCACCATCAACAACGTGCTCGGCAACCGCACCGTGTTCGGCCCGATGCCCGAGCCGCGCAACGTGCACACCTCGTGGCCCGCCGAGCCGTCGACCACCATCGCCATCGCGTGGCAGACCGACAACCAGACCCGCGCCTCGGTGGTGCAGCTCGGCACGAGCCCCACGATGCTCGACCAGACCGCCGTCGGCAGCGTGAGCACCGGCGGCACCGGCAACACCGAGGTGACCATCCACGAGGCGCACCTCTGCGGACTGCGCCCGGACACCACGTACCACTACCGCGTCGGCGGCGAAGGGCACTGGAGCGCCGTGCAGCGCTTCAAGACCGCCCCCGCCCCGGGGCGGACCGACTACGACGTCAACTTCGTCGTGTCGGGCGACTCGCGCGACAACTTCACCACCTGGCGCCAGGTGCAGGAGCGCGTCGTGATGGGCGCCCAGCAGCCCGACTTCCAGATCTTCAGCGGCGACGCCGTGCTGCTCGGCACGCTCCAGGGCGCGTGGCAGCAGTGGTTCACCGGCGCCGCGGCCTCGCAGGCGGTGATGCCGTGGATGATGGCCCACGGCAACCACGACGCCCTCGCGATCAACTACCTGCTCCAGTTCGCGCAGCCCCAGGTCGACGCGCCCGAGCAGAGCGAGCTGTACTTCTCCTTCGACTACGGCCCGGTGCACTTCCTCTTCCTCAACGACACCCCGCTGCGCGACGACTACGCGGGCAACGTCGCCGGCACGCAGCTCACCTGGATGCGCGCCGACCTCACCCGCGCCCGCGCCAACCGCGCCCGGGTGCCCTTCATCGTCGCGGTGCACCACAAGCCCTGCTTCGCCTCGTCGCGGCACTCGTCCACCACCGACACGGTGTTCATCCGCACCACCTGGGCGCCGGTGTTCGACGAGTTCGGCGTCGATCTCGTGCTCAACGGCCACGAGCACGACTTCGAGCTCAGCAAGGACCTCGACGGGCGCGGCCAGGAGGTCAGCGGCCGCCGCGGCACGCGCTACATCGTCGCCGCCGGCGCGGGCGCGCAGCTCTACGAGCTCCAGGACGGCATGCCCCGCTCCTGGTCGGCCTACTACGAGAGCGTCGTGAACTTCCTCCGGGTGCACGCCACGATGACCCGCCTGGAGGTCACCCCCTTCCGCCTCGACGGCACCATCATCGAGCGCGGCCGCGTCTCCTCACTGCCCGCCCGATGTGACCCGCGCCAGCGGGGTGCGGTCGGCCGGGGCTTGAGGAGCACCCCCCCGGTCCCGCCCAAGCAGACGTCGCCGCGGTGCGGGGGTGCCTCGGCGCCCGGGCCGATCTCGCGGGGCGCTGACCGACGGCGGCTTCGCGGGCGGCAGCGACGGGCGGTGCACCGCCTTCACGCGGGCGTCGCCCTGCTCTGGCAGGACGACCGCACACGCTGACCTTTCCGAGGGATCAGGCGAAGCGATGGCACAGTGCTGCGAGAGCCGTGTCGGCACGGACCCGCTCCAGCTACCGGATCGCCTATCACCAGCAGTACGCGCTCCCGCGAGCGTTGGCGGGAGCGTCCCGGGACGATGCCCTGGCACACGCTGACGGGCGCTCGCCTGGGCGCACCCGGGCGTGAGCGGGGCTGATGATCCTCGTCGCGAGGCCCTTCGACAGGGCGGGCGACCGCGTGGACCGCGCGGCGCTCCGCCGGAAGGCGCGCCGCCGCGCTCGACGGTGCGGCGTCCACGGGACTATGTTTCCCCGACGTGAGCCACGGACCGACCGATTCTGCGCTGTCGCCGCGACAGTCCCAGCGATTCTGGGACGGGGTGCGGTTCGCGGAGAGGTTCTTCATGGGCACCGACGAAGTTCACGGTGCGATGCGCCGGCTCTGCCAGACGCTCGAAGCCGACGGCATCCCCTACGCGATCGCGGGCGCGATGGCGCTCAACCTCTGGGGCTATCGGCGCGTGACGACGGACGTCGACGTTCTCCTCGACGCCGCCGGCCTCGCGGCCTTCAAGGCGAAGCACCTCGGGCGCGGCTATCTCGAGCGCTTCCCCGGCTCGAAGGGAGTTCGGGACACCGAGTCCGGCGTGAAGATCGACGTGCTGATCACGGGCGACTTCCCGGGCGACGGGCTGCCGAAGGAGGTGAGCTTTCCTTCGCCGACCGTGGCTGTGCGCGGCGACGCCGTGATGGTGTTGCCCATCCGGTATCTCGTCGAGCTGAAGCTCGCGTCGGGCCTGACCAACCCCGATCGCCTGAAAGACCTCGCCGACGTGCAGAGCTCATTCGCCACGCCGCGCTCCCGCTGGAGCTCGTCGACGACCTCGCCCCGATGGTGCGGGCGAAATACGCCGAGATCTGGAACAGCACGAAGCGAGGCGAGGACAGCGACTACTGATCTCTCAGTCGGTCGCATCGTCTCCGCGGCTGCGTTCAGATGCAGGTAAGCGCAGCGCCCTCCACCGCCCCTCGGCGTATCCGTAGGATGGAACCATGCCCGCTGCCTCCGTCGCGCTCCCGCTGCGTTGCACCTGCGGTCGACTGCGCGGGGTGTTCTCTGCGGTGCCGATCAAGGGCGCGCGGGGCGTCTGCTATTGCGACGACTGCCAGGCGTACGCGCGCTGGCTCGGGCGCGATGAGCTCGTCGATCGCCACGGGGGCACCGAGGTCATCCAGACATGGCCCTCGCGGCTGCGCATCGACGAGGGCGCTGCGGAGCTGGCGTTGTTGCGGCTGTCGCCGAAGGGGCTGCACCGCTGGTACGCGGCGTGTTGCCGGACGCCCATCGGCAACACCCTCGGGCGCAGGCGGGTGCCGTTCGTCGGGCTGGTGCGGCGGGTGGTGGCGGTCGACGACGGGGGTGCTCGATGGGCTGTATGGGAAGGCCCACGGGGTCCACGGGCGGTTCGCGAAGGGCGGGTGCCCGCCGGGGGTGCAGCCGACGGCGTCCATCGGGGTGATCGCCGGCGCGGTGGGCATCATGGCGCGGGGCCTCGGGGCGGGCGGGGGATCGCCGACACCGTTCTTCGACGCAGGGGGTAGGCCCGTGGTGGAGGCGCGGGTGCTCACTGGCGAGGAGCGCACTGCGTTGGGGTAGGACGCCCGGCAACGCCTGCGCCCACCCGGCAAGGGCCAGTGTCGGAACCCTCGACCTGGTTCGTGAGCGTCATGGTCCTCGATCGCAAGAGGCTCGATCGATACGCGCCGCTGTTCATCGCCCTCGTGGCCGGGTGTTCGGCCGCGGCACCGGCTCGACCTCATGCAGACGGCTCGTGCTGCTGTCCGGTCGCTGCGCCCCGCATCCGAGGCTGACCGCTAATGCGGTTGGTGGTCGCGACCGAACTGAGAGACGCGCGCGCCACCGACGGCATCGGACGGCGTGGGAGTCTCGCGGTGACGCTGTGGGCGGGCGAGCGGACGGCGGGTCGGAAGCAAGGGCCGGGGATGCTCTCGGTCGTGAGATCGCGCTCAGTTCAGCCAGTGTTTGCGGTGCTCGCGGAGCGTGATCATCACAGCGACCAGCCACGCCACGCATTCGACCCGTTCCCGCCCCCGCACCGTCAGGCGATCCAGTCGGTACGTGTCCTTCAGGATCGCGTTTGGGCGCTCCGCCAGCGCCTTGCGACCCCGGTACACGGCCCTGGATCCCTCCGTCTCCACCTGCTGCATCCACGCACGCGTCACGTCGTCCTGTCCCTTGCCCTCGGGAATCCAACGCGCGGGCACCCGACTGACGATCGTGAACCCCTCGGCGCTCGCCAGGCGGAGGTCGTCGAGCGTCACGTGGTCCGGGTCGGCCAGCACCTCGTCCGGCGTGTGGCCGGTGAGCTCCCCCACGGTCGCGCGCATCGGCCGCAGGCTGCCTTGTCGTTGCCCGCGGAGGTGACCCGCACGCCGACGATCGCGACCGGGCCGCCCGCGGGGTCGCCCAGCGTCGCGAACTGGACGTTGTGGGCCGGCGCGATCGAGCCATCGGCCATCCGCATCAGGCGCGCGTCCGGGTCCGTGGTGGAGCCCTTGGCGGTCGCCTTGCGCTTCGGGTCGCGGCTCGCCGCGCGCTGCGCCGCGACCGCCGCGACCGCCGCCGTGGCCGCCTTGATCCGGTCGAGAACGTCCATCGCGCCGCGCTCCCGGGCCTCCTGCTCGCGCGCCGAGAGGGGCGGCTCGTCCATCGTCGCGAGCACCGCCTTGAGGTGCAGCTCGGCCTGCGCGCGGCAGTCGGCGAGTCCCTCGGCGGTGCGGAAGGAGCCGATCGCGGCGTCGGCGCGGACCTTGGTGCCGTCCTGGGCGAGTCGGTGGCTCGGGAGCCACAAGAGCCCTGCGTCCATCAAAGCGCCGAGCACGTCGGCGAGCAGGTCGATCAGCGCCTCGCGGTGGCGGCCGAGGAAGTCCGAGAGGCGGCTGCGCCCGACGTCGACGTCACCGACGATCCATCGGTAGGTGACGTCGCGGTGGATCAAGCGGGCGATCTGTCGTGCGTGCACGACGCCCTCGGAGAGCGCGTAGCCCCAGAGGGTGAGCATCATGCGGGGGCTGTAGACGCGACGGCCCGCGGTGTGGGCGACGGCCTTGGCGTCGACGACGAAGGCCGACAGATCGAAGTCCCCGAGCGCCGTCCACAAGAGCCGCGCGGGATGCGACAACGGCAGGCTGTCCTCGGCCACCACGAACACGATCTCCTGCCCCTCACGCTTCGGCTCGCGGACACGCACGGCAGGTCGTCGGCTCATGCGCGCGCTCTATCCGGCAAGAGCTCTCGCAGCAACCCCGCATTAACGGTCAGCCTCCTGCGCGGGACTTCCTGTCGGCGCGCCGGTCGCTCGCGCGACCGTCGGGAGGTCACCGGCTGTCGCGACGGCCGCCGATGCGGCGATCAGCGAATTGTCCCGCTTCCCTATCTGAGCCCCTACGTCCCCTTCATCGAGCGCTCCAGCGCTCGATGCGCCTGCAGGAAGTCCCGCGCAGGCGGGACGCTCAGTTCCAGGCTCCCACTTCAGCGGTTGCAGGCCCGCTCGCGGGCCGTCCGCAACCGCGGAGTGGGCGGCCTTCGGGTGACGATGAGGGCAACGATGAGCATCATCCGATGGGGGTAGGGCACGCGGCAGCGGAGAAGGGGGCCCACGAAATCAAGCGATTTTGGCACCGTCGCCCTGCGGTGGCGTCGGGGCGGGTGAGCGAGCTCGCGGACGGGCGCGTGGCGTGGCAGCTGAAGGTGCCCGGCGGGCGCGGAGAGACCCATCGGATCATGGAGCCGATGGAATTCATGGCCAGGTTGAGCGCGCTGGTGCCTCCGCCGAGATTTCCGTTGGTGCGGTATCATGGCGTATTTGCACCGAACTCTCCCTGGCGCGTCGCGGTGGTTCCGCTGCGGTCAGCGAGCGCGGTGGTGAAGGCGTGCGCGACTTTGGCGGCGCGTGCACGCGATGGGAAGGATGCGACGGAGACGCCTGCGACCACAACCGCGACCGCGACCGCGACGACGACGACGCGTGTCGAAGCTACGGGCGACGACGGGTGGATGTGGACGACGAACAGCGCTGCGCCGCCAGCGGCAGTACGCACCCCGGGGAGGATGGACTGGGCCACGCTGATGCACCGCGTGTGGGGTTGGGACGTGCTCGGGTGCCCGCGGTGCGGAGGGAGGATGCAGTTCATCGCCGTCATCACGCAGCGCGCCGTGATCGAGCGGATCCTGACGCACGTGGGGCTCTCCGCCGCGCGGATCGTTGCGGCGTCCGCGCGTCACTTCGACGACACGAGCTGACGCGAGCGTGGGCACAGCGGAGGGCAACGGCGACAGCGGGCGAACGGCTGACGACGTGAGGCCGGGGCTTGTCTCGACGGGGCGGAGCGAGGGCCGTTGGATTCGCTCATCCAGCGTCCGATAGATCGTCTCGTCGACCATAATACAGTGCAAATACAATAGGTTACAGAATCCATCTTATGCGCGGCAGTAATCCGTGGGCGCGCTGGGCGCACCGCGACGACGTCCGGTTGGACCAACGGGCGGGGGGGCCTCAAGCCCACGGGGCGTTGGATGCCTATCCGCCAGTCGGCGTTGTCGACGTCGGTGTCGGCGTAGCGGCCCGCGATGGGAACGCGCGGCGGTCGCACGAGGCCGACGGGCCACTGGCAGTCCGCGACGGCCTCGCACAGCGCCGCGGAGAAGCGGCGCACGAAGCCCTCCGGCGTCTCGAGCGCGGCGCCCGCGTCGACCCCCGTACGCCCCCCGGGCGGGGCCCCGGAGTCGTCGCAGGCGTTCAAGACGAGCATCGACAGCAGCGCAATCCTCGCCCGTGATTCCCTCACACGCTCACCTCCCACTGCGATGTCTCACGGCCACCACAACGCTGTCGATCACGATGACCACGAATGCTCGGCCCGGCCCCTTCAGGTCTCCACGGCTCGCAGGCTGCGGCCTCGTGGAGACCGCAGCGGGGGGGACAAGCGAACCCATGGCGCAGCGCCGCGGGGGCTGCGTTGGCATGGGTCCGCTCCAGCTACCAGATCGCCCTTGTGCGCAGCTCGCGGTTGGCGGTGCGTTGTCAAGAGCTCCGGACGTGGCCGCTGTAGAGCTCGCTGAAGGTTGGCACGCGGCAACGGCACGAAGACCGCTGCGGGCGCAGCACCGTCGAGCGCGAAGGATTGCACCAGGGCCGCGGAGGCGGCGGAGCCGAGTTCATCAAGGAGCGCGTGCGTAGGGGCGCGGTGACTACCACCACGTGCGACCGCGGAGACGGGCCTTCGATGGACGGCAGCGCCGGTGGTTTTACTGTCCCGGGGTGCTGACGAGCGGCGCACGCACGCAGACCGGGCGAGGCGGCTCACCCTCTCCCGAGCCGTCCGCGCAGCGGAAGACCTCCGATTGATTGCGCACGACCCAGATGCGGCGCTCGTCCGAGGTGATGACGCCGTTGATGGTGTTGGCGCAACCGCTCAACAAGAGGCTGAAGAGTCCGAAAATGAGTGCAGACTTCACGATTGATTTCCTCTGCGTGGGTTGTTCAGTGACGGGAGCGATGGGGGCGGAGCGGGCGGAGCGGGCCCTCGGCCTCGGCCGCGGGCGTAGGCGTAGCCGGTGTCGTCGCGACCTGCGCGGCAGGGTGCGGGCGCCGACACCAGGCAGCGCTTCGATGGAGGCGGGGATGCGGGCGAGCTGAGCGCTCGCACCGGGCGGGCCCCCGGAAGGACGCTGCCGCGGACCACCAGCGTCGTGTCGTGCAGGGACAACAGGACCACCACCGCGCGGTCTTCGTTCGGACGAATCAGGGTGTGGCGGCCGCGCGCCCGGACGTGCCAGCCCAGCGGCACGAAGGCGCGCTCGGCGGCGCCGCGAAGCTCTTCGATGGAACCCTGCAGAGGGAAGTCCCGGCGGACAACGAGAATCGGGGTGGACTGCGACCCCCAGGCTGGCGACAGTGGGACCGACTCCGTGCCGAAGGCGCATCCTGACACGACGCCCAGCAGAGTCAGGGCGAGAGCGAGCCTCAAAGCACCGCCCAGCCGAAGAGGAGGCCTCCTTCGAAGTATGGATAACCTCCGCTGATTCGTACGCCGATGTCCCATTGCTCTCGTGGACCGAACACGAAGCCGGATTCAACAAAAAAGCGCCGGAAAGCACAAAGAAGCCGGATTCAACATGATATGAAGAAAATGAAACCACGTAGTCTTCCCGATAGGTGAGTCCGGCGACGAGGCCCATGCCAAGATAGAATGGCGACAATGCCGATCCCGGGCGAACACGAAAACCCACGTCGAGCCGGGCTTCTATGGGAATATTATGGTCGTACGGATTAGATCGAATATAGCCCAGTGCGCGCATTTGAAAGTCCCACCGGTCGGATAGTGAGTATCGAAGTCCAACGCCAAGACCTCCGACGAACCCCAGATCATCTGAACCCATCCCGACCCCGATTCCAGCGTGGCCATACAGCACCAGCCGCACCGTTGAACGCACCTGCCGCCGCGCCACCAGCTCAGCTTCGCGTCTCGCTATCTCTCCAAGCGTGACGTTGCCTCTTCGGTGACGCCGCGGTCGATGAGACGGCCCCAACTGTCCGCCGCCACGGTGGCGGTCACGGGTGGTGGCACAGAGGAATTCGTCGCCGCCACCTCGGCAACAAGACGGATCGTCACGCGCTCCTGAACGCCTGCCCGGAGCGTAACGGACTGCCGTTGTGCTCGACGGCCGGGCGCGCTCGCTTCGATGATATGCGCTCCCGCGTCCAGACGAACGCCCCCACGGCCATCCGACGCTGGGCGACCGTCGATGGTCACCGTGGCGTCGGGCGGGTCGGTGTCGACAATCAGCGTGGCGATGCGGGCGCGCAGCGTAGCGATCTCCTGGCGAACGGCGGCCAGCACAGCCGGATTGGCCCTTCGTTCGGGAGCGCCCACGTAGCGCTCGAAGGCCGCGACCGCGTCCGCGCTGCGGCCAACTCCGCGGTACGCCAGGCCGAGGTTGTAGATCGCGAGGGGCGTCGGATCGGTCCGGACGGCTTCTTCCAGGTCGCCCACGGCGTCGCCGTAGCGCCCCGCCTCCAACGCGGCGACGCCCCGGTCGAACGCTGGCGAACGGCCGGACCGTGGCTGCGCCTGAGCACTACTTCCGACCAATGCCAGCACGAGAGCGGGGCCGACAAACATCATCGAGCGCGACATCCGCTCACTCCGCCGCAGATCGCTCCGTGCTGTCAAGGGCTTCCTCTCGCGTCTATGGAGCGTGGCGTCGTGGGACGAGCAAATTGACCGCTGGCGAGGCTCCGCCCGTGGGTAGCAGCTCGGGGCGAGCATTCATGCGTGACGCTGGTCGAAGACGGAAGGGCTGGCGGCTCGGCATCGTGCTCGCGACCCCTGGAACCGAGGTGGCGGTGCCCGCGTCGGGTGTCGCAGGGGTGGTCGCTGGCAACGTCACGGCGGGCGCCGCAACGAGAACCGTGAGCGGAAGGGACCTGGGCGGGGGTGCGTGCTCGGGCGGTTGGGCAGGCGGGCGATCTGGGGCCTTTCGGGCCACTGAGAACAAGGCAACCGCCGCGAGTACCACGCCGAACCCACAAACCCGGTAACGACGCGCCGGGCGTGGAATCCTGGGGCCGGTTGAACGACCGCATCGGAGGCGGGTTGTATCGCGAGGTCGAGACCGCTGAAGGTCGACGGCAACCCGGCGGGAGCGGGTTGGGTCGTCGGCAGTGCGGGCGGAGCCGTGGGCGCCGTCAGGTCACAACCGCGCAGCGCCTCCGCGAACTCCGTCATGGTGGCGTGCCGAAGGCCGGGCTCTTTGCGGAGAGCGCAATCGATCACCGCGACGAGGGCCGGCGGCAGGTCGGGCGCGGCCTCCGCGAGCGGCAGCGGCTCTTCGTAGATGATCTTCGCGAGCAGGAGATTGATGTTGGTCGCCGAGTAGGGCCGCTTCTCCGAGAGCGCCTGGTACAGCACGACCCCCATCGACCAGATGTCGGCGGGCGGCCCAAGGTTGGAGTCGCCCCGGGCCTGCTCAGGGGACATGTAATACGGCGTCCCCATGACGAGCCCGGTGCTGGTCTTTTGAAGGCTTCCGCCGTCGTCACCGACGACCTTGGCGATGCCGAAGTCGATGAGCTTGGGGACGACTCCGCGGGCGGTGTCGGCGAGGAAGATGTTGTCGGGCTTGAGGTCGCGGTGGACGATGCCAGCCTTGTGGGCGGTCGCGAGCGCATCCATCACTGGCAGCAGGAGGGAGAGCGCTGTCGACGGATCGAGCCGCCCTACCTGCTCCAGGCGGGTGCGGAGGTCGCAGCCGGAGAGGAACTCCTGGACGATGTAGAGCGCCCCAAGCTCAGCGTCTTCCCCCATGTCGAGCACGTCAACGATATTGGGATGCGCCAGCCGCGAGGCGGCGCGGGCCTCTTGTTTGAAGCGTTGCAGGTAGAGTTCGCTGGTCGCCACCTCCGCGCGCATCGTCTTGAGCGCGACGCGCCGGTGGGTCCAGGTGTTCTCCGCCTCGTACACGGCCCCCATGCCGCCGGACCCCAGAAGCCGGATGACCCGATATCGTTGAGCGATGACGGCGCCCGCGGCGAGATGCTCTGACCGTTGTGTACTGGGCTCGGACATCGGTGGATTCCCCGCGAACGAAGCGCGTGAAGGCCGTACCAGCGATCGCGTTGGAAAGCAACGCGGCCTGCGTTCTGCGACGGCAGGTCGAGCAACTGGGAACTCGAACGAGTCGGGACTCCCGACTACGCTCGCGACATGGCCCACCGCGTCCACGCTCGCCGACTGCTCGCTTTCCACGTCGTCACCGTGGCGAAGTCCATCCAGCGTCCGATAGATCGTCTTGTCGACCATAATACAATGCAAATACAATAGGTTACAGAATCCATCTTATGCGCGGCAGTAATCCGTGGGCGCGCTGGGCGCACCGCGACGACGTCCGGTTGGACCAACGGGCGGGGGGGTCTCAAGCCCACAGGGCGTTGGATGCCCTATCCGCCCAGCGTGAACGACCCCTCGTCCGTCGTCGTCGTCATCGTCATCGGATCTCCTCCCGTCGTCGTACCATCGGCGCCGTGACCGACGCCCCCGTCCCCTCCGCCCGATCGCGCTGGTCGCGCCTGCTCGACGCGGCGGACAGCCCCGGCGCCGTCGGCCGCGACCCCGCCGAGCAGCGCCGCGTCCGCCTCGTCAACCAGACCTCCGCCGTCGGCATCGTCACCTGCGCCAGCTTCGTCGTCGGGTACGCCGTCGTCGACCTCCGCGCCTACTGGGCCGGGTCGCTCGCCAACGCCCTCGCCGTCGTCACCTTCTCCTCCGCCATCGCCCTCAACGCCCGCGGTTGGCACCGCCTCGCGCGCGTCACCT
>JADJAE010000114.1 GCA_016704445.1 Deltaproteobacteria bacterium
GGCCTTTGCCAGGCGCTTCAAGCTCCCGTTTCGAGGCACACGCCGTCGGGCACGCCGAGCGATCGGGAGCGCGTCGAGCGACCCTTCGACTACATCGAAAACAGCACTTCTACCCCGGCCGCACCTTCGCCGACGTCCCGGCGACCTCAGCGCGCAGTTTCGCGCCTGGTGTGACCAGAAGAATGGCACCGTCAAGCAGCTTTCTCCGCGCCGCGCCCCGGACGCTCTTCGCGCACGAAGCGCACCGTGCTCGCGCCGCTGCCGGAGTGGGTGCCGACGGTCGAAAGAGATCCACACGCGCGCGTCGTGGACTCCGAGGGCTACGTCACCCTCCACACCAACCGCTACTCGGTGCCCGTGGCCCTCATCGCGCGCGAGGTGGACGTCCACGAGAACGCCACCACCGCCCGCGTCTTCGACCCCTCGCGCCGGGTCGCCGAGCGCTCGAAGCCGGTGGCCAGCGCACCCGCGCCTGGAGGACGGACTCCAGGGCCGCGCGACGCGCCCCGAGCACCAGGACGGGCGGCGCTGGCGACACGGCCAGCACCAGCCCCCGTTGTGCTGGAGCAGGAGCGCGTGTTGCGTGCCTCGACGGTGATCGCGACCTGAAGCTCGACGCTAGTGGCGCGCGACCAGCACAACGCCCGCGTCGTGCGCGCGATGCACCAGCTCTGGATGGACTTCCCCGCCGAGCCCCTGAGGCGCCGTGGCGAGGGCCACCGAGCACGGGCTGATGGACGGCGCGCATCGAGTCGATCGCTGCGGGAGCTGGCGGGACGTACTTCCGGCTCGACCCGCGGCCCTCAACCCCGACGGAGGTGATGATGACGAGTGACGACGACGAGTTGGATCAACTGCTCTCCAGTCTCAAGCCGCCGCGCGCGCGGGCCATCGTCTCGCGCGAGCTCGCCCGCGCCGAGAAGGCTCACCCGAGCTGCCGCGACTTCCTCGCGCGCCTCTTGCGCGAGGAGTTCGATCACCAGCGCGAGCACCGCGTCGAGGCCCGCATCAAGCGCGCGAAGATGCCCGAGCGGTGGACGCTCGACAGGTCCCCTTCGCCCGGCAGCCCGGCGTCCCCGAGGCCGTCGTGCGGCAGCTCGCCGAGCTCGACTTCATCGCCCAAGGCGGCGAACATCGTCTTCATCGGCCCGACCGGCGTCGGCAAGACCGGGCTCGCCTCGGCGATCCTGCTGCGCGCGTTGCAGAGCGGGCACCGCGGCCGCTTCGTCAGGGCCCAGGACCTCTTCGACGAGATGTACGCCTCTCTGGCCGACCGCTCCTCGCGAAAGCTGGTCAATCGCCTCGCCAAGATCGACGTGCTCGTCATCGACGAGATGGGCTATCTCAACCTCCGTCCCGAGCAGACCAACATCTTCTTCAAGCTGATGGAGGAGCGGTACCACAAGCACTCGACGATCATCACCACCAACCTCGACTACGAGGACTGGTACGCCTTCCTCGGCAACAAGGAGCTGGTCAAGGCGCTGCTCGACCGCCTCCGCCACCGCTGCACGACCATCGCCGTCGAGGGCAACTCGCTCCGCACGCCTGAGCCGTAGCCCCACCTCCCCGACAGCGACGACGAACCGACGATGACGCCCGCGGCGACGCCGTGCTCATCCGCACGCGCCGAACCTCGCTGACGACCTCGCCAGCGACCCCATCGCAAACACGATCAGGAACACGGCCACGACGGCGACGCGAAACGCGTCTCCCGAGAGGGGTCACTCCGCGTGAGCGCAAACCGGTCCGTTCGCGTGAGCGCCCACAGCCTTCGATTTCGTGTGCAACCTACGGCACGCAGGGTCGGCCATTGCGAACTGAGAACCGGGCGAAAAGGGCGCTCGGACGTCCACTCGACTGAGTGCCGCCACCTACGATGATTCCCCCGTCACACCCAGGCCGCCACGCGACCGCAGTGGCAATCGCGTTGGAGGGCTGGCTGTAGGGCGCATCCGCCAATGGAAGCCGAAACTGCGTGATCGCCGAGGCGGCATACAGATTGTGCCGATACTCACCGAGATAGCCGTATCCCCCGAAGATCAGAGCCCGTGTCCCGTCGGCGTTGAACGAGACCCCAGTGGCCCCCATGACGTTGGGCGACGAAACACCGGCCGCCCAGGCGCCACGGAAGTAGCGGAATACCCTCCCGGTGGAACCTCCGACCGCCAGCGCCAGATCGCGCTGCGGGCGACCTCCCATTCCGCCCAATGCGCCAGTCTGACTCGTGGGTACGACTTCGTTGAACTGGGCTGACCCAGAAAGTTCGGTAGCCGCGAGGATCCCGAACTGCGCAGCACACCCGACCATGACAACCGGGTCGCCGAAGGCGTCGGTCACCCACGCGAGCGTCGCGCATCGAGCGGTGAAGCCTGGCGTGGCGTGCGAAGCGAGTACGGTCCCCGCGTGCCGTCGAGGTTCATGTTCCACAACGTAGTCATCGAACTACTCTGGCCAAGCAAGACGCCTCGTGTTCCATCGCTGGCGTAGCCGACGGCGACGTACTGCGAGTCGGTAGCTCCGCTTCCGCTCACTATCGACGAGTCCGCGTCATTCCATCGGAAGAGTCGGCCATTCGGCTGGGCGAATGCGCTACTGGCCAGCACGGCGTACGCGCCGTCCGGCGTGAACGCGATCGCCTGCCAGAAGATCGTTGTCCCGAGCGCACCCACCTCTGCTAATGAATCGTCCGAAGGGGTATAGCGATAGACCTTATTGGATTCAGGGAGAATCAACGCATACCTGCCAGAGGGGTGCCATGCCGCGGCCACCACCTGGGACGTGAGAGTCCCCGTGGCGACCGCCGTGAAGTCGTAGACCCCCGAAGCGACGGCGGCATCACTGACCGAGACGTCCGCCAGGGATGCGTCCGGTCCAGCGTCCAGCGCGGGCGCGCCCGCATCCACGGGCATCGGCATGTCTGGCGACGAAGACGCGTCCATCGGCGTGCCCTGATCGCTGGACTCAACGACGTCGCGTCGTAGGGAGGAATCGGCTCCTGTTGTCGAGTCAAACGTCGTCCGTGCGTCGGGGGCCGGGACGTCCTCGACTGCGACGCGATCGGGGGGCGTCCCGACATCGGGGTCGATGAGTCGCTCCTCTTCGATCGACCTGTCCTGAACGGACGAGCCCGCGTCCAGCGGACCTTCGCGCAGGCTACTGCAGGCGGCAAGAGCGATCAGGGCGAGGGCCCCAACCGCCCGACTCGTCGGTGCAATGCTCACTAGAACCTTCCGGCGCACTGGATGCTGGCCATGCCTGGACCGAAGCCGCATGCGAATCGTGGGACTTGGGCGCGGGCGCTACTCCGGCCCGAGCCGGTCAGGAAGAGCACCGTCGTCGCTGCGGCGAGGATGCCGGCGCCGACGAACGCAGCCGTGGCGATCGTCTCCATTGAGCCGGTACGATCGACCAGCGTGGCGCACCTCGCGGGTTGGCTACCGCTACGAATGCCCGGACAAGCTACCATCCGAGTTGTAGTCGGCGACCTGAACTCGCGGACCACGGCCGCAATGGTCACTTCTCGGCGGACCGTGACCCGGCCTGGGGCCCGCACTTCGACGGCGACGGGGCCCGCGACAACGCGAATCGCGGCGGACATGGGCAACGCACCCACGAGCTGGCCGTCCACCAACACCTCGGCCCCTACGACGTCGCCGTCGATTCGCAGCGAGCCCAGATGGCGAGCAACCACGCCGAGCGCCGCCCCGAGCGCCCCGGCGTTGCGCTCGATCCACGGCTCTGTGGTCTGCGCGATGGCTTGGCGGAGATGGTTCTCCGCCCGGCCCAGCGCCCCAGTGCCTGCTCGGCGAGCCCGACCTGCGCCAGCGCGCGAGCGCTGTGGGTGATGTCGTAGGCCTGCGTGAACAGCTGCAGTGCCGCGTCGTCGCGGCGCGCATGACGTGCTTCGACTCCTCCACGCATCAGCACCTCGGGATCGACGGTCTGCGCGGATGCACGCGAACCGACCAGAATGACCGACAGGACCGTTGGGACAACGCGCATGGCCTCACTCGAGAATCGGCGAGAGGTTGGTGCCGGTAACCGTCGGTACGGCCCCGGGCGAAGGCATCGCCGTGCTCGATGGCCGGCGCCTCGCTGCGATCGGCGCGCGGCGCTGCGCAGCGCGAGCTGGCGACCCTGTGTGTGATCCGACCGGCGACCCGACTGATGACTCCGTCGCCGGTGGACTCGGTGGCGGCGACGTCCTGGGCACGCGCGGAGAGGCGGACGTCTGGACAGCCGCTGCGAGGACGGTCCCGCTCGGGGGGATGATGGCCCTGGCCACGGAACGCGGGCCACCGCGACCCCATCGCATCGGGGTCCCTACCAACGCGAAAGCCAGCAGGCCCGAGGCGACAAGCGCGGCAGCAACGAGGAGGCCGGCTGGAACCGCGCGGCTCGGCGACGCGGGAGGTGCGAGCGCCCGCACCGCGACCCCCAACGTCGTGTGATCACGGGCCGTACCCACATCCGCGTTTGTGGCGTCGAGGTCGTCCGCTGTTTCCTGGCCTGAGGAAGGGAAGGGAATCCGTGGGGTCCCCTCGGCGTCGAGAAAAACCGGCGCCCACGAGGCCCGCACGGCGGGACTGGCAAGATCGAGCAGGGCCGCCCAGGGCGAGAACGTCGCGGAATCGCTCAGATGGGTTCGAGCCATGGCGCGGGCACAGTCCGCTCGAACGACGCGGGGAGCTCGGGCCGGTACACACTCGGCGCGGTCGGTTCGCTGGTGACGATCGAGATGAGTAGCCCGTAGAGAGTCTCGTGGGCGAACGGTAGACGTCCTGTGGCGCACTCGTACAGCACCACGCCGAGCGAGTACTGGTCGCTACGTGCATCGACGTCACGAGCTCCTTGCGCTTGCTCGGGCGACAGGTAGCTCGGTGTGCCCAGGAGCGCCGCGGTGCCGGTAAGGGCGGTCGCCTGCTCGCTCTCGACGAACTTCGAGATGCCGAAGTCGAGCACCTTCGGGCACGGCGCGCTGTCGAGCATCCGCGCGAGGAAGACGTTGTCGGGCTTCAGGTCGCGGTGGACGATCCCGAGGTCGTGGGCGGCCGCCACCGCAGCCACGACGGGCAGAATCACCTCGACAATGCGGGTCACGGGCAGTGGTCCGTCCCGCTCGATGAGGTCGGCCAGACTCTCGCCCGCCAAGTACTCCATCACCAGAAACGGGACGTCGTCGTGGAGGCCGACGTCGGTCACGTCGATGGCGTGCGGGTGATCCAGGCGAGCGGCGATCTGGCCTTCGCGGAGGAAGCGAGCGCGTGCCTCGGGGTTCCGCGCGACGTCCGGGCGGAGCACCTTCAGGGCGACGCGCTTTCCGAGCTCCGCATGGCGTGCCTCGTAGACTGCGCCCATCCCGCCCCTCCCGAGGAGGCGGACGATCGTGTACCGCCCGAGCTCCCGTACCGGTCTGGAGGGTTTCCTGCGGCATCACGAGGAGCCCACCCGCTCGCGGTGTCTGGCGGGGGCCACCCGGGCCGCGGACGGCAGCCCGCCCGGCAGTTGCGACAGGGCCTGGCTGAGCGCTCGTGCCGCGCCCGTGGGTAGGGAACGTCGGCGCGCCCGGGCTTGTCGCTGATCGGCGGTCTCGAGATGTGCACGTCCACGCCCTCAGATAACGATAGCATCATGTCGTTATGTTGCACGGCTGGTCAAACGACTGTGCTCGGCGATGGGCACGACCGGCGACGGCAACGGCGAAGACCTCGTCCGCGACGTCGGCCGACGGATCGCCGAGGTCCGGGCGGCGAAAGGCTTGACCCAGGAGCGGTTCGCGGAAGCGATGGGAATCGAGCTGCGCAACGTCCAGCGCCTGGAAGGCGGGCGTGCCAACATCACGCTCTCGACCCTGGCGCGCGTCGCACGGGCGCTCGGCGTCCTACCGACCGCGTTGCTCGAGACGCCGGCGTCGCGGGTCACGGTGCGCGGGAGGCCGCGCAGGCCTGCCGACAAGCAGAGCGTCTCGGACCCCGTCAACGGGTTGGGTAAGCCCCACCGCAGGGGGTGCCGTCGGACGCCGACGCCCGTCAGGCCGCCGTCACGAAACCAGCCGCGGGTACCGAGGGTACGAGCGAGGAACCGGCCTAGCTCGAAGAGACCCCGTCAGCCCGTCCGACCCGATACCGCCCGGGGCTCCACCGGGTCGGGCGGTAGAGGCCATGCCTATCCGGTTACCACCCAAGCCAAGAGGTCGGCGGATGTAGGCAACCGTGCGCTGAAGCGCCGCAGCGCGTACTCCGCGATCACGCGGTTGCGGGTCTTGCAGAGCAGGGATGCCGATCGTGGGGTTGTCGTGCTCGGCCTTCATCAGCGATTCCACGGCGCTGAGGTAGAATTGAGCTTGCCCGCGTGCTCGGGCTTGAAGGCACCGGCCTGGAGCTCGACGACGACGTCGCAGCGGAGCTTCAGGTGATAGAAGAGTAGGTCGAGGTAGAAGTCCTCATCGCCGACCTCGACGCGCACCTGCCTGCCGACGAACGCGAAGCCCGCCCCGAGCTCGAGGAGGAACCGGGTGATGGGCCATCAGCGCGTCCTCGACATCCCGCTCCTGGGCCGCCTCCGTCAGACCGAGGAAGTCGAAACGGTAGGGATCCTTCAGGACTCCCGCGCGAAGTCGGACTGCAGCGGCGGGAGGCTCGTCTCGAAGTTGGTCATCGCGCGCCCCGGGCGCTCCAGGGCGCGCGTCTCGATCTGCATGGTCAGGGCGCTCTGGGACCACCCGTGCTCCACCGCCTTCGCGAGGTACCACGCCCTCTCATCCTGCGTGCGCAGCTTGTCGAGCAGCGTGCACAGGTGAAACCATGGCAATCGTGCAGCAACCTGCTGCACGATTTCAGCGTCGGGCCACGCCTCGGCGAAGGACCGCATCTAGCTGAGGTTCCGCAACGAGAATCCCTTCATCTCGGGGAACGCCGTCTGCAAGTCGTGGGCGAGGCGGTCGATCACCCTCGCCCCCAGCCCTCCCGCGTCTGCGGACCAGGATGTCCCGGCCGATCTGCCAGTAGAGGCACACGATCTCGCGGTTCACGGCGAGCGACGCGCGAAGCTGCGCGGTGCGGATCCGGTCCTTCAGCTCGCCGAGCCATTGGGCGTAGCCGCTCGGAGTCGGCGCCAGCGCCGGCGGGGTCCCATCGGGCGCGGTGGAGGGAGGAAGCGCGCGGGCCGTCGTGGGACGCGGGCGCGGGGCGGGCTTCTTCGTCATGGCGTTGGATCCCACGTGTTGGGGTGCGGCACCCGCGGGTTGGACGGCGGCCGGTCTTCCCGCCGACCAGGCAGAGGTACGCGCTGTCCGTTGGGAACGCCGATGGAGCTAACGCAGCCCGCGCCGCCGTCGATACGGAGGGGACGTTGCCACGTCGAGGCGTCGAGCGCGTCCGACGGAGCCCAAGGATGCCCGAAGGTCGCCGTCGATGGGAAGAGCGCCCACGCTGCCATGCGAGCCCGCGCAGGGGCGGCAAGCGTCAACCACGTCGGTTGACGTCGAGCGGGTCCCTGCCGACTGGATCGCTGCCCTCGAACTCCGGGAGGAGATCCTGGCGCTCGCCGACGATCTGTTTCGCGCGCTCGCCGCTGCCCCGTCGAAAGTCTTGTGTCCCTCGGGCGATCCGACGACACTCCGCAGCCTCGCGGGAGGAGCATCGGTGACCCCTACGTCTGTCGCATCCCCGGCCGCCGCACCCCTCACGGAGGCGCAGACCGACGCGTTCTACCGCGCCTCCACTCTCGGGCTCGCGTGGCTCGACGCCCGCGAGTCCGCCCCGCGGCGCTTCGGGTCCGCGGCCGACGCCTCCTGGCGCAACTACGCTGGCACCCCCACCGACCTCACCGAGCTCGATCGCCTCGAGCTCCTCCTCCGCGACGCCGCCAGCCTCTACCCCGATGCCTTCAGCCCACGCGCGGTCTTCGCGATCCCCGGGCTCACCGACGATGAGCCCTTCGGCCAGTGGTCCCACGTCCCTGCCCCGGGCCTCGCCCGCGACGTCTTCCGCACGCCTCCGTCGCCCGTGGCCGACGTGGGTGCCTTCCTCGCCGATGCTGCCGGCGCGTGGTCCGTCCCGCTCGGCACCCCGTCGCCGCTGCTCCCGATCGGACCCACCACGCGCGTGCTCGTCGTCGGTGCCGCTGCCCTCGTCGAGGTCGCCGGCCGCTTCGCCGAGAACCGCGACCTCTCCTTCGGTGAGCAGGTCGTCGTGCTCACCGATTCCCCCGCGCTCCGTCACCTCGCGGGCCTCGCCGCGCTCGCCCTCGGTGAGCTCCGCGCGCCGCGCTGCCTCTCGCCCGATGTCTCCCATTCGTCGCCCGCGGCCGAGGGTGTCACGCCCGATCGAGGTGCTCGCCAGCTCGGACGACGCCTCCACGGACGAGCGCACCGCGGCCGAGGCGCTGCTCGCCCTGCACCGGCGCTGACCGAGGACTCCGGGAGAGCTCATGGGACTGCCGCGCGACCGCGTCCTCGCCGATGGCCACACGCCGCACGCGTGGGAGCGGCAGGCCATCGAGTTCATCAAGTCGGCGCTGCCCAACGAGAACCCCTACTACCTCTGGGCCCTCGTCGAGCTCGTCGAACCGTCGGGGCGGCGCCACGAGATCGACGCCCTCGTCCTCGGTCACAACGCCCTCTATCTCGTCGAGATCAAGAGCCACCCCGCGCGCTTCGCCGGCAACTCCGTCAACTGGACGTACTCCTTCTTCGACGACCGCAACGCGCGCTCCCGCGTGATGGAGAACCCGATGATCGGCGCCGGGCGCAAGGCGCGTGCGCTCGCCGGGCTCCTCGATCGGGAGTTTCGCGGGCGTCGGCCGCGCGTCGAGCCGCTGGTCTTCCTCTCCGACGAGAAGGTCGACGTGTCGGGGCTCGACGCCGCCGGACGCATGGGCGTGGTCACCCGGAAGACCTTCGTCCGCGCCATCACCCAGGCGGAGTTCGATGGCGCGCAGTCGTCCCTCCAGGATCGCAACGTCGACCTCAACGCCGCGCGCGAGACGGTGCAGACGCTCCGGCGCCTCGGGATCCTCGAGAGCAAGGGGCAGCGCCGGTACGGTGACCTGCTCATCGAGGAGGTCTTCGACGAGGGCCTCGGGTACCAGGACCACCTCGCCAAGGCCGAGTCCATCGAACGCCTCGTGCGGCGCGTCCGGGTGTACCTCGTCGCGCAGTCGTCCACCGCCGAGCGGCAGGACCAGCTCAAGCGGGCGGCCACGCGCGAGGCGCGGATCCTCATCGCCCTCTCGCACCCGCACGTCCTCAAGTGCATCGACTTCACCGCCGCGGGACCCACCGGCGAACCCTGTCTCGTATTCGAGCACGACCCCGCGTTCGAGCGCCTCGACCGCTACATCCAGCAGCGCCCGGGGCTCTCCTTCGCCGACCGCATGACCATCGTCCGTCAGGTCGGTGAGGCCGTCGGGTACTGCCACCAGCGCAAGGTCCTGCACCGCGGCATCGACCCGACCTCCGTGCTCGTGCGTGGCGGCGGGGACGACGGACCCATCGACACGCGGTTGTTCAACTTCCAGCTCGCGCAGCACACCGACACCCGCGGCACGGTGCATCTCTCGGCCCTCTCGGACATGGTCATCTACCGCGCGCCGGAGCTGCTCGACGACCCCGAGAAGGCCGACGAGCAGAGCGACGTGTTCTCCCTCGGCGCCCTCGCGTGGTTCGTCTTCGTCGGTCGCGCCCCCGCGGAGAAGCTCGGCGATCGGCAGCGCCAGCTTCTCCATGACGGCAAGCTCTCCCTCGCAAGCGCCGGCGAGGAGCTCGCCAGCCTCAAGGTCGAACGCAAGCGCGGCGAGGCCGCGAAGTACAACACCCTCGACGACCTCATCGGCTTCGCCACCGAGGTCTCGCGCGACGCGCGCTGCGATGCGGCCAATGAGTTCGTGGACCTCCTCGGGCACATCCTGCTCGCCGACGAGGACGACCGGCCCCCCGTGAGCGACGCCGTCTCCGGGGATGTGGTGCGCGCCGACGATGGCACCGAGTTCCTCGTCGAGAAGCTCCTTGGGACCGGGAGCACCGCGAGGGTGTTCCGTGTGAGCTCGGCGGACCTCGAGGGGGCCTTGAAGGTCGCGCTCGAGCCCGGGTTCGACGAGCGCCTCGAGGCCGAGGCGCGCCTCCTCGATCGCGCGCGCGGCGATCGGATCGTCGGGCTCAAGCGCACGCTGCGCTTCCAGGGGCGATGCGCGCTCCTCCTCGAAGACGCGGGCGAGAGCCTCTCCGCGGTGCTGGCGCGGAGCGGTCCCGCCGGGCTCGACCAGGCGCGGCGGTGGGGCGATGACCTCCTCCGCGCCGCCGAGCGGTTGGAGGAGTTCGGCGTCGTTCACAAGGACATCAAGCCCGCCAACATCGGCTTCGTGCAGCGCGATGCGAAGGGCGCGAAGCACCTGATGCTGTTCGACTTCAGCCTCGCACAGGCCGCCGAACACGAGGTCCTCGTCGGGACGCCGCCGTATCGCGATCCCTCCCTGCTGGACCGCGGTCGCTGGGACGCCGCCGCGGATCGCTGGTCCGTCGCCTTCACCCTCTACGAGATGCTCACCGGGCGGCTCCCGCGATGGGTCGACGACGTCGCCCTCCGCGACGACGCCGAGGTCGCGATCGAGGCCGAGCGCTTCGACCCCGCGGTGCGCGACGCACTGACGGCGTTCTTCCGGCAGAGCCTCGCGCGCGATGTCGCGAAGCGCTTCCCCAGCGCCGAGGCGATGCGCGAGACGTGGACCTTCGCCTTCGTGCCGCGCAGCGTCACGTCGCCTCCGGTCACCCTCGGTGGCGAGGCAGGCGCGACCCCGACGGATGCTCCCGAGAAGGTCGAGCACGTCTGGTCCGCGGCCACGCTCGCGGCGATCCGCGATGGGACGCCGGTCGAGGCCCTCCCGCTCTCCAACCGCGCGAAGAACGCGTTGGACCGCGAAGGCATCCTGGCCTTCGGCAACCTCCGAAAGGTCTCTCGCACCAACCTCGGCAAGCTCAAGGGACTCGGACGCGAGACCGTGCGCGAGCTCGTGGAGTTCCGCGAGGCCTGGCGTCGCGCGCACGACGCCGAGGTCACTCCGACCGCCCCGACGCCGGCGTCTCCCGCGGTCGCGCCGACACCGGACACCGTCGCGGGATGGCTAGCGGCGTTCGTTCCCGCGAAGCCGCGGGTGGGCGGCGGCAAGGCCTGGATCGTGGACGTGCGCGCGATGTTCGGGCTCGACGGCGAGGAGCCCGTCGATGCCTCGCAGCTCGCCCGGCGCCGCGGGGTGAGTCGGCAGGCGGTCTACATCCACGTCGGCGAGGCGCGCTCCGTCTGGTCGAAGACGCCGTTGCTCCCGACGCTCCATCAGATCGTGCAGGAGGCGCTCGCGGCCACCGGCGGCGTGGCCCCCGTCGGTGCGCTCGCGGCGGCCGTCGCGCGGGCCTGTGGCGCCTCCCAGGCCGAGGACCTCGACGCCCCCACGCGGTCGCAGTCCATGGCCCTGATCGAGATCGCGCGCATGACCGACGAGACCCTCGCCGACGGGGTCCTCCACGACGCGCGATGGATCGCGACGGACCGAGCGCTCATCGACGTGGCCCGCGCCCTCGGCAGCGAGGCCGACCGGCTCAGCGGACGCGACGTGCTGCCCAGCGCCGACGAAGCCCGCGGGCGGCTCGGGCCGCTGGTGGTGCACTGCGACCTGGCGCGCCTCGGCGTTGAGCGGCTCCTGCCCCTCGCGGCCAGCGCGAGCACGCGGGCGGCCTGCTCTGCGAGGCTCGAACTCTATCCCCGCGGCATGCCCGCGGAGCGCGCCCTGAGGCTCTGCGCGGGCGTCTTCACCGAGCGCGAGTACGACGAGGCGCGGCTGCGCAACGTGGTCGCGAGCCGCTACCGCGAAGCCCTCCCGCTGCCCGCGCGCCCCGCGCTCGATGCGCTCGTCACCTCGGTGCTGACGTTCCGCTACGACGAGGCGCAGCAGAAGTACTGCCGACCCCTGGCCGCGGAGATCCCCTCGTCGCTGACGTACGCGCCCGCGGTGTCGCGGCCGGTGGTCGCACGCCCCGCGCAGCCGTCCGCCGCGCCACGCGCAGTGAGCTTCGACGACGCCGCGGCACGGGACTTCGACGACCGCCTGCGGGTGGCCGCGCAGCGGCGGACCTTCCGGGTGATCAACGTCGCGCCGGTGGATGCGCCCGTCGCCGCGCAGGCCGTCGGACGACGGCTCGATGTGCCGGTGCAGAGCCTCGACAAGCTGCTCTGGAAGAGCCTCCGCGACCTCGCAGAGCGCGAGGGGGTGGACTGGTCCGTGATCGTCGACGCCGACCGCCAGGGGCCGCGCGGCGAGGACTGGGAGACCCTGCGCGACCTGGTCCGCGAGGCCGCGCAGACCGTGCTCGATCGCTGGTCGGCGGAGAAGAAGACCCTCGTGCTCCGCGACCTGGGCCTCGCTGCACGCTTCGGGCTGCGCGACTTCGTCGAGGGCCTCGCCGCGCTCGCGCGACGCGACGACGGACCGGCGGTGTTCGTGGTGCTCGCGCGGCTCGGCCACGACGGCGAGGCGCCCATCGACGGCGGCGCGCTCCCGGCGCTGCCGCTGCCCAACCCCACCGCGGCCCCACGGCTGACGCCACCCGAGACGTGGATCAAGGCGGTGGCGGGATGACGCCGACGACGGATCGCTCGCCCTCGCACACCCCGCAGAGCCCACCACGTGGCACCCCGACCCGGGGACGCTGACCTCCCGACCCGAACGCGCTTCTCCGAAGGACGACACCCCCATGGCACGCGGATCGAAATCCAAGGACCTCACACTCGCGCAGGCTCTCGGGCAGTTCCTCGAACGCACGCTGATCCCCGACCTTCGCTTGCGCGTGGAGGAGAGCCCGAGCGTCAAGCGCGCCCTCGACGACGCCCTCGCCCGGGAGCGCGCCGCGGGGCGCACCGCCGACGACCCCATCGCCTACCGCGAGCGCACGCTCGAACAGGTCGGTGCGGCGTGGCTCCTCGACTGCGTCTTCGTGCGCTTCCTCGAAGACCGCGGGTTCGTCTCGCACCGACGCATCGCGGGCGATGGGGCCGTCGATGCGCAGGAGCGCTTCGGCGCGGCGTTTCCCGGCCTCGCGGGCAACGCGCGCGAGTACCTCCTGGCGGTGTTCCGCGAGGCGGGCAACCTGCCCGGGGCGCGCGAGCTCCTCGGGGCGCGACACGACGTGGCGCGGCGGCTCGGCCCCAGCGCGGGCGTCGCGGGCGACATGCTCCGGCTCTTCCGCGAGGAGCTACCCGACAAGAGCCTCCGCTGGCGCTTCGACAGCGACGACACCCGCGTCCTCGGCGACCTCTATCAGGACCTCAGCGCGGCCGTGCGCGAGCGCTACGCGCTGCTCCAGACCCCGGACTTCGTCGAGTCCTTCATCCTCGACCACACCCTCGTCCCCGCGGTGAAGGAGTTCGGCCTCGACGGGCTTCGGATGATCGATCCGACCTGCGGATCAGGGCACTTCGTGCTCGGGGCGTTCCATCGGCTGCGCGCGATGCATGAGCGCCGCCCCCGGGCGACCCCAAGCAACACGCCCACGCCGCGCTCCAGCACGTCTACGGCGTGGACCTCAACCCCTTCGCCGTCGCCATCACCCGCTTCCGCCTGCTCATCGCGTATCTCCTCGCCGCGAAGATCCGCCACCTGCGCGAGGCGCCCGCGGACCTCCCCCTCGCGTCCCACGTCGTCGTCGCCGACTCCCT
>JADJAE010000115.1 GCA_016704445.1 Deltaproteobacteria bacterium
CGAAGAGCCGCTGCATCCACGAGGGGCCCTCGGCGACCGGCGGGGGGGCGCCCTCGGACTTCTCCTCGCGGCACCGGCAGCGCTTCGCCGCCGGGACGTCTCCGAGCACCTGCTCGATGTGCGCGCCGCAGCCCGCGAAGGTGGGCCGCCCGCACTTCGCGCACGCTACCCGGCGGCACATCAGACGCCTCCCGTGGCCGCGCCGGCGGGCGCGTCGGCGTGGGCCTTGGACTCGATGCTGCGGCGCACCTCGCCCATGTCGAGCGCGGCCACCTTGCGCAGCAGGTCTTCGAGGCCGCCGGCGGAGAGCGCGCCTGCCTGGGAGGAGAGCAGCACGCCGTCGCGCACCACCACCAGCGTAGGGATCGCTCGCACCTCGAAGGCCGCCGCGAGACCAGCTTCGGCCTCCACGTCGATCTTGCCGAACACCACGTCGGGGTGCTTCTGCGCCGCGGCCTCGAAGACCGGCGCGAAGGCCCGGCACGGCCGCACCACGAGGCCCAGAAAATCGAGCAGGACGGTGCCCTGCTTGATCGTGTCTGCGAAGTTCTTCTCGTTCACCTGTGTCGTCTTCATGGGATGACCTCCGTGCCCTGTAGAGCCAGCGAAGGGTCCCCGCGAAAGGACTCGCGTCGGGCCGGTCGCCCTGCGGCGTCCGCTCTCCGGCGAGCAAAATCCGGAGCGAAAAAGGCACTCTCACTCCGGCGGGCGCCACCCGCACCGACGCCTGCACCCCGGGCGGGACCTCCACCGCCGGGCCGCCCGTGTGACACAGGGCGAGCGTGCGCTTGAGCGAGTCGCAGCTGTTGCGGCAGCGGGCGCACGACTGCAGGTGCCGCTCCATCTCCGCGCAGACGTCGGCGCTGATCTCGTCTTCGAGGTGCTGCGAGAACAGCGTGAGCACGTCGGGGCACTGGCCCGCCGGGGCCGCCTCGTCCGCGGCCGGGGCGCCCAGCAGCGGCGCCACCTGCGCCCGCACCGCGAGGCGCGCGCGGTGCAGCCGGCTCTTCACCGTTGGGACGTTGACCCCGAGCACCTCGGCCACCTCCGGGGCCGTCAGCCCCTCCACGTCGCGCAGCACGAGCACCTCGCGGTACATCGGGTCGAGCGATCCGATGGCCTGCTCCAGGGCCTGCTCGACCTGTCGGCCCGCGAGGGCCTCGTCGGGGGCCTTCGCCGGGTCGGCGAGCTGCGACGCCTCGGAGGCCGCGTCGGTGTCGAGGGACTGCTCCCCCGCGGGCGCGAACACGCTGCGCCGCCGCTTCTTGATGCAGTAGCTCCGGGCGATCGTGTAGAGCCAGGTCGAGATCGACGAGGCCCCGCGGAAGTCGCGCACGCCGCGCGCCATCGCGAGCAGCGTCTCCTGGAGCACGTCCTGGGCGTCGTCGGGGTTGCGGCAGATGCGCAGCCCGAAGCGGTACACCTGGGCCTGGTGCTGGCGGAGCAGGGTCTCGAGCGCCGCCCGGTCGCCGCTGCGCGCGAGTTCGAGGAGTTCTGGGTCGTTCATGGGCGTCGGGGATGTTCTGCACCCAAAGGGCCCCGCGCGGCGACGGATTCCGGCGCGCTTGGAAAGGCCACCGAGGTGGTGTTCACTCCGGCGCCCCTGCGGGCCCCCCTCCCAGGCCAAACCCCCACGACACGAGGCTCGAAGCTCCACGATGACCGAACGATACGACCGCCTCCTGGCCGCGCTGCGAGAGGTGGCGCTGGTGAACTCGGTGTACTTCGTCGTCGAGTGGGACGAGCAGGTGATGATGCCCCCCGGCGGGGCCTCGCACCGCGCCGAGCAGAAGGCCTGGCTAGCCCGCACGGCGCACACCCGGCAGACCTCCGCGGAGTTCGGCGACACCCTCTCCGAGGCCGAGCGCGAGCAGGCCGGCGCCGCGGATGACAGCGAGGAGCGGGCCGTGCTGCGCCAGGCGCGGCGGGCCTACGACCGGGCGGTGAAGCTCCCGGGCGCGCTCGTCGAGGAGATCACCCGCACCACGGCGCACGCCCACCACGCGTGGGTCGAGGCCCGGAAGCACAACGACCCGGCGAAGTTCGCCCCGTGGCTCGCGAAGATCGTCGCGCTGAAGCAGCAGCAGGCGGCCTGCCTCGCGAAGCCCGGCCAGGCGGCCTACGACGTGCTCGTGGACGAGTTCGAGCCGGGCGAGACCACGGCGCACCTCGACGAGATCTTCGGCGCGCTCCGGGCCCCGCTGGTCGAGCTCGTGGGCCGGGTGATGGGCTCCGGGCGCACCGTGCCGGGCGAGCTGCTGGCGCGCGACTTCCCCGTCGACGCCCAGGAGGCCCTCGGGCGCGAGGCGGCGCAGGCCCTCGGCTACGACTTCACCCGCGGGCGCCTCGACGTGAGCGTGCACCCCTTCTCCATCTCCCTGGGTCCGGGCGACTCGCGCATCACCACGCGCTACCACGCCAACCGCTTCAGCGACGCCTTCTTCGGGGTGCTGCACGAGACCGGGCACGCCCTCTATGAGCAGGGCCTCCCGGGCGAGCGCTACGGAACTCCCCTCGGCGAGGCCGCCTCGCTGGGCGTGCACGAGTCGCAGTCGCGCTTCTGGGAGAACCTCGTCGGCCGGTCGCGGTCGTTCTGGCGCTACTTCTACCCGAAGGCGCAGCGGGCCTTCCCGGGCACCCTCGGCGACGTGCGCGAAGACGACTTCGTCGCGGCGGTGAACGTCATCCGCCCGTCGGAGATCCGGGTGGAGTCCGACGAGGCCACGTACAACCTGCACATCCTGCTGCGCTACGAGCTGGAGCAGGCGCTGATGTCCGGCGACCTCAAGGCCGACGACGTGCCCGCGGCCTGGAGCGACAAGCTCCACGGGCTCCTCGGGGTGCGCCCCGCCACGGACGACCGCGGGTGCCTTCAGGACGTGCACTGGAGCGGCGGCTCGCTCGGTTACTTCCCCACGTATACGCTGGGCAACCTCTTCTCCGCGCAGCTCTTCGAGGCGGCGGGCAGAGACCTCGGCGACCTCGACGCGTCCTTCGCCCGGGGGGAGTTCGCGCCCCTGCGGGAGTGGCTGCGGGAGAAGGTCCACCGCCACGGCCAGCGCTACCAGCCGCAGGAGCTCATCACCCTCGCGACCGGCGCCCCGCCCTCCGTCGAGCCGCTGCTCGCGCACCTGCGCCGCAAGGCCCACGAGTACTACGGGGTGTAAGCTCCCCCCTCATCCGGATGACGCCCCCGGGCGTTGTTGTCACCGTCGGGCTCGAGAGCGCGTACCATCGCGACACCCCCCGCGCCGGAGGGAGCAATGCCCATGGCCCGCACCATCGCGTTCGAAGACCCGCCCGTCCCCTCGCGGAAGTTCGACACCCTGGTCGACCCGCCCGCCACCGCCAACACCCTCGCCGACGACGGCCCCACCCTCGCGGTGCGCCTGCCGCCCGAGCACTCCACCTTCGACTCCGGCGCCACCATGGCCGCCGAGCCCGACGCGCGCTTCTCGTTCCCCTCCGTCACCGGCGGGGCGCGCTCGACGGTGCTGCCGCTGTGGGAGGGAGGCGCGGCGGTGTTTCGCGCGGGGCAGCTGCGCTACGAGCGCCTCGGGTCGCTCGGCGAGGGCGGCATGGGCGAGGTCGCCCTGGCGCGACCACGACATCGAGCGCCGGGTGGCCATCAAGCGGCTTCGCCCGGAGCACGCCAACACCTCGGCGCTGCTGCGCTTCGCCCAGGAGGTGCGCACCATCGGGAGCCTGGAGCACCCCAACATCGTCCCGGTGCACGACGTGGGCATCGACGAGGAGGGCAAGCACTACTTCGTGATGAAGTACGTCGAGGGCGAGACCCTCGAGTCGGTGATCGAGAAGCTCCAGGCGCACGACCCGGCCACGGAGCGGCGCTTCCCCATCGAGGCGAGGGCGCAGCTCTTCCTCGGCATCCTGCGGGCGGTGCAGTACGCCCACGCCCGGGGGATCATCCACCGCGACATCAAGCCGGCCAACATCATGGTGGGGCCCTACGGCGAGGTGATGCTGATGGACTGGGGGCTGGCGCGCCCGGTGCGCGTCGCCGAGAGGCCCGGCTCCCGGACGACCGCGCGCGGCCCGTGCACACGGCCGCGACGAGCCTGCAGACGCAGCACGGGGCCATCATGGGGACGCCGCACTACATGTCCCCGGAGCAGGCGCGCGGAGAGACCGACCGCATCGACGAGCGCAGCGACGTGTACAGCCTCGGGGTGCTGTTCCACGAGCTGGTGTCCCTGCGCCACTACCTCGACGGCAAGAAGAGCGTGAACGAGGTGCTCGCCGCGGTGGCCTCGGTGAGCGACCGCAACGTGGTGGAGTGGGTGGCCGACGCGGTCGCGACGGGCGCGCCGATGGAGTACCTGCACTACATCCGCAAGGGGGTCTCCGCGAACCCCGCCGACCGCCACGCCAACGCGGGCGAGATGGCCGGCGAGCTCGAGGACATCCTGTCGGGGCGCATCAAGATGCAGTGCCACATCTCGGCCACCAAGCGCCTCGGGCACACGCTGATGCACGCCATCGACCGGCACCCGCTCATCGCGACGGTCTTCGTGCTCCTGGGCGCGCTGTCGGCGGTCGCGGGCGTGTTCGGGATGGTCTTCGGGCTGCTGCGGCTGGTGGGCGTGGCGTAGAGCGGTGGCCTGATGGGTTGGGTACGCGCCTGCCCCTACGCGCTTCCCCCCGGCCCCCTCCCCACGAGTGGGGGCAGGGAGGCCGGGAGCACCAAACCACTATGAACAAGGGGCCTTCCACCCCTCCCCCCCTCGTGGGGAGGGGGGCCGGGTGTGGGGCTCGCGCAGGCGTGGGGCCACGCCAACTCGCCAGGCCACCGCTCTAGTCCGAGCGGGAGCGGCTATCGGGCGCCCGATCACTCCCGCGCGGTGGCGTCTTCGAGCAGCAGCACGCCCAGCGTGAGGGCCACCGCCCGCAGCGCGTCGACCGAGCCCGCGGCGGTGGGCGCGCCGAAGCCCGCGAGCAGCACCGCGACCCAGCCCAGCGCCCGGCGCAGCCCGGCGCCGCGGTCGACGCGCTGGGTCGAGAGCGACACCATCGCGGCGGTCACGAGCCCGCTGAAGAGCAGGGTGTAGACCGCCACCGCGAGCCGCGTCGGGTGCGCCACCACCGAGCCGCCCACGAGGTCGAAGCGGGCGCCGAAGGCCTGCTGCGCGATGAGCGCCGTGCTGCGCGGCAGGTTGATGGGCAGCGTGCCGGTGACCAGCGTGAGCGCCGCGGGGAGGGCCGTGAAGGGCAGCACCCGCGCGAAGCCCACCCTGCGCACGGCCCCCACGAAGGCGGCGACGACGGCCGCCGCCACGCCCGCGAAGGCGATGCCCTCGGCGAAGGCCCCGAAGCGGTCGAGGCCCCGGGCGGTGGCCGAGCCCGTCGGGAAGGCCAGGCGCATCGGCGGGCCGAAGAGCTCGCAGAGCTCGCCCACCGCCAACAACACCAGCGGGAGGGCGTGCAGCCGGGCCCGCGGGTGAACGCGCGCACCGCGCCGATGCCGCAGGCCATGAGCAGCGTGACCGCCGTGCCCAGGATGGTGAAGCTCTGGAGGCGCCGCGAGGGCTCGCCCAGCATCGCCCCCACGACGAACACCGACATCGGCAGCAGCAGCAGCGCCCGCAGCGCGCGCACCACGACCGGGAGCGGCAACGACCAGACCACCCGCTGCGCCGCGATGAGCCCGAGCAGGGCGCCCGCGACGACCGCGAAGATGCCCGCCCACGCCACCGCGGGCCGCTCGCGCGCCACCTGCTGGAACATCCGCGTCGCCACGAAGCCCGCGGCCAGCAGCACCACCGCGAAGCCCGCGGGGAAGGTGTCCAGCGCCGGCCCGTCCGGGTGCGCCGCCTCGACCGGCTCCGGCGCCTCGACGGGCTCCACCGCCTCGACGGGCTCGCTCATGCGGCCACCGCCTTGCGGAGGCGGCGCAGGTAGCTCCGGGCCACGGACTCCGGATCGAGACGCAGGGTCTTGGCGAGTTCGATCACGAAGCCGCGGGTGTACACCGCCGGGGGCAGCACCTTGTAGTCCTCCTCTTCGAGCGCGCGCAGGTGGTGCATCGGGATGCGGGTGCGCGTCGCCACGTCGCGAAGCTCGATGCCCCGCGCCTCCCGCAGCGACCGCAAGAACTCCCCGCTGTACTCCGTGTCCGTGGTGATCTCGGGCTCCGGGCCCTTCGGGGCGGGGGCCGCTTCGGGCTCCTCGGGGGCGACGCCGCCGTGGCCCGCGAAGGGGTCCGACGGCGCGATGGAGAGGTCGTAGGGGCGCCGCCGCGACGGGTCGAGCAGCACGTCGCGGGCCTCCTCGATGCGCCCCACCATGCTCGACACCTCCTCCTCGGTGAGCCGCCCGGAGCGCGCGAGGCTGTCCGCCGCGTAGATCTCCCGCGCCCGACGGTACGCCCGGCGCACCTCCTCGTCGCTGGCCCCGCGGTCGAGCG
>JADJAE010000116.1 GCA_016704445.1 Deltaproteobacteria bacterium
GCGACGCGCTCACCGCGTTCGGCAACACCGCCTGCTCCCTCTCCGAGGTTCACCGCGTATGCGGGTCTCGATCCTCGCCCGCACACGCCGCCGGCGCCGACGCCGCCGACTCGCTTGCCTTCGCTCCCTCTGCCGCGTTGTTCTACCTCCGCGCGATGTGCGAACGAGGAATGGTCGTCCCCGCGGCGCGCCTCGGCTCACCGCGCAGGTCGCCGGGCAGAGACACCCGGTTTCCTGCAGTCTGTACGCCATGAGCTGACACAAGTTGCTCCTGCGCCGCGGGCGTGGCGCGATACGGTCTCAAAGCGCGCCGCACGCCGTGTGTCTGACGCGCACCGTGACCCAGCGGGACCCGTGGGTGAACATGCTCCGGGTCACCACCGAGGTGTTCAGCGTGATGTCATGGCGCGGAGTTCATCACCCCGCGGGCCTTTCGACGCGTCCTCGACGCGCGCTCCGCGATGGGACGCCAGCGTCGCCCGCAACACCGCGCTGCGTTGCGCGAGCCACCGCGCGTCGTCGACCCCGCGGGCGGGTCACCACCTGGAGCATCGGCACCGAGGCGCTCGCGCGAGAGGCGGTCCCGCTTCACCGCGATGGAGCGCGGAGGGGGCGCCGCGAGGCTTCTGTGCGATGGGATGCCCGCGCGCGCCGAGTCCGCCCGGGCGAAGCGCGCGTCGCCGTTTCGCGTCGCAAGGAGTCTGTGCTGGGCGTGAGCGAGTTCATGAACCTCGATGAGTCCCCTCCCCGCGCGCTCCCGCGATGCAGAGCGCGCCGCCCGCACCCGCGCTGGTCCTGCAATCACTACGCCGAGCGCTTCGAGAGTTGCGCGATTCCTCACTGAGCACCCCACCGAGGCGCTGCTGCTCACCCTCGGCCCGCCCTCCGAGCACCGCGCGCGGCTGGGATTCGCGCAGGGGTTCTTCTCCGTCGCGGGCGTGCGAACGATGGCGTCTTCGACCTCGGGCGCGCCCTCGCGTGCCTGTGCGTGGCGACAGAGCGCTACGCCAGTGAGTGGCCGCGAGCGGTGAAGGGGTGCTGCGCGAGGCGGGGTGCCGGGTCGCATCGCTCCCGGCGGGTCGGCCCGGCGCTGGAGCCCGCGCCGCGAGGTCAGTGACGGGACTTCATCTACCTCGGGTGCGACGTCGTCGAGACCCTCGGTGCCATGCTCGGAGGCGCGCGATGAGCCGTATCCCTGACTACACAGCGCTCGGCTTTGACGACATCGCCGGGACTTCATCGAACAACCCCCCATCGCCCGCGACCTTGACACCCCGAGGGCGTCGCCCTGCGCGCGCTGTACACCGCCGACGACCTCGCGGAGGTCCCGCACCTCGGAGGCGTGCCCGGCGTGGCGCCCTTCGTGCGTGGGCCGTACCCCACGATGTACGTGCAGAAGCCCTGGACCGTGCGGCAGTACGCGGGCTTCTCCACCGCCGAAGACTCCAACGCGTTCTACCGCCGCAACCTCGCCGCGGGGCAGATGGGGCTCTCCATCGCCTTCGACCCGCCACCCACCGCGGATACGACAGCGATCACCCGCGGGTGGTGGGGACGAAAACGGCATGGCGGGCGTGGCTATCGACTCCATCCTCGACATGCGGGTGCCGTCGAGGGGATCCCCGACCGCATAGGCGTCGATGACCAGAACGGGGCGGTGCTCCCGGTGACCGCGCCCACATCGTGGCCGCCGAAGAGCAGGGGTCTCTCCCATTGAAGCGCGGGCACGATCCAGGAACGACATCCCCAAGGAGTCCATGGTGCGAACACCTACATCTATCCGCCCGCGCCCTCCATGCGGATCATCTCCGACATCTTCGCGTACACCGCGCAGAAGATGCCGAAGTTCAACTCCATCTCCATCTCGGGCTATCACATGCAAGAGGCCGGGGCGACCGCCGACCTGGAGCTCGCCTACACCCTCGCCGACGGCGTGGAGTACGTGCGAACAGGCGTGGCCGCGGGCATGGACGTCGACGCCTTCGCCCCGCGTCTGTCGTTCTTCTTCGCCGTGGGCATGGACTTCTTCACCGAGGTCGCCAAGCTCCGCGCAGCGCGGCTGCTATGGGCCGAGCGCATGGCGGAGTTCTCTCCGAAGAACCCCAAGAGCCTCGCGCTGCGCACGCACCGCCAGACTCCGTGCGGTCCTCACCGCGCAGGTGACGTTTATAACAACGTGGTCCGCACGTGTCGAAGCGATGGCCGCGACGCAGGGGCGCACGCAGAGCCTGCACACCAACTCCTCGACGAGGTCCGCGCTCCCACGGATTTTCTCCCGCCCGCATCGCCCGCAACACCCAGCTCCAACTACAGCTCGAGTCGGCACTACGCGCCCCGCAGACCCCTGGGGCGGGAGTGATTGCCTGTCGAGCGCCTCACGACGACCTCCGCCGCGGGGCGCGGGCGCACATGCAGGAGATCGAGTCGCTCGGCGGCATGGTGAAGGCCATCGAGGCGGGCGTGCCCAAGCTCCGCATCGAGGAGGCCGCCGCGCGCACGCAGCGCGCATCGACACGGGCCGCCAGGCCATCGGGGGTGAACCAAGCCTCCCGCGAGGAGCCCCCGCGGTGCTCAAGGTCGACAACGAGGTCGTGCGCCGCAACCAGATCGAGCGGGTTGCAGCGGCTCCGCAGGAGCGCGACGGGAGGCCGGAGCGAACTGACGCCCCTGCCGCGCTGCGCCGAGACGGGCGAGGGGAACCTCCTCGCGCTGGCCGTGGACGCCGCGCGCGCGAGGGCCACGGTGGGAGAGATCTCCCTCGCGCTGGAGAAGGTCTGGGGACGCCATCGCGCGGAGATTCGCGCGGTGTCGGGGGTGTATCGTGGCGAGGTGGGCGACACCGACGACGCCGTGCAGCGGGTACGAGCGCGCACCGAGGCCTTCTTCGAGCGCGAGGGGCGCCGCCCGAGGATTCTCGTGGCGAAGATGGGGCAAGACGGCCACGACCGCGGCCAGAAGGTCATCGCCTCAGCCTTCGCGGACCCTGAGTTGACGTAGACATCGGGCCCCCCTTTCAGACCTCTGAAGAGACCGGCGCGCCGCGGTGGAGAACGACGCACGTGGTGGGCGCGAGCTCCCGCCGGGCACCTCACGCTGGTCCCCGCGCTGCGCGAGGCCCTCGCGGCGCTGGGTCGCCCCGACATCCTCGTGGTGGTGGGCGGGGTGATCCCGCCGGATGATGTGCCTACGCTCAAGGCCATGGGCGCGGCGGAGGTCTTCGGTCCGGGCACGGTCATCGCGAGCGCCGCCCTGCTCGACCGGCTCGAAGAAGACCCCGCGCCGTGACCCTTCGCCGCCGACGCCTGCCCTGGACGTCACGAGCGCGACGTGCTCACCCGCGACCGCACGTGTGCCTGCGCAGGCGGTGACCTCATCGAGAGCGCCGCGCAGTCCGATGTCGCTCGCGCAATCACTTCCTGCAACGCCTGCCCCCGACACAGGGCGCGCTCCGGGTGGGGATCACGGGTATTCCGGGCGTCGGTAAGAGCACGCTCATCGATGAGCTTCCGGTATGCGCCTGCTGGCGAAGGGACACCGCGTGGCGGTGCTGGCCATCGACCCGTCGAGCCAGCGCAGCGGGGGATCCATTCTTGGCGACAAGACCCGCATGGCTCGGCTGTCGCTTGAGCCCGACGCGTTCATTCGACCTACGCCCAGCGCGCTCACGCCGGGGGGCGTCGCGCGGCGCACCCGCGAGACCATGCTTCTCTGCGAGGCCGCGGGCTTCGATGTGGTGCTGGTCGAGACCGTCGGGGTGGGGCAGGGCGAGACCGCCGTGGCCGACATGGTGGACTTCTTTCTGGTGCTGGTCCTCCCCGGTTCGGGTGATGGCTCCAGGGGATCAAGAAGGGGGTCTTCGAGCTCGCCGACGCGCTGGTGGTGAACAAGTGCGACGGAGAGAACTCCACCCGCGCGCGCCTCGCGCTGAGCGACCTGCGCAGCGCGCTGAGGTACCTCCCGAGGCTCCGTCCGAGCTGGTCCACCGCGTGCCTCGCGGTGTCGGGACAGACCGGTGAAGGGGTCGACGCGCTCTGGGAGACCGTGCTCGCGCAGCGCAAGGCGCTCGAAGAGAGCGGCGAGCTCCGGAGCCGCGCGAGCAGCAGCGGCGGTGGATGGAGTCCCCTCGTGCGAGAGGCGCTGGAGGCGAGCTTCGCGCACCCGGCGTGGCGGCGATGCTGCCGGAGATGGAGCGCGCGGTGCTGTCGGGCGAGCGCACCGCGGTGAGCGCGGCGGAGGCGATTGTCCGCATGTGTGGCGCGAGGCAGGGATGACCGTGCGTTCTCTGCGCGGGGCGATTGCTACTCGCGTGCGTTGGGGTATACGCGCCCCATGAGCCGCCTGCTGCCCGCCCTCGGGCTGATCGCCTTCATCGCCGTCACCGCGGCCTTCGCGGCTCGCGATGGCTACGCGCCCGTGGCGCAGCTTCTCCGCGGGGGCATCACGCAGAAGATCTTCTACTTCCACGTGCCCAGCGCCTACACCCATGTACATCGGGTCACCTGCTGCGTGCTGGCTCCATCGGGTACCTGGTGACTCGGCGGCCCGCGTATGACGCCTTCGCGCAGGCGGGCGCCGAGCTCGCGGTGCTCTTCGCCTCCCTCGTGCTCATCACGGGACCGCTCTGGGGCCGCAAGGCCTGGGGGCGTGTACTGGGTCTGGGACCCGAGGCTCACCACCACCCTGCTGGGCACCCTGATCTTCGTGGGCTACCTGGTGCTGCACGGATCCGCGGGCGCGGGCGAGAGCGAGAAGCGGTTCTCGTCGGCCATGGCCGTCATGGGCGCGTGCGTGATGCCGGTGATCCATTACTCCGTGCGGCTGTGGCGCGGGCAGCACCCCACGGTGATCACCTCCGCGGGCGGCGGGATCTCCCCTGAGATGAAGACCGCGCTGGGCGTGGCGTTCCTCGCGTTCACCCTGCTCGCGGCGGCGCTGCTCTGGCTTCGCACGCGCATCGCGCTGGGCGAGGCGCGGGTCGAGGCGCTGCGCACCGAGGCAGTGACCCACGGGTTGTTGGATGAAGAGGCGATCTGAGATGAGATCCGTGATGAGATGGCTCTGTGTGTTGGCGGTCTGCGCGATGCCGACCCTCGCGGCGGCGTAGCAGCAGAACCCCGAGGCCGGGCCTCGCGGTCCATGGAGTTTCGACCGGGGCTGGGCGAGGAGTCGCAGGAGCGCGTGCCGGGCGGACGCCTCGTGGCCATCGCGTACGGCGCCGTGCGTTTGCTCGCGCTGGGGGCTACGGCCTTCATCGCGCGGCGCGCCGCGAAGCTCGACGAGTCTTTGCAGCGCCTCGAAGACGACCTCGCGCGGAGGCGCGGGGACGACGAGGCGACCCCGTGATCCCGACGGTCGAGCACGTGATCTTCATCCCCGCGACGCTGATGCTCGGCGCGTTCGTGGGCTACATGCTCGGCGCCCGCGCGGTGCGCGACGAGATCCGCCGCAAGCAAAGAGGCCCGGCGCAAGTAGCGGCGGGGATCGTTCGATTGATGGGCGCCGAGACGATGGTCGATGCGCTCCGTCCCTGGGTTGGGCGCTGCATGGGTCTCGGCGATGAGCCGTGGTCGCACGGCGCCTGCACCCCAGGACGGGCGCATCGACCATCGTCTCGGCGCCCACCAATCTGGAAGGAACCCAGTAGCGGCGGGGATCCACGGGCGGCGCGCGCTGAGAGCTACCGCGCCCGCACGAAGACCGGCGCGCCCGTGAGCGTGACGGTCCCGTCGGCCTCGCGGGCGACGGACTCGCCGTGCATCGACGTCACCTCGCCCATGGGCGCGGTCCATCGCCAGCCCTGGGCGGTGTCGTCTGCGCGCCACGCGGCCCATCCGCGGGTGTCTCCATCCCCTTGCAGCGCAAGGACATACACGTCGTCTGGCGCGCCCGTGGGCGTCTCCCGGGCGGTCACGCGCAGCGCGCCGAGGGCGGAGAGCATGCGCGCAGCGCGGTGTACGCGGGCTTCGGGGTGGGGGCGTGCCGTCGGCGTAGTCGAGGTCGTGTCGAAAGATCCCGAAGGAGTCTTCGGGCACGAGGTCGTCGGCGCCGCCAGGACCGTCTCCGAGCTCGTAGAGCCACACGCCGTCGACGCCCGCGAGGGCCGAGAGCAGCGCGGTGCGGGTGAGGTAGCGGGCCTGGCGCTCCTCGGTGACGGTGGCGGTGACAGGCCAGCCGACCTCGGTGATCCAGAGCGGGCGCGCGGGGTCGTAGCCCTCGGCGGTGATGGCCGCGGCCATCTCCTGCACCTTCTCGATGTGCGGCAGCTCCCGCGGACCAGCGAACTCGGGAGAGACCCGCGGGGATAGAGGGTGTACGTGTGCATCGCGAAGGCGCCGAGCGCGGGCGCGAGGCCGGGGTTCACCTCGAACGACTCGCGCGTGAAGGCCACGCCACCGGGGATCACCTGCGGCAGGAACACCGTGCCCCCGAAGGCGATGACGCGCCGTAGGGGTCCACCGCGCGCACGGCGTCGTGGGCCGCGCGGACCAGCGCGCCGAACGCTCGAGGGTCTCCCGTCGCCCGGCTGCGCCAGAACCTGAAGCCCGCGTTGGGCTCGTTCCACACCTCCCAGTCACGGATGCGGTCGCCGTACCTCCGCGCGGTCTCGGTCGCGTAGCGCGAAGGTGCGCGGGTCGTCCGGGGGTGGTACTCCCGTCGCGCCAGGAGCGCTTGAGGTCCAGATGTTTCCGTACGCGAGCACGCCGAGCAGCGAGACCCCCGCGGCGGTCGCCTCCGCCACCACGGGGTCATAGTCACCCCAGCGGAACTCACCGCCCTGGGCTCTACGTCGCGCCAGAAGATCTCGCGACGAACCCGGTGGACCCCGAGCGCGCAGCGTCTCCCACACCCAGCGACGTCGCGCGAGGGCCGAGGCGTTCGTGCCGATGGGCAGGTCTCTCCCAGGCAGCGAGAAGCCCACGAGGTCGCGCAGCGCGCGACGACGGCGGGAGCACGCGACGCGGCGGCGGAGGTCTTCGGGCGGGGGCATCGTCCGTCGCGTCCGTCACGTCCGTCACGTCCGTCACCCCATCCCATCGATGGGAGCGCTGGCGTCCATCGCCACGGGCAGGTCCCGAGGCGCGGGGACGTCAGCGGTCACCGCGGGCGCGGCGGCGCATCCGAGCAGGGCGAGCGCGACGATCAGCGAGCGCACAGGGTCAGTTCATGATGCGCGCGGTGGGCGTCAGCGCGGGCTTCGCCGGCTCATCCTCGACGGGTTCGGGCTCTCCGTCGGCGCTCCGCCGCGCGGCCTCGGCGCGCTGGGTGTACTCCTCGCGGCGCTTGTCGCTCATCTCGCGCTCGGCGGCGCGGTCCCACGCGCGGGCGGCGTCTCGCCAGGCCACCGCGCGGGCCGTGTCGTCACCCGCGATGAGGGCCTTCTGCTCGGCGAGCTCTGCCTTCGCCACGTGGGGGTTTCGTCCGAAGCTCATGGGTTTCCGTTCTCCTGAAGCTCCCTCATGCACCATTCTCGTCTGCCGCGCACGTCCAGCGCTGACGTAGCCTGTCACCGCCACGAGCGGCTCACGGAGGCGAAGGCGCCCAGGTGCGGCGCGCGGTCGAGCCACTCATTGGGCAGCGCGGCGCCGACGCGGAGGTGCACGATCCACCGGTCCCAGCGGAGGTCCGCGAAGAGGGCGGCGCCCGCGAAGAAGCCGTAGCGGTCGAGGTCTCCGCGGCGCGCGGGGTCGTTGAAGGCCCCTGCGCCGAGGGCGACGCCGAGCTCATGGTCGGCCCTCCGCGCGACTCCGCCAGTGCGCGCTCACGAGCCCTGCGACGAGGCGCTCGGAGAGCAGCGCGGGCCACGGGAGCCCGGGGATCTGCACCGCGTAGGGGTTCATCCCGCCCACCCTCGGGCGCGAGAGGTCGTCTTCGTCGACGCCGTACGAAGCCTGCTGTTCGATCTGCACGCGCAGCCGCCGGTGGGCGCGCACGCCCGCGCGGATCCACTGGCGCACGAAGAGCGGGCGCTCGCGCACGCGCAGCGCGCGGAGGCCGAGGCCCGTGTCGGGCGGCGCGTCGAGGGTGGTGTCGCGCAGGTCCATGCCGAGCTCAACGCCCGCGGCGACGCCCTCGAAGCGCGGATGAAACACGGCGGGGTCGGTGTCGCCCTCGGGGGTGCGGAGGTCCCAGTACACGTAGCGGAGGCGGGGTTCGAACGCGAAGGCGTCGGGCGGCAGGCGAACGGCGGTGTCGTCGGTGCGGTGAAAGAACCAGCGACGTCCCGAGAGCGAGAGCTCCAGGGCGTGGTGGTCCTGCGGGAGCCATTTCACGCTCGCGGCGACCTGCGCGTAGCTCGCGAAGAACTGCCGCGGGCCACGCGGTCTCCGCGGGCGATGTACGTCGGTGAGCATCCCCGCGAAGAGGCCCCTCTCCGCGCGCGAAGAAGCTGAGCTGCACGCGCGGCGAGGCGGCGATGTTCTCAATGCCCACCTGCAGCGTGTCGGTGTTGAGCGTCACGCGGAGGTCGCCGTGGGCGACGTTCCTCCCGCGCAGGTCGGCCACCACGACGCCAAATCCCCGGGGCTCCGGCGCCAGCGAGACCTCCCCCGCGAGGGCCGCGTCGAAGGACCAGCGCTGCGCCCACGCGGTCTGCGGCGCGAGCAGCGAGAGGGCGATGCACACGGCGAGGCGCACGCGACCTCATCGCACGATTGCCCGCGGTCGTACACGGGCGACCGCCCATCGTGCTTTACCCGACGCGGCGAGGGAGATACCGTCTCACCGCCGCCTTCGAGGCGGATCACACAAGGAACGAGGGAGCGATGATGTCAAGTGGGCCCTGCGCGCGATGATGATCGCGAGCGTTCTGGTCTCGTATAACTGCAAGCGTCGGCGCAGCGAGGACACCCTCCGCCCGCCCCCACGGTCCCCACGGCCGCCCCGCAGCCGGGAATGCCGCAGCCCGCGATGCCGCAGCCCACGATGCCGCAGCCCACGATGCCGCAGCCCACCATGCCGCAGCCGGGGATGCCCCAACCGGGGATGCCCCAGCCGGGGATGCCTCAGCCGGGGATGCCCCAGCCCACGATGCCCGGCGGTGACTTCATCGCGTCGCAGATGCAGATGCGGCAGCAGCAGTTCGCGCAGGGCATGGCGCCGGTGATGCCGCTGACCCGCGGCACGCTCGCGCAGCACAGCAACCAGGACTACCAGGTCACCATCACCCCGGGCCGTTGCTACAAGATCATCGGCGTGGGCGGCGTCGGGGTGCGGGACCTCGACCTCAAGCTCTTCGACCCCAACGGCACCATGGTCGATCAGGACATCGCCACCGACAACTACCCCGTCATCGGTCTCAACCAGCAGCGCCCGCTGTGCCCGCAGACCGGCGGCTCGTACCGCCTTCGCGTGGAGATGTACCAGGGCACCGGGGAGTTCGGCGTGCAGGTCTTCGGCGGCATGCCGGGCGCGAACCCGATGCCCTCGACGGCGCCTTCGACCGCGCCTCCGCCCGAAGGTGAGTGACCCGCGGGTCCCGGTCACCGTCGTGACGGGGTTCCTCGGTGCGGGAAAGACCACGCTGCTGCGTGACGCCCTGCGCCGAGGCGCCCTGACGAACACAGCGCTCATCGTCAACGAGTTCGGCGAGGTCGCCCTCGATGACCTCGTGCTGCGCACGGTCAGCGCCCGCGTGGCGGTGCTGGGCTCGGGTGCGTGTGCTGCGCCGTGATCGACGACCTCGCGAAGACCGTCGCAGAGCCCCTCGACGCCTCCGCCCGCGAGGCGATCCCCGCGCCGCAGCGCGTGGTCATCGAGACCTCGGCCTCGCCGACCCATCGCCCATCATCACCACGCTCGGATGACGCGCGTGCAAGACCGCGTGCGCCCCGACGGCGTGGTCACCGTGGTCGACGCGCAGCACGGCGCCGCGGCTCCTCTCGCGACACCCCGAGGCCCGCCGGCAGGTGCTCGCGGCGGACCTCCTGGTGCTCAACAAGTCCGACCTCGTCGCGCCCGAGGTGCTGTCTTCGCTGCGAGAGACCCTCGCGGGGATGAACCCGCTCGCGCCCGTGGAGGTCACCGCGCACGGCCAGGTGGACCCCGCGCGCTGGCGCGGCGTGATGCAGAGGCCCTTGGGGCGCAGCGAGATCGAAGCGTTCACCTTCGCGCGTCCTGGTCCGCGGCACAGCGAAGGGGTGCGCACGTTCTCCCTGGAGCTAGACGGCGCCGTGCGCTGGACCTCGTTCTCCTCTGGCTCTCGCTCCTCACGCAGATGAACGGCGAGGGCCTGCTGCGCTTCAAGGCCCTGCTGCACGTGCGGCGAGGACCTGCCGGTGCTCGTGCACGCCGTGGGTCACGCGGTGTACCCCGCGGAGATGCTCGGCGCGTGGCCTGACGACGGCCGCGGCACGCGCATGGTGTTCATCACGCAGGGGTGGTCCGACGCGTTCTTCGCGCAGGTGAGGGACGGGGCGCGGGCGCTGGTCAGCGCCTAGCGCGGCCTCAGTGCGCCTCGGGCGGAGGCGGGGGCGTGGGCGGGTCCTGCCCAAGCGGCGGCTGCACCAGCGGCGGCTGCGGCACGTCCTCAGGCTGGATCGCGTTGGGCTGAGGCATCGTCGGCGCCGTGCCTGGCAGCACGGGCGTCGTGCTCGGCACCGTCGGCGCCGTGCCCGGCAGCATGGGCGTGGTGCTCGGCACCGTCGGCGTGGTGCCCGGCACCATGGGCGTGGTGCTCGGCACCGTCGGCGTGTTGCCCGGCACCGTCGGCGTGGTGCTCGGCACCGTCGGGACCACCGGGGTGACACCCGGCGCGCTGGCGTCATCGACGACGAGGGCGTGGGGGGAATTCTGGTTGTCTGCCTCCGGCGAACACCCGCGCGTGGCGCCGAAGCCCACCGCGGCGATCACGAGAACCACCGACGAACCGAGAGCGATCTTCTTCACCATGGCCGCATCACCTCTGGTGAGGTCATGCATCTCCGATGCCACGGGTGAAACGCGATGGAACACGTGAGAAGAAGCGATCCTGCGGTGGTGGATTGTGCGTCGGCGCACCAGGCGCGGCCCGTCGGTGCGTGGCGGCTGCGCGCATGAGGCTCATCGCGGGCGGCCCCGCTCCTCCGCGCGAGGAAGGGGCCCGCGGATCAGCTCTCCCGGCGCGTGCGCAGCTTCACGCCGGGGCGCGCGTCGGAGCCCTTCGTCGACACCACGACCTCGTAGCGGGCCGCGGTGACACCGCACACCGAGAGCGCCTCGATGGCGCCGCGGGTGAGGTCTTGCCGCATGCGCATCGTGCGCGGGCCCCGGACCTCCACCGCGAGGTCCTGCACCGAGCCGTCGCCGAGGGCCACGAGCCGGGTGCAGCCGGAGGGCAGGTCCACGGTAGCGGTGTTCGCTCACGCGATGCCCCATGACCCCGGCCTTCGCCGTGACGCTCTCGGCGGTGAGCACGCGCTCGGTCACCACCGGCCGACGCGGGGTGCGCAGGCGGTGTCGCGTGACGGAGCCGCGCACGGTGGAGGCTGCGGGTCCGCCACGCGCCGACGTGCGCGCTCGCCGACACCGCGAGGATCAGGGCGCCGACGGTCAGGAGCGTAGAAGACTTCATCGCGAACCTCCGAGACGGAGCTTGGATCGCCTCACGACCCGCTTCAACGGCCGCGCTCTCGGCGCATGCGAGCATTTGTTGGTGCGCGGGGTGGCGCCGCGCGCGGGGGGGGGGGGGGGGGGGGGGGGGGGGGGGGGGGGGGCCGGTCGGGGCGAGGGCGCGCGCGATGTAGTCAGCGACCCGACGCTCAGCCCGGCGGCAGCGAGCAGCGGGCGCGGCGCGTCGAGGTTGCCGCCGACGTACTCCGCGTTGCGCCGACGCACGAGCGCCGCGAGCGCGACGAAGGGCACCTGCACCGGGCACACGTCGGTGAACGCGCGCAGGGCGTCGTCGGAGGCCGTGCGCCGCGAGGGAGAGGTCGGTGCCCGCCTGCCGCGACGCGCCGAGCACGAAGGCCATGGGCCCCGTCGGCCCCAGCGCGTCGCGCGTGCCCGCCTCCCACGCCACGGCGTCGCAGCGCCCGCACGCGATGCAGCGCGACGCACCAGCGAGCACCTGCGGGTCGTCGGCCTCGGCGCTGAGCATGCCGTCGGGGCGGTACTGCGCCATGAAGCGCGGGAGCTCCGAGTCGCTGCTCCACGCGCGCTTGATGATCGTGCGAAGGAACTGCCAACCGAGCCGCACGAAGCTCTCCGGGGCCATCATCGCGCGCACTCTGCGCGATCCCCGCGCGCTTCGCAACGCTTGCGGCGCCGCGCGCCCGGTGCGATGAGCGCGGGCATGAGCACCCCCGTGATGCTGCTCGCCTACGACGGCTGCGACACCTGCCGCAAGGCGCGCAAATGGCTTGATTCAGAGGCGATTTCGCACACCGTGCGCCCCATCGTGACCGCGCCGCCGACGGTGGCCGAGCTGCGCGCGTGGGTCCCCGCCTCGGGCGTGGGGCTGCGCAAATGGCTCAACACCAGCGGGCAGAGCTACCGCGCGCTGGGCAAGGCCGCGGTCGACGCCGCCAGCGACGAGGCCCTGGTCGCGTGGCTCGCGGCCGACGGCAAGCTGGTGAAGCGCCCGGTGCTCGTGCGCGGCGCGCAGGTGCTCGTGGGCTTCGACGCCGCGCGCTGGGAGGCCGCCCTCGGGGGCTGACCGCCCGCCATTGCTGTACCCTCCGGGGCTCACCCGGAGGGCTCCCATGCGGCTCGGCTACACCATCCTGTACGTTGACGACGTCTCTCGCGCGCTGGGCTTCTACGAGCGCGCGTTCGGGCTCACGCGCGTTCCTTCACGACAGCGGGACTACGGCGAGCCCGCCACCGGGAGCACGGCCCTGGCGTTCTCGTCGCGCGCGCTGATGGAGAGCCTCGGCAAGCACCCCGCGGCGGCGGACCCCGCGCGTCCGGTCTGTGAGATCGCGCTGGTGACCGACGACGTCGCCGCGGCGCTGGATCGCGCGGTGGCGGCCGGCGCGTCGCTGGTGCAGCCCGCGAACGTGATGCCCTGGGGGCAGACCGTGGGCTACGTGAGCGACCTCGACGGGTTCCTCGTAGAGATCTGCACGCCGATGGGGTGAGCGCGGGTCACACCCAGGGCGGGCGCATCAAATCTGTTGTCCTTTCAAGGCAATCGCCCGGCGGTTGAAACCGCGGGCTACCATCGCAAAGCCCTGCCTTCGCCTCATCATTGATCACGGAATTCGCCCCACGTTGGGTTGCGAGCAAAGTAGCCTTGCGCGGGGCGAGATCTGGAGCTCTGACTCCGCGCATGGAGTCTCTGGTTCTCTGCGATCCGCCCTCCGTCTTTGCGGCTGCGTCCTACGCGCAGCGCGTGCGGGACCGTCTGGTGGTCTCTGTCCAGGCGCTCGCTCGGGCGCCCGACAAGTCCTTCCCTCAGGCCTTCACCCCCTCGCAGTACACAGGCTTCGTGCGAGTCGTTCACAATCCCCGGGTGATGGAACGCCCCCCGCTCAACGAGGTGGTCGCCGATACGATCCGGCGCATCGGCCGGGCGGCGCGCGTGATCGCCGTGCACGACACCACCGAGATGTCCTTCGGCGGCGAGGTGTTGCGCGACGGCCTGGGACGCCTGAACAAGCACAACCAGGGCTTCCTCGCTCACACCTGCCTGGCCGTCTTTCCGGACCGCCCCCGGACTCCGATCGGGGTCCTACACATCGAGCCTCTGGTGCGCGCCAAGGGCGCGTTCACGGACGCCTCGTTCCTGGAGCGCTACGCCGACCCGGAGCGCGAGTCGCAGCGATGGCACCGCGGGGTCCGCGCAGCGGAGCAGGCCCTGGGGCGCCCCGGCGTGCTGGTGCACGTCAAGGACCGCGAAGCCGACGACTACACGCTGCTGCTCCAGATGCACGACGAGAGCAATGCGTTCGTGGTGCGCCAGCGCGTCGATCGGGTACTCGGGCCCGAGCACCCGCAGCTCGGTCAGGTCCGAACGGTCCGGCGGCTGATGCAAGCGTTCGCGGTCCCCGTGCTGGGCCGACGGGTCGAGATCTCTCGGCGTGGCAAGGCGCGACCGCCCGACAAGCGCAAGACCCATCCGGACCGCGACGCGCGCGTGGCCCGGCTGGAGATCGAGGCCATGACGGTGACGGTGCAGCGCCCCGCGCCGGCCTCCCACCAGCTCGCCCCGTCGCTCGAACTGAACCTGGTGCATGTCCGCGAGGTGGATGTGCCCGAGGGTCATGAGCCCGTCGACTGGTGGCTGTTTACCAACCTGCCCATCGACACCCCCGAGGCGATCGTGGAGGTGGTGGACACCTACCTGGCGCGCTGGGTCATCGAAGAATTTTTCAAGGCGATCAAGACCGGATGCCGTTACGAGGACCGGCAGTTGGAGAGCCTGGACGCCCTCTGGATCGCCCTGCTGCTGATGCTGCCCATCGCTACGCGCCTGGTTCAACTTCGACAGGTCGCCAGGGAGGAACCCACGCGCGACGCGCTCGACGTGGTGCCCGAGGAGGCGATCGAGGTCCTGCGAGCGAGCGGACGGACTCGCCTGCCGCCCTCGCCGACGGCCCACGACGTCCTGTACGCCATCGCCGCGCTCGGCGGACACCTCAAGCACAACGGACCTCCCGGATGGTTGATCCTCTGGCGGGGGATGCGCGACCTGCACGAGCGGCTTGAGGGGTGGCGCGCCGCGAAAGCTGCGCTGGACCACTCTGCAAGAAGAATCCGTGATCATTGATGAGGCCTTCGCA
>JADJAE010000117.1 GCA_016704445.1 Deltaproteobacteria bacterium
CATTACAGTCTCCGGGGCCCGGGGTGTCAAGGGCAAAGCCCGGGGGCCGCGTGGTCGACGGACGACGCGCGGCCGGTCAGCGGCAGGTGGGCGCTCGGCCCGGGGTCGCGACGCACCGCAGCTCTTCGTCGCACGCACCGAAGGCGCAGCAGGGCTCGCCTTCGTCGCCGCAGCGCACGCAGGTCGCGCTCTCGCCGTCGACCACGCACAGCCGGCCGCGGTCGCACCGGCCGTAGGCGCAGCAGGGCTCGTCGCTGCCGCCGCAGTCGGTGCAGCGCGCGGCCCCGCCTCCCCCCGGCGCGAGGCACGCCCGGCTGCCCTCGCACTCGCCGTCCTCACCCACGGCGCGTTGTTGCGCCCGCAGCCATGGAGTCGGTCCCGTGGTCACGGCGCCGGTGTCGGGGGCGGGCCGCTGTCGCGGACGACCGTCACCACGTCGACCGGCGCGGGCCGATCGACCGTCACCACCGCACGTCCACCGGCGCGGGCCGATCGAGCGTCACCACGGGCGCGTCCACCGGCGCGGGCCGATCGACCGTCACCACGGGCACGTCCACCGGCGCAGGCCGATCGAGCATCACCGCGGGCGCATCGACCGTCGGACCGCGGTCGGGCGAGATGGCCGTCATGTCGGCGGCGACCGCCGCGTCGAAGGCCCGGTCGGTCGCCGGGAGCAGCCCCGGGCACCCCGTGGCGAGCGCCGCCAGGCACAGCCCCATCGCGACCTGCGCCGCGCTCACAGCGTCCCCCCGCACGTCACGCCCACGTCCCCAGGTCCGACACCGCATCCGAAGCTCCCGGCGCGAGCGCGCCGCGCCGACGAGGGCGCCATGACGAACACCACCACCGAGGTCACGGCCAGCGCCGCGCCGTCACCCACGGGCCACGCTCACGGCCCCCATCGTCACCGCGGTGTCCTGCTCGTCGCCGCAGTTCTCCAGCCGGGTGCGGCCGTTCACGAGGCAAACGTCGGAGGTTCAGCGGGCGACGGCGTCGCGTGCGACGAGCGTGGCGACACCGATGCCGACGCCAAAGGGCGCGCCGCGGCGGTCCAGCCCAGGGCGCGCATCGTCGGGCCTGCGTCGTGGGGCGCCGCGGCCGGCGGGTGCGCGTCGTCGAGGAGCGGCGGCGGGGGAGTCCCGAAGGGGGCGTCGACCGCGAGGAGCGACACGGTCTCGCGGGTGAGCGAGCCGGGGGCCACCACGATGCTCCGCCGCACCGGGAGGTAGCCCGGCGCGCCGACCTCCAGGGTGGTCGTGCCCGCGGCGACCCGCACCAGCCGAGCGAAGGGCAGCGCGCCCACCCATCAGGCCTCGACGCGCACCTCCGCGCCCGCCACGTTGCCGCGCACGTCGAGGCTGCCCATGTGCCGCCCCACCTCGCGCATCGCCTCCTCCAGGAGCTCGCGGTGCTCGGTGATCCACGGGTCGGTGGCCGCGCTGTGGGCCTCGACGAGGTGCGCCTCGGCGTCGACCCAACGGCCCAGCGCGAGCTCGGCGAAGCCGATCTGCGCCATCACCCTCGGCGCGTGCGACACCTCCCACGCCCTCAGGAACACCTCCAGCGCCTCCCGGTCGCGCCGCTCGCGCCGCAGCTCGACGCCCTGGTGCACCAGCGCGTTGACCTCGGGGCTCTGGGCCTCCGCCGTCGACGTCAGGGCCACCAGGGCGGCGATCACTCCCAGCACCCGCATCGGCTCACTCCACGATCGGCGCACGGTTCGGTCCACGGTCACGTTCGGCGCGGGGCGGTGCTCCGTCACGGCGCGACGTCGCGAGGCGCGCGCGAGGCCGGATCACCGGGCGCGCCACCTCGGCCACGGGGTTCGGTGCGGGTGCAGTCACCTCGGGTGCAGTCACCTCGGGTGCGGGTGCGGGTGCGGGTGCGGGTGCGGGTGCGGGTGCGGGCGCGGCGACGGTCGTAGCGACCTGCGCGGCGACCGGGCGGGCCGGGCGCGGCGGCGGGCGGCGGGCGGCGGCGACCAGCGCGGAACCGATGAGCACGAGGCCGAGCGCGCAGCCTGCGAGGAAGGCCCGGCGCCGCGACGAGGGCGGCGCCTCGGCGAGGGTGGTCATCTCGAGCCGGGACCGACGCACCAGGGTCGACGGGTCGACGGCGGGGGGCGCGCCGAAGACCGGGCGCCAGACCTCCTGGGTGGCGACGCTCGCGAAGGGCAGCAGCGCGGCGCCCAGGGCGTGCATCGAGGCGAAGCGGTCGGCCGGGTCGCGAGCCATCGCCCGCTGCACCACGGCCTCGAAGGCGGCGGGGATCTCCGGGCGCACGGACCGCGGCGGCGGAGCGCCGTGCACGATGGCGCAGCAGGGGATAGAGGTCGTCGCCCTCGAAGGGGCGCCGGCCCGTGGAGCACTCGTAGAGCATGACGCCGAAGGCGTACTGGTCGCTGCGCGCGTCGACGCAGCCGCCCTCCTGGGCCTGCTCGGGGGACATGTAGTGGGGCGTCCCGAGGAGGGTCGACGTCGCCGTGAGCCGGCCGCCGCCGGGGAGCGGGGCCTTGGAGATGCCGAAAGTCGAGCAGCTTCGACTGGAGCGCGCCGTGCCGGGTGCGCGCGAGGAAGACGTTCTCAGGCTTCACGTCGCGGTGCGATGCCCCTGCTCGTGGGCGACGGCGAGCGCGGCCGCACACCGGGAGCAGCAGGTCGACGCAGGCGGCGACGGGCAGCGCCCCCGCCCGGTAGAGGTGCTCGTAGAGGTTCTCGCCCTCGAGGTACTCCATCACCAGGTAGAGCGAGGCGCCCTCCTGGCCGACGTCGAAGACCTCCACGACGTGCGCGTGGTGGATGCTCGCCGCCGTGCGCCCCTCCCTCAGGAACCTCGCCCGAGAGTCGGCCACCCGCGCCACCTCGGGCCGAAGGATCTTCAGGGCCACGCGCTTCTCGAGGTCGAGGTGCACGGCCTCGTAGACCGAGCCCATGCCCCCTTCGCCGAGGGTGCGCACGATGCGGTACCGCCCGATGATCGTACCGGACGGGTGCAGCGTGGCGTCGAAGTCGTCTGGCGTGACCATCAACAAGGGCCGTCACAGGGCTGCATAGAGCCGCCGCCCCGAAGCGCCTACTCCCCCCGTCGGGCGTTCGTGGGTGTCCGGTCGTCAGGGGCTGATCGACGCCAGCGAGGCGCTACCGCAGGCCCTCAGTCGCATCCGAGGACGTCGCCCTCCATGGTGACCACCACGCTCCCGCGCTTGCGCCCGCTGTCGACGCGGGCGTGCGCCTCGGCGATGCGGGACAGCGGCATCGACGCGTCGATCACCGCCCGGTACTCACCAGCGCGCGCCAGCTCGACGAGGCGCTGCACGTCCTCGGGGCGCTCGGCGGCGACGCCCGCGATGACCCGGTGGCCCGAGAGCCGCCCCTGCCACGCCGCCGCGAGCTGCCCGCCCAGCCCGCACACCACCCGCAGAAGACGCCCGCCAGGAGCGAGCACCCGGCGGCAGCGGGCGTAGTCGGTGGCGCCCACGCAGTCCATGACCACGTCCCAGCGCGCGTCGTCGCGGGTGAAGTCCTCGGTGCGGTAGTCGATGACCCTCGCCGCGCCGAGCTCCGTCACCAGCGAGGCGTTGGGCGCACTGCACACCGCGGTGACCTCGGCCCCGTCGTGCCGCGCGAGCTGCACCGCGGCGACCCCGACGGCGCCCGACGCGCCGAGCACCAGCACGCGCTCGCCCGGCTTCACGCGGGCCTCGCGGAGGTAGTGGAGGGCGGTCGTTCCGCCGAAGAGGAGGGCGGCGGACTCTTCCCAGGAGAGGCCATCGGGCTTCGGCGCGACGGGGCCGTCTTCGCGCACGCAGAGGTACGCCGCGTGCGCCCCCATCGCCGCGCCCCGAAAGGCCACCACCGCGTCGCCCACGCGAAAGCGGGTGACCCCGGCGCCCACCGCCTCGACCACGCCCGAGCACTCGGTCCCCAGCACGGGCTGTCGCGGGCCGCTCCACCCCAGCGCGAGCCTCGCCAGGGAGGCCCATCCCCTCGGGCACCCGGGCTCGCCGCACCCCAGGCGTCGCCCGACGAGACGGTCGATGCCTTCACGCGGATCAACAGCTCTCGGGGCCCTGGCGTCGGTCGCGCGACCTCGCGCAGCGCCAGCACCTCGGGCGCGCCGTAGCGGGTCACCACGGCGGCGCGCATCGTCAACGGTTCATGCTTCGTCATGGGGCCGAGCGTGGGGGCGCGGCGTCGGCATGGAAACCCACGAATTCGTGCGACCCCTGTGCGAGGATGCACAGGTGAACTGGGACGACCTGCGCTACGCCCTGGCCGTCGCCCGAGCGCGAACCTTGAGCGGCGCCGCGGAGGTCCTCGGGGTGAGCCACACCACCGTCGGGCGGCGGCTGCGCTCCCTCGACGAACAGCTCGGCGTCCGCCTCTTCGACGCCACCCCGGAGGGCTTCCTCCCCACCGCGGCGGGCGCCGACCTCGTGGCCGTCGCCGAGCGCATCGAGGCCGACACGCTGTCGCTCGAAGGCCGCGTGCTCGGCCGCGACGAGCGCCTCTCGGGCTCCCTCCGGGTGTCCGCCATGGAGCTGGTCTTCCGGGCCTTTCGCGAGGCCTTCACGGGCTTCGCGGCGCGGTACCCGAGCGTGGCGCTGACGGTCACGACGAGCGACGACGAGGTCTCGCTCGCGCGCCGCGAGGCCGACGTGGTGCTGCGGCTGAACAACAAGCCCCCAGAGCATCTCGTGGGCCGGCGCGTGGGCCGGATGCAGTTCGCCGCCTACGCCGCGCGCTCGCTGGCGGCGCGGGTCGGCGAGGGCGCCGCGCTCGGGGCGTACCCGTGGATCCACTGGGACGAGCGCCTCGACGTGGGCTGGCTCGACGCCTGGCTCGCGCAGCACGCGCCGGGGGCGTCCATCGCGATGCGCGTCGACGTGAGCGCCGCGGCGATGCACGAGCTCATCGCGGCCGGGGTGGGGGTGCAGTTTCTCGCGTGCGTCGAGGGCGACGCCGACGCCTCGCTGGTGCGCGTGGGCCCGATCGATCCGTTCGCGCGCCGCGACCTGTGGGTGCTGACGCTCCCCGAGCTCTGCGACGCGCCGCGGGTGCGGGCCTTCACCGACCACATGGCCGAGCGCCTGCGCGCCACGCTCGGGCAGACCTGAGAGCACTCCCCCCCTCGGCGGGTCAGGGCGGCGGCGTCACTCCCGGCGCTGCGGCCCCGACGGGCGCGCCGGATCGCCGAGGGCGGAGAGCAGCATCTGCGCGACGGCGTCGTTGGACGCGAGCGTCCCGACGATCCAGGTCTTCTGGCCGGGCGACTTCTTGACGAGCGTCGGTGTCACGATGATGCGATCGTCCTCGAGCGACTGGTACCAGGCGTCGTCGCCCCCGTTCGCGACGTCGATCATCGTCAGCGAGTATCGCTCGCGGTCGTACGGCCTGAGCGCGCGATCTAGGTTGCGTATCGCCCGGTGCGAGTCCTGCGAGGTGCTGGTGACGTAGAGCACGAGCTCGAGCTCCACGGGCCGCGGAGGCGTAGGGCTCGCGTACGGGGCGGGGAGCGCCTGCCCGACGGCCGCGCCGATGGCGTCGAGCAGCGTCACGATGTCTACCGGCTTGCGCAGGACCGTGTAGCCCTCGCCCCCGGGCGGTCGCCGCTCGGACGTGAGCATGATCGCCGCGGTACCCTCCAGCAGCCCCGCGGCGGTGGCGGACTCGAGCAGCCAGACGCCCGTCGCGCCGAGCAGGTGATAGTCCGTGACCAGGATGTCGAAGCGCGCGCCGCGGAGGCTCGTCATCGCGGCCTCGGCGCTGGGCACCGGCGTCACGACGAAGCCGGCCTCGACCAGCGTGTCGGCGATCATGTCGCGGAGGTCGTTGTCGTCTTCGACGTAGAGCAGTCGCGTGGGGAGGCGGCCGGGCTGCGGCGACGGTCGCTCCCTGCCCTCGGGCGCCGCGTCACTCACGGGGGAACATCTCGTTGAGCCGCTCGAGCTCCTCGGGCGCGACGGCGAGCTGCATCGGGTGCCCCGCGAGGATGCCCGTGACGTTGCGGAAGGCCTTGCCCAGGTGCATCCCCGAGCCGTCGATGTTGAACTCGCGGATCTCCTTGTCGTGCGCCGAGCCGCGCATCTTCAGGACCGTGAGCGCGCGGCGCATCTCGCCGTAGACCTCGACGTAGCGCAGCAGGATGATCGAGTCGCAGATCGACGAGATGTGCGCCTCGGTCACCGAGGTGCCGCCCAGCAGCGTCGGGGTCGTCGAGGTGAAGAGGCCGGCCATCTCCTGGTCCTTCACGAAGGCCGTGAGGCTGATGACGAACTCGCGGAAGCTGCGCGTGGTGGAGTTGCGCTCGAGCGCCGAGAGGCTGTCGATGGCCACCCGGTTGGGCTTGAACTCCTCGATGATCCTCTTCATCCGGATGAGGTGGTTCTCGAGGGGCATGATCTCGGGGTAGTCGGTGACCACCTTGAGGTGGCCGTCGCGCTCGAGCTGCTCGAAGTCGAAGCCCCACCCCGCGGCGTTGCGGAAGAACTGCTGCCGGCTCTCCTCGAAGCAGAAGGCCAGGCAGCGCTCGCCCTTCTCGATGCCGCCCGCCATGAAGGCCGTCACCATCAGCGTCTTGCCCGTGCCGGTCGCGCCCGACACCAGGATGATCGAGTCGCGGAAGAAGCCGCCGCCGCACATGGCGTCGAGCTCCACGCTCCCGGAGGCGATGCGCAGCGTCGTCGACTTCTGCCGGAGCTGGATCGACGACAGCGGGATCACCACCACGCCGTCGTCGCTCACCACGAAGGGAAACTCCCCCTTCTGGTGGTCGGTGCCGCGGAACTTCAGGATCTCGATCGTGCGCCGGCGCTTCTCCTCCTCGAGGGTGTTGCGCAGCAGCACGACGTTGTCGGCGACGAACTCCTCCATCCCGTGGCGGGAGATGGCGCCGTAGTCCTCGGTGCGCTCGGAGGTCACGATGGCGGTGACGTCGAGCTGCTTCAGCGCCGCGATGATGCGGTAGAGCTCGCGGCGGACGGCCGCCGGGTCCTTGAACTGCGCGAACATCGCGCCGATGGAGTCGAGCACCACGCGCTTCGCCCCGGTGCGCCGGACGCAGGCCTCGATGCGCGCGACCAGGGCCGCGAAGTCGAAGGTGCCCGCCTCGATGCGCTCCTCCTCGGCGCGCGGCGAGGCGTCGACGAAGGCCAGGTGATGCTCCGCCTCCAGGCCGGCGCAGTCCCAGCCGAGGCTGAGCATGTTGCGCCGCAGGTCGGCGGGCGTCTCCTCGAAGGTGACGAACACGCCAGGCTCGCCCAGCGCCGCCCCCTTCACCAGGAACTGCATCGCGAACACCGTCTTCGCGCTGCCCGCGGTGCCGGACAGCAGCGTCGCGCGGCCCTTCGGGAGGCCGCCGAACGCGATCGTGTCGAAGCCCTCCATGCCCGTCGAGAGCTTCTCCATGTTGCGCCGTTCGTCACTCATCGCTGCACACCCTCGTCGCTGTCGCCGTCGCTGTCGCCGTCGCCGTCGCCGTCACTGTTGCCGTCACTGTCGCCGTCGTCGAGCCCGAGGCCGCGCAGGAGAGCGCCGCGGTGCGACAGGTCGCCCACGACCATGCGCACCGGAAGCGGCGCCCTCCGCAGCAGCGCCGGCGTGGCGATGATGTTGGCCGCCTCGGCCGCCTCGGCGTCCTCCAGGACGTCCGTCACGCGGAGGTCGTAGCGCCCCGCGAGCCGCGCGTCGCACAGTCGGCGGAGGTTGCACTCCGCCCGCTCGGCCTTGGCCGAGTGGCCCACCACGAAGAGCTCGAGCTCGTATCGATTCGCCATCGTCGCTTCTCCAGGGACGCTCACGGCCCCACTGCCCCCGCCCGGCCCGGTCCGCGCGAGCGCCGCCGGTAGTAGCTCGCCAGGTTGCCCATCAATTCCAGCGCCATCATCCTGCCCTCGGCGAGCAGCGCCTGGCTCTTCTTCGCGGTGGCGCCTCGCACGGCGCCGCCCAGCGCTCGCGCGTGGACCTCGGTGACCTCGCGCGGGCTGGCGCCGAGATCGCCCAGCCGCTCGGCCAGCGCGCGCAGCTCGTCGGAGAAGCGCTCGCCCTGGCCGCGGTACGCGCGCCGATCGAGGGCCACGCCGAGCAGCTCTCCGTAGCGCGCCACGATCTTCGCGTGCTCGGCCGGCGCGCGCTCGTGCAGCGCGGTCGAGCCGAACATCTGCGCCGTCACGGCGCTGACGCTGGCCCGGCCCGCGAGCTGCTCGAAGGCCGCCTGCTCCTCGTCGCGCGCGAGGTCCTGCTGGGCCACGCTCACGTCGGCCACCGACCGCGGCAGCCTCAGCGTGAAGGTCGTGCCGCCGTCGACGACGGCCACCGCGAGCTCGCCGCCGTGGGCGAGCGCGATCTGGCGAGCGACGTAGAGGCCCAGCCCGAGGCCGCGGGAGAACGCTGCGTCGCGCTGCGGGTCGCGCGTCCCGCGAAATGGGTCGAAGAGCACCGGCAGCAGGTCCGGCGGGATCGCGCCCCGGTTGTACACCGCGAGGGAGACCAGGGCGGGGTCGGTGCCGTCGAGCGTGAGCGCGACCTCGCCGCCGGCCTCGCCGTGCTGGAGCGCGTTGCCGACCAGGTTCGACAGCACCTGGAAGACGCGGTCGCGGTCCCACGCGCCGCCGGTCTCGCCCAGCGCGGCGATGTGCAGCGACGCGGAGGGACTCGCGGCGCGACACTCCTCGACGATCTCTCGCGCGAGCTGCGCGAGGTCGAGGGGCGCACGGTCGAGGGAGATGCCCTCCCCGAGACGGGCGCGCGTGAAGTCGAGGAGCTGCTCGATCATCCGGGCCATGCGCTCGCCGCTGGAGACGATCCGAGCGACCACCCGGGCGGACCTCGGGTCGAGCAGGTCGTGCCGGAGGATCTGCGCGCCCGCCAGCACCGCGCTCAGCGGGTTGCGCAGGTCGTGGCCCAGGATGCCCACGAACATCTCGCTCACGTGCACGGCGCGCGACAGCTCCGCGACGAGGCGGGCGTGCTCCTCCTCGGCGCGCTTGCGGTCGCTGACGTCGTGCACGATGCCGAGCACGCGCGGCGCCTCGTCGCCTGGTCCCTGGTGCGCGTCGGCCGCGACCGCGATCCAGCGCACGGCGCCGTCGTGCACCGCGCGGCAGTCATCGAGGAAGGCTCGGCCCGACGACAGCATCCCGGCGATGCCCGCGCGCACCCGCTCTCGGTCCTCGTCGTGCAGCCCCGCCGTGAGCGCGTCGAGCGTCTCGGGCGCGCGGTCGATGCCGAGGAGAACGCGGGCGCGGTCGTCGGCCTCGACGGCCCCGGTGGCCGGGTCGAGGTCCCACGAGCCGAGCTGGGTCACCTCCGAGGCGAGCTGCAGGCGCTTGCGCAGACGCTCGGCGGCGTCGCGCTCGCCGGAGATGGAGGCCGCGAAGAGGTCGCCCGGCGATGGGAGGGTCACCGGGAGGCCGCCCAACGACCGCGGGGCGATGCGGATCGCTCAGGGCTTGCGACGGCGAACGGTGGGCTCAACCGGGTGGAGACAAGACACGAGTGCATGGAATCCTCGGGCAACGCGGCGATACAGAGCACGCGGCGAGCCACGCGGTGATTCCACGCGAAAGCTCACGGCGGTTGCGACCGGTTGTGACAATGCGCCTCGGTCGTGATGCGAATCGGTACGGGGCGCCCGGACGAGCGCGGAGCTTCACGTCGGGGCAGGCCAGGAACTCCCGCGGCCGTAGTATGAAAAACCATGGACGCGATCACGCTGGTCCCTTCGCAGACGGCGCTGCTGGTGGTGGACGTGCAGGAGAAGCTGCTCCCCGCGCTTCACGCCCCCGACGCCGCCCGGATGCTGCGCGCCATCGAGCTGCTGCTGGAGACCGCGCAGCGCATGGCCATGCCGGTCTTCGTGACCGAGCAGTACCCCTCCGGGCTCGGCCCGACGGTGCCCTCGCTGGCGCAGCGGCTCGGATCGATGAGCCCCCGGCCGCCGGTGTACGCCAAGACGGTGTTCTCCGCGCTGGCCCCGACGGAGGTCGCGCACGGCCTGATGGACGTAGGCGCCCGCTCGGTCATCGTGGTCGGCGCCGAGGCGCACATCTGCGTGTTCATGACCGCGCGCGACCTGATGGGCCGCGGGTTTCACGCGCACGTCCCCTTCGACGCGGTGGCCTCTCGCGACCCGGCCTGCAAGGCCACGGCGCTCGCCGCGCTGGCCTCGCACGGGGTCACCGTGACCACCACCGAGACGGCGGTCTTCGACCTCCTCGGCGACGCCAGGAACCTCCACTTCCGACCGCTCTCCAAGCTGGTGCGCGACCTGCCCGGGTGAGCGCCGCTCACACCACGGCGTCGATCGCCTCGAGGTACTCGTTGAGCAGGAAGGCGCACTCCAGCCAGCCGTCGGCGCCCTCCATCAGCCGAACCAGCACCTGACCCTCGTCCAGCGAGGCCTCCGCGCGGTCTTCCTCGCCCAGGAACACCGCCGTCGCCGCGCCGTTCTTCCCCTTGAGGATGAAGGGCAGCTCCTTCTTGATGGCGTTGAAGAGCACGTCGTCGCCCGGGGCGCAGGAGAACAGGTCGCCGATCTCCACCCGGCTGCGGGCGTCGGGCGCGTCGCCGAGGCCCTCCGCGACGAAGGCCGTCAGCAGCTCCAGCGCCGCGAAGTAGTTGTTCTCCGACGACTCGACCCAGTCGGGGTCGATCTTCAGCAGCACGCCGACCATGCCGCGCGTCGGCTCGATGAGCAGCTCGACCTTCGCGGTGCGGGCGATGCGCGCGAAGCCGAAGTGCCGACGGGCGATGCGCCCCACGGGCTTGCCCGAGCGGTCGAGCTCCAGGGAGAAGCGCCGTCCGAAGGGCGTCGCGTCGATCTCCTGCGTCTTCCACCCGGCCACGCCCGCGCGGTCGCCCTTGGCGAAGCCCACCGGGGCGCTGAACAACAGCTGCCCCAGGTCGAAGACCGCGCGCTGCGTGGCCACGCCGACGTGCAGCCGCCGTCCGCCCTCCTCGTTGCGCACCACCAGCGTCGCGGTCTTCTTGGCGAAGGTCGCCGTCGCCTCCATGCGCTTGCCCAGGAACACCTCCGTCGCCGCGCCCGCCCCGTCGCGCGGGACCCACGCCAGGGCCTCCAGCACCGCCGCGAAGGTGCGCGTCTGGTCGTAGGACACCGCCAGCACGTTGCCGAGGGTCTTCTGGTCGTCCGCGGTGGGAGCGCCCGCCGCGTCGGAGAGGAAGCGCGCGTAGGCCTGCATCGCCCCGGCCGCCAGCGTGCGGTCCTGCAGGGCGCGGCGGTCGATCCAGAGGTTGACCACCTCGCTGTGCCCGTCGTCGCCGAAGAGGGCCTCGAGCTCTGCGGCGTCGCCGAGGAGCTGCGCCTTCCACGCCACGCGCTTCATCCCTCGCAGCCGCGGGTCGGAGGCGTCGTCGCCGGTCACCCGGGCGAGCGCGTAGGTCTTCGCAAAGGTGGTCGCCTCGATCTCCGAGGCCGTCCGATCCAACAGGTTTCCGCGAGGGTTGGGGCGCATAGAGCGGCGCGGAGGGTCTTCTAGAGCGCCGCCCAGCGTCAACGCCCTTGGCGCGGGAGTTGAGCCCCACCCCGAGGCCCCGATTGACCTCCCCGGCCCCACTGGAGGCACAGTCCCGGCCCATGTCGTCTCGAAGGCACTGGTCGGGGTCGTGGGTCGTGGCGCTGCTCGGCGTGGCGTCGGGCTGCGCGGCCACCGTGAGCTCCACCCAGGGAGGCTCCGCGGACAGCGGCGCCGACGCGGGTCCGCCGCCGATCGTGGACCTCGTGGCCGCGGGCCCAAACACCTGCGCCCTGCGATCGGACGGGCGGGTGCGCTGCTGGGGGCAGTACGGCCGCAGCGGCGATCCGACGGCGCCTCCGCCGGGGACCATCGCGGAGGTCGCGGAGCTGACGGACGCCGTGCGCATCGCGGTGCAGCCCGACACGCCCGCGCAGGGCTGCGCGGTGCGAGAGAGCGGTGAGGTGTCGTGCTGGTCCACCAACGCGACGGGCGCCGTGGGTCGGCCGAGGGCCGTCGCTCGACCGCTGCCGGCGAGGGCCCGCGACGTCGCGATGGGGAGCGCCCACACCTGCGTCCTCACGGTCGATCGGGCGGTGCTCTGCTGGGGCGACAACCGCGGGGGCCAGCTCGGCGCCGGGGACTTCCAGCCCTACGAGGGCGCGGTGCCGGTGGTCGGTCTCGGCCCGGTGGAGGAGATCTCCGCGTGGGAGTCGAACACCTGCGCCCGCTCCGCCGACGGCGCTGTGTACTGCTGGGGGCGCAACTTCCGCGGCGCCCTGGGCGACGGCGTCGGCCGCCACGCCTGCCCCGACTCGGGCCCGGACGAGGACTGCAGCGCGGTCCCGGTGAGGGTCCTCGGGATCGGCGCCGCCCAGAGCATCTCGGTAGGGCTGAACACCGGGTGCGCGGTCGTCGAGGGGGTGCCGCACTGCTGGGGCTGGAGCACCTCGCGAGGCGAGAGCGACGGCGGGATGACCAAGGCGGCGACGCGCGTGGGCGACCTCACCGACGTCACAGCGGTGTTCGCGG
>JADJAE010000118.1 GCA_016704445.1 Deltaproteobacteria bacterium
GAGCTCGCTCGTGGGATCGCCCATCTACATGTCCCCCGAGCAGGCCCGCGCGGACGTGTCCATCGACGCCCGCACGGACGTGTGGTCCATGGGCGTGGTGCTCTACGAGACCCTCACGGGCAAGACCCCCTTCGAGGGAGCGAACGCCTTCGCGCTCTTCACCCGCATCGCCTCGGACGCCCCGATCCCGCTGGCGACGCTGGGCCCGCACCTCCCGGCCGACCTCGCGGCGGTCATCCAGCGGGCCGTCACCAAGGACCGTGAGGCGCGCTGGCCCACCATGGCCGCCTTCGCGGCGGCTCTGCGGGCGTGCGAGATCTGGCGCGGCGTCGATCCCTCCCGGGCCGCGCGCTGGATCGTCGACGTCGCCGGCGTGTCCAGGGAGGAGGCGCCCCTCCGCCCGGCGATCGAGCTCTCCGAGAAGTCCACCCTCGACATGAGCGACCCGGGGCCTTCCATCGAGGTGATCTCCGACTCGCACGACCCCGACCTCGTGCCCGCCGAGCCCTCGCCCCGGCCTCCGCTCCCCGCGCCGCATCGCCCGCGCCGGGCCGTGCTCGCCAGCCTCGCCGTGCTCATCATGGCGGCGGTCGGCGGCGTCCTCCTCTTCAGCAAGGTCCGCGGCGATCGCCATGTGCTGGAGCACGCTCGCGTGGTCCCGATGGCGGTCACGGCCCACCCCCCGGTGGCGGTGGCTCCGCAGGTCACGGTCGCCCCTCCCGATGTCAGCCCCCGGCGCGCCGCGCGCGTCCGCCGCCCGTCCCCTCGTCGCATCGCGCGCGAGTCGGTCGCTCCCGTCCCCCCGATCGAGGCCTCGCCGCTCGTTCGCGGCTTCAACGGCGCTCCGATCGTCGAGTGAGATCCCCTCACATCCCGACTCCGCTCTTGCCCTGTCCATCTTTGCCCTGCGGTGACTGCACCACTCCCCTGTGCACATCGCCTCAGCCCTGTGGCCATGCGTCACATTGAGACCGTTCCGTCTGCGCATGCCCGATGGTTCGGTGGGCGGGAGGGCTCATGTCGGAGCTGCTCACACGACGCTGATTCCTCGCAGCTGCGCGAAATTTTCGCGAGCGCTCGCCGCCTCGGATGGGAACACTGCGGCTCGCATGTGGCCAGCGTGCTACGGCATGGAGAGTGCTATAGGAAATTGCAGAGTTTGAGGCCGCGCCCTCAAGGGAGGACGCAGAGACTTCGCTGCTACGAGGTTGACCATGTCTAACAAGATCGCCGCAGCGATTGCCTTCGTTCTGATGCGCTTCGGCTGCGACATCGGCGCGGGGCCCGAGGGCCTCGTCGCGGACGGCGGAGTCGGTCCCGCAGACGCGTCCGCCGATGCCTCGGTCTTCGAGCGCGCGCAGGACCCCAACGACTCGGTGAGCGTGACCGGCGGCGGCGCGATCACCCTGGTGGGCAACCACCAGGCTGACCTCATCGACGGCCCTCGCGAGGTCGCCCGCTTCGCCAACCCGGCGAACCTTACGCTCGGGCCGGACGGCAACCTCTACGTCGCCGACAATGACAACTCGTGCATCCGCATCGTCCGCCCGAGCGGGCAGGTGCTGACGTACACGCGCCAGGAGGGCTTCTCGCACCCCTTCGGCATCGCCTTCGCCGCAGACGGCACGCTCTATGTGCAGACCGACGGCAACGACCGGGGGGAGCGGTCCTTCGACACCGGGACGCTCTGGCGCATCGAGCGCAACACCGGTCGGGCGACGCCGCTGGCTCGCAACCTCGGCCGTCCCCGCGGGCTGGTGGTGCTGCCCGACGGTCGCGTGGTGATGGCCGACAACGAGCACCACGTGATCCGCGCCTACAACCCCGCCACGGCGACGGTCACCGACCTGGCCGGCATGCGCGACCAGCCCGGCTTCGCGGAGGGCCTCGGGGACCAGGCGCGCTTCAACCGTCCCTACGACGCGGTGGTGGTGGGCGACCGGCTGATCGTCGCCGACCAGAACAACCACCGCATCCGTGCGATCACCTTCGACGGCCGGGTGAGCACCTACGCCGGCAGCGGGCAGATCGCTTCGGTCAACGGCACGAGCGCGGCGGCGTCGTTCAATCGCCCGCAGGGGCTCGCGATCGACGCGACGGGCAACCTGTTCGTGACCGAGATCGACGGCTACCGGGTGCGGCGCATCTCGCCTGACGGCGACGTGACCACGGTCGCCGGAGCGGGCACCGGGGGATACACGGACGGCGAACCGATGCAGGCGCAGTTCTTCGGTCTCGAGGGGCTCGACGTCTCGGGTGATGGCCGCACGCTCTTCATCGCAGACGGCAATCGGGGCACCAACGAACCCAGCCACCGGATTCGGCGGGTCGTGCTTCCCGCCAGCGACAAGTGAACTGACCAGACTTATTCCATGAGGGCCGCGATCAGGCGGATGGCGTCGACCGAGGCGCGGTCACGTCTTGTGAGAACGCATGGGAATCAGATGGGGATTCGAAGGAGGAGAATGATCATGAAGAATATCAACGGACTCGCCCTGGTGATGGTGGCAACGGCGTTCGCAGCGGGCTGCAAGGACGATCCGCCCATAGTGAACAACAACACAGACTCCGGGGTGGCGGATGTCCTGGTGGACGTGCCGCCCTTGACCGACCAGGGGAGCAACCCAAGCGCGGGCACCTGTGACAGCCCGATCGACCTCGCCACGGTGGGCACGATGACCGGCACCGAGCTGGTCTTCCGGGGCACCACCGCGGGGCGGGCCGACGCGCTGCACCCCTACGAGGGCTGCGTGATGAACGACGCGGAGGAGGCCGTGCTGAGGTACCGCGTCCCAGCGGGCGTCCAGGGGCTGATGATCACCACCGAGGGCAGCTCGTATGACACCGCGGTGTACGTCCGCACGGCGTGCTCGCAGGCGGACGGCGGCGCCGACCTCGCGTGCAACAACGACAGCTACGACCACGCGCCGCAGTCGACGATCTACCTCACCAACGTGATCGAGGGGCAGGTGCTCTTCCTCGTGGTCGACGGCAACGCGGCCATGGACACGGTCTCCAGCGGGTCGTTCACGCTCACGGTGCGCCGGGTGCCCTTCGGCGAGATGGGCACCCCCTGCCGCCTGGTGACCGATCCCCCGACGGCGCGCTGCTCGGGCGCCCTGCGCTGCTCCGAGGGCGGCGGCGCCGACGGCACGGCGATCTGCGTCCCGACGGTGGCCAACAACGCCACCTGCGACCCGCGGCTCTTCACCAACATCTGCCTGGAGGGCTCGTCGTGCGTGACCGATCCGGCGCCCCCCGAGGGCATGCCGGCGACCTCGGTGTGCGCGCTCCCCGGCACCCGCCGCGCCGCGCCGTGCCGCGCCGCGGAGCCCCGCTGCGACGCTCCCTTCGCCTGCAGCTCGGGCGACACCCCGACCTGCGTCCCGGTGCTCAGCGCGGGCATCGCGTGCGACGCCACCGGGGCGGGCAACCGCTGCGCGACCGGGCTGACCTGCAGCCCGCTCGGCGACGGCGGTGAGCCCATCTGCCACAACTGATCGCTCCCCCTCTCCCCCTCCCACTACGCCTCAGCCCACTCCCTTCCAGCTCGTCCGCTCGGCCCACTGGCTGAGCGGCGCTACTGGTTGAAGGTGTCGCACTGCCGCGGGTCGCCCGACGACCAGCCGCGGCGAAACCAGCTCTCCCGCTGCTGGGCTGACCCGTGGGTCCAGGTCTCCGGGCGCACCCTGCGGCCCGCGCTGCGCTGGATGCGATCGTCGCCGACCGCGGCCGTGGCCGCGAGGGCCTCCTCGAGGTCGCCGGACTCCAGCAGGTTGCGCTGCTGCGTGGACTTCGCCCAGATGCCCGCGAAGCAGTCGGCCTGGAGCTCGAGGCGCACCGAGAGCTCGTTCTCCTGGGAGGGGTTCTGCGCCTGCGCCTGGCGGGTGCGCTCCTCGATGCCGAGCAGGCGCTGCGCGTGGTGGCCGACCTCGTGGGCGAGCACGTAGGCCTGGGCGAAATCGCCCGGGGCGCCGAAGCGGGAGCGCAGCTCCCGGAAGAACCCCAGGTCGATGTACACCCGCTGATCGGAGGGGCAGTAGAAGGGACCGATCGTCGAGTCGGCGGCCCCGCAGCCGGTGTTGATGGCGTCGGTGAAGAGCACCAGCTGCGCGCGGCTGTAGGGGCGTCCCAGCGCGGGCATGATGCGCGTCCAGTTGTCCTGCACGTCGTCGAGCACGAAGGAGACGAAGCGCACCTGCTGGTCCTCCTGGGGGTTGGCCGCGCGCTGCGGGGCCCGGGCGGCGCTCGTCCCCGGCGACGGCAGCGCTCCGCCGTCGAAGAGGGTGAAGAGATTGGTACGGAAGACGACGCTCAGGATGCCGACGATCAGGATCCCACCGAGCCCGAGGCGCAGTCCGCCTCGACCGCCCGGGGAGCCCTGACCGCGGGCGTCGATGACGTCACCGCTTCGATGATTCTGGTTCCAGCGCATGGGCGCTGCGAGTGCACGGGAAGTGCCGCCGCGAGGGGGTGTGCAGGGAGGCTCAGGACTTCGACGAGCGTCCGACCTGGGAGCGCGTCCAGCCGAAGCGGCTCGCGTCTCGTACCTCCCCCCAGGGGCGACCGGGGTTGGCGCTCTCCCAGTCGCGCTGGAGCTTGAGCTCGAGGTCGTCGTCCCAGACCGTGTACGAGCGATAGGTCTCCGAGATGCCCACGCCGTAGCCGAAGCGCACGGCGCTCTCGTCGTTCCAGATGTCCGGGGGGTTGGGGAAGTTCGCCGGAGGGATCGCCTCCTTGCCCACCGCCTGCTTCACGGTGTCCTGGACGTCCTGGTTCAGGTCACGCCCGGCCTTGCGGTTGAAGTCGTGCTTGGTCTGCTCCCAGTCGCGGCGCAGCGCCTCCCTCATCCGATGCCAGGTGTTGGTCTCCTTGCTCGTCCACCAGGTGGGCTGCTGGGTCTTGCTCATGGCTCGCCTCGCTTTCTCCAGTGCGTCGACGGCCGCCGACCAGTGACGGCCGCTGCTCCCGAGCGTTTGCATCTCCCGTGCGTGGGCCACGCTTCCCCTGTCGGTCGAGCCTACGCTCCTCGTGGCAGCACGCCACGTCGCTCTACTCTGTCGCCACGGCTGTGGCGCGATGGAGCACTTCAGCCAGCGACGCGAAACGGATCCCGGTCGGCCGATGACAGCAGCACGTTCAGCCCCGGGAGCGCGGCCCTCAGCCGCCCGGCGAGCACCGCAAGGGTCCGTCGCTCGCTGTTGGAGTGCAGCGCGCAGGCCACCGTCACCCCCGCCGAGGCCGCCCTCAGCGCGTCGTGGTGGCGCATCTCTCCGGTGACGTAGAGCCCCGCCCCGGAGGCGATCACCTCGTTGAGCAGGTCGCCGCAAGCCCCCGCTCCGACGGCCACCCTCGTCACCTCTCCCTCCATCGAACCCGCCACCAGCAGGTGGTCGATCGCCAGCGCCGAGCGCACCTTCGCCAGCAGCGCGGCCCGCTCGATGGGGCTCACCGGGCCGACGCGCCCGAGCCCGAGGCCCTCCGCCGCGACGGTCACCCTCAGCGGAGCCCTCGCGGTCATCTCCACGGCGTCGGCGAGCACGTCGTTGGTGCCGCCGTCGGCGACGTCGAGGGCGGTGTGGGGGCTGTACACCGCCACCCCGTGGCGGATGAGCTCGTAGGCCATGGAGCCCGCGAGCACCCGCTTGAGGCCGCCGAAGATCACCGGGTGGTAGGCGATCACCGCGGTGCAGCCCAGCGAGAGGGCCTCGTCGAGCACCGCGCGGGTGAGGTCGATGGCGAGCAGCACCCGGTCGAGGGGCGCGGCGCGGTCGCCCACGAGCAGCCCCACGTTGTCCCAGTCCTCGGCGAGCCGGGTCGGGGCGATCGCGTCCATGGCGCGGCACAGGTCGTCGACGGTCATCATCGTGGCGAAAGCTACCAGAGCGGCCCTATGGTGGGCTCCGCAGCCATGGACAAGACGATCACGGTCACGGTGCGCCCCGCCACGGAGGCCGACCTCGACGCGCTCGGGCAGATGGCGGGCGCGCTGGTGCGCTTCCACCACGAGACCGACCCGAGGAGGTTCATGCTCTCCAAAGGGGTGGAGGAGGGCTATCGACGGTGGTTCCGGCAGGAGCTGGGCAACGCCGCGGCGATGATACGGGTGGCGGTGGGCGGCGACGGCCGGGTGCTCGGCTACACCTACGCGCGCTCCGAGGGCCGCGACTGGAACATGCTCCTCGACGAGCACATCGCCCTGCACGACATCTTCGTCGACCCGGCGTCGCGAGGCGCCCGCGTGGGGGAGTCGCTGATGGCGGCCTTCGTGGCCGACGTCGAGGCCCGAGGCAACGCGAGGGCGGTGCTCCACACCATGGTGTCCAACGAGCGGGCGCAGCGGCTCTTCGCGAAGTACGGCTTCCGCCCGACGATGGTGGAGATGACCCGGGGCTGAGCGCTCGCCTCAGCCCGCGACGGACTTCGAGACCTCCAGCGCGCCGCTCCCATAGCCCCACTTGAGCAGCGCCTGCAGCTCGCGCCTGCGGTAGAGCCCGCTCGCGACCAGCGCCTGCATCCCGTCCTGGATGCGCCCCCGGAGCGTCGCCGGGCCGTCGACCTCCCTCGCCACGCGCCAGCGGTAGCGCCGCACCGCGGCCTCGTCGAGCGCCCCCGAGCGCATCGCCCCGGCGCACACCTCCGCGGCGATCTCTCCGGTGCGCAGCGCCTGCCAGATGCCTTCGCCGGTGAGCGGATCGACGTGTCGCCCCGCGTCCCCGAGGGTCAGCAGCCCGGGCATCCCGGGGCGCACGGAGAGGTCGCTCAAGGGGAGCTGCCAGGTGCGCACCGCGCCCACCCGGCGAGCCCCGGAGAAGCGATCGGGGTGCTGCGCCAGGAAGGCCTCGAAGAGCGCCCCGAGCGAGGCCCCTCGCGCGTCGTAGCCGTCGCGGCGGAGGTACACGCCCACGTTGGCGACGCCCTCCACGGCGGGGAAGATCCAGCCGTAGCCGTAGGGGAGCGACGGGTCGAACCAGTGCTCGCTCCAGCCCTCCCGCAGCGCTCCGGTCACGCCCTCGAAGTAGGCCGTCGCGGAGATCGCCAGGCCCCGCCCCCTGGGCCGGTCGAGGCCCAGCGCCCTGGTGGCCACCGAGCCCGGCCCGTCCGCGGCCAGCACCGCCCTCGCCCTCACCACCTCCGCCCCGACGCGAGCGCCCACCACCGCGCCGCCCTCGACCACCAGCTCGTCCGCGGAGACCCCTTGGTCCACACGGGCTCCGGACGCCGCCAGCGCTCGCACCAGCAGCGCGTCGAGGTCGAGCCGACCCACGATCATCCCGCGGGCGTCGCCGTAGTCGCGAGGGATGCAGCCCCCGTCGGGCAGCAGCGCCAGGGCCCCGAGGACGTCCGCGTGCGGAGCGGCGGCCAGCGCCTCTCCCGCCCCGAGGGAGCCGATGATGGCGATGGCCCGGTTGGAGAGCGCGTCGCCGCACACCTTCGGACGAGGGAAGGTCGCCCGGTCGATCACCCGCACCCGCAGCCCCGCCCTCGCGAGGCCGACGCCGGCGGCGCAGCCCGAGGGGCCGGCGCCGATCACCAGCACGTCCAACGATCCGTGGTCTTCGCTCATCGCTGTCTCTCTAAGGCTTAGTGAGGTCTCGCCACGCACTGGCCGCTGCGGCACGACACCTCGATGCGCGCCGGATCGCTCACGAACATCCCCGTCTGCTCCACCTCGATGCCCCGGCTGGGGCGATCCGAGCAGCGGATCATCTCCGCGACCAGCAGGGTCCAGCACGCTCTCAGGGCAGTGAACTCCGCCATCGCCCTCGCGTTGTACGCGACCGCCCGCTGCTCTCCCACGCAGTTCTGGGGATAGATCCCGAGGGCGCACTGGCTGTCGGTGGAGCAGCTCCGGTCCCCCGGGGCCACCGCGCACATCAGCAGCCCCGCGTCGTTGCGAGGAGCGTCCACGCCCTGCACATCGACGCGCGAGCCGTCCGTCACCCCGCGGTCGCTCGGCACGTCCGCGCTCCCCGCGTCGATGCCCACATCCGCGACGCCCCGGTCCATCGGCACGTCGATGCCCACATCGGGGACGCCCCGGTCCATCGGCACGTCGCTGCCGGTGTCCATCACCCCACGGTCCATCGGCACGTCGCTGCCGGTATCCATCGCGCCCTGGTCCATCGGCACGTCGCTGCCCGCATCGGAGCCCGAGTCCACGACGGCGTTGCCCAGGTCGATCACCGGGCCGATGTCCGAGCACACCATCGCCGCGCAGGGGCAGTCGGCCCGCCCGGTGTAGACGCAGCCCCTCGGCGGCTCCGTGCAGTTGCAGTTCGCCTGCTCGGTCGTGCAGCCCAGGGCCAGCGCACTGGCGGCCATCAGTCCCGCTACGGCTCGAAGCAAGCTCATCGCCGGCGATGATCCCATGCGGCGCCTTGATCTGCGACACTCGCGCGCGTCATGCGCCACCGCATCCACCTCGCGCTGTTCGCCGTCATCGCCCCGCTCGCTTGCGGCGGCGACGACCCGGCCGCCCCGCCCTCTGCCGACGCCTCGACCGACGCGCCCCCGATGGACGTCCCGGCCGATGTTCCCATCACCGGGCCCGCGCGCTTCTCCGTCGAGCACTACGACTACGACCTCGACCTGGAGTCCCGCCGCGCCACCGCCCGCCTCCGCGTCCGGCTCCTCACCGGCGGCGACTGCCTCGCGCTGCCCTTCCGCCCCGAGGCGGCCGAGGAGGTCACCGTCGACGGAGCGCCCGCCCGCGACGTCGCGGTCGCCGGAGGGCGTCTCGCCGCGTGCGATCCGACGGGCCACGGGTGGGCCGCCGGGAGCACCGTCACCCTCTCGGTGAGCGCGACGCTCCCGACGGGCACGCTGCGCAGCACGCAGGTGGGCTTCAGCACCCGCCGCGACCTCGCGGGCGGAACCTTCACCTACCTGCTCTCCTGGGTCGCCCAGTGCGACCGCTTCGGCCCCTGCGACAACGACCCCGGGGTCTTCGCCACCTACCACTTCGACGTCTCGCACCCGTCGGGCACCCAGGTGCTCTGCCCGGGGACCATCACCGCCACGCCCACCCGCACCTCGTGCGACTTCGCCTTCGCGGGAGGCCCGACCTACAGCACCTTCGGGGTGATGGCCGGCCAGCGCTGGGTCGAGCGCTCGCTCGGCCGCGCGGGCAAGGTCGCCCTCACGCTCCACGACCTCCCTGGATCAGGCGTCGCCGAGGCCCTCGACCCCTCGCGCGTCCGGGGAATGCTGACCTTCATGAGCGAGCGCTTCGGCCCCTACCCCTACGGCGACGCGCTGCGCCTCGTGGTGGCGCCCACCACCTGGGCGGGCTTCGAGCACCCGGGCAACATCGCCCTCGCGCAGACCCTCGCCAGCGGCAACGCCGAGCACACGACCTTCCACGAGATCGCCCACCAGTGGGCGGGCGACCAGAGCACCATCGCCTCGGTGAGGGACTTCGTCTGGAAGGAGGCCATGGCCGAGTACCTGGCCTTCGTCTACGAGTCGACGAGGATCACCGAGGCCAGGGGGCTCCTCACCGCCCGCGTCTGGAAGGACTCCTCCCGATCGCTGCGCCACCACCCGGTTCCGACGGGCGACGTGGCCATCAACGACTTCTACGGCTCGGCCTATGGACCAGGGCCCATGGTGCTCTTCCGCCAGCTCGAGGTGCGCTACTCGCGCGACGCCGTGATGGGCGCGCTGCAAGACCTCCTCGGCCGCCCCCGGGCGCTCTCCCTCGCGGACGTGCGCCAGGCCCTCGAGCGCCGCACCGGGGCCGACCTCGAGGCCTACGTCCGGGGCTGGCTGGTCGGCGAGGGGCCGCCCACCTGGCCGACCGCGCGCGTCGAGCGCAACACCGCCGCCGACGGCGTCGTCACCGTCACCGTCAACCCCCACGGCAGCGGCCGGGGGATGATGTTCGTGGTGCGCGTGGAGGGAGCTGCGGGGGAGCGTCACGACATCCCCGTCGACCTCGGCATCGACGGGTCGCGCCCCTCGACGGTCACCGCCCGGCCGGGCTTCGTCGTGACCCGGGTGACCATCGACCCCGACGCCCAGGCCCTCGTGTACGAGGAGCCCGCCCCGGGCAGCGCGCTCGCCGAGCCTCCGCCCGCGACGCCCTGGCTGGCGCCCTGACCCGGACCCGCCTCGTGAAGGCTCTACCGCTCCGGCGTCGCAACGACCACACTGCGACCGACGGCGCGATCCCCGCGCCCAGTGGAGACGTTCGGTCATGAGCAGGATCCTGGTTCCCATCGACTCGACCCCCGTGGCCCCGCAGGTGCTCGCGGTCGCCATCGACTTCGCCCGCCAGCACGACGCCGAGGTCGTGCTGCTCCGCGCCATCGGGATACCCACCGAGCTGCCGATGGAGGCCTACGCGATGGCGCCCGACAACGTCGCTGGGCTCCTGGAGAAGGGCGCCCGCGCCGAGCTGGCGAAGTACGTCGCCGATCTCCCCACGGGCATCCGGTCGAGCGTGAGGGTGGAGTTCGGCGCCGCGTGGCAGGTCATCTGCGACGTCGCCAAGGCCGAAGACGTGCTGCTCGTGGTGATGGGCGCCCACAACCACCGCTTCCTCGACGGCATGCTCGGCACCACCGCCACCCGCGTGGTCAACCACTGCGACCGCTCGGTGCTCATCGTGCGCCGCCCCGCCGCGCCTCCCGCCCCGTAGATCGCCTCCCGCTTCTCCCTCCGCTTCCCACCACCTGTCAGTAACTTGCCGCCGCGCGGCGTCTTCGCTCTGGCTGCCGCGCCAGCGGGTCCCTGCTCCATGGCCCGAAGGGTCCGCGCTCGATGCTTCCGCGGCGAAGGCGGCTCTTCCGCTGTTCGTGATTGCTGGCCAGCGATCATGGCCATTGTGTGGTCATGCTGGATGATGAGGCGCGGGGCCTGGGGGCGGGGGGGGATTGGGGCCGGGGGGGGGGGGGGGGGGGGGGGGGGGTGGGGGGGGGGGGGGGGGGGCGGCCGGGGGGGGGCCCATCGGGGGGGGGGGGCCGGGAAAAGGAGGGGAGGGGCGGGTGTAGAGTCCCGCTCCTATGAAGCGGTGTCCCTTCTGTGCCGAGGAGATCCAGGATGCGGCCATCAAGTGCCGGCACTGCGGCTCGATGCTCAACGAGCCCGCCTTCCCTCCTGGCGCCTCGCCCGCCCCCGGCGCCGTCTCCGACGCGCGCGCCATCTACACCGGAACCCCTTCCTGGAAGGCCTGGTACGGCCTCTACGGGCTGGCTGCGCTGCTCGCGGCGCTGGCGATCGTGGGGTCGATCTTACTGGCCCTCGTATTCGTCGTCGCGACTGCGATCTGGGTGACCGCGGGCGCGGTGCTGCTGGTGGCCTCGCTGGCGCTCTTCGTCACCGTGGAACTTCGCCGCCGCTCGACCAAGTACCGGGTGAGCACCCGCACCATCGACATCGAGGAGGGGGTGCTGTCGCGGAAGATCAACACGCTCCAGCTCTGGCGGGTGCGCGACGTGGTGTTCGAACAGTCGCTGACGCAGCGGATGCTGGGCGTGGCGAGCATCCGGCTGGTGGTGCACGACGACACCTCGCCCAAGGTGATGCTCGCGGGTCTCACCAACGGCCGCGAGGTCTTCGAGGAGGTGAAGATGGCGATCGACGTGGCGCGGCAGTCTCGCAACGTCGTGGGGCTGGTGGATTGAACGGCCGCTGCTTCGCCGCGCTCGCGGCGCTCGCGGCCTCGGGCTGCGGGAGCGACCCGGTGAGGGTGGAGCAGGCGCCCGTGACCCTCGCCGGGAGCCCGGCGGAGGTGTTCGCCAACCGCGGCTCCATCGCGGTCGCGGCGGTGATGGACGACGGGGTGGCGAGGGAGGTGACGCTCTCGTCCGAGGCGCAGGTGTCGCTGCGCGCCTACGCGGCGACAGTCTCCCGGGCCGCGCAGCCAGCCGGGGCGCGAGCGCTGACGGCGGGCGCGAGGGTGACCCTCGACGTGCACACGGCCATCACCCAGCTCGACGCCGCCGGGCGGGTGGTGGGGCGCATCCAGAACCCCTTCGAGGGAACCCCCGGCCGAGCGCGCCCCACCGCCGGGCGCAGGCTGCTCGCCGTGCTGGTCGACGACGTCACCGACGAGTCCGCGTGGCGGGTGCTCGAGGCCTACGCCCTCGACGCCTCGGGCGACGCCCTCGCCGAGCCCGCGCTGGGCTTCGCCGCCGGCACCTCCGTCGCAGCGCTCTTCTCCGCGATCCCCGCCCCCTGAGGACCTCCCTACCACCGTGCAACCCTCCCGCGTCGCCATCCTCCTCGCCCTCGCGGCCTTCGGGCCCTCCTGCCGGCAGCGCAGGGCGCGCCATCACCGCCCCCCGGCGCTCGCCTCGTCCGGCCGCTGGAGCGCCAGCCTCGCCATCTCCGAGGCCCTCCGGGTGATCGACGGGCACTACCTGGTCGACGGCGTCCGGCGCACCGACGCGGCCTCCTCGGCGCCGCCCTTCCCGGCCCGCCCGCTGGTCTCCGCCGCTCGCGTCCCCGACGGCTGGCGCTTCGCCGCCGCAGACGGAACCCTCTACGCCGCCAGGGAATTCCTCGCTCCCCTGAGGGTGCTGGCGTCGGTGCCCGAGAGCGCCCGCCCGGCCGGCGAGGGCCTCGCCCGCGGCGCAGTGCGAGGCGTCTTCCACGAAGGTGCTCTCGCGTACCTCGACCACACCGGCCGCGCCTGGGTCCTCGACGAATCCACCCCCCGCGCCCTTCCCCTGGAGCGCGTGCTCTCGGTGGTGTTCACCTCCCCCCTCCGGGCGCTCGCGGTCACCGCCCCGGGCGTGCTCCACCGCTCCGACGACGGCGGCCGTCACTTCACCGTGGTGCCGCTCCCCGACGGCGACCTGGCCACCGTCGTAGGCCTCGCCCGCGGCGCCGCGGTGATCGAATCTTACCGTGGCCGGTATTCCATCTCCGACGACGGCGTCCTCTCTCCGCAGGACGACGCTCCCTCGCTGGAGTCCTTCGTGCGCGCGGGGGAGCTTCCCCCCACGGCCGACGCCTCCGCCCCGCTGCTGCTGCCGGCCGACCCTTCCCGCGTCGCGGCGCTCCCCGACGGGAGCCTCGCGCTGGTCGAGGGCGACGTCGTCCGGGTGATCGACCCTCGCAGCCGTCGGGAGCTGCGGCGCATGGCGACCCCGGGGCAGGGCTGCGTGATCGCTGGGGCCCACGGATCGTTCCGCCTGGTGTGCACCCACGAGGGCTGGGCCGGGGCGGTGTTCGCGCCCACGGCGGCGGGCTCCTGGACGGTGCTTCGCGACGAGCTGCGGGCCGAGCCCATGGGGGACATCGTCTTCGACGACCGCTCCGAGGCCTGGGTGGTGGCGGCTCCGTGCGCGCAGCAGCCCGTGCGCGACCCGGCGGCGTTCTGCGTCCACCACGCCGACGGGACCAGCCGCACGGTGCACGCTCCCTTTCCCGCGCAGCCGGTGGACATGGGCGGCGGCGCGGCGCTCCTGGTGGAGACCCGGGACTCCGGGCCCTACGCGAGGGCGGTGATCCTCCGCGGCGAGGCCATGACCGCGGTGACGCTGCCGGTGGGCACGGCGGCGGCGCGTGGGCTGCGCTGGGCGGGCGGCGCGCTGGCGGTGTGGGGCCACTCGGCCGACGGGCGTCTGGTGTTGCACCGCGGCGCGATCGGGCCCTCGGACGCGGTGCGCTGGAGCGCGCACGAGGCTCCGGCCGGTGCGCGTCGCGGGATTCACGGCGTCGGGGCGGTGGCCTACGCGCTGGGCCGCGGTGCCGATGCGCTCTGGCAGTACCGCCCCGACGCGGGCTTCGCGAGGATGCCCGGACCGGTGCGCGGAGACCCCTCGGCGCTCTCGCTCGACCCGGAGGCGCTCAGCTACTGCGCGGGTCCGGTGTGCCGCCTCGCGGGCGTGCTGGAGTGGACCGCGGGGGTGAGCGGGTCGCCGTGGTTCGTCACGCGCTCGGACGCCGCGCCGGCGGCGCCGAGGCCCTGGGTGGCGCCGTTGCAGCGGCCCGAGGAGCGGGCCCGCTTCGAGTGCGAGTCGGGCGAGACGCTGGGCGTCGGGCCGGAGCTCGACAACGGCATCGCGGTGTCGGGCTACGCGCTGCACTGGCAGCCCGAGAGCGACGGCGTGACCGTCCGCTGGAACGGCGAGTCCCTCTCCCAGGTGACCCGGGGCAGGCTCCCTCCGACCGCGGAGCGGGTGACCTTCTCGGGCTACGCGCCGGTGGGAGCGACGACGCCCCTAGCGCTCATCGATCGCTGCGTCGGGGTGCGCTGCGAGACCTTCCTGGCCACCGCGCCGGGGCTGCAGCCCTTCCCCCTGGAGCACTTCGCGCTCCCCTATCGCCGGGACATGCTGCTCACCGAGGGCGGCGCCTTCCTGGCCCTCTCCCGCGGCGTCTCCCACGGGGCGACGGTGGCGCAGGCGGTGGTGTACGACGTGGCGCACGGTCAGGTCGTGGCGAGGCGCACGGTGGTGAGCGACGCGCCGCCGGAGTTCATCCAAGCCGGCTCGCTCGACGGCCGCGACGGCCTCTGGCTGCCCACCTCGCCCCGGCGATGGCGCTTCCTCCCGCTGTCGGGTGAAGCCGCCGCGGAGGAGACCGTGGAGGACGACGGCACCCTGGCTCCGTGCCCCCGCGGCGTGGCCTCTCGCGGGGTGCTCCGCCGCATCGACCGCAACTCCGACCTGCGCGGCGCGGGCTGGGCGCCGGTGGTGGGCGAGTGGCAGGTCGAGGAGATCCTCGATGTGACCGCGCGAGGGCTGTGCGTGCGCTCGATCGCCGGGGGTGAGTCTCGCGACGAGTCGACCTTCGAGCACCGCGGGGGCGTCGACCCGGTGCGCAGCTTCTCGCTCGCCTCCGACGGCGCCGGTCACCTCTCGGGGGTGGCGTGGCAGGGCCGGCGTCGCTTCGCGATGTCGTGCGCGAGGGTGGAGGCCCGGCGTACGCTGCCGAGGTGACGGCGACGCTGCAGACCTTACCGAGGCGAGTATTCACGGTGCAGGAGGGACAGGCCCTCCAGGTGCTCGACGCCCTGCTGGGGCGCGGTCGCGGCGACGTGGTGACGGTGCCGGTGGCGCTCTCCCCGCTGGGGGACGACCTCGCGGCGGCGGGCGCCCGGCGCATCGCGACGAGCGTGATGCGCTTCCTGGTGGAGGGCGGCGGGTGGCGCGAGCGGGCGCTGCTGCGGGGCGGACGGCGGGTGAGGGCGAGGGCGTGGGACCCTGCGGCGGGCAGTGGGTTCGTCCCTCGCTACACGGCGGCGAGCCGCACGCTCTGGATCGAAGGGGCGGCGCAGCTCCCAGCGCTGGTGGGGCAGAGCCGCACGGACGCGAGCCGGGGGGCGCGCAGGGCCGTGAAGAGGGTGGTCCCCGATCAGTCGACGGAGGTGGGCGACTGGGTCTTCTTCCACCTGGCGCAGCAGTCGCTGGGCACCTTCCGGCTCTGCGAGGACGACTTCACGGGGCTGCGCCTCCGGCTGGTGTCTCAGTCCCCGGTGGCGCTGCTCTTCGCGCCGGTGGGCGAGCGCTCCCGTCGGGAGCTGCGCGACGCCTACGTGCGGCTGACCTCGCCGTCCACCGCGAGGGTGCTGGAGTGCATCGAGGACCGCCTGGCGGGGGCCTGGACCTCCGCCGCGCGCACGCTCTGGGCCGAGCGCATGACCGGCTCCCTTGCGGCGCGCATCGAGCGCTGGGCGACCCTGGGGAGGAAGCTCGACGCCTACCTCGACGCGGTCGACGACGCGGAGCGCCTCGACCTGGCGAGGCCGGTGACGAAGCTGGCGGCGGCGCTGATGACGGGCGTCTTCGCGGTGCCGGCGGAGGAGGTGCGCTCGTCGCTGTCGCAGTCCTCCGGGGTGGTGAGCCTCGCGCAGCGCGACGAGCTGCTGGCCGCGGTGGCGTCGGTGGCGGCCGTGGGGCAGCGGGTGTTCGCGCTTCGGGAGCGCATGGCGGGAGAGCGCTACGGCGACGCGCGCTACGCGGAGGCGCAGGTGTTCATGGGCGACGTGGACGCGCTCCTCGGCGTGCAGCGACGCGCCGTGGAGGGGCTCGCCCGATCGCTCTCCGGGGTCATCGGCTGAGGGCTCGTACGATTTTGTTGGACACCATTCGAGGAGCTGATAAAAGGGCGCTCCCTTCGCAAGCAAGCGCCCGTAGCTCAATGGATAGAGCACCAGACTACGGATCTGGGGGTTGGAAGTTCGACCCTTCCCGGGCGCGCTAGAAGGTCAGGATGGGGAGCATCTCACTCGAGGTGCTCCCCATTCGACTATTTGCCCATCGACGATGGCCGCGCTGCTACAGCGCCCACAACCCGGCGAGGTCGAGCGGCACCGCGTCGAAGGGCTCCGCTCGCACCACGGCGTCGCCCCGGTAGACGTTCACCAGCAACCATCCGATGTCGGCCCGACGGAACACCTCGACGGTGCGCAGCGTCGGCGATACCAGCCAGACGTGCGCGACCCCTTCGCGATGATAGATCGTGAGCTTCTCGTCCCTGTCGCGGGCCTCCGTCGAGCGTGACAGCACCTCGCACAGCCAGTCGGGCGGGAGGGTAGCGGAGACGTCCTGCATGAACCCGGCAGGCACCCGCTCGCGACGCCATCCTGCGATGTCGGGCACCACGATGTCAGGGAGCGGTCCCAGGTGGAGCTCGGGCTCCACCAGAAGCACCCAGCCTCCCGGGCCGTCCCGCCCCCGATCGAAGGGTCCGCGGAGGTCTCCCGCAAGGGCAGTCGCCGATCGCGCGTGCGAGAGCCGGGGGCGGGGCATCAACGACAACGCCCCGTTGATCACCTCCGCGACCATCGTCTCCGGCGCGTTGCGGTAGCCCTCGACGACCTCGGGCGCGAGGTTGGGGAACTCCGGGGCGATGGTTCGTGCGGCGTCGCCAGACATCCATCGAAGGGTAGCCCACCCGTCGACGGCTCGCTCTCTCCGTCACCTGTCTCTGTCTGCGTCCGACGAGCAGACCATCCCTCACCCCTCGACGATCGCCACCACGCGTCGCACCGTCCAGCCGCGCTCCCGGCCCCAGGCCGCTGGGCCGCCCGGGTGGGCCTCGGCGACCTCGTCGCCTGCGACCATCCCCAGCTCCGCGAGTATGGCTCCCGGGTCATCGAGGTCATCGAGGATCGCGTCCCCGTCATTGGCCGGATCGAGCAGGTACAGCCGCCCCGCGGCCACGCTCGCAGCCAGCTCCACGTCGGTGCACACGCGCTCGCCCGCTCGCATCGCTTCCAGCTCCGACCGGGTGATCGTCACGGTGCCATCGACCATCGCTCCATCAGGCTAGGGCCGACCTCCCCATCCCCCGCAAGCCCGCGCCCCCACTGCCTGGCAGCGGGTTGCCGATCGCGGTCACCGTCGAGGCAGTCGCACCACCCGGTCGAAGAGCCGCTCCATCGCCGCTACCGGCTCCTCGCAGAGCCCCACGTGCGCGGCGGAGGTCTGCAGCATCGTGCTCCTCGGAGCGGTCAGCCAGTGCCAGCGCTCTCGCTGGCTGAGCTCCCCGATGGGCCCCGCCGCCGGGCCTCCTGCGCAGACCCGCGGGATGGCCTCGAGGTGGCACCTCACCATGTCGAGGTCACGTCCGGGCGAGGCCCGCAGCGGTCTCGTCGAGCTCCACGGGCGGCGAGCACGTCCTGCGCGTAGCAACGATCACCCGACGTTGATGAACTCCCCGCTCCACGGACCGGCGTGCGGGCACGCTCGGCCTCCTCCAGGTAGACGGGCATCGCCTCGACGCGGGCGCTCAGCCACGCCGCGTAGGCCGCGCGGTGGGAGCTCGGGTCGTCGAAGCCGTGGGCCTCGCCGAGCCAGGCGTCGGGGAGCTGCTGCGCCACGGCCTCGATGACGTCGCGGGTGAGGGCGGCGGCGAGGTGGCGCGCGGCCTCCGGGAGCGCGGTCGCCCAGGGGAGCAGCACGTGGTGGCGCACCTCCGCGTAGGGGTCGCGGCTGTTGACGAGGGGGTCGGAGGGCTCCCAGCCGTGGTGGAAGTAGAGCGTCGCGCCGTGGTCGATGAGCCACGGGCGGCGGTGCCAGAGGAGGAGGTTGGGGTTGCGCGGTGTGCGGTCGACGTTGGTGACCAGGGCGTCGAAGAGCACGATGCGAGAGGCGGTGGCGGCGTCGGGCCTCGGGCTCGCGACGGGGTCGAAGGTGACGCTGCCGGGGAGGTAGTCGAGGCCCAGGTTGAGCCCCGCGCTCGCCTCCAGCGGCGCGGAGATCTCCGGGTCGGGCTCGCTGGCGGCCAGGGCGCGGTCGAGCTCCACCAGCACCAGCTCCGGGACATCGAGCCCCGCCGCGCGGGCGAGCCCGCCCGACAGCAGCTCGGCGACGAGGGCCCTGGAGCCCTGCGCGGCGCCGTGGAGCTTGACGACATAGAGCCCGAGGTCGTCGGCCTCGACGAGCGCGGGCACCGAGCTGCCCTCCCGGAAGGGCATGACGTAGCGGACGGCCTGGACGGTTCGCAGCGCCACGCGCGCCTCAGCCGTCGAGCGCGCCGAGGGCGCCGGCGCGTAGCTGCTCGCGGGAGAAGATCCCCCGGTCGGTGACCAGCGAGGTCACGAGCGCGACGGGGGTGACGTCGAAGGAGGGGTTGAAGACGTCCGTCTCCCGCGGGCACCAGCGCACCGAGCCGAAGGAGCCCGACGCGCCGCGCACCTCGTCGGCGTCGCGCTGCTCGATGGGGATGGCGTCGCCCTCGGGGCAGGAGAGGTCGACGGTGGTCCACGGGGCGACGGGGTGGAAGGGGACGTGGTGATGGGCGGCGGCGACGGCGAGGGAGTAGGTGCCCACCTTGTTGGCGAAGTCGCCGTTGCGGGCGACGCGATCGCTGCCGACGAGCACGCGGCTGGCCCGGCCGGAGCGCAGCACCACGGCGGCCATGCTGTCGGTGATGAGGGTGTGGGGGATGCCGAGGTGGCGGAGCTCCCAGGCGGTGAGGCGGCCGCCCTGGAGGAGGGGGCGGGTCTCGTCGACGTAGACATGCACCCGCTTGCCCTGGGCGTGGGCCCGATGGATCACCCCGAGCGCGGTGCCCACCCCCACGGTGGCGAGGCCGCCGGTGTTGCAGTGGGTGATGACGCCGGAGCCGTCCTCGATGAGCGAGGCGCCGTGCGCGGCCATGGCCTCGCAGCGGGCCACGTCGTCGAGGAAGACGTCCATCGCGACGTCGTCGACGCCGGAGAGGTCATCATCCGCGACCGAGGCGGTGAGCCGATCGATGGCGGCCATGAGGTTGACCGCCGTGGGGCGCGCGGCGCGGAGGAGCGCGGCGCTGGCGCGGAAGGACTCGGGGGTGCACCCGGAGCGCACGAGGAGCCCGAGGCAGAGCGCGGCGGCGACGCCGAGGAGCGGAGCGCCGCGGACGGCCAGCGTGCGGATGCAGCCCTCCATGACGAGGGGGTCGGTGGCGTCGATCCAGCTCACCTCGTCGGGGAGGCGTCGCTGATCGAGGAGCATGAGGCGCTCGCCGTCCATGCGGAGGGCCATGGAGGTGACGGGCTTCCACGAGGATGAGGTGCTCATGACGGGCGCGGAAGAGTAGCGCGACTGATGGCGTCGAGGGCAGCTCGCGATCTCTGGCGCAGCTCCCGCGTCGCGCTGCGCAGCCCTTGCGTGGCGAAGGCTTCCCCTTCAGGTCGGCGGGGTCCTCGCGCCGAGGCCGTTGCCGACGAGCACCAGCACGTCGCCCCCGGCGCAGGCCAGCGAGCGCGCCTTCGCCACGGCGGCCTCCGCCCCTCTCACGGCCCAGGCCTCCAGCTCCGGGCGCACCTGCCGCGCGATGCCGATCACCTCGTCGGGATCGAGGTCCGCCGCGTCTCCGACGGTCTCGCACGCCGTCGCCACCAGCGCCGAGACCCGGCCCGACCGGGCGAGGATGGCCACCGGCTCCCTCGCGTCGTGGATGCGCGCCAGGAAGCTCGCGCACACCACCACGCGCCCGCTCGACGCCGCGGGGAGAAGCTCCTCGAGCGCCTCGACGAAGGCCCTCATCTTCACCGGGCTCGCGCCCACCTGGAGCAGCGTCAGCGGGCGCTCGGCGATCACCTCCATGCGCCCCGGCATCGTCGCAGCGCCCAGGCCCGCTCTCACCGCCTCCCTCCACGCGGCCCGATCACCCGGCAGCGCTCCGTCGCGCACCAGCGCCCAGGCCGCCGCGGCCGCCTGCGCCGCGTTGTCCACCTGGAACCCCCCGACCGCCCGGATCCTCACGTCGAGCGTCTCGTCGCCCACCCGCAGCGTCGCGTCGCTCCCGTCGAGCGCGCTCCTTCTCCGCAGCACCTCGTAGTCGACGCCACGGCGGGCCATGGTCCCGACGCCGCGCTCCGCGGCGAGGGCGTCCACCGCGAGGGCGACGGGCTCATCCTGCAGGCCCACCACCGTGGCGACGCGCGCGCGCAGCCCGCCAGCCTTGTGCCAGACGGGTCCGGCGCGGTCGCCCAGCCCCGCGAGCGCGGCGGGGAGCGGCGACGGGGCGAGGAGCAGCTGGGCGTGGTCGGTGTCGATGGGCGTGAGGAGCTGCGCCCTCGGCGGAGGCAGCGCGGACGTCGGGTCGTCTCGCAGCCCGATGTTGGCCTCGACCACGGCGAAGGCGGCGCACTGATCGAGCGCGTGGCTCAGCAGCACCGCGTAGCGAAGGTCGTAGGGAGCGACGGGACCGAGCTCCGGCGCCTCCCTCTCCAGCGCCTCCACCACCGGGACCAGCGCGCTGACGTAGCTGGCGAAGTCCTCGGGGATGATCCAGGAGGGGGCGGAGGCGCCGCGCTCGAAGAGCTGGTAGCGCTCCCGCTGACCGTCGGGCGTCTCGGAGAGCGGGGGCTTGGTGCCGAGGGCGACCGGCGCGGAGACCCCGGCGCGGTCGAGGAGAGCCCGAGCGATGAAGGCCAGGAAGCGCGCCGTGCTGGCCTTGCCGCACGATCCGGCGACGAGGGCCCAGGGCAGCGAGCGCGCCCTCTCTCGCAGCCCCGAGCGCTCCAGGATCCACGAGAGCCGCCGGGCGTGCAGGTGCTCTCGGGACGGGAAGGCATGGGCCTCCTCGATCCAGCGCATGGCTTCTTCGAAGTTCACGGCTTCTTCTCCTCACGGCCCGCGCGCTGCGCGACGTGCACGCTCGCGAGCACCATCGCGACACCGAGGGCCTGCGACCAGCGCAGGGGTTCGGACAGCACCACCGCCGCGGCCACCATGACGAATGGGCGCTGCAGCAGGGTGTAGACGGAGATGCGGGTGGCGCCGATGCGGTGCAGCGCCACGAGGAAGGCCACGTTGGCGACCGCCGCGGCGAGGCCGATCCAGAGGCCCATCGGGAGCGCCGCGCGAGGGGGCAGCCCGCTCCACGGCAGCACCAGCGCGGAGGTCACCGCGGCGTTCACCAGGAAGACCCAGGTCGACACCACCTTCGGACCGAAGGTGGCGGTGATGTCCTCCATGGCGCTGCGGTACAGGGTCGAGCTGGCGACGGCGCCGAAGGCCAGGGCGAGGCCGACGGCGTCGAAGGCCAGCGCTCCGGGGCGCACCACGTCGAGGGTGAGGGCCATCCCCAGGAGCGCCGCCACGAGGGCTGCCCAGAAGCGCGCCCCCGGGCGCACCCGACCCCGCGCCCTCGCCACGAGGGCCACGGCCGCGGGCGTGGTCGCCACGACGGTCATCAGGGTCACCGCGGGCAGGCGGGTGAGCGCCAGCAGCGAGAGGGCGTTGGTGAAGATGAGCAGCACGCTCACCCGGCCGATGCGAAGAACGCCCGGGAGACCGGGCCATTTCGGAGCGCGGGCCAATGGGACGATGACCGCGGCGGCGACGAGGTTCTTCAGCGCGAGGAGCTGCCAGGGCGTGGCCTCGGCGCGGTAGCCGAGCTTCACCAGGATGGGCTCAAGCGACGCGCCGAGGAGCGCCGCCAGCACCCACGCGAGGGTGGCCCTCTCGCCCACTCAGCCCTCGATCCAGCGGACGATCTCGGCGTGGGAGCGGTGCTCCCATCCGAGGCGCTCGAGGGTGCGGCCCTGGGCGACGAGGTCTTCTCCGGTGAGGTCGCAGGCCATCTGCACGATGGAGCTCACCACCGGGAGCTCGACGTGGGCCTTGCGGGCGAGCTCGTGCATGGGCACGAGGGTGCAGGAGACGTCCTCCTTGAGGTACCGATGGTCGAGGGTGTTGGGCGCCCACGAGAGCCGGTAGTTGGGCACCGTGCGCATCGCCGTGAGCAGCGAGGTGGTGTCGCAGCCGTAGTAGCGATCGAGGAGGTCCTTCATGGCGATGAGCGGCGCGTCGTAGGCGTGGGCGACGGCGCGAAACTCCTTCTCCACCTCCTCGAGCACCGCGACGGTCTTCTCGGTGAACCCGTCCAGGTAGAACAGGAAGGGCTCCTTCCGGTCGACGCGGTTCATGTTGGCCATCATCGTCGTCGGGTGGGCGAGGGCGCCGAAGTCCGTGAGCCCCCGCTGGATGACGTTGCGCGCGGCCTCCAGGCCCGGGAAGAAGTGGTGCATCAGCGGCGCCCACTCGCGCGTCATGGAGTGCCTCGGCGCGGAGAAGAGGGTCCACCCCTTGAAGCCGCGCACCCAGATGGAGTGGTCCTCCTGGATGCGGCACGCGAAGAGCGCGTCGGTCTCCAGCACCGGAACCGACCGCACGCCGTGCTCTCGCAGCAGGTGCTCTACCTCCACGGAGCCGCAGAGCTTGCTGGAGAACAGCACCAGCCGATGGTCCCCGTCGAGGTAGGGAGCGAGGCGCGCGGCGATCTCCCGGTAGGCCGTGGTGACCGTCGCCACGAAGATGGTGCCCACCGCGGCGGTGAAGCGCGCGGCGTTGTCGGTCACGCCACCCAGGGGGAAGGTGCCCTCGATCTTCCCCGTGGCGGTGAGCGACCTGGATTCGGTGAGCCACGGGAAGCGCTCGATGTGACGCACCAGCAGGTGCACCTCGTGGCCTCGCGATGCGAGGTAGCAGGCCAGGGCGCGCGCGGAGTTGCCGGTGCCCACCACGCCAACGGCGGGTCGAGAGGTCGGATGCATGACGCGGCGGGTAGCACCGTCCGTGCCGGTGATCGGGGAGGCGCCGGTGCGCTTCAGCGTTCGGTGGCGTCGGGGACGGGCGCGTAGCTCCCGTCGTCGCCTCGGCGCTCGAGGGTGACCACGTCGCGGACGAGCGAGAGCCGGTACGTCCCGTCGGCGTCGGCGTCGGGCGAGCCGCACGAGAGCGCTCCCCCCTCGGCGCGAATCACCGCCGCGAACATGGTGAGCGCGCTCCCTCCGGCGCGCAGCGCCCCGGCCACGTCATCGAAGCGCAGCGCCTTCGCCCGGACGCCGCTCACCAGCGCCTCGGCGCGCTCGATGCCCCGGGCCTTCGAGCGCACGGCGCCGCCCGGCTCGAAGGCGATGAGCTCCTCCTCGCTGAGGCGCCTCGCGGCGAAGAGGGCCTCCTCCGGGGAGAGGCGCATCGGGTGGCGCACCGCCTCCAGGCTGGTGTCCTGCTCGGCGCGGCCCTTCGCCAGCAGCGACACCCCGATCAGGAACCTCGCGCAGGTGTCGCGTCGGCGCTCGAAGTTCCATCCCACGGTCATGGCCGGTGGTATCGCGCGCCCTTCGATGCGGGCGCAACCCTCGCGTCGC
>JADJAE010000119.1 GCA_016704445.1 Deltaproteobacteria bacterium
CCCGCCCAACTATACCCTCCGCGTGCCCGGCCCTGGCGCCACTGACTGCAACGACGTGCCCGGCACTGGCGCAGCCAGCTTCCCGGGCCGTACCGAGGTTCTCTGCAACGGCGTCGACGACAACTGCAATGGGTCAGCCGACGACACGGTCTGTCCGATCAGCGGCCAGACATGCACGAGCGGCACGTGCGCCTGCGCTCCGGGATCAGTCATCTGCGGTGGCCGTTGCCAGGCGCGGGGCGCGTCCTGCGCGCCGGGCATTGGCGAGTGCAGACGAACTGGCACCATGGAGTGCAACAGCGCGGGCATGATCGCGTGCAACGTGGTTGCTGCAGCGCCTGCCTCAGAGACGTGCAACAACCGCGACGACAACTGTAACGGCGCCGTCGACGAGGGCTCGCTGTGCGGGGCCGGTTCAAGCTGCGTGAACGGCGGGTGCCGCTGCAATCAAGTCTGTGTGCCGAACAGCACCCGAGCATGCGCGATGTGCGGCGGCCCGATTCCCTGTCTGTGAACGAAAGCGGAGTGCGGGTGTCTTGACCCGCGAGGCTGCCGCTTGCGATAGTTGACCTCCCTTCCCCTCCTCAGTACGGCCGCCGCGCCTGATGAGCAGCCTCCCCTACGACCCCGCCGCCTCCATCACCGACCCGCTCATCGGCACCCTCCTTCAGGACCGCTACCGCGTCGTGCGCAAGCTCGGCGCCGGTGGCGTGGGCATCGTCTACGAGGGCGAGCACGTCCGCATCAAGAAGCGCGTCGCCATCAAGTGCCTGCACGCGCAGTTCGCCAAGAACCCCGACGTGCTGGCGCGCTTCCACCGCGAGGCGCTCGCGGCGACCGCCATCGGCAACGAGCACATCGTCGAGGTGACCGACCTCGACCAGCTCGCCAACGGCACCGTCTTCCTGGTGCTCGAATACCTCGACGGCCGCGACCTCGGCCACGACCTCGATGTGCGATCGCCGACCCTGAGTCCCGGATCGATCCGGGGTGTAGATCGGGGGTGAGCTGGATGATGCGTCGGTCCCATGCGCTCATGGTGTGTCTGCTCGGGTGGGTGATGGCCTGCAGCGGGTCACCCTCGGCACCCGCCGACGCGGGTCGGGGCGACACGGGAGATTCGGCGCTCGACCTCGGCGTGCCGGCGGACGTCCCGTCGCTCGATGTGGTCGATGCCGGCGACGTCGGTTCTCCTGCTGACAGCGGTTCGCCCGGCGACCGCGGTCCCACCGAGGAGATGCGCCCCAGCTGCGTCGACTCCGACGGCGACGGCTACCCCGCCACCGAGTGCGGCGGCATGGCACCCGACTGCGACGACACCAACCGTCAGGTGAACCCCGGCCGCAGCGAGGTCTGCGACACCGCGGGCGTGGACGAGGACTGCAACCCCTGCACGGTCGCCTCGGCCACCACCCGCGACGGCGATGTGGACATGGACGGCTTCCTCAGCGCGCGCTGCACCAACCCCTTCGCAGGTACGGCGCCGACCTGTGACCCGATGGTGGTGACCGTCAACGCGACGGCGCGCACCGTGAGCGGCCGCGACTGCAACGACGACCGGGCGATGGGCGGCGCGGACGTGCGACCCAACCAGACCGAGGTTTGCGGCAACATGGTCGACGACAACTGCGACGGCCGGGTCGACTACGCCGACGCCCTCTACGAGGACCGCGACAACGACGGACGCGGCAACCGCGCCGTGATGATGCCCGGGATGTGCCGCCCCGGCTGGGTCGCCAACAGCGAGGACTGCGACGACGCGCGCAGCGAGACCTACCGCGGAGCGCGCGAGCTGTGCGACGGACGCGACAACGACTGCGGGCAACCGGGCGCCATGGCCGGCGGCACGGAGCCGGGTGAGGACGGCGACGGCGACGGCCACGCGCCGCTGTCGGAGTCGTGCCTCGGACGCGGCGAGCCGGGAGCGCCAGGGTTTGCGCTGCCCCGCGACGACTGCAACGACGCCGCGGCGACCGTCTACACCGGCGCCATGGAGGTCTGTGGCAATGGCATCGACGAGGACTGCAACCGCGTCGTGGACGAGCCGACGCGCACGGTCTGCACCGACGCGGACGGCGACGGGCACGGCACCGCCGCCACGATGCGCACGGTCATGAGCTGCACGCGGCCCGCCAGGCACCGTGACGGTCTGCGACGACTGCGACGACACGAGCGCGGTGGCGGCGCGGCGCACACCGGGCGCGCGTGAGGTCTGCGACCGCGTCGACAACGACTGCTCCACGCCGGCCAGCACCTTCGTGAGCGACGAGGATCAGGATGAGGACGGGTACGCCTCGCCCCTGGCCGGGTGCGCGGGGGCGGGGCGAGTCCGGGGTGCCCACGCCCACGGCCTTCCCGAAGACCGACTGCAACGACGCCAACCGCGAAGTTCGTCCTGGGGCGGTGGAGATCTGCGACCGCAACGACAGCGACTGTTCCAGCGGCGGGGGCGTCGCCCTCGACGAAGACGCCGACAACGACGGTCACTCGGCACCCACCGCGACCTGTCGTGGGCGGGGCGAGAGCGACGCGACGGTCACCGCCTTTCCCAAGGACGACTGCGACGACACGCACACGACCGTCCACGGCGGTCGCACGGCGGTGGACGACACCTCCACGTGCGATGGCCTGGACAACGACTGCAACCCCGCAACCAGCGAGCTCATGCGCACAGAGGACTGCGCGAGCCCAGGGTACTGTATCCCAGGGGGGCTCTGTGGACGGAGCGTCACACTGCTCCAGATGGTAGTAGGTTACCTTCACACCTGCGCGCGGCTGGGGGACGGCTCGGTCCGATGCTGGGGCAACAACCGTTACGGCCAGCTCGGCGACGGCACCGTGACGAATCGTTCGAACCCGACGCTGGTGCCTGGGCTGACGGGAGTCGTCGAACTCGCCGCGGGCGGCCAACACACCTGCGCGCGGCTGGGGGACGTCCGATCCGATGCTGGGGCGACAACCGCTATGGTCAACTCGGCGATGGCACCATGACGAGTCGATCGAACCCGACGGTGGTGCCTGGGCTGACCGGGAGTCGTCGAACTCGCCGCGGGCGGCAACACACCTGCGCGCGGCTGGGGACGGCTCGGTCCAATGCTGGGGCGACAACTCCTTTGGTCAACTCGGCGACGGCACCATGACGAATCGTTGGAACCCGACGGCGGTGCCGGGGCTCGCGGGGGTCGTCCAACTCGCCGTGGGATTTGGCTACACCTGCGCACGGCTGGGGGATGGTTCGGTCCGCTGCTTGGGCGCCAACGCGGCCGGGCAACTCGGCGACGGCCCCAGGACAAGTCGTTCGAACCCGACGCTGGTGCCTGGGCTGACGGGAGTCGTCGAACTCGCCGCGGGTCTCATCCACACCTGCGCACGGCTGGCGGACGGCTCGGTCCGGATGCTGGGGCTCCAATGAATATGGTCGACTCGGCGACGGCACCCTGACGAGTCGATCGAACCCGACGCTGGTGCCTGGGCTGACGGGAGTCATCGAACTCGCCGCAGGTGGCTACCACACCTGCGCGCGGCTGGAGGACGGCTCGGTCCGATGCTGGGGCTACAACACCGATGGTCAACTCGGCGACGGCACCACGACAAGACGTGCGAACCCGACACTGGTGCCTGGGCTGACGGGAGTCGTCGAACTCACCGCGGGTGCTCAACACACCTGCGCGCGGCTGGGGGACGGTTTCATCCGCTGCTGGGGCTTGAACGACCAGGGTCAGCTCGGCGACGGCACCATGACGAATCGTTCGAGCCCGACCCTCATCCCGGATCTGTAGCCGCGTTCCGCGTTCAGAATGCGTGCGCCTCACCGAGGTCGACCAGACCCCTCCCGCAACCAGCAGTGGAGCACTCGGTGACACGCGCAAGATCGGTCTGCGGGCGCGTGCAACTGCTCGCGTGGCACGACCGGCGCCGTGCAGTGTTGGGGGAGCAACAACTCCGGACAGCTCGCCAACGGCACCGTCTTCCTGGTGCTCGAATGCCTCGACGGTCGCGACCTCGGCCACGACCTCGACGAGCGATCGCTGACCTTGAGTCCCGGCTCGATCGAGGTGTAGATCGCGGGTGAGGTGGATGATGCGTCGGTCCCATGCGCTCGTGGTGTGTCTGCTCGGGTGGGTGATGGCGTGCAGCGGGTCACCCTCGGCACCCGCCGACGCGGGTCGGGGCGACACGGGAGATTCGGCGCTCGACCTCGGCGTGCCGGCGGACGTCCCGTCGCTCGATGTGGTCGATGCCGGCGACGTCGGTTCTCCTGCTGACAGCGGTTCGCCCGGCGACCGCGGTCCCACCGAGGAGATGCGCCCCAGCTGCGTCGACTCCGACGGCGACGGCTACCCCGCCTCCGAGTGCGGCGGCATGGCGCCCGACTGCGACGACACCAACCGTCAGGTGAACCCCGGCCGCAGCGAGGTCTGCGACACCGCGGGCGCCGACGAGGACTGCAACCCCTGCACGGTCGCCTCGGCCACCACCCGCGACGGCGACGCGGACATGGATGGCTTCCTCAGCGCGAGGTGCACCAACCCCTTCGCAGGTACGGCGCCGACCTGTGACCCGATGGTGGTGACCGTCAATGCGACGGCGCGCACCGTGAGCGGCCGCGACTGCAACGACGACCGGGCGATGGGCGGCGCGGACGTGCGACCCAACCAGGTCGAGGTCTGCGGCAACATGGTCGACGACAACTGCGACGGCCGCGTGGACTACGCCGACGCCCTCTACGAGGACCGCGACAACGACGGCCGCGGCAATCGCGCCGTGATGATGCCCGGGATGTGCCGGCCCGGCTGGGTCGCCAACAGCGAGGACTGCGACGACGCGCGCAGCGAGACCTACCGCGGAGCGCGCGAGCTCTGCGACGGACGCGACAACGACTGCGGGCAGCCGGGCGCCATGGCCGGCGGCACGGAGCCGGGCGAGGACGGCGACGGCGACGGCCACGCGCCGCTGTTGGCGACGTGCCTCGGACGCGGCGAACCGGGCGCGCCGGGCTTTGCGCTGCCCCGCGACGACTGCAACGACGCGGCCCCGACGGTCTACACCGGCGCCATGGAGGTCTGCGGCAACGGCATCGACGAGGACTGCAACCGCGTCGTGGACGACCCGACGCGGACGGTCTGCACCGACGCGGACGGCGACGGGCACGGCACCGCCGCCACGATGCGCACGGTGATGAGCTGCACGCTGCCCGCGGGGACGGTGACGGTCTGCGACGACTGCGACGACACGAGCGCGGTGGCGGCGCGGCGCACACCGGGCGCGCGTGAGGTCTGCGACCGCGTCGACAACGACTGCTCCACGCCGGCCAGCACCTTCGCGATCGACGAGGACCAGGACGACGACGGGTACGCGTCAAGCGGGGCCGGGTGCGCGGGGCGGGGCGAGGCTGGGGTACCCACGACGGCGTTCCCGAAGACCGACTGCAATGACACCAACCGCGAAGTTCGTCCTGGGGCGGTGGAGGTCTGCGACCGCAACGACAGCGACTGTTCCAGCGGCGGGGGCGTCGCCCTCGACGAAGACGCCGACAACGACGGTCACTCGCCGACGGCAGCGACGTGTCGGGGGCGGGGGGAGAGCGACGCGCCAATCACCGCCTTTCCCAAGGACGACTGCGACGACACGCACCCTACCGTCCACGGCGGTCGCACGGCGGCGGACGACACCTCCACGTGCGACGGCCTGGACAACGATTGCAACCCGGCTACCAGCGAGCTCATGCGGAGGGAGGGCTGCGCGAGCCCAGGGTACTGTATCCCAGGGGGGCTCTGTGGACGAAGCGTCACACTGCTCCAGATGGTGGCCAGTCTGCACACCTGCGCGCGGCTGGGGGACGGCTCGGTCCGATGCTGGGGCCGCAACAATTCCCGCCAGCTTGGCGACGGCACCATGACCAATCGTCCGAACCCGACGCTGGTGCCTGGGCTGACGGGAGTCATCGAACTCGCCGCGGGCTACGATCAGACCTGCGCGCGGCTGGGGGACGGCTCGGTCCGATGCTGGGGCAACAACCAATGGGGTCAACTCGGCGACGGCACCACCACGAACCGCCCGAACCCGACGCTGGTGCCTGGGCTGACGGGAGTCATCGAACTCACCCCGGGCAACGATCACACCTGCGCGCGACTGGGGGACGGCTCGGTCCGATGCTGGGGCAACAACCCCTATGGTCAACTCGGCGACGGCACCACCACGAACCGCCCGAACCCGACGCTGGTGCCTGGGCTGACGGGAGTCGTCGAGCTCGCCGCGGTCGGCTCCCACACCTGCGCGCGGCTGGGGGACGGATCGGTCCGATGCTGGGGCAACAACTCCTATGGTCAACTCGGCGACGGCACCACCACGAACCGCCCGAACCCGACGCTGGTGCCTGGGCTGGTGGGGGTCGTCGAACTCGCCGCGGGCGGCGAACACACCTGCGCGCGGCTGGGGGACGGCTCGGTCCGATGCTGGGGCAACAACTCCTATGGTCAACTCGGCGACGGCACCACCACGAACCGCCCGAGCCCGACGCTGGTGCCTGGGCTAACGGGAGTCATCGAACTCACCCCGGGCAACGTTCACACCTGCGCGCGACTGGGGGACGACTCGGTCCGATGCTGGGGCAACAACCCCTATGGTCAACTCGGCGACGGCACCACCACGAACCGACCGAGCCCGACGCTGGTGCCTAAGCAGGACCTCAGAAGTTCTTTCCCACCCTGCGCCGTGGCTTGAGAAGTTGTCGCAACCCGCGCGGCCGCGTCATCCGCGTGAGGAGCCGACGCGTCGTCTCGGCGAAGTCCTCGCGCTGCGTGACCAACATCTCGGAGAAGTAGTCGTCCTTGAGATGGTGCCAGAGGTTCTCGATGTCGTTGAGTTGCTCGGAGGAGTACGCAGGCAGCCAGAGCATCACGACCCCTGGGAACGCGCGCCACACCGCGACCGTCGAGCGCTTCGAGGTCTGCGCCGAACCGTTGTCGCTCACCAACACGATGAAGCGGCCCGTCCGCCGTGCTCGCCGCCGAAGCGTCTCCAGCACCGGCAGGAACAGGTCCGTGCGCACGCCGCCCCGATCCAACGCGAAGCGGAAGGGGCCGTCCGGCCAGCGGTAGGCGCCGAACACGGAGACGCGCACGTTGCAGCCCGGCGTGTTCACGCGCTTCGGCCGTCCGCGACGCCTCCAGGCGTGGGTGACCTGAGGCAGCAGCGAGAAGGTCACCCCGTCGCAGTACCAGAGTTCGTACCGACAGCCGGGCGCAAGGCCCCCCTTTTGAGGCGCTTGAGCTGACGATGGGCGCGGGCGATCGCGGCGGGATCCTGGAGGTTGCGGAGGGTGCGCTTGGTGCGGCGCCAGACGAACTCCTGCCCGTGCAGCAGCCGCAGCAGCTGCGAGGTCGAGAGCCGTACGCCCGACACCGTCGCCATGTGCGCTCCCAGACGTGGCGCCGTCCATCGCGCGAAGGCGTAGCCCAAGGCGCGAGGGTCGCGCTCGACGAGGCGTCGGAGGGTCGCCCGGTAGGAGGCGTCCGCGAGGGGCGGCCGCCCGGAGCGAGGGCGATCGGACAGGCCAGCCAGGCCCCGCTCACGCCAGCGCGTGCGGGTGTTGGTCACCGTGCGGCGGGTCACGCCGAGCGTCCGCGCGATCAGCTCCCCGCCGCTGCCCTCGGCACTCATCAAGATCACGGTCGCGCGCAGTCGAGCGCGGGCGTCGTCCGCCGAACCCTGCACGATCGCCTGGAGGCGTCGGCGTTGGGCGGCGGTCACTCGAATCAGGTCGTCGTGGCCCATCGAGCGGAAGGATGCCGCGGATCAGCCCGAGGGGGGGTGGGAAAGAACTTCTGCCGTCCTGCTTAGGCTGACGGGAGTCGTCGAACTCACCGCGGGCATCGGCCACACCTGCGCGCGGCTGAGGGACGGTTTCATCCGCTGCTGGGGCTTTAACGACTATGGTCAGCTCGGCGACGGCACCATGACGAATCGTTTGAGCCGACCCTCATCCCGGATCTGTAGCCACGTTCCACGTTCAGAAAATGTGTGCGCCTCACCGACGTCGACCAGACCCCTCCCGCAACCAGCAGTGGAGCACTCCGGTGACACGCGCAAGATCGGTCTGCGTGCGGAGGTCCCGATGTCCCGACGCCTCGGCAGCGCACCCCGCCAGGACCACCAGCAGATCCCACAACCGCGATCCGTTGACCCCCTTCGCCGCGCCCGCCTAGCATCCGCGCGCCCGATGAGCGAACTCCCCTTCGACCCCGCCGAGCCCGACGACCCGCTGGTCGGGGCGCTCCTCCAGGACCGCTACCGCGTCATCCGCAAGCTCGGCGCCGGCGGCATGGGCGTCGTCTACGAGGGCGAGCACGTCCGCATCAGGAAGCGCGTCGCCATCAAGTGCCTGCACGCGCAGTTCGCCAAGAACCGCGACGTACTCGCTCGCTTCCACCGCGAGGCCCTCGCCGCCACGGCCATCGGCAACGAGCACATCGTCGAGGTGACCGACCTCGACCACCTCGCCGACGGGACCGTCTTCCTGGTGCTCGAATACCTCGACGGCCGCGACCTCGGCCACGACCTCGACGAACGCGGCCACCTCCCGGTCGCGCGGGCCGTGCACATCGTCTCGCAGATGTGCGAGGCGCTCGCCGTCGCGCACGACAAGGGCATCATCCACCGCGACATCAAGCCCGACAACGTCTTCCTCATCACTCGCGGGGGCGACCCCGACTTCGTGAAGATCCTCGACTTCGGCATCTCGAAGTTCCGCGACGTGGAGGAGGACGGGGCGCACGGCGTCACCGACACCGGGTCGATGCTCGGGACCCCGCTCTACATGGCACCGGAGCAGTTCTCCGACACCAAGACCGTCGACCGCCGGGCGGACATCTACGCCCTCGGCGGCATCCTCTTCCGCGCGCTGACGGGGCGCACCGCCTACCGGGGAAAGACCCTCAGCGCCCTCATCGGCGAGGTCATGCACGGCGCGCCGCCCGACCTGCGCGCCCACCGGCCCGACCTTCCCGAAAGCCTCGCGCGGGTCGTCCACCGGATGCTCGCCCGCAAGCCCGAGGAGCGCTTCGACGACTGCGACGCCGTGCGCATCGCCCTGCGCCCCTTCGCGGGCTTCGCAGAGCGTTCCGCCCTCCTCCACGACTCCCTCGCAGAGTCGCGCGACGACTCCGCCGCCCCCAACGTCACCCCGGCGTCCCTCCTCCTTGCCGCCAACGGCGCCGACGGCGCGACGTCCGCCGACCCGGCGCACGCCCGCGCACATCACGTCAGGGTCAGGGGCCTCGCCCTCGACGAGCCTGTTCCTGCAGTCGGTGAAGGACCGGCCTCGGTGGCTGCTACCCGCCGCGGGAGGCCTGGCGCTGGCTGCGGTCCTGGGCCTCGCCCTCGGCACCCGGGCACGTCGGACGACCCCGCGGCGCCCGGCCCGGTCGTGCCCGTCACCCCGCTCGCACCGACTCCCGCGGCCTACGCCTCGCCCATGCCCGCGCCCACGCCCGCGGCCGTAGCACCCGCAGCTCCCGCGGCCGCAGCGGTCGCGCGCGAGGTGCGCATCCGCATCCGCTCGACGCCCCCCGACGCCGAGCTCTATTTCGACTCCCACCGGATGATGAATCCCTTCGACGGCGAACTGCCCGCCGACGTCCGGCCCCATCGCCTGGAGGCCCGGCGGGCGGGGTATCGCACCGTCGTCATCCCCGACCTCGTGCTCGAGTTTCCGCAGAACGTCGAGATCCCCATGACCCGCGGCAGCGGCGAGGATCGCCGAGCGACGAGGCCCCCGAGCGTCCGCGGCAACGGCCCGGCGGTCGTCGTGGCCGCGCCCGTCGCCGAGCGACCGGAGCCCGTCGCCCCACCGCCCGCGACGCCCCCGACACCCGCCGCCGCGCCGATGCCCCCGCCGGTGGAGACGCCCGCGCCCTTCGTTCCACCTCCTCCCGCCATCCGAGACCCCCTCTGAAGCATGCGCGAGCGAACGCTTCGTGATGCACTGGAGGCCGGCGGGTTCTCCAACCGCGCAAGGAGTGACATGCGTCTCTGCCCCGTGATCGCCGCGCTGACCGTCGCGGCGCTGTCGTTGAGTTCCTCACCGGCGCGAGCCCAGACCCCCCCCGACGCCACGGCGGTCGCGCCCGACGCGCTCGCCGAGGCGCGTCGCCGGCACGCCGCCGGCCGCTCGCTGCTGGAGGCGAATCCGCCCGACCACAACGCCGCGTTGGCGGAGTTTCAGCGGGCCTACGACCTGCTCGAAGGGCACCCGCGGCGCTACCTCGAGCTCTCCAACATCGGCCGCTGCTACCAGGGCCTCGGGCAGTACGACCGCGCCATGGAGTACTATGAGCGCTACCTCCGCGAGGGCGGCGCGCAGGCCGAAGACCGCGCGCAGGTCGAGGCCTCCATCGCCGCGCTCGGCGACATCCTTGGCATCCTCGACGTCACCGTGAACGTCCCCCAGGCGGAGGTGTGGATCGACAGCCGCCGCGTCGGCACCGCGCCCGGTCGGCTGCGCGTGCCGGGCGGTCGGCACGTGGTCGAGCTCCGCGCGCGGGGACACTTCCCGGCCCGACAGGAGGTCGAGCTCGCCTCGCGGCGGTCGGTCGCGTTGACGTTCCACATGGAGGCGCCACGCGGCGGGGTGCGCCCGGTGTTCTTCTGGGTCACCGCGAGCCTGGCGGTGGCCGCCGCGGGGACGGGCGGTGTCTTCGGGGGCCTCGCCCTCGCGGCCCGCGGCGATGTCGACACGCGGCTCGCCAGCACCAACGCGGACACGCGCTTCAGCGTCGGCGAGGAGGACGCCCGCAACATCCGCAACCTCGCGCTCACCGCCGACGTGCTCTACGCGAGCGCCGTAGCGCTGGGCATCGGCGCCACCGTGCTGCTCGTGCTCACCGACTGGCGCGGCGCGCCCCGCGAGCGCGCGACGGCGTGGCGCGGGCCCGTCGTGGCTCCCTTCGGGGCGGGGCTCCAGCTCGTGGGGGCGTTCTGATGCTCCTCCGACGCTACGCCCCGGGCGCGTTGCTCGCGGGCGCGCTGCTCGACGGCTGCACCTTCATGGCGCTCGACGAGTTTGAGCCGGCCCGCTGCTCGACCAGCGCCCAGTGCGAGGTGCTCAACACCCAGGCGGGCATCTCCGCGACGGCCTGCCAGCGTTACCAATGCGCCCGCCAGGAGCGCACCTGCCGCCTGCTGCCGCGCGACGGCGACGGCGACGGCGACCCCCCGCCGCAGTGCAACGGCAGCGACTGCGACGACGCCGACCCCCGGCGCGTGGGCAACGCCGCCCTCGCGCGGGCCATGTGCGGCGGCGCGACGACGGACTGCTGCGACGGGGTCGACAACAACTGCAACGGCGTGATCGACGAGGGCCTGTGGCGGGCACGTGCCCCGCAACCCCTGGGGCCGGCGCTGGAGCGCGTGGCGGAGGTGACGGTCGCGGGGCGGGCGGGCGCGGCGCCGGCGGTCTTCTACGCGGTCGAAGGGGGGAGAGCATCGTTCGGGGGGTGCGCGACGCGATGGCGAGCTTCGGTCCGCTCCAGTACGAGCGGCAGTGGCGGACGCCCGGCGGCGTGTTTCAGGTGACCCCGGCAACGATGGAGCGCTGCCCGGGGGTGAACGCGAGCGGTACGGTCGACGACGTCACCTGCACCTTCGGCGATGTCGTGGGGGCGCAGGCCGACGCGGCAGCGGGGCGCTGGTTCGTGGGCGCGGTGAACGTCTCCGGCTGCGCCGCGGGCGACCTGCGCTTCGGGCACTTCGACGAGTCCAACGGGCGCGTGGTGCTCTCCGACGCGTTCTCGAACATCGCCACCGGCGTCGACTCGGGCGCTGACTCCCAGTGCACGGGCTCAAGCCGGACGCCTCCGTTGCGGGGCGCCTCGCGGCCCGCCCTCGCGGCGTTGGAAGCGGAGGGCGCCCGGCCCCCGGAGGCGCTCGCGGCGTGGCTGGCGCGGCCCATCAACGCGGGCGGATGCGGCGCCGAGGCCAACGTCGAGGCCCTGGGGCTCTGGCTCACCAACCGTCGCGACGAGAGGAGCGTGCTGCGCTCGGCGGTTCGCGGCACGGACGGGGGGCGGCCGCTCGTGCTGGGCGTGACGCGGGGTGGGGGGCGGCCGGCGGTGGCGGTAGCGCGCGCGGCCGGGGCGGCGGGGTACGTGGTCGGGTATGGGGGCGTAGCGGGGGGCGTCGCGTTGCAGTACGTGCCGGCGTTCGAGGTCGCGGCGATGGCGTCCGACGCGGCGCTCGGCGCGGCGCCGACGGCGCTCGTGGTGCGGGGCGAAGGCGCGGGACCGGGCGACCACGCGGCGCTGGCGGTGGGCGCCGCGCAGGCGGGTTCGGTCGACCTCGGGGTGGCGTGGCGTGAGGGCTGCGAGGCCACCGGCGCGGTGTGGTTCGCGGTGGTGCGACTGGAGGGCGGTCGCTTGCAGGCGGCGCGGGCGGCAGTGCGGCTGGCGACGGCTGCGGCCGGGGCGCCGTCGGTGGGCTACGCGGACGCGGGCATGGTGCGACCGGGCTATGCGCGGGACGGGATGACGGCGACCGAGGCGACCGATGGCGGCTGGGTGGTGACCTGGCCTGAAGGCGCCAGCGGCGCGCAGCGGGTCGTGGGGCGTCGTGTGCTGGAGCTGGACGGACGGCTGATCGAGGAGGAGCCGCTGGTGCTGGCGGAGGGGCTCGGCGGGCTGGTGAGCCAGGCGGTGCGTACCGGCGCCCCGGCGGCGGGCGGGCGGCTCGCGTACGTGGTGTACGGCGCGGCGAGCGGAGCGCTCACGGGCGGCGAGCTGCTCTGCCGGATGGTGCCGTGAGAAGGGGCTGACGCGGTCACCGGCACCGGTGGTCGAGCGAGGGCCGAACTTCGATCGTGATTGCGGACCACGCTCCTCGACCACGGGTGCCGGGCGCCGAGCACAAGGCGTTCCGCTACCTCACGGGCATCGCGGTCTGGGACGATGGCGACCATGGTCGCTTCGAGAGCGGTACCACTGCTACCGAGACCGTAGTGCTACCGAGACGGCGCTCGCCGGGCATCACGGGCTCAGCACCGGGGTCGGGACAGGGCGGCGTATCGTCGTGCCGTCCCCCAACTGGCCACTGGCATTGCTGCCCCAGCAGAGGATGGCCCTCATCGGGACGCGAGGCGGTGCACCTGTCGGTGCGCGCGGCGGCAGTGACCCCCCGGTCATGGCCTCAACTGAACAGGCCCCGCTGCCGGGTCAGGGCGTGATACAGGCGTCGCTGTCGAATGCAGTCTTCGCTCGGTCGAAGCTGCTCCGCCGCTCGGGGTAGCTCTTCGTAAGGGCGTTGATCACCCTGGTCACTGCGTCCACGTTCGCTCCCTCCGACCCGCCGTCCGCCTTCTGGCTGATGTCGTTCATTGACCAGAACGCCATCGCGGAGAGCATCCCCCCCAGCACCGTGGTGAGGGCCTCTGGATAGGTGACGAAGTCGACCGAAGAGTCGGGCCTCCGCCGCGCGATCTCCTGCGCGGCCGCGTGGTAGTTGCCCTTGCCCGTGAGCTGGATGTAGCCCCGGCCTCGGTACTTCCACCCGTCCCCGCTGGCGACGGGACCGTTGCCATTCCTGTCGGCGTAGGCGCGATTCGCGATGTCCTCGGGGTGCGCGCCATGGGAGGCGTTGGCCCCGTAAAGCTTTGCCTCCTCGGGGTTGCTCTGGAAGTAGCCGAAGATCTGCAGCTGAGACTCCTTGTACGCCAGGTTCTCCTGCACGGGCTTGCCCTCGGGCCCCACCTCGACCGCGATCTGCGCGAAGAAGTGCGCCTTGCGCAGGCAACGGTCGATCTCGAACTGAGCGAACGACTCGTTGAACGCCGCGGCCATCGCGTCGAGGTCGCCGTCACTCGCCTTGGTGAAGAGTTGCCTGAGCTGCGCGACGGTGACGTCGGCGCGGCACTGCGGGCACTCGTCCGGGCGGTTCTCGACGATCTGCACGTCACGCGGCAGCTCCGCCGAAGCGATCGCCGTCACGGCTTCCCGGGCCGAGCGCGGCGCATGCGCGAGCCGGGCGGAGGCCGCGCCGTACGGCCGCACGGCGCGAAGCACCGGGTCGAACAGCGGCATGTGCCGACGGTCGTCGTAGTCCAACACTTGATGCACCTGGAGCTACTCGTCGTGCGTCGCCGTGGCGCTGGGCGGGATGCGCAGCACGGCGAAGCAGTCCGCGAAGCCCTTCACATCATCGTGACGGTCGAAGGCGCCGAAGACGTGCACCACCTCGTCGAACGCGCCGTCCGGCCCGGTCCGAACGACGACCGGCGCGCGCGACAGGGGCGCGACGGTGCAGAGCGCCGACTGCTCGACATCGCCGGGCGGGAGCGGACGCCAGGTCCACAGGTCGATCTCGAGCGGGAGATACAGCATGTCGCCGACCGCGTTGAGCTTCCCGCGAACCCGGATCTTCGCGTGATGGACGAGCGCGTGCAGGTGCACCCTCCACGATCCGTCGCGGATCATCTCGAGCAGGTTGGCCGGCTCGGTCTCGATGCGAAACTCGCCGAGCGAAGGGCGGGGCACGTCGAGCGTCGGGCCGGACATTGGGACCGCGACGAAGGCGTCGCCGCCCCTGGAGACCTCGACCCGCAGGCCGATCTCGTAGCCCCCCACCTCGTCGGGCTCGGGGTACGTGAGCACCGGGTCGCCGTCGGTGTCGGTGCAGCCGACCCGCCACACGATCGGCGCGCGCTCGCCTGCCTTCCAGTCCATGGTTTGGTGCAAATCCTTCGCGTCGACGTGTTCGCCCGGACCCTGGTCGACCTCTTCGAGGTGAAGGCGCAGGGCGCAGCTGTCGAAGAGCGGATCGCGGGTGGGGGTGAGGGTGACCAGGTCGCCGACGCGCAGCCCGTGGTCGGGAATCGCCGCGACCCGCAACCTGTGCGGGAGTGCGAGCGCGCCCTGCGCGTCCACCGGGTCCGCGAAGGGAAAGTCGGGCACGACGCGGAAGCGCACGTCCGACGGCTCGAAGACGCGCATGTCGAGGAGGTCGAAGCGCAGGGTGATCTTGCCAACGCCTCCGCCCACGGCGAGCGGCTGATCCTCGACGTCGAAGTCCCACGCCGCCGCGGGCCGCCCCTCGCGGGACGATCGTGCCGCTGACCCGGCAGCGGGTCCCGTTGGGGAATCCGCGCACCGGCCCATCGAGCGTGACGGGATAGACCGTCCCCTCGCGGGCCCCTGGCTTCACCACGAGCGCGAGCGACGTCTCCGGCACGGCAATGAGCTGGAACACTCCCGTGCCGTCGATCGGGAGCGAAAGCTCTGTGCCCAGTGCCGCGCTCTTGGGCGTCGTGTTCGGGATGGTCATCGTGACTCCTGAGGCGTCCGTCGGTCAGCGAACGGGAGGCTCGGTGGGCCCCACGGGTGAAGCGATGGGAGCGCGGGGCGGGGTCGGCGCCCGGTGGCGCGCGACGTTGACGCTGACGGTCGCGGGCGGCACACCGCCCTCGGGCTTCTGCATCTCGACCTTGAACTCGAACGTCCGCTCTTCGTCGGCGGGGTTCATGGCGCGCAGCAGGTCGGAGTGCGCCACGCGAAGGACGTAGAAGTCGGCGAAGCGATCCGATGCGTCGTCGCCGCCATGGCGAGGCGGGTGCGCCGCGGCGAGCTTCTTCCCGATGGCCTTGAGCCCGCTTTCCGCCGCGCCTGGAGGCTAGCGTGAACCTCAGCCCGCGGCCGAACATCGCGTTGGCCCTCACTTCGAGCACCACGGCTTCGCCGTCGCCGTCCGGGCGCGCTTCGCGACCAGGCTCAAGGACGGCACCGTCGAAGCTCAGCGCGGCGCTGTCGGCGAGGTGTTCGGGTTGGTCGCGAAACTTCACGTCGTTCTTGCGGACGACGGCGACGGCGGCGACGGTCTTGTTCCAGAGGCCGGCTGCGGTCGTCATCGGGAGGTTGACCTGCAACGCGTTGCCACCTCGCGTGGCCCCCCCGCGGTCCGCCCCGTCGACCTTGAAGGCAGGCTTCGTGGTGCCCCAGAACTGGGCGTCACCGCCGAGCAGTGGGACGGAGAGGGAGACGTTGGTGCCGACGTACCGGCACGTCGGCTCGCCGAACCCCGGCCGGGAGACCGTCTCCGAGAAGGTCGACGCCCACGCATCGAGCCTGTCGTCCGCCCCGAGGTCTCGCGCCCACGTGACGTCCCCGACGGGCGACTTCGGGTCGGCGGACTCGCGGTACTGCCTGTCGCAAAGCAGCCCACCGTTCGCGAAGAACGCCCCGAAGCGCACGTACACAACCTCGTCCGGTGCGGGGTCGAGCTTCGCCCGCACCTCAGCGAGGGCAGAGCGCGGATCGAAGGCGACCACGAGCCTGCCCGGGTGCGCGTCTTCAACCACGGGCGGGGCGGCGACCGTGACGCGAACGCCGTCGTTGCCCTGGTCCGCCACGCTCTCGAAGACGCCGAGCGCCTGCGCAACCTCCCTGGCCTTCGCGCGCGCGCTGGCCTTTTCGATGCGCACGGTTACGCCGAGGCCCGCGGGGTCGAGCGCCGCGAGGACGAGCCCGGACACGTTGCGCTTCTTCCGAAACGCCTCGAGGGCCTCCACTAGCTTCTGCGCGATCTTCGCGGGAGGCGTAGCCCCCGGCGCGGCCTTGCAGAACTGCTCGTAGGTGAGCTGCGAGCCTTCGAAATGCGTGCCGCGCTTCTTGGGCCCGCGGACGTAGTACCCGCCCTCGACCTGAAACCCGCGCGCGTCTGTCACCTCCGGCTCGGCGCGCGCGCACATCGGGATTCCCCGCTCGAACAGCTCGTACCCCGCCTCGCCGATGGGTTCCGGTTCGCCCCTACGCAGCTTGCACGTCTTCAGCAGGACCCAGCCGTGCAATGGGGCAACGGGGCAGTGGCGCTGCACCGGGAGGATCCATTCGTAGCCCCCACGCTTGTTGCGCACGGGCGCCGCCACCAGCGGGCCGATCTGTGGGCGGGCCACCTCGACCACGTTCGCCCCGAGGACACCCGCGTCCGGCGCGGACGGCTCGGCTCCGACCGACGCACGGCCCCACAGTTCGAGCGTCACCGCCGCGCTGGCGGCGCCGTCCCGATAGCCCACGGGATCCATGAGGATCGAGCGCGCGCCGACCTTCACCTTGATGGTCACCACCGCGTCCGGGTTCGCCTCCCCCCGGCTGAGCGCCACCGCGGTGACGACCTCGCCGACGCGACGGCGCAGCGGCTCGCGCGTGGCGGGCACCCAACCGACGTACGCGGTCTCTCGCGAAGCCTCCGGGGTCGCCCGCGGCGGCGTGACGAACTCGATCTTCTTGTGCCGAAGGAGCAGGTCGAGCGCCCAGGCGAACGTGACGGGGTGGACGTGTTCGAGGTCGGTCGCCGCGGGGAGGGCCCCGGCGCCGCCGCCGAAGAGCGGCGTGTCGCGGCTGCCCGTGACGGGCTTCTCACGGTGGTTCCACCACGCGAGCGCGTCGGCGAACGCGTCCATCTCCCGGTCGGTCTGCTCCCGCCGTGGGTCGTCGCCTGCCCGCAGCTCGCCCCCGCGCGGCGTCTCGGAGACGCCCACGCCGTGGTGGAGCTTCACGCGAGCCTTGAGCGTCGCCGCGAGGACGTCCCGGCTCCACTCGTTCACGTGCGTGAGCACGACGTTGCGCCAGCGGGCGCCGATCAGTCGACGGAAGTGCCGAGCCTCCAGCTCGATCGACGGCCGCGTGGTGTCCGCGCGGAGCCGGAAGCCCTCCGGGGTGATTCGCAGGGTCTGCGTGTCGGCGGGCACCATGACGTGCAGCGTCTCGTCGCCGCCGGTGCACGCGATCGTCGTCGTCAGGCGACCCGGCTCGAAGGTGAGGTGGAGCTTGTAGTCCCCTGGCGGCATCGCCGACTGCGCCCCGACCTTGAACGGCGAGATCTTGAGCGTGATCGGGTAGGCGAGGCGATCGGGCGAAGGCTTCGCGTCCGCGCCGGTCGCGAAGGGCACGGGCAACGGATCTCGCATCAGAGGCCGCAGGTCGTCCAGCAGGTCGTACTCGTCGCGGAGCAGCGTCGCGACGTCGCGCCCGCCGGGCAGGTCGGGCTGCAGACGCTCGAGCACCTTGTGCAGGTCGCCCCCGGGGCCGTCTTTCTCGGGGTCGAGGTAGTTGTCGGGCGTCTTCTCCTCGAAGAACTGAAACAGACCCGCCCCGTGGGGCGCGAGCGCCTTCTCGGCAAACTCCACGAAGGCCTTGAGCCCGTGATCCGCACCGGCCGGGCCCAAGACCTCCCAATGCAGGAAGCCGCCGGAGAGAGCGCTGTCGGGCGCGACGACGCCGAGCACCTCCCCGGCGTCCACCGGCACGAGCGGGGCGGTGAAGGTCACGACCCTGCCGTGCTCCTCCACGAGCGCGTCGTGGGCCTGCTTGATGTCCTCATCGGGGGGGCGCAAGACCGCGGTCGCCACGACTCCGTCGACGGGCGGCGTCTTGAAGCGACCGCCGGGGGAGAGCGCGTCGGGCAGGTAGACGCCGAACTCGCCGCTCGCGACGGGTCCGTACGACGGGGGCGCGGCATCGAGGTAGCGGTGCTTGAGGAAGGTCGGCGACTTCGGGGTGACGTCGACCACCGCGCCGTGGCACTGGCCGATCGTCCGCACCCACGGGACGCGGGCGTAGGGGTCGCGGGCGTCGCCCCAGCGGGGCGGGGCGAGGTGCATGTAGAGCGAGTAGAAGGTGAAGGTCTCCTTCGGCTCGGCGCCCCGCGGGACGGTGGCGACCTGGTGTCGCACGAGAACGAAGCCGTTGTGGTTGCCTGAGAGTTCGCGCGCGTCGGCGGCGCTCTTCGCCGCCTTGGTGGCCGTGTCGTGGGGGTCCGCGGGCATCGCCTGTGTCTGGCGCAGCGCGACGACGTAGCCCGGCGCGAGGCACCGCACGCCCTCGCGGGCGCGCTCGTCATCGGCGCTCAGGTGCACGCCTCCGTGGATGTTCTGGAACGCGCCGAGCGGGTAGTAGCCCCCGACCGTCTTCGCCTCGTTCAAGAAGAAATACCGCGTCGGCGCGAAGGCTTCTTCGCGGCGGTCGAAGGGCAGGGAGGGACGCTCGGACGGCCCGACGTTGAGCCGCGCGAAGCGGAGCCGGTTCGGGGGGTAGCTCTTCTTGATCTGCTCCCAGGTCGGCGCGGACGCCCGCCAGACGGCCTTCGCGGGCGGTCGGTCGGCGAGCAGAATCGGCTTCTTCATCGACCGGTCGCGATGACCGACGTACCCGATGTTCGACTGCTTGTGATCGAAGAGGTTGGCTTCGAGGGTGAGGCACTGGCCCCCCTCGTAAGCCATGATGATGAAGGTGTGGCCCGCGCCGCTGTCGTTCCTGAACCCCTGGCAGACGCACCAGTCGGAGGGCTCCTCGTCCACGCCCGCCATCCTGGCGAGCCCGGCGTCCTCGTACGCCTTCAGCGACGAACACATCCGAACGAGCTCCGCCGCGTGCGCCGCCTTGCCACCGGGATGCTTGTCACTGACCACGATGTTCGCCCAGTCGTGACGAACCTTCCCCCAGTCGAGGCGGTCGGCCTGCGGTGAGCGCAGCGCGGAGCCGATGAGCACCGCCTCGACGAACATGCAGCAGTTCGTGTAGTGCCGCCCGTCCCAGGCGCCCCGGAAGTGCTTCTCCAGGTACGTCCAATTGCGGTTGCGGCCCTTGAGATCGTCCAGAAAGCGCTCGGGGTAGCCCGGCCGGATCAACGGCGGCGCGCCGTAGAGGCTGTATCCGCAGCCGATGAACTCCGTCGCGACCTCCCAGATGAGGTTCGGGTCGAGCGTGATGGAAGGAGCGGGGGTGGAGGCGTCCGCCATGTCAGGAACCTCGGCTTGGAGAGTAGTGCGCGGCGGGTGTCGTCACGGCCTGAAGCTCCGTCTCACAGCGAGAAGATGAACTGCCTGAGGCGCTCGACGCGGGGCACGCGCAGGCGAAGCGTGTAGGTGCGATCGGTGCGCAGCCCGTCGCGATCCCACGCCTCAGGGATGAACAAGATCCCCGGCGAGTCGTTGCTGTTGAAGACGTAGTTGGCGCGGTCTGCCGTCTTCTCCCGACAGCCCACCTGGTTTCGCAGCCCGCGGTTCACCTCCCGCGGCGCGGTCGACCCGAAGTTGAACTTCGCGAGCTGCTTCCACGTCATCCCGTGTGCCTCCGCGACGCTCGCGAGCGTCTCGCCCGTGGCGACCTTGTGGCGCTTGAGCACGACCGCGAACCGCCGCTCGTCATTCCCTTCACGGCTGCCTTCGTCCGCGGCCGGCGCGGGTCCGGCTTCGACGCCGACGACCTCGTAACAGGTGGCGAGCGTCGCCCCTTCGAAGACGGCGCGGACGTGGCAGGCCCCGGGGCGCAACCCGCGCAGCTCGGCGGCGCCCTCGCGGTCGGTCTCCTTCGAGGTCGGGCCGTCGCCCATCGGCGCGATCGAGAGCTTGATGCCCGCGAGCGGTCGCCACGTCCGGTCCTCGACGGCGACGATGCGGATATCCTCGCGCCTCGCCTCGACCACGGGCGTCGGGGCCTCGACCTCCTCCTGGGGACGCGTGGCCGCCCGCACCTCGCCGCGCCCTCCGCGCAGCGCGAGTACCCTGCCCTCGCTCACCGCCCGCCGCACGCGCTCTCGCAGCGCCGCCGTGTCGTCGCTCAGCCGCCCGCCGAGCGCGACGCCCAGCGCCGCGACGCCCGCGATCGCCCGCCCCGACGCGCCATGCGCCGTGCACCACACATCGAAGCACACCAGCGCCACGAGTGTCGGCAACGCCCGCGCCCGCTCCGCCGAGCCAGCGCGCGCCGTCAGCGTGAACGTCACCTCGTCACCCCACCGCGCGTTGTCGTGTGCTGCCACTGTTATCACCGTCGTCGCCCCCGCCGTGAGCCTGCGCTTCGGTGTGGTGCACCCATCGGTCCGCCCTCGTCAAGGACTCGCCGCGCGTCCGACGGTCGCGCGGAAGATGCTGACCCGCTGGATGCGTCACCATTGTGATGGGCGGCGCTTTCGGGGCCC
>JADJAE010000120.1 GCA_016704445.1 Deltaproteobacteria bacterium
GGACATACGCCACATTGTAAAGCGCCGGCTGTAGCAGCAGCGTCATGTGGTCGACCCGGAAGTTGAGGAACGCGGGCTTCGTCGTCGTGGTCGTCATGGCGCGCGGAGACTAAGCCCTCGCCGCGGGCGATGTGAAGGGTCGTGGCACTAGCGCCCGCCGCGACGAAGCGCCACAACGCGTGCGGCATGACAGCCCCGAATCCCCTCCCCCTGTCGATCCTCGACCTGGTCCCGCTGGCCAACGGGATGACCAGCGCGCAGGCGCTCGCCAACAGCCTCGACCTGGCCCGCCGCGCCGACGCCCTCGGCTACACGCGCCTCTGGTACGCCGAGCACCACAACATGCCCGCCATCGCGAGCACCACGCCGGAGATCATGATCACCCGCGCGGGCATGGTGACCTCCCGCATCCGCCTCGGATCGGGCGGCGTGATGCTCCCCAACCACTCCCCCCTGAAGGTCGCCGAGACCTACCGACTGCTCGAGGCCATGCTCCCCGGGCGCGTCGACCTGGGCCTCGGTCGCGCCCCCGGCACCGACCCCACCACCGCCCTCGCCCTGCGCCGCTCCCGCGAGGCCGTGTACGCCGACGACTTCCCCGCCCAGCTCGGCGAGCTGCTGGCCTTCGGGGGACGCCGGGAGTTTCCCCGGGGTCACGCCTTCGCGGGCGTGTCCGCGCAGCCCGACGACGTCCCGCTGCCGCCCGTCTGGCTGCTCGGGTCGAGCGACTACAGCGCCCACCTCGCCGCGCAGACCGGCCACGCCTTCTCCTTCGCGGCGCACTTCAGCCCCACCTCCCCGGAGGGTCCGATGCTCGACTACCGCAAGCGCTTCCGGCCCGGGGCCATCGAGCGACCGCACGCCATGCTCGCGCTCTCGGTCTTCTGCGCGCCCACCCGGGAGGAGGCCGAGCTCATGGCCATCCCGACCCTTGTGGCCTTCGCGCGGCTTCGCACCGGGCGCCCGTCGCGGCTGCTCAACGCCGTCGAGGCGCGCACCTACCGCTTCACCCCGGCCGAGGCCGCGGCGGTGGAGAGCATCCGCTCGGCGCAGATCATCGGCACGCCCGACTCGGTGAAGGCGCGCATCGACGAGCTCGTGGCGCTCACCCAGGCCGACGAGGTGATGATCGCCATGTTCGCCGCCGACCACTCCGAGCGGCTGCGCTCCTTCGAGCTGCTGGCCGAAGCCTACGGGCTGCAGAGGACCGCACCCGCGACGGGAGAGGTTGCCGCCCCGCCGCCCGATCGATAGCGTCCGCCGCCATGAACCACTCGCGCCTCCTGCTCGCGGCCGTGCTCTCCCTCAGCGTCGCAGCGTGCGGCTCGGCGATCGCATCCGGCCAGACCGACGGCCAGGACTGCAACGTCGCCCTCGCCGCGAGCGCGTGCAGCGCGACCTCCTACTGCGACCCGGGCGTCGCGTCCTCCAATGGGGTCTATCCCCGCAACCGAAGCTACGGCCTGCTCGGCGACAAGAAGCACGCGGTCGGCACCTGCCGCCCGAAGGGCGCCGCGGGCGCGGCATGCGCCGGGATCGATCAGTGCCTGAGCGGTCGCTGCGTGCACCGCGACGCGCCCGCCGCCCCGGGCGTCTGCGAGTAGCGCCTCACCCCACCTGGATCACGATCTTCCCCCGGGTGCGCCCGGACTCCACCCGCCGGTGCGCCTCGGCGATCTCCTCCAGCGGCAGCACCGCGTCGATCACCGGCGTCACCGCCCCGGACTGCACCACGTCCGCCAGGCGCTGCAGCATCGCTCCGCTGGTGGGGCGCACCACCAGCTTCACCGCCACGCGCCGACGCCACCACGCGCCCACGATGAACGCCGCCTGCGCCCCGAACGCCCTCGCGGTGCCGGCGTAGGCGCCGTGGCGCTTCACCGCCTCGGGGATGCCGCTCACCACCAGGGCCATGCGCCCGGCGCGCTTCAGCACCGTCAGCGTCCGCTCGTTGGCCTCGCCCCCGATGGACTCCAGCGCGGCGTCCTGCTCGTACAGCAGGTCGTCGTACTGCTCCTCGTTGTAGTCGATGACCGTGTCGGCCCCGAGCGAGCGGACGAAGTCCACGTTGCGCGCGCTGCACGTCGTCGCCACCGCCGCGCCAAGGTGCTTCGCAAGCTGGATGGCGAGGGTTCCGACGCCCCGGCTCCGGCCTGGATGAACACCTGCTGCCCCCGTCGCAGCCTCGCCGCGTCGACCAGCGAGGCCCACGCCGTGAGCCCCGCCAGCGGGAGCGCCGCGGCCTGCAGGTGGTCGATCCTCGCGGGCTTGCGCGCCACCTGGGACTCGTCGATGGCCACCAGCTCGGCGCAGGTCCCGGGGCGGCGGTGCGTCGGCGAGGAGATCACCTCGTCGCCTGGCTTGAAGCGCGTCACCCGCGAGCCCACCGCGACGACCTCGCCGGAGACGTCGAGCCCGGTGATCTGCGGCAGACGGTAGTGGATCAGCGCTCGCTGCGCCCCGTGGCGGATCTTGCAGTCGATGGGGTTGACGCTCGCGGCGCGCACCCGGATGAGCAGGTCGCGCGGCCCGGGGATGGGGTCGGCGACCTCCTCCACGCGCAGCACGTCGGCCTCGCCATAGCGGCGGAAGAGGGCGGCCTTCACGGCGCGTCGACGGGCGGGAGGGTCATCCGCGGGAGGGTACCGGAGGTTGGAGGTGATAGACCATCGATCCCATGGACCTCGAATTGAAGGGTAGGACGGCGCTCGTCGTCGGCGGGAGCCGCGGCATCGGGCGGGCGATCGCCGCGAGCCTGGCGAGGGAGGGCGCGCGGGTGGCGCTGGTGGCGCGCGGCGAGGAGACGCTGCGGGCGACGGTGGCGGCGCTGCGCTCAACAGGGGCGGAGGCGCACGCCATCGTCGCGGACGTGTCGACCGAGGCGGGCGCTCAGGCGGCCGTGGGCGAGGCCATCGAGACGCTGGGGAGCGTCGAGGTGCTGGTGAACAACGCCGGGGGCAGCCTCGGGTCGGGGACCTTCGAGAAGGCCACCGCGGCGCAATGGCGCGAGGTGCTCGACCTCAACCTGATGGCCGCGGTGTGGTGCAGCCAGGCCGCCGTCGGGTGGATGCACGAGCACGGCGGCGGGGCGATCGTGAACGTGTCGTCGATCTGCGGGCGGGAGTACTGCGCGACGGCGCCGTACATGGCCGCGAAGGCGGCGCTCATCGCCATGACCAAGGAGATGTCCGTGAGCCTCGCGAAGCACCACATCCGGGTGAACAGCGTGGCGCCGGGGTCGGTGATGTTCCCCGGGGGGTCGTGGGACCGGCGGGCGAAGTCCGACCCGGAGCGCATCGAGAAGATGCAGCGCGACGAGCTCCCCATGGGGCGCTTCGGCACTCCCGAAGAGGTGGCTGACGTGGTGACCTTCCTCTGCTCGGGCCGCGCAAGCTGGATGACCGGCGCCTGCGTCCCGGTCGACGGCGCACAGGGGCGGGCGCTCTAGCCTGGCCGGGGCGCTCGCCACGACGCCGGCGCGCTGTACCTCGCGGCCACAGTGGCGCTGCGCCCCCGCCGCAGCACGAAGCCCCCCGGTTTTGTCTCCCTCCGTGGAACGCCCTTCGCACTAGGAGCCCAGCGCCCGTCGGGCTCCCGCCCGGCGCTGGTCTCGGCCCGTCCTCCACCCACAGGATCTAAAACCACCATGAGCAACGCCCCCAAAGATCCCTTCCTCACCGACGTCCGCGAGCTTCGCAAGCGCGCCCGCAGGCACATCGAGAACGGCGCCGTGGTCGAGGCCTACCGCGGCGACCGCGAGAACGTGATCAAGCTGCTCAACGTGGCGCTGGCGACGGAGATCGTCTGCGTGCTGCGCTACAAGCGGCACTACTTCATGGCCTCCGGGCTGGAGGCCAGCTCGGTGGCCGCGGAGTTCCTGGTGCACGCCAACGAGGAGCAACTGCACGCCGACGAGCTGGCGCTCCGCATCACGCAGCTCAACGGCGCGCCCGACTTCAACCCCGACGGGCTGCTCTCGCGCTCGCACTCCGAGTACGTCGAGGGCGAGTCGCTGAAGGACATGATCCGCGAAGACCTGGTGGCCGAGCGCGTGGCCATCGAGTCGTACAGCGAGATCATCCCCGGCCACGACCGACCCGCCGGGCGGGGGCCCCCCGGCGGGGGGGGGGGGCCCCGCCCCCGGCGGGCCCCCCCCCCGCCCGGGCCCCGAAAAAGGGGGGGGGGGGGGGGGGGGGGGGGGGGGGGGCGGGGGGGGCGGGGGGGGGGGGCACGGCGACACCTTCTTCCGTCTCACCACACCAACCCCTTCCCCCCCGGCACCCAGACCCGACGCGGCGCACCGAGCTCGGAGGGCATCCGCGCCGGCGGAGGCCAAACGCCATGCTCGACCTCATGACCTGGAGGACGAGCGCTGGCGGAGCGCGCTACGTGGCGATGGCCACCGCCGCGAAGCCGACACCTGCCGCCCGCGGCGTCGGCGCGGTCCTGAGCGGGCGCCTTATCCCCGAGGGAGGGTCCGGGGGCGCCGGGCGTTGCCAAGCGCCCGGTCGCGAGGCACCTTCCGCCGCTACGACGACATGGCGCTGATTGAATTTCAAGGCGTAGACAAGGCCTTCGGCCCGAAGGTCATCTACACCGGCCTCAACCTGGCCATCGAGCAGGGCGAGGCCCTCACGATCCTCGGCGGCTCAGGGGTGGGCAAGAGCGTGATGCTGAAGATGCTCATCGGGCTGCTCAAGCCCGACCGGGGGGACATCGTCTTCGACGGCAAGAGCATCGTCGGGATGAAGCCCGCCGAGCTGGCCAGGGTGCGGCAGCGCATCGGGATGGTGTTCCAGGGCGCGGCGCTCTTCGACTCGCTGAGCGTGAGGGAGAACGTCGCCTACGGGCTGCGCGAGCACTTCCACATGAACGAGTCGGAGATCTCCGAGCGCGTCGACTGGGCCCTCTCCCTGGTGGGCCTGCCCGGCGTCGAGGCGATGAACCCCGCCGACCTCTCCGGCGGCATGCGCAAGCGCGTGGGCCTCGCGCGCACCATCGCGCTGCGCCCCGAGGTGCTGCTCTACGACGAGCCCACCACCGGCCTCGACCCGATCAACACCACCCGCATCAACAACGTGATCGTCTCGCTCAAGGCGGCGCTCAGCGTCACCAGCGTGGTGGTCACCCACGACATGAAGACGGCCTTCGCGGTGTCCAACCGCCTCGCGATGGTGCACAAGGGCCGCATCGTCGCGAGCGGCACGGTCGAGGAGTTTCGCAACACGCAGAACCCCCTCGTGCACAACTTCGTCACCGGCCAGGCGCCCGAAGACGAGGACATGGCCGCCCTCATGGCCCGCTCCCAGTAACGCCGCCGGCCCCGCTTCTTCTCTTAACTCTCCCTCCAATCCCCTCCGCGAGCGACACCCACCATGGTCAGGAACGTCAAGGTCGGCATCTTCCTCCTCCTCGGCCTCGTGGTCGCCGGGGTGCTCATCTTCCTGGTGGGCGACGAGCGGCACATGTTCCAGCGGCACGCGACGCTGCACGCGACCTTCCGGGACGTGGCGGGCCTCAAGGTCGGCTCTCCGGTGCGCATGGGCGGCCTCGACGTGGGCCAGGTCGAGAGCATCACCTTCGGCGACAGCGACCGCGACCGGCTCATCCACGTGCACTTCACCATGATCGCCGATCAGCTCCAGCGCGTGCGCTCGGACAGCCGGGTGAGCATCGTCAGCAAGGGCCTCCTCGGCGACAAGGCCCTGGACATCACCATGGGCACCGCCGCGGGCCGCGTCCTGGCCTCCGGGGCGACCATCCTCTCCGAGGAGTCCGACGACATGGCCGGCGCGCTGAGGGCCGCGTCGCAGGCGGCGGTGCGGGTCAACACCGTGCTGGAGGACATCTCCCGGCTCACGGCCACCCTCGCCGCGCCGCAGACCACCGCGGACCTCCAGTCGGCCCTGCACGACCTCAGCGCCATCACCCACCAGATCGCCGTGGGCCCCGGCCCCGCCCACGACATGCTCACCAGCGAGCCCATGGCCCGTCGCATCGACGCCACGCTGGCCTCGGTGCAGTCCACCGCCTCCCGCGCCTCCAGCACCATGGACAACGTCGACGGCCTGATGCGCGACGCCCGCCACGGCAACGGACTGCTGCACGCCCTCGTCTACGACCGCCAGGGCGGCCAGATGGTGCAGCGCCTCGCCGCCGCGGCCGACGAGGTCGGCGCCATCACCCGCGACGTGCGCACCGGCAACGGGGGCCTTCACCAGGTCATCTACGGCACCGACCTCTCGCAGGCCCTGGCCAACGTGAACCAGCTCTCCTCGCAGACCAACGCGCTCATGACGGACATCCGCGCGGGCCGCGGCACCCTCGGCGCGCTGCTGGTCGACCCGTCGCTCTACGAGGACATCAAGACCCTCGTCGGCAACGTGCAGCGCAACGAGGTGCTGCGCGCGCTGGTGCGCTACTCCATCCACCAGGACGAGGGCGCGAGGCCCGCCGTGGGGGCCACCCCGGCGCCCGCAGGAGCCAACCAGCGGGTGCTCCCGACCGGCGGCCCGACCGGCGGCCCGACCGGCGCCCGCGGCGCGACCCGCGATGGCGCCGTAGTCCCTCTCACACTGGCTCGTCGTCCCCTTCGATCTCCTCGCCCGCCGCCGAACCGTCGCGCTCCTCCGCGAGCCGCCGGTAGATGGTGCGCGTCGCGATGCCCAGCAGCTGCGCCGTCAGCCGCTTGTCCCCGTGGGTCACCCGCAGCGTCTCCCGGATCACCATCCGCTCGATCTCCTCCAGCGGCGTCCCGATGGGGACCACCAGCTCGGAGCGCGCCTGCTCGCTCTCCACCACGCTCTTCGGGAAGTCCCCCACGTCGAGGGTTCCGCTGCGGGAGAGCACCACCGCGCGCTCGATGGTGTTCTCCAGCTCGCGCACGTTACCCGGCCAGGTATAGCGGGTGAGCTTCTCCATCGCCGCGGGCGACACGGTGAAGGGCCCCTTGCCGTTGCGCTGCCCGAACACCCTCAGGAAGTGCTCGACCAGCATCGGCACGTCCGCGGGGCGGGCCCGCAGCGGAGGCGCGGTGATGGCGATGACGTTGAGCCGGTAGAAGAGGTCCTCTCGGAAGCGGTTGGCGCCCACCTCCAGGGAGAGGTCGCGGTTGGTGGCCGCCACGACGCGCACGTCCGCCCGCTGCGTGCGCCCGCCGAGGGGCTCGTACTCGCCCTCCTGCAGCACCCTCAGCAGCTTCACCTGCACCGCCGGGGAGAGCTCGCCGATCTCGTCGAGGAAGAGCGTCCCCCCGCGGGCCTGGGCGAAGCGCCCGTCGCGCTTGGCCACCGCCCCGGTGAAGGCCCCCCGCTCGTAGCCGAACAGCTCCGCCTCAAGAATGCTCTCCGGGATCGCCGCGCAGTTGACCGCGATGAAGGGCGCCGCCGCCCGGCCCGAGCGCGCATGGACGTAGCGGGCCAGCAGCTCCTTGCCGGTGCCCGACTCGCCAAGGATGAGCACCGTCGCCATGGAGGGCGCCGCCTGCCCGGCCACCTCAAGCACCTGCCGCAGCGCGGGCGAGGTGCCGATGATCTCCCTCTTTCGCAGCGCGGAGATCTCCTCCCGCAGCACCCGGTTCTCGGCCACCAGCGAGGCCTTCTCCGCGGCCTTGGCCACGCTCTTGACGATCTGCACCCGCTTCAGGGGCTTCTCGACGAAGTCGTACGCGCCCCCGCGCATCGCCTCCACCGCGGTCTCCACGGTGCCGTACGCGGTCATCACGATGACCTCCGTCTCCGGCGCCACGGTCTTCACGGCCTTCAGCAGGTCGATGCCCGAGGCCCCGGGCATCATCAGGTCGGTGACCAGCACCTCCACCCGCTGGCGCCGCAGCATGTCGAGCGCGGTCTTGGCGTCCGGCGCCGTGGACACCCGGTACCCCTCCCTGGAGAGCAGCCGCTCCAGGGATTCAAGGTTCGACCGATCGTCCTCCACCACCAGCACCGAGGTCTCGCTAGCATTCACGGGGCGCAGCGTAGCCCTGAGCGCCGTCCGCCGCGACCTCCGCGCCTCATCTCCCGGCGGGGAGTTCCGGTGTACATAGGCCCTCGAAGGTTTCTTGAAGGCGGCGCGCGAGGAGATGGCCGATGCTTCCATGGCGTGGGTGGGTCCTGGGTTTGCTGGTCGGCTCGCTGAGCGCCTGCGGCTCCACGCTGCTCGTGCTGCCTCCGATCGACGGAGGCGATGACGCCTCCGGGCCCGATGGAGCCCCCGACGGAGCCCCCGATGGCGCCCTCCCGGAAGACGGCGAGACCGTCCCCGACGCGGACGGCCCCATCGACGCGAAGGCCACCCCCGACCTGCCCGAAGGGCCCGACGCCTTCCCCTCCGACGAGCCCACGGTCGACGCCGGCACCGACGCGGGCGTCCCCTCCGAGCTCCCCACCGACGCGCCTGCTCCCATTGACCTCCCCGCGACCCCGGACGCCCCTGCCGAAGACCTTCCCCCCGCGGATGTCCCTTCCGTGGACGCCCCTTCCGTGGACGCCCCTTCGACCTGCCCCAACGGGCTCACCGACCGCTGTCCCGCGAGCTTCCCTGGCGGCTGCGCCAACCTCTCCGACGGCGCAGCCCACGCGGTGACCTTCGGCGGGCTCACCACCGGACTGCCCGCGAGCTGCGAGGGGGCCATGACGGGCGCGGGCCCCGACGGCGTGGTGCCGCTCACCATCACGACCCCGAGCGACGTGGTCATCACCGCGAGGCCCACCGGAGGCGACGCGGTGGTGCTCACCCTCAGCCCCGCCGCCGGGTGCGGCCAGCGCTCGGAAGAACTCCGCTGCTCCAACAGCAGCGCCTCGAGCTCCGGCGGCGTGGCCACCCTGCGCGCCAGCACCCTCGGCCCCGGCACCTACGCCGTCACGGTCTCCGCCATGCGAGGCAGCCCGGCGATCGTCCAGGCCATGATCACCCCTGCGCGCCCGCGCTCCCGCGGCGACGTGTGCCCTGGCGTGGTGGTCACCCCCGACGGCGTGCCCGTCTCGCTCTCCACCGCGGGCTTCGCCGGGGAGGCCGACCACGGCACCTCCTGCGGCTCCAACGGCAGCGCCTCGGGCTGGGTCGACTCGGTCTTCTCGTACACCCTCACCACGGCGCGCGACGTGACCCTCTCCGTGAGCGCCACGGGCTCCGGCGATGTCGCCCTCGGGGTGGAGTCCGCCTGCGGCGTCCGGATGAGCTCCGTGCCCGGCTGCGTCACCGGCAACCCCGCCCGGAGGATCATCCGCAACCAGCAGCCCGGCACCTACTACGCCGTCGTCGAGCACCGCGGTGCGGGCTCCGGGGGCCGCACGCTCGTGACCTCGCTGACCACCGCCGCCCCGACGCTCCCCGGTCCGGCCGACGCCTGCCCCGGCCTCCCGCTGGCCCCGTCGACGCCCTCGCAGGCAGACGTCGCCGGGCTCACCGCAGGCTCCGCCGCGCTCAGCTGCTTCACCACCTCTCGCGCCGACGCGGTGTTCGGCTTTACCGCACCGGGTATGGGCTCGGACGTGCTGATGAACGTCTCGGGCCCCAGCGGATCACGGGTGGGCTACACCCTCCAGTCGCCCTGCGGCGGCGCCACGGCTGGCGGCTGCACCGGCCCTGCGGCGAGCGTGTGGCGGAGGTTCCAGGGGCTGACGCCGGGGCAGGCGTACAGCCTGGTGGCTGGCACCGAGGCGATGTCGGGCAACGTCACCGCGCTGTACCTCTCGGTCCCCTCGGCGACGGCGACGGCGGTGTCGGGCAACGAGACCTGCGACACCCGGCGCACCATGCCGGCCACCGGGGGAATCTTCCGCGGCAACTCCTCGAGCGCCCGGCAGGTGATCGCCGCGCCTCCCTGCGGGGGCCTCGGCTGCGCGGGCGGCCGGGCGGTCTACTACCAGCTCACGCTGCCCTCGCGGCGTCGGGTGATCGCCAACACCCTCGGCTCGGGCTTCGACACCATCCTCACGGTGAACTCCGGATCGAGCTGCCCGGGCCGCCCGGTGGCGAACGGCTGCAACGACGACAACGTCGGCCAGGCCTCGCAGGTGGACGTCACCCTCGACGCGGGGACCTACTACCTCGTGGTGCAGGGCTGCGGCTTCGGCCGCGGGGGCGACTACACCCTCGACGTGGCGGTGGTCGCTCCCTGAGCGTCGCCGCGATGGAGCGCTACGGGATGATGGGCCCCGCGTCGGCCGGGGGCCCCGGCGGTCGCACGGCGGAGGGGGGCAGCGGGGAGAGCGCGAAGTCCTGCCGGGCGGTGACGCCTGCGGTGACGGTGACGGTGGCGTCGACGGGGCCTACGCCGGGAAACCAGGCGTGCATGGTGTGGGTGCCGACCGGAAGGCCCTCGACGCGGTAGTGCCCCTCGCGGTCGGTCTGGTCATAGAACCAGTTGGGCGTGACCACGAGCGGGGTCTGCATCCATCGCGGGAAGAGCACCGAGTGGATGATGTACCGGCCCGGGCGGCTCAGGTGCTTCTCCTGATCCTCGTTGGGCATGAGCATCTGGGCGATGGTGGCGCCCATGCCGTCGACCTTGGTGAGGTGGTGGGCGTCCGTCGAGGCGTGCATCACCAGCACGTCGTTGAGGCTCATCGCCATGATGCGGGGCTCGATGGAGCAGTCGTGGAAGGTGACGTGTCGACGGCGCGGCCGAGGCGGCGTCGTGGAGTGCGCGTCGACGGTGACGAGCGCCTCGGGCAGCAGACCTGGCGCGGTGATGCCGAAGGGGTTGGCGTAGTAGCCGCGGGCGCTCTCGGCGCAGCCGCGCATCCGGGAGACGTCGGCGTCGATGACCACGGGCTGCGGCGGAGGAACGCTCCCGGTGAGGCGCACGAAGCCCTCGACGGCGCCGGTCGCCGCGGCGGGCGCGGGCGTCGTAGGACGCGCCGTAGCAGCGTCCGCGGAGACCGATGGGGTGGGGCGGTTGCACCCGGGCAGCGCCAACCAGGTTGACAGCGCGGCAGCGGCGGCGAGGCGGAAGGGGCGGAGGTCGCGGGCGATCGGGTGCGTCATGGGGGTAGGGTGTTCCATGGAGTGTGCCGGAGGAGGGGGTGGCAGCGCGAGGGGATCGTCGCAGGAGGCGATGGCCTGAACCTACGCGTCGGCGGGGCCCGCGGCCTTCGCGACGAGCTCGCGGTGCTTCTGCGGCGAGCGCAGCGCCTGGTAGCGCAGCACCTTGTCGCGGATCAGCGGGC
>JADJAE010000121.1 GCA_016704445.1 Deltaproteobacteria bacterium
GCTCTCGCTCATCGTCTGGCTGTCACTCGCTCGCCAAGAAGAACGAGAAGATCCGCACCTTCTCGGTGGGCTTCCTGCCGCACCTGCGTGGTCGCCGGCTTCATGATGCTTCCGCTGCCTGAAGAAGGCCGACTTCCGGCTCCGCGGTGGTGCTGCTGCTGCTCACCCTTCACGCTGCGCTTCGTGGCGGGCGCCCTCCGCACCGGCTAATCCTCGGGACGCTCATCGCGGCGCTGCCGGTCGCGGCACCTCGTCCTCGGCACCGAGTACCGCCGCCGCCGCTTGGAGGCCTATTCCTCGACCCGGCGCGCTTCCGCACGCACCATCTCGTACCAGCTGGTCGAGTCGATGATGTCCTTCGGCTCCGGCGGCTTGACCGGCGTGGGCCTCGGAGACTAGCCGCCAGAAGCTCTTCTTCCCGCCCGAAGCGCACACGGACTTCATCAGCGCCATCCTCGGCGAGAGGAGCCTCGGCTTCGTCGGCGTGGCGGGCCTGCTCCTGGCTTCGCTGCGTTCCTGATCTGGCGGGGCGTTGCGCATCGCGCTGCACGCCGCGGACGACCACGGCACCTACCTCGCTTTCGGCGCCGGCCAGCACGCTGCTCCGCCGCCGGCGCCGATCAACCTCCGGGCGTCGCGGTGGGGCGCTGCCCGGACCCAGGGGCCCCACGCTGCCGTTCATCTCCTACGGCGGCAGCTCGCTCATCATCGACCCGCGGCCATCGGGATCCTCCTGTCGGTCTCCCGCTCCGCGAACGGCGGAAGGGAGGCTGAGTTCAGCGCCGCGTGAGGCCCTTCGCTTCATGGTCGCGGGTGGCGGAACCGGGAGGCCACGTCTTCCCGGGGATCGCCGTCGCCGACGCGCTCGACCGCCGCACCCGCGACCTCTCGGTGTGCTGGGTCGGGACCTCGGGGCATCGAGGCGCGCGTGCTACCGACCACCCCGTGGCGCTTCGAGGCGTGGGTTCTCGGCCTCAACGGGGTGCGCGGCGCAAGCTCGTCGAGGCGCTGGCGGCTCCTCCCCGCGGCGGCGCGCAGGCGTGGCGGGTGCTGCGCGAGCGCCCCCACGTGGTGCTGGGCGTCGGGGGCTACGCGGGCGGACCGATCGTGGCCATGGCCGCGGCGATGCGCCTCCCGACGGCGGTGCTGGAGCCCAACGCGGTGCCCGGGATGACCAACAGGATTTTATCGAGGGTGGTAAAGCGCGCCTTCGTGACGCACGAGGAGACGCTCTCGGCCTTCCCCGCGGGGGTCGGCGTCGTCACCGGATCGCCAGTGCGCCGGGCCTTCCTGGCGCGCATGGCCCTCGGCGGTTCCGGTGGGCGGGGACGTGTCGGTGCTGGTGCTCGGAGGCAGCCAGGGGGCGAGGGCGATCAATGAACGCGTGATGCCCGAGGCGGTGGCGCAGCTCCGGGCGGGCGGGCTCGCGGTGAAGGTCACGCACCAGACGGGCGCCTCGGAGCGAGACGCCGGTGGCGGCGGCCTACGCGGCGAGGGGCCAGCCGCGGAGGTGGTGGCCTTCATCGAGGACGTGGCGACGGTGATGGCGCAGTCGTCGCTGGTGGGTATGCCGCGGGGGCGATGACCGTCGCCGAGCTCGGCGTGATCGGCCGGCCCGCGGTGTACATCCCCCTCCCGACCGCCGCCGACGACCACCAGCGCAAGAACGCCGAGGCGATGGCCGCGCGCGGGGCCGCGAAGTGGATAGCGCAAGGCGAGCTGACGCCCGAGCGACTGGCCGCGGAGATGGCGCGGTGCTGCGCGACGGCGACGCGCTGCGGGCGATGGGCGCCGCGGCGTGGGCGAGCGCGAGGCCCGACGCAGCGGGCGTGATCGCCGACGGGTTGCTGGCGCTGGCCGGTTGGAGTGGGCGTGCAGCGGGGGTGAAGGGGGCGGCCTCCCGCTCACTCGTGGGCTGTCGACTCCACGCTCGCGTCGTCGTCGTCCGCCCCGCCATCGGCCTCGCCCGTACACCGGAGAAACCTCCCGCACTCCGGCGTCACTCCGCTGGCGAGCGATCCCGGATCCTCGTCGAGGTGCTGCGAGAGCGCCTCGCAGGAGAGCGCCGGGACGCTGAGCGCGCAGCTCGCGAGGGCGTTCTCGTCGAGGCTGCACCGACCCGACGACACCAGCATCCCGAGCGTCGCGCCGAGCGAGCCTCGCAGCCCCGCGAGGGAGGCCAGCTCGTCATCGGTGAGGCCCGCGTCCCGCTCCGCCGAGAGGCACGACGCGATGCGATCGACGAGCGTGCGCGCGTGCCCCTGGGCCCACGCGGGCGTCGGCGCGGCGCCCATCGCCGCCGGGGCCGACTGAAGCGCGCCCGCCAGCGCCTCGCACTCGGCGCCGGTCACCAGCTCGACGCATCGGGCCTCGGCCTCCGCGCCCGCGCACCCGGATGCGCCGAGCCCTCGCGCCACGGCCGCCCCGAGGGGCGCCACGCTGTCGGCGATGAGCGAGCGGTCGGCCTCCGAGACTGCGGCGCCTTCGGTTCCGGCGCAGGCGACGAAGCGCTCGGCGACCGCCCGCCCCAGCGCCGCGCTCACCGTCGGCGCCGCCTCGGGAACCTCCGCCACTTCCGGGTCCGCTACCTCCTGCCCCTCCACCCTCGTCGCGAGCGCCACGACCGCGGCCACCCATCGCCAGCGCATCACTCCTGCTCCTTTCCGAGCCTTCGCCACCCCGGAGCGCCCAGCAAGCCCATCGCGAGCCCGATGCCGAACCACCCGCCCAGCCATCCCTTCGCGATCGGCCGTCGCCGTGGCGCATCGACCACCGAGGGCGCTGGGGTCTCGGTTTCGTCCACCGCAGGTGTCTCCGTGGCCTCCCCGGCGGGCGCCGCGGGCGCGGTGGCCGTCATCGCCTCCGGAGCCGCGGGGGCCTCGATGGGTGCCGATGCATCGGGGACCACCGGCGTCGCCTGCGCGCTCGTCGCCGCCTCCGTCGGGGCTGCGGGCTCGCGGTGACGGTGATGTCGCCGCTCGTGGTGCGACCGTCGCTCTGGCTCTGGGGCCGCAGCGAGTACGACGTCGGCCGCGACGCCCGCATCGGAGTGCTGCTCGGCGCGCTGACGGTAGCCCGCGAGCAGCGAGGCGAAGCGGCGGGGCTCTCTCGCCGCCGGGGCCGAGGGCCGGTGCGAGCGGCATAGGAAGCGCGCGAAGGGACCGCCCGTGCAGCGATCACCGGGGCGCGTCGGCGCGGGCGGACGCGCGATCGGCTCGGTCGGTCGAGCGGGCGGTGGCTCCGACGACGCGACCGCCGCCGCCGGGCGCTCGCTCGCTCGTGCCTGCCAGAGCGCGAGAGGCGCCACGAGCGCTCCCGCCCCGGCCATGCCCGCGACCGCCATCCGAACCCTCCGACGGAAGCGGGCGCTCTTCGATCGGGTCGATCGCTCGACCGCCTCGCCCGCGAGGGCCGCCGTCGCGAGGCCCAGCAGCGCGGCGACGATCGCGGCGATGGCCCTGCGCGCCGAGCGCCGTGAGCGCGCCGCGGGCGTGGCGTCGGCCTCCCCGGTAGGGGCGTCCTGCGTGAGCTCGATGGAGTCCCCGTTCGCGGCACCCATGGAGGGCGCACTGCCACCCGCGCCGCCTCGTCCTCCGGGCGAGCGCTCGCTGGCGCTGGAACCGCCAGCGCTCCCGGCTCCGGCTCGCATCGGGAGCCGTCGACCGCGGCCGTGACCCGAGGCGCTCTCCGGCATCGTGGACGGCGCGGGAGCCGGGGCGTCGTAGAGCGCGTCCCCGAGGAAGGTCGACGCGAGCAACGCCCCGGCCATCGGAAGCAGCAGCGCCCCGAGCACCAGCGCGCCGCGCAGCCAGATGGAGTTTCGCGGATCGCGCAGCTTCGGCCCGTGGGCGTCGGCGGGCTTCGATCGAGGGAGCGATGAGGCCGGTTGCGGAGCCGCGTTGCGAGCGTCCGCGACGTGCACCGTCGTGAAGCCCAGCGTCGAGCGGGCGGTCTCGACCAGCCGGATCCATGGCGTGCTGTCATCGACCACGCACACCGCGAGGCCCGCCTTCTGGAGCGTCGCCGTGGCGGCCTCCAGGGTCGCGAGGTCGTCGCCGCTCCCGAGCAGCACCGGGTCGGCGAAGGCCCGCTCCCTCATTCCCCGGTACGCCACGGCGTCCACCGCCGCAGGCAACGAGCGCTCGAGCTCATCCAGCGCGGCGGCGTGCCGCGGCGGAGCGTCGAGCAGCATCAGTCGATAGCGCGCCATGGGTCCCCCTGATCCTTCCCCGGAGGGGACCGTTCGCAAACTCCGCGAGCAGCGTCAAGCCGTGCTTTGGGCGTGGTGAGCATTCCCTCAGCGCGCGTCGCCGGATCGTCCTCGCGACATTCCCTGTCCGACCGAAATTCCACCCCCGCGCTCTCGCGTGGTAGGCCAACCGATCGTGGGCGATCAACTGACCAGCGATCTGGAATCGTTGCGCATCGACCGGGACGACCCTCCGGCCTCGTCGCGCTCCCGTTCCCGCTCCCGTTCTGGCGTCGTGCGCTACGCCTTCGTCGCGCTCGTGCTGGGCGCCCTGGTCTACGGCGGCACCCGGGCCTGGCCCGCGGTCGAGTCTCGCCTCTTCAAGACCGAGGTGCGCACCGGCGAGGTCGTCGTGGCGTCCCCTGCTCAGGGCGCCACCACCGTCACCGCCACGGGCTACGTCGTCGCGCTCACCTCCGCGCGCGTCTCGTCGCGCGTTCCGGGCCGCGTGGCCGTGGTGAGGGTGCGAGAGGGCGAGACCGTGCGCGCCGGCCAGGCGCTGCTCGAGCTCGACGCCACCGACGTGCGCAGCACCATCGCCGCCGCCCGCGCCCGCGTCGCCGCCGCCGAGGCCCGCGTCGCCATCGCCCGCGCCAACCTCGCCGACGGCCGCCAGCAGCTCGAACGCCAGCGCCGCCTCGCCGAGTCCGGCGCCGTCTCGCGGCAGGTCGTCGAAGACCTCCAGGCGCGGCTGGGCCCGCTCGAAGCCTCCGTCACGGCGGCCTCCGCCGAGGTGCGCGCCCTCCAGGCGGACGTCAACGTGCAGTCCGCCGCGCTCTCGCTGCTCACCATCCGGGCGCCCTTCGAGGGAACGATCGTCAACCGCCCTCCTCGCCCCGGCGAGCTGCTGGGCAGCGAGCTGATGGCGGGCACGGTCATCGAGCTCGCGGACTTCCGCTCCATGGTCGCGGAGGTCGACGTCCCCGAAGGGAGGCTCCACCTCGTGCGCCCCGGCGGGCCCTGCGAGATCTCCCTCGACGCCTTCCCCGGCCGGCGCTTCCGAGGCGCGGTGCAGGAGCTCGGGCACCGGGTCGACCGCGCCAAGGCCACCGTCGCCGTGCGGGTGCGCTTCGTCGAGCCGATGGACGGCATCCTCCCCGACATGGCCGCGCGCGTGGGCTTCCTCACGCAGGAGCTCACCGCCGAGCAGCTCCGCGCGGCGCAGCGCACGCTCGTCCCCGCGGCCGCCGTCACCACCCGAGGGGGAGCGCGCGTGGTGCTGGTGGTCGACAACAACGCCGTGCACGTCCGCCCGGTGAGCCTCGGGCCGCAGGCGGGGGACGCGTACGAGCTGATCGATGGTCCGGCGCCGGGGTCGCGGGTGGTGCTGCACCCGCCGCCGACGCTGGGCGAAGCCCACCCGGTGAGAGAGGCAAACCGCTGATGTCGTCCCCCGAAGAGAGCGCCGCCGCGCCGATGGTCGAGCTGACCAACGTGACCAAGACCTTCCACCGGGGCGCCGAGACCCTCACGGTGCTCGACGGGCTGAGCCTCTCGATCGCCGAAGGGTCCTTCGAGGCGCTGATGGGCCCTTCGGGCTCTGGGAAGTCCACCCTGCTCAACCTCGTCGCGGGCCTCGACCGGGCCACCTCCGGCGGGGTGCGCGTCGCGGGCCAGGACCTCACCGCCATGACCGACGGCGACCTCGCGGCGTTTCGCGCGCGCTACATCGGCTTCATCTTCCAGTCGTACAACCTCATGCCCGTGCTCACGGCGCTGGAGAACGTCGAGCTGCCGCTGCTGCTCACGAAGCTCCCGAGCGCCGACCGCAAGCGGCGGGCGGCCACGGCGCTGCGGGTGGTGGGCCTCGAAGACCGCGCCGACCACTACCCCCGGCAGCTCTCCGGCGGCCAGGAGCAGCGGGTGGCGATCGCTCGCGCGCTGGTCAACGACCCGAAGATCATCGTAGCCGACGAGCCCACTGGCGACCTCGATCGCAAGTCCGCCGACCAGATCCTGGCGCTGCTGGAGAAGCTCAACAAGGACTTCAAGAAGACCGTGGTGATGGTGACGCACGACCCCGAGGCGGCGTCGCACGCGCGGGTCACGCACCACCTCAACAAGGGCGCCTTCCAATGAACCTCGCCTCGCTGGCGACGCGCAACGTCGGGCGAAACCGCTTCCGCACGACGCTGACGCTGCTCGGCGTGGCGGTGGCGGTGGTGGCCTTCGTGATGCTGCGCACGGTGATCTCCTCGATGGAGGTCGCGGTCACGCACGCCGCGCACGACCGCATCGGCATCCGTCACAAGGTGTCGTTCGTGATGCAGCTTCCGCGGCGGTACATCGACACGGTGCGGCAGACGCCGGGCGTGCACTCCGCCACCTGGGCCAACTGGTTCGGAGGGAAGGACCCGCGCAACCCGAGGGAGTTCTTCCCCACGCTGGCGGTCGACCCGGCGAGCTTCCTCGACGTGTACGACGAGGTTGCGGTGTCGCCCGCCGACCGGGAGCGCTGGCTCGCCGACCGCCAGGGCGCCATCGTCGGCGACCAGCTCGCGCGGCTGCTACGACTGCGCGTGGGCGACACCATCACCCTCTCCGGGACCATCTACCCGGGCAACTGGGTCTTCCACGTCTCCGGCATCTACACCGCCACGCGGCGCTCGATGGACCGCTCGGAGTTCCTCTTCCACTGGGACTACCTCAACAACGCGCTCCCCGAGCGGCGTCGCGACCAGATCGGCTGGATCATCGCCCGCGTCGACGACCCCTCGCGGGCGAGCGGGGTCTCCGCGGCCATCGACCGCACCTTCGACGTGCAGGACATCCAGACCCTCTCCATGAGCGAGCGCTCGATGAACCTCTCGTTCATGGGGATGATGTCGGGCCTCCTCGCGGCCATCAACGCCATCTCCGGGATCATCCTGCTGATCCTGCTGATGCTCTTCGGCAACACCATGTCGATGGGCGTCCGGGAGCGCACCCAGGAGTACGGCGTGCTCCGCGCGCTGGGCTTCCTCCCGAAGCACATCGCGGGCTTCATCCTGGGCGAGGCCGCCGCGCTGGGCCTCGCGGCCGGGGTGCTGGGGCTCGCGCTCTCCTACCCTCTGGTGCAGTACGGCCTCGGGCGCTGGCTCGAGGAGAACATGGGCTCGTTGGTGCCGTACTTCCGCATCGAGACCAGCACGGCCGCGCAGGCCCTGGGCTTCTCGCTGCTGCTGGGCGTGGCGTCGGCGCTGATCCCGGCGGTGCGCGCGTCGCGGTTGACGGTCACGGACGCGCTGCGGCGCATCGACTGAGGGGGCGACGCGATGGTCCCGGTTTCCTACAGCGTGCGGAATCTGATGGTGCGGCGTACCACCACCGCCGCGACGGCGCTCGGCATCGGGCTCGTGGTGTTCGTGTTCGCGTCGGTGCTGATGCTGGGCGCGGGGCTCCAGCGGGCGATGGGCCGCTCGGGCTCCGCCGACGTCGCGATCGTGCTGCGCGCGGGCTCGGACGCCGAGTCGTCGAGCGGCATCGAGCTGCCCGCCGCGGGCCTGGTGACGGCGTCGCCAGAGGTGCGGGTGCGCCCCGACGGACGCTCCGACGCGGTGGGCGAGGTGGTGGGCGTGCTGGCGCTCGACCGCGCTGGGGGAGAGGGCATGTCCAACGTGCAGGTGCGCGGCGTGCCCGACGACGTGTACCGCTTCAGGCCCTCGGTGCACGTGGTCGCCGGGCGGGCGGCGGCGCCGGGCTCCGACGAGGTGGTGGTCGGCGCGGCCATCCGGGGGCGCTTCCGCGGCGTCGACCTGGGGCAGTCCTTCGAGATCAAGAAGAACCGCCGCGTCCGCGTGGTGGGCGTCATCGAAGACCGGGGATCGTCCTTCGAGTCGGAGGTGTGGGGCGACATCGACACCGTGCGCGCGGCCTTCGGTCGCGAGGCGCTGGTGTCGTCGGTGCGCGTGGGCCTGCGCTCCGCGGGGCAGCTCGACGCCTTCAAGCGGGCGATCGAGACCAACCCCCAGCTGGGGCTCACGGTGAAGCGCGAGTCGGTCTACTACGAGGAGCTCGCGCAGGGCACGACGACCTTCCTCACCATCCTCGGGCTGATGATCGCGTTCTTCTTCTCGGCGGGCGCGATGATCGGCGCGATGATCACCATGCACGCCTCCGTCGCCCAGCGCAGCCGCGAGATCGGCACGCTCCGCGCCCTCGGATTCTCCCGGCGGAGCATCCTCGCGAGCTTCCTCTTCGAGTCCGTGGTGCTGAGCCTGGCGGGCGGCGTCGTCGGGGCCCTCGCCTCGCTGGCGATGGGCCTCGTGCGCTTCAACATCGTGAACTTCGCCACCTGGTCGGAGGTGGTCTTCACCTTCGTCCCGACGCCCTCCATCGTCGTGTCGTCGCTGCTCTTCGCCGCGCTCATGGGCCTGCTGGGAGGGTTCTTCCCCGCGGTGCGCGCCGCCCGCATGAACGTCCTCGACGCCCTCCGCGCCTGAGCCTTCGCGGGCCGTGGTACTCGTCGCTTCATGCGCGCCGTGATCGCCCTCAGCCTCGCGCTCTCGGCCGCCCCCCTCGCGGCGCACGCCGACCCGGTGGACCCTCGCGTCGCCCTCCTCGACCGCGACGCCTCGCACGCCCGGCTGTGGTTCTGGACCCTCACGGTCGCCTACTCGGTCACGGCCGTCGCGCAGACCACGCTCGCGCTCACGCTCCATGACCCGGGGCTGCGCGTCGACGCGGCCGTGGGCGCAGTCACCACCTGGCTAGGCGTCGGGGGGATGGTGCTCACGCCGGTTCCGCGGGTGTGGAGGGCCGCCGAGGAGGCGCACCGCACCGGCAACCTCGACGCCGCCATGGCCCGCGCGGCCGAGGCCGAGAACTCCGCGCGCGCCTGGTACAACCACGTAGGCGTCGCCGTCGTGGCCGTCACCGCGGGCCTCGTGCTCTGGATCGGTTACGACCGCCCCATCTCCGCCGCCATCGCCTTCGGGTCCGACCTCATCGGCGGCGAGCTGAGCATCCTCACGATCCCCACGCGCGCTGCCCGGTGGCGCGACCGCCCGGTGGCCCGCTGGCAGCTCGCCCCCTCGCTCAACGGCGTACAGATCGTCGGGGCCTGGTAGCGACCCGCGGGCGTTCGGGTATAGAGCGCCCCCCTCAATGCCCCACTGGATCGGCGATGCGATGGCCCTCGGCTGCGCGGTGGTGTGGGCCGCCGCGGTGATGCTCTTCCGCCGCCTTGGCGACGTGCACCCGGTCTCGCTCAACCTCTTCAAGAACGCCGTGGCCGCGGTGCTGCTGCTGCTCACGATGGCGGTGGCGGGGCTGCGCTTCGACCTCCACCGCAGCGCCCTCGACTGGCTCTGCCTCGTCGGGAGCGGCGTGCTGGGCCTCGCGGTCGCCGACTCGATCTTCCTGGCGGGCCTGCGCCGGGTGGACGCCGCCGTCGCCGCGGTGGCGGACTGCGCGTACTCGCCGACGGTGATCCTGATCTCGACGGTGTGGCTGAGCGAGGTGCCGCGGGCGGGCTTCCTCTGGGGCGCCCCGCTGGTGCTGCTGGGTCTGGCGCTGGTGGTGTGGCAGTCGAGCGGCGAGGTGAAGGTCGACCGCCGGGGCCTGGCGCTGGTGCTGGGCGGGGTGATGACGACGGCGGTGGGCGTAGTGCTGGCGAAGCCCGCGCTGGGCCGCAGCGGCCTTGTCGAGGCGACGACGGTGCGCCTGCTGGCGGGCTCGACGGCGCTCTTCGCGGTGCAGCTCGCGCGGGGCAAGGGGAGGGAGGCGCTGGCGCTATTCAAGCCGCAGCCCGCGTGGCGGCTGGCGGTGCCGGCGACGGTGCTGGCGACCTACGTGTCGATGCTGCTCTGGCTCGGGGGGATGAAGTACGGGACGGTCTCGCGCGCGGCGCTGCTCAACCAGACCGGAGCCATCGTGCTGATGGTGATGTCAAGGGCGATGGGGGAGCGCATCCCGAGGCGACGCTGGATCGGCGCGGCGCTGGCCGTGGCGGGCGTGGCGATCGTGGTGAGTCGGTAATCCCGACAACCAGTATAACGGCACTCCCGGCTCTACCCCGCGGAGCGCTGGGCCTCCAGCCGCGCTTCCTCGTCCCTCGTAGCGCGCACCACTGTCGGAGCCCTCTTCATGGAGGCTCTCCCCACCATGATGTCGATAAGCTTCTTCACCCGCTTGTGTATCCCCTCCTGCACATAGGGGACTCCGTGCTTCTCGCAGATCGCCTTCACCCTCGGCTGCAGCCGCTGGTAGGCCTTCGCGGGCAGGTCGGGCCAGAGGTGGTGCTCGATCTGGTAGTTGAGATACCCTTGGAGGAAATCGCCCACCGGATGGCCCGTGTGATAGTTCACCGAGCCCGCGACCTGACGGAGGTAGAACTCACCGCGCTCCCGAGCCGGGCCCTCGAAGCGCCACACGTCCTCGCCCGCGTGGTTGGGGGCGATGATCGCAAACGAGTGGAGGTTGTTGAGCAGCTCCGCTCCGACCGAGTTCACCCAGACGCTCGCCACCGCCCAAGGACCCATTGGCGAGTAGAGCGCCGGAATCACCACGAAGCGCCCCAGCCCATACGGCAGCGCGCACTCCTTCAGATAGCGCCGCCCGTCCGCGGTGAAGGGGTTGTAGACCGCCAGATACGACTCCGTCCCGGTGGCGATCTTCTTTGGAGAGGGCGCCTGCCCCGACTCCCGACAACGCTCCGCGCGGCGCATCACCTGCCACGTGTTGGGCGCGTAGTACGTGAACTTCCACGTCAGCGCGTAGAAGCCCACCACGGCGTATTTCACCGCGAGCGGCAGCGACGCGTCGCGCACCGCCCGGAGGTTCTCCTCCACCAGGTCGGGGTCGAGGGTCTCTCCCGTGTGATAGTGGTGGAGGGTGTTGTGCTCCAGGCGCCACGCCTCGGGGAGCATCCAGTCGAACCAGTCGAGCAGCCGACGTCGGCCCGACGCGAAGCCCGCGCTCGTCAGCCGCGGCGGCGTCCCCTCGACCTTGTCGTAGCCCTTGTGCACCACGTGGTGCGCCACGATGGCCCAGCGCGCCACGCTCCCGGTGCTCATCGCGAGCATCGACACCGGGTTGGGACCGATCCACGCGGTGGCGTAGCCGACGGCGGTGCAGGCGCGGCCCCAGCGCTCCATGCGGCGGAGGTGGGCGAGGTCGTCCGGGGCGGAGTCGAGCTCGGCGCGGGCGGCGTCGAGGTCACGGGCGAAGGCGGCGCGGTCGACGTGGGCGAAGGGAGGAGTGTCCTGCATGGCGGAGGACGCGGACCTTTGCATCGCCGCGCGCGGGACGCCAAGGGCGATCGTCAACCGCTGGAGTGGCAGTGGGGGGACTAAGCGGCTCAGGGCGTGGGCTCGAGGCGCACGGCGTCGGCGATGGTCCAGCCGTCGGAGCTCGACGCCGCGCTGAGCACCACCTTCGCCCCGGGGTTGAGCGAGTAGACCCCGAGCTGCACCCAGCCCTGCGTCCCGGGCTGACGCTGGTTGACCGTCATCGGGGTCTGCCCGGAGTCTTCGGTCGCGTCGGTGTACACCCGGTAGGACGCGCGGGTGTTGCGGTTCTCGTCAGGGGCGTAGCGGGCCCACAGTCGGAAGCTGCCGCTGCGGGTGATCGGGAGCCTCCAGGTCGCCGTGCCCGCGGTGGCGAGCTCGGCCGCCATGTAGTCGCTGCCCACGCGCACCGGGCTGCGGGTGTAGCGCGCGAAGGACGACGACGCGCTGAAGGCCGCGGTCCCGTTGTCGACCAGCACCGGGCCGAGGGGGTTACCGGTCGCGAGGTCCCTTCCGTTCGAGGGCATATAGTCGCAGAAGCCGTCGGGAACGCGGGTGTTCGACGTGCGTCTCGCGCGGTTGTCGGCGCACACGATGCGGGGCATCTCGTCGGCGCTCCACGTCGGGAACACCCGGGTCGGACCCGTCGGGGCGCGCGCCCCGCCCCAGCGGGGATAGTCGACGTCGACCGCCTCTCCGGTGGCGAGGCGGTCGTAGTCACGGATCACCTGCACCGGCACCCGCCGCGCGACCCTCACGTTCGAGCCCCAGGTGTTGTGCATGTCGAAGCCGATGAGCTGCGCGACCTCGACCACGTGCTCGCCCTGCATACGGTTGCAGCCGTGCGAGACCGGCCCGCGCTGCAGGTACCAGTCGTAGACGCGCTCGCCGCCCGCGGTGGTGGTCGTGTACGTGATCGGCCCGTGGAACGCGATGCCCCCGTTGTACGCGATGAAGGGGAAGCCGCCCCAGTTCACGTAGCTCGGGCCCGTCGTCGGGTAGGCCATCCCGTTCGGGCGAAAGGGAATCCCCGACACCGTGCTGAAGGTGCGCGCCGCGGAGTCGAGCGAGGCGCTCGCCCCGGTCGCGATCGGGTACACGACCGTCAGCGCCCTGCGCGCCCCCACGGTCTCCACCGACGCGTAGTAGGGGACCACCCCCGACCACCCCTCGGGGAGGTCGCCCATCACCCGAAGCGTGTGCCCCGCCTGCGAGACCACCACCTTCGGGTTCACCAGCATCGGGAGCGAACCCCCGTAGACCCAGGGCGGAGAACCCGTGCTGCGAATCTCCTCGGTCGAGAAGTCCAGGCTCCCCGTGTCGAGCCCGTCACCCTCGCCCTCCATCGGGTCGGCAGAGCCGCATCCCCCGAGGGCCCCAACCGCGAGACAGACCAGGCCAAACGCGCGCGTCGTGTTCACGGGGCGGAGGGCTACCACAGATTCGAGTCCGACAACCACCCCCACCCACCTACATCATTGTCGCAGCTCACTGCGAGCAACCGTTCAGGGGTTGCCAGGAGTTCCGTGGCGTCCAGCGATCGCGGCGTGACGACGTGACGCTCCCTACAACAGAATCTTCGTCACCGCGTTTCCCCGGGCCGTCGTGACCTCTTCGAGCTTCAAGCGCTCTGGCAGCTCGGGCTGCCCCGAGCGCTGGTCAAACCGCACCAGCCAGGCCCGCTTCGTCCCGATGCTCGCGAGGTATTCGTCGAGCTGATCGACCCCCGCGTCGGCCGGGTCCGCGCGCTTGTCGGAGTCGCGCCACGTCTTCACCTCGACGCCGAGCCGGTCGCCCCTGTACTCGACGCATAGGTCCAGGCGCTTCGACCCGATCGCGAGCTCACGGTCGACCCGACCCCCGCCGTTCACGATGCGGTGCAGAAACGCCATCAGCACCAGATGCGCCGCGGCCTCGTTGTATGGCGAGCTGCCCAGCAGCGCCTCGCCGTTCTGCAACCAGAACGCGACGAACACCTCCCGCAGCCGCGTCCAGTCGATCGCTCCGCTCTCCCCCAGCCACGACGGCGCGAGCCGCGGGAGCGAAGCGCGCACGTAGGTCGTGAGCGAGCGCATCACGATCTCGCGGTAGATCGGGTTGGCGATCTCGATGGCGCCGTCGCTCGACTGCACGACGAGCCCGAGGTCGAGGACGAAGCGCAGGTCGTCGGGTGAGGCCGAGGCGAGCTGATCGCCGAGGATCATCGGCTCGATGACCGCACGCACCCGCGGGTCACGCAGCCTCTCGGCGAGCGAGTCGAGGTGCGTCTCCTGCCGCTCGACGATGAGGTCGCGCGCGCGCCCGACGTCAGAGCCGGTGATCGTCTCGGCGCGGTCGGGCCTGAGCTCCGTGGTCGCGACGTAGGCGAGGGCGTTCACGAGCCAGGGCTGACCCCGGCTGAGGGCGAAGACGAGGGCGACCGCGGCGGGCTCGAAGCGCTGCCCGGTCTCGACCGAGTGCTGGTCGTAGAGCTCGGCCACCTCGGGCTCGGTGAACGACCGCATGGTGAGCGAGCGCACCTTGATGTTGAAGGGCGACGCCGTGTGAAGCAGCTCGCTCCCCCCGGAGGCGACCTTGTAGTCGCGCACGTCGCGCAGGCCCACCAGGGCAAGCGACCACGGGAAGCCCGTCGGCCGAAGGCGGTGTCCGTCGCGGAGCTGCCGCAGCACCGCGAGGAGCGTCTGGTCGCGGAGCGCATCGATCTCGTCGAGGAACAAGACCAGCGGTCGCGGCGACGCCTTCGCCCAAGCGTGCAACGCGCTGTGGATGCGGAAGCCCGGGGACGCCTCGGGCCACGGCGGCGGGTGGAGCTCGGGCGGTAGCGCGACCTCGATCGAAGTCCGCCACGCCTCCAGGATGGCGTCTTCCGCCGCCCCGATGTCGTCGCCGTGAGGCGCCCCGACCTCCATCGACACCAGCACGGCGGCGTATCGACCCTCCTCCGTGAGCGAGCGGGCCATCGCCGTCAGCGCCGTGGTCTTCCCCACCTGCCGTGGCGCGTGCAGGATGAAATAGGCCATCTGATCGACCAGGCCCCGCACCTCGGGCAGGCGCCGCTCGGGCGGCAGCATGTAGTGGACCGACGGAAGACACACCCCGCCGGTATTGAAGTGACGGGTCATCGCTCCGCCACACTACCGCAGCGCCGCCACCCAGGCGCGCAGGTCCTCCAGCGGGCGCCGCCCCTCGATCGCCGCGAGCGCCGCCACGTAGACCACCATCGCCAGCCCGGCGCGCGCCAGCGGACCTGGCGTGCCCAATAGCACCATCGCCCACGCCGCGAGTCCCGCCGCGAGCGGGCCCACGTAGGCGCCCCACAGCGAGCGCCCCAGGTGCCGCCCCGCCCACCCGATGAGCCAGAGCACCACCGGCGCCGTCACCGCGCTGTACGCCCACGCCACGGCGCTCAGCTGGTAGTGCCAGACGCCCAGCACCAGCGCCCAGGTCGCGGCCGTCCAGCCCACGAAGATGCGCAGCGCGAGGCCCCCGCGACCCTGCCCCTGGAGCAGCGTGAAGAGCGGGCCCGCCACGAGGCCGAAGGCCATGTTCACCAGGATGCCGTGCACCACGGGGATGGAGTCGATCCAGCGCGGGGCGTAGAGCCAGGGCACGATGGCGGGCGCGCCCACGGAGAGCGCCACCAGGAGCGGAAGCCCAGCAGCAGCGCCGTGCGCGTGGCCCCCACGAAGGCCTGGTAGAGCTGCGGGTCCTTCGCGTCGAAGCGGGCGTACACCGGGAGCTGCACCCGGGAGAGCGCGTTGACGGCCTGCACCGGGAGCGCGGCGTACTTCAGCCCGAAGTCGAACTGCCCCACCGAGGCCGGGCCCATCAGCGACCCGAGCAGCGCCGCCGAGAGGTTGTCCTTGAAGAAGGCCGCGATCGCCAGCGCCTGCACCGGGACGCCTTCGCCCAGCGTGGCGCGCAGCACCCTGCGGGAGATCCCGAGCCCCGGCCAGCCTGGAGCCGACCTCCACGCGAGCGCGAGCTGCACCAGCGCCCCGGCGAGCTGGCCCCCCGCGAGGGCGCGCATCCCTCCGAGCTTCCAGGCGAGCACCACCGTCACCAGCTGACGCGTGGCCGTGGCCGCGAACTCGATGCCTGCGATGCGCGAGAAGCGCAGCTCGCGCTCCATGCGGATGTACGGCACCGAGCGCAGCGGACCGACGAGGAAGAGCACCGCCATCGAGCGCAGCACCGTGGCCTCCGCGGTGCTGAGGTGCCAGCGCGCCGCGATGAGCGGCGTCGCCAGGAAGAAGGCCAGCGCCAGCCCGGAGCCCAGCGCGAAGAGGAAGGTCAGCGTGGTGCGGTACGACTCGTCGGAGACCTCGCCCTTGTAGCGGAGCAGCGCCGCCCCGAGGCCGCCGTCGCCGAGCAGACCGCCCAGGCCGAGGAAGAAGGTCCCGATGGCGTAGGCGCCGAAGGCGTGCGGCTCGAGCAGCCTCGCCAGGATCAGGTTGCTCCCGGCGAGCAGCAGCGCGCTGATCACCTGGATGCCCGCGAAGCGGGTGGTCTCGCGCAGGATCCTCCGGGACAGCGACGAGGCCTGCGGGTCCATCAGGGGCGTCTTGCGACCACGAGCCAGTTGAGGACGAGCTCCTCGCGCGCCGTCGGCTCGAGCGCCCTGGCGCCCAGGTTGACCCACGGGATGAGCGCCCGCGCCCACCAGCGCTTGTCGAGCTCCAGGTTGGCCATCTGCCCCAGCGCCGACCAGAGGCCTCCCAGCGGGGTGAGCCGCCCCTCGACCAGGCCCGCGTCGACCAGCAGCGCCTCGAGCCCGTTGCGCGTGTAGCGCCAGTGGTCGTGCGGAACCTCGTGCGCGGGCCACACCCCCGGCACCGTGAAGAGCACCGTCCCGCCCGGCTTCACCACGCGGGCGAGCTCCCTCACGCAGGCCAGCGGGTCGCGCACGTGCTCGAAGACCTGAAACGACACCCCCGCGTCGAAGTGCCCATCGGGGAAGGGCAGCTGCGAGGCGTCTCCCACCACGTCGGGCGTCGCGTGCGGCCCCTCTCGATCGACCCCGATGTACTCGCTCACCGCGCGGCCCATCATCGGCGCGTAGGGCTTGTGGCCGCAGCCAACGTCGATCACCCGGCCATGGAGCTCGGCAAGCTCTCGGGTGAGCGCGTCCCAGAGCGGCGCGAGGTGAAGGTGCAGCGGTTGGCGCCAGCTCGCGCGATGCGGCCGATACGGAACCGGGTTGGGTCGGTACACGAGGCCCATCAGGTGCGCGCCGCGTCGTAGCACGAGAGCGTTTCTCGCCAGTACCCCTCGCGGGGATCGTCTCCCAGCGCCGCCCGCTGCGCCCGCTTCACCGTGGCCCGGGCGGCCCCATCGAAGAGCGCCCCGAGAGCATCCGGCCAGCGCGCCTCGTCGGCCGGGAGCAGCGATCCCGGTGCGGCGGAGAAGAGCTCGCGGTGCGCCCCGATGTCCGAGGCCAGCACCGGCACCCCCGCCTCCATCGCCTCCAGCGGAACCAACGGCATCCCCTCGCTGCGGCTGGGAGCGAGCACCCACCGGGCGCCGGTGAACACGTCCATCGGGGGCCGTACCCCTGGGAGGCTTACCCGATCGCGTAAACCGAGCGAGTCCCTGAGCGCGGTGAGCTCGGCCCGCGCGGGTCCTTCACCCGCGATGACCCAGTGCCAGGGGCGCTCGGAGAGCGACGGGTGGGCGAGCGCCCGGAGCATCCGGTCAAAGCCCTTCTGCGGGTCGAGGCGCCCCACCGAGGCGAGGCCCACGACCCCATCGGGCCAGTCGAAGGGCTGCGTCGCAGCTCGAGGCGGCGGCGGCGCGTTGCGGATCACCCTGGCGCGCAGCCCGAGCGCCCCGAGGCGCGCGGCGTCGTGGTGAGAGAGGGCGATCCAGACGGTGTGGGCGCGCACCGCGGCGAGGCGGATCATCGTGCGTGCGTCGAGGCCGGTGATCCGGTCGCGGGGCCACGCGGCGCCCTCGCGAGGGAGCAGGTGGAAGGTGACCACCAGCGGGCGACCTCGGGCGGCGAGGAGGGCGGCGCCGAGGCGATCGGGCCACGCGAGGTGGGCGTGGAAGAGGTCGGCGTCGCGAGGGCGCAGCGACCAGCGCAGCCAGCGGTGCGAAGGGAGCGAGCGAGGCGGAGGGAGCGAGCGGTCGAAGGGCAGGTCGATGGAGGACTGGTGGCCGTGGCGCGAGGCGAGGGCGTCGAGCATCTCCGCGACCGCTTCGGCGCCACCGAGGTCCAC
>JADJAE010000122.1 GCA_016704445.1 Deltaproteobacteria bacterium
CCCGGCCGACTCGGGAACTCCCTCGGACGTGGGCATCCCGGTCGACTCGGGCGCTCCCGACAGCGGCGTCCCTGCGGCGCCTCGGGTGCTCGCGATCTCGGCCACCGGGCACGACCGCTTCTTCGGCGTGACCTTCGACGCCGCGGGCAACTTCTACGCGGTCGGCGTGGTGTCCAACAGCAACGTCGCGGCGACGGCCGACTTCGAGACGGTGGTGGCGAAGTTCAGCGCCGCGGGCGTGCTCGACACGACCTTCGGCACCGGCGGATACGCGCGGCACAACCTCGCGGTGGGCCTCGGCGGCGAGGTGGCGCGCGGCATCGTGGTGCAGTCCACGGGCAAGATCGTCGTCGCGGCCACCGTCGAGCACGCTGGCGCGACGGACGCGCGCGACCGCGACATCGCGCTGGCGCGCTTCAACGCCGATGGAACGCGCGACACCAGCTTCGGCACCGACGGCGTGGTCACGCTCGACCTGAGCGCGGGCGAGGTGGTGGGCACCGGCTACGTGGCCGACTCGGCCTGGGGCCTGAGCGTATACAGCGACGGTCGGCTGCTGGTGTCCGGCGCGCAGAAGCGCTCGGGCGGCACCGACACGGACTTCGCGGTGGTGCGCCTGAGCGCCGACGGCGTGCGCGACGCGGCCTTCGGCACCAACGGCGTGGCCACGGTGGACATCAACAACCGCAACGCCAGCCCGCGCACGGCGACGCTGCTCCCCGACGGAGGCATCGTGATGGCGGGCTACATGGACGACGGCGGCGTGGTGAAGCCGGTGCTCTTCAAGCTCACCTCCGCGGGCGCGCTCGACCCGACCTTCGGCACGGCGGGGATCTTCGCCCCGACGGTGCTCGCGGCGGTGACCGAGGCCTACGGTGCGGTGCTCCAGGGGACCTCGTTCGTCACCGCGGGCTACGGCCGCAACAGCGCCAGCGAGAACCTCGACTGGCTCTCCCTGCGCGTCTCCTCGACCGGCGCGCTCGACACCACCTGGGGCACGGCGGGCGTGGCGCGGCTCGACCTCGCGATGTTCAACGACAACGCGCGGGCCCTGGTGGCGCTGCCCGACAACCGCATGCTGCTGGTGGGCGGCGTTTACGTACGGCCGACAACGTCGACGGGATCGCGGTGCTCAACAGCTCCGGCCAGGCCGACACCACCTTCGGCGCACGGGGCATCCGCACCTACGACTTCGGCGGAGCAGCTGACTTCTTCTGGGGCGCCGCGCTCAGGCCCGCGCGCACTCACGTCGCGCTCGTCGGCGTCCGCGGCGTCACGGCCCCAGCGGCCGACGCCGGCGTGAGCGCCGCCAACGACGACGCGGTGGTCTTCCTGCTCCCGCTCTGATCAGCGATCAGGCCCGATCGAGGACGCCCACCAGTCGCGCGAGGCCCTCCTCCAGCGCGCTCGGGGCGACCGCCGTGTAGCACAGCCGCGCGTAGCGCTCGTAGCCCGCGCCGAAGGCGTCCCCCGGCGCCAGCGCCACGCCCGCGTCGATGCACCGCTCCAGCAGCCCCAGCGGCGTCCCGTCGCCGATGGCCCTGGTCAGGTCGACGAAGACGTAGCAGCCCCCGTCGGGCACCACGAAGTCGCCTCTCCCGGTGAGCGCCGCCACGGTCACCGCCCTCGCCTCGCGGTACGCCTCGCGCGCCTCCTCGAGGAAGCCTCCGCCCTCCTCGATGGCCCTCGCCGCGCATCGCTGCGCCACCAGCGGAACATTGAACACCGTGTGCGTCGCCACCTTGCGCGCCGCGGCGATGAGCTCCGTCGGTCCGGCGATGTACCCCACGCGCAGGCCCGCGAGCGCGTGGCTCTTGGAGAGGGAGAACGCGGTCACCGTGCGCCCGGCCATGCCAGGGAGGCGCGCGATGGAGCGGTGCTCTCCCTCGAAGACGTAGTCGGCGTAGACCTCGTCGGCGATCACCCAGAGGTCGCGGCGTCGAGCGACGTCGGCGATGGCCTCGAGGTGCTCCGCCCGCAGCACGAAGCCGTCGGGGTTGTTGGGGGTGATGAGGTAGATCGCCCGGGTGCGCTCGGAGCACGCCGCGGCGAGCGCTCCCGCGAGGTCGAAGCCCGGCTCCCTCGCCAGCGCGGGCAGCACCGCGACCTCCACCGGGACCGCCCCCGCCGCGCGCAGCACGCCCACCGAGAGGGGCCAGTAGGGGCAGAGCACCAGCACCTCGTCGCCCGCGTCGAGCATCGCCCTCGCGGCGCAGAAGAGGGCGTGCGTGGCCCCAGCGGCGACCAGCAGGTTGGCGGGCGTCGGGTCGGGCAGCGCACGGCCCTGGGCGTCGAGCGAACGGGCGATCGCCGAGAGCAGCTCCGGGGCGCCGCCGAGCGGACCATAGCGGTAGAGCGAAGGGTCGTCGCTGACCGAGCGGGTGAGGCGAGCGGCCTCGGGGGGCGTCCGCCAGGTGTCGCCGATGTGGAAGGGGAAGAGGGTTCCGCCGCGGGCGGCGTGGGCCTGGAGCCGGGGCGCGAGGTCAGAGAAGACGCTGGCGCGGATGGCCCTGGCGGAGACGGAGAGCGGTGGCATCGGGGGCGCAGCATCGCAGCACCGCGGCGCCCTGGGGAAGCGGCGGCCTACGAAGCGGGCGTCAGCGCCGTCAGCCGGGCCTCGTACCTCCGGGCGGCCTTCTCGTCGCCCATCGCCTTCGCGGCCTTGAGCGCCGCGCGCACCAGCGTCCTTCGCTCGCCGTAGCGGAAGAGACCCTCCTCGGCCATCGCCCTCGCCTCCTTGAAGCAGCGGGCCCAGCGGAGGTAGCGCGAGGCCCGCGCGAAGGTGGCGCCCCGGCAGCCCGGCTGGTCGTAGCCCGCGCGCAGCACCTGCGCCGCGAGCTCGCCGGACTTGCGGCGGAGGTGATCGAAGGCCGGGGTGTCGCGGGTGAGCGTCTGCGCCAGCATCACAAGCAGCGGCAGCGCGGAGCGGCGCTCGTCGGGAGCGAGGGCCTCGACGAGCGCGCGCACCCGATCGGGCAGCGCGGGATAGACGCGCAGCAGGCGGGCGTGGTCGACGTCGTAGCTGGCGAGGAAGGTGAGCTGGCTCAGCGGAGCGAGGCGCTCCAGGCGGGAGGACCATCCCCGGGCGCTGCCCACGAAGGAGGCGATGAGCTCGCCGTTGCGGAGCACCTCGCCCTCGTCGTGGCTGAGCCGGGGAACGTACTCCTTCGGTCGACCGCGGCGGCAGGCCTCGTCGAGGGCGGCGATGGAGCGCGCCTCGTCGAGCGGAGCGCCTCGCCGGGAGCGCTTCGAGGGAGCGACGAGCAGGTGGGCGGTGCGGTCGCGGATCCAGTCGAGGGTCTCCGCGCCGCTGCGCTCTGGGACGTAGCGACGGAGGCGCTCGCCCATCGCGGTCGCGAAGGCGGCGACGCTCCAGCGGTGCCACGGGTCGTCCTCGTCGGAGCTTCCGGGGCCCCAGAACACCGCGATGGGAGCGAGTGCGTGCACCTCGTGGACCCAGCGCTCGAGGTCGGCCGCGAAGGCCGCGATGGCCTCCTCGAAGAGGGCCGTCGCCTGCTGGTAGTGGCGGTGCCAGGCCTTGGGGTCGCGCGTCGGATCGGCTCCCCGCAGCGCGCTGCGCACGGGCTCCGGGGTGTAGTCCTGGAGCACCGCGAACTCGTACATGTCCCCTTCGCTGCCGAAGTAGCAGAACTCGCGGTCCCAGTGCCAGAAGCGGCGGAGCGGTGAGGGGACGCTGGCCTCGATGCGCGCCCGCTCGGCCGGAGCGACGGGGCCGCGGAACCACAGGAAGACCTCCTCGCGCCTGCCCACCGAGTCGACGGCGGGCGTCCCGTGGTTGATGAAGAGAAAGGGGTAGTCCTCGGGCGCAGGCAGCATCGGCGATGACCTCCGGCGGAGGGTTAGTGCATGCCTTCGGGGCGGTCCAGCGGTGCGTCGCGCCTCCTTCGGCGATCGCCCTGAGAACTGCTCAGGCGATCTCGACGATGCGCGCGTCGACCTCGCTGATCACGCCCGCCGCGGCCATCGCCGCCTTCACGCCGGGGCTGTCGATGAAGGCGTGCGCCGCGGAGGCCGAGGGCACATGAAACCCGGCGTGGACGATGTTGGGGTTCACCGAGTCCTGACCGACGAAGGCCAGGGTGAAGCCCGCCGCGTCGCGCGCCGCCTGGTTGGCGTCGAAGCCCGGCTTCCAGGCATCGTAGTCGCGGACCTCATGGGAGATGAGCAGCATCGTGGACATCGCGTGTACCTCTGAGCTTCGAGAGCGTGGTGGGGGCGGAAGAGGCTCTACTACTCGCAGAGCCCCTGGTGGCCAGGGAAGGCGCTCGCCTGCGCGTCGCTGGCCCACCCGAGGCACTGGGAGTCTCGAGGGCAGGTCGATCCTGCGCGGCAGAGCAGCGCGCACTGGCCCAGCACGCAGCGCGGGGTCACCGCGACGCTCGGCGTTGTGGGCGCGCACTCCGCGTCGGACTGGCAGTACACCTCGCACACGCTGTATCCGCGCGGGTTGTTGACCCCTTCGAAGTTGGTGCAGAACGCGCACCCCTCCGGGCCGCACTGGTCGTCGCCGGTGCAGCGGGAGTAGATCGGCAGCGCCGCTCCGCCCGCGCTGCACCCGCCGACGGAGACGCACGCGCTCCACTCGCCGGTCGCCTCGCACGACTGGTAGCCCGCCTGGGTGACGCCGCCGTCGAGCGAGCGAGAGCACGGACGCGACGTCCCCGGGGAGCACTCTCCCCCGAGGGTGCAGTCCACCAGGGCGAGCGCCAGCAGCGCCGCCATCCACCAGGGCCGCGGGTCAGCCGCCATCGTTCACGCACTCCACCGTCGCCTGCACCTCGGTCGTGCGCGAGGCGATCACCCGCTCGCACGCCGCGCCGAAGAAGGTGATCTCCCCGAAGGCGCGGTCGGTCCAGTCCCAGCCGTCGCGGTGCGTCGCATCGAGCGCGACCGTCGCCCCGCCCGCGGTGATCGCGATCGACCCCATCTCCTCAGGCCGCGACGGCGTCACGAAGGAGCAGCGCGACACGGTGTTCTGGATGGTGGTGAAGGCGCGGGTGAGGTCCTCCGCGCGCTCGACGTTGTAGTAGGTCGCGTAGCCAGTCGACGACACGAAGGGCCTCCCCCCGGCGACGGCCATCGCCGTGAGCGTCGCGGCGTAGTTGGGGTCGGTCTCGTCCGCGAGCCCGATCACGAAGGTCGGTATCGACGCGATCGGGTTGGCCGCGAGCTGGGCGATCTCGCTCACGGTGCGCTCGCGGTCGAGGCACCGCTGGCCGTTGGTGTCGCGTCGGCACGAGCCGGCGCCGAAGGGTCCGCCGCCCACGCAGACGCAGCTCGCGGCGTCGAGCGAGGCGTTGCAGTTGGGTCCGCCGTCGGTGGCCAGCACCAGGTAGCGGGCGCGAGCGCGGTTGGGGTTGCGCACCAGGTAGTTGTACGCGCGCAGCAGCGCCGCCGCGGTGGGGGTGCTGCCGCCGGGGTCGGTGCTGTCGAAGACCCCGATCACACGGGCGGCGGTGCCGTTGCCGGGGTTGATGTCGACGCTCGGGATGTTGGCCAGCGCGCAGGTCGCGAGGCGGGTGTCGGCGCCCTCCTGCGGATAGAAGAGGGCGCCCACGCGGATGCGCTCCTGGAAGGCCGGGAGCGTCGCCGAGAGGGCGTCTCGGAGGAGCACCCACTTGGACGATCCCGAGCGCCCTCCGCCGAGGCGCTGGCCCATCGAGCCGGAGCGGTCGATCACCAGCATCATGTCGGCCCCTCGCTGCGTCAGGGTGAAGCGCCCTGGGATGCACATCGGCGGCAGCAGCACGTCGCGCACGTCCGCGGCATCCGTCACGTCGGCCGCGTCGGTCACCTCGGGGAAGCTCGCGACGTCTGGGACGTTGAGTCCTGTGCGCGCGCCGCAGCCGCCCAGGAGGGCCATCCACGCGGCCGGCCATCGCGACCTCGCGCTCCACCACCTCCTCTGCGTCGAAGGGCCTGTCATGGGAGGTGTTCTCTACCGCTCGCCCGGGCGAAACCAGTCGAAGGCGTTGTCTCGCACGAAGTTGGTGAACGCGAGGTTGATGCTCAGCGAGAGCGCTCTCACGTGGTGCCACCACCCGACCGGGATGAAGAGCATCTCGCCGGGAGCGAGCACCACCTCGCGCACGGTGGCGCGAGCGAAGCCGGGGAAGCGCTCGAGGTCGGGCTTCTCCGGATCGACGAGCGAGTACACCCCGCGGGTGCTCTGGAGCAGCGCGGTGTCCCACGGCGCCACCAGCAGGAAGCGCTTCTCCCCGTAGAGGTTGCCGAAGAGGATGTTCGAGGTGTCGTGGTGCATCGGGGTGACCGTTCCGCCCGGGCCGAACCAGAACGCGGTGGACCCTTGGAGTCGCGCGGGGTCGAGCCACCCTTCGGGGAGGGTCACGTCGTCGAAGAGGGCGCGCAGACCGTCGCGGTCGGAGTTGCGGTTGTTGGCGACCAGGTAGAGGTCGTTGCTCTCCCCGGCGGCGAGCACCCGATCGACGAAATCGCCGAAGCGCACCGGGCGGCTGAGCGCGGGGGTGTGGAGGTCGTAGTCGGGGTCGCTCTCCCGGCCGAAGGCGGCCATGACCTCCACGTCGCCGAAGCGCTCCTTCAGGTACGCCGGGGTCCAGCGCCCGAAGGCAGGCCACGCGGTGACCACGTCGGTGAGCACCACCGGGGTGTTGGTGGCGTAGTAGCGATCGAAGAAGCTCTCGGCGTCGAGGCCCGCGACGCGCTCGACGGCGCGAGGGAGCGAGCGGGTCGCGTCGAGCTGCTGGTGGAGCCGGGCGACGAGGTCCAGGCGGCGGGCGGCGCGCACGTGGCGCTGCGCCGCGAGGAAGGCCGGCGAGGCGCGGATGGCGCTGAGCTGGGCGTCGATCTCCGGGCGGGGCACGCCGTGACGAAGCAGCGTCGAGAGCAGCTCGTCGAGGGGAGCGCCCGCGAGGAGGTTGTCAGCGATCCAGAGCTGCCAGTCGGGAGAGAGGGTGAGCGGAGCGGCGGGGCGAGCGCGAGGACGCCGTCGGCGGGGTGGACGGAGTCGACGCATGGGCCGTGATCAGAACCCGGCGTCCCTGGGGGGAGGCGGAGGCATGGGAGGAGGAGGCATCGGGGGGATGAAGCCGCCGTCCCGGGGCGGAGGCATGGGAGGCGGCATCGGGGTGATCCCGCCGTCCTCGGGAGGCGGCATGGGAGGAGGCATCGGGGGGATGATCCCGCTGTCCTGGGGAGGAGGCATCGGAGGCGGCATCGGAGGGATGATCCCGCTGTCCTGCGGAGGCGGCATCGGGGGGATGATCCCGCTGTCCTGCGGAGGAGGCATCGGGGGAGGCATCGGCGTGATGCGGTCGGGTGGCGCCTGGCGGTCGTCGGCGACGACGACGTCAGGGGAGTCGGTCGCGGTGGAGTCGGCCGCGGTGGAGTCGGTCGCGGAGGCGTCGACGGAGATCGTCGTGGAGCTGCACGCGACCGAGCCGAAGGCGCTCAGTGCCATGGCGAGCGCGGCGCGCCGCACCATCGCGGGCGTGGACGGGGGCGGCGTGAGGGCGGGCTGTGGGTCGCGGCGTTGGTTCACGCGCTCAGCAGAACGACAATCGCCGCGCGGGGTCAAGCGAGCGCACGGCGGACGTCCATACAGACGAGCGCGCTGGTCGGCGGCTCTCGAGTGGGCGAGGATGCGCCCGAAGGAGTACGAGAACTTATGGGGACGGGACTTTCACGACGGGGATTCCTGGATGGCCTCGCGTCGGTGCTGCTGGCGGCGGTCGGGGCGAGGGCGCTCGCGGGCTGCAGCAGCTCGGACGTCTCGGTGCGCATCCGCCGGGTCGACGGGACGGTGCAGGGCGGCACCGCGGTGGTTCGCGCCTCCGTGGTGGTCACCAACCACACCAACGAGGCTCGCACGCTTCCGATGCGGCTCACGCTCACCAGCAGCAGCGGAGAGGTGCTCGGCACCATCGAGGAGACGGTCAACATCGCCCCCGCGGAGCTGCTCTGTCACTGCATCAACGTCACGGTTCCGACGGGCGGCGGCTCCATGGGCGGCTCGACGTTGAACATCGTCTTCGGCGAGGAGACCGCCTCGGCGTCGATCCAGGCGCTGGGCTCCGCCGCCCTCCCGGACTGCAGCTACACCTGCAACTACTGAGGGCTGAGCATTGGTCACAATTGGCTCAACCCGCTTGCAGGCTGGGGTTCCGCGCGATGGCGCGTCACCCCAGGCAATAACACGATGGCCGCCCCGGGCATCGGCCCGGGGCTCCGGTCGGACGTCGCTTGGACCGGGTCGATCGTGGACTCAGCGTGTACGCGGGGGCGTGCTGCGCTCCCAGTCGTCGAGCGCGGTCCCGTCGGCGTGGTGACGGGGTTGGTCTCGGACATAGCGACGGGCGGTGTCGAGTTCGGTGTCGCGCAGCGTGAACGCGCCGTACCCCTCCTGCCACCCGAACCGATCGACGCCGATCTCGCCGTGCATGAAGGCGGACGAGCCCGCTTTGAGTTCGCGCGTGAGGCGCGCCACATCGACATCGGTCTTCAGCCCGACGAGCGCGTGGACGTGCTCCTCCACGCCACCGATGGCCACGGCCACGCAGCCGAGGGCGACGCAGCGCCCGGCGATCATCCCGTGCAGCCGCGGTGCAACGTCGAGGGTGATCCACGGCTCCCGCCCCTTCGTGGCCCAGACCAGATGAACGTAAAGTCGGGCGTAGGTCGACGACATCGCGGTGCTCGATCGTAGATCACGATCGACCCGGTCCATGCGACGTCCGACCGGAGCCCCGGGCCGATGCCCGGGGCGGCCATCCTGTTATTGCCTGGGGTGACGCGCCATCGCGCGGAACCCCAGCCTGCAAGCGGGTTGAGCCAATTGTGACCAATGCTCAGTACTGAGGGCTCATCCCTCGGCGGCGCCCGCCTTCGAGCGCATCGGCATCGGAGGGTAGAACTCCATCGGCGGATGCACGAAGGCCGGGGTCGGACGGGCGAAGAGGTAGCCCTGCAGCAGGTCGCAGCCGAGGCCCAGGAGGGTGTCGCGCTCGGCGACGGTCTCCACCCCTTCGGCCACGAGGCAGATGCCCATCTCGCTGCACACCGCCGTCAGCGCGCGGATGATGCGGGCGGAGATGGGGTTGCGGTCGACCCCTCGCACCAGGCTCATGTCGAGCTTCACCACCTCGGGGTGCAGCGCCGCGACGCTGGCCAGGCCCGCGTATCCGGCGCCGAGGTCGTCGATGGCGATGTGGTAGCCCAGCGCCCGTAGCTGCCGTAGCTGCGCCTGCGCGGCCTTCTCGTCGTCGAGCCGGGCGCGCTCGGTCACCTCGAAGGTCACCCGGTGCGCGTGGCGCGTGAGCGGGGCCGACGGGTCGTAGAGGTCGGGGGCGTTGAGGTCCTGCGGGTGGACGTTGACGAAGAGTCGGGCGGAAGAGGGGAGGCTGACGATGGCCTCCGCGGCGAGGGAACGAATCCGGCGGCCGAGGTCCTCCAGGCGACCGAGCTTCTCGGCGGCCTCGAGCAGCGCCGGGGGCGACGGGAGCTGCGGCTCGATGCAGCGCATTAGCGCCTCGAATGCCACGGGCCTCCGATCGGTGCACGAGACGATGGGCTGGAAGGCCAGGTAGACGCCGCGCAGCGCCAGCTCGAAGGCCTCGGCCAGCGAGGACACGTCGCCGAACGATCGCCCTGTGGGGCCTACCGAGCGGATGACCGTCATGGAGTGGTAGCGGCGTCGGGCGTTGCGACGGATGCGCGCGCCCTCGTTGACCAGCGTGAGCATCTCCGCGTCCGAGACGGCCCGGGTGAGGTAGCGAAGCGCGCCGCGCTCCATGGCCTCGACGGCGTTGTCGAGGTCGTTGCGCGTCGAGACCAATATCACCGAGACGTCGGGGTCGATCGCCCGCACGCGCAGCAGCAGCGAGAGGCCGTGGAGGTCGGGGAGCTGGGCGCTGCTGAGCAGCACGTCGATGTCGCCCGCGAGGAGCCGTCGAAGGGCGGCCTCGCCGTGCTCGGCGCACACGACATCGAAGCCGTCGCGTCGCAGCGCGTCGCTCCAGCCGTCGGCCTGGGGGCCGCAGGTGAGCGCCAGCAGCACCCGTCCCGCCGCGCCGGGTCGTCGCCCCGAGTGGTCGCGCGCAGGGGCGGTCGGCGGCTTCGGGACGAAGGCACCTTTGTGGGACGATCCGTCGCTCATTGGGGGATTCGATTCTATCGACCCGGACGCGATCGGCGTGAACGGCCCACTGGCCGAAAAGACCGGCCGCCGAGTGGATTTCTCCCTGCATCTACCGACACCGACGCCCCCCTGACGCCGGGTCGCCTACACCGTTCGCTTGCGCATCGTGAGGGGGGCCGATAACCCTCGCGCCATGGACAACGACCCGCGGAAGTTGATCGTGCTCGGCTTCGACTCGGCGCTGAAGGCGCAGGAGGCGCTGATGGCCGCGACGCGTCTGATGACCGAGGGGGAGATCCTGCTTCACGACGCGGTGTTCGTCTTCAAGGACGTCAGCGGGGAGACCCGCGTGCAGGAGACCACCGACGTGACGCCGGGGCAGGCCGCCCTCGACGGCGCCTTCTGGGGGCTGCTCTTCGGGACGCTCCTCGCCGGTCCGGTGGGGGCGCTCGTGGGCAGCGCGCTCACCGCGGGCACCGGGGCGCTGATGGCCAGGGTCATCGACACGGGCGTCCCCGACGAGCGGGTGCAGGAGCTCAGGCAGATCGTGACCCCGGGCACCACGGCGCTGGCACTGCTGGTGAGCCACATCCACGTCGAGGCGCTGGTGGCCGAGCTGAAGCGCTTTGCTGGGGCGAGGGTGGTGACCACCGACCTTCCCGAGGCGACGGTGGCGGCGGTGCGAGAGGCGCTGGCGGGCTGAACGCCCGGCCGTGGGTGATCCATGGCCGGGACGATGTCAGCGCTCGATCAGAAGGGGATGTCGTCGTTGTCGGTGGTGTCGCCGAAGTCGTGCGCCGGGGGGCGGCCGTAGCCGGGGTCGGGGGCCGACGGGCGGCGGGCCGCGGCGGGCGCCGACGGGGCCGACGTGCGGGCGCGGGGCGCGGGGGCCACGCCGCCCTGCTGCTCGCGGAGGCGGGCGGACCAGGCGCGGGCGCGGGCCGCGTCGAGGCGGCTCCACTTGCTCTTGGGTCCGCCGTTCTTGTCGACGGCGTTGGACTCGTCGTCGCGCTGGGCGAACCACTCGTACGCGTCGGCCAGCAGGTCGAGGAACTCCGGCTCGCACGCCGAGAACGGCCGCCCCTTGCAGTCGGGGCCGGTCCATCGCTTCGGCATGAAGCGCACCTCCGGGTCGCCTCGCGGCCCGTCGATGTCGGCGTCGATGTCCCCGCCGGGGGAGCCGGCGTTGCCGCCCGCGGCGCGGGCCACGCTGCCCCCGTTGGTCTTCAGCGCCGCCATCAGGGCGTCCAGCTTGGTTTCAATACGATCGAGGCGTTCTTCGAGGCTGCTCATGGTTGGGATCTCCGTTGTGTGCGCCCGCGGGACGAACCGCGTCGACGAACGCACCCTGCGACATCCCGAGCCATCACGCGAGTCTTTGTCTGACAGGGAATGTCACAGGAAAAACCCTGTGCTTTCGTGAGCTCACCCCGCCTGGAAGCCCTCCGCGCGGAGGGTGATCACCAGCGTGTCGCGGTGGCCGCTCCCCTCGCCTGTGGGCTGGATGGGCGTGCTCTCGTGGATCACCCGCGCGTCGTCGAGCAGCACCATCGTCCACGGCTCGGTGAGGGTGAAGCGCTCGCCTCGCGGCCCGTCGGCCTCGAAGACCCGCGTCTCTCCGCCCTTCACCCCTTCGCGCGCCACCAGCAGCACGGCCACGAAGTCGACCCCGTCGCGGTGCGCCCCCTCGGGCGTGGGGCGCCCGATGCCGTCGGTGGTGTCGATGCGAAACTGGTGCGCCTCGACGAACCACCGCGGCGCCTCCGGTCGCAGCGCCGCGCAGGTGCGAGCGAGCGAGCGCAGCAGCGCCCCCCATGCCCCGAGCGCCACCGTCGAGGGGGCCATCGGCTCGAACCAGCGCTGCATCCCGCCGTGCAGCGCGTTGTACTCCAGGGATTGCCAGTGGGCCCGGTGCGCGACCTGCTCCACCGACTCGGGGGTGACCACGAAGCAGGAGTGGCGGCGGCGACGGTAGCGCCCGCCGTCCTTCATCCAGGCGTCCGGGGGCAGCGAGTCCCAATCGGGGCGCATGGCGTCGAGCGCCGCGATCGGGGCGCCCGACCACGCGGCGACGTCCGAGGGAGAGAGCACCGCGTAGCCCCGGTCGCGCACCGTCGGCACGAGCTGCTCCGGGGCGGTGAAGGACGGTGCGAGGAGAGGCGCGTTCATGACCCGAGGGGGTGCCGCACAAGCCCCCCTCTCGTCCACAGCTACCGGCGTCGGCCGCGGCGGCCGTAGCATTCCCCGCTCATGGGACTCCTCGACCCGACGCCTCCGCCCTACGACCCCATCGCGTGGCAGCAGCGGCCGCTCGACGAGCGGGGCCGCATGGTCTGCGAGGCCTGGGCGGCGCAGGGCTACGGGACCCCGCCGGGCGTCTTCGCCTTCTACGCCGCCAAGCTCGCGCTCTACCTCGGCGCGTGGGTGTTCTTCTGCGGGCTGAGCCCTTCGCTCGGGGCGTCTCCAGCATCGCGTCGTGGGCGCTGCGCCCGCTGGCCTTCCAGAAGGCCATCGTCTGAGCCTGCTCTTCGAGGTGCTCGGCCTCGGCTGCGGCAGCGGCCCGCTCTCCGGGCGCTACCTCCCCCCCATCGGCGGCTTCCTCTACTTCCTGCGCCCCGGTACCACCCGGCTCCCGCTCTTCCCCGGCCTTCCCCTGATCGGCGCGCCCACCCGCTCGCTGCTCGACGTGGCGCTCTACCTCGGGCTCGTCGCGGCCTCGCTGCGAGCCCTCGTCGCCCCTTCCCCCGAGCTCGCCCACTTCCTCCCCATCGTGGTGCTGCTCGGGGTGCTCGGGGTGCTCGACAAGACCATCTTCCTCGCGGCGCGAGCGGAGCACTACTGGGTCACGCTGGTGTGCTTCGTCGCCACGCCGCACTGGATCGCCGGCGCCCAGGCGGTGCAGCTCGCGCTGTGGTTCTGGGCGGGCGTCTCGAAGCTCAACCACCACTTCCCGACGGTGGTGTGCGTGATGACCAGCAACGGCCCGCTCACCCGCTTCCCCGCGCTGCGCCGCAGGATGTACCGCGACCCACCGAGCGACCTGCGCCCCTCCCGCCTCGCCACCGTCCTCGCCCACGCTGGAACCGCCCTTGAACTGGGCGTCCCCATCGCCTTCCTTCTTACCCCCCTCGGTACTCCTCCGGTGGCGGCGGTGCTGCTCATGCTGGCCCTGCACGGCTACATCACCAGCAACGTCCCCATGGGCGTCCCCATCGAGTGGAACTTCTCCGTCGTCTACGGCGGCTTCGCCCTCTTCTGGGCGCACCCCGAGGTGTCCGTCACCTCCATCGCGCCGCTCCCCCTCGCGGCCTTCCTCGCGGCGATGCTCGTCGCGCTGCCCCTCCTCGGCAACCTCTTCCCGTCGCGCGTCTCGTTCCTCCTGGCGATGCGCTACTACGCGGGCAACTGGGCCTGGTCGGTCTGGCTGTTTCGCGGCGACGCCCATCGCAAGCTCGCACGGCTCACCACCAGCAGCGCGTGGGTGTACGACCAGCTCGCCCGCTTCTACGACCACCCCACCGCCGTGGGGCTCGTGGGCAAGGTGATGGGCTTCCGGATGATGCACCTCCACGGCCGGGCGCTGCCGCTGCTGGTGCCCCAGGCGGTCGACCGGCTGCAGGACTACGAGTGGGTCGACGGGGAGATCATCGCGGGCCTCGCGCTGGGATGGAACTTCGGCGAAGGCCACCTCCACCAGGAGCAGCTGCTGGCGGCGATCCAGTCGCAGTGCGGCTTCGAGGAGGGTGAGCTCCGCTGCATCTTCGTCGAGTCGCAGCCCCTCGGCCGAGGCACCCTCGCGTACCGCATCGTCGACGCCAAGACCGGCCCCCGCGCCCAGGGCGAGCTCGACGTGGCCGACCTGCGCTCCCGTCAGCCGTGGGAGTGCGCGCCGTAGCGGCCGTATGCTCCGCGCCGGCCATGGCGATCCCCCCCGACGACATCGAGCGACAGCTCTGGAGCCTCATCGAGCAGCGCTGCCTCCCCGGCGCTGACGCCGCCCTCATCGACCGTCGCATCTGGGACCGCTTCGGCGAGGAGTGCGCCGTGATGTTCACCGACCTCACGGGCTTCTCCCGCCACGTCGCGGCCTTCGGGATCATCCATTTCCTCCAGGAGATCTTCGAGCAGAAGCGCCTGCTGCTGCCCATCGCCGCCGCGCACGGGGGCACGCTCATCAAGGTCGAGGCGGACAGCTTCCTGCTGCTCTTCCCCGGGGCCGATGGGGCGGTGCGCTGCGCGGTCGAGATGCAGCGCGCCTGTCAGCGCTTCAACGAGGGCCGTGCGCCCGAGGCGAGGGTGCTGCTCTGCGTGGGCATCGGCTACGGGCAGGTGCTGCGCGTGGGCGACCGCGACGTGTTCGGCGCGGAGGTCAACGCCGCCAGCAAGCTGGGCGAGGACATCGCGACGGCCAACGAGGTGCTGGTGACGGAGGGGCTGCGAGGGCCGCGGGCGAGCTCGCGGGGATGGCGTACTCCGAGCTCGCGGTGGAGGTCCCTGGGACGGCGCGGGCTTACCGGCTGGAGTATTCGCCTGAGGAGAAGCTCAACGGCGGGCGCGGGCGCTCGGAGCGCCCTCCCCTCCGGCCCCCCCGCCGGGGGGCACAGGCTCGCCTCGGCGAGACGTAGCCGGAGCCGCCCTCGTCGACCAGCCACGCGCTCCTCCGGTATGCGGGCGCATCGCCGACGTACACCCGTCGAAAAGCCTCCTCCGTCTGGCGCCAGAGCTGCGGCGTCCAGGGACCGCCCACAGTCCCCGGCCGCTGACGCCGGACGCGCGGATAGGCCGCCTGCTCGCGCGATCTCTTGAGTTCGTCACTCGTTGCAACCCCCAGAGTTCCAGGACTCGCTGGTGAGCGGCTCCGCATTGAGCGTCGTTCGGATGGCCCTCCACCTGGGAAGGTGTCGGTCCATCAACGCCTGGAACCGCTCGTCGTGGTGACGGATGAGCAGATGCACGAGCTCATGGACGACCAGGTACTCGATGCACTCCGGCGGCTTCTTCATCAGCTCAAGATTCAGCCAGATGCGACGCGCATCCGTGTTGCAGGAGCCCCACCGGGTCTTCATCTTCCTGATGCCCCAGCCTTCCACGCTGACACCAAGCGCCGCCTGCCAGCTCTCGATGAGCGGACCTGCGAACTCCCGCAAGCGCTCGCGGTACCACCCCAGCAGGACGCGCTCGCGCTGCATCGCGGAGAGATCGGGCCTTGCCTCCAGCTCCAGAACGTTGCGGCCGAGGAGGGCCACCTTCGACCTGCCTTCACTCACGACGAGCGCGAGCCGATAGCGTCGGCCTAGATAGTAGTGGCTCTCGCCGCTGACCATCTCTCGCTCGCTCTCGCGCGCCTGATGACTGAAGGCCTCGCGCTGGCGGTGAATCCAGCGCAGCCTGCCGATCACCGCGACGCGCACCGCGGCGTCCGAGACCCAGGGGCACCGCCACCCGGACGCGCCCGTCCGGCTGGTACACCCCGAGATGCAGGTTCTTGATCGCCTTCCGAACCACCAGGACCGGCAGTCCGCCTACCGTCATGGTGTGCTGTTCAGTAGTCATTCTGGCTCTTCACCAGCTCGATCGTGCGGTCGACGCGCTCGTCGCCATCCCCAACACGGCCGCAACCGCGATGCGTACGCGGCGAGTCTTCATCGTGTTGCTCCGCCACCCGTCCTGCATGCTGCCTCGAACCGCGGCGTCCACCTTGAGGGCCAGGTCTTCGCTGCCGCCGAGGTTGTCGAACAGCGCTCTCCGCGCCGCCGAGTCGAGCGACTTCGGATAGGCGCCGAGCTTCGGTCCGCTCTTCGCCTGACGCGTGAGCTCGACGATCTCTTGCAGGTACTCCTGGTAGCTGAGGGCGGCCTTCCTCCGCTCGGCGATCAACGCGTCGAGCAACTCCGACATGGCATCGTAGTACTTCGGGTTGATCGGCGACTCGTCGATGATCAGCTTGCGAACATTGTTTTCGATCGTCTCCGCCGTGCTCTTCTCCTTCTTGCGGATAGCCTCGGGCAGGGCGTTCACGGCCAGGGCGCCGCGCTCGACGATGAGCTGCATGAGCGAGAGATCGTCGAACTCGGAGACCTTCTCGCTCTCCTCGGCGCGGATGTAGGTGTCGATGAGGTGCCGCATCGCCGGCTCGTACTGCTTGAGGTCGATCGCGTCGCCGCTGTGCAGCTTCACCTGGTTGCGCAGGTTCTCGTAGAGGGGGACCTCGCTCTTGATGGCCGCCGCCTCCGCCTCGGTGTAGCCCGCCTCGGTCATCTCGCTCGCGAGGTTGGCGTAGGCACGAACGAGCGCCGCGGTGAGCCTGTACAGCGCGAGGCGCTGCGGCTCGTTGGCCTTGAGCTGAGCCGCGTTGCCGTGCTCCTTGGATGAGAAGTAGCGATAGAAGGCCTGGTCGTCACGCGGCGCCTCGACCGGCTCGCAGAGAGCGCGCACGGCCTCCAGCGCCTCGTCGAGGCGCTCCCGCGCCTTCTCCAGACGGTCCTCCAGCAGGCCTGCCACGTCCTCCTTGTCGTAGCCGTCGAGCGCACCGGACGTGTAGTCCTCGACCGCGCCTTCCAGCCTCTTGAAGAGGTCCTTGTAGTCGACGATGTAGCCGTACTCCTTGTCGTCGCCGTCGAGCCGGTTCACGCGGCAGATGGCTTGGAACAGGCCGTGGTCGCGCATCTCTTGTCGATGTACAGGAAGGTGGCCGGGGGCGCGTCGAAGCCGGTCAGGAGTTTGTCCACCACGATGAGCAGCTTCATCTGCCCTGGCTCGTCGATGAACTTCTTCTTCACCGCCTTCTCGAACGCCTCGACGCGCGTCACCGCGACCTCGGGCGGTTCGTCGAACCAGTCGGCCAGCATCTGCCGGTAGATCGCGTACTTCTCCAGCGCGTCGGTCGCGCCGTCGCCGGTCTCCTCGCCCTTGATGTTCGCCGCTTTCGGCGTGTACGAGGTCACGATCGCGCACTTGCCCGCGAGCGGAGTCTTCGCGAACAGTTCGTAGAATCGGCAGGCCTCGAAGATGCTCCCCGCCACGAGCATCGCGTTGCCGCGGCCGCTCCGCAGCCGGTCGCGGGTCTCCATGTCGAGCAGCATGTCCGCCGCGATCTTCTGCAGGCGCGACTGGCTCGACAGCACCTTCTGCATGGTGCCCCAGCGCGCCTTGAGCTGCGCCTTCGCGAGCGGCGTGAGCCCCTTGGTCTTGGCCTCGAACCACTGATCGATCTTCGCCTGCGAGGTGATGCTCTGGTCGATGTCGCGCGCCTCGTAGCGCAGGTCGAGCACCACGCCGTCCTTCACCGCCTCGTCGAACTTGTAGGTGTGGATGTAGCGGCCGAAGATCTCGATGCTCTTCTTCTTGTCGGCCTTCAGCAGCGGCGTGCCGGTGAAGCCGATGAACACCGCGCCAGGCAGGATGGCCTTCATCGCCTCGTGCAGGTCGCCCGACTGGGTGCGGTGGCACTCGTCGACGAAGACGTAGAGGTCGCCCTTGGCCCGGAAGTCCTGCGGCAGCTTTCAGGCTCCTCCATGAAGCTGGCGTGTCGCCGACGGTCTCGCCGTCCTCCTTGCCCCGGAACTTGTGGATGAGCGAGCACATCAGCCACGGCGTGGCGGCGTTGAGCGGCGCGATCAGCTCGGCGCCCGACCTGGTGCGGTGGATGTCCTCGTTGACGCCCATGAAGATCTTCTCGATCTGTTCGTCCAGTTCGATACGGTCGGTGATGATGAGGACACGGGCATCGGTGACGTTCTCGCGAATCCACTTGGCCAGCCAGACCATGGTCAGGCTCTTGCCGCTGCCCTGCGTGTGCCAGATGATGCCGCCCTCGCGGCGGCGGATGTGCTCCTGCGCGGCGCGCACGCCGAAGTACTGGTTGTGGCGGCAGAGCTTCTTGATGCCAGCGTCGAAGACGATGAAGTCGTGCACCAGTTCAAGCAGTCGGCTCTTGTCGCAGAGCTGCCGCAGAGCCTGGTCCAGCGGTCTGCCGTCGGGCCGCGGCGCTCCTTCCAGGTGAGGTAGTACTTCTCTCGAGTCTGGATGGTTCCGTAGCGCAAACCCTCGGTGTCGTTGCCGGCCATGACGAGTTGCATGGTCGAGAAGAAGGGCTGGATGAACTCCTTCTTCTGGTTGTCGAGGTTCTGCCGGATGCCCTCCGCCACCGAGACCGTCGATCGCTTCAGCTCCAGCACCCCGAGCGCGATGCCGTTGACGTACACGACGATGTCGGGACGCTTCTCGTGCGCCTTGGCGCTCGTCGCCTTGACCGTGACCTCCTCGGCGACGGCGAAGCGGTTCCTGGCCGGGGTCTTCCAGTCGATGAGCCAGACGGTCTCGGTCTGCGCCCCGACGTCCGACTTCACCTTTACGCCGTAGCGGAGCAGTTCGTAAACGGCCCGGTTGCGGTCGTAGAGGCTGAGGCTGTTGTTGCCCGCCGCCTTCACGACCTCCGCGATGGCGCGGCGCATGATCGCGTCGCCGTCCTCACGCTCGGCGTAGCCCTGGTACGCCCAGAGGAAATGTTCGAGCTGGCCTTCGATGATGTTCCGATTGTCGCCTTCGCTCAAGTCGCCCAGGTACTCGTAGCCGAGTTCGTCGGCGAACAGCCGGACCACCCGGCGCTGGGTCTTGCGCTCTTTGGCACCGATCTCGGTCATGGCTTCCTCGTCGCGGAAAGCCGCGCCCGTCCCGGCGCGGTCAGTCGGTACTTCTGCAACCGGCTCTGCGGTCTCTCGGGAACGGTCATCTCGATGAGCCCGGCGGCGAGCGCCGGACGCAGGTAGTTGTCTCGAAAGGTCGGCCGGTGCTTCAGCCCCAGCCGCTGTTGAAGCACCGAAGGCGCGAGCGCCTCCGACCCGAGCGAGAGCAGCAGGCGAAGGACCGGGTCGGTGACTGGGCCGGTGACTGGGCCGGTGACTGGGTCGGTGACCGGGTCGGCGAAGCGGAACTCGACCGCGAGGCCGACGCCGTCGAAGTGCATGAGAGGCTCCGGGAGGCCGCGCCCACGGCACGCTGCGAGCACCTTCTCGATGCCCTGTCCCCACGCCTCGATCATGCCCGCGCGGAAGAAGGCGTTCGCGATGTCGGGGTTCGGCGGCGCGGACGGGTGACGCTGACGCAGGGTGTCGGGGGTCCAAGAAGGCGGCAGGTGCCCCGGGTTCCAGATCGACACACGGTCGGCGTAGACGCGAATCTGCACCGGGGCCGGCACGCTGTAGTCGCGGTGGATCAGGGCGTTGATCAGCGACTCGCGCAGCGCGGGCTCGGGTACCGGCAGCGTCTCGACGCGCTGCACCCCTTCATACGAAATGCGCGCGCGGAGGTACTTGGTGGTCAGGAGGTCGAGGGTCGACGCCACCTGACGGAAGAGACTTCCTTCGATGACGTCGTGATAGAGCACCTCGGCGCCCGAGTCGAAGAACCCGATCTTCACGGACGCCCCGGAGACGAAGCGTTCGGGCTCGGCGTGAAAGAGAATCAGCGCCGCACGCTTGAGCAGGCGCCCTTCGGTGAGGTGCAGTCGATCGAGGAGGTCGACGTCTTGCCCAGGAGCGACTCGTCGCCCAGGCGCCCGCTGCGCGCCGCCTGCGCGCGAAACCTGCGAAACGCGTCGGGGTCGAGCTCGGCGGCGCCCACGTTGGGCACCGGCGCGCCATCCCAGTGCCGGCCCAGCTTGCGCAGCAGGAACGCCGAGAGGGCCGCGCCCGTGAGCTGCTGCTTCGTGCTCCCGCTGCGCACGTGGTACTCGCCCCGGTAGTTGATGGGCGTCGGATAGGGGTCGACCACGATCTCCAGGAGGCTGTGCCCCTGCTCGGTACGCAGTCGCACGGGGACGACGATGCCGAGGAGGTCACGCACCTTGTTCGGGATCTCGGCGAGCAGGCGCTCCGCATGCTCGACCCCGACGGGCTCGCCGTGGTCGTTGCGGCCGATCACGAGCGTGCCGCCGTCGGAGTTGGCGAAGCCACAGATCCAGCGGAGGTAGTCGTCGCGCCAGGACTCCTTCCACTCGACGACGTGGTCCTCGCTCATACCAGGCGGGTCCGCCCGGTCAGGAGTTCTTGCATCATGCCCTGCTTGAGCAGGCGGGTCTTGTCGCGGCGCTGTTCGAGGGCGGTGATCTCGGCGTCCATGTCCGAGAGGCCCGCGGCGATGGCGGCCTGCTCAGCCTTCGTCGGTGGTGTCGCGCCCATCAGACTCGCGATCTTCTTCACGGACAAACCTGGTTGTGCCGATGACTCGGAATACCTGTTCAGATGCATATTGCCAAGGACCAGCGTAAGCCAGGAGATGTCGGTTCCTGGTAGGGCGGTGACCACAATGGCATGCTCCGATGCGAAAAAACGCCCGGAGACACCAAGGACATTACCGCAAAGTGCGCCTTGTCGGCCGATGAGCGCGAAGTCACCATCGTGTGTAAACCGCGTGGTATATCCACGCAAGCCATTGCCGCCAAAGCACGGAAAGGTCGATGTCTGGTCGATGCTCGTGGCCGTGATGTTCTCGCCGCTCTTCATCCATGAAAGGCCGTGCAGAGGTATCGCCTTCCAATTCTGAGGGATCAGCCCGACCTGAGATTGCCTGCGGTCGTGGCTGCTCCCGAATCCGGGCAGTCGGGTTTTGCCGCTGAGGAGGCTCTGCGTTGCGCCTTGTCGTGTATTGCGCTTCTTGATGATGAGGTCGTCAATCGCTGCGAGCAACGCATCCATATCGCTCGGCGCGCCGTAGCGATTCTATGTTGTTCTTTGAGCGAAGGAAACACTGTCTTGATAGCTCGGATGCCGGGAAGATTCATTCCGGCTTTGGCGCCTTGGTCGGTCCCCGCTGAAAAGACACGCTGAGCGGCTTCTGAGGCAAGGTAGTAACTCAGAAACTTGGCGTCGGACTTGTCCGGGTCGAAACGCACAAGAGCAATGTGCTGGTTGATGTAGGCAGGGCTTGGGATGGAGTTGTCTGCAAATCCGGAAATGCCGATATCTGCCGTAATCGATATAAGCAGGTCGCCATATTTGAGTTGGGTCCGGGCGCTTCGTGGTTGCCGGGCGGAAGTTGCACTGAATTTTTGAATCGAATAGATTTGGGTATATCGACATTCTTGATAGATTTGTGATGCGAATAAATGGCGCGGACTCGGGTAATACTTGGCCCATCCACGCGATCCGCTCGTAATGAATGGATTCAGAGATCCGAGGGTAATGACGTTCCAGTCTTCTGGAATAGTGCCTAGGTCAGATGACTTGTGGCCTCGCTTTAAATCCATTGCATTCCCATCGCTCTGAGGTGATCTCCTACGCGGTTGGCAATCGTCGTGGCTCTATTGCTCAACGCCGGAAGATTTGACGAATACCTCTCCGCCAGCTCCCGCACCCGCCCCGTGAGCGTGTGGCTCACCCGATCCAACTCCCCCTGTACGGTCGACTCGATCACTGACAGCCACTTGTCATCGACGACCAGCGTCTTGATCTCGTCCACGGTGAGCTTCCCGTACTTCGCGACGACCTTCGCGGTCAGGTCGTCCTGCGCCGCCTTCAGCTTCGCGTCGATCGCCAGCTCTTTCTCGAACAGCGCGAGCCACTCCGTCACGACCTTGCGCTCGTCCGCGGCACTGCGGTCGCTCTTGATGTCCTTGAGGCGCGCGCTCGCCGACGCCTTCGTGACCTTGTCCTTGTCATTCCTCGCATCCGCGAGCAGGCCGTCGTCGCCGTTGTGCTCCTCGATCAGCTCCGCCATCTCCTGGGCGACGGCCGCCGCTTCCGGACTCGATAGCGTCAATCGCGGCCTGCTCGGCTGCGAAGTAGCGGGCGATCACCAGCGCCGTCGGGATCAGCTCCGCCTTGAACTTCTGCTTCCCGATGGTGAAGTCGGGCTTCTCCTTCGACTTCTTGTCCCCATCGTCCACGATGAGCCGCGGCCGGGCTGCTTCGCGCCACCCATCACTGACGATGAGGTACGTCGTCCTGCATCGTCTCGGACCAGTAGTCCATCAGGTGCTGGTACACGTCGTACGCATCGACCAGCCAGGCCTCCCTGGAACCTGCTCAGCAGACCCTCGGAGAGGACCTCGATCAGCTCCTTCGGCTTGTCGCCTTCGCGATCGCGCGCAGGCGGGGGTCGCTCTCCGCCCGCCAGGCCGCGAAGAGCGTCGTCGTCTGCGTGCTACATTTCGTGAACTCCCCATGACCGAAGATCGTACTCTTCAGGTCCACGGCGGCGACCTTGAGCGCGGCGTAACCCGGTCGATCGCCCTTCTGGAAGAGCGAGGCACGCACCCCTGGAAAGACATTCCAGTAGCGTTGCAGCGCGTCGAGGTCGCGATCGGGGATGCCGCCGCGGAGGTGGCCATCGATGTCCTGAATGTCCT
>JADJAE010000123.1 GCA_016704445.1 Deltaproteobacteria bacterium
TCGGCAAACATCGCGCGGATCGCGGTGCCCTGGTCCTTCTCGACCGTCGCCGCGACCTGCTTGTTCTGCGGGCGCGGCAACGTGCGCTTGGGGGTCTTGCGCTGGGCCGGCGGCTTGAGCTGCTCGACGATCTCGTGGGCCTCGCGCACGCACCGCTCCTGGTCCCAGATCGCCGTCACGACGGCCATACGGCGGTCGTGGGCGTGCTCCTGACGGGCCGCCATGGGGTCGCCGCGGACGGCGCCTGCGGGCCTCCGCGCGGCGGCCTTGCGGGTGGCCTCGCGGAGCGCCCGCGGCAGCATCCGAACGCCCTTGGCGTCGGTCGAGAGCACCAGCAGGGTCGTGTCGGCGACGGCGTCGTTGGCGGGGCGCTCGCGCTCCGCGTAGAAGGCGTCGAAGTCCCGGGCCATACGCACCGCGAGCTGCTCGGCCTGCCGTCGCGGAACCTCGATCCCCAGCTGGTCGAGTGCCTCGCAGCTGTGACCGACGGAGCGGTCGGCGAGCGGCTCGCAGACGAAGCGGCGCACGCCCGAGGAGTAGACCTCGCACGGCAGGTCGATGGCGACGTCCATGGGGCGGACCGTGGGCGCTCCGGTACACTGCCAGGCCCAGCGCGACACGCGCACCCGTCCGACCACCGTGTCGAGGTTGCACGCCTGGGCACGGGGCACCGCGTCGGGGGCGACCGCGTCGGGCCGCGGTGCCTGCCGCTCCAGCCGGGCGCGCAGGTCGAAGTGCGATTGGAGCATGCGGCGCGCGATCTCGCGGGAGGCCAGCAGGACGTGGGTCTCGATCTCGCCGTGCGCGAGGTCCATCGCGTCCGCGCGGAGCCAGTCGCAGGTGGTCGAGAAGTGAGCGAGGGCCGAGGCAAAGGGGTCGTCGGACGGGGCGAGGTGTGGTTGCATCGGCCTGCGGGTTTTGGGCTGTGGGGTAGGTGGTACTTCCCAACTACCCGAAGCCCGCACGCGCCGTCATCCCGCGTCGCACGCCCGCAAGGCACCCCTCACTACGCCGCCTCGCGCCGCGAAAGAGCCGCACCACATCGCGCCTGGGGTGTGCGATCGCTGCAACGTAACCGCTGCACGAGCCCGCGTTCTCGACGGGGGACTCCGAGTCGCCACGATGCCCGGACGCATGGACCGCCAGCTGTCACTCCGTCGTGGTCTGTTCTTCCGTCGCGCGCGGCGGGGGACGGTCACGTGCCCGATGGGCCGCGCGAGCTCGTCGGCGTCGAGCCGTCCGCGCGTGTCGGCCCAGTACCGGGGCGCGAGCTCGAGGTACCTGGCCCGCGGCCAGTACTTCATCACGCGGTTGACGTCGGCGAGGTAGCTCTCGGGGTCCAGCCCGTGGAGCTTGCACGAGGCCGCCAGCGAGAAGAGGTTCGCCGCGGCCGAGGCGTGGTCGTCGCTGCCGAAGAAGAGCCACGACTTGCGCCTATGTGGAGATCCACATAGCCGTAAGTATGCGCAGCGCCCAGATATGCGGAGCGGGTCCGGTGCTGCGATGCGGCGACCCGAGGCCGACCGCGGGAGCGACACCTCGGCCGAGTTGCTCCACTGCGCATAACGAGGAGTGCTCTCTCTCGCGCATCCGCGCGGAAGGGAGAGTCCCATGCTCGATCGATACTTCCTCAGCCGTCACGTTCGACGGCGCCTCACGCAAAGCGTTCTGGCGAAGCCCCTCGTGGCCTTCGCCGAGCACCTCGAGCGCCGCGGGCACACCCCGGCGGTGGTCCAGAGCTACATCCAGGCTGTCGAGCACTTCGGGCGCTGGCTGCAGCGCACGAGGCGCACCGCAGACGACGTCAGCGCCGAGACGGTTCGGACGTTCCTGGCATTGCACCTGCCTCGCTGCCGGTGCCCGGTGCCGCACACTCGCTCGGTGGCCACGCTCCGCGCGGCGCTCCATCAGCTCCTGCTCGTCGTGCAGGCGCGTGCACGGGCGACGCAGGCGCCGTCCACCCCGGCCGACTCGATCGCGGGGGCCTTCGACTCGCACCTGCGGGAGGCCTGCGGTCTCGCCGTCGCGACGCGGCTCTCCTACTTGCGGCACGTGCGCGAGTTCCTCGGGGCCCGCTACGGCGCGGGGCCGATCGACCTCGCCGCGCTCACGCTCGCGGACGTGACCGCGTTCGTCACGGCCCGCGCTGCGCACCTCGCGCCCGTCTCGGCCAACGCGGTCACGCTCGCGATGCGAAGCTTCCTGCGCTACCTCCGGCTCCAGGGGATCGGCGACGCGCGCTGGATCGCGGCGGTGCCGCGGGCGGCGCAGTGGCCGCTCGCGACGCTGCCGCGGGTGCTCACGGACGCCGAGCTCTCGGCCTTCCAGGCCGCCTTTGACCGCACGACGCCGACGGGGCGTCGGGGGTACGCCCTCGGCCTGTGCTTCACGGAGCTGGGCCTCCGTGTCGGCGAGGTCGCCAGGCTCACCCTCGACGACGTCGACTGGCGCGCGGGCGTCCTCACGCTCGCGCCCGGCAAGACGAGGCGCGCCAGCCAGCTGCCCCTGCCCGCGAGGGTGGCCGCGGCCCTCGCGGCCTACCTCCGGCACGGTCGCCCGCCGACGTCGTCGCGCGTGATCTTCGTCCACCACCGGGCGCCCCGGGGCCAGCCGCTCGGCCCCTCGGGGGTGCGCTGCGCCGTGCGCACGGCGTACGGCCACGCGGGGTTGGGCACACGCCTGACGGGCACCCACGCGCTGCGCCACACCGCAGCGACGCGCATGCTGCGTGCGGGCGCCTCGCTCAAGGAGATCGCGGACGTGCTGCGCCATCGCTCCCTCGACACGAGCGCGATCTACGCCAAGGTCGACCGGGAGGCCCTGACGGAGGTCGCACTGCCCTGGCCGCAGGGGCGGCCATGAGCGCGCGCACGATGGTGGCCCTCGCCGAGGAGTACCTCGCGCACCGCCGGGGCCTGGGCTTCGCGCTGCGCAGCGAGGGCCACTACCTCCTGACCTTCGCGCGATTCGCCGACGCGGACGGGCACTCGGGCCCGATCACGAGCGAGCTGGTCGTGCGCTGGGCGACGCAGCCGGGCCCGCGCCCGCGCCGGTTCCCCGCGCGCCGACTCGACGCCGTCCGGCCGTTCGCGCGGTACCGCGCGGCCTTCGAGCCCGCGACCGAGGTGCCGACGCGCGGCCTGCTGGGGCCCGCGCGCCGCCGACCGGTGCATCACATCTACAGCCCTGCCGAGGTCGCGACGCTGATCGCGGGGGCCCGGGCGCTGGGTCCCCCGAAGGGTCTGCGCCCCGTGACCTACGCCACCCTCTTCGGGCTGCTCGCGTCGTCCGGGCTGCGCGTCTCGGAGGCGCTGCGGCTCACGCGTGCGGACGCCGACCTCGCGGCGGGCGTGCTGACGATCCGCGCTACCAAGTTCCACAAGAGCCGCCTGGTGCCGCTGCACCCGACGACGACGGCGGCGCTGCGGGCCTACGCGAACCGCCGCGACCGAGCGGTATCGGGACCCGCCGCGCCGACCTTCTTCGTCTCGGCGCGCGGAGCCGCGCTGCCGTACATGACCGTGCGCACGGTATTCGGACGGCTGCGCACGAGCCTCGGGTGGGACGCGCTCGCGCCCCGCCCGAGGATCCACGACCTGCGCCACACCTTCGCCTGCCGCCGGCTCGAGCGGTGGTACGACGCAGGCGTCGAGGTCGCGCCCCGCGTCGCCGCCCTCGCGACCTACCTGGGCCACGCGAAGGTCTCCGACACGTACTGGTACCTGACCGGCACGCCCGAGTTGCTGGCGCTCGCCGCCCGGCGCTTCGAGGCCTTCGGAGAGACGGCCGGAGGCGCGCGATGACGGCCCGCCGCGCCGCTGTCGCCCTCCTTCCCCGCGCTCGTGCAGAGCTTCTTCTGCGAGCGCCTGCTGGCTCAGCGTAACGCCAGCCCGTGTACGGTCGCGGCCTACCGCGACACCTTCCGGCTGCTCCTGTGCTACGTCCGGAGCCACCACCACACGGCCCCGACGGCGCTCACGCTCCAGGATCTCGACGCGCCGCTCGTGCTGGCCTTCCTCGATCATCTCGAGCGCGACCGCCACAACACGATCCGCAGTCGCAACGCCCGGCTCGTGGCGCTGCGCTCCTTCTTTCACTACGCGGCCGGGCGTGACCCCGCGAATCTCCCGACGATCCAGCGTGTGCTCGCGATCCCTTCCAAGCGGTGCGACACGCCGCTGCTGGGCTTCCTGACGCGCGAGGAGGTCGCCGCCGTCCAGGCCACGCTCGACCTGACGACCTGGAGCGGCCGCCGCGACCAGGCGCTCTTCGCGACGCTCTACAACACCGGCGCGCGGGTCTCCGAGGCGATCGACCTGCGCGTCGCGGACTTCGTCGGCGGGCGCGAGGCCACGCTGCACCTCCGCGGCAAGGGCCGCAAGGAGCGCGTCGTGCCGCTCTGGAAGAGCACGGCGCGACTCCTGTCGTCGTGGCTCGCGACGCGCCCCTCGTCGCCCGCCGCCCCGCTCTTCCCCAACCGTGGCGACCAGCGGATGAGCCGCTCGGGAGTCGCACACCGGCTCCGCCTCGCGGTGACGAAGGCCGCGGCGACCTTCCCCTCGCTGCGCGGCCGGCGGATCTCGCCGCACACCCTCCGTCACACGACGGCGATGCACCTCTTGCAAGCGGGCGTCGACCTCACGGTGATCGCGCTCTGGCTCGGGCACGAGAGCCCCACGACCACGCACCGGTACGTCGAGGCCGACCTCGCGATGAAGCGTCGTGCGCTCGCCGCGCTCACGGAGCCCACCCCGCGTGACGCGCGCTTCACCCCGAGCGACGACCTGCTCGCCTTCCTCGAAGGGCTGTGAATATGCCGAGCCCACGGAGTGCCTCGGCCGCGCACACCCCTGCGATGGCGAGATGCTCCGCATATCTGGGCGCTGCGCATACTTGCGGGCGGCGGCGACGGGACGCAGCGCCCGCTCCGACCCGTTGTTCTCCAGTCGCAAGCGGCCGTCTTCCAGGAAGCGCCGCAACGGCCCGACCTGGTTGCGCGCGTAGCCGAGCGCGGACGTCGCGTAGCCCCGCGGGCGGGGCACGACAGCCTCCGCCTCGCCCCAGGCGAAGAAGGCGTCCACGAGCGGCCGCACGCGCTCCTCGCGACGGAGCTTGCGGGTCGCCGGCGGCAGGTCGGCGAGCGCGCGGTCGGCGGCGAAGATGGCGTCGATGCGGCGCAGGCCCTCGACGCCGATCGTCTGCTTGCAGACGGCGGCCTCCCAGAATCCGCGGCGGCAGTGGCTCCAACAACCGACCTCCTGGGCGGCGGGTCCTGCTCGGGATCGGGCGGCCTTCGACGGGCGGTCGTCCCGGCGAAGAGGGCGTCGTAGACGGCGTGAGCGTTGGCCTGCAGGTAAGTGGCGAGTAGCCCTTGAACATCGAGCAGACCGCGGCCGAGGTGTGCCGCTCCTGGTACTCAAAGAAGATGTGGTCGCGGTCGGCGAGCACCACGAAGAAGTGGCCCTTGCGGCAGGGGCCGCGTTGGCGCTCCTGCAGGGGGCCGGGCTGAATGCGCACGCCGGTGGCATCGGTCGAGAGGCAGAAGGCGGTGCGCATCGCCTCGTCGCGGGCGGCCTCGACGATCGCGCCGAGGGTGGCGCCGACGTCCTCGGCGTAGCGGCTCATGGTGCCGCGGTCGAGCGAGAAGCCCTGCAGCGCGAAGCTCTGCTCGAGGTGGTAGAAGGGCACGCCCAGCAGGTACTTGCTCACGAGCACGTGCGCGATCATCGAGGGCGCCAGCAGGGCCCGCCGGAACAACTCCCGCGGCAGCGGCGTGGTGACGATGCGCGGCGTCTCGGTCACGGGCGACGACTCCGCCGGCGCGTCCGCGATGGGCTCGACCGCGGCCTCGACCGCCGGCTCAGCAACCTTGTAGACGGCGCGCGCGACGACGATGCGCCGCGCGCCGCCGCGCTCGTAGCCGAGCCGCGAGCTCTCCTCGAAGCCGATGCGCTCGGCCTTGCCCTCCAGCTCCGGGTCCGTGAGCTCGACGCGCACCACGGGCAGGTCGGTCTCGGCGAGGTCGCGGCGGCCCGTGGGCGGGGTCTTGCGCTTGCGCTTCGTCTTCTCTCCCTCGTCGTCTCCGTCCTCGTCGCCCGCGGCCGCGTCCAGCTCCTTGGAGAGCGACTGGACCTCCGCGAACAGGGCATCGAAGGCGAGCTGCGCGGCGTCCACGGCGGCGCGCTCGGCGGAGGCCACGGAGCTGCGCCGGCGCATGAGCTGGAGCTGCGCGAGCGCGTGCGTGTACGCGCGCCGGAGGCGCTCCAGCGAGGCCTCGGTGTCGTGCAGGCGCTCGGTCAGCGCGGCCTTCTCCCGCTCGAGCTCGGCGAGGCGCGCCGCGTCGGAGCGATTGCCCACGAGATCCGACCGATCTTCACGGAGCCGGTCTCCCGGATTGAACTTCACGGCCCGGATGCCTGCGGCGCCCGCGCCCTTTCGCGCGGCTACGATGCTGCTCGAGTCCTTATGGTCGGGTAACGCGGCACGTCTTCGCAGCGATCGACGCGCGGTCCCATCCACGACGACGTCACGGGCGCCGACCACCCACCGCGGCGCGATCCCAGCTCTCACGGAACGTCACGCGACCCGCGGCCGCGCCGAGGAAAAACCGCGTCGTGCGCGATCGCTTCGCCGCGCATTCGCATGGTCCTCTCCACGCAGAGGAGCTCGCTGGCCTCTTCGCGCGTGGCTCCCTTATCGTGTCCGAACGCAACGAAAACCGAATTCGGAGGATGGGGGGATCGCGGTGCGCCACGCCGACACCGCGACGTCCACTCGATAGAACGGGGCGCCCCGAATGACCCGCAGGATGCCCGAGCCAGAGGCATCCGCGCAGAGCGGGTTCGTGCGGGGGCCACCTCCCCAGCAGCCGGTGAAATTGTAGCTCTGAAACCGATCTGCGGCCCACTCGTAGGCGTTTCCGGCCATGTCGTAGACGCCGCCGATCGCGGGGAAGCTCCCGACGGGGAGGGTCTGCTGACCGTCGGCGCCCGGGCAGGACGAGAGCCACTGTTCGCGGTCGCACCGTATCGGTACCTCGGTGTCCAGCGGGTCGTTGCCCCACGGAAACGACCGCGGAGTGGGCAATCCTGCCAGCACCCTGCCGGTGGCGACGTACTCCCACTCCGCCTCGGTCGGGAGGCGGCCGCCATCCCACACGCAGAATGCCTGCGCCGTAGACCAACTCACACAGTTCATCGGGTGACGCTCGATGGGACCGGGGTCCCGCGTCCAATTGCAGTCGCTCCCGCCTCCGCTCCTCGGTTCCGTCACCACCAGCGCCTCTGGGAACGAGCCTCCCGGGTACACGACGGGCCCGGCCGGCGCCGGGTGCCCCGCCTCCCAATAGCGACGAAACCTCCCGACCGAGACCTCGTGAGAGTCCACCGCAAAGCCGCCGACCGTGATCATCGGCTGCTGCGGTTGACCCTCGGACGAGCTGATCTGGAGCGCCGCGGCCTGAGCGCTGCTGATCCCCATGGCGAAGGTGCCGCCGACGATCTCGACCACGCCGCAGCCGTAGGCGGTCGGCGTCACGCAACTGCGTTGCTCGGGCGCACAGACGCCGCCCCTGCACGTGAGACCGGCGACACAGACCCGGCCGCAGACCCCGCAGTTGGCGCGGCCGTCGAGGGGCGCCTCGCAGCCCGTGCTCACGTCGGAATCGCAGTCACCGAACCCCGCCTCGCAGGCCGCGATGGCGCACCTCGACCCCACGCACGACGCGGTCGCGTGCGCCGGGCGGCACGACGAGCCGCACGCGCCGCAGTCGGTGAGCGTGTCCAAGGGCAGCTCGCAGCCGTTGCGCACGTCGCGGTCGCAGTCCCCGAAGCCGACGCCGCACGACGCGATCGCGCAACGACCGGACACGCACGCGGGGGTCGCGTTGGCGAATGAGCAACGCGCCGTGCAGGTTCCGCAGTGTTCGGTCGTGTCGAGGCGGGCCTCGCAGCCGTTCGCGACGCTGCCGTCACAGTCCTCAAAGCCGGGCGCGCACCCGACGATCGCGCAGCTCTGGGTGGCGCACGAGGCCATCGCGTTGGCGGGGGCGCACGTCGCGCGGCACGCGCCGCACGAGGTCGGCCGACTCAGCGGCGACTCGCAGCCGTTCTCGGCCCGGGCATCGCAGTCCCCGAATCCCGGGAGGCAGGACGCGACCCGACACGAGCCCAGGGCGCAGGTTCCGACCGCGTTGTCCGGCGAGCAGGCCCGACGGCAGGCCCCGCAGCCGGTGGCGGTCACCAGCGAGGTCTCGCACCCGTTGGCAGAGGCTAGGTCGCAGTCGCCGTACCCCGCGGCGCAGGTGCCGACCCGGCAGACGCCCTCCGAACAAACGGGGTTCGCGTGGGGGAGCGAGCACGGCCCGCACGATGTCGCCGAGTCGTCGTGGATGTCCTCGGGTTTCGCAGCGTCGCCGTCGAGTTCGGCCGGCGCGTCGATGACTCCACCGACATCGATGGATACTCCGCCATCGACGATTCCTTGAGCGTCGGCCGACCCCCCGAGGTCGGGAACGTCGCCGCCGTCTACGGACCGACGCTGAAGCGGAACGTCCGGCAGCGCGCTGGTGCACGCCGCCACCGCAGAGACGGCGATCGCGGCCATCCATCGATGCCGCGAGCTGTAGGGGCTTCGTTGCTTCATGACCGCGACCGGGTTCGCGCCGCAGCGACCGTCGCAACCGAGGAGCCAAAACCCGTACACGCCGGAACTGGGTCTATGAGGATCGTGCCGGGCTGAGTGACGACGGTCCCCGGCGAGCCGAGATAGAAGGTCGCCCCCGCGCCGGTAACCCCGGGGATCGCCTCGCCCTCGATCAGGTCAGAGTATCCGTCGCCATTGAAGTCTCCCAAGGTTGCCGACCCAGACCCCGAAGTACGAGACCGGGCCGTCGGGCGAAGCGATAATCAGGCTCGGGGTGGTTGGCGGGCCTCCGACTCCGCCAAGGTACACCTGCACGCTCGCGCGGACGCCCACGACCACGTCCGTGAACCCGTCCCCATTGAGATCTCCCATCGAGCCTAAGGTCATGGGTCGGTTGCTGTTCGCAAAGCCAGGACCCGCGAGAATGACGTTCGGCGTCGTCCCGGGACCCGCCCGCCCCCCGTAGTAGACATGACCGAGCGCGAGGCCAGTAGCGTCGGCCCGGCCCCCGACGATCACGTCGTCGTAACCGTCGCCGTTCAGGTCGCCTGCCGCGATGCTGCTCCCGAATCGCTGATCGACGCCGTCAGGGCCGACAAAAGTCACGTTCGGCAGCGCAGGGAGTCCGGCCGCACCGCCGAGGTACAGGTGTGCCCGACTGACTGCTCCGACCGTGTTGTAGTAGCCGAGGATCAGGTCGGCGAAGCCGTCCCCGTTGACGTCGCCCGCCCCGGTCGCCGAGTTGCCGAAGAACCTCCCGACCGCGTCGGGGCGGCGAACGATCTGACTCGCGACGGCCTCGAGGCCGCGAGGGCCGCCCAGGTAGACCAGAGCGCGGTCTTCGCTGTACGCGACGACGTCCCCGAAGCCGTCGCTATTGATGTCCCCCGCCGCGGAGATCTGCCCCTGGCTGACCCCACCCGCCGCGTGAGTGGAGTCGGGAGACGCTCGCAGGCCGGAGGCTCGACCGAGGAAGATGTCGAATCGAGAGTATCCGCCGACCAGCAGATCCGCGAAGCCGTCGCCGTTGACGTCCCCGGCGCTTCGAACCGTCGTGCCATATCCGCCGCTGAAGGTTCCGGTGTCTCGGATCGTCACGCTCGGGGCGCCGACGACCCCGAGCGGATTCCCGGCCCAGACGTAGATGTTGGATACGCACGCGCCACCGGAGTACTTCCCCACCACGAGTTCGCTGTATCCGTCTCCGTTGAAGTCTGGCGTGGTCCCCGAGCTGGAATCGACGGGCGCGCTGCGCCTCCCGACGGTGAACTGCCAGGTGGGCGAGGCGAGCGTCGAGGTCACAACACCAGTTCGTGCGAACAACCTCCAATAGTGTGTGCCCGGGGAGAGTCCCGCGGACGGCGCGGCGAGCGAACCGTTCACGTCGATGGTCTCCTCCACCATGGAGCACGCACGGTCGCGGCAGACCTGGACGCGCGTGCCGTCGGAGTCGGGGGCCGGCCGAAACCGCAGCCCCGGTCGGCTCGTCTTCACGGTCGCGGTTGATAGGGGGGCGATCGGCCGGGGCGCCGGGACGCACACGCTGCCCGCGAGTTGATACCCCAGTTCGCATTGAAGGTTGCAGACGCCGACGGCGCAACTCGTCGCTCCGTGCGCGCTGACCGGGCACGCCGTGCCGCAGCGCCCGCAATTCAAGACGTCGCTCGACGTCCTGGCCTCGCAACCGGTGGAGTCCATCCCATCGCAGTCCCCGAAGCCGCTGAGGCAGAGGGGTGCGCAGACGCCCGCGCTGCAGGCGACTGTGGCGTTCGGACGCGCCCCGCACGCGTTGCCGCAACGACCGCAGTGGGTCGCCGACGTGCGAACGTTGACCTCGCAGCCGTCGGTCGCGGCTCCGTTGCAATCCGCGTATCCCGACAGGCACGCGAATCCGCACGCCCCCGCTACGCACGCCGGCGTCGATGACGGGCGGTCGGCACACACGACGCCGCACGTGCCGCAGTTCAACGGATCTCCCCGGAGGTCGAGCTCGCATCCGTTGCTCTCGACGCGATCGCAGTCCGCGAAGTTCGGGTTGCAGGCGCCCAGGACGCAGGTCCCCGTATCGCAGGACGCGGACGCGCCAGCGAACTGGCACCTCCGCCCGCAGGATCCGCAGTTGGACGTCGTGGCCAGAACGGTTTCGCAGCCGTTCGCCGGGTTGGAGTCGCAGTCGCCGAGGCCGCGCCGACACGAGCTGAAGCGGCACTGCCCGGTCGCGCAGGACGCGTCGGCCGCGGCCGGCGGCGTGCAGACGGCCCCACAGCCGCCGCAGTCGCTCAGCGTCGTCAGGCTGCGCTCACAGCCGTTGCCGGGCTGACCGTCGCAGTCGCCGTACCCGGCTGCGCAGGAGGCGACCGCGCAACGCCCCCCGGTGCATGTCCCGGTCGAGTTCGCCGGACCGCACGCGGCAGTGCAGCGACCGCAGTTCGCGAGAGTATCGAGGGGCGTCTCGCACCCATTGCCCGGACTCCCATCACAGTCGCCGAATCCCGTCGCGCACTCTCCCACGACGCAGGCGCCGAGCGTGCAGGCCGCGGCAGCGTTGGGAATCTCGCAGCGCCCGCCGCACGCGCCGCAGTTCGCCACCGGTATTCAGCGGAGACTCGCAGCCATTCGAGGGGTCGCCGTCGCAGTCGCCGAGACCCGCCACGCAGCTACCGTCGGAGGAGAAGAGGCGTCCGTGACCCGATCCGGGCGGACGTCGAAGGCGGGAGGGGCGTCCGCAACCTGCTCCGATCGGACGTCGAAGGGAAGGTCCGTCGTGGCATCGTCGCCCGCTCGGTCCGCTCGCATCACGAGCGCCTCGTCGGGAAGGGGTGATGTGCATGCGGCCAGCAGCACGCACGCTCCGAGCAGGGATAACCCTCGGACCTTCACCGCACCATCCATCGGGTCCAGCAAGGATGGGTGCAACATTCAGAATGTCATCCTGAGGCCAGCACCGAAGGACGCGGGACCGGGAGTCAACGAGACCCGCGTCGGGCGAGCCGCCGACGGCCAGAGCAGGGAGATCATCGATGCCAACGTCAACACGCCACCAACGCTGTACCCGATAGATGCTCACCGTCAGAGCGGTGTTCAGCGCGGAGAGGGTGTCGGGACAGCGCCAGCGAACGGGTCTGCGTGTCGGTCGGCGAGCACGGCTCGGCGTTGTAGACCCCGTTGACCTGCGACTCCCGATACGCGTGAGCGACCGCGCCGGCGATGACCAGCGCTGCCCCCGATGTCAGCCCGGCCCACGCGAGCGTGCGGACGAGGCCCCCGGTCGGGGCGGGTGGTGGCGGGGGCACGACCGACACCGCGGGCCCTTCGGGTGCGGCGGCGTTGATCGTGATGGCACGCGCCACCAACGGTGTCGGCGCGGCGACCGGGGGAGCCTCGCGAGCCGGAGGCGTGGCCGCTGCCGGTAGCTCCGCGACCAGGGTCACTTCGACGCGGCTCGGGCGCGCGGTCATCTGCACCGTCCGGCGGTGGGGCTCGTAGTGATCAGCCACCACGTCGATCACCACCGGACCCAGTGGAACCCGAACGGGCGTCGTTCGAGGCAGGGTGCCCAGCGCCGTGCCGTCGATGCGGAGCGTGGCCCCGGCGACGTTGCACGCCACGACGAGGTCCGTGACGTTCGCCCTCACCGACTCGAGAGCCGACTCAAGGTCGCGGCGATGTTGTCCGACCCAGTGATCTGGCTCGGCTAGGGACCCAACCAGGTGCTCCTCCGCCCGGACCCACCGCCCCATCTGCGCCTCGGTGATCCCGAGCTGCCCCTGCGCCCGCGACGCGCGCGTCAGATCGTACAGGCGCTGATAGATGACCAGCGCCTCTTCGGGACGATGATCGCGTCGCAGCCGTGACGCCCTGGAGTAGTCCTCGTCCACGCTCTCATGCGTCTGCGCCCAGACCGGTCCTGCGGTCAGCGAAACCATGACCGCGATTCCCTGAACCGAAAACCTCGCACGCGCTCCCACAGGATAGAAGAGTGCAGGAGTTTCCGCACGCGTGCAAGCGCGACGCGCCCAGCTGCGGCGACCCACCGAACGCTCGCGAGGTCTCCCTTGGAGATCCGGGTGACGACCGCGGGTGCGGGGGTTTCAATGTCAGCTCAGTGGTTCATGGGGCGGTTGGCCCCGCCCGCAGGGATGAAGTCAGGGCGACGGTGCCAAAACGGCTTGATTTCTTGGCTCATCGCGATAGGGGCGGGGCATGCAGAGCTCCGAGCTTCCGAAGGGCGTCCGCGAGATACTCCAGCACTTCTCTGGCCTGCGGGACCCGCGCGTCACCGGCCGCTGCGAGTACCCGTTCGAGACCGTGCTGGTGATCGGGCTGCTGGGCGTCCTGTGCGGCGCCGCGGGGTGGACGGAGTTGGAGGTCTTCGCGAAGTCCAAGAAGAAGTGGCTGCGGACCTTCCTGGAGATGCCCGCGAAGCCGCCCAAGGAGGGGGTCTTCCGCCGACTGTTCTCGTCGCTTCGTCCGCCAGCGTTCGAGGCCTGGCATGGGGCGTGGGTGAACAGCCTGGCGGAGTCGCTGGCCGGGCAGGTCGTGGCCTTCGATGGCAAGGCCCTGCGGGGCGCTCTGGCTCGCGCCTTTGGACGCACGCCGCTGCATCAGGTTCACGCGTGGGTGGGCAGCCAGCGGTTGATGCTGGCTCAGCGAAACGTCGAGGGTGCGCCCGAGGAGGGTGACGCCATCGTGTCGATGCTGGAGGCGCTCGAACTCAAGGGGGCCATCGTGACGATGGACGCCGGCAACTCCAGCAAGAAGGTCGCCCAGAAGGTGGTAAGCGCTGCACGAGCCCGCGTTCTCGACGGGGCGACGTCGAGTCGCCACGATGCGTGGTCGCATGGACCCCCAGCCGTCACTCCGTCGCGGTCT
>JADJAE010000124.1 GCA_016704445.1 Deltaproteobacteria bacterium
CATCGTCCGATCGGTGGTTGCCACGCCGAAGCCGAGGTAGAGTGGCCGACCGAAGAGCAGGTCATCGGGCTCGTTGCCCGCCGCCACCGCGCAGCCGCCCGAGCGGCCGCCGTAGGTGAGAGAGAAGGACAACACCCTCCCCCGCAGCGTGATGAGCGCCGTGTTGGCGCCGCCTCCTCGGTGCACCCGGCTCGTCCCGCCGCCGCCGATCTGGATGAAGTTGCCAGCCCCGGCGCAGGTGTCGCCCGTGACCGGGGAGATCATCGGGAGGTCCTGGCGCGCGATCAGCGTGCGCTGGTCGGTGAGGCGCTCGATGAACAGGATGGGCCCCGAAGGCTGATAGATCAGCGAGAACACGTACCCGCGCGCCCCGGTCGGAACCACGCCGGTACCGTCTGTGGGAGGCGCCACCCGGGTGTCGAGGAGGTAGACCGCGAACCCATTCCCGAGACCGTCGGTCTCGCCCTGGAGCATGGGCACCTCCGCCTCCACCTCCATCGTCAGCGCCCGCTGCACGGGTTGGTTCAGGTACGCCGCCCCCACCCGCGACCGCACCCCGTTCGAGAGCACCAACCGACCGGTCGCCGTGTCCCGCGTGGCGCTGCCCAGGAGCCCCCAGTCGGTCGCCAACCCGCCGGCCGTGTACGACCACGTCCGCTCGCAGCGGTGACCGAGCCCCTCATCGATCCGGCCGTTGCAGTCGTCGTCGCGCTGGTTGCATCCCTCCGCGTCGAACTCGCACGCGCCTGGCTCACACAGCGTGGAGCATCGCCGCCGGCCGCAGTTGGCGTTGTGCCCGGTCTCGTCATTGCCGCACGCCACGGCCGTGAGGGCGCCCGCGCGGCAGCTTCGTCCGCCGGTGCGCACGCACTCGCTCCAATGGCAGGTGTTGTCGCAGCTCTGCGCCCCCCCCGACGCCCCACACATCGAGTCCATGCAGGCCCGCGTCGCGGCGGGAGCGCCCGGCTGACCGAGCGCGCACTCGAGCCCCGCGCCGTCGGTGTCGATCGCGCCGTTGCAGTTGTTGTCGAGGCCGTCGCAGACCTCCACGGCGCCCATGCGCCGCCGTCGCGGGTCACGGTCGTCGCAGTCGGTGTGCGTGAGCACCATCGGAAACCCGCACGCGACCGGCGGCGGGCTGTTGCAGCCGAGCGTGCCCTGGTCGCCCTCGTCGCCGTCGCCGTGGCCGTCGCAGTCGCGATAGACACGCGCCCGGAGGCCCTCGTCGACCATCCCGTCGCAGTCGTCGTCGATGCCGTTGCACACCTCGGCAGCGCCCGGATGCACCCGGGGGTTGCTGTCGTCACAGTCCAGCCCGCACACCAGCCGCGGGTTGATCAGCTGCAGGTGGTGCGAGAGCAGCGCGGCCTCGGTGAGTTCGGCCGGGGCCATCGGCTCGGTGATGATGTTGCAGCACGCGTTGTTGGGCGCGCCGTCCCGGTCGCCGTCCTGGTCGGTGTCCGAGCCGACCGTGAGGTACGAGCAGTCCTCGTCGTGCCGGAGGGGGTCACACCGCTCGCGTCCCGCGCCCGAGAAGCGAAACTGATCGCCGTCGTCGCAGTCGAGCGCGGCGGGGTCCCCCATGCACGCCGTCGCGCTGAGAACGCGCTGCCCGTCGCGATCGCCGTCGACGCAGCCCGCCGCCGAGCACGCCCGCGCGGCCTCGCTGCAGGTCGTCCCGCTCGCGCACCGCGGCTGCGTCACGCACCCGCGCGCGTCGCTCCCCGGGCGCCCCGGCCCCGGCGCAGCGATCGTCGCCGTTGCAGAAGATCCCGTCGTCGCAGTCGGAGTCGGTACGGCACGCGGCGACCCTCGCGTCGCCCACTGTCATCGCGTCGGCGCCGCCCACTTCGACCGTCCCCAGGTCGACTCTCACGCCAGCATCCAACGCTGGCGTCGGATCCCCACCGCACGCCACCACCATGGCCGACAAGGCCAGCAGTCCCCCACCTCGCATCTCGCCTCCTCGGATTGACCGCCCAACCTGTTATCATGCTCGCCAGATCGGTGACCAGCGCGGCGGGGAGGCGGCGTCAGCCCCTGCGGTCGCGCCGGTCGAGATGGAACCAATCGGTGCACCGCCCATGAGCTCTCCCCGTACGCCAGGCGTCCTCGTCGATCAGCGCTTCGAGCTCGTCACCCGAATGGATGACCGCGGATACGGCGAGAGCTGGAAGGCCCTCGACCGTCGCTTCAAGAACCGCCTGGTGATGCTGAAGTTCTTGCGACCGGTGAGGGGCGTCGAGCTCCCCGAGGAGCTCAGCGATCACATCAACACGCTCCGCGCGCTCAAGCATGGCAACGTGCTCGCGACGGTCGGCCACGGACTTCACCAGGGCTCCCCCTTCCTGGTTCACGAACATTTCGAGGGCCGCTCGCTCGGCGCCGGGCTCGATGGCGCGCGCGAGACGGGGGTGCTGCTCCCGGTGCGGCTGCTCGAGGGCCTGTTCGCGATGGTATCGGCCGCGATCTCCGCGGCCCACCGCGGCGCGAAGTCCGTCGTGCACGGCGGGCTCAACCCGGGATGCGTCGTGATCCACCGGCTGCCCGGAGAAGACTTCCAGGTGCGGGTCCTGGACTTCGGACTCCATCGGTTCGCCGACCCCGATCCATCGGCGCCGGCGCGCAGCGCGAGGGCGCTGCTGAGCCTGGCGCCCGAGCAGTTCGACGGTCGGCCGGCGACCGAGGCGACCGACGTGTTCGGCCTCGGCGCCCTGCTGCGCGAGATGGTGTCCACGCCGCCGGAGATGGGCGCGACGATGGCGCCCACGACGATGAACCGACGACGGGAGGATGTCCCCGCCGCGGTCTGGGAGGCCGCCGGCGTCGCGCTGCAGCCCGATCCCTCGCAGCGCTTCGCGACGGTCGAAGGCTTCCTCGCGGAGGTGCAGCGAGCCTGGCAACAGTCGATCGAGGCCGCCCCGCGCTCCAGGATCCGGCGCCCGCGGCGCCCGCGCCGCGGTCGCTCTTCGCGACCCAGCACCACGAGCCCATGCCGTCAGGGCCCGCCCAGGGGCCGCTCGCGGCGTTCGCTCCCGCCTCGATGCCATCGCCCTTCCGAGATGGGCCAGCGCTGCAGATGCCGTCGCTCGCACCGACTCCGACGCCGACTCCGGCGGCTGCGATCAGACCGGTGGTGGTGCGTCCCGTCGAGAACTACGCCGCCACGATGGCGATCTCCGATCTGCCCCCGGATAGCAACCCGTGGGACCTGGCGTTCGATCCGGCGCAGTTCAGCCAGGCGGCGCCGCGTGCGCGCTCGATGGACGACCTGATGCAGAACATCCAGCGCGCGTCGCAGCCCACGCCCCACGTGGCCGCGCCCCCCCCACGTCCGGGGCCCGGTCGGGCCGCTGCGGCTCCCGACTCGACGATGCTCCTCTCTGACGAAGGGCCCGACCTCGGCGCCACGGTGGTCGACCACGGACCGGAGCCCGCGGCGCCCGGCGCGACGATGATGCTCTCTCCCGATGCCCCCGGCTTCGGACAGATGAGGCCGATCGCGAAGTCTCCCACGCCCACGCTCCCATTGGGGCAGTCGTCGTTCGGCCCACCGACGCCGGGGCACGCCGTCGACTCCACGATGATGCTGCCCGAGCCCTCGGGGACGAGCGCTCCGCAGAGCTCCTTCGCCGGCACGATGGTCCTCCCTGGCGCCTCCGAGGGCGCGCCCGTTCCGTGGGCCGCTCCGCGACCACCGACGCTCGCGCCGCCGTCCGGCCCTCCGGGGCCGCAGCCCTGGACACCGTACGCCCCGCCGCAATCGCCACAGTTCGAGACGCCGCCGATGATGTCGACCATGCACCTGCGTCCGCCCGCGGCGCCGCAACCGGAGCCGCGCGACCCCGAAGCGACGAACCATCTACTGCTGGTAGGCGGGCTGAGCCTGGTGTTCCTCGCGGTGGTGGGCGTGGTCTTGAAGCTGGTCGTGTTCGGCTGAGCCTCGCTCGGGAAACGCGAACGTCCCCATCGCACGGAAGAGGTGAGCCTGCAGATCGCCTGGCGCCTCGGCCGGGCCCGTCGCCGTGAGGATGCCCACGCGGTCGACTTCGAAGAAATATACCTGCCACTGTAAAAGTGCAGGATCTCCCGTCGGCTCAAACCGATGGTGCACAAGCCAAGGTCCCCAGACGTCGTCGGACAGCGTCCGCGCCTCCAGCGGCGCGTACCCTGGGAGCAGTTCAGGCAGGAGTACGCCCTGCATCGCGATGTACTCCGCGGGGCTCTTCCCCTCGATGGGCAGATCACCCGAGACGACGATCGAGGCGCGCACCGCCCCCTCCGCGAGCGGACCCTCGGCCGCGCCGGCTTCCAGGAGCATCCACCCCGCAGGCGCCTCGAACGAACCGTGGACGGTCTCCACTCTGGTCAAGCGACGCCTCCGGCGAAGCGCCGCAGCGGCAGCGGTCCGATCGCGATCACGGTGGCGGCCGTCTGCTGCGCCGCGGCGATGAGCGCGCCGTCGAGCCGGTGCATCCGCTCGCCACTGAGTTCCACGGGCTCCCGCGACTCCTCCGGCAACCCCTCGGTGCCCCGGAGCACGCACCACCCCAGGTGCAGGTCGACTCGCTCCACCTCGACCTCGCGGGGTTCATCAGGGCCCATCGGCGGACGTTGTAGCGACATCCAGAGCGAGTCCTCGAGCAGGGGGAGCGGGAGGCAGAGCTCGGTGATGTGCGTCGCGCCAGGCTCCAGGCGCCGACCATATGGGATCGGGTATTCCGTCGCCACGACCCCGTCGGGCGGCGGGAGGTGTCCCCGGATGAGCACCGCGCGCCCGCCATCGAGGAACACCTCCATCCAATCGCGGTCGACCGCGTCGAGGTCGTGGTCCCAGCGACGGTCGAAGAGGAGCACCGGGAGCGCGAGCGGGTTGTGCACCTGGTACCGCAGCAGCAACGTGCTGGCCTCGCGCCGCCACTCGGCGTGGGCAGAGAGGTCGAGGTTCATCGACGCCCCGGGCGCCCGTGGGCGAGGTCATCGGAGCGACTGAGGGCGCCCTCCAGGGCTCCATGCGGTGGTCGCTCGCTCGGGGCCGCGCGCCCGCGGTCGGAGGCAGCGGACGGGGCCGTGGTGCGATCGGGTCGGTAGCCGACGACGGAGTCGGCGGGCTCACCCGGAAGCGCGCCGGGTCGTGCGGCGACGAATGTGCCCGCGCGCCCGCCATCGACCACGGTGACGCTCCGACCGCTGCGATCGATCGACGCCAGCAGCGCGCGCCCCGCTCGCGTCGCCCGGATGCGTGCCAGATCGCGCACCGCCTGGGCCTGAAACCACTGCTCCCCGCGCATCCGCACGCTGCCCACGCGGGTCTCCCAGCTGCCATCGGGCAGTCGGTGCGCAGCGGGGGTCTCGCCCATCGGCGACTTCCCGGTGCTCGCCGCCGCGCCGGCCGCTGCGCCCATCGCGCCGCCGCCACCGCCGCCGGCCATGCCGACGAGCACCGTGGGAGCGCCCATCGCGATGGTGTCGGGCGGGCCCACGCACACGGCCATATCCGACGCCCGCGCCTGGGGCATCGATCCGACGAGCACCGTGAACGAGCCCAGCGCGATGGGCCCGCCCACGTGCGGAACCATCCCCGTCATCATGGGGCACACGTGCATGTCGCCAACGCGCGCGGCGGGCATGCCGCCGATCATCACCGTCGGGCAACCCATGACGATGGCGCCGCCGTGTGCGCCCGAGTCACCCAGCCTGGCTGCGGGGTTTCCCATCGCGTCAGTTGATCTTCACGAGGACGCCCTTGATGGTCACCATCGCGCCGCCCTCGACGTTGATGTTGGGCCCCTGGAGGGCCACCTTGGCGCCAGCGCTGGTCTTGAGCGTGATGCCCGACGGGGTCATCTCGATCATGTTCTCGCCGCACTTGAGCGTGATGCCCGACGGCGCCTCGAGGTGGATCTCGTCGGGCTTCATGTTGAGCTTCGCCGTCGCGCCGACCTCGATGGAGGCGCCCTCGTCGGCGGTGAGCTTCCACTCCTGGTCGACGTGGGTGGTGCGGGTCTTGTGCACGATGAGGCTGTCGTTGCCGGTGACCTCGCGCTGCTCGTGACCCTTCACCGCCGTCTGGCGGTTCTTCTTCACTTCGTGGGTCTCGTTGGCCTTCACCGTGATCGAGCGGTTGTTGACCACCGTGTGGCTCTCGTCGTGCTTGATGGTCACCGTCTGGTCGTGGTCCACGTTGGTCTTGCGGTCGTGGAGCACGTGCTCGGTGAGGTCCTTCTGGGCGCGCAGCCAGATGTGCTCGTCGCCCGCGGCGTCCTCGAAGCGCAGCTCGTTGTAGCCGCCGTTGTGCGGCGAGCTCTGGGTGCGGATGCCCGACTGGGTCTTCTTGTCGGGAAGCTTCACCGGCGTCGGGTGCGTGCCGTTGTAGACGCAGCCGGTGACGATCGGGCGGTCGGGGTCGCCGTCCAGGAACTGCACGATCACCTCCATCCCGACGCGCGGGACGAAGAGGAATCCCCAGTTGGCGCCGGCCCAGTTCTGCGCGACGCGCAGCCAGCACGAGGCGCGCTTGCCCTGCTGCGCGGAGGTGCGCATCGCGTCCCAGTGAAACCGCACCAGCACCCGACCGTGGTGGTCGGTGACGATCTCGTCAGACGAGCCGGGCTCGGCCATCACCACCGCCGTCTGCGGGCCGTCGACCCGCGGCCGCGGCGAGACCGGCGCGGGGCGCCAGACGTAGCCCTCGCCGAGCGGCGCGCACTCCGACTGGTTGACGTAGCGATCGAGCTTCTCCCCCCCGGCGCTCGCGGCGTAGAGCACCTCGGGGCAGTTGCCGATGTGGACGACCCGCGTCAGCAGATGACGCCCGTGGAGGGCGCGGGGCCCCTCCTCGCGGGTCATGAACATCTTGCCCGCGGTGAAGCCCGTGACGTTGCCGCCGACCCGCACGACGCGCGCCCGCTGCCCGGCGGCCTGCAGGCGCAGTCTCCCGTGACGGGTCATGTCGGGCGCGCCGTAGGTGTGCCCCCCGGCGTCGTAGGGGCCGAGGGTGAAGCGGGCGGGGTGGTCCTGGACCGCGAGGCCGCGGTCGTTGGGGGCGGCGGAGCGCTGGGAGAGCGCGGCGTTGGAGTGGGTGAAGTCCCAGTCACGGAGGGAGAGCGCGGTGGGGACGACCTCGCGCACGGCGTCGAGGTGGGCGAGGCCCTCGGCGTCGTGGGTGGCGAGCCCGTTGCCCATGACGGCGAGCGTGCCTTCGGTGCTCTCGACCTTCGGGAGCGCGTCGGCGTTGCCGGGGTCGAAGAGCACGAGACCCTCGCCGTCGGCGGTGTGCTCGAAGGCGTACGCGAAGCCCTCCTCGTCGAGGAGGCGCCGCACGAACTCCAGGTCGGTCTCGCCGTACTGGACACAGTATTCGCGCACGCGCGGCGCGGCGGCGCGGTCGACGACGCCCGGCCCGGAGGTATAGACGCCCGCCTCGCGCAGCACATCCTTCACGATGGCGACGGCGTCGAGGTCCTGGAAGATGCGGTGGGCGCTGCGCTGGGAGAGCAGCCAGAGTTGCGGGACGAGCACGACCTCGAAGACGCGCTGATCGGCGGTGGTGCCGCGGTCTTCGACGGCGGCGATGAGGCCGTGGATGGTGCGCTGGAGCTCGCCGCGGTCGATGGTGAGGGCGGCGGTCTTGCCGAGGAGGTTCTCGCCCTGGAGGGACTCGGTCTCGGTGGCGATCTCGACCACGCCGGAGAAGGACTCGGAGATGGCCTCGGTGAGGTGGAGGCTGACGACGCGGAAGGTCGCGTTGACGCCGCTGGCGGTGAAGCCGAACTCGACCTCGACAAGGGACGAAGAAGGCATGCCGTCGTCAGCCATGGAGTGCACCTCAGGAGGAGCGTTCGCGGCGCGATCGGGACGGAAACGCGGTCACTTCGCCCCCACCCACCGTACGGAGACCTCGCGCATGGCGTACGCGAGGGGGGCGAAGGGTGTCAACCTGGGCTCGCCGGGTCGGCGGAGGGCTTTCGCGGCGTCGCGGACTCTGGCATGGTCCGGCGCGGAGAGGGAGGCGCGCTGTGCGGGAGACCCAATGGATACTCGACACACCGGGGGGACAGTACTCTCTCTCACTTCAGCCGGCCTCGCGCAGCCTACTGCGCACCACGCATGATACGGGCGCCCGGCGGGCGCTCGAGGCGTGGCTCCTGGCTGCCCGCGCGTCGGGCCGTGCACGGTGGCTGATGGGGGAGGTCGGCAGGGTGCTGGCTCGGCCGCTGCGGCGCGAGACGCCCACTGCCGAGGTGCTGTTGCGGACGGCGTACGCGGAGGGGCGGCTTCGACTGGAGCGGCTGCCGAACCGGGTTCCGCACGGGCGCGACGAAGCTTGAGCATTTGCGCACGACGGCGCTGGGGTCCGGATGAGCTGACCTGGATCGCGATCCGACTGGAGTACGATGACGACTCGGGGCAGGGAGTGGCCTATGCCCGGTACGTACTGAAGCTGCCCGATGGGGAGGTGCGGGAGGGGCAACTCGATCGGGACGGCAACGCGCGACTCGACGGGCTGCACCCGGGGATGTGCGAGGTGACCTTTCCAGAGCACGACAGCCGCAAGGGGGCGCCGCCGGCGAAGGTGCCACCTGGGAAGGGGCATCAGCCGAGGCGGCGATCGCCGCGAGCCAACGAGTCGGTCGTCAACGCGAGGGGCGGGTCGAATCGCGCGGTTCGCTGCCACGCGAAGGACATCGAATTCCTGGATGTGCAGGGGCGCGTGATGAAGCGCCAGCCTGGTCCAGGCCGATTGCTCCAGGTGGTGCCGCTCCCAACGAAGCGCGACGTCGTGGAGCAGGGCGTCCCCGTCAATTCCGTCGGCGCAGAAAAGCTCTCCAAGGCCGCGGATGGCTTCTCCAAGGTCCTCGACCAGTGGAAGGCCAGCCCAAGTTGGAGCGACTTCGTCAAGTCCCTCGGGGCCATGGACAAGCGTCCGGAGCCGGGCATGAAGTGGGGTCTGTCGCTCAAGTCCATTGGCGATCGCTATTACGATGGGGTCCGGTCCATGAGGGCGAGGGTCGCCCGCGAGCCTGATTGCGGCGAGGCCCACCCCGTCGAGTTCGACACCGGCGCGGCGACGATCGCCTTTCGTCTGGGGGACGAGCCGGTCGACCTCAAGGGCGCGAGCGCGTCGGCGATGGACCACGATGCTCAACCGGTGGTGTATCCCGTGCGAGCCGTCGGCTGCGAGGGCGACGCCCAGGACGTGCGCATCGAGTGTTCCTCGGATCAGTACCTCCTTGCCAAGACCCTGGAAGCCAAGGCGAGTCCCTGGAAGTGGTCAAGGGTGCTCGATTTCCTTGACCAGCACCTCCGCCCTGACACTCGACTTCGATTGCATCATGGAGGGTCGGGTCGAAGGCTTCTGGGGGTGGCGCGAAGACCCCGCAGACTGGAAGGTCTACCACTCATCGGAGTTCGGATGCGCTCTCGCGCCACGCTTCGAGGCGAAGCTCCAAGCATCCCTCGTCAGCATGGCCTGGCACGCGCCGCGCACATTCCGGAAATACGTCGGTGACATCGGCGTGATGGTCGGCGTGGAGCTGGGGGTGCTTCCGTGACGGGCACGCTCAACTCTGATTTCAAGGGCAGCGCCGGTCTCTCCTTCAAGGATGGGGCAGTGATGGCGTCACCCACCCTCGAGCTCGGCGAGGGGCGTTGGCAGATCAAGGTGCTGACCCGCGCCCTGGTTTGGAAACACGAGGCGTCCTGGGACGCGGTGGCATGGGAGAAGCGCACCTATCCGGAGAAGCCATTCGACGTCTCGATCCTGGACGTGCGTAGCCTTGCCACGACGGTGTTGTAATGGAATTCAAGATCGAGATCGCGGTCGCCAGCCGGGGCGTGCGCATCGATGCTGGCATCAACGGCGCGCCCCTCGTGCGGGTGCGCGACCCCCAGTCGCAGCAGACGGTCATCCCGGTCGACTGGTGGACCATGCCCGAGGACAACCAGCTCACGGCGACGATCTCCGCGGAGGACTGGCGAGCCGCCGCCCTCCGTGGATCTCAGCGTCCGGCTCACGGCGGACCGCAACCAGCCGCTCGCACGGCTCCGGTGGCAGCTGCCCCTCGGGGCGTCGTTCGAGCCCTTCAGCATCGCCATCCCGTTCGCCGCTCTTGCGGTTCCCACGGCCTCGCTCTGGGATCGCTGCGTCGCCGTCGATGAGCTCGACGCACGCTCCCTGGCGGCCATCCAGGCCGTCGGGGCTGACCTCCACCGCGCCTTCGGCATCCGTGACGTCGGTCGAATCGGGCGCTTCCTCGAACAGCGGATGGCCGACTTCTGTGTCTCCTTCGACGATGATCTGGTGTCTCATCGCCGCGCGGTCGAGGATGAATTCTCTGAAATCCTCTCGGCCGCTGCGGTCGTCCTGGCGCCTGCGGTTCCTTCGGAGATCCGGGTCACGCCTTGCGCGGGGGGGCGGGTGTTCCACCTGACGCGCGACGACGGCGGCGAGCTGATCGACCTGAAGGGCGATGCCGCCGCGGTGAGCATGCAGGTGTTCGTCGCGCGCCTCGGCACGGAATGGGCGGTGGTGCGATGAGATCATTCGCTGGGGGTGCCCTGCCATGACGACGCACGTGGTGGAGCAGGGCGAGTGCCTCGCGACCATCGCGGCCCGGCACGGGTACGCGTGGCAGACGGTCTACAACGCGCCCGAGAACGCGGCGCTGCGGCGTCGGCGACCGAATCCGAACGTACTCTACCCCGGTGACGTGGTGGAGATCCCCGAGAAGCACCCGATCGAGGCGCGCATCGCGACGGGGAGGCAGCACACGTTTAAGGTTCCACGGGAGAAGTGGGAGTTGCGACTGCGACTGAAGGACCACGCGCACGAGAGTATCGGGGGGGTCGCCTGGTCGCTCAGGCTGGACGGTAGTGATGCCCCAATTGAAGGTACCACAGGTGGCGACGGGGTCATTGCCGTCTCGTTGCCGACGCACTCGCGCCGGGCGATCCTGAACGTACTGGGACAGACTCACACCCTGGACATCGGAGACCTGGACCCGGTCTCGCGGGTCAGCGGTGTTCAGCAACGACTCGCGAGGCTTGGATACGATCCAGGCGGGATCGATGGTCTCGTGGGACCGCGTACGCGGCCAGCGATCTTGGCATTTCAAGAGAGCCAGGACGACATCCCAGACACGGGTCGCCTCGACGACGCGACGCGCCGGTTGCAGGAGATGTGCGACGAGGACGGGCGAGAAGTCGGATCCGAAGATGCGCAGACGGACCTCGATGGCGAATCGGACGCAGCCGAGCCGAGCGATCCCGTCGAAGATGAGGGTCACTCGAACATGGATGATCTTCTAGACTCCGAGGAGGACACCTTTGAGTAGTCAGAGCGGCTCTGGGCATCGCTCCGAGCGACAGCACGCGGTCGGCAGGAAACACACCAACGTCATTCCCGCGATTGCGACGATTGACGTCACTGTCATCGATTGTCGATCGGGCCTCCCGGTTCAGCATGCGATCATCGAGTACCTCAAGTTCGGCAAGGTTACGACGATCGACCGGCGATCGATGCCCCTCCCCCGGAAGGGCGGGCATGCCCTCCTGCCGCAGACCAACGCCGACGGAGTGGTCTCGATTCCGCTCGATCTGGTGACTTTGCGCGACGGTGGCAAGCTCGAACTTGGATTCCGTGGATTCGCCATCGTCGCCGAGGCGACCCGAGCAGAGACAGAAGACAGCGCGGCAGGCAAAGTCTTTCGGCCACTTTCAACCGACGCCTCGGTATCGGGGGTCGGCGCGAGCAGCGACCGGGTTCGTTGTCGCGTGGCCCGACGACGCGACGCAGAGCGGTCGCGCGTGGGGCTGGCGGATCATGCGCGCCGACTCAACTCAGATGCTGGACGATCCAGCGACATGGCCTGAGTTTCAGACTGTGCTCGAGTGGGAGCTGCCCCCTTCGTCAGAGCCCGGAAACTGGCACGCGGCGCAGACAGCTGGGGCCAAATTCAGTGGTTATTACCCTGACTTTGAGCGCTCGCCAATCGTCGTCTTTGCGCTCCAGTACGCGGCGCCGGCATGGTTCGTACCGTCGACGAGTCCGCCCGCGCTCGTCGGGGGCGACCATCGCAGATCGCGTTATGTTTCTGCCTTCGACTTCGCCGACGCTCCGGAGTATGGCTACCGCATCGCGGCCTCTTCATGATCTCTCGGTATAAGGGGCCTGAGGGGGCGGAGGCGGCCAGGACTTTGGGACGCAGATGTTCACGAATGACGTTGAGCATGCGACGCGCATCGAGCTGAAAGGCTGGAGTGAGGCAAGGCCACCAGCACACGCCGGAGTCGACATCGCAGGCGCGGGAGGGAAAGACGCCCGTCTCCTCATTCACCGCGGGGCACCGTTCCGATCCAAAACAGGGAGCCATCCGCACTTCACCATGAGCACCGAGGCAAGAAGGGACATCGAGCGGTGCACGCCAGAGGAGGTGGCTACGGGCCCAACGTCGATTGACCCCTTCTCCACAACGGCCTGCGACTCTTTTTGCTCATCTCTCGTCGTCCACGGCGACCGGCTACGTTCGGGCTGGGCAGCTAATCGGGACCGTGGGGCGAGTCTGGAATTGCGCACACAAAAAGACAGTGCTGACCGCCGGGAAAGCGCAAGAGGTCGATGCGCCGACATCGAACTACATCGACGCCCCACGCATATGCACTTTATTACAGCGGTCCCCCCAAAGGCGACAAGCTCCCGACGGACGAACTCTCTTCGCTCCTCGGCGATCACTACAGCGCCAACATGTCCGTTGTTCCACACAACCAGATGCGTCGCCTCCTCCCATGTGACTGCGAGGGTGGTACAGATCGAGCGGATCTCTGCGCCGCGAGACCTGAGCAGGAGAGCAGTCGGCACGGGCGCGGCGTCGAGGCGACTTGCTGGGCGCGAAGAGGGGCTGCTGTCCATATCGGTCAGCCGAGTAGCGCCCATGACCGACCCCTCCACCCCCACTGCAGTCGATGGCACCCGCCCTGCCCCTGCGCTCTCCGACGCGGAGCGCCTCCTCACCGAAGCGCGCGACCCGCTCCTCGGCCAGCTCATCCAGGACCGCTACCTCGTCGTCCGCAAGCTCGGCGAGGGCGGCATGGGCCGCGTCTACGAGGCCGAGCACACCCTCGTCAAGCGGCGCATGGCCATCAAGTGCCTGCACGCGCAGTACGCCTCCAACAGCGACGTCCTCGGGCGCTTCCTCCGCGAGGCGCAGGCTGCGGGCTCCATCGGCAACGAGCACATCGTCGATGTCATCGACATGGGTCGCATGGCCGATGGGGCGCCCTTCATGGCCCTCGAGTTCCTCGACGGGAGGGACCTCGCGGATGTCCTCAAGGAGTTCGGGCAGCTACCCATCGGGCGCGCCGTCCGTGTCATGCGGCAGGTCTGCGACGCCGTCGGCGCCGCCCACGAGAGGGGCATCGTCCACCGCGACCTCAAGCCCGAGAACGTCTTTCTCATCGCCCGCGGAGCCAACCCCGACTTCGTGAAGGTGCTCGACTTCGGCATCGCGAAGTTCCTGTCGGGAGAGAGCGGCGGGGGACGCACCGGCACCGGCGTGATGGTCGGTACACCCGAGTACATGTCCCCCGAGCAGATCGAGGACACCAAGAACGTCGACCACCGCTCCGACCTCTACGCCCTCGGCGTCATCCTCTACACCGCCCTCGCGGGTCGGCCGCCGTTCCGTACGGAGTCCATCGCGAAGCTCGCCTACGAGGTCTGCACCCTCCCCCCGCCTCCGATCCGAGACGCGCGCCCCGACCTCCCTCCTGCCCTCGCTGCCGTCATCGAACAACTGCTCGCCAAGACGCCCGACGCACGCATCCAGTCGGCCCGCGAGGTCTCGAGCGACTCGCTCCTTCGCCGCCCTCGACGCCGCGCCCGTCGCCGGAGCGATCGCTCCCGCCTCGCGGCCTTCGACGATCGCTCCCGCCGCACCGGTCGCTCCGCCGAGGCCTCGCTGGCCGCTCGCCGTCGCGGCCATTGGCATCGCGTGCGTCGTGGCCCTGGCCGTCGCCTGGCGCTCCCAGGGCACCCGCCGA
>JADJAE010000125.1:5000-12504 GCA_016704445.1 Deltaproteobacteria bacterium
CGATCACTCGGCGCTCGTCAGCGCGTCTGGCTCGGCTGAGCCAGACATCCTGCAACCAGGTTTTCAAAGATCGGAGATGATTGTGTAGATCATCCACCGCTCAGGGTCTTGCGTGGGAGTGTCAGGGGATGGCGCCTTCGCCGTCTCTCCTTCGCTCCCGCCTCCGTCTTGCGAGGGAGGTAGGTTCTATCTGCCTTCGTCTGCCCTGTCAACCAGCTTCGTCTTTTTTCTTTCGAGGCCGTCGTCCTGGCAGGGGCCCCGTCCGACCCGTTCGTCGGAGGGGAGGGGCTTCTACGCCCACCCCACGGGGGGGTCAATCTTTTGGTGAAGCGATCGCGACGATTTTCGCTAAACACTATTTTCCAAGGTGAATATCGTAGCGAGATGGCACCCTTGCGCGGGTCTCGATGCGCGCCCTCGCCCTCCTCTCCCTCTCCCTGTTCGCCTGCGGCTCCAACCGGGGCGCTGGCGGGCCCCGCTCGGTCGCCGCCCGCGCGCGGATGGCGCTCGTCCCCGCGGGCCCTGCGCGCCTGGGCGAGGCGGCGGGCGGTGCGCGCGCGGGGCTGGAGCTCCCGTCTCTCCCGGAGGAGACCCGCGAAGTCGCGGCCTTCGTCATCGACCGCGTCCCCGTGACCGAGCGCGAGTATGCGCAATTTATCGCCGAGACGCGCCGGCCCACCGCTCCCGCGGCGGAGTTCGAATCGTCCGTCGCCACGGCGCTCGTCGCGCGCCACGACCGGTCGCGCGGGGCGCAGCTCGACGCCTACCGCGCCCACCCCGCGGTGCTCGTGTCGTGGGACGACGCCCGGCCTACTGCGCGTGGCGCGGCCTCCGCCTGCCCGACGAGATCGAGTGGGAGAAGGCCGCGCGCGGCGACGACGGCGCCTTCCCTGGGGGAACAGCGCCCGACGCGACCCGCGTCAACGGGCTCGAGGCCGCCCTCGGTGATACCGTGCCCGTGCTCACGCACCCGCGGGCGAGGAGCCCCTTCGAGGTCCACGACCTCGGCGGCAACGCCGCGGAGTGGACCGCCACCCCGGCCCCCTCGCCCGATCACTTCGTCATCCGCGGCAGCTCCTTCCTGGAGCCCGCCTCCCTCGCGCGGGCCGCCCGCCGCCGGGAGCGCCCCCGCGGCGCCCGCTCGGTCACCCTCACCTTCCGCTGCGCGTCCACCCCGTGAAGATCCTCGCCTTCGACACCAGCACCTTCACCGCCTCCGCCGCCGTCCTCGACGGCCGCGACGTCCTCGCCGAGTCGAGCGCCGTCCTCCGCGCCACCCACTCCGAGCGCCTCCTCCCCCTCGTCGACGAGGTGCTCGCCCGCTCGGGCGTCCCCCTCGACGCGATCGAGCGCATCGCCGTGGGCGTGGGGCCCGGGTCGTTCACCGGCGTCCGCCTCGGTCTCGCGACGGCAAAAGGGCTCGCGCTCGCCACGGGCATCCCCCTCGTCGGCGTCACCTCGCTCGCGGCCCTCGCCGCCTCCGCGTGGTGTCACGAGGGCCCCCTCCTCGCGACCATCGACGCGCGCCGCGACGAGGTCTACGCGGCCTTCTTCCTCCCGCGCGCGGGTGAGCGCGTCACGGTGCGCGGCGCCGTCCACGTCCGCCCCGAGGCCCTCGGCGCCCTCGCGCTCGACGCCTTCCCCGAAGGGAACATCGCGGTCGTCGGCGACCTCGGCGACGGCCTCTACCAGCGGCTCACCAGCGCCGCGCCGTCGCGCTTCTCCCGCGCCCCGGGGCCGTCGCGACCCCATTGGCCCGCTTCATCGCATGGGAGGCGCGCGAGACGGCGGGCGCCTCGACGACGGTCACCTCGAGCCGGAGTACCTCCGCGCGAGCGACGCGAAGCTCCCCGCAGCCCCGCGGGTGACGCCGTGAGGGGCCGTCGTCCAGCGCGTCACACGGGCTCGGGTCACCGTCGGCGACCGGGTCACCGGCGAGATCGGCCGCGGGCTCCTCGTGTACCTCGGCGTGGGCGCGGGCGACGACGAGGCCGCGGGGAAGTACCTCGTGGAGAAGGTCGCCTCGCTGCGGGTCTTCGAAGACGAGCGCGGGCGCATGAGCCTCGACCTCGCCGCCGTCGGCGGGGCGGCGCTCGTGATGCCGCAGTTCACGCTCTACGGCGACGTGCGGGGGGGGCGGCGACCGGATTTCACCGCCGCGATGGAGCCCGTCCGGGCCAACGCCCTCTACGAGGACTTCGTCGCGGGGATGCGCGCGCGCGGGCTCGCCGTCGCCACGGGGGAGTTTCGAGCGGAGATGTGGGTCGAGAGCGTCAACGACGGGCCCGTGACCCTGCTCGTCGACAGCGCCAGGCTGTTTTGAGAGGAGCACAGTGATGATTCGTTATGTCATCCGCGGCGCCACGATCGAGGACGAGGTCGGCCTCCTCGCGCTGGCGAAGCACCTCAACACCATCAACCTCCCCTACGACCCGACCGCCGTCCGCGAGATCGTCGACCTGGCGAGCCGCTCGTTCTCGGGCGCGCTCCGCGACGCGCGGCGCCGGGAGTACGTGTTCGTCCTCGAGGACCTCGTCGAGCGGCGGGTCATCGGGACGAGCAAGATCATCGCGCAGCTCGGCCGCCGCGACGCGCCCTACATCTACTTCGACGTGATCGTCGAGGAGAAGTACAGCCCCACGCTCGACCGGCACTTCGTCCACACCGTGCTGCGCCTCGGGCACAGCTACGAGGGCCCCACGGAGATCGGCGGGCTCATCGTGCTGCCCGAGTGCCGACGCGTGCCCGAGCGCGTCGGCATGATGATCTCGTACGTGCGGTTCATGTTCATGGCGATGCACCGCGGGCTCTTTCGCAACGAGGTGGTCGCCGAGCTCCTGCCGCCGCTCCTCCCCGACGGGCGGAGCCACCTGTGGGAGGCCCTGGGGCGGAAGTTCACCGGGCTGTCCTACCTGGAGGCTGACGTCCTCTCGAAGAGGAACAAGGAGTTCATTCGCTCCCTCTTCCCCGCCGGGGACATCTACACGTCGCTCCTCGCGACCGACGCGCAGGAGGTGATCGGCAAGGTGGGCCGCGAGACCCGCGGCGTCGAGAAGATGCTCCGCCGCATCGGCTTCCAGTACTGCAACCGCATCGACCCCTTCGACGGCGGGCCCCACTTCCGCGCGGCCACCGACGAGATCGCGCTGGTGCGGCGCTCGGTGCGCGGGAAGGCCCGCGTCGTGGACGCCCTCCCCGAGGGACCCCCCGCTGCCTCGTCGCGGTCAACGTCCGCGAGGCCCCGTGGTTTCGCGCGGTCCCCTCCCCCGCCCGCGTCGCCGACGACGGCGCCGTGGAGGTTCCCGCCGTGGCCGCCGAGAGCCTCCACCTCGCGCGCGAGGGCGAGGTGTCGATGCTCGCGCTCGACTGACCCGCCGCTCTGACGCCCGGGCGCTCACGCGCCGCGGTTTGTCTGTTTCTGGCGACCGGCGCCCCCGCGCCCCTATACCTCCCCCAAGCGATGACCCCGCTCAAGGAACGCTTCATCCTCGGCGTCCCCCTCGCCGTGCTCTCGCTCACGCTCGTGGCGGTGCCGGTGATGGTGTTCGGCGACGACGGCCTCGCCCGCCACCGCCGGCTCCGCGCCCAGCTCGACGCGCAGCGCCAGGAGAACGTCCGCCTCGCCCGGCAGCTCATCCACCTACGCGCGGAGTTCGAAGCCTTCACCGGCGACCCGCGCGCCCGGGAGCGCGCGGTGCGGGAGAGCATCGGGTGGGTGCGGCCCGACGAGGTGATCGTGGAGGTGCCGACGAGCGCGATGCCCTCGCGCTCGTCGCGGTGAGCGGGGAGGGCGCCCCTCAGGGGGCGCTGATCTGCGTCTCGAGGGTGTAGGCGCCGCTGTTGTTCTGGCCGAAGCCGTCGACGAAGACCGTGTACTGACCCGCGGGGAGCACCGTCTCGATGAGCGAGTGCTGCGGGTCCGTCGAGTCGTCGTTGCAGGCGCGCTCGCTCGTCTGGAGCGTGCACTGCTGTCGGATGTAGAGCGCGCCGTCGTACTGGGCCGTGAGCGACAGGCGCACGCGCGACTGGCGCGCGAGCACGAGGCGGCAGAGGTTCTCCGCGTTGTGGGCGCCGCCCGCGCAGGTGGCCTGGAAGCGGTCGGTGCCGCCCGAGGTGTTGCCCGACACGGTGCGCCCCGACACGAGGGGCCGGGCCGCCCGGCACGCGCGCTCGGCCGCGGCCGGGTCCTCCACCCGCGCCTGGAGGCGGAAGCGCCCGAAGCGCCGCGGCGCCGCGCTGTCGACCACCACGTAGTACTGCCCCGGCGCCAGCGTCTCGTCGTAGGCCGTCGCCTCGCTGATCGCCCCGGGCCGGCACGTCGCCTGCGCCACCTGGGCGCAGTTGCGGGTCACGGTGATGGTCCCCTGGTTGCCGAGGTCGCTCCTCCAGCCAGAGCTTCACCCGCGAGCGCGTCGCGAGGTTGAGCCGGTAGACCACGTCGTAGCCGTCGGCCGCCGAGCCGCAGGGCGACTGCACGTCGTCGTGGGCCTGGAAGGTGTTGCCCTCGGCGGGCGTCCCGGGCACCAGGGGGACGGCGTCGGCGCAGGTGTCGCCGGGCGTGCTGCCGCCGCCGACCGGCGCGAGGTCGGCCTCGATGGTGTAGTTGCCGCCGGTGCCCGGGCGGTACGAGTCGCTGTACACGTAGTACGTCCCCGCGGGCACCACCGCGTTGATGCGCGCGTGCTGCGTGTCCTCCGCGTCGTCGTTGCACTCCACCTCGGTGCCGGGGTCGCCGCACGCCCGGCGGAAGTAGATCACCCCGTCGTAGTCGCTCTCCTCGTGGAGCTGGAGCCGCGACTCCTGCGGCACCTCCAGGCGGTACACCCGCTCGCCGCCGCGCGCGTTGTTGCCGCAGCGGGCCGTGAAGACGTTGAAGTCCTGCGCCGTGAGCTGGCCCGTGACGGGGGTGTTGGCCGCGAGGGGCGTCGCGTTCTGGCAGACCTCGGCCACCAGAGGGGACGTCCTGCGCGTTGAGCGTGGGGTGAAGCTCCGCGGCCGCGGCCGAAGCCGTCGACGAAGACGAAATACTGCCCGGGTCGAGGGCCTGCACCACGCGCGAGTGGTTGGTGTCGCCCTCGTCGTCGTTGCACGCCACCTCGGCCGACGCCGCCTCGCAGTTGCCCGCGCGGAGGTAGAGGGCGCCGTCGAAGCTCCCCGTGGTCTCCAGGGCGATGTTGACCTGCTGCCGCCGGTCGAGCGTGAAGGCGTAGACCACCTCGGGGGCCCCAGCCCGCGCGCCCTCCTCGTCGTCGTCGGGGCCGCCGCCCTCGCCGCGCAGGCACTGGCCCGTGTGTTGGACGGGTGCTCCGCGGTGCTGCCCGACACCGACTGGCCCGGCTGCAGCGGGAGCGGGTTGATGCACGTCCCGGTGGTGGCCTCCCCCCCGGCCGCGGGCGCGGGCGCACCAGCGGACGGCCGCCTGCGCGTCGCGCGTCGCGTCGCCGGCGACCCGGTTGTTGCTCGCGTCGAGGAGCGACAGGTCGACGTCGCGCGAGCCCTCGCCGCCGAAGGCGACGAAGGTGTAGCACTGCGCCTCGAGCTCGACGGGGAGGTTCACCGTCCCGCCCTCGAAGAGAGACCCCTCGGACAGGTGCCCGAGCTGGTTCATCCCCAGGGACACCATGGTGTTGTGCACGGCGGAGAAGCGCGAGTGGACCGCCCCGACGACGTGCACGCCGCGGCGCCCGCGAGGCACAGCGCCCACACTCGACCCGTTGCCCGATTGATCACGGCCTTCGTTCCTTTCACAGCGCGCGACTCGTACGCGCGGTCGTGGGGTTATCTCACGTCGCGCGGCCGTCTACAACGTCTTTCTGAAGAGGTAGAACCACCACTCCTGCAGGCGATCGGTCCACGGGCTCCTCGCCCCCCGCCGGGTCGACCTCCTCGCTGCGGCTCAGGTCGTCGCGGAGCGAGCGCTCGACGGCGGCGACGAAGTCCGGGTCGTCGGTGGCGACGTTGGCCTCCAGGTTGTAGCGCCAGGAGCGGGCGTCCATGTTGTAGCTCCCGGTCGTGGCCCAGTCGTCGACGAGGGCCGTCTTGGCGTGGAGCACGCAGCGGGTCCACTCGTGGACGTGCACCCCCGCCTTCATCAGCCGCGCGTAGAGGGCCCGCGTCGCCCAGGCCACCGCGGGGACGTCGCTGTCGCGGGGGACGATCACCCGCACCTCGACCCCGCGGCGCGCGGCGTTCTCCAGGGCGCGGCGGACGGCCCCGTCGGGGGAGGAAGTAGGAGTTGGCGATGAGCACCGCCGCCGCGCCGTGCGGATGTGGGAGAGGTAGCGGCGGCGGATGATCATCCGCGCGCCCCAGGCGTCGTGGCCGAGCACCTCGACCTCGCCGTGGCCCACCTGGGCCGCGCGGACCGCCTCGCGGGCCGCCACGCGGAGGGGCTTCTTCGGCGTCCAGGCGACGTCGTGGGGGCACTCGCCCCCCTGCTTGCGCCACGTCTCGTAGAAGAGCGTGCGGGCCTTCTCCGCGGCGGCCCCCTCGATGCGGGCCACGTCGTCGCGCCACCCGCCGCCGCCCGCGTCGCAGGCCATCCAGGGGAGGCCGATGTTCAAGCCCCGACGAAGGCCGTCACCCCGTCGAGGATCAGCATCTTGCGGTGGTCGCGCTGCTCGATCCACCCGAAGCGGAAGCGCCGGCGCCAGGGGGCGATGGGGTTGAACTCCACCACCTTGCCGCCGGCCGACAGGAGCTCCTGGAAGCGCGAGTCGGGCGCCCCGAGCGAGCCGATGGCGTCGTAGAGCACGCGCACCGGGACGCCCGCCCGGGCGCGCTCGGCCATCGCGGCGAGGATGGCGCGGGCGACGGGGGCGTCGTCGAGCCAGTACATCTCCAGCAGCACCTCGCGGCGGGCCGCGGCGATGGCCTCGAGCATCGCGGGGAAGACCGCCTCGCCGTCGCGCAGGAGCGTCACCGCCATACGGTCACACGGACACCACGTCCCAGATGTCGCCCCAGAGCGACGCGCCGCCGTCGATGTAGAGCGTCGCCCGGTCACGTAGTCGGCCGCGTCGGAGGAGGTAGGCGGTGGCGTGGGCGACCTCGGCGACGGTGCCGAGGCGCTTCGCGGGGGGGTTCTTCTCGGCCTTCACCATGAGCTCGGGGGGGTAGCGGTCGGTGCCCGTCGAGCGGATGGTGCCGGGCGCGATGGCGTTGACCCGGATCTGGTGCGGCGCCCACTCGACCGCAAGGGACTTGGTGAGGTTGTCGACCCCCGCCCGCGCCGCCCCCGTGTGCGACATGCCCGGGAAGCCGCGGTACACGTTGGCGATGATGTTGACCACCGAGCCGTAGCGCTGCGGGATCATCGCGGCGTTGGCCACCGCGTGGGTGACGTTGAAGGTGCCCAGGCGCCTGTTGCGAACCACAGCCTCGAAGCCCGTCGGCGCGACGTTCTCCCCCGGCGCGGGGAACTGGCCGCCGGCGTTGTTCACCAGCAGGTCGATGGTGCCGAAGCGGGCGAGCGTCCTTCGCGAAGGCGTCGATGGACTCCGGC
>JADJAE010000126.1 GCA_016704445.1 Deltaproteobacteria bacterium
CGACGCCATCGGGCGCCGCGACACCAACTGGTCACTGCACCAGATGTGGGTCACCGGGCAGTTCTTCGGCGACCGGCGCGCGGCCGTGTTCAACCTCATCGCGCGGGACGAGGTCTTCGGCACCGCGCGCTTCCCGGACAAGGACCTCGGCCGACGCATCTCGACCCGGCTCGGCGAAGGCGACCGGCGCGTCGAGCTGCCGTCGCCGGTGCGCGGCCCGTTCGTGGTCGACGTGCAGGTGTTCACGCTCCCGGCATTCCAGTCGCGGGAGATTCCCCCCGACGCCGTCGCCGAGCTGATTCGCGCGTCGGCCGGCACCGTGTGCTTCGCGGTCGGCCCGTCGCGCTTCGTCTATGACCGCCTCGGCCTGCGCCCCGAGGCCGATGCCCCGCCCGAGGAGGACCCCTTCGATGCCTGATCCATCGCCCACCCGCTACAACCTCCTCACCGAGCCGCTGCTCGCGGTCGAGTCGCCCGACGGAGCCCGTGCCACGGTCACGCTGCCCGGCGCGCTCGCCCGCCTCGGCGCCGGAGTCCCCACGGAGTTCGCGGCGCTCCAGTCGCACCAGCTCCACGCGTGGCACGCGTTCGTCGTGCAGCTCGCCGCCCTCGCCGTCCACGCCGATGGGAGCGACGACCTCGCGGTCGACGAGGCCGCGTGGCGCGAGCGCCTACGTGCGCTCACTGCCGGGCGCGACGAGCCGTGGTGCCTCGTCGTCCACGACCTCTCTCAGCCCGCGTTCCTCCAGGCCCCGGTGCCCGAGGGCACGCTGGCCGCCTTCAAGCGCCGTTTCGACTCGCCCGACCGGCTCGACGTCCTCGTCACGTCCAAGAACCACGACGTGAAGCTCCAGCGTGTTCGGATCGCCGCCCCGCAGCACTGGGTCTTCGCGCTGGTGATGCTCCAGACCTATGAGGGGTTTCTCGGGGTCGGCAACTACGGCATCGCCCGGATGAACGGCGGCTTCGCCAGCCGACCGAGCCTCGGTGCGGCGCGCTCTCCCGCCCTCGTCGACCGCTTCGCCCGGGACGTGGCCGTCTGGTCGGCCCGCCGCGAGTCGCTCATCTCCCTGTTCGGCTACGCGCCCTCCGGCGGCTCGGGCTGGTCTGGTGCGCCCCTGGGACGGCAAGGCATCGCTGGCGCTCAGTGAACTCGACCCGTGCTTCATCGAGGTGTGTCGTCGGCTGAGGCTGGTCTCGCGCGGCGGACGAATCGAAGGGGTCGGCACCGGATCGGAGGCCGCACGCGTCGCCGCCAAGACACTCCACGGCAACACGGGCGACGTGTGGACACCCATCCGAAAGGGAGACGAAGGCGAGGCGCTCACGGTGAGCGGCAGCGGGTTCACCTACTCGCTGCTCCAGGACCTCCTCTTCGAGACGACCTTCGCGGGGGCCGCGGCGCAGGCGCTGCGACCCGAGGACGGCGACACGGCAGTGATCATCGCGCGCGTCCTCGCTCGCGGTCAGGGCGAGACCAACGGACTCCATGAGCGGGTGCTCCCGCTGCCGCCGAAGGCTCGTGGCTGGTTCGCGCAACCGGCCGCGCGCGCGAGGCTCGGCGTGCTCGCGAAGCGGCGGGTCGAACTCGCGGGCGCGCTGCGCCTCAAGGTGCTGCGGCCCGCCCTCTGCGCGCTGCTCCAGGCAGGTGCGGAGAAGCTCGACTTCACCGACAAGCGACCCGATCGCTGGACCGCCATCCTCGACGGTCGCGTCGACGCGATCTTCTTCGAGCACCTCTGGGACGCCGTCGATCTCGACGACAACACGGCCGACGCGCGCTGGCTCGACGCCGTGATCAAGCTTGCCCGCACGGTGCTCACCGAGGCCCTCGACGCGGTTCCGCTGCCGTCGATGCGCCGCTTCCGCGCCGTCGCCGCCGCGCAGCGCCTCTTCGAGGGCGCCGCCCGCAAGCACTTCGGCATCGCCTTTCCGACCGCGCCCAGCACCACCCCTGCACCGCCCGCCACCGAGGGAGATGACGCCCGATGAACGCCCCCGACACCAACCCTGCTCGCCCGCTCCGCGACGTCGTGGGGCCGTCTGCCCACCCCTCCAGCGCCTGTCGCCCGGTGACCTCGCGGCGCTCCGCCGGCTGAGCCCCGGCGACCCGCACTGCCCCGCGCTGTGAAGCTCCTCGTGGCGGAGCTCGCCGGCCAGCTCCCGACCGACGACGCGCACCGCCGCGAGGCCGAGCGCCGCTGGGGCGTGATCGTCGCGGCCATGGCCAACGGGCTCCTCTCACCCGGGCGGCGCTTCGGGAGCGCGCTCGGCGAGGCCGTGCCCGAGGCGCGCGTGGTGAAGCTCCTCCGAGCCCACGACGAGGCCCTCGCCAACGCCGTGCGGGTCACGGTGCATCAGCTCGCGTCGCAGGGCGTGCGCTTCGACCCCTTCGACCTCGCGCGCCTCGTGCTCACCGACGGCGCTGACGACGAGGACGACGTCCGCCGCAACATCTACCAGGACTACTTCGCCGTCGCGCCGGGCGCCTGACCGCGCGCTCCAGACCGCCAGCAACACCGACCCGCAGGAGAATCACCGATGTCACGCTTCATCCAGATCCACACGCTCACCTCGTACCCCGCCTCGCTGCTCAACCGCGACGATGTCGGCTTCGCCAAGCGCATCCCCTTCGGCGGTGCCACACGCACCCGCATCTCGTCGCAGTGCCTCAAGCGCCACTGGCGGGTCTTCGACGGCGCGCACTCGCTGTCCGAGCTCGCGCCGATGTCCGTGCGATCGCGGCTCACCTTCGAGCAGCTGATCCACAAGCCGCTGGTGGCCGATGGGGTTGAGCCGGCCCTCGCGCGCGCGGTGACCGAGGCCCTGGTCTCCGTGGTGCTCGGGGGAGAGCGAGAAGAAGAAGGCGAAGGACGACGCGGAGGCGAAGAAGCCGAAGGCGAAGGGCAAGAAGGGCGCGGAGCCCGCGACCGACGACGCGACCGCAGCGGAGCCCGTGGTCGCCGAGAAGGGCGCCGTGCAGACCGCGCAGGTCACGGTGCTGGGGCGGCGCGAGATGGAGTACTTCCTCGGCCACGCGCGGGCGGTGTGCGAGGCGAAGCCCGACGTCGGCAAGGCCGCCGACGCGGTGCGGGCGCGCCTCAAGGACGCCAAGAAGAACCTCGACGCCATCAAGCTGTCCGCGGGCCTCGACGCGGCGCTCTTCGGGCGCATGGTCACCTCGGACATCCTCTCCCGTGGCGACGCGGCGCTCCACGTCGCGCACGCGCTCACCGTGCACAAGGAGTCGTCCGAGACGGACTACTTCTCCGCGGTCGACGACCTGCTCCGCGAGGGCGATGACGCCCAGCTGGGGAGCGGCCACATCGGCACCACCGAGCTCACCTCCGGGCTCTTCTACGGGTACGTCGTGGTCGATGTTCCGCTGCTCATCTCCAACCTCGAAGGCTGCGACCGCAAGGACTTCGCGACCGCCGATCGCACCCTCGCCGCGAAGGTCGTCGAGGAGCTCATCCACCTCGTCGCGACGGTCTCGCCCGGGGCGAAGCTCGGATCGACCGCGCCGCACGCCTACGCGCAGTGCGTCCTCGTCGAGCACGGCGACGCGCAGCCGCGCACGCTCGCCAACGCCTTCCTCCGGCCCGTGACGGAGCGGCCCGACGTGCTCGGCAACACCTACCGCGCGCTCAACGAGCACCTCCGCGACCTCGACGGGATGTACGAGAAGACGACCGCGCGATCGCACGCGGCGATCGATGCGGCGGGTCTCCTCGACGCGTCGCTCGCGGGCGAGCGGCAGGCGCTGGCAGCGGTCGCGCGGTGGGCCGGCGCCGCGGTGCGGGGCACGTGATGCTCGACGTGCTGCTGCTGCGCCTCGACGCGCCGTGGATGAGCTTCGGCGGCGAGGTGGTCGACAAGTTCGGCGTGACCCGGGACTTCCCCGGGCGCGCGATGCTGACGGGGCTGATCGGCAACGCGCTGGGCTACGACCACGCCGAGCCCGCGCGCCTCGACGCGCTCCAGCGGCGGCTGCGCTATGCCGTCCGGCAGGATCGGGCGGGCGTCGCGCTGGTCGACTACCAGACCGTCGACCTGGGACAGGACTTCATGAGGCGCGCGGGCTGGACCACCCGCGGAGCGCCCCGAGGAGCGGAGGAGGAGGATCGAGCCACGGCACCCACATCCGCCATCGGCACTACCTCGCCGATGCCCTCTACACCGTCGCGCTCACGCTCTCGGCGACGGCGATCCCATCGCTCGACGCGTCGCGCAGGCGCTGCGCTCGCCCGAGCGGCCGCTCTTCCTCGGGCGCAAGAACTGCCTCCCTTCCGCGCCGTGCTCTCCTCGGCCGCGCCCGCGCTCGCCCGCCTGCGCGACGCGCTCGCGGAAGCGCCGCCCGACCGCGCGGTTGAGAGAGGTCGGTAAGCCATTGAAGGCCTGGTGGCCCGCCGACGAGGGCGCCGACACCGGCCGCACGCTCGCCATCACCGACGACATGGACTGGACCAACCAGATCCACGTTGGTCGGCGATTCATGCAGGAGTCGATGCTCACCATCACCAGCGAGGCCTCTCATGTCGGGTGACGCCCTCACCATGCTGCGTCTCGGGTTCGATGGTCCGCGGCTCATCGAGCTCGCGCGCCGTCGTCGGCTCCCCGCCCGCGACGTCGACCTCGGGTACGTCGTGCACTGCGCCCTCGGCGAGCTCTTCGGCGCAGAGGCCCCGAAGCCCTTCGCCATCACCCGGGAGCAGGGCCGCGTCGTCGAGGTGCTCGCGTACTCCCCGCACACCCGCGACGCGCTCCACACGACCGCGCAGACCTTCGCCGACCCGTCGCTCTACGACGGGCTCTGCCACTGGGCGAGCTTCGCGGGCAAGCCCATGCCCGAGCACTTCACCGCCGGGCAGAGGCTTGGGTTCACGGTGAAGGTCTGCCCCACGGTGCGACCCGCGAAGCCGGGGCTGCATCAGGAGAGCGAAGCCCCGGAGGTGGACGCCTTCCTGGCGGCCTGCCGGAAGGTCGGACCCGAGGTGAAGGTCGACCGGGAGACGGTCTATCGGGAGTGGTTCCTCGGGGAGATCGCTCGACGCGGCGGGGCGACGGTGGAGCACGTGGCGCTGGAGCGCTTCCAGCTGGAGCGACTCACCCGGCGACACCAGGGCGCCGACCGCAAGAGCGAGTCGCGCGACCGCCCCGCCGCCAGCTTCCACGGCACCCTCACCGTCACCGACCCCGCGCTCTTCCGCGCCACCCTCGCCCGCGGCCTGGGGCGCCACCGCGCCTTCGGCTTCGGGATGCTCCTCCTCCGCCCTCTCACCCCGCGGTAACACCCGATGCTCAAGGGACGCCTCGGCCTGGAGACCGCCCGCATCCCCCACGGGGACCGCCACGGCCTCCTCTGGCTCGGCCGGGGCAACCTCGTCGTCGACGCGGGCACCCTGCGCTTCATCACCGCGGGCGACGGCGACCTCCCCGCGGGCGACTACGCCATCCCCTTCCAGACCGTGTCGTGCATCGCGCTCCAGCCCGGAGCGACGGTCTCGCACGACGCGCTGCGGCTCTGCGCGAGGCACAGCACCGGCATCGTGGTGACCGGCGTCGATGGGGTGCGGCTCTACGCCTCGATGCCCTTCGGCCCTGATGAGTCGGCCCGCGCCCGGATGCAGGTCACCCACTGGAGCGATCCCAACCTCCGCACCCTCATCGCCCGGCGGATGTATGCGTGGCGGCTCGGGGAGCTCCTCCCCGACGCCGACATCGCGGTGCTGCGTGGCATCGAGGGCGCGCGCATGAAGACCATCTACAAGCGCCTCTCCGAGAGCTTCGGGATGTCCTGGCGCGGCCGGCGCTACGACCGCGGCGCGCCGGACAGCGCCGACCTCGCCAACCAGGCCATCAACCACGCGTCCACGGCGGTGTACGCCCTCGCCCAGGTGGCCGTGGCGGTGACCGGGACCATCCCCCAGCTCGGGTTCATCCACGAGGACTCGGGCCGCGCGTTCGCGCTCGACATCGCCGACCTGTTTCGCGACTCGGTGACGCTCCCGGCGGCCTTCGAGGCGGCGAAGAGCGCGCACCCCGGAGAGACCCTGGAGCGGGCCGTGCGCCGCCACACGGGAGCGGTGTTCAAGCGCGACCGCATCGTCGAGAAGATGATCGACCGCATCAAGGAACTCTTCGACCATGATGACCATCGCGATCACGAGAAACGTTCCCGACCGGTTTCGGGGCTTCCTGGCGTCGGTGATGTGCGAGGTGACGCCGGGGGTGTACACGTCGCCGGGGATGACCCGGGCGGTGCGGGAGCGGGTCTGGGCGGTGATGGAGGAGTGGTTCGACCCGGCGACCCCCGACCAGGCGGTGGTGATGACGTGGCCTGATTCGCAGGCCCCCGGCGGTCAGGCCTTCCTGACGCTCGGGCTCCCGAAGGTGGACCTCCAGGAGCACGACGGGATGAAGCTGGTGCGCTGCGCGCTGACGAAGAGCACGCAACGGTCTTTGACAATCCATGCAGAACGAAACGCCGGGAGCGAGGGCTGACGGGGCGCTTCCGTCCCTTCTCCCCCCCACGGAGGTGACCGCCGTGGGGGGGGCCGGGGGGCGGGGGAGGCCACGGAGGCGACCGCCGTGGGGGCCCGGTGCGCGTCCGGGGGGCCACGGAGGCGACCGCTGTGGGGGGCCGGTGCGCGCCGGGGGGCCACGGAGGCGACCGCTGTGGGGGGCCGGAGGGCGAGGGGCGACGCTTGCGGACACCGCGGTGGGGGGCCGAACAACGACGTTGCCATCGGCGGAATTCATCTGCGACGCTCCGGGGAGTCGGCGGGGAGAAGCATTGGAAACTCCCCGCACATTTCAGCGAGAGAGGAGCGTTGCGATGAGACAGATCGACGAGAAGACCGGCTGGGAGGCTTCGAGGGCGGAGGTGTTGTTCACCGAGTCCGTGCTCGCGGCGTCGGAGGAGCACCCGAAGCTGCTCCGCGCGATGCGCGCGCAGAACGAGCGCTGGACCGCGCTCGATGCGGTGCGACGCGCGGCGGAGGACGGGGTCGTGCGGGCGAACGCGCGGGTGTCGTGGCTGGACCTCCGGCTCGATGGCCGGGTGCGGGCCTTCGCCAACGAGCTGCTCCGGGACGCCGGGGGAGACAAGGACGACAAGACCTTCCGCGCGTACTTCCCGGAGGCGCCCAACGAGGTGATCCGGCTGGGCCTGGAGAGCGAGATCGAGCGCTGCGAGCGCTTCCAGACGGTGCGGGAGAGGGTCGCGCTCTCGAAGGCGGCGGCGGCGAAGCTTGCGGCCGTGGAGGCGGCGATCTCCGAGGGCAAGGCGGCGCTTCAGGGCCGACGCGACGCCTTCACGGCGCGCACCGGCGTGAGCCTTGATGTGGAGTCGTGGAAGGATGCGACCAACGGGGCGAGAGAGAGCGTGTATCTCCAGCTCCGCACGTGGGCGCTGGAGAACGGCGAGGAGCGCGGGTACGCCGACCGGTTCTTCCCGCTGGGGAACGCCAGGGCGACACGGGCGTCCGCCGAGGAGCCGGATCAGGGCGGCAGCAAGGACAGCAAGGAAGACAGCAAGCCCACCGGCTGATAAGGGGACCTGAGCGGACGGTCCGCAAAGAGGTCAAAGAGGCTCCCCC
>JADJAE010000127.1 GCA_016704445.1 Deltaproteobacteria bacterium
CTGATCAGCACCTGGATTGACTCGACGGGCGGACCCACGGTCACCCTCGGCTTCGTCGGCCTCGACGGCGTCGTGGCGGGCAGCACCCAGCTCTTCAACAGCCGGTGGGACTACCCCGCGCACGCCTTCGCCGCGAGCCGAACGCTCTGGACCGCCGCGTGGTACTCGCAGGGCAGCAACTCCACCAGCCCCGGTCCGTGCAGCATCATCGTCAACCAGTGCGATCGGGCCGGGAGCTTCGCGACGGTGCCCTTGCAGATCCCCGTCACCTGCTCAGGAGCCCGCGGTACGGCGTCCCTCGCAGTGGCCTCCGACGGCACCGACTTCCTGGTCGCCTGGACCGGCGCCACGAGCCTGCTCGCGCTCCGCGTCCGCGCCGACGGCACGGTCGCCGACCCTACGCCCATCACGCTCGCCCCGCGCGGCGGCGCCCCGCGGGCCGTCTGGGGCGGTCGCGCCTACACGGTCGCGTGGGCCTTCGACGGGGCGCCCATCTCCGCGGTGCGCGTCGACGCGAGCGGCCGGGTGCTCGACGCGGCGCCCGTGGTGCTCGTCGGGACGGGCCGCACGGGCGCGGACTTCGCGCTCGCCACCGACGGCGCGGGCGTCCTCGCGCTGGGCTACCGACGCGCGGGGGCCGGCAGCGTGGTGCGCGGGCAGGTGCGCCTATTCAGCTGGGACACGCTCCCGACCGAGGGCGACGCCGGGGCGACTGACGCCGGGGCGACCGACGGCGGGGTGGTCGTGGCGCCGACCGACGCCGGTGTGACGGACGTCGCGCTCGCCGACGCCGGATCGCTGGTCGACCTCGGCGGCGTCCCCGACGCGACGATCGTGGTCGACGTCCCGGTGGCCGTCGATTCGGGCGTCGTCAGCACCGACGTGCCGACCGATCGACCCTCCCCGACGGACGTGGGCACTCCCGTCGATGTGGGGACCACCGTCGACGCGGGTGCTGCGGTCGACGCCGGTGCGCCCCGGCGATGAGGGCGGGCTCTGCGACGTCGGCGGCACGCCCGGTCGCGCCTCGGGTCGCGGCGTGCTCGCCCTCCTCGCCCTCGCGCTGGCGGGCCTGTCCCGTCGATCCCGCGTCGCAGCGAGGCGCTGCAGCCCCCCGCAGGACGAACTCCTGCCGTTGAGATCAACTCGCTGAGCCGATAGGAACCAACCGGGCACCGTCGTCAGCTTTGCACGGATTCCCTCGGGTCTGCAGAGAGCCCATTGGCAGCAGGACACGGTCCCGCGAGCGCTGCCAGGAGCGTCCCTGGACGCCGCCTTGGACTGCTCGGATCTGCCTGAGCCGCGGCGTCGGGCGAAAGCGACTCAGCGCACCCGGCGCACCACGCACGCGCCGTGTTCGGCGGAGGCGAGGAGCGCACCGTCGGCGGAGAAGCGCACCCGCGGAACCTGATAGCCGCCCGGCTCCGCGAGCGGGATCTCGGTGCGCGTGGCGGCGTCGTAGAGCGCCGTGCTCGCGCGGCCGACGGCGAGCAGCGACCCGTCGGGCGAGAACTCCCACGCGTGCGCTTCGGCCAGCCGGTCGGTGCGCCAAGGGTCGTCGAAGCGCCACTGCTCGGCGCCCGTGGCGAGGTCGTAGGCGACGGGCCCCTGGGCGTACTCGCGCGTCACGAGGAGCGAGCCGTCGGCGGGGTCGACGCCCACCGCGCTGAGCATGTCGGCCAGCGCGATAGTCGTGCGGAGCGTACCGGCGTCGACGTCCCACACCTCGACGAGGTTGGTGTCGTCGTGCATCGCGTCGGCGTGCCCGTACACGCGCCCGCGGCTCACCCGGTAGAGCGCGAGCAGCTTGCCCGACGGGGAGATCCCCGCCGCGCGGCACTCGGTCGTGGGGGAGCCCACGGCGACCTCGAACACCGCGGCGCCGGTGGCGTCGAGCACGCGCACGCGGTCGCCCGCGTCGAAGACCACGGAAGTCGCTCGCGGGCGCGGTCGAAGTGCGGCTTCACCACGAAGGGGTTGAAGCGGGCGGCGGCGTCTTCGCGATAGCCCGCGACGCGGGTCACGGCGCCGGTGGCGAGGTCGAGGCGCAGGGTGGTCTCGTTCTCGGCGAGGTAGAGCGCGGCGGTGGTCGCGTCGAAGAGCACGGCGTGCACGAAGCCTTGCCGCGGCCCGGCCAAGCGTTCGAGCACGGTGCGGCGCGCGCCCGTCGCGATGTCGACGAGCTCGACCCAGTAGGAAGAGAGGCCGGCGGCGCTGCCGACGGTCGCGGCGAAGCGCCCGTCGGGCGACAGGTCGAGCAGAAACCCGGCGCCTGCCGACGACGCGAAGGCCCGCAGCACCACGTCGCCGACTCCCGCCGCCGCCGGGTCGCGCACGTACGCGAAGCCGTCGCGGAGCTTCGCGCGCAGGACCTTGTCGTAGGCGCGGGCGGCGGTCGACTCGTCAGCGAAGGGTTTGGAAATGGACTTCAGGGGCTTCCCATCGGGGCCCGCGGCCGTCACGACGATCGTGCTCTCCAGGCTCAACCGGCACCGCCGCTTCGCGCATTTGGCGTCGACCTTCACGAGTTCGATGGCGTTGTTCATTGGCGTAGGGAGTGGCCTCCTTCCGACCCGATCACAAGACCCCGACACGCCCGCCACGCGGCCCTCGCGGATGCGCCCCAGACGCCGCCCTGTCCGCCGTGCCCGCAGGTTGAAACCCTGATCCTTCCCGGAATGTCTTCGGCGTTGCGGGCCAAGGCCGGGATCGCTGTTTTCGTGGGCCCCAGCCGAGCGCAGCACCCCTCAAGAGGGCTTCGTCGCCGGGCGCAAGGCGAGCGGGTGCCGCGGGCACGACACCAGACCTTCGCGGTAGTGCGAGAGCGGGTCGGCGGACGGGGCAGGGGCCCCCTCGGCAGCGCGATCGGCGGAGCGCGCAAGCGCGTGGAGCGAGACCCCGAGGCACGCGCCCGTCAATGCGACCAGGGCGAAACCCGCGGCGACGTGTTCGACCCATGGGAGAGCGAGCGGCCCCCGCAGCCTCTTCAGAGCAAGAGGACACATGGCGTGGAGCCGAGTCCGACCACCACCACCGCCGTGGCGTTGAAGGCTCGCCGCACGCCCCTCGCCCGCCGCTCCGCCACGCACCGGGGGCACTCCGTCGGGGCCATGCGCCACCCCTACCACACCCATCACCTCCTCGGCGGACCGCTGGTGACCTCTCCACTGACCTTCGCGGGCGCGAGCTGCGCGGCGAAATCCGGGCGGTGGGTCGAGCCAGCGCTCCAGTCGACTGAGGATCACCCGCATGAGGCACTCAACCATCACTCGTGGCGCGCATCCAGGCGATCACCAGCGCGACGACCTCGTCGCGTCGCGCCAGGAGGTCTTCGCGCGAGTCGAAGGTCAGCACCCCGCGGTCGGGCGCGGCGACCTCCCCCAACCCCTTCCATTCATGGCTGTGCTCTGGTCTCAATTCCTGCGGCTATTTCTGGTCTTTCCTGGCGGTCTTGTCGTCGCTTCGGACCGGGGCTGGTCGCGTCCCGCGACTGCGCCGCCGGGCAAGCGAGGGCAGGCGCCCCTGACGGGGCTATCGGAAGGACGCCGTGCAAGCCGCGTGATCGCACCACTTCCCGGACACCACGTCCATGGAAGCGGTGCTGCTCATCGACTCCGGAAGCCCCGTCAGGGGCGCCTGCTTTCGCTTGCCCGGTGGTGCAGTCGCGGGACGCGACCAACCCCGGTCCGAGGCGTCGACGAGACTCTAGGAAAAGCCATGACGTCCCGACGGAGATGAGACCAGAGGACAGCCATTCATGGAGAGGGGGCTGGGGGTGAGGTCACGTACCCAACGCGGTCGAGAACCGCGCTACTACGAGAGCGTCGTGAACTTCCTCCGGGTGCACGCCACCATCGACCCGCCGGGAGGTCACGCCCTTCCGCCTCGACGGCACCATCATCGAGCGCGGCCGCGTCTCCCTCACTGCCCGCCCGATGTGACCCGACCCCCCCGACGGGGGCATCGGCGTGGACCGGCGATCTCCTCCCGCCAGGTTCGCGCACCGGGGCGTGAGGTCGGTATTCGTGGATGGGCTCAGATGTTGCCGTCGGCTCGTAGCCCTCGGCGTGCTCCGCGCGCACCTCGACGAGGATGCGGAAGATCACCGGGTGCGGCGCTACACCCGCTCGGACGCCGTCGATGCGACGGATGGGCACTTCAACGGGGCGCCCTCGCTGGCTCGGGTCCGCTCGGCGCGGGAGTCCCGAATTCGGCCGCCGAGAAGTTCCCCACGTTCACGAACTCGGCGCTCACGCGACGACGGACCCCGCGGCGACCGTTCAGCTCCGCCGCCTCGGCTCGCAAGGAGCAGACGCCGTCGCGAACGAGGAACGCCGCCTCGTGGCCGAAGCCCGGGCCGGGGCACCCGTCGCATGTGCGCGAGTCCACCGCGACGACCCGGCAGACCTCGGGCGTGTCGCTGTAGAGACGGAACCAGCGCGCATCGGGCGCGTCGCACAAGCGCTGCGCGCCGACCATGCCGGCGCGAAGCTCGAAGAAGACCCCCCGCAACCTCCGATTCCCTCCACCGATGGACGCCCCCTCGGTGACGTCGACGGGGGTTCCCGCGGCGCCCGGCACGTAGAAGCGCACCGCCACATCGGTAACGTCCGTCGGCGGGACGAACCACCGCCACGCCCAGGCATCGCGCCCGTCCGCCGAGGCGAAACGCACGCGCCCCGGCCGTTGGGCCAGTTGGAGCGCGCCGGGGTGGGCGACCGCGACGGGGACGTCGGACTCCACCGTCACCTCGAATGGCGCGACGGGGGAGAGGTTGCTGAAGGACAGTGGTTGGTTCGCGGCGTCGAGCAGGTCGAGTCGCAGGGTGGGCTCCGACCTGGTGGCCGCGAAGGGAGCCTCGGTCGCGTCGCCGCAGCGGTCGAGGCCGCCGATGCGGGGGCGACCCGGCTCGTCGCTCACCTCTACCCGCAACGTCGCGTGTGCCGGCGCGCGCGAACCCTCGGGGAGCCCGTGGCCGCACGTCGTCGCGCCATGGACGTACTCGCCGTAGACGTGAAGCTCCGCGGTGCCCGCCGCGCGCGTGCGAACGACGACCGCGGACTCCCTGAGCTCCGCCGTGACCGCGGCGCCTGCGGGAGCGTCGACCCTCTGCAGGGTGAGCGCGCCGCTCGGCTCTCCGCACACCCGCGGGAGCGTGAACGCCACCTGGAATTCGTCCGGCACGCCGGCCGATCGCAGCAGACGGATGCGCGCGTCGCGCGTGGCCCCGCCCTCCGGGGTCAGCCCCAGTTGGAACGAGCGGCGCGCGACGAACGCGCGAGGGAGCCTCAGCGAGACTCGCTGTCCGGGAGCAGACGGGGCCGCGGGACGATGCGACGCGCCGCATCCCACGAGCGCCAACAACGGCACGATCGCGCGCACGCGCCGGATCGTATCACCCGCCACCGAGGTAAACCCCTCCAGCACCTCCAGCGCGAGGGCCGGCGAGATCGGCTCACGACAATCGGGGCCGTCCCGATGCAGAGTCTGCCGATGCCGCCGTTGCAGTTCGTGCCGAAGCGGGAATTCTGGTTCGTCTCGGCCTTCGTCAACTCCGCCGCGGTCGACCCGCACGCCTGGGCCCGCGAGCTCGGCGAGCTCGTCGAGCGCCGGCTCCGCGACCTCGCCCCGGCCGACCTCCCCCGCATCGCCTGGGACCCCGACCTCGTGCGCCGCACCGTGGAGATGGCCCGCTCGGCGCGCGCCGTCGCCTCGTGGAACCCCTACCTCGACGGCTTCCCGTACTACGAAGAGAACGCCGGCCTGCCCTTCAACAAGCTCGGGTACTTCGAGATCGAGGTGACCTACTTCCCCGACGCGCCGGAGCGCCGCCGCGAGATCGAGCCCCTGATGACCCAGCAGCCCCCGACGGCGGTGCTGGAGCGGTTCCGCGAGCGCTCGGTGATGAAGTCCCACGGCCCCGTCCGGCTCGACCTCGCGTCGCCGGTCTACGTGCTGACCGTCACCGACGAGGCCCTGCCCGAGGCGCCGGCCTGGACGCGCGCCGCCGTCGACGAGCACAAGCGCTCGCTCGGCCCGTGGATCGAGGTCTACTCCGGCGCGTGGCCCGACTACACCGAGGACCTCTTCGACGCGCGGGTGCGGCACAACCTCTCCAACCGCCTCTCCGAGCTGCACTTCCTCCGCCGCAACTCGGGCTTCGTGTACATGGCGCCGGACAACCTTCGGCGCTTCTTCGACGGGTACATGAGGCCCTTCGTGCTGGCCCCGACCGCGCAGCTCCGCGCGATGCACTACGCGCTCATGTCCATCAACGAGTCGCTGGACATCCTCCTGATGCGCGAGGCGCGCGAGGACTTCGCCGAGCCCGCGCACATCGACGCCAAGCTCCGCAACCTGCGCGCGCTGCGCGGCACGCTCCACATGCAGATGAGCGAGATCTACGCGGAGGTGGACCGCAACCACCGGCAGCACTACACCGCCGTGCTGACCCACCTGCTGGGCGAGTTCGCGCTCGGGCCGGGGGGCATCCTCGCGCGCGTCGCGGAGAAGTTCGACACCCTCAACGACTCGATGCACCGGCTCTACGAGCGCAAGGGCGCCGAGGTCCAGGAGCGCACCCGCAGCGGCCTCGCGACGCTGGGCACGCTCTTCAGCCTCGGCGTGCTCTCGGACTTCGCGGCGCTGATGCTGGGCACGCGCACGGGGCTGGTGCGCCACGACCTCGTGGCGGGCGTGGTCAACGGGGTGTTCTCCGCGGTGCTGCTGGTCGTGCTGGTGCTCGCGCTCGTGTCGCGCCTGCGCCTGCGCCTCGCCGACGGGCGCGGGCAGGCGGTGGTCGCCGCGGACGCCGTGGTGCTGGACGGCGCGGGTCGCGTGCTGCTGATCACCCGCAAGACGCCGCCGTGCCGGGGCCAGCTCGCGCTGCCCGGGACGTGGGTGCCGGGGGGCGCCGAGCCCGAGGAGGCGCTGCGACGCGCGGTCAAGGACGAGACCAACCTCGACGTGATCGTCGAGCGCAGGTTCGGGGTCTACGACGCGCCCGAGCGTGACCCCCGCGGGCGCGTCATCTCGCACGCGTACCTCTGCCGACTGGCGACGGAGAGCTACGAGATCCGTTGTCGCGAGGACGCCGGGGAGGCCCGCTTCATCCCGATCGCCGAGCTCGACGGCGTCGACCTCGCGTTCGACCACGAGGACATCGTCGCGGACGTCGCGCGGTCGGTCGGCGCGGGGTGACGCCGCGTCAGCTCCCGGAGCCCAGCGACCGAAGGGCTGTCCGGCGGCGGGCTTCTCGTCCCCGGGCTCCGGCTCGTCGACGGGCGAGCGCGTAGTCCCGCGGTGACCCGGATCAGGGTAGACCTCCGCCGATGAACCGACGCACGATCCTCGCGCTGCTCTGGACGGGGCTCTCGGCCGCAGCTTGTGGCGACGCCACGACCCCGCTGGAGAGCACCGACGTCCCCGTCGTCGACACCGCCTCGCCGGTGGACGTCCCGGCAGTGGACGTCCCGGCAGTGGACGCTCGGACGAACGACGCGCCCGCGGCGGTCGATGCGACGGCCCCGCGGGACGCCGCCATCGACCGGCGGTGGCGGTCGCAGACGCCCGACCCCGACGCTCCGAGGCCGCCGGCGGACGCGGGCGGGTTGCGCGACGTCGCCGTCGATCGAGCGGTCGTGGTGATGGACGCGCCCCGCCCCGCGGACGTCGTCGCGGTCGACGCTCCGACGGACCGGGGCCCCATGGATGCGGGCGCGGCGGACGTCCCCGCGCTCGATGGGGCGCCCTTCTCCGACGCGGGCGCGGTGATGCCCTCGCGCACCCGCGTCGGCCCTCAGACCGGCGCTCGCATCGTGTTCAACTCCAGCGTGCAGCGCGGGTCGTTCTGGGAGCTCCCCAACGGCGACGTGCTCACCAGCTTCCAGACCTCGCGCACCCAGCCGAGGCCCGGCGTCGCCATCTACGACCTGCACTACAAGATGCGCCGCATCGTCGGCGCCACCGTCGCCCCGATGCCCGACACGGCCGACGGCACCTGCCGCGACGACGGCCGCCTCAACGGCTGCGACGTGGGCCCCGACCCCGACGGCCCGAGCGAGCGCGCCCTCGTCGCCGCCGACGGAAGCATCCTCATCGTGCAGCGCCGCGCCATGTCCGACGGCCGCGGGTACCCCGCGCTGATGCGCCTCGACCCAGCGACCGGGACGCTCTCCCCGGTGGCCGAGTACGCCGACCTCCGATCGGCGCGGGCCGACACCGCGTACACCCCCCCGATGGCGCTGAGGGCGCTCGGCTCGGGGCAGATCGCCCTCGCCGCGGAGATGATCGGCGTCCCGGCGCAGACCCTGGTGGTGCTGCCCGACGGGCGGGTGGCGGCCCGAGCGCAGGGCTACGCGTTCGGCGACCGCTGGAGCCCCTTCGGGCTGCTGCTCGGCGAGGCGGCGGGGTACCCGCTCAACCGCTTCCGCTGGTGGGACGCGCGCACCGGGTCGAGCGCCTTCCTCTACGCGCTCCCGGGCGCCGAGCCAGGGATGTCCCCGCCGTCGTTTCGCACCTTCGTCTCCCCCTCCGGTGACGTGCTGCTCCCAGGCAACACGTACACCGATCGGTTGATCCACCTCGGGCCCGCCGGTCGCGTGGTCGAGGACCGCGCCTTCACTCCGTCGGGCTTCCTCGGCGTCTACGCCGACGGGGCCTACCTCACCTATGAGCGCTACGCCCCCGGCGACGTCGGGTACGCCGCGCGCGCCCGCAACGCCGCCGGCGAGGGCACCCTCCTCTACGACGACGCGACCCTCATCCGCGACGCCGGGTGGTCGCCCGCGCCTCGCGGCGGCTTCCGCTACCCCTACATGCTGGGCGCGAAGCGCGCCGTCATCGACGACGCGGGCAACGCGTACATCGGCTTCGTGCTCCAGACCGGCGGCGACTCTCGCACCGAGACGTACCTCGCGGCCTTCGCTCGCGACGGTCGTCGGCTCTGGGGTCTGCGCCTCCCGTCCACGGGCTTCGGCGAGTGCCACGCCCGCGCGGTGCTGAGCGGCCGGCGCCTCGCGGTGGTGTGCCCGGGGCGCTACGTGAACAACTTCCTCATCGTCGGAGAGTGATCGCCGCCGCCGCGCGACGCCGGGGGGCGGACTCGACCCCCGACGCCTCGGCCCAGCCCCGCGGCTCAGTGCTTGTGGAGCGGCGCGCGATCACGGTGCGGGCGTTCATGCCGGCGGTCAGCGCGTGGTCCATCGCGGAGTCCTTCGCCGGGAGCATCCCGATCTGCTGCGCAAAGGTGAACTGGTCGTACGCGACGAAGTTGTGCGCCACCAGCCCGTCGCGGAACGTGAAGCAGTCGATGCCGTTGAGTTCGAGGGGGCTGCCCGTGGGCTCGAGCCCCATCCACGGCGCGCCCGAGAAGGTCCCGGTCAGGTGCCACCGCACGAAGGCCGTGTCGCCGTCGCCCACGATCTGCAGGGCCTCGATGTGGAAGTCCGGAATCGCCGCGAACAGGTCCGCGAAGTACTTCCGCACGGCGCTCCGCCCGCGGATCGTGCCCGTCGGAAACTCCTCGACGATGTCCTCGGCCCAGTACTGCACCAGCGCTTCGGCGTCCCGCCGGTTGAGCTGATCAGCGAACACCTCGCGCAGCGTCTCCACCGGCGTGCGCGTCTTTGCGACAACGGTCTCCATGGTCCACCTCCTCCAGCGCGGCTCCCCTGAGACGCGCAGCAGCGTCTGGGCGAAACTCCCGCCACCGAGGGGACCGCCCCGACGCTCCGGGAGTCTAACCCCACCGTAGAACGCGAGCGTCGTCGCGCAGGAGGGATCGCGGCGCATGGAGCCCGAGCTCGCTCGCGAGGCGCGTAGGCCTCGAAGGGCCGCTCGTAGGGCGCGCCGACCTTGTCCATGGGAAGTTCGACGCGAAGAAGCAGCGCTCCAAACCGAAGACGTCGAGCGCTGAAGCGGGGGCGCTGACAACCGACAGGACGCGGCGCCGCGGATGGGCATAGCGTGGGCGGATGCGGTGGCTCTTCGTTCTGGGTGTCGGTTCGTCGCCTGCTCCGATGGCGGCGATGTTGGTCCGGTAGGGGTGTGCCCCAACGACTCGGGCGGGCGCATGAGCTGCGTCGACGCCGGGGCCGCCGACGTCCCGGCGGACACCGCCACTCCAACCGACACCGCCACAGAAGACCGGCCGACGCCCGCCGACGCCCCCGGCGACGCCTGCGTGCGTCCAGACGCTCATCACGACCGCCGCGAGTCTGCCCGTGGGAAACCCTCCCCGCTCGATCTATCGGTGCACGTACCGCGGCGCGACGGTCTTCTACCTCCCGCCGCAGTGCTGCGATCAGTTCAGCTCGCTGATCTCGTCGGACTGCGAGCTGATCTGCTCGCCCGACGGCGGCTTCACGGGCGGCGGCGACGGGCGGTGCACCGACTTCACACGGGCGAGCTGCACCCTGCTCTGGCAGGACGACCGCACTCGCTGACCATCGTTCACCCTTACACCCCCGACGCGCCGGTCAAGCGCGCCCCCTGAGGTGCCCGACGACCGCAGCTCCCGCGCTACGTCGGTCAGTCGACCCACCCCCAAGGTCGCGGGAGCCATCACACAGGCGCGTCGGTGCGACGCGC
>JADJAE010000128.1 GCA_016704445.1 Deltaproteobacteria bacterium
GTGGTCGTCACGGGGGGATAGGAATGGGGAGGAAGAAGCGGATCGGACTCGGCCACGAAGGCCATCGGGCTCTTCCTGGAGCGGTCGATCTGGGCGCAGGCGGAGCTGGCGAGGGAGCTCGATCTCACCACCGAGGCGACGCGCTCGGTGCTTCGCTCGCTCTGTGACGCGCAGATTCCGCTGAGCTCGGAGCGGCACGGGCCGCAGGTGTACTGGAAGCTCGAGGAGGGCTGGCTCGCGGGGAGCGTGCGCATCCGCAAGGCGCTGCTGCCGGAGGGCTATGCGCTGATCCTGAGCGCGCCGAGAGGACCCGGGAGGAGCTCTGCGCGAGCTGCTGGCGGCGGGGGATGGGGCGAGCAAGGCCGTGGACGCGATCGTCCCGGCGACGACGCCCGACGAGGTCGATCAGCACCTGCGGGCGCTGCTCGACTCGGTGCGGCGGCGGCAGTGCCTCGCGATCAAGTACCACAGCCAGAACAGCGGCGACCTGAGCTGGCGCGACGTCTCGCCGCAGCTCGTGGAGCACGCGGGCACGCCGAGGGTGATCGCGTGGTGCCACCGCAGCGGGGCGCTCAAGGTCTTCCGGGTGGACCGCATCCAGCAGGACGACGACGCGGCCCGCGGTGGTGTTTCGGGGAGACGCCCCCGGGCGGAGATCGAGGAGTTTCAGCGCGGCGGGGTCAACGGGTACCGGGGCGCGGCGCGGGTGCCGTTCTGGTTCGAGGTGCGCCGCTCGGAGCGGTGGATCGAGGACAACCTCCCGGCGATGTTCACGTTCAAGAAGACCGTGAGCGGCGATCGCATGAGGTCGAGGGCGAGGTCGCGGGGCACTTGGTGCTCGCCCGCTTCGTGGCGAGCCTCGGCGCCCATGTGATGGGGATGGACCCCGCGCTTGCGGCGGCGGTGCGCGAGGTGGCGGAGGGCGCGCTGGAGGCCGCGAGGGCGGCGCTGAACGCGGGCTCAGTGACGACTATCGGCGACGATGCAGCGGGGCGGATAGCCCTGATCGACCTTCGTATGGTGGGCAGGAAGCGATGAACGAACCAACGACGACGTCTCCGACCGAGGTTCCGGCGCGGGTCGATGTGGCCTTTCCGCTGGCAGGCGAGCGGGTTCCGATCGAGCACGGGTACGGGCTCTTCGGGGCGATGTGCCGGGTGCTCGGCGACCTGCACGGTGCGCCGTGGCTGTCGGTGCACCCGATCCGCGGGGTGTCGACCGGCGATGGGATGCTGGGGCTACGAGCACACAACCTGGCGCTGCGGCTGCGGGTCGACCCGGCGGAGCTGCTCCGGGTGCTCCCGCTCGCGGGCTCGACGCTCAACATCGAGGGGCACCCGGTGATGGTGGGTACCTCCAGGGTGTTCGCGCTGGAGCCAGCCGGGGAGCTCGCCGCGCGGATGGTCATCATCAAGAACGGCGTCGAGCGAGAGGAGTTCGAGGGCTGCCTCCAGCGGAAGCTGGAGGCGATGGGGGTGAGCGCGGAGGTGGAGATCCCGACGCGGCCTACCTTGAGCGCGGGGCCGCACGAGGACGGGCGGCGGGTGCTGCGCATCCGGGGGCAATACATCGTTGGATATCCGGTGATCCTGCGGGGGCTGTCGGCGGAGCACTCGCTGCGGGTGCAGGCGCTGGGCATCGGAGGGAGGCAGCGATTCGGGTGCGGGGTGTTCTCGCAGGTTTGGTCGCGCGGATGACTACAGCCCACGGCGCCATGCCGGGGTCGCTCCTGGCGAAGCGGCCCTATGGCAACCGCACGATCACCTTGGAGCGGCACTGCACGGAGACCGCAGACGCGGCCGTGCGTCTCTTCCAGTACGGGCATCGGTGGGGCAGAGCCTGGGGGCGGTTCTTCCGGTTGAGGGAGGAAGACCACGGGCGCTTCCTGCTCAACCTCCAGGTCGCCTGCCTGTTTCATGACCTCGGCAAGGCCAACGCGGAGTTCTTCGCGCTGGTGAGCGGCAAGAGCGTCATGCAGACGCTGCGGCACGAGCACATCAGCGCGCTGGTGCTTCACCTGCCAGCCGTCCGGGAGTGGCTGAAGGGCAACCCGGCGCTCGACCTGGAGGTGATCACGGCCGCGGTGTTGTCCCATCACCTGAAGGCCGCGCCGGACGGTGACTGGAAGTGGGGACAGCCCCGAGCCGCACTCTTCCTGGTTCTCTACCTCCAACACCCGGAGGTCGGTCGCATTCTCGAACGCATCGCGACGACCGCCGGGCTCCCGTCGGCCCCGGCGCTTACTCCCCAGCCATGGAGTCCAAAGGAACCATGGCAACAGGCGTGGGCCGCGGGCAACCGGGCGGCCTTGGACGTGCGCGCGTTCCTCCGAAGAGCTCACCATGAAGAGAGCGCCATCGAGCGGCGTCGACTGCTGCTCGCGGTCAAGGCCGGGCTCATCTGCGCAGACTCGGCTGCGTCTGCACTCGAACGAGAGGCGGGCTCCTTCGATTGGATCAACGAGACCGCGAACGACGCTGCGGTGACGGCCGAGGAGATCGCCTCGAAGATCATCGAACCGAGGATGGCCCAGGTCGCAAAGGACAAGGGGAAGCCGTTCGAGCTGCATGCGTTCCAGCATCTCGCTGGGAAGCAGGGGCCTCGGGCGCTCCTACGGGCTGCTTGTGGCATGGGCAAGACGATGGCGGCCTGGAAGTGGGCGGAGACCCAGGCCCGCACCCGCGAGATCGGCCGGGTCATCTTTCTGTATCCGACCCGGGGGACGGCGACCGAGGGCTTTCGGGACTATGTGGCATGGGCGCCGGAGAGCGACGCCTCGCTGATCACCGGGACCGCCCGCTATGAGCTCGACCGGATCATGGAGAACCCGGCGGAGAAGGAGCCGGCGGCGTATGGGAAGAGCTTCCGTCGCACCGAGGCGGAGGAGCGACTCTTTGCGCTGGGGTACTGGAAGCGGCGCTTCTTCAGCGCGACGGTCGACCAGTTTCTCTCGTTCATGGAGCACCAGTACAACAGCCTCTGCCTGCTCCCGGTGCTCGCCGACAGCGCGGTCATCATCGACGAGATCCACAGCTTCGACCGCAACACCTTCAACAACCTGGTGGCCTTCCTGGAGGCCTTCGACGTCCCGGTTCTCTGCATGACCGCGACGCTTCCGCCGGACAGGCTGAAGCAGCTGACCGACCTCGGGCTGGTGGACTTCCCCGGGGAGGCCGACCGTGAGGGTCTGGCCGATCTGGAGCGCGAGGAGCAGGCCCCACGATATCGGATCACGGCTGGCGTCACCGAGGACGATGTCCGCTCGCGGGTCATCGAACGCTTCCAGCAGGACCGCCGGGCGCTCTGGGTGGTCAATACGGTGAAGCGCTGCCAGCTCCACGCCATTGCGCTCATGCAGACACTGCCGACGGGCGCGCGGGTGCACTGCTACCACAGCCGGTTCCGATTGATCGACCGGCAGCGGGTGCATGCCTCGGTGGTCGATGACTTCAAGCAGTCGACGCACGCGGCCATCGGGGGTCACGACGCAGGTCTGCGAGATGAGCCTCGACCTCGACGCCGACCTGCTGGCGACGGAGTACGCGCCGGTGACGGCGCTGGTGCAGCGATTCGGAAGGTCGAACCGCAACCGACACCGGGCCGGACGGGATGCGTCGTATCGGGCCGAGGTGCTCTGCTACCCGGCCGAGAAGAACCAGCCGTATCGGCGCGAAGACATCGAGTCGGCCATCGCCATGCTGAAGGTCGCCGGCTCGGCCGACCTCAGCCAGCGGGCGCTGGCGGAGCTGCTGGAGCGCTTCGCGCCCGCGGAGCCCTCCCATGATGGGTCCGCGCGCTTTCTCGATAGCGGGTACTACGCGACGCCGGGCTCGCTTCGGGACATCGATGAGTTCACCGATCCCTGTGTGCTCGACGCCGATCAGCACCTCGTGGTCGCCGCCATCAAGAAGAGAGAACCATACGACGCGTGGGTGTTGCAGGTTCCGAGGAAGTCGGCGCTGCCGGAGACCGCGAAGCATCCAGACCTCCCGTCATGGATGAGCGTGGCGCCGTCGTCGAGGTACCACCCGCGACTCGGATTCCTTGCCGATGAGATCGATCCAGAGAGCGTGAAGGAGCTGTCATGAGCGAGGAGACCGCCGAAGAGGCTTCGAAGAAGGCGCCGGTCAAGCCGAAGAAGAGGGCAAGGTCGCGCAGGAGGGGCCGATCACGCTGCGATGGAAGCTGGGCGAGCTGCCGAGCGCCCAGCATCGGGCGGGCCTCGCGGGGCTGGTGCTCATGGTCCAGTGGCTCGACCGCCAGGGAGGCGAGAAGAAGGGGGTCTGCCGACTGATCGACCTCGATGAGCGCGGCGTCGGTCTGGAGGTCGACCTCGACGGACTCCGGAGGCTCTTCGATGAGCTCTATGCCGCGAGCGTGGAGGAGAGCGTCGAGAACCAGGCGCGCAAGCACAAGGTCACCAAAGAGGTGATCCCTCCGATTCGTACCGAGGAGAAGGTGACGGTCGACGAGAAGGGCAAGGAGAAGCGAAGAAGACGGTCTACGTCTATCCCACCACAGTACCCAGAGGGGGTCTGCTGGTGTCCTGGGAGCCCAACCTCGACAACAATGGGTTGTGGATCCGGCTTTGGAGAAGCCTCATCTGGTCCGTCATCCGGGGAGTTCCGGCAACGCGACGTCCCTTCGAGTCCAGGGCGGAGAAGGAGCCGACCGACGACGCCGATCGGGCATGGCTCCAGTTGACGGATGAGAGGGACCCCTCGGTCGATCTACCCAGCACGTACTACCTCGGCGCCCAGTCGAGTACGGCGGAGAGCGTGGGTTTTCAGGACCGCGCGAGGGCGCAGTTTCTTCTGCACTTCTGGCCCTACGTCATCCAGATCTATGTCCCGCAGAGCTGGAACACCAAAGAGGGTCGCGCGGACTTCGCCGGGTATGCGGTCGTCGTCCCTGACATCGCCCAGCTCCGCTCGTTCGTCGAGGAGCTGCCCTACGTGATGCAGCAGCGCACCGCCGCGGCGGACCGCTACCGTCCCCGCGAAGCGGTTGTCGACCTCGCGCTCGAGTCGGCGCTGGATGCCTCCCTTCGTCTACGGGAGAGCCTCATCCGACATCAGGGCGCCAAGAGCACTGCGAACCTCGTTCAGGGCTTCGAGGTGCTTCATGTGGACAAGGAAGGCAACAACGTCCGGGTGTATAGCACCGCGCGCTTCGCCCCAGAGGCGGCGATGGTGGACGAGTATGCGCTCGTCCGAAAGACCCTGCGCGATCTGCTGTTTCGGCGACAGAGGCTTATCAATCTGGTGAAGCGACGGCCCTGGTTCGAAGGCTTCGACCGGGTCGCGGGTACGATGTCCTTCAAGATCCTCACGGGCCGGGTTCGGTTCGCCGCGGATGCACGTCACACGTTTGAAGAGAGGAGCAGGCTCGTCATGGCAAGCGATGAATCCCCAGGGATCAACACTGAAGAGGCCCTGGATGTCCTGGTCTACAAGATGATCCGCAACTACGTGAACCGAAAGGTCGAGTCGAAGACCGGCCTCCGGTGGGACGCGGTCCCTCCCGGCAAGCGTCGCGAGGTCGACGAGGCGCGAGAGAAGATCGCGCGGCAGGCATTTCTGGATGTCCGAAGCCGCAGCGGATCGGACTTCGAAGGCTACTTCGCGGGGACGCTGTGCTCCGTGCCGCAGTTCATCAAGCCAGAGGATTTCACCCGATTGAGCGCGGCGCTGCGGAAGGACGCGGACAACCTGCGCACGCTCACCCTGCTCGCGCTCTCCGCGGCGAGCTGGAACAGGCTCGAATCAAAGACCGAGGAGACGAAGTGAGCACCATGACCCGAAAGAACCTGTTCGCCACCGTGCTGACCTACGCCGCGCCGAGCTCGAACTACCGCGGCGAGAGCGAGGAGAACCGCACGGTACTCCAGAAGATCACCCGAGACGGGAAGGAGTTCACGATCATCTCCCCGGAGTCGATGCGCAACGCGCTGCGCGACATCCTCTCCACCAAGGGGCTCCCGTGCAACCGCCGGCGCCTTCACAGCGAGGAGCAGCTCGCGGTGGAGTTCAAGGACTTCCCGGATGCGGAGCGCTTCGCAGACGACTTCCTCTTCGGATACATGGTCGCGGACACGAAGGGCATGCCCAAGGGTCGACCGTCCAAGCGCGACTCCGTTCTCCGAATGAACCTCGCGGTGGCGCTTCACCCCTACCGCTTCGACGCCACCTTCCATCAGTCGCCCCTGAACGCGGGTGCCTCTCCCTGGAAGAACTCCGGAAGCTCCGCCCTGCTTCACCGGGAGGTCGCGCACACGGCCTACCAGTATCCCTTCGCGTTGAACCTCGGCGACTGCACCGCCAACAAGCACGGCGGCGCCTGGACGCGATCGCTTCTGGAGTCCATCGGAGAGCTCAGCAACGTCGCGGGCGGGCACGCGCGCAGCCTCTTCGAGATGGCGCCGCGGAGCGTCGTCGCGCGGCTGACACCGAGTCTGGTCGCCGGCTATGACTCCTATGGCTTCTCTCCCGATGGGTCCTTCGCCGAGCTTGAGCGCGTGTTCAAGGACGACCTCCCGGGGGCGGAGTTCTGGCTCGGTGGCGAGCTCGTGCGGAAGATGTCCGATGAGCAGCGGGCTGCCTTCACAGCGAAGGGCGTCACGCTGGACGACAACCCGCAGCGGCTGTTGAAGCGCCTCGCGGACGCCTCGCTTCCTGGGGAGGGATGAGCATGGCGCGCATCGGGTTCCGCGTGCGGGCTCCGTTCGCGGCCTTCCGATGGATGCAGGCGGGGGTCTATCGGGCGAGCGCTCCGGTCATTCCGCCATCGACGGCGTGGGGCCTGCTGCTCAACCTCGCGGGCGTCGAGACCCGCGGGGACAGCACCGGGGTCACCACCCTGGTGCGCCCCGACGCTCCGCCCCTCCGCATCGCGGTGGGGCAGTCGGTGCGGTACGCCCCCGACGGAAGCGCCGTGTTGCCCGATGTCACCGAGGTCTCGACGATCTACCAGCAGCTCCACGGATATCCGGTGGGCAGCTCGGCCAAGGAATTCAAGGAGCGGGCGCGGGGCAGCAAGTACAACATCGCTCCGGTTCGCAGGGAGGTGCTGGTCGGGCTCGACCTCGTCGTGGCGGCGGAGTCCGAAGACCCGTCGTTGCTTCAACGGATGGACGACGGGGTCTCGGGACGCCTCGATGTCCCCCGCTACGGCCTTCCCTTCGCAGGAGACAACAACCTGCTCATCGACCGCATCGATCGTCTGGCCGAGCTGCCCGAGGTCTGGTGGTATGAGCGCGTCTCGCCCGATGACGGCCCCCGTCCTGGGTCGTGTCGATTGACGGTAGGGATCGACCGGAGCGACAGCAGCCGCACCACGGCGGCGATGTTCGCGCCGCTCCCCTCCCCCACCGCCGAGCCGCCGCCCGGGGCGTGGACCTGGACCCCGCAGCCGCCGTAGCGCGCTCCCCTCCAGCAAGCGTTCTCGCCGTGATGCCCATCCGTGGGCGATGCGCGGACACTCTCGTCCGCGCGATCGGAGGATCACCATGGATGATGGATTGGAACCCGCCGGCTCTGCGGAGCCCACGGTGCGGGTGGGGGCGCTGCACGCCCTCATGTATTGCGAGCGGCTGTTCTACCTGGAGGAGGTCGAGGAGCTGCGCGTCGCCGATGCGGCGGTGTTCGCGGGCCGGGCGCTGCACGAGGAGATCGCTCGCGAGGAGGGCGACCGCGTGGAGCGCTTCACCCTGGAGAGCGGCGCCCTCGGGATGCGTGGCCAGCTCGACGCGATTCGCCGCCGCGACGGGCAGTGGATCCCGTATGAGCACAAGCGCGGTCGGCCGCGGCGGGACTCCGCGAAGAAGGCTGAGGCCTGGGAGACCGACCGCATCCAGGTGGCGGCCTACGCGATGTTGCTCGAAGAGGCCGTCGGCGAGCCGGTCCGCGAGGGGCGGCTGCGTTATCACAAGGAGGACGTCACGGTGCGGGTCGCCATCGACGACGACCTCCGCCGCGAGGTGCACGCCGCGGTGCAGCGGGCGCGCGAGCTGCGGCGCTTCGTCGACAGGCCGCCGGTCACCGCCAACGACCGGCTGTGCCTTCGTTGTTCGTTGGCGCCGGTGTGTCTCCCGGAGGAGGAGCGCCTGGCCCGGGAGCCGGACTGGCAGCCCGTCAATCTCTCGGTGCTCGATGACGAGCGGGAGTCTCTTCATGTCGTGTCGCACGGGACGCGCGTGGGGCGCAGCGGTGAGGAGCTCGTGGTCACTCCCTTGGAGGGAGAGAAGACGAAGTTTCCCATCCGCACGCTCGGTCACCTCGTGCTGCACGGAGGCTCGCAGGTGACGTCGCAGGCGATCCACCTGTGCGTGGAGCACGAGGTGGCGGTGAGCTGGTTCACCGGGGGCGGGCGCTTCGTCGGGACCATTGGCTCGAACGGCCCGGCCGTGCAGCGGCGCGTGAGACAGTTTCGCGCGTTGAGTGATGAGGCGACGTGCCTGGCGCTGGCGAAGCGCCTGGTGCTTGGCAAGGTCGAGGGGCAGCTCCGCTACGTGCTCCGCGCGACGCGCACCGCCCCGTCGAAGCGAGAGGCGGTGGAGGGGGCCGTGGAAGGGATGCGGCGGGTGCTGCGGCAGGTCGCGCACGCTCCCGATCTGTCGACGCTGCTGGGGCACGAGGGAGAGGGGGCGTCGCGGTACTTCTCGGCATGGGCGGGGATGCTCGACCCGGCGGTGGACGAGCGGCTGCGGTACACGGGTCGCAGTCGGCGGCCGCCGCGCGATCGGATCAATGCGCTGCTGGGCTTCGGCTACGCGCTGCTGCTGAAGGACGTGACGGCGGGGCTGCTGGCGGTGGGGCTCGAACCGGCGCTGGGCTTCTACCATCAGCCACGGAGCTCAGCGCCGCCGCTGGCACTCGACCTGATGGAGCTGTTCAGGGTTCCGCTGGTGGACATGGCGGTGGTGGCGTCGATTCACCGGGGGCAGTGGTCGCCGGAGGAGGACTTCGTCGTCACGGGAGAGAAGGTCTGGCTGAGCGACCAGGGGCGGAAGAAGATCATCGACGTGTACGAGCGGCGCAAGGCCGAGGAGTGGAAGCACTCCGTGGTCGGCTACTCGCTGAGCTACGGGCGAATGATCGAGCTGGAGGCGCGGCTCCTGGAGAAGGAGTGGTCCGGATCGCCCGGGTTGTTCGCGCGGTTCAGGCTGCGGTGAAGGGAGGGATCGATGGCAGAGACGAAGCTCGAGTGGATGGTGATCTACGACGTCCGCGACCCGAAGCGGTGGCGCAAGGTGTACAAGCTGCTCCGCGGGTACGGCCAGCGATTGCAGTACTCGGTGTTCAAGTGCCAGCTCTCCGACCGCCAGCTACAGCGCCTGCGGTGGCAGCTCGAGCAGCGGCTCGACGCCGTCGACAGCTTGCTGCTGGTGGGCCTCTGCGGCACCTGCGTCGAGCGGGTGGTCGCCCGTAACCGGCCAGAGTCCTGGGGCGACGACGGCCAGGGGGTGCTCTTCAAGATCGTGTAGCGGGGAAGTGCCTGACCAGGAGACGCCATCCGTGGAATCATGCACCTCCCGATGTCGGCCCCGCGATGGGGTCCAACGAGGCGGGCGAACCGAAAATACGTGTCGCCCGCGACGATCTCTGACAATCTGCGGTCCATGAATCCGCGGGTTCACCAGGCGATGAAGGCAGCGACCGACGCGGTTCCGCGACCCACAACGGGGACGGGTCGGGCGTTGCTTGAAGCACCGGGCGAAAATCGTGGAGTATCAGCGGGTCTGGGGTGGGCCCTCCCGACAGCCGTGATGCCGAAAGGCGTTGAGCACCAAGGCCCCAAGGCCAGGCGTCCTCCCGACAGCCGTGATGCCGAAAGGCGTTGAGCACGCGGCCCAGGATGGCTTCGGCGCCGCCATGCCTCCCGACAGCCGTGATGCCGAAAGGCGTTGAGCACACCGCAAACCGGGCGCGCCGCGCGCGCGGCCGCTCCCGACAGCCGTGATGCCGAAAGGCGTTGAGACGCACAGTGACGCTGCCGGCGGCCCTTCTTGCGGCTCCCGACAGCCGTGATGCCGAAAGGCGTTGAGCACCCACCAGTGCGTTCGCGCCCGACTTCACGCCTCCCGACAGCCGTGATGCCGAAAGGCGTTGAGCACCCAGCGAGGACAGTCGCACGCCCTCCCGACAGCCGTGATGCCGAAAGGCGTTGAGGCGCGTGCCCTGCAGGGTCCTCCCGACAGCCGTGATGCCGAAAGGCGTTGAGCACCCGACGAAAGCGCTCGACTGCCGCGAGCGACCTCCCGACAGCCGTGATGCCGAAAGGCGTTGAGCACCGGGCGGCGGCGCTGGGGCGAGGGTGACGGCGCGCCTCCCGACAGCCGTGATGCCGAAAGGCGTTGAGCACCGCCGCGCACCGCCCTCGACGCCGCGCTCGCGCGCTCCCGACAGCCGTGATGCCGAAAGGCGTTGAGCACGGGGCGAGCTCGGCGTCCGCGGCGGCGGCGGGTTCTCCCGACAGCCGTGATGCCGAAAGGCGTTGAGCACGCGGACGGCGCGCTGGGCGGGGGTCGATCGAGCCTCCCGACAGCCGTGATGCCGAAAGGCGTTGAGCACCCACCGCCCGCGCCGACGCCGCCGAGGCTGATCGCCTCCCGACAGCCGTGATGCCGAAAGGCGTTGAG
>JADJAE010000129.1 GCA_016704445.1 Deltaproteobacteria bacterium
CCCTTCCGCGGATTGCCGCTGCCCAACCTGGAAGACCCGGGGGACCCGTTCCAGGCCCCCGGTCGGCCGATGACGCCGGTGTGCTACGCGCCGGTCGCCCCCACCTGGGCGCCGCGCTCGGGCTACGTCGGCACCTACGACGACGCCTGGGACCGCACGCGCGCTCCCTTCCTCCCCGACGATTTCGACGAGCGCCACTACCACTGCGCCCCGGAGGGTCTCGTCACGGCGCGGCCACTAGTCGGCGCGGAGCCCATCGTCTTGGAGGGTGTCTCGGCCCGCGGCGTCTTGTCGTCCCGGGTGCCGCAGGTCGGGTTCGACGTCACGGCGGTGGTGGCGGGGTCGAGGTGCCGCTGGCCCTGTCGCTCGACACGCTCTCCTCGAGCCCGACCAGCAACGGATGGCGGTGCTCTGGCGGGTGCAGCACGTCGTGGACAAGCGCGCGTTGTCGATTGAGTCGGTGCGGGTGGCGTTCCGGCCGGGCGGCGATGTGCCATGAGAATCGCCATTACCCACACGGGAATGATCTCCCCGGTCGGCACCTCCGCCCTCCAGACGACCACCTCCGTTCTCGCCGGGGTCAGCCGCCTCCGCGCCACCTCCCTGCTCGACGAGCGATGGCAACCGATCCGGCTGGGGCTCCTCCGGGAGCCGTCGCTCCCTCCCCTCGCCCCGGCGCTCCAGGCGCGCGGCGACCTGTCCACCCGCTGCGCCCGGATGATCCGCCTCGCGGGGAGCGCCCTCGCGGAGTGCGCGGAGCAGGCGGGAGCGCTGGCCGACGTGCCGATGTTCCTGGCGATCCCCGAGATCGCGCCGGGCCGGGCCTCCTCGCCCGACGCGCGGTTCTTCGACGACCTCGCGCACCAGTCAGGCGTCGGCTTCACGGCGGCGGAGAGCACGGCGTTTCCGCTCGGGCGGGCGGCGGGGTTCCACGCGCTGGCCGCGGGCTTGGCGGCGATCGAGGCGGGGGCGCCGCGAGCGCTGGTGGGCGGGGTCGACAGCTACCTCGATCCGCTGCTCCTGGGCTGGCTCGACGCCGAACAGCGCTTGTTGGCTGAAGGGCGGCCGGTGGGGTTCATGCCGGGAGAGGGCGCGGCCTTCGTGGTGCTCGCGCGCGCGGCGGGTGGCGTCACCCTCGACGCGGTCGGCCTCGGCGCCGAGCCAGGCCACCGCGGGAGCGAGGAGCCCTTCGCGGGCGAGGGCCTGACCGCGGCGTTCCGGGCGACGCTGCCCGACGGGGCGGACGTGCAGACGGTGTTCGCCGGCATGAACGGCGAGCCCATCGACGCCCGGGCGTGGGGCATCGCGGCGCGGCGGCACCACCGGGCGCTGCGGCCCGACGCGGCGCTCTACCACCCGGTGGAGAACACGGGCGACCCCGGGGCGGCCCTCGGGGTGATGATGGTGGCGATGGCGGCGACGGGGCTGTCGCGGCGGCGGGTGCGGGGGCCGTGTCTGCTGTGGGCGTGCTCCGACGGGGCGCCCTGCGGCGCCGCGCGAATCTCGATGGTGTAGGAAGGGGCGGGCGATGGCATCGAAGACATTCGTCAACGGGCGGGGCGTGGCGCACGGGTCGAGCAACGGGATGAGCATCGCGTTCCCGGACGTGTGCCTGACGCCCAGCCCGGCGGGTCCGATGCCCATCCCGTATCCCAACATCGGGAAGTCGTCGGACGCCTCCGGGGGCTGCAATCGGTGACCGTAGACGGCGGCGCCATGCCCATGGTGAAGGGCGCCAATTACTCCCGCAGCAGCGGCGACGAGGCCGGCAGCGCGGGCGGCGTGGCGAGCGGCGTCAACATGGGCAAGGCGGAGTTCATGCTGTATTCGTTCGACGAGAAGTTCGACGGCAACAACGTGTGCCGACTGGGGGACATGTTGTTCCATAACAGCAAGAACACCCTGGGCTGAGCGATGCCCGCGCCCGCCATGAGGGACATCGTCGAAGAGCACCTCGACGAAGCGCGCTTCCTGCGACTGCGGCGGCAGCGGGTGTTTGCGGTGTTGCAAGGAAACGCCGCGCACCAGCGGGGGTTGGAGCGACGGCTGGGCGCCCACCTCGACGCGCTTGCGTGCGACCCGGCCGCGGCGATGGGGCTGTGGGAAGAAGCGCTGGCGGGCGACGACGAGCACGCGTGGTACGCGACGGCGGCCTCGTGGGCCCTGAGCGAAGCCCGCGACGGTCTGTGGGCGCGGTGGGCGGCGGAAGCGCCGGCGGAAGCGCTCCGTGGGGCTGGTCGCGACGTGCTGTGGTTTCATGGAAGGCAGTCGGCCCTGGGGCTGGTGGAGGGCTGGTTGCGGGGGCAGGAAGTGGCGCTGCAGCGGCTGGCGCTCGCGGTGGTGGTGCGGTGGGGCGACGCGAACATCGAGGCGCTGGGGCGCTGGGCGGTGACGCACGCCGACGAGGGGATGCGCGCCGAGGGGCTGCACGCGCTGGCCGTCGCGGGCGTGGCGGTCGCCGCGGCGTCGGGGCCGGTGGTGATGGCGAGCGTGGCGGCTGACGGGCTGCGGTCGGGGGTCATCGAAGACACCGCGCGGATGGACCCGGCAGCGGCGCTGGCGATGGCGCGCGCGCTGGAGCCGGCGGCGCTGGCGACGGTGGACGCGGCGGCGGTGCTGCGGGGCATTGGCGGGAGGAGGGAGGACGTCGAGGCGCTGGCGGTGGCGTCGGCGCAGCGGGTGACGCCGGCGGTGTGCGTGGGCCTGGCACTCGCGGGAGCGGCTGGGGAGTTGGACGGGCTGTGGGCGCGGGCCGACGACCGGGGGGTGAGCAACGCGCTGCGGGAGGCGGCGTATGTGGCGCTGGGGGAAGAAGTGCCGCCGGGGGGGCTCGGGGTGAAGACGGCGGAGGACGAGGACGAAGCGGCGGTGCGACGGCAGGAGAATGCCGTGCTGGCGACGCGGTTGCGCGAAGCCGGGAGCACGCCAGGCCGATGGGGCGGGCGCGCGGCGGGGGAGCTGTCAGCGCGGCATCGCAGATGGGCGGGGCTCGTGGACGTGGGGGCGGCGGCGGGGGATTGGGAGGGGCGGGTCGGGGGGTGAAGCCGTTGCCGCTAGAATTCCTTGACTCCAGGCGCTCTATCGGCGGGCAATCCGTTATGAAACGCACGGAATCAACGGACTTTGGCAACGCGCGCTGCGATTCGACGGCGAAGTCAGCCGACGAACTCTGAAGGCAGTTGAAAGGTCAGCATCGAGAAGCCTTGATCGATGAGCTGTCGTCGCAGTTGCTCATGGACGATGACAGCGGACACGCACTCCGCGAGTCGGAACAGCAGGTGATCGCCCGCCCTCCCCTCGTCGATCGCAAGTCCATCGAAGTCCACATCGATCAAGGGTGAGCCACGCGGTGAGGCGTACGTCGACCGGGTCAGATCGGCGCAGGCGACGCGTCCGACGACGTTCACCAGCTTGTGGGTCGTGAACACCCGCCCGCTCTCGGGCGCTCGTATGACGAGGTCGAAGACTTGAAGGTTGTCGACGCCCGCCGCCCGTAACGCGGAGACCAGGCGTTCGCTCATGACAAGTGCCTCCAGTTGATAGAGCTCGAGCAGGTCACCTGGTTCGTCGCGATCGACCGTGACCTCCACAGGCTGCGGCACTGACGTCGTGATGAGAGTTCCCGCCATCCACGACTCCACGCCGTCGACCTCCGGCAGCGCGCCCAGGGCGAGTACCGGATCGAACAGCGGCGAGAAGCACTGGAGCACGTAGTGCCTGGGCACCGCGTCGTCGGTGTCGGTCGTTGGCCCGCTCACTTCGCGGGTGTCTCTTTCTGGCCCATCCGAACCGCGAAGGTAGACGTGCACAGCGGTGGCCTCCAACCGGAGACCGGGCCAGTCACCTTGTCCCCAATGCGCGCCGCGAGATCGTGGAGCATCCCCACCAGCTTGTAGGGCGGGGGGAACGGCATCTTGCGCTGCTTGCAGATGGAGCAGCCCGCTCGCTGCTCCAGCAGCTTCACCCGGATCTTCTCCAACGTGCGGCGCACCCATGCGTTGTAGTCCGCGTGCGCACCGTCCCAGCGATGAAGCTGCGCGCCGTGCTCTTTCATCGCCTCGTATGCGTAGGCGAACTGGAGCTCGTCATCGCTCCTCTTGGTCGCCGCTCCCCAGTTAGGAAAGCGATAGGTCGCGATAAGCCACACGCCGTTGGCCGCGTCGTTCTGCTCGTAACCGACGTCGCCCTTCACGGTCGATCCCTTCTTCATCCACTTGAGGAGCGGCGCCGCGTGCTTGATCGACCCGCCCGGGATGAGGTGGTGCGCTGCAAAGCCTAGTTCAACGGTGCGCTCGCTCCCGCGGACGACGAAGGTGACCGTGGTGTCATCCTTCGGCCCCAGGTTGTCGGCGAGCGTTCCCGAGTTGTTGGAGAGGTCATTCTTCTTCGGGTGCGGCTCGTCGGAATGCTCGAACGGACACTCGTCCACGACGGCAGACGCCATCGAGATTCCGATCTTCTCTCCCAGCTCGGTCACGACGGCCCCCGTGCATACGTCCCCGAGCGCGGCGTCCTCGCGGCCGCTGCTCCCTATGCCGACGGTGAATCCGCGCCCCAGCCCGAGCCTGCGCCCGCTACCCATTGACCTTCACCTGCGACCCCTTCACCTCGACGTTGCCGCCGGTGCTCACGCTGATCTTGTCCCCGTCGAGCACCACCTTCGCGCCCGCCCCGGTCTTCAGGGTGATCTTGTCCGTGGTCACCTCGATGCTGGTGTCGCCGACCTTCAGCGTGAACTTCTTCGGCACCTCCCAGACGACGTTGTCGGGGTCGACGGTCACCTTCATCCCGTCGTCGCCCACCGCCACGCCCAGCGCCTTGGGCACCACCACCTGCATCTCGTCGGGGATCATCTGTACCGACGACCCGCTCCCGCCGCCGACCTCCACCGTCGCCCCCTCGTCGGCCGTGAACCGGTGGGTCTCGTTGGCGTGCTCGCTGTTGGCCTTGTGCACCACCACGCTGCGGTTGCCGGTCACCTGCGTCAGGTCGTTGCCGCCCGTCTCGCGGCTCCGGTTCTTCTTCACCACGTGATCCTCGGCGCCGTCGACGGAGAGGCTCCGGTCGCGCTTGATCGCGGTGGTGCTGTCGCGCCCGACACCGCTGTGCTCGTCGCGGTCGACCCGGCGCTTGTGGTCGTGGCGGACGTGCTCCCGCAGGTCGCGCTGCGCGCGGAGGTAGACCTCCTCGTGGTCGGTGAGGTCTTCGAACCGCAGTTCGTTGTAGCCGTCGCTGTCGGGGGAGCTGCGGGTGCGCAGCACGCTCTGCGTGCGCTGCGCGGGCAGGTCGACCGGGAGCTCGGTCGCCCCGTTGTAGACGCACCCCGACACCACCGGGCGGTCGGGATCGCCGTCGAGGAACTGCACCACGACCTCCATCCCCACGCGGGGGATGAACACCGCGCCCCACCCCGCCGCGGCCCACGGCTGCTGCACCCGCACCCAGCACGAGGTGCACCCGAGTCCGCTGGACCCGTTCCACTGGGGCGAGGCCTCGTCGCGCTGCCAGTGGAACTGCACCCGCACCCGCCCGATCTCGTCGGTGTAGATCTCCTCGCTCGAGTTCGCGGGCGCCGTCACCACCGCGCTCTGCGGGGCCAGCGCGCGGGGGCGCGGGGTCACGCGCGCTGGCCGCCAGGGCGTCGCGACCGGCACGCAGTCGAAGCGGTTGGTGTAGCGGTCGCGAGCGGATCCTCCGCGGGCGCCGTAGAGCACCTCCGGGGCGCTGGCGGAGTGCACCACCCGCGTGACGACCATGGCCACGGCCGGGGTCCCCGGCGCCTCGCGCGAGAAGCGAAACCCCGGCTCGAAGAGGCTGACGTTCCCCTCCCCCGCGAACGCGCGGCGGCGGCCGGCGTGCTCGCCCGTACGGCGCTGCGCGGTGTTCGCCTCGAGGCGGGCGTTGCCGGAGCCCTCGACGAAGGTTCCGTCCAGGTGTCGCCCGGGGAACTCGAAGCGGGCGTCGGTCGAGTCGGCCCCGGCCACATCCGTCACCACGCGGCGCGCGGCGCGCGGGTCCCAGTCCCTAGGCTGACGCGCGTGGTGGTGAGCCGCGAGAGCGAGCCCAGCGCTCGGAGCGTCTCCTCCGACGCGGTCGCGCCCCCGTCGCCCATCAGCGCGAGGGCGACGCTCTCCGGCCGCAACCGCTCCAGCTGCTCGCCGTCGAAGAGCACCATGCGCTCCCCGTCCGAGCCGTGCTCGAACGCGAACCCGACGCCCTCCTCCTCGAGTAGCCGTCGCACGAACGCGAGGTCGGTCTCGCCGTACTGCACGCAGTACGCGCGCGGCGTGCGGGCGGCGACGAGCGCACGGTCGACCTCCGCCGCGGCGTACGGACCGCCGCCCTCGCTCAGCATCCGCACGACCACGGCGATGGCGTCGAGGCCCTGGAACACCCGGTAATTCTCGCGCAGCCCGAGGCGCCAGAGGCGCGGCGCGACGCCCACCTCCGCGACACGCCGGTCGGGCCGTGAGGCCGCGGTCGTCGACGGACACGACGATCCCGGCGAAGTGCCGCTCGGTGCCCCCGCCGCGCCCCCAGGAGAGCGTGACGAGCTCGCCCAGGAGTAGCTCAGGGTCGGCCTCGGCGCTCTCGCACGCGAGCGACAGCGCGCCTTCGGGCACCTCGGACAGCGCCTCGACGAGGTGCATGTCCACGACGCGCCAATGCTCGGCCCCGGACCAGGAGAACGCGACGTCGACCTCGACCAGCGCAGAGGAAGACCCGGGGAGACCATCATCCGCAGCCATGCAGTACCTCCAGCAAAACCAATGTTCATGACAGCCGCTCCCAGGCGTCGGGTCGAGGTCGGGGAAGGTGAACTCGCAGGCGCCCGGGTCGATGCCGCGCAGGTGCACCCCGCCGCGCGCGTCGAGGCGCCCCTCGCGCACCGTCCCGTCGGGCAGCTTGATGCGGTAGGGCACGTCGCGCACGGGCTCGCCGGCCTCGTCGACGAGGCGCACCTCGATCCAGTCGGTGACCTCGGCGGCGGTCTCGGGTGGAGGGGCGCTCGCGGGGGCCTCGGCCTCCGCCCGTGGCGCGACGGACCCGGGCGGGCGGCCTTCGCCCTGGACAAGTACGAGCACGCCGTCGCGCAGCGCAGCGCCGAGCATCACCGCCGCCTCGGCGGAGTCGGGGAGTTCGTGCCTCGTGTGGCGCCCGAGCCGGAGCGCCAGGGTGCGGAGCTGCAACCCGGTGACGCCGCCACCCCGTAGCCAGGCCGAGACGATGCGCTCGGCCTCGCGACGCGGTACCGCGCGGTCGTCGCCGGGGGAGCCCTGCGCCCGCAGGCTCCAGGCGGCGCCCGCGGCCGTGACGTCGAGCTTGAGATCGCGTGCGTACGTCATCGGGCCTCGGCCTGCTCGTCGAGCGCGGTGCGCAGGGCCGCCCGGGTCTTCGGGCCCACGATCCCTCGCTCCAGGATGCGCGTCCTCGCCGCCTGGAACGAGATCACCGCGTCCCTCGTCGCGTCGTCGTAGACCCCCGTCGGGAGAACGTCGTCGTATCGCAGTTGGGCGAGCGCCGCCTGCAGGCCCGCGATTGAACGGAGGTCGAAGTGCTTCGCCGGAAGCGGTGGACCGTGGACCGCTGCGGCGTCGGGAAGCACGAAGACGGGACTCTGCAGGAAGAACGCCACGGGTCGACCGCACAACGTGGTCGGTCGAGGGTCGATCATCCGCCCGGCGGTGCGTTCCCAGACGTCGTCGAGGCGGTGGGCCTGCCCCTTCCGAGACGGCGGAGCGTAGATCTCGGTCCATTCCAGGATGCGGAAGCAGGAGAGGACGTGCGCCGCCGGGGGCGCCGCCGCGCTCAGGACCGCGGCCAGGTCGGGCTCCCCGTCCGGCGCGAGGCCCAACGCCCCGGGCAATCGGCCCACGATGCCGTCGCTGGTGAACGGCGTGCCCGGGAAGACGAGCTCGAACCACAGCGTGCGCCCCAGCCCTCGCAGCTTCAGCCGCTTTGCCGCCAGCGCCATCCGCCGCAGGGCCCGGCCCGCGCCGACGGACGACGCCCCGATGAGGACGAGATTCGCTCTTCCTCGTCGGCGCCCAGGGTGACCTTTGAGCTCGTCGCAGGCCGCGAGCGCCTGGTCGAACGCGGCGCCGTCGAAGGTCCGCCGGAAGGCGTCCCGCTTGTCGTCCCGGAGTAGGTGGAGGCGGCGCGCCACCAGGCTGGCTTCGATGCTTCGAAGCGACTCGGCCGTCTCGACCTCTCCCTGCTCCGAGGCGACCTGGCCCGGCTCGGCGCGGCGGAAATCGCCGAGTCGGCGGGTGATGATCTTTGGGTGGGCGCGGCCGCTCGCGGCGTCGCGGCGCGCCACCTCGGCGTCGAGCTCGGCCCGCGCGATCGCCGTCCGCTGCGCGAGCGGGATGTAGCGGGCCGGCCCCAGGTACTGCGCCAACCTGTGTTCGACGGCCTCGCGCGTCCGCTGCTCGTTCTGGGCCGACGTGTGGCCTTCGCGGCTGATCGAAAGATCGGCCACGTCGCCGTTCGGGAACAGCGCGACCACGTCGCCCGGGTCTCCGTATTTGTACGACCCGTTCGCGAGCACGCATTCGGCGTGGAATCCGTGGTGCACGGGGTCATCCGCGCCCGGGGCGCCGCCCGCCCCGGAGTCGGGCTGTCGCTTCGGATTCAAGAGCAGGTTCAGCTCCCGGAGCCTCTCGTGCTTGATCTTCTCCTCGGTCGACCCCCGCGGCAGTTGATCGGTTGAGTCGTCGCCGACCGACCACCGCTTGCCGGTGCCCGCGTCGATCACGTCGAGAATGTCGAAGTCGCCGTGGACGCCGATCTGCGCATGGTCCAGGGGCCGCCAGCATCTGCTCGCGGGCCACGCGGTCCGGCACCTCGCGCTCGAGCCAACGGTGGAACTCGCCGTCCGCGAGATCGAAGTGACCCGCCTTGCGCGCCCGCTTCAACATCTGCGCGGTCTTCCGCGCCAGCTTCTGCGCAGGGACGGAGTGCGTCCTGGCCGCGGCGATGAGCATCTCGGCGGCGAAGACACGGCCGTCTCGACGCACGAGGAAGCCGGCCGCCTTCATCGACGGGAGCGATTCGTTCCACAAGGCGCGGACGGCGTTGCGGTGCGCCGCGCGGTCGGCCTCCGGCCCGTCCGGCGGCGGGTGGGACTCGTCGGTCGGCTTCGCCACCAGGCCGTCGTGCGGCCCGGCGCTGGCGGTCTTCGCCATGATGTCGTGCGGCTTCATCGCCTTGCCCGCGACTCCGAGGTGCCGGAGGACGGAGGTCTTCGAGGCGCGGACGATCAGGACGCAGTTCGACTTGAAAGCCGCCTGCCGGAAGCGCGCGGCGTAGGCGATGCTGCCGAGTCGACGCCAGGCGCCCTGGAAGATCGCGCGCGTGAGCGGCGGCAGGCCCGCCCCCCGGGGTGCGGTCGACGGTCGATCGACGTGCGGGCCCGCGCGCTCCTCCCAGTGTCCCGGGCGGACCGGCTCCGTCGCGGGAGCGAGGACCCGCTGCCGCTAGGCCCGGTGCGCCACCGCGGGCGCGTAGCGGCCGACGAGGCCGAGCAGGACCCCCTGCGAGACGCGCATGAAGATCGTCGGCGCCCGGCCCACCACGACCTCGGCCACCGGGCGGCACTCCGACGCCGCGGTGCGCCTCACGGCTTCCACCTCCTGCATGAGCGTCACGACGAGGTTCTCGGCAACCTGCTTGGCGACCACGCGAACCACCGAGTCCGCGTGGTTGGTCAGGAAGTGGCCGAAGATCGCCTGGACGACCTCGACCAGGCGGTTGGCGAGAAAGTCGCGAATCCGCTGCTCGTCGACCGGGCCGTCGTCGAAGGCCATGTCCAGCACGTCGAACACCATCCCGACCAGCGCCGTGACCTCCCATTGGAGGACGGCACGCATGCCCGGCGTCAGCGCGGTGAGCCCGGGGATCGGGCGGCAGAGGAAGTCGACGAGAATGCCGGGATGCGCTTCCGCCCGACGAGCGTGTACTCCTGCAGGATGAGGCGCCGGTGGTGACCGAAGGCGGCGCGCGCGGCGGCCCCCGCGCCACCGCCTCGACACCGACCACAGCGAGGCGGTACGTGGCTTCGCTGAACGGGTCGTTGTACGGGCGAAGGCGCGGCGCGAGGTGCAGGAGGCCGAACGCGGTGTCTTCCAGGAGATCGAGGCCGCCGACGGCGGTCTCGGCGACCTTGACCCACGTGGTCCCGATGCGTGGCGATGGCCGCGCGGGAGCGCGTCATCTCCCGCGCCTTGACGAGTGCCCAGCCCGCGCCGTGGATGGTCTCGTACGTCTCATCCGGCTGGATGGCGGTGAGGGTGTCGAGCACGTCGACGAAGGCCTGCGGGGGGACGCGGGGCGAGTCCTTGACGAACTCCTTCCAGAACTCGCGGACGCGGCGCTGCTCGTGACCGTCCGCCTTCCACGCCGCGACGAGGCCCTCGCCCAGGCCCTGCCATCCTTCGGCTAGGCGCGCGAGGGGACGGAGCGCCCACGGCTCCTGGAGCTCGCTTTCGTAGATCGCCTGGAGGTCGCGCACCTCGTCGATGAGGAGGTTGCGCTCCATTTCGAGGGTCCGCGCGTAGCCGTGGGCCCGAGCGTCGAACTGCGCCTTGGTCACGTAGTCCGTCTTCGTGAAGAGGACGATCTCCAGCAGGAGCTGGTCCTGGTGGGTCTGCTCGGCGTGGTAGGTGGCGGGTCGGGCCGACCGTCGCCTGGACCTGGGCAGCGGACGCCCGGCTGGGTGCGCGCCGCGGTGGACCCGCAGCCCGGCCGGGTCCACCGGCTCGGGGGTCAGATCCGCGGTCGTCCACGGGGGCTTCGGGCTCACGAGCCGTGGCGCGCCACGAGCGCCCGCCGGACGTCGTCGCTCTCCGGTCCGGCCGTGGCCGGCAGCCCGGCGTCCCGCTTGAACCACGCGAGCGCCCGGACGACCTCATCGTCATCGATCGTGGTGGCTTCGCCGTCATGGTAGCCGAGCGCGCGCAGCCGCCCGATGACCCCGCGGACAGCCCGACGGGTCGAGCGAGCCGAGGAAGAGATGGATGGTGTCGATCTCGCCCTCGTCGTCTTCGAGGACCAGCCTTCCGCGGCGCGCGTCGGGCATCAGCGGGGTCTCGACCCAGCCGTCGGCGTCGGTCTCCCCGGTCTTCTGCCATCCCGTGTCGAGCTCCAGCAGCCAGCGCACGCTCGCCCGCGGCTTGCCGTCCCAGTCGAGGCAGCGGAGCCGAAATCGCGATGGGACGCCCCGCCGCTTGAACGTGTGCACCCGCCCCGTCGGCAGGGTGACCGATCGGATCCGCAGCTCGGGGACGAACACCTCGTCCCCCGGGTTCAAGATGTTCGGGTGCTCGCGGCGACGGCGCAACTCGCCGTTCTCGGGCGCGTTCCAGACGGTCTCCCAGAAATGGCGGGCCGCGAACGCAATCCCCTCCACCGTGTCGCCGTCGCGCACGAGATGAACTCGGCCGTTTGTCATCGTCCTTCCTCTATTCCGGGAGCCGCCCGAGCGGTTGTCTCATGAATGAAGCCCGCGCGGCGGTGACCTTCGCAAACCGCGGGCCGCGCGACCCGTCCATCGTCGGTCGTGCGAGGCGTGGCTCGTCCCCGCCCGGCACCCGAGCCCCCGCGGGGGCGGGGCCTCGGTCGATCCGTCGACGGCGGGCACGGCCGCGTCGGACGGGACGACCGGAACCCGCGCGGTCACGCAGCGCAGCTCGCCCTGCCACGCGGCCGGGTCGCCGGGCGCGCCGAGCGGAAGCTCCAGCGCCGCCTCGAGCGCGGCGGCCGCGCGCGCGGGCACCAGACTGCCCCGGTCGATGGCCCGCAGGCGCCGCTGTCTGCCCGGGGCGTGGCTGAGCCAGCGGGTCGTGTACGCCCCGCGGTCGGCGGTCACCGCGGTCGGGGCGTCGTCGAGGGCGAGCGTGACGTCGCGGTTGCCCCCCGCCAGGAGCCCGTTGGCGGCGCGCGGGAAAGGCCGTCGCGTACAGCGCCACCGCGTCCCCGCCGAGGATCGAGCCCGACACGCAGAGTTCGAGCGACGTCACCGCCTCGGCCCGCGGGGCGACGAGCGCGATGGTGGTCGCGAGGGTCAGGTCGTCCCGCACCCGGACCCGCGCCGAGAGGGTGCCCGGCCGGGCGCCGACGACGACCCGGCGCACGACCGAGCCGTCCATCGCGTAGCTCGCGGCCTCGTCGAGCGCGCCCCCCTCGACCTCCCAGCGGACCCCGGGCAGCGCGATGACCCGGCCCTGCCCGTCGGCGAGCCGGAGCACCAGGCCCGTCGACGCGACGCCGTCGGCCTCCAGGGTGGCCTCCATCGGGTCGAGCCGGCTCGTGGCCGCGGACACCTCCGCGGCGAGCGCCTCGCGCGAGGGGGCGGCGCGCCGGGCCAGCTCCGCAGCGACCGCTTCGGACCCCACCCGGAGCGTGAAGGGACCGTCGTCCGTGTGACCGTCGTCGATCGCGAAGGACCACGACGACGACGCGGCGACGCGCCCCGCGCCAAGGTCGTTGCCGCGCGCGTCGAAGAGGTGCGGCGGGGTCTGGGATCGCGCGGAGATGGGGTCCCCAAGGGGGCTGACGAGCGTCGCAAGGACGGACGTCGGCCCCACCGGGCGCTCGTCGGCGGCGACCACCGCGGGTCGCAGGTCGGCGACGGTGCGGGCCGCGTCGAGGTCGGGGACGACCGGCACGCGCAGCTCCGTGACCGCGCCGTCGGGGGCGGTTACCCGTACGACCACCGGGGCGGTCCGGCCGCGGTCGAGCTCCGCTCGCGCGACGTAGCAGCCGGCGCCGCGGTCGTCGGCGAGCGGGGCCCCGGTGGCGCCCTCGAACGCGACCGCGAAGCGATGGCCCGCGCCCCACGCCTCGCCTCCCGGTAGGCAGGGGCTCGAGGACGGCGTCGACCGGTCGGGACGGGCTCAGGGCGCCTGGCGTGGCCCATGCGACGCTCGTCGGCGGGAAGCGCACAGGGAGGCGCACCCGGCGCGGCAGCGTGCGGCCGTTGATCGCGACCGCGAACCAGGCCTCGCCCGCAGCCCGGGCGGTCACCGTCGAGCGGTAGGTTCCGGTCGCGTCGGCGGTGACCGGACCGGCGACGGCGTTCGCTGTGAGGGGGGTGATCTCGACCCGCTGACCGCCTCCGAGCGGGCCGCGCGCGTCGCGGGGCACCACGGCGATCGTGGCGCTCGCGGCCGAGGCGTCGCCGCCGAGCAGAAGCGCGGGCCGGTCGACGGTGAGCCACCGCGGCTCTTCGACGACGGCCACCGCGGTGGGAGGGACGGGGTGCGATGAGCGCACGCCAGAGGGCCAGTCGATCAGGAGGGTGGCCCGCGCGCGGTCGCAGCCGGCGAGCGACACGTAGGCCCGCGGCGCGCTCATGGACCCGGGGTTGCCGCCGGTGGGGACGACGTCGGTGCGGTTCGCCCGGCCGCCGCACGCCAGCGTGACGACCGCGCCGCGCGCCTCCCGCGGGGAGACCGTGCCCCGAGGCACCACCCCGAGCCAGGGGCCGCCGGGGGACGCGTTGCGCAGCACGAGCGGGCTCGTGCCGACGGCACTAACCAGCGCGAGGTACGGGCGCGCCATCGCCATCGAGGTCGCCCGCCGCGACGCCCCGGTAGTCGCCCCCGACGGTGTGCTCGGCGAAGGCGTCGGTGTCCTCGGTCCAGGGGGGGCGGCCGCCGGCGTAGAAGAGCGTCGGAGAACCTCCGGGGCGGGCGTCGAGGAGGGGGTCGAGGGGGAAGTAGCCGCCGGCCTCGAAGAGGTCCGTGGTGCCGTCGCCGTCGAGGTCGGCGAGCACGACGCCCCAGGTCAGGCGGGTGCCGGTGCGGCCGAGAGATCGGGAGGTGCCGAAGGTTTCGGACTGGTCGTCGAAGCGGCCGCCGCCGAGGGCGCGGTGCAGCGGCGCGCGCCCGATGGAGCTGCTCGCGACGTCCAGCAGGCCGTCGGCGTCGACGTCGCCCACGGCTACGCCCATCGCGTAGGTGGCGACCGGGCGGGTGACGGCGTCCTGGGCGTCGCGCAGGCGGAGGCGCCCGGCGGCGTCGACGCCGTCGTTCCGCCAGACGTGGGAGGGCACCGTGAAGGGGCCGAAGTCGTTCGCGACCCAGGCGTCGGCGTCGCCGTCGCCGTCCTGGTCGAACCACACGGCGCCGAAGCCGCAGCCCGCGCCGCCCGCCGCGTTCGGCAGGTCGGCGCGGACCCAGGCCTCATCGCGCTGGAGGAAGAGCGCGTCGGCGGCGCAGCGCGCGTGGGGCCAGTCGGCGCCCAGCAGGTAGGTCACCAGGTGGACGTCCAGTAAGCCGTCGCCGTCGACGTCCGCGAGCGCGAAGGAGGCGACCGGGCGGGAGAGTCCGTCGAAGGCCAGGGCGGTGCGATCGTCGAAGCCCCCGTCACCGCGCCCGAAGAGGAGGTACGCGCGGTCCGTGGCGCCGAGGAGCAGGTCGACGCGCCCGTCGCCGTCGACGTCGGCCGCCGCGACGGACATCGACCGCCAGGCGTCGCCCGCGCCCGCCGGCGCCGGGGCCGGGCCGCGCGCCCGCAGTCGCCACGCGGCCGGGTCGGTGTAGCGGGCTCGACGCCCGCGCCCGCGCGCACAGCGGACGTCGTCGTGGCCGTCGCCGTCGACGTCCGCGAGGGCGACGCCGCCCCCGGGGAGCTCGATGCTGGTGATGCCCGCGAACGCGGTGGGATCGACCGGAACGAAGCGGGGAGAGGCGCCGCCCGGAGCGCTGGTGAGGACCAGCGCGCCGAGCAGCACGGCGGCCTTCAAGCCGGGTCGCATATCAGTCGCAAGTACACCGAGCTGCCGTCGAGGCCGCTGCAGCCCTGGGTGACCGTGCATCCCGAGACCGAGACCGGACCGGGGCCTGCGTTGGTACGGAAGTACCTGCAGCCGCGGTAGCGGAACCTCGGCGGGCAGCCGGGCGGGCTCCACGAGTTCGACCAGGGGTTGCCATGACCGCAGAAGGCGTCGCAGCAGTGCCCGTAGGTCGGGCTCGTCGCGTCGCTCTGGATGGCTCCGCAGGCGCCCGCGCCCCCGATGAACAGCCACCCCGACGGTGCCGAGTTTGCCCGGCAGGTGCCGCTGCAGTTGGTGTAGCCGCTGGGGCAGACGCAGCTGCCCCCGCCAGAGCACACGCCGTTGACGGGTGAGGAGCAGGAACCCCCCGTAGCGGGCACCGCGCTGCAGGTGGTGCTGGTGCCCGAACACACGATGCTCCCGGACCGCTGGCAGCCACCGAAGCCACCCGACGTGCACGGGGCCCCGGTAGCCCGGCAGACGCCGCTGCAGTCGCTCTGGCCGCCCGCACAGACGCAATTGCCCGCGCCGTTGCACACCCCCCCGCTCGGCGCGGAGCAGCCTCCCGACGTGCGGGCACCGACGCTGCACGCCGTGTTGGTGCCCGAGCAGATGGTCGTGCCGTTCTGCGCGCAGCCGCCGGTGCCGCCGGACGTGCACGGGAGCCCGATGCTCCGGCAGACCCCGCCGCAGTTGGTCTGGCCGGACGGGCACGCGCAGGCGCCCGACGCGTTGCACACGCCGCCCGTCACCCCCGTGCAGCTGCCCGAGGTGCGGGCGGTGCACCCGTGTGGTGGTGCCGAGGCACGCGATGGTGCCCGCTTGCGCGCAGCCGCCGCTGCCGGGCGAGGTGCACGCGGCTCCCACCGGCTGGCAGACGCCCCCGCAGACGGCCCGCCCAGCGGGGCAGGCGCAGCGGCCTGCGGCGCAGGTCTCGTCCGCCCGGCACGCGGTGGTGCAGGAGCCGCAGTGGGCGCGGTCGTTCGTCAGGTTGGCGCAGGTGTCCGTGCAAAGGGTGGTGGGCGCGGCGCAAGAGAGCATGCACGCGCCCATCGTGCAGACCTGGCCGGCGGCACAGGCGCGCCCGCAGGCGCCGCAGTTGGCCACGGCGGTGCTCGTCTGTACCTCACAGCCGTTGGCCGCCATGCCGTCGCAATCGGCGTAGCCGTCGCTGCACCGCTGTACGGCGCACGCGCCCGCGATGCAGGCGGGGGTGGCGTTGGCCAGGGCGCACGTTGTGCCGCAGCTCCCGGTGGTCACGGTGGTGCGTGCGTCGACCTCGCAGCCGTTGGCCGCCATCCCGTCGCAGTTGTCGAAGTTCGCGTTGCAGGTCATCACGGCGCAGCTCCCGCTGGTGCAGGTGCCGACGGCGTTGGGGGGCGCACAGGCCTGACCGCAGCCACCACAGTGGGCGGAGTCGGTGTTGGTGTCGACGCACGCGTCCGCGCAGGCCACGCGTCCTGGCGAGCACACCAGACCGACGTCGCCCATCGCGGCGTCGGCGTCCTCAGGGACGATCGGCGCATCGCCCATCGCGGCGTCGGTGTCCTCCGGGATGATCGGCGCGTCAACCATTGCGGCGTCGACGTCGTCGGGGACGACCGGGGCGTCGTCCATCGCGGCGTCGGCAGCGTCGGGGACGACCGACGCGTCGCCTGCAACGGCGCTGTCTTGCGTCCGAGCGCGTGCAGGCACCCGTCCCCCAGGCGAGTGTCAGCGCGAGCACCGCGGCGTAGCGCCGCGCGCGGGCGGGGATCGCCGTCCCCGCGCGATGCGGCTGGCGGTTGATTGACCGTCCGTCCCCCCGCGCTCGCCGAGCACGACCCGCACTTTAGACGTCACTGACTCCTCACCAGACATGGTGCTCATCCCCTCAAAACCCTCCTGCGACCACTTCGGTGCGGTCGGAGGCGGTCTCTACAGCAAAGGGCGAGCCACGTGAAGAATCGACGTGAATTACCGAACATCGGCCGAGTCGGGAGTTCGACGATGCGCGCAGCGAGGCACCGACGCACCGACGCACCGACGCGACGCCGACGCGCCGACGCGTCGGTCCCCGCGGTTGATCGGTGCAGTCTTCAGCGGATCCGGTTGTGGGTAGGCGTTCACCAGCTTGTGGCTGATCGAGTGCCGCGTGAGCTGAGCTCCGTCGGGCGGGCGCGGGCGGACGGTGTTGACCCCGGGGGCGCCGACTGCGCGCGTGCACCTCCACGATCTCCGCGGCAAGCCGCTGGTCCGAGCGGGCGCTCGCCGAGGTGCGCCAGGAGGGGGTCGCGGTACTCCGGGGCGGCGCAGCGTCTGTTAGGAGATGATGAAGCGGTTGTGGGGGTCCAGGGGT
>JADJAE010000130.1 GCA_016704445.1 Deltaproteobacteria bacterium
TCCGCGCGCTCGTCGCCGCCCTCGCGCCCGCTGCGCCCGCTGCGAAGAAGAAAACTGCGTCGAAGCCTCGATGAGCTGAAACCGCTGAGGCACCGCGGTCGCCTCTGCCGCGAAGCCTCAACTCACGGGCTCGGTGACACGTAGGCGTCGCTCCGGAGTCCCTTCGTCGTCCTTACGGCTGACGGTCCGCGCTCGCGTCGTCCGCGGGCGCTGCTGCGGCGTCGGCGACCGGAGGCGGCTCCGTTCCCTCGACCGCGGCGGGCGTCGCCGTCGGCCATCCCTCGGGCGCCGCGGGCTCGGGCGCCGCGGGCTCGGGCGCCGCGGGCTCGGGCGCCGCGGGCTCGGGCGCCGCGGGCTCGCCGGTGAGCATCGGCGGCGGCCCCTGGGGGAAGCGCGCATACTCATGGAGCCTATCGAAGTCGCGAGGTTCGACGTCGGCCCGCCCGGAGGCCGTCTCGAGCACCGACGCCGGGATTCCCACGAGGAGCCAGAGCGGCGCGGTGAACGCGAGCATGAGGCCATGCGAGGCAGTGAGCAGCGTGCCGGTCGCCGTCCAGGCGCCGAGGGGACCGCCCGAGGTGTCCTCGACCTGGACCCGCACGCGCGTCACCCCGCGGCGCGCGATCGGCACCGACCGCCCTCCCACGGTGCGCACCCACAGCGCGTCCTCGTCGACCGCGAGGAGCTCACCCTCCACGGTCCCCGACGCCGTGGTGACCACGACGTCGAAGCCCCGCACCGGAACCTCCGCGACCCCGCGGTCCGTCGCGTCCGACCCGCGCAGCGTCGCGCGTCCGAGTTCGGCCGTCGCGCACCCGGCCAGGTGCGCGCACGCGAGCGCCGCGACGAGGGTGAGCCTCACGGCCGCTCCCCGACGCGGGTGCGCCAGAACTGCTCCTCGACGCCGGGCTCGATGCGGGCGTAGTCCGGGGCCATGCTCCGCAGCGCCGCCCGCGGGTCGGCCAGGAAGCTCGCCGCCGCCGCCGCGTCCTGGTCGGCCAGCCACTCCTCGCGAACCCACTCGACGTAGTACCCGCGCGACTCCAGGAACAGCTCCGCGTCGTCGCCGCCCGGGGCCTCGTAGACGAGGGTATAGGCGTCCCCCGGGGAGGTCAGCAGGTGCCTCTCGGGGTCGCGCAGGCTCGCGAGCGCCTCCGGGTCGGGGCTCCCCCGTCGCAGCACCACCGACGGCTCGAACACCGCCGCGCCGGGGGCCGGCTCGATCTCTGCGAGCGCCAGCTCATCGAGCTTCCAGAAGCCCCGGGTCATCGTGAGGCGCACCTCGACGGGCCCGTCGGGCAGCCCCTCGGGCAGCGGCACCAGGGCGGTCTCCCGGGCGATGGGGCCGAGCTCGTCGTGCTCGCCCGCGGCGAGCCACGGTCCCCCGGGAGCGCGCGCCTCGACGCGGATGCGCGCGAGGGAGCGGCCCACGCGCATGGCGTCGAGGATGCGCCCGCGGCGGGGGTCGTCGCGCTCGAGCGCGGCGAAGAGGGCGCCCGCATCGAGCCCGAGCCACCCCAGGAATCGGTAGAACACGAAGGTTCCCACGAGGCTGTTGCGCGCGGTCACCACCAGCCCCCGGCGTCCGGCCGACCCCGCGAACGACACGGTCAGGGTCTCCTGCGCGCCGAGGTCTGTGGGGTCGACCCGCGGGGCGTCCTCGCGCCCATCGGCCGTCGCGACGTCCGCGGTGCAGTCCCGGTCGCTCCCCCGGCACGCGCCCGGCGCGGCGCGGCTGCGCAGCGCGAAGTACGACGCCCCGGCCCGGACCACCCTGCGGCCCTGCGGGCGGGGCACCGCGACCAGCCGGACGCTCCGCACGGCGTGCGTCTCGGCGGCCTCGTTGCGCATCACCACCTCTACGCGACCGCCCACCGCGCGGGCGCCTGGCATCGCGTCGACGTCGGTCTCCTCGAGGGCGCGTGCGACGGAGCCAGAGAAACCCTCGGCCTGCAGCGCGAGGCCCTGACCGTCGTCCGTGTAGAACGTCGGGCACGAGCCGTAGCAGGTCTTCGGCGAGGCGGCGCAGAACACGTTCACGCCGAGCGACAGGCCCGACACCACGCCGAGCACCACGGCGCCCGTGTTGGTGACGCTCCGGGGTCGGTTGGTCTCCAGCAGGGCGACGCGATCGAGCGGGATGCGGTGCGACCCCCGGCCGACGACGCGGCGCGAGACGTCGTAGTGGACCCCGTCGCCGAACACCACCCGCGCCGTCTCGTCGAAGCCCCAGTCCGCGAGCGCGAACACCGCGCCGTCCCGCAGGTGCACCTTCAGGAACGGCGCCTGCTGGTCGAGCTGGCTCCGCTCGCCGGGCGGGTGCATATGGGCCTGCCACTCCGTGTGGGTGCAGCCCACCAGCACAACCAGCAGTAGCCGCAAGATCCGTCCCATCGCGCGATCGTACACGGTAGGATGCGCCCATGACACGGGGGATCCGAGCGTGGGTCGTCGCGATGGTCGCGCTCTCGGGCGAGGGGTGCGGGGTCACGGTGCGCCAGAGGGTTCCGGTCGTGGTGTACGGCGACGCGAGGGTGCAGACGGGGACCCGACCCGACGGGTCTCCCGTGTACGAGACCCGGCGGCGGGTCGTGGGCTATCGCGACGAGATCGTGCAGACGAGAACGTCCGGCGTGGCGACATACATCGGAGCGTCGTTGGGCTACCGCCCCGTCCCCGACGTGGCAATGATGGAGGGCACGCTGACCGTCGGGATGCATTTCGACCGGACCTCCGTCGACCACGTCCTCGCGTTGCGCTTCGGATGGGGTCAGTCCCTGGGGCCGTCGGACTGCAGCGGGCTGGGCGGCGGGGCACGCGTCACCTACGCGGCGCGCTTTCGCTTCCGTCCCTGGTACATCGGCCCCGAGGTGGGCCTCGGAGGCGTGCTCGCGGAGAGAGCGAGCTGCCGCTACGGCACTTCCTCGTACAGCCACGACTCCCGCAGCACGATCGAGATCGCCACGGCAGGGGTGGTGGCGGGCTACGCCTCTGGGCGATGGGGCGGCGGCGCGGCTCCTGGCAATGGTGCGGTCGATGATGCGCTGGATGAGTCGCGTGATGGCGGGCCGTCGGGGGGCCGTGGCGGGCCGTCGGGAGGCCGTGGCGGGCCGTCGGGAGGCCGTGGCGGGCCGTCGGGAGGCCGTGGCGGGCCGTCGGAGCGGCGTGGCCCGGCGTCGGAGCGGCGTGGCCCGGCGTCGGAGTGGCGTCGCCCGGCGTCGGAGTGGCGTGGCGGGCCGCTGGAGTGGCGTGGCCCGGCGTCGGAGTGGCGTGGCGGGCCGCCGGAGTGGCGTGGCCAACGAGGCGCGATCGACGGCGACGACGAGAGCGCATCGCATTCTCCGCGTGTAGGGGGATGTGCCGCGCCTGCCTCTTGCACTTTGTCATGAAGGTTCAGACCGATCACGGCGATGCAGTGGTTGGCACTTCGATCCGCTCGGTGAATCGACCGGTGCTCTCCCTCCCAGGAAACGAGGATCCCGATGATAGGCCTCTCGGCGCTGGTCGCGACATGGACCCTCGGCGCCGCCCTGCACACCGCTCCGTTGTCCCTGCGAGACGACCTCGCGCCGCGCGCCGAGGGCATGACGAGCCTCCGCGTCGACGGCTTCGGCGCCAATCGTCCGCGCCCTTCGCCGAGCCTGCTCGCGCAGCCCGCGGAGCCTCCGGCCTCGCCTCCGACCGAGGCCCCGGCGGAGACCACTGGAGGCGGCGGGGCCGAGGCCTGCGACGTCGACTGCGAGACCGCGCACGAGGACGCCCTCATGGCCCGGTACGTCACGCGCCGTCGCACGCAATTGCTGCGCACCCACCGCGCCTTCGCCATCGCAGCCTGGAGCGGGATGCTGATCACCGAGGTGCTCGGAACCATCCAGTCCGTCAACCAGCCGACGTGGTTCGGCGACGGCGCGTGCACGAGCGACCCCGAGGCCTTCGGCTGTCACCAGTCATCGATGATCACCGGGCTGCACGAGGGCTTCGCGATCACCACCACCGCGCTCTACACCACCGCGGCGATCCTGGCGGTGGCGGCGCCCGACCCCGAGTCCGCCTCCGTGGGCGACGGGCGCTCGGAGCGGACGCTGCGACTGCACAAGACCATGGCGTGGGTGCACGGCGTCGGGATGGTGCTGCTGCCCCTGCTCGGCGTCGTCACCGCGCACCCGCAGATCCTCGGCATCAGCCAGGAGGCGCAAGGGGACTTCAGCCGCGCGATGCGCACGGTGCACACCGTGATCGGGTACTCCACCTTCGCTGCGCTGACGTTCTCGGCGTGGATCGAGCTGTGATGCCGCGCGCGGCGCGGGTCGGCGCGCTCGTCCTGGCGTGGTCGCTGGCGCCGCGGTGGGCGAGCGCTCACGCCGACGGTCGGGAGGTCAACCGCGCGACGGTCGGCTGCGGGGCCCTCGGCAATTGCCACGGCGTCAACGCAGGGGCGACCGCCACGCTCACCGGCCCGATGACCGTCCAGGCGGGCTCGCGGTCGACGTACGTCCTGACCCTCCGCTCGACCTACCCCGGGTTCGTCGGCGGCGGCTTCGACGTCGGCGCGCTGGGCCCTGCGGGGACGAGCCTCGCGGTCAACGCCGCGCAGGCCAACACCCGCATCAACGGCGCCGACCTGGTGATGAACAGCCGCTTCGCCGCGGTGGGCGGCGCGGTCACGGTCACCTTCGACCTGGTGACGCCGACCGCGGGCGCCGCCACGATCAACGCCGCCGGCAACGCGACCAACGGCGTGGGCAGCGCGGGGGACGCCTGGGCGCGCGCCTCGCTCGCGGTCGCGGTGATGCCTTCGACTACGCCCGACGCGGGCGCTCAGGACGCCGGCCCGCCGCCGCGCGACGCCGGGGCCGCCGACGCTGCGCACGGTGACGTCGTGGCGGTCGATGCGCCCGCGAGCGCTGGCGGGGACTCCGGGCTGGAGACCTACGACATCACGGCGTCGTATGGGTATGGCGGATGCCGCGCGGGCCCGTCCGGCGTGCGGCGGGGTGCGCTCAGCTGGGCGTGGCTGCTCGCCCTCTCGCTGGTGGCGCGGCGGCGCCGGGGAGGCTCCCATGGTTGATCTTCGCGGAGCGCTGCTCGCGGCGCTGCTGGTAGGCGCGTGCGGAACCGAGGCGCCGCCGTGGGTCGAGGTCGACGCCGCGGGCATCGACCCCGGGCCGGTCTGCGTGAGCGGGCGCTACTGGTCGCAGGGCGATCGGGGGAGCAACCACATGCACCCGGGCAGGGACTGCATCGGGTGCCACACGGCCACGCAGCACGGGCCGCGGTTCACCGTCGCGGGCACGCTGTACAACGCGGGACACGAGGTCGACGAGTGCCTCGGGTACGACAGCGACGTGCAGGCGGGCCAGAGCGCGGAGGTCGAGCTGACCGACGCCACGGGGCAGCGGTTCTTCGTCATCGCCAACCGCGTCGGCAATTTCTACACGACGTATCCGCTGCGGTTTCCGCTGCGGCGCGTGCGGGTGTTCTCGCCCGGCGGGCAGGTGATCGAGATGAACACCCCGGCGCCGCACGGCGACTGCAACGCCTGCCACACACGCTTCGGGACGATCACGCAGTCGGGCGAGTCGCCCGGACGGGTGATCGTGCCCCGATGAGGACGCTACGGACTTCGGTCGCTCGGCGCGAGGTGAACCAATGACGAGAAGACTAGATGCGATCGGTGCGATGGCGGTGCTGATGCTCGGCGCGTGCTCGACCGAGATCGTGGGCTATCGCGCGCCGCTGCACGGCGACGACGCGGCGGTCGAACCGATCGACCTCGGGGTCGAGCCCGTGGACGTGGGGACGCCCGTGGACGTGGGACGCCCGCGGTCGATGTCCCCCGCCCGACGTGCCCCGCCGCCCGCCGCCCCCGCCGCCCTGCGTGACCGGCGTGCGGTGGACCATGGGCAACGAGGGCGATCGCATGATGAACCCCGGTCAGGCCTGCGTGGCCTGTCACCTGCGCGAGCGAGAAGGGCCGGCGCTCGTCGGCGGGACCGCCTACGCGCAGCCCCTCCAGGAGGACAACTGCTTCGGCGTGCGTGGCACGGCGAGCACCGCGACCGGCAGCGCCTACGTCGAGGCGACCGACGCCGCGGGGCTGACCTTCCGGATGGCGATCAACCAGGCCGGCAACTTCTATTACGAAAGCCGTACGCGCATCGCCTTCCCGCTGCGCAACATCGCCGTCGTGGCGCCGTCGGGCCAGCGCAACGCGATGGACGGCGAGGCGCCCCACCCTGATCGATCGCTCCGGGCGACCGCGGCCGTCCCGTCGGTCGAGCCGTTGTCGGCGACGATGACCTCGACGGCCCCGCGACCGGCGCCGTAGCGCTCGCGCGCCACCTCGATGGATTCGAGCAGGCGAGGCAGGTACGCCTCCTCGTTGTAGGCCGGGATGATGATCGAGATTCGAGGCGCCGCGTCCATCGTCGCTCCGTTCGCTGGCGAGCGCTGGTGGGGAGCTCGTTGGCGCTACACAGCGAAGGGCCCATGAGCCGCTCTTCCCATGCGCATCAGGACGAAGAGCCGGTCACCCAAGTGATGGGCGACATCGCGGCCCCGGCGAGGCCCACGCCGCCGCAGACGGAGCCGCGGATGCATCCGCGGATGGGCCGTCGAATGATGCATCGGTAACGGGGCACTCGAAGCCCCGCACACTCACGGCTCCTGCGCGGCCACCTCGAGCCAGTCGAAGGCCCGCGCGACCTCGTCGTCGCCGTGCTCCAGGAAGCCCGCTTCCAGCCCCGCGCGCGTCGCCGGCTCGAGCAGCCACGCGCGGACCTCCGCGGCGATCTCTGGCCTCGCCTGCCAGAGCGTCGGACGCCCGGTGGGTGGACTCGGCCAGGAGAGCGCGTCGCCGTGTTCGAGCACGAAGCGCGCGAGGCTTCGTATGGACTCGCGAGATTGCGCGGACCGCCACGCCTCGAGCTTCGCCCGCAGGTCGTAGGGGGCGAGGTCGAGGCCGAGGCTCAACATCGTATCGAGCAACGCGACGCCGGGCAGCGGAGGGCCGTCCTCCGCGAGCCGCTCGCGCCACAGCGAGAGCAGATAGCTCTCGACTGCGCCTCGCTCGAGCGCGGGCCACGAACGCCATCGCGCGTAGGCGAGCTTGTCGCACAGCAGCCAGGCGTCGGCGCTCGAGGCGTACAGCTCGAGGAGCCGTGGAACGAAGTGCTTGAAGTCCTCTTCGGTGCCCCAGGTCGTCATCGCCTTGAAGAGGTAGCGGTAGAGCTCTCCCCCGAGCCGCCGCACGGGCGCCCGGCGCAGCGCGGCGCTGTCTTCAAAGGAGATGCAGTGCGGGCAACCCTCGAGGTGGATGCCGTCGTACCGGTTGAACGTGGCGTAGAGCGCCTCCAGGGCGCTCTTGCGTGTAGCTGGGGGCGGCTTCGACCGATCCATGGCGGGATAGGAATGATAGGGGAGAAGACGAGCAACGCGGCACCAGCGACCGCTTCGTCCTGCGCTTCGTGAGACCCTAGACCTCGCAGGCGCGTGACCGCGGGGCCCCGGCAGGGGGGGCTTAGGTGCGAAGGCGGTGATACCGTCGCGCCGTGAAGGCCCGTTACGTCGCGGCGCTGCTGGCGTTCCCCTGTGTGCTGCTCGCGGGGGGCACCACGGGCTACATGCTGGTCGAGGGCTGGTCCTTCGCCGACGCGCTCTACATGACGGTCATTACGGTGACGACCGTCGGCTACGGCGAGACTCACCCCCTCTCCACCGCGGGGCGCTGGTTCACGATGGCCCTCGCCCTCGGGGGCGTCTTCACCCTGTTCTTCGCCACGTCCACCGTCATCGCCCTCGCCCTCTCGGGCGACCTCGCCCGGCTGGCGCGGAGGTTCCTCATGGATCGCAATCTCGCGAAGCTCACCGAGCACGTCATCGTCTGCGGCTGCGGCCGCATGGGACGCCTCGTCGCGCAGGCCCTGGTCAAGGAGGGCCTCACCGTCGTGCTCGTCGACCTCGACGAGAAGGACCTCGCCGCGGTGCAGTCCCCGTCGGTCATCGTCATCGCCGGCAACGCGAGCTCCGACGAGCTGCTCGCCAAGGTGGGCATCACCCGCGCGCGCGCCTTCGTCGCCGCCCTCGGAGGCGACGCCGACAACGTCTTCCTCACCCTCAGCGCCCGGGCCCTCAACCCCAACCTCTTCATCGTGGCCCGCGCGGTGGAGGAGGCCACCGAGGCCAAGCTCGTGCGCGCCGGCGCCAACCGCGTGGTGGCGCCCTTCTCCGTCGGCGGCTACGTGGCCGCCAACGCCATCCTGCACCCGACGGTGCTCGACTCCCTCGACCTCGCCCAGCGAACCGGTCACCTGGAGGTGCAGGTCGAGGAGGTGTTCCTGCGCCGCGGGTGCGCCGTGTGCGGGCGGTCGCTGCGCGAGTCGCGCCTGCGGGAGAAGTTCGGGGTGCTCATCGTGGCGCTGCGCCGCGCCAACAGCGAGGTGGTCTTCAACCCGCCCGACGACATGGCGCCCGCCGAGAACGACACCCTCGTCGTCATGGGACGGCGGGCCGAGCTCGACCGCCTCGAGCGCTCCATCATGCTGCCTTAGACGGGGTGTGCGTCCCCATGGGCGTTGACCGTCTCTGCGTTGACGCTCGCGCAGACCTCAGCCCCCGCGGACGCCCGCCCGGCCACACCGGATCCAGACCGGCCAGCGCCGCGACCCGCTGCGGCGACGGCGTGGGGCCGCGCGGTGTGGCGGCGCGCGCGAGTCGTGGCGGGTCAGGGGTGGTTGCTGTCGAGCTCGGTGACGTGGAGCGTCGCGGGGTTGTGCGACGAGGCGTCGTAGGTGCCGACCCAGATGTCGTACCGGCCCGCCGGGGGATTGGCGAAGTCGATGGTCGGCATGAGGTTGTTGCCCCACCTCGCGGTGGTGATC
>JADJAE010000131.1 GCA_016704445.1 Deltaproteobacteria bacterium
GCGAAGGGCACCCCAGCCCCCTGGCGATCTTCCGCAGGATCGTGATGGTCGGGTTGATGCCTGGAAGGCCCACCTGGCGAGAGGGATTGGCGCGCGAGACGCCCGGCGATACGCGGGCGGACGCTCGTCGCTAGCGAGAGGTCGCGCCGTTTCCTCAGCACCCGGAGGTTGCGACCGCGAAGCGCGTGAGCTCCGCCGCGCCGATGTCGTCGCCCCCTCCACCTCCGGGGCCTCGGCTGTCGGTCGATGAAAATGTGGCGCGCGCGCGGGGCCCCGCGGGCGGGAGTTTGACTTCCTGGAGTCTTCGACGCATATTGAATAAGCCGTCCAGTATGAAGAAGGTTGCAGGAACGGGTGACGGGCCACACTACTACACCCCCTGGCGGCGGGCGATGGCCACCGTCTGCGCGCGGTGCGCGCCGATATTGGTCGTCGTCAGCCGCCGAGGCGCGACGCGGGCGATCGTCTGGTTTCACGGGCGCTCTCCCGGGGCGGGCAAACGCGGCCGAGGCGCTGGCCCCGGCTACATACAGCGGCGCTGGGCCACCGGAATTGGCGGAGCTGCTCGACGGCGACGCGGTGCGCACCACCCCTCCAAGGGCCTCGGGTTCTCCCGCGGGAAGACCACGTTTTCAACGTGCGCGCATCGGCGTGGTGGCGGCTCCTCGCGCAACGGGGTTGCTTCGTGATCACGGCGGCGATCTCGCCCTACCGCGAGGCGCGACTGGTGCCGGGGAGAGCTCCCGGGACTTCGTGGAGGTGCACGGACGCACCCCTGGAGGTGCGAGGCGCGCGACTGGAAGGGGGTTCTACCAGCGGCCCCTTGGGGGGAGATTCCCCACTTCTCCACTGGAGCTGAACGGCCCGTACAAGCACCGACGGCCCCGGCGCTCACCCTCGACACGCAAAAGACCAAAAAAAAAAAAAAAAAGGAGCGCGCGGCGTTCTGACCATCGCGACGAGGGGGCGTGCGAGCGGGTGCTGGGCGTCCTGCGGCCCGCGGGCACCTCGCTTACGGCGGCGGACGTTCCGAAGCCTCTTCCATTGGAGTGAAGTGTGTTGACCCAGATGACCTCCCCGTTCTCCCGCGCTTCAGTGACCCGGGTGACATCGACGAGTTCGTGAGCACCTCGGCCGCTTCGAGCGGGGCGAGCTCAGCGCCGGAGGATTTCGCCGCTACCACCTCACCCGCGGGGTTCACGGCCAGCGGCAGACGGATCGCAGATGCTCCGGGTGAAGATCCTCAGGCGTCCTCGCGGCCCGCCTTCGCTGGAGGCCCCTGCAGGAGGTAGCGGAGCGCTCCGGCCACGGCACGGCAACGTCACCACGCGGCAGAACGTGCAGTTCCACTTCGTGCAGATGGCCCAGGTGGAGAGACGGCGATGCGGCGGCTCGACGAGGCCGGGCTCACCACCCGCGAGGCCTGCGGCAACACCGTGCGCAACGTCACCTGCTGCCCCTTCGCCGGCATCCGCAACCGCGGCACCTTCGACGTGACCCCCTACGGCGAGGCCATCACCCGCTTCTTCCTCCGAGTTCGTTGGGCCAACCTCTCCCGAGGAAGTTCAAGATCGCCCTGGGCTACGAGCCCGGCGACACGGCCATGGCGGGCATCCACGACATCGGGCTCATCGCCCGGGTGCGCGAGGGCAAGCGCGGCTTCCTCATGCGCGTGGCGGGCGGCCTCTCGACCTCGCCCCAGGCTGCCATCGTGTTCCATGAGTTTCCCCGGAGGAGCGGCTGCCGGACGCCTGCGAGGCGGTCAACCGCGTGTTCGACCGCACCGGCAACCGTGAAACAAGCACCGCGCCCGGCTGAAGTACGTGCTCCGCAAGATGGGCCATGGGCCCTTCCTGGCGGCGCTCCACGAGGAGTACGCCGCGGTGCTCGCCCGCGGTGGCACTCCCCTCGACCTCTCCGTCGCGACCGCCCCGCCGACGCCGCCTCCTCCGGCGACCACCGACGACGCGCCCTCCACCCGAGGCCCGGGCTACCTCCTCTGGCGCGGCGGCAACACCGTCGCGCAGGACCAGCCCGGCTACCACGCGGTGCTCATCCGCCTGGCGCTTGGGGCAGTGACCGCGACGCAGCTCCGCGCCCTCTCGAAGCTCGTCACGGACTTCGCCGACGGCTCGCTCCGCACCAGCATCGAGCAGAACCTCGTGCTGCGATGGGTTCCGACGCACCGGCTGCCGGCGCTCCACTCGGCGCTCGACGCCATCGGGCTCGCGAAGCCCGGGGCCCGCACCGTGGCGGACGACGACCTGCCCCGGGGCGGAGACCCGCAACCTGGCGGTGACGGCGTCGCGGCAGGGTGGGGAGCGGCGATCAGCGCCCGCCTGGAGAGCGACGTGGCGCCCCAGGGCCGCGGCTCGAAGACCGCGGCGGCGACGGTGATCAAGGTGTCGGGCTGCCCCAACAGCTGCGGCCAGCACCACATCGCGGACATCGGCTGGCACGGGGCGGCGCGCAAGTTCGGCGACCGCACGGCGCCCGTGTACCAGCTCCACCTCGGCGGCGGCTTCGACGAGAAGGGAGCGCGCTTCGGCCGGCAGATCGTGAAGATTCCGGCGAGGCGGGTGGCCGAGGCGGTCGCCCGGCTGGTGCAGCTCTACGCCGACGAGAAGGCCGATGGGGAGACGGCCACGGCGTTCTACAAGCGGGTGACCGGCGCGCGGGACACGGGCTTCTCTCTTCGAGCAGACGCTGGCCTATCGGGACACGCCGACCGCGAGGCTGGGGCTCCGGGTCGAGGTGCTCAGGCCCGCGCTGGATAAGGGTCATTTCTTGAGCGATATGGGCTGACGCTCTACCGGGATGATCCCGACCGGTGCTGCGCCCTCAACAAGGTGGAGCCCCTTCACGCGGCGCTTCCGCACAAGGAGGCGTGGGTGTCGGGGCTGCGGAGAGACCAGTCGAAGAGCCGCAGCGAGACGCCCATCGTGCTGGCCACCGACCGGCCGCTGAAAGTGCACCCCTCGCCGACTGGAACGCCCGACGTCTATCGATACTCGAGCTTCACCACGTCCCCGAGCACCCGCTCTTCGAGCAGGGCTACGTGTCCGCGGGCTGCGCTCCGCACCCGGGCGGTGATGCCCGGCGAGGACGAGCGCTCCGGCCGCTGGGCCGGGAGCGAGAAGACCGAGTGCGGGCTTCACACCTTCCTCAAGGCGAAGTAGCGGGAGAGAGCCCCCTCGCCGCGTTTGTTGCGCGCCCTCACCCGCGGAGCGGGGCAAGGGCTCCGACGTCATCAAAGCGAGCGATAAACTGAAACGTCTCGGCGGCGTCAGTCCGACCGCCAACCCATCGTCCTCCAGAGCCCTTGCCCCCGCCCCGCGGGGGTGAGGGCGCGCGGTAGCGCGGTGAGGGGGCCGCTCACCTCGCCGCGCGCACCGCCGCGAGCACCTCGTCCGAGTGCCCGTCCACGCGCACGTTGGGAAATACCCTCGCCACGCGGCCATCGCGGCCGATGACCACCGTCGTGCGCGTGTAGCCCGAGCTCACCGGGACCCCGAAGGCCCCCGCGAGGCGACCATCGGTGTCGGCGATGAGCCCGAAGGGCAGCCGGTGGTGCTGCGCGAAGCCCCGGTGCGCCTCCGCCGAGTCGGTGCTCACCCCGACGATGTCCGCCCCCGCCTCGCTGTACGCGCTGAACGCGTCCCTGAATGAGCACGCCTCGCGGGTGCACCCGGGCGTCTCGTCGCGCGGATAGAAGTACAGCACCAGCACCTCGACCGGGCGCCGCCGTCGCTCACCGCGCTCCCTTCGTGCGTGGTCGCCCTGAAGCTCGGGCCGCCCCTCGCCCGCGGCGATCATCGCCTCGCGCCGGAGCGCTCACCGTCAGCGTCGCAGCAGCGGGCGCCTGCGCCTCCGCAGCGGCCGCAGGAGCAGGCGCGGCCGCCGTGGCCTGGGTCGCCACCACCGGCGCGGGCGGCGGAGGCGCCGACGAGCGCGAACATCCCAGTGCCATGACCATCCCCATCGCCGCCGCGGTTGCTCTCATGGTCAGTGAGATGCGGCCCGCGGCGCCCGGACGGCAAGGCCCCTTCGCCCCACCCGACGCTTGACGCCACGGCGCCCTCCCAAGTACCCGCCCATGCACGCGACGGCTGCCCGCGCGCCCGGTGAATGTCGCCGCGCCTGACGGGCAACCCACCGGCTCCCCCATCCATGTGCGGCCTCGCTGGCATCTTCCACTACGCTGACCCCGACCGCCTGCCGACCGCGCGGCGCTTCACCCGCATGACCCGCGCGCTCGCGCACCGCGGCCCTGACGGCGAGGGCTTCCACGTCGACGGCCCCTCGGCCTCGGCCACCGTCGGCTCGCCATCGTCGACCTCTCCCCGCCTAAGCGCGCAGCCCATGCCCTCGACGGCGGCGCCTTCGTCATTGCCTACAACGGTGAGCCCATACAACCACCAGCGCTTCCGCAAGGAGCTTCGAGGCCCGCGGAGAGCGCTTCCGGGGGCACCCGACACCGAGACCCTCCTGCGCCGGGTCGCCCGCAGCGGCCCGGACGTGCTTTCCGACGCCGCGGGCATCTTCGCCTTCGCCCTCTACGACCGCGACAAGCGGCGGCTCACCCTCGCCCGCGACCCCTCGGGGTGAAGCAGCTCTACCTCCACGACGACGGCCGCCGGATGATCTTCGCCAGCGAGATCAAGGCCCTGCTCGAGCACCCCGACGTGCCCCGACGCCTCGACCCCGAGGCCCTCAACGAGTATCTCCACTTCCACACCCCCCTCTTCGAGCGAACCTTCCTCGCCGACATCAAGCAGGTGCGCGCCGGGGAGTACGTGACCTTCAACGCCTACGGGCGCAGGGCGCGGCGCTACTGGGCCGTCGACGATTTCACCCCGCGAGGAGGCTCCCCCGAGAGCAACGTCGAGGCCCTGAGGGAGACCCTCCAGAGCGTCGTCGGCGAGCAGCTGATGAGCGACGTCCCGGTGGGGTCGTTCTTCTCCGGAGGCATCGACTCGACGGCGGTCGCCGCCTGCGCGGTGAAGGCGGGAGTGCGCCCCCGCTGCTTCGGAGTCCACTTCACCGGTCAGGGGGTGATCGACGAGCGCCCCTACCAGGAGTCCGCGGCGAAGGCCCTCGGGCTCGACCTCGAGCTCATCACCCTCGACGGCAGCTTCTTCCCGAAGACATGTCCGCCTGCCTACATGCAGGATCAGCCCGTCATCGGCATGAGCGACCCTCGGGTGCTCTCCCGAGACCGCGCCCGTCAGGTCTTTCGCGACACCCTCGACGCCTCCCCCGCCACCGACCCCGCCGACAAGCTGATGCACTGGGATCAGCAGACCTACCTCACCGGCCTCTTCCAGCAGGATGACCGAATGAGCATGGGGCACTCGCTCGAATCCCGGGTCCCGATGGCCGACCCCAGGATGGTGCGCTTCGCCTTCCATTCGGGCTTCGACCTGGAAGTTCCGCGAGGGGGGCGTCGAAGTGGATACTCCCGCCGCGCGGTGGCCGACTTCATTCCCCAGGAGGTGCTGACCCGCCGCAAGGTGGGATTCGACACCCCCGCGGAGACCTGGATGCAGGCAGGCACAGGGACTTCGGTCTTCGACACCCTCACCCGCAGCGCGCCCGCGAGCTGGCCTCTGGGACGCCCCCGGCATGGCCCGGTGGCTCGACAACACCAGCGACCCGCTGTGGTTCGACGTCACCTGGAAGGCTCTCTGCGTCGAGCTCTGGGCGACGCTCACCCTCGACGGCGGATACACCCGCTACAGCACCGCGGACGCCGCGGCCCCGACGGTGGGCTGACATGGCGACGGAGCGACTCCAGCGAGTCCGAGACCAGGTGGAGGAGCTTCGGGAGCTCGGCCTCTCGGGCACCGCCTTCCGCGCCGCCTGGGAGCTGCGACTGCGCACCGGCCTGGCCCGACGGAGCCCTGCGCTGCCGCCCGACCCCACTCCCTCCACCCGATGGCGGGAGCGCCTCCCCTGGGCGTCTCCAGGGCCGCTGGTCCTGGCGATGGCCCCTCGGGTGTCGATTGAAGCCGTGGAGGCGCTTCGCGGCCACGCCCTGCACCGCCGCCGGGGGTGATCCGCTGCTTCGGCCGCTGGGACGGCGATTACGGACAAACCCCTCGACTGGCACCGAAACCCCCACCAACGGACAGCGCTGGAACCCTCCGCCCACTGGTCCGACGCCCTGCGCGACGGCGACCGTGGGCGACGTCAAGCTCACCTGGGAGGCGGCCGCGCTTCCCCCAGGCCTTCCACCTCGCCCGCGCCGCCGCCCTCTCCCCGGTGGAGCGCGACGCCTTCTGGGTCACCTTCTCCTCTCAGGTCCGCGGCTTCATGGAAGACAACCCGTATCCCTTGGGGTCCACTGGTTCTCCAACCAGGAGGCCACCATCCGGCTCAACGCGTGGCTCTTCGCGCTCTCGACCTTTCGGGGTCTCGGGTCGACACCGCCGCGCTCTGCGAAGACGTCTCCCGCTACGCCGCCGCGGTGGGCCACCACACCGAGCACGAGATCGCCTACGCCGAGCGCGCGGTCTACAACAACCACCTCATCGCCGAGGCCCTCGGTCTCTTCCTTGTGGCGTGGATGCGCCCCGACCGACCGGAGTCCCGCCGTTGGCGCCGCCGCGGCCTCGCGCTGCTCGACGAGCAGGCCACCCGCCAGGTCTACCCCGACGGCGGGTACATCAACCTCTCCCCACAACTACCACCGGGTCATCGCACAGGACTACCTCCTCGCCTGGCGTCTGCTGCGCGCCGACGGCTATTCCGACATGCCCTCGTCCTGGCGTCGCGCGCTCACGGCTTCATTGGACTTCCTCGTCGCCCACCAGAACCCCTCGGACGGCCGTCTCCCCAACCAGGGCGCCAACGACGGATCGCTCCCCCGGGTGCTCTCCACCTGCGACTCTCGGACTTCCGCCCCACCCTCCAGGCACTCTCCCTCTGTCTCCGCGGAGAGCGCCTCTACCCCGCTGGTCCCTGGGACGAAGAGTCCGCCTGGCTGCTGGGGCCCGACGCACTCCAAGCCCCCTTGCGAGAGCCCGCCCGCCGCTCGGTGGGCTTCCGCCACACCGGCTACGCCGTGCTGCGCTCTGGGCGACGACCCGGGCACCTTCGCGGCCCTGCGCTGCGGCACCGTGCTCGACCGCTTCGGCCAGATCGACATGCTCCACCTCGACGCCTGGTGGCGCGGAGAGAACGTCCTCGTCGACGGCGGAACCTATCTCTACAACGAGCAGCCGCAGTGGCACGACCACTTCATGCGCACCGAGAGCCACAACACGGTGACGGTCGACGGTCGCGACCAGATGCTTCACTTCCGTCGGTTCAAGTTCCTGTACCCGACGAAGGCGAGGCTGGAGCGATTCGAGGCGGTGCCCGGATACACCCAGGCCGTGGGCGAGCACTCCGGCTACGCCCGCCACGAGGGAGGCTGCGTCCACCGCCGCAGCGCCCGCCTCTTCGACGACGGAACCATGGTGGTGATCGACCGCATCTCCGGCACTGGGGAGCACTCCGCGCGCCTCCACTGGCTGGGCGGACCGTATCCCTACACAGCCGATCCCGCGCATGTAGCGATGACGCTACACACCTCGAAGGGCGATTACGGGGTCGCGGTGTTCGACCGCACCGGAGCACCCCTCGCGGGGACGGTGGTGCGAGGGCAGGTCGACCCGCCGCGAGGGTGGATGTCACGGTACTACGGAGAGAGGGAGGACGTACCCTCGCTGGCCGTCGAGCAGCGGGCGGCGTGTCCATTGGAGTTCGTCACCGTCCTGGGAGAAGGGCCGCTGGAGGTCACCGTCGAGGGCGGCCGATGGACGGTGCGCACCGCCCGCGCGACGCACTCCTTCGACTGGCAGGAAGCGATCAAGGCGATATGAAGGCCATGGGTGGCAGGTCAGCGGTGGCGCAGGCCGCGCGTTTGACGCTGGGGTTCGCGCGTTGCGGTTCAGCGGTGGCGCAATCCGTCTGTTTGACGCTGGGGTTCGCGCGTTGGCGCTCACCCCAGGAAGTGACGACCCCCGTTCGTGGGGGTCTTTGCTCCGAAACTCGATGGACCTTCCGGAAGGTCAATCGATGTGCCGCGGGCTCCATCGATTGGCATTCCTGTTCGAAAGACCCCCGAAGGGTCGTCACTTATAGCCTGGGGTGGGCGCCAACGCGCGAACCCGGAAACGGCGGCCGCGCCGAACGAGCGCGACCCTAAAGGTCAAACAGGCGTCTTGCCCCCTGAATGGTTGTCATGAAGATCCTCGTCATCCACCAATACTACCTGATGCCCGGCTCGCCCGGCGGGTCGCGCTTCAACGAGTTCGCCCGGCTCTGGGCCGCCGCAGGGCACGAGGTCACCGTCGTCGCGGGCAACCTCGACTACGCCACCGGCGACGTGCCCGAGCGCTACCACGGCCGCTGGATCACCCGCGAGCAGGACGGCGACGTCACCGTCCTCCGCTGTCACGTCCCCCGCACCTACAACAAGTCCTACGCGGGTCGCATGGCGGCCTTCTTCGGCTTCACGCTCTCCTCCACGCACGCCGCCATGACCGTCGCCCGCCCCGACGTGGTGATCGCCACCTCGCCGCCGCTGGTCGCCATGGCGCCCGGCGTCATCGCCGCCAAGGCCCGCTGGAAGGGCGTCCCGTGGGTCTTCGAGATCCGCGACCTGTGGCCCGAGAGCGCCATCACCACCGGGGTCTTGAAGGAGGGCGCCGCCCTCACCCGGGTGCTCTACGCGATGGAGCGCGCGGCCTGCCGCATGGCCGACAAGATCAACGTGCTCACCCCGGCCTTTCGCGACGACCTCATCAAGCGGGGCCTCGCGCCCGCGGAGAAGATCGTGTTCGTGCCCAACGGCGCGGACGTCGAGCTGTTCACCCCGGGGCCGAGGGACAACGCCGCGCGGCGCGAGTTCGGCTGGGGCGACCGCTTCGTGGTGATGTACGCCGGGGCCCACGGGCGGGCCAACGCGGTGGGGCAGTTCCTCGACGCGGCCGAGCGGCTGCGCGACCGACCGGACATCCTCCTGGCGAGCGTGGGCGACGGCCCCGAGCGCGCCGCCCTGGAGGCCGACGCGAAGCGCCGCTCTCTCGACAACGTGCGCTTCCACGGCGCGCAGCCCAAGTCGCGTATGCCCGAGATCGTGCGGGCCTGCGACGTGGGCGCGGCCATCCTTCAAGACAACCCGACCTTCAAGACGGTCTATCCCAACAAGGTCTTCGACTACATGGCCACGGAGCGCCCGACGCTGCTGGCCATCGACGGCGTGGCCCGCACCCTGGTGTGCGACGAGGCGCAGGCCGGGGTGTTCGCGAAGCCCGAGAACGCCCAGAGCCTCGCCGACGCGATACGGGCCATGGCCGACGACCCGGCGGGCTGCGCGGCCATGGGCGCCCGCGGCCGGCAGTGGGTGCTGGCCAACGCGACGCGCGACTCGCTGGCGAAGCGCTATCTCGACATCATGGAAGCGATGGTGCGATGAGTAGTGGCACCGTGAGCGTTGTCGTCGTGGGCCCCCTTCCCCGCTGCCGCGAGCCTGTCATTCTGCTGAGCCCTTGCCCCCGCCCCGCGGGGGTGAGGGCGCGCGGCAGCGCGGGTGAGGGGGCCCACGCCATGAAACAATCCGGCTGGCGATTCCTGCTCAAGACCGCCATCGACCGCGCCGCGGGCCTCGCGGGCCTCGTGGTTGCGGCCGGTGCTCGCCGGCGCCGCGGTCGCGGTGAACGCCACCATGGGCTCTCGCCGGTGCTCTTCCGACAGAAGCGCCCGGCAGGGGCGAGCGCGTCTTCGACATCGTGAAGTTTCGCACCATGCGCGAGGCCACCGACGAGCGCGGCAACACCCTCTCCGACGCCGAGCGGCTCACCCCCGTCGGGCGATGGCTGCGGGCCACCAGCGTCGACGAGCTCCCGCAGCTCTGGAACGTCCTGCGCGGCGACCTCTCCCTCGTCGGCCCTCGGCCCCTGCTGGTGCGTTACCTGCCAAGGTATTCCCCCGAGCAGCGGCGTCGGCACGAGGTGATGCCGGGGATCACCGGGTGGGCGCAGATCCACGGGCGCAACGCGATCTCCTGGGAGGAGAAGTTCGCGCTCGACGTCTGGTACGTGGAGCACTGGTCGCTCGCCCTCGACGCCCGCATCCTGATCGAGACCGTCGGGCGGGTGCTCAAGCGCGATGGGGTGTCCAGCGACGGCCACGCCACGATGCCCGAGTTCGAGGGAACGCCCGCCGGGACTTGAACGCGGGCCCGGATTGGGACATCCAACCGGCGCCGCCCCCGTCGGAGCGACGGTTGGAGAACAGTGTGAGCAAGCGCGTATATCTGTCGGTTCCGCACATGGGCGAGAGCGAGCTCCGGTACGTCACCGGGCGTTCACGACCAACTGGCTCTCCACCGTGGGCCCCAACCTCGACGCCTTCAGAGCCGCGCTTCTCCGAGCGGGTGGGTCTCCCTCGGTGGCCCTCGCCAGCGGCACCGCGGGCATGCACCTGGGGCTGCGGCTCCTGGGCGTGGGGCCCGGCGACGAGGTCATCTGCCCCTCGCTCACCTTCATCGCCACCATCAACCCGGCGATCTACCTCGGCGCCCGCCCGGTGTTCATCGACTCCGAGCGCGCCAGCTGGAACCTCGACCCCAACGTGCTCGAAGACCTGCTGCGCCGCCGCTCGGCCGGGCAGGGTGCCGAAGGCCCTGGTGGTGGTGCACCTCTACGGCCAGAGCGCGGACATGGACCCGATCATGGCGATCTGCGATCGCTACGGGGTGGCGGTGATCGAAGACGCCGCCGAGGCCGTGGGCACCACCTACAAGGGACGCCCCGCCGGCACCATCGCCCCGGTCGGGCGTCTACTCCTTCAACGGCAACAAGATCATCACCACCACCGGCGGCGGGATGATGGTCGCGCACGACCCGGAGCGGGTGCAGCGCGCGCGCTTCTGGTCGCAGCAGGCGCGCGACCCCGGCGTGGCCTACGAGCACACCCAGGTCGGGTACAACTACCGGATGTCCAACGTGCTCGCGGGCATCGGGCGGGGGCAGCTGGAGGTGCTCGACCAGCGGGTGGCCCGCCGCCGCGAGGTGGCCTTCGCCTACCGCGACGCCTTCGCCGACCTCGGCGGCCTCACCCTCATGCCGCAGTGCGAGTACGGCCTGCACACCAACTGGCTCAGCGCCTTCCAGGTCGACGCCGCCGCCCTCGGGGTCGACCGCGACGGGCTCATCCGGGCGCTCGAGGCGGAGAACATCGAGAGCCGCCCGGTGTGGAAGCCCATGCACCTGCAGCCCCTCTTCGAGGGGGTGGAGTGCGTCGGGGGCGATGTGGCCGCAGATCTCTTTTTTCACGGCATCTGCCTACCGAGCTCGAGCAACCTGTCCGATGAAGACCAGCGGCGGGTGATCGCGACGGTGCGACGCGCCGCCCGACGCGAGCGGTGACCCGATGAAGCCCGAAGCCCCCCTCCCCGACCTCAAGGTGCCCCGCGTGGTGATGAGCTACCGCCGCCCGGTGGTGGTCGTCGCCCACCTCGCGCTCTGGACCCTGTCGTTCTACGGGGCGTTCTTCCTCCCGCTTCGACGGCCGCATCCCCGACTACTACCTCCGGCTCATCCCCTACTGGCTCGTCCCCCTGCTGCTGCTGCGGGCCATCGTGCACGCCAACCTCGGGCTCTTCCACGGGCTCTGGCGCTACACGGGTATGCGCGACCTGCTCACGCTCATCCAGGGCGCGGCCATCTCCAGCGCCATCTTCGTCCTCTACGCGATCTTCATCGGCCAGCAGTGGCTCGCGCTCGGTCTTCGTCATCGCGGCTGGCTGCTCGCCCTCATGGCGCGTCGGCCAGATCCTCGACCTCTGCCAGGCGAGCGGCGCCAGCATCCGCACCATCCCCGGGATGGGCTCGCTCATCGACGGCAAGGTGACCATCAACCAGATCCGCCCGGTGAAGATCGAAGACCTGCTCGGGCGCGAGCCGGTGACGCTCGACACCGAGGAGATCTCCCGGTGCCTCAACGGCGCGGTGGTGATGATCACCGGCGCGGGCGGCTCCATCGGCTCCGAGCTCTGCCGGCAGGTGTGCAACTTCGGCCCCGCGAGGCTGGTGCTGGTCGAGCAGGCCGAGACCAGCTTGTTTCATATCCACCGCGAGCTGCGGAGACCTTCCCCGACGTGGTGGTGGTGCCCCGCATCGGGGACATCTGCGACACCCGGCGGATGTCGGCGATCTTCGCGAAGTACAAGCCCGCGGTGGTCTTACACGCCGCGGCGCACAAGCACGTCCCGATGATGGAGTGGAACGCCGGCGAGGCGATCAAGAACAACGTCTTCGGCACGCGCAAGGTGGCCGACCTCGCCGACCAGTTCGGCGTGCAGCAGTTCGTGATGATCTCCACCGACAAGGCCGTGAACCCCACGTCCATCATGGGGGTCTCGAAGCGCGTCGCGGAGATCTACTGCCAGGCGCTCTCGCAGCGCAGGAAGACCCGCTTCATCACCGTGCGCTTCGGCAACGTGCTCGGCTCCAACGGCTCGGTGGTGCCCATCTTCCAGAGCAGATCCTGAAGGGGCGTTCCCGAGTCGGTGACGCACCCGGAGATGAAGCGGTGCTTCGCGACCATCCCCGAGGCCTCGCAGCTGATGCAGGCCGGGGCGATGGGCCGCGGGGAGAGATCTTCGTGCTCGACATGGGCGAGCGGTGAAGATCGTCGACCTGCGCGCGACCTCATCCGCCTGCCGGGCCTGAAGCCCGGCGAGGACGTGGAGATACAGTTCACGGGCATCCGCCCCGGCGAGAAGCTCTTCGAGGAGCTCGCGACGGACGAGGAGCACGCCGACAAGACCAAGCACCCGAAGATCTTCGTCGGGCGCTTCCGCCCCTGCGACTGGGACGAGCTCCAGACCAAGATGGACGAGCTCAAGGCCTGCACCGACGGCGCCGACGACGCGACGGTGCGTCAGCG
>JADJAE010000132.1 GCA_016704445.1 Deltaproteobacteria bacterium
AGCGCGAAGGAGATGGCGAGCCCGTCCAGCGCATCAGCACGAGGTGGGCGAAGTAGTAGAGCAGGGGGACGCTCCCGCAGACCGCGAGCCCTCATCGCCCGCCCCGGCTTCGCGCCGTCGAGCCATGCGAGCGCGCACAGCGCCGGGCCCAGCGTCATCAACACGTAGAGAAGCGACGGCGGGTACTTGTCGCAGTTGAGGAAGGACATCGCCGTGAAGAGGGCGCCTCGCGGCTGCGACGACCAGGGCACCGGGTCGCCGTAGCGGTTGAGCGCCCGCAGCAGCACGAAGGCCGCCGTCAGCGCGAGCCCGAGGCGCAGCGTGCGAGGCCGCCGCAGCTCCAGCGGGAGGCGCATCCACGCCGAAGGCGCAGCCCAGCGCGATCACGCCGATCCAGGGGAGCACCGGGTACGCCGCGTACAGGCGGTGGTCGCGCAGGGGCTCGAGCGCGCCGCCCTCGTGGGCGATCTTCCAGAGCCAGCCGAGGCGACCGAGGTCCGCGGGCGTCACGCTGTCGAGCAGGTTGTGCCCCGCGACGATGGCGGCCCCGACGCCTGCGACGGCGCCGAGGGGCAGCCATTGAGGGGCCGAGAGCGCCACCATCGACCACCCGATGGCCCAGATCACCTGGAGCAGCGTGAAGCGGTAGAAGGGTCGGGGTCCACCCGAGGCGCATCGCGGTGAGTTCGAGCAGCACCAACCAGAGGCCGCGCGTGAGCAGGCGCGCGAGCCCGCGGCCGGGGCCGTTCTTGGCGCGGTAGAGGAAGCGCCGCGGTGCCCGCCAGGAAGACGAAGACCGGCGCGCAAGTGGGTGATCCAGCGGGTGGCGAAGAGCGCCGCGGTGGTGGTCGCGAGGTTGGTGGGCTCGGTGCGGAAGCCGTCGGCGTAGAAGTCGCGCGCGTGGTCGAGCGCCATCAGCACCATCACGGCGCCGCGGAGGGCGTCGATGGCCAGGTTGCGGTCGCGCGGGGTGCTCATCGCCGCACCATCGGGCGGCGGCGAGCGCCGGGTCAATGCGAGGGTGCGGTATAGGTCTGCGGGCGCAGGGGCTGAACCCAGCGAGCGGGGGTGGCGAAAACCAGGGCTGGTATTCGCGGGGTGGACGAGGCCCCGGCGGTACCAGGCACCAAGGGGAGTACCGTCGCGGGATGAGTGCGCGGATGCGGACCCGAGGCGATGGCTCCGTGGTGGCGGCGCTGCTGGTGTGGATGACCGCCGGGGGCGAGGCGCGGGCGCACCCCGTCCCGGGAGATCCGGACCCGGGGCGCCACCGCTACCTGCTCCCGGGGCCTCTCGTGTCGCTGGTGGTTCCGCTACGGGGCGAGCGCGGGCCGCTGACCATGGACGTGGGCGTCGAACTCAGCCTGCACCGCTTCGTCCCCACGAACCGCCACATCTGGAGCCAGTGGGGCTACGGCGCCTTCGCGCAGGCGCAGCTCGGCGGGGTGCTGTTGCAGTCCGGCGACACCCCGGCCCCCTCGCTGCACCTTCGCCTCGCGGCCGGGGCCCAGGCGACCTTCGGGCCGCTCGGGGCGCAGGCGGGCCTCGTCCCCGGGCGCTGTCGGCCGATCAGGCCAGGATGGTCAGCGCCTTCGTCGGACTCTTCGTCACCTTCGGCATCTCGACCGGGGGATTCCTCGTCGAGGTGCCCGTCGCGCACCTCGGCGGCGGCGAGGCACCTGCCCTCCTGTTCGTGGGCACCATCACCCTGAAATGGCCCATCACCCTCCGTGGGGATTGATCGAGCCCGGTGGCGCCTTCAGCGCGGTGAGCGGGAGAGGAACCCGTCCCCGGCCTGGGTCCGCGCGACGGCCGTGCCCTCGATGACCCCGCTGCCGACCATCTTGCCGACGAGGATCACGTCGGAGGCGCCCGCGGAGAGGGTCTGCTCGTAGATGGAGAGGCCCGTGGCGTAGAACCGCGCCGCCGTCGCCGCGCCCGAGGCGTTGAAGGCCGCGAGCCAGTTCGCGCGACCGCCCGCCGTGGGCACCGACCGACCGCCGATGGAGAACGTGGTCGAGTCCGTGTAGCCGATCGCGAAGAGCGTCCCGTCGGGGGCCGACGCTCAGCGCGTCGACGCCCTCCATGGCCCGTCGTGCCACGTTGCCCACCGCCTCGGCGCCCCAGCGGAACGCCCCGCCGCGTCGACGCTCACCACGAAGCCGTTAGTAGCTGCCGCCGAAGCTCCCGGTGCCGACCCGGAGCGGCCCCGCGGCGAACTCGCCGAGGCGTAGGAGGTTCCCGAGGCGTCGCGCGCCAGGTCGCTCACGTTGACGTTGAGGCGCCGCGAAGGACGGTGTTCCAGCGCAGCGAGAGGTCGGGCCCGAAGCGCAGGATCGCCCCCGCGACCGCAGTACCCATGATCTCCGTCGTCCCCACGAGGAGCCGGGTGCCGAAGCCGATGAGCACCGTCGCGCCGTCGCTCGGCTCGGCCGCGAGGCCGCCCATGTAGTCGTACGCGGCGCTACCGAAGGTCACCACGTTCTGCGGTGAGCCGTCCGCCGCGCCGAGCTGCGCCACGAACATGTCGTTGCCCCCGAGCGACGGCAGCGAGCGACCGTCGAACACCGTCGTGTTCGAGTAGTAGCCCGCCACCCACACCCGCCCCGCGGCGTCCGTCGACACCGTCGTCGCGCTGTCGCTCCCGGTGCCTCCGTGGCGCACCGCCCAGCGGAACGCTCCGTCGGGCGTGTAGCTCGCCGCGAACCAGTCGGTGCTCCCCGCCGAGCCGAGCATGCGCCCGCCGATGGTGGTGGTCCCGCTGAACGAGCCCGCCGCGTAGACGTTGCCCGCCGCGTCGAGGCGACGGACCGCACGCGCCCCGAGCGCCGCCGACCACCGCACCGCGCCGTCGGCGGAGAGCTTCCGCGATCCATCCGCGGTAAGCGCCCGTGAGCGTCGCCCGCCGAGGGTGATCGACGACGAGAACGATCCGCCCGCGATCAGGTTGCCCGCCGGGTCGCGCGCGGGGGCGCTCACCGCGTCGTCCCCGGTGCCGCCGTACTGCTGCAGCCACGGGGTCACCCGCAGGCCCCGCGCACGCACCGTCGTCCCCGCGCCGCAGACCCGCCCGCAGGCCCGCAGTGGGCCTCGTCGCTGGACGCGTCGACGCAGCGCCCGCCGCACTCCGTGAGCCCTGGCGCGCAGGCCATCGACCCGCAGCGGGACGACGCGCACGCCACGCCCGGCGGGCACGCGTAGCCGCAGGCGCCGCAGTTCGCGCGGTCCGTCGCCAGGTCGGCGCAGCGCCCCGAGAGCACATCACGCCGCCGCAGACGCACGCGCCCGCCACGCAGGTCGCCGCCCCGCCGCAGACGATGCCGCAGCCGCCGCAGTTGCGCGGGTCGCTCGCGGGCGCCGCCTCGCAGCCGTTGGCCGCCTCGCCGTCGCAGTCGACGCCCGCGTCGCAGCGCGCGACCTGGCACGCCCCGGTGGCGCACATCGCCGTCGCGTGGGCGGGAGCGCACGCGCGGCCGCAGCCGCCGCAGTGGGCGAGGTCGGTCATGGTGCTCACGCACGCCGCGCCGCACAGGCCCAACCCCCCGGCGCGCAGGCGACGCCCACGTCGACGGGCGCAGGGACGTCGACGCGCACGTCGATGGGCGCAGGGACGTCGACGCGCACGTCGATGAGCGCAGGGACGTCGACGCCCGCGTCGATGGGTGCGGGGACATCGACCGCGACCACATCGGGGCCCGCGTCGAGGGCGGTGGGGACATCGACCGCGACCACATCGGGGGCCGCGTCGACCGAGGTCACGTCCGAGGGGGCGGCGCCGAGCGGGGCGATGTTCACCGGCGCGCACGCGGCGGCGCCCGACAGCGCGATCGCCCAACACCCGAACGCGAGCCTGCGCCCACGAAGGGCGGTGCGAGAGGTCTTCATGGGGCGCGGAGAAGCTATCCTGCCGACACTTGTCGCTACAATCGTCGGCCTGACGGCGGGAGGTCGACCGCCTCGGCGTGCGCAGCGCCCGGATCGATGGTGATAGCGTCGCCGGGATGAGCCGTCGACCCCCGGGCCCTCGATCGCCTCCATCGCCGCGTGCGCTCGTCCGTGGCGCTCTCCCTCGCAGCCGGTGTGCTCGGCCTCGCAGGCCCCGCAGGGGCGATCACCCACACCTTCACCTTCCGCGACACGCTGCTCCCCCGCGAGGGCGGCGCCGCGCTGGTGCCGGTGTTCAACGGATCGGGCCCGGCGACGATCCGCAGGCCGAGGACACCTTCGTCACCCTCACCCGTGACGCCACCACCCACGTCATCAACCTCTACATCAACGGCGTCGCCTCGGGCACGTACACCGACTCTGACGGATCTCTACTCGCCAGGCGAGCGCTCCACCGCTCTACTTCTTCATGGACAACACCACGGGCTCGGCCGCCATCTCCCGAAGTCCAACGCGGGGGGTGGTGTCTATCTGCAAATCGCCGACGCGCCGATCAGCCCCACGGCGGTGGTCGCCAGCCTCCGGGGAGATCTGCGTCGCCGTGCGCCACGGCAACAGGGTGCCGAGGCGGGCGAAAGGTGTGACAGCGGCGCGAGCAACGGCTCGACGAATTCACGACTCAGATGTTGCCGCATCCGCGGCGGCGATCCCTGCCAACGCCACCGCCCCAGGCGCGACCGGCAACGTCGTGCTAGCATGATCTGCCTCACCGCGGGCGTTCCTGCCCCGGCCGCTGCGCTCGGTGCACCACCAACACCCAGTGCTCCGGCGACACGCCCACGTAGTACGACGCCGCCACCAACGTCTGCGTGGCCATGCCCGACGCCGGGCGTCGTCGACAGCGCAGCCGACACCGGACCCGCCGACACCCGGACCCGACGACCGGACCCGCCGACACGGGAGTGCCCGACGTCGGCGTCACCGATGGAGCGGTGACGACCGACGCGGGTGGACTCGACGCGGGCGTTCCCGATGCGGGTGGACTCGACGCGGGCACTGCCGACGTCGGGGTCGACGTAGGGACGGCGCCCGACGTGGGCGCGGTGGTCGACGCGGGCGCGGTGGTCGACGCGGGCGAGATGGAGCTCGCCGACGGAGGCTCGTGCGGGTGTCGCACCACGCGGCCGAGCTCGGCGGGCGGCGGGCTGGCGAGC
>JADJAE010000133.1 GCA_016704445.1 Deltaproteobacteria bacterium
TGCAGTTGGGGCAGGGCCGCGCGGCCGACCGTGTGCAGCGGCTTCACGCGCTCGCTGTGGCGCTCGGCGAAGCCGTCGATGTGGCCGATGTCGCCACGGCGATCCTCTCCAGGGGCTTCGATGTGGTCGGGGTCCGCGCGGGTCTCCTGGTGCGGGTGGTCGAGGGCGGGCTCAAGCTGGAGGTCCTTGGTGAAGCGGGCACGGCGCCCAGCGAAGTCGAAGACGACAACGCGGTCCGTGCGCGGGACTTCGGCGGCGAGATCGTGGGCGGACGACAGCGCATCCCGTTCGACGCTCACCTCCCGCTCTGCGATGCCGCTCGCTCGGGCACCGCTGTCTGGCTGCGTGAACCCGAGGTTCGAGCGCACTATCCTGAACTCGCCTCGCTGTTCACCAGGATTGGCGATCGCGCGATGGCCTGTATGCCGCTGATCTCGCGAGGCGCTGTCCTCGGGGCGCTCCTCATGTCCTTCAAGGAAGACAGGGCCTTCGACAACGACGAGCGGCTCTTCTTGACCTCCATCGCACACCACTGCGGGCTGGCGCTCGACCGCGCGCAGCTCTACGATGACGCCGTCCTGGCTCGTGACGCCGCCGCGCGCGCCACGATGATGCGCGACGAGTTCCTCTCCATCGTCGCGCACGACCTCTCGAACCCTCTGAATACCATCCGCTTGTCGGCGCGCATCATCCTCGGCGCCAGGCCGGCTGCGGAGCCCGAGACGACCCGAAAGGGAGCAGGGATGATCGAGGTCGCCGTGGATCAGATGAACCTCCTGCTCCGCGATCTCGGCGACGTCGCCGCCATCGACTCCGGTCAGCTCCGGATCCGGAAGGAGGAGTCGGACCTCGATGCGCTCATGGCCACGACCGCCGCTCTGCTGGCGCCGCTCTGCGCCGAGAAGGATCTCTCCTTCAGCTGCAGCGCGAGCCCCAAGCTCCGGCTGCTCTGCGATCCGAACCGCGTGCAGCAGCTCCTCGGAAACCTCGTCGGGAACGCGATCAAGTTCACCCCGCGAGGCGGCAAGGTCACCATCGACGCCATGCCCTCCGGGGACGAGGTCCGGTTCTCGGTCGCCGATACGGGTTCGGGTATTCCCGCGGAGGTGAGCGAGCACGTCTTCGAGCGCTACTGGCGCGGGAGAGAGCGCGACTTCACCAAGGGCGTCGGGCTCGGGCTGTTCATCGCGAAGGGCATCGTCGACGCCCACGGCGGCAAGATCTGGATCGAGAGCGTGCTCGGTCGCGGCACCACGTTCTACTTCACGCTCCCGCTACGCTGCCGCGATGACGACGCGATGACGCGGGCACCCTCTCGGTGACGGGCGTTGGTGCTCATCGCCCTCGCCCTCTCGCGGCCCTCGACGACTGGGAGCGCAACGCCCGGGCCCTATCTTCCATCCCATGCGCATGAACACCCTCCGCTCGCCCGGCTCGCTGGCCCTCCTGCTCTCGTGCTCGCTGGCCGCCGCGGACCGCCGCGGCGCAGGATCTGCCGACGCCCCCAGGAGCCCGCGCTCGGTGCCCGCGCGCAGGCCGAGCTCGGCTTCCCCGCGGTCGGTAGGCACTTCATCCAGCTCGGTCGCGACGGCAGCCGCGTCGACTACCGCGACGACGCTGCGCAGACCAACCTCTACACCTTTCGCGCGCTTCCATCGAGGTCGACGTGCGCCCTTAAGCACCTCTTCACCTTCCTCCACCAGCCGCTGCAGATCGACTCGACCGACGCTCTCGCGCGACCTGCGCATCGACGGCGCCACCTTCGCGGCCGGGACGCCGATGCGGGCGCGGTACGGGTTCCCGTTCTTCCGCGCGGGGTGGGCGTATGACGTGCTGCCCGCGGCCGACAGCGAGCTGGCCTTCGGCGTGGGGCTCCAGCTCCGCAACGCCAGCATCGAGTTCGAGTCCGTCGACGGGCGCACCTTCCGGCAGCGCAACGACGTCGGCCCGGTGCCGCTGCTGCGGGCGCAGAGGGCGCTTCCCCATCGCGACGCGCGGCTTCTTCGGCTTCGAGCTCGATGGCGTCTACGCGCCCATCTCGGTCATCAACGCAGCGACAACGAGGTCACCGGGGCCATCCTCGACGCGAGCGTGCGTGGGCTGGCGGGTGGTCCGGCACGTCGACACCTTCGTGAACCTGCGGTACATCGGCGGCGGCGCCGTGGGCCAGGGGGGCGCTCGGCCACGAAGGGCGGCGCCTCGTCGCCTCCGGGCGCGGCGAAGCGCCAGCCGGCGACCCGCCCGGAGGGGCGGGCGAACTGGAGGCACGTGTGCCCGGCGAGGTCCGTCGAGGCGCGAGGTTCGCCGCTGCGGGCGAGGTAGTTCGGGGAGGCGACGGTGACCCACCGCGGGACGCCGAGCCTCCGGGCGACGAGGGCGGAGTCGGTGAGCGCGCCGACGCGCAGCGCGACGTCGACGTCCTGCTCGACGAGGTTCGTGGCGACGTCGCTGAACGCGAGGTGCAGCTGGATGCGCGGGTAGCGCCCGACCAGCCGGTGTAGCGCGCCGACGACGGGGCGCCCGAGCACGTAGGACATCGAGACCTTCACCCGCCCCTGGGCGACCTTCGAGGCGTGGGTGACCAGGTCGCGCCCCGCCCTCAGCCGGTCGAGGGCCTCGCGGCAGTGGCGCAGGTACACCTCCCCCTCGGGCGTCAGCGCGACGTGCCGTGACGTCCGGTTGAGCAGCCGCACCCCGAGCTCCGCCTCCAGCGCGGCCACCGCCTTGCTCACGGCCGTCGGCGTGACGCCGAGCTCGCTGGCGGCCGCCCGGAAGCTCAGCTTCTCGGCGGTGTGGACGAATGGCTCTACCCGGGAGAAGACCGACATCATGAACTCCTGCTCATCGATGAGGTGAACGCAGGCGGCATTGTGTACCCAGACGCGACTGCCTAGGGTTGCGTTGTTCCGCCTCGCACCAGAAGACCGCTCGCAATGGAGACGCCCATGAAGATCGCCATCCTCGGTTCCGCCATCGTCGGCAAGACCCTCGCCGGCAAGATCGCCTCGCTCGGTCACGACGTGATGATCGGCACGCGCGACCCCGCGGCCACCCGCGCGCGCACGGCGCCGGGCAGCTTCGGCGACCCGCCCCTGTCCGCCTTCCTGGCCGAGCACCCGTCGATCGGGCTCGGCACCTTCGCCGAGGCCGCCGCCCACGGCGCGATGGTGTTCAACGCCACCTCCGGGCTCGGGGCGCTGGAGGCGCTGAAGCTCGCGGGCGCCGCCAACCTCGACGGCAAGGTCGTGGTCGACCTCTCGAACCCGCTCGACTTCTCGAAGGGCATGCCCCCCACGCTCAGCGTCTGCAACGACGACTCGCTCGGCGAGCAGGTGCAGCGCGCGTTCCCCGGCGCGAAGGTCGTCAAGACCCTCAACACCGTGAACGCCAACCTGATGGTCGCGCCGGGGACGCTCGCGGGCGGCGACCACACGATGTTCGTGTGCGGCGACGACGCCGACGCGAAGGCCACCGTCACGGGCATGCTCAAGGACTGGTTCGGCTGGCAGGACGTGCTCGACCTCGGCGGCATCGCGATGTCCCGCGGCACCGAGATGTACCTCCCGCTCTGGGTGCGGCTCTACGGCGCGCTCAAGAACCCGATGTTCACGATCAAGGTCGTGCGCTGACCCTGAGCGCGGTGATCCTCTGCGGCGAGGGGGCCCGCGCCGCCCTCGGACGAGCCCTCTACTCGGAGGTGATGAGGTCGCTCTGGATGAGGTAGATGGTCCCGAGTGCTGGCGGAGCCTGACGAGGTGAGCAGCGCGAGGCCCCCCGGCGCGTAGCGCACCGCCTGCACCGGCGTCCCCGCGGCACCGCTGACGGGCGCGCTGTCGAGCAGCACGAACATGTCGTGGTCGTACGCGTCGAGCACCAGGGCGCCGCTCGACGGGGTGCGGAGGAAATACGTCCGCCCCCGCGGGCGATCGGGCACGACGAGGCCGCTCGCGGGGTACCGGCCGAAGACGGTCATCGTCGCGGTGTCGACGACCTCGCCGGAGGTCGCGTACACGAGGCCGTCGCCCGCGACGAGCCGGGTGGAGAAGCCCGCGACGAGCCCCCGCGCCTCGCGGGTGGTGCGCGCCCCGGCGGCGTCCACGCCGATCTCGTAGAAGCCGAAGCCCGTGTGGAGGTTGTTGAAGCCGTAGAGCCGGGTCGCGTCGCCCCTCACGAGCAGGGACGCGCCGGTGTGGTCGGCCGTGACCATCGTCCGCCGCACGCCGCGCTCGTACACGGCGACGCCGCCGAAGCTCGGGGAGACCGACGCGCGGTGGAGGGAGGCGGCGACCACGTCGCGGGTGCCGGGCATCACCACCATGTCGCGCGCGTGGGTCTGGTCGCCGAAGCGGGTCGTGCCGGTGGGAAACTGCTCCGTCGCGGTGCGCGTGGCGAGGTCGACCCGCCGGATGGCGTTGGCGCCCACGAGCGACACGTACAGCGCCTGCCCGTCGTCGGACATCGCCATCGACCCGGGCTCGCTCCCCACGAAGACCGATCCGACCACCGTGGCCGAGGTCGGGTCGATGACGACCACGCGGTTGCCGTACATGGGCACGGTGCCCGACACGCTCGCGTAGATGACGTTGCGCGCGCGGTCGGCCACCAGGAAGTTGGCCGACAGCCGGACGTTCTGCACGCTCGGCACGCGACACGGCCCGCAGTCGAGCACGTCGCCGCACCCGTCGTTGTGGCGACCGCAGCCGGCGCGCACGGAGGGACAGGTGATACGGACACACGCGTCGGGGGTGCCTACGTCGGGGATGCCTACGTCGGGGGTGCCCACGTCGGGGGTGCCCACGTCGGGGGTGCCCACGTCGGGGTGCCCACGTCGGGGGTGCCCACGTCGGGGGTGCCCACGTCGGGGAGGGGAACGTCGATGGGTGAGCCCGCATCGAGACCGACGCAAGCGCACGGACCGAACCCTTCATCGCCCAGGCAGGACTGCGCGCCCGATCGGCCGTCAGAGCAGGCGCAGGCGATGCTCATGCCCCGCGCGCACGGGGTCGCGCGCTCGCAGTTGCACGGGTCGAAGGCGCCCGTCGCGTTGCAGGTCTGCGCGCCCATCAACCCGTTGGGGCACGCGCACGCCGCGGCGGCGCCCGGGATGCACCGCGGCGCCTGCACGACGTCGACCGACGCATCCGCCTCGGTGTGGGTGGTCGAGGAGGAACACGCCAGCGCGGTGAAGGAGCTCAGGAGCGCAGCGAGAACGGTCAGTCGTGACATGGCGGTAGGTACCCTGGTGAGGGTTGCGCGGACGCCGCACGAGGTATCCCCCTCACCCGGGAGGAGCATCGGCGCGCTCGTCGTCGGAATCAAGATCGACGATCGACGGGCCGTTCATCGCTGAGGAGTCCCGCGCCCTCGACGCCACGATCGCCGCGAGACGCGAGGAGCTCGCGGCGAGAGCGAAGGTCGGCGACTGGGACGCCGTGCTGGCGCTGCTCGAAGAGCGCCCCTTCTGGGCGAACGCCACACTGCCCTGGGCGAGCAGCCGGTCGACATCGCGCGCCCCGCGGTGCTCACGACGTGGAGCGCAGGTGCGAGGCGGGCACCCACCCCTCCGCCCCGCCGTCGAGCCGGATGCGGATCATCGCCGACGGCTTGTTCACCTCGAGCACCGTCGCCATCTGGTACGGCCCTCCCTGAACCGACGCGTAGACCCGCTGCTGGACCATGGGCCACCGCACCTCCTGCGGCGCGACGGGCTGCGACCACGACTGCGGCCCGGTGGGCGCCGAGGGACCGCCCCACGAGCCCGGCATCGGGGCGGCCTGCGTCGGCTGGTGATACGGCGGGGCGGCCTGCGTCGCGACGTGCGTCGCGGGCGCGGCTCCAGGCGCACCCGAGGATCGGCTCCAGCCCATCCCACGCCAGCGAGGCGTTGGCGAAGCGCTGGTCCTGCTCGCGCACCACGCACCGGGCGAACCACCCGTCGAAGCCCGCGGGCAGCAGGGCCGCGACGCCCATCTCCCGCGCCCTCAGCGACGCCGGGTCGAGGGGCTGCACCACCACCCGCCAGCACCAGGCCGCCGACGCTGACCGTCCCGTCGGGCGCGTTGGCGCCGCGCCAGTACGAGACCCCGCTGAGCATCCGGTAGACCAGCAGCCGAGGGCCCAGACGTCGGTGGGGGTGATCGCGGCGCCGCGCTGGGTCTGCTCTGGCGCCATCCAGAGGGGGCGATCCCATCGAGGTGGTGACCCTCGCCTCGCGCACCTCGTCGGAGATGAGCTTGGCGATGCCGAAGTCCATGACCTTGACCGTGAAGGCCACGCCGCGGCGCCGGGGCTTTCGAGGAAGACGTTCTCGGGCTTGAGGTCGGAGTGCACGACGCCGATGGCGTGGCCCCGGCCGAGGGCGTCGCAGAGCTGGTCGACGATGTCCGCCACGCCCCGCGGGGGGATCGTCTTGTGGCTCTCGATCACGTGGTCGAGGTCGACGCCGTCGAGAAGCTCCATGACCAGGAAGGGAAGGCCCGTGCCCTCGTCGACGCCCGCGTCGACCACCTCGACCACGTTGTCGCTCTCGATGCGCGCGCCGATGCGGGCCTCGCGTTCGAAGCGGTCGCGGCTCGCCTGGTCGCGCACGAGGTGGGGGAGCATCACCTTGAGCGCGCGGCGCTTGCCGGTGGTGACGTGCTCCACCACGTACACGGCGCCCATGCCTCCCTGGGAGAAGGCCGCTCGACCTTGTATCCCGGTCGATGATCTGCCCGGGCTCGAGCGACAGCGTCTCCATCGGGACGATCGTCGCAAGCCGCGGTCGACGCGGTCAACGCCGACCTCCATGATACCGCCGCTACTCTCGCCTCCGCGTCGAGGGCCTCGAGCGAAGGATCACCATGGCCGCGACCGCCCTCACCCCCGGCGACGGCGCCGCGAGCTGCACCGCTTCGCCGCCCGCACCCTCGTGCTCTCCGGCGACCACGACGAGCTCATCGGCCCGGAGCCAGACGCTCAGCCCCCGGGGGCCAGACGCTCAGCCCCCGACCGCTACACGTGTAGCGCCCGTCAGTTGCCGCCGAGCATCGACTGCGCGGCGGACTGCAGCGCGCTCGGACCGGCGCCGCCCTGCGTGGCCATCTCCGAGAGCCGGGTGAGCTCCGAGGGCGAGAAGGTGGGGTGATCGGGCGCCGCGGTGCGGTTGGCGCTGGTGATCGCGTTGGTGATCGACTGGAGCTGCTGGGGTTGAGCCCTGCGACACCAGCTGCCCGAGCTGCCTGAACTGCTCGGCGCTGGGCGCGGTGCTGGGGCGGGGCTCGGCGGCGGTCGGCGTCGACGGGTGTTCCCTGGGGTGGGGAGGGTGGGCATGACGACGCCGGGCAGCCCGACGTTCGGCAGCCCGACGTTCGGCGAGGCGGCGCCCGCCCGGGGCCGCCGCGGAGGGAGCGGAGGGAGCGCGGGGAGCGCGGGGAGCGGTCGGAGCCGCAGCCACGGGAGCGACGGCCACGGGAGCGACGGCCACGGGGACATCCGGCGTGGCCACCGCCACGGGGGCTACGACGGGCGTGGGCGCGGGCGCGCACTGGCAGGCCCCCGAAGGTGCCGTCGTCCTGGCAGGTCTGGGCTCCCGTCGCCCCCGTGGTGCAGGTGCACGGGTTGCTCGCGCCCGTGACGCAGGTCGAGGCGCGGTTGCGTTCGCAGCCGATGCCCAGGAGGAGAACAATCGCGAGCGAGGGATGCCTTCATGCCCCGCAGGCTACCGCAGGAGCCCTGCGAAGTAGACTTCTCCATCCGCGGTGCGATGAGACGATAGGCTCCAGTGCTCCAGGGGCGGGCGCGCTAGAGTGCCCGCCGTCCCTTTACCCCCCCTGATATGCCCCGCGCGGAAGCCACCACAGCCCGACCGTCTCCGCCCGGCCTCTTCTCGGCGATCGCCTCGGAGGACGAGCTCGCGGCCTCGCCGCCACATGGGCTCGCTGGGCTGGAGCGCTGGGCCTGGTGCGTGGGCTTCGTCTTCGACGCCTTCGCCCTGTGGGTCATCTGGCCCGGGGGCTCGTGGCCCGTGGTGCTCCTCAGCCGCGCGCTCGGCGTCCCGCTGCAGCCCCTGGTCTCGTGGCTCGCCCGCACCCGGCGCCTCCCGGTCCCGACGGTGGGCTACCTCACGCTGCTCTACACCGTGGTCACCGTCGCCCTCATGGCCATCCCGGCCATCGAGTTCGGCGGCCTCACCAGCCCCTACGTCTTCTCGCTGGTGGCCTTCGCGATGGCCGCGCCGCTGGTCGCGGACCTCCGCCGCTCTCGCCTCTTCGCCCTCTTCGCCTCGTGGTTCGTCACCTGGACCGCCCTCCTCGCCGCCGCCTCTCTCACCCACCCGGCCGTCGCGCGGCAGTGGACCGACGACCCGGCGCTCACCCTCTACCTGGGCCAGTGGCTCTTCCTTGCGCTCACCTACGTCGCTAAGCGTGGAGGCCACGCGGGAGATCGCCGCGCTCCGTCGCGAGCTGCGCGAGGCCCAGCCGACTCGCGGGCTACCGGCTGCAGGCGCCGCCTCGGCGCTGGGGGGGCATGAACGGTGTGGCTCGCCTGGGACGACGCCCACAAGCGCGACGTGGCGCTGAAGATACTGCACGACCGTCCCTCCGGGGCGGTCGCCCGGCGCTTCGAGCGCGAGGCCGAGGCCCTGCGCGCGCTCTCCTCGCCGCACACCGTGCGGGTGCTCGACTTCGGCGCCAGCGACGACGGCGTGCGCTTCCTGGCGATGGAGCGCCTGGTGGGCATCGACCTCGAGCGCCTGGTGCGCGAGGGCGGGCCGATGCCCCCGGCGAGGGCGGCGCACCTCGCGCGGCAGGCGTGCAGCTCCCTCGGCGAGGCCCACCGCGCGGGCATCGTCCACCGCGACGTGAAGCCCTCCAACCTCTTCCTGAGCGCCCTGCCCGGCGAGCGGGGCGACCACCTCACGGTGATCGACTTCGGCATCGCGCGCCGGGTCGACACCCCGGAGCCCCGGCTCACCGCGATCGGCGACGCCATCGGTACGCCCCACTTCATCGCCCCGGAGTCCCTGCTGGGCGACGACTCGACGCGCGCGGCGACCCTCTACGGCCTCGGCGCCACGCTCTACTTCCTCCTCACCGGCACCCGCCCCTTCGAGGGCCTCCACGGGCCTCGCGCTCGTCGGGCCGTGAGCGGCTCCATCGCCCGACCCGCGCCTCGTCCCGCGCCCCGGCGGTCTCCCCTGCCCTCGACGCCGTGGTGCTCCGCTGCCCTCGCGCCGCGCCCGCCGACCGCTTCCCGGACATGGCCGCCCTCGACGCCGCCCTCGCCGCCCTCGACCTCACCTGGACCCACGACGAAGCGGCCGCCTGCCACGCCCGCAGCGATCGCCCTCCACCGCTGCCGGGCCTGCACGACGACCTCACCCGAGCGCCTGCCCTCCGCGAGACCCGGGCTGCGCGTGGCCTCCGACCGCCCTCCCCCCGCGACGCCAAGGCGCATGACCGCCCTCTCCGACAAGGCCCGGCGCATCAGGCGATCCTCGACGAGCTCCACCCGCGCCGCCGATACCGCTCCACGTCGACCCGTTCACGCTGCTGGTGGCGGTCGCGCTCTCGGCGCAGACCACGGACAAGAAGGTCAACCAGGTGACCCCGCGCTCGCCCGGGCGCCCACCCCCGCAGGCGATGAGGGAGCTTTCCGTCGAGGAGATCCACGCGTTCATCCGCCAGGTGAACTTCGCCGGAACCAAGGCGAAGGCGCGCGTCGCATGGCGGAGATCCTCTGCGACGAGCACGGGGCGAGGTGCTTAAGCGAGCTTCGAGGCGCCGGTGGCGCTCCCGGCGTCGGCAACAAGACCGCCAGCGTGGTGATGGGTCAGGCCTTCGGGGAGGAGACCTTCCCGGTGGACGCACATCCTCCGGCTCGCGCACCGCTGGGGGCTCTCGAAGGCGCACCCCGACGAGGTCTCCGCCGACCTCAAGCGAGTCTTCGCCCACTCCTCCTGGAACAAGCTCCACCTGCAGATCATCTACTTCGGCCGCTCGCACTGCCCGGCCCTGCGGCACGACCTGACGCAGTGTCCGATCTGCTCCGGGGCGGCCGCGAAGGCGCGCATCGCCGCGGAGTCCCGCGGGCGCCCGAAGCCGGGCGCAGCGGCGAAGAAGGCCCCCGCGCTACCCCCCGCGTGACGGCCATCGGGTAGGCGCAGTACAGCGTCGAGAACGCCCCCGCGGGCCGGTGGTTGCCGCTGTTCTTCACGCCCCCGAAGGGGAGCCTGCTCGACGCGCCCACGGTGGGAGCGTTCCAGCTCAGGCCGCCCACGTGCAGCGCCCTGGCGGCGTGCTCGAAGCTCGCCTCGCTCTGCGGTCCACACGCCCGCGGTGAGCCCGTAGTCGGTGTCGTTGGCCACCGCGAGGGCCTCGTCGAGGTCGTCGACCACGTACACCGCGAGGTCGGGCCCGAAGGACTCCTCGCGCTGATACGCGCTGCGTCCGCTCCGGCGCTCCACCCCTCACCCGCGGCATCGCGTAGCACCCCGGTGCGCCCTGCCCTCCCACGCCACCGTCGCCTCCGCCGGGGCGATCACCGCGCGGCGCCCTCCTCCTCGGCGAGCCGCTGCAGCGCCTCGAAGCTCTCCAGCGCCCTCGGCGACGCCAGCGGCCCGCAGAAGCCCGCCGGGTCGAGCGGGTGCCCCACGACCAGCGCCGCCGCGCGCCGCGACCGCCTCGATGAAGCGATCGGCGATGCCGCGGGTGACGACGAGCCGCGACGCGCAGGTGCACCGCTGCCCGCTGGTGCTGAAGGCGCTCACCACCACGTCCTCGACGGCCTTCTCGAAGGGCGCGTCGTCGAGCACCACGGCGGCGTTCTTCCCCCCGAGCTCGAGCGCGAGGATGCGCCCGGGCGTGCTCACGTTGACCCGCCGCAGCTTCTCTCCGACGCCGTACGACCCGGTGAAGAGCACCCCGTCGACGCCCTGGTGCCCTCCGAGCGCGGCGCCCACGATGCCGTCCCCCTGCACCATGTTGAACACCCCGCTCGGGAAGCCCACGGACTCCACCACCCTCGCATAGACGGCCGCGCATCCGGGCGTGATCTCGCTCGGCTTGAACACCACCGTGTTGCCCATGAGCAGCGCCGGGACGATGTGCCCGTGCGGCAGGTGCAGCGGGAAGTTGAAGGGACCGAGCACTGCCAGGCATCCGTGCGGCCGCCAGCGCCAGGAGAAGCGGGCGTCGAGGGTGGTGTCGCGCACCAGGGCGAGGCCCTCGGTGAGGGTGATGTCGACCTTGGCGATCATGGCCTTCACCTCCGCGCGGGCCTCGCGGATGACCTTGCCCATCTCGCGCGAGATGGCGAGGGCGAGGGCGTTCTCGTGCTGCGCGAGGGCGTCGCGTGAGCCGGGTGAGGAGGCCGCGCGCGCGTCGAGGCCCAGGGCGTCCCACGAGGGCTGCGCGGCGCGGGCTGAGGCGACGGCGTCGTCGACGTGGGAGAGCGCGAAGGCGTAGGGCGGCAGCGCGTCGTCGAGGTCGGCGGGCGCGGCGCGGGTGAGCACAGTCAGGCGCCTCGACCGGTACCCAGGCGCCGCGAATGAAGGAGCCGGTGTTCGTCGGGGATCATGCGACCCCGGATGGTACTCCCACCCTCCGGCGTCACCAGACGTTCGGAGCCTTACGTCGGCTCGGCGGGAGCGGCGGCTGCCGCGAGGTGCTCCGCACGTGGGCAGGCAGAAGTTGGTGGGCTTGCCGCAGCGCTCGCAGGTGCACACGCGAAACTCCACAGTGCGGTCTTCGTCGGTGACGCCGCAGGTCGCGCACACGCGCTGCCTCGTCGCGCGGGCTCCTGCGCCTCGCGGTGCGCCTCGACCACCTGGGTGGCCTTGCGCTGCCTCGCGCGCAGCGCCTGCCAGAGCCCCGGCCCGAAGAAGAGCAGGTAGTTGCTGAGGGCCACCAGGGGGAAGACCTTGCTCGCCCCCGGCAGCGTCGCGGAGCGCCACCGGGCAGGCGACCTCCACGGCTGCGAGCCACTTCAGCCGCACGGGGATCCTAGCAGCATCACCCGCCGCTGGGGTCGAGGGTGGCGACGGCGAGCAGCAGCGACAGCAGCAGGTACTCGTTGGTCGCCGGGACCCCGAGGCCCAGCGGAGAGGCCGCGGTGCCGACGATGCCCACGAACCAGTACGCGAGGTAGCGCACGCCGCCCCACTCGCGCGCTCGGGAGGAAGGTGCCCATCATGTGGGTCCACCAGAGGGCGAGCGCGCGAGGAAGATGGGCGTGGAGGAGGTGGGGCGGCGCGACGAAGGTCAGCAGCCGCCAGACCTGGCCCTGGGCGACCCACGCGGCGTCGAGGAGATGTAATCGAGGAAGGCGGGGCGGAGCTGATCGAGGAGCCGGCTGAAGCCCAGCCCTGAGGCCGATGAGGGCGAGGGTGAGATTCGGGGGAACGTGTAGCGCCCGAAGCGGCGATCGAGGCGATCGAGCCAGGAGGACATCCACTGTCCCCAGCACAGACCGCTCTCAGTCTTCGTCGTCGTCGCCAAGCCTCTTCTCTCGCGGTCACGCCGACCGCTCGCGCCCGCCGGCGCGCCCGCGGCACCCGGACAGCCGCGGCCGTCGCCTTCACCCTCCCCTTGCCCCCGCGCTGGTTGGCGAAGACCCACGCGGCCGCCGGGAGGCGACGGAGGACCGAGAAGGTTGCTGCCCGGCGCGCCGCCGAAAATGCGCGAGCGAGACGGTCGCCGCCCGTGCCGGTGAAGCCGCCAGGGCCGTAAGCCCGTCGATTGGGGTGCCCTTCGGTGCGCCGGGTTGATGATCAGCCGACGGCTGCGGAAGCTCGGCGTTCTTGAGCTGGTCGATGGCGGCGTTGGCAGCCTCGGCGGTCACGCGAGCGTCCACGAAGCCGAAGCCGCAGCTAGCCGTCATACAAGTCGAGGGGGCAGGTGCACTCGCGCCCGCGAGGTAAGCCCCGAGCTCGTTGAGCAGCACCTCGATCTCCTCCTGCGTCTGCGTCCTGTGCGGAGGTTGCCCACGTAGCGTGCGCGGTCGAGCGCCGGACCGCCGGCCATCTCGCCGCAGGGCGATCAGGCTGAGGGCTGGCAGCCACCGCCCATCAGGGCGCCCATGCCGCCGCCCATCAGAGCGCCCATACCGCCGCCCATCGGGCGCGCTCGCCGCGCCAGGGGCTCGGCTGGGAAGGGACGCACGGAGATGGTGCGAGCCATCGACGGTCTGACCAAGTCGAGAACGCCAGAGGCGGCGCGATCGCCTCTCTTCGCCACCCCAGCCGGACGAAGGCGAACCCGCGGGCGCCCCGACATCCGATCGCGGGGCGGCGTGAGCTCCGTTCGTAGCAAACTTTTTTTTTTTCGGGGAAGAGGCCGCGCAGATCCTCCGCCATTAAAAGCGCATCTACGAGCAGACCAGCCTAAACGGCTTACGCTGATAACCGTTCGACATCCGTTGGTTTCTCCAGAAACGCCTTTTATGGGGTCTTCGCGTAAATCGTCCGCGAGCGGAACGTTGATCGGTCTATGAGTTAGGGGTTGGCGTCGCCGGGGCGAGGACCACCCAGGTGCGACGGCGCTGCCAGACGCGTCATACCCCGCCGTCGGCAACCCTCCGCCCTCACAGCGCTGACGCTTGCTCGCCGCCGGTCGGCTCGGTGGCTTCCGGTCGCCGGGCGCGGCCGCCACCTGGTCGCGCACCGCCCGCTCGTCGCGCGGCTCCTCGACCTGATCGCGCAGCCGCCACGCAGCTCCTCGGAGCCCTCGCGCGATTTCTGCCGCGACCGCAGCGCCTCTCGCGCCGCGCGCCGCGCCCGGCCGTCGTCGGTCATGCGCAGCACCCACGACACCGGCTCGACCGAGGCCGCATCCACCAGCCTCGTCAGCGCCCTCAGCACCTCCGAACCGGGTTGCGGTTCGCGCTCCTCCAGCAGCTGCTCCGGGGCTCTCGCGCCTCGCCCAGTCGTCGCAGAGCTCCGCCAGCGCCTACACCGCCGCCTGCCTCGTCGGGGCCCCACGCTCGGCGTCGTGAGCGCCAGCAGCGCAGCGGGATCGCCCTCGCGTCGCGCAGCTGCCAGGAGCCTCCACCGCCCCGATGCTGCGTCGCGCCAGCTCTCCCTCGCCAGCGCCCCACCAGCGCGTCGTGGGCCGTCGCCCGACGGGTGCGCCCCGCCGCCTTCGCCGGCTCCGACTCCACCAGCCAGCTCGCGTCG
>JADJAE010000134.1 GCA_016704445.1 Deltaproteobacteria bacterium
TTGTGTCGACGGCATCAAAGGAGGCGATAATGACCGAACATGCGCGATCGCGACAGACGTCGATTCTTGCTCCGCTGGTAGACGGTGCAAGTGCGATGCGCAGTGTGGGCCGGCGTGACGTGACGTTCGAGGCAGATAGTGGGGCGATCAGTCGAGGGGGCGCGATGTCGCAGGCTGATCCGCTCGGTGCATATCCAGCGTCGCACAGGATGCCGCAACTCGTCCCATCGCAAGTCGCGACACCGTGCTCAGGCGGCGAAACGCACGGCGCACAACGCGAGCCACACGAACCGACGCTTGCGTTGGGTGTGGCTCCCATCGTGCTCGCGGTCGTGGGAGCTCCTGGCGGCGGGGTGATCGCGCGGGGTTGAAGACGGGGCAGAGCCATGCGACCGAGGGGTTGCTGAACACTCACCCGCAGGATGCCCCGTGGAGCCGATCGTCCTTCATCTTCCCGCCGCCCTCAAGCCCCTCGCCGACGTCCTGAGCGACGCCGTGGCGTTCACGCTCGCTGCCGTCGAGCACGCCCGATCCGACGAGCCGTTCGTCTACGCGGCGGTCGAACGCGCGGTCGCGACGCTCGGCGCCGAGGTGCAGCGCGCGCTGCACCAGACGATCTTGTCCGCGTGTGATCGCGAGGTGCCGCACCTGCTCATTGGCGGCCGACTCCATCGCCCGGTGCTGCGCAGGGAGGCGACCTACTACACACTCGCCGGGCCCGTCGTCGTGACTCGCACGCGCTATCGCCCGGCGGACGAGCCCCGCGCGAAGACGGTCGATCCGATCGGCGTCCGCGTCGGCGTGGTCGGCGCGGGCTGGCTGCCCCAGACCTGCACGGCGATCGCCTTCCTCGTGCAGCTGGACCCCAGCCGTGAGGCCACCCAAGCGGCTCACCAGCTCGGTGTCCTCCCCTACAGCCGCGCGAGCTTCGAGCGGGTTGCGCACCGGGTCGGCGAGCTCGTCATGCAGGAGCGCGAGCGGGTCGAGTCGGCGCTCATCGCCGCGTACGTGCTGCCCGCCGAGGCGACGGGCGTCGTCGTCTCGCTCGATCGCGTGGCGGTGCCCATGGAAGAGCCGCGACGACGACCCAAGGGTCGGCCCGCCAAGGGCGCCGCGAAGCGGCCCGTGGTGCGGCTCTGGCACATGGCCTACTGCGCGACCGTGACGATCCACGACGCCTCCGGCAAGGGGCTGCACACGATCCGCTACGGGCGGATGCCGGGCGGTGATCTCGACGGCCTGGTGCTCGGCCTGCGCGACGACGTGAGGACGCTGCTGGGCATGCGACCGTCGCTCCAGGTCACGCTGCTGTGCGACGGCGCCGTGGAGATGTGGAACCTGCTCGGCGAGGTCTTGACCGAAGCGGCGCTCGGACGAGCGATCACCCGACTGGTGGACCTGTGGCACTTCCTGGAGAAGATGGGCAAAGCGGGGCGGCGGCGCTTCGAGGCGCCCCAGGCCACCGCGTGGCTCACACGTTTGAGGCTGCGGCTGCTGAACAAGGCCGGGGCGTGGGTGGAGTTGCAGGCAGAGATCACGGCGTGGGGGGCTGGAGGAGCCACGCGAGTTGAAGGATCGGCCCGTGCACGACGCGCTGACCTTCCTGAAGAATCAAGGCGACGCCGGTCGACTGGAGTACGCCACCGCACGGGCCACGGGGCGCCCCGTCGGCAGCGGCCCCGTCGAGGCGACCTGCAAGAGCCTCTTCAATGTGCGTTTCAAGCGATCGGGCGCCCGTTGGAAGGATGCCAGTGGGGAGGAGATCGTACGCCTACGCGCACTCCACCTCAGCCATCGCTGGGAGGCGGCACTCGAACTCACGATGGACGCGAAGCGACGGGAAATTCGCCATGTCGCGTGAGCACGATGGGAGCCACACCCCTTGCGTTCACGGCGCAGGACGACCCGCACCGATGGAATCCGGTATTGCATCTGAAATCGCATGTAGTCCCGTCGCAGGTCGCCACTGCGTTCCGGGAGGTGGGGGTGGGCATACTTCGCAACTCGATCCGCAGGTGAACAACGAAGTGTCATCCGCACAGGTGCCGCCACAGGCGTGGAAGCCTCGGCCACAGGAAATCCCACAAGACCCAGCAACACACGTGGCGACGCCATGTGCTGGCGACGCGCAGGACACGCAGGCGACCCCACACGCTGATACGGACGAATCAAGCGCACACGTCGCGCCGCAACGATGGTAGCCCGGGGCGCATGCGAATCCGCAGGCGACCGTCGCACGTCGCTGTAGCGTTCGGAGGTGGACTACACGCCATGCAGGACGTCCCACACGCAAGCACCGAGGTGTTGAGAACGCAGGTCTCCCCGCAGGCGTGGAATCCCGCAGAACAACGGAATGAGCACACGCCCGCCCTGCAATCCGCGACAGCGTTCAAAGGGGCGGGGCACACTCGGTTACACCCGCCACAGTTCGAGATGCTGCTGTTGGTGTCGATGCACAGGCTGCCGCACATGGTCGACGGGCACGAGTTGCGGCACGTTCCGGTGGCACAGACTTGGCCCGTGGAGCAGACACGGCCGCAGACGCCGCAGTTCGTCGGCGCGGTGTTCAAATCGGTCTCGCATCCGTTGGAAGGGTCGGCGTCGCAGGCGCCAAAACCGGGCACGCACGCGAACTCACAAGTGCCCCCCGAGCAAACCGGTAATGCATGGCTGGGCGCCGGGCATTGATGCCCGCAGGCGCCGCAGTTCATGGGTCGGCCGTGGTCGTTGCGTCACAGACGTCGAGCATGACGTCGACGCTTCCGTCCCTCGGGCCGCCATCGCGCTGTCCAGAATCTCCCAAGTCGACCGCGGCGACGTCGAACGACGTGGCGTCCGCGCCCAGATCGGCCGTGACGACATCGAACATCGCGGTGTCGGCGCCCAGATCAAACGCGGCAGCGTCGAACTCGCGAGCATCCGGCGTGGCGACGTCTAGGCCGCCGTCCCCGCCCGTGCAGGCACAAGTGCCGAAGGCACCGGACGCGCGATCGCAAGTCTGTGCTCCCTGGTCCTCCACCCGGGCACGGACACGCGACGGTCAGACCTGCCGTGCACGCCGTGGCACGCGGCACGTCTTCCACCATCGCGTCTGGTCCTGCGGACCCCGAAGACCCACAAGCAGTGACGGTGAGTGCGACCAGCGCCAGAACTACGAGGTAGCACCTAGTCAGGGCCGACGTTCGGCGCGGGATGCTCGCGAGGGGCGGAGGATCGCGCCGATCGACGACGGATCGTCGCATTGACTCGGGGCATCGCTCGCGCGAGAAGGTGTTCATCAGGCGCGAGCGTATCTCATCCCTCGGGTCACTGGGCGCGGCCAACTGCCTCGCTGGGGGTGGGGACCAACCGGGCGCCTCCGGCAGATCGACGACCGCCGTCCACGCGGCCGAGGGATCCCAGCGCGACGGGCGGGCTTCAGCGCTCGCCAGACGATGTCGGGCTGCGGTTGACGCCAGGTTGACGCGCCTCAGCGGTGTTCCAGATGCCTCAACCCTCCGTCCGGGGCCGTCGGTGAGTGCGGTCGCCATCTGCTCGCTCGTGCCAAACCACCGGACGAAGGCATCGCGCGGTGATGCGTCGTAGCCCGGGCCCTCGCGCTCGATCAGGCAGTCGGAGCCAGCGGGTTCGTCGCTCGGCGCGCGATGCCCGTCGCCGCATCCCGCGGTCGCCCACGATGCGCGCCATGCGCCTGGAAGCGCTCCAGCGGCTCGTCAGTAGCGCCCGAGTTTCCAGCGATCCCTGCCCGAACATGCGGCCGCAGGGTACACGTCTCGCTGCATGTAGATGATGTTGTGATAGCCCGAGCCGCAGGTGCTCCCGAACATCGTGCAGACGCGGTCGGGCTGGCCGTGCAGCGCGCGACGGTACGCTTCGAGGTTGCCGACCTCGACGTGGTCGAGGCCGCGCGTCGCGACGATCTCCGCGATGCGCCGGATCGCCCGGTAGAACTCTGCGGTGCTCACCGCGGCGTCTGGGGACATCGACGAGGCGGCCGAAGATCAGCTTCGTGAACCCATGCTCCTCGACGAAGTCGAAGAGTAGGCGTCGAGGTCAGCGACTCACGTCGCGGTTGAGGGTGGTGTTGACCGCGACCGGCACGCCACCGTCGCGCAACACGCCGATGCCACGCATCACGTCAGCATGCGAGCCGCGGCCGTTGTGGCGCACGCGCGTCCGGTCGTGCATCCAGGCCGGACCATCGAGTGAGACGCTCGGCGAGATGCCGACGGCCCTCATCTCGGCGACCAAGGGTGCGGTCAGCAGCAGCCCGTTGGTGACCGTGTAGAACCGGAGGCGGTGGTCCGGCACTGCGTCGTTCAGCGACGCGACCGCCCGATGGATTGCCGGCCACGCCAGCAGCGGCTCGCCACTGCCCACGAAGTTGACCTTGATCCGCTTGTCGGCCTCGGGGCGTAGTGCATAGCGCTGCGCTTGCCCGAGGATCACGCCGATCTCCGCGGACGTCATCGCGTCGGGCCCGGGAAGTTGGTCGGGTTGCAGGAAGAAGTAGCAGTACGTGCACTTCAGGTTGCAGACCGAGTTGACGGAGATGCACACGCGTTCGATGCCACTCATGTCGGGTCTTTCGCGGGGTCAGGAAACGTGCCGAACAGGCGATTGCCGGTGTCGGTCGCGCCACGACCGACGTACTGGTTGTCCGAGAGCGCGCGAACAGGAAGTGCACCCCGGGATGCGCGGCGGCCATCCGCTCGGCGGTGGCCGTCGGCGCGACGAGGGCGAGGACGGCGACCAGGGCGGCGTCGCGATGCGCGCGAAGCTGGGCCAGCACCGGCTCGAGCGTGGCACCGGTGTTCACCACTGCGTCGATGATCACGAACGCTCGCGCGCCGCACGCCTCGATGGCGTTCCGCTCCCCCGCGGCCAGCCCTACGTCGCGCCGCGGTGCGACGTGGAATACTGGCGCGCGGGGCAGCACCTCTCGCACACCCTCCGCGGAATAGAGCCCCGCACGCAGCACGCACATCAACGCGACGCCGGGCTCGTCCGCGATCCGCCACCCCGGGCGTACGCCCTGCGGATGCGGGATGTCGTACCTTTCGAGCGGCAGCCGCTCGACCAGCTCCCCAGCCAGAAAACGTCCGAGCGTGACGTGCGTCCTGCTCAGTTCGTGGGGCGTCAGGTCAGTGCGGCGGGTCTGCGTCGCGAGAATCCTGACGATGTGGCGGTCGGTGAAGTGCGTCAGCGGCATGGCACGTCTTCCTGGGCGAGCGTGTGCAGCGCTGCAAAGTCCAGCACCCGCAGCCCTGGGTGTGGATCGCCGCGCGGCGCGACCTGCCAGACCGAGGGATGGTCGGTGAGGTGCGGGAGCAAGTCGATGTTGCGGCGGTGATTGACAACCACGACGGCGTGGTGCGCGAGGCGCAGCAACTCGGTATCGACGTCCGAGTCGCCGACCCCGATGATGCTCGTGGCGACGCTCCGAAAGCGGCGGGCGACGAGCGCCTTCTCGTGACGTCCGAACACGTAGGGTGCCGCCGGGTCGATACCGCCGATCACCGGCACGTCGTCCACGCCGTGGAGCGCGAGGATCGCGCGCCAGACGCGGGGGATGCCCGACGAGACGACGCAAACCAACCCCCGCGCGCGGGCGGCACGAAGGAACGCCACGGCTCCTGGGTGCAGGGGAGCGTCGCGGGCCACGACATCGGCCAGCCGGTCAAACGCCGCCTCGCCCAGCGCCATGTGGATCTCTGCGTGGAACCGGAATGCTTCGAACACGTAGCCGTCGCGCTGGAACCGCTCCTTGATCGGGAGGGGGTCCAGTCCCGCGGCCCGGAGGAATGTCCGGCTCGTGTCATCCGGCGACAAGGTGTGGTCCCCATCGACCAGGAACACGGGACGGCCGCGTGCAGCGTCCATCAGGTGGGCTATGGCCGCCTCGACGCGGACGGCGTTTTCGAGAGAGGTGGCGGGCAGCGGCGTCATGCCCCGAGGACCTCCAGCAGTCGATCACGAACCCGCGGGCCTGTGCCTGCGGGGAGCAGATGCAACGTCATGCCCCACGCTGCGGCCAGCGCCTCGCACGTGCGTCGCTCGCCCGCGAGTTCGTCCCGAATCACTGAGATGTCGAGGCTCCGGCGCTTGGTCGGGTCGCTCTCGCGCCGCGAGAGCACAGCCTCGGCGGGCGCTTCGAGCAGCACCAGCTCGCGAAAGAAGCGGCAGTCGTGCTCGGTGAACACGGGTCCGACCTCCCCGGTGCTCTCGTCGAGCAGCGCGGTGTGTCCGTCACACAATATGTGCTTGCCGACCCGCGCCTGTCGGGCCTCCATCCACGCGATGGCTCCTCGCGGTAGCGCAGCTTCACCACGGGCGGTAGGTGGTCGAACCGCGCGAACTCGGGACCCGCCAGCTCACGCAACACGGCCGACCCCACGACGTAGTCGATGCCGGGCATCTGGTCGATGACCCCGCGGATGAGCGTGGTTTTTCCGACACCGCGGACGCCCACGAGGCAGATCCGGCGCAGTGTCTCCCTCACGGCGCATCCTCAAGACGGCACGCGATGCGGAACGAGACCCGATGGGACTTCTCGTGGACCTGGCGAGATGCGCTGCGGAAGTGTTCGTTGACAGCATCGCCCCGACGATCGACCGGAAACCGACCCCAGCAGCCGCCGCGCGCCACGATGCGATCAGCCCCAATCGGCCCGACCGGATCTCGGACCTCTCCGCGAGCGTAGTCGCGGAAGCCATCGCGCACGGTCTCGTAGACGAGGCCATGCATGTCGTGCAGCCCCCAGGCGTTCGGACGGAGCTGGCCTGCAGGTCGGAGGCGGGCCGCGGCGTTGCGCTTCGTCCAGGCATAGAGTTCGAGTTCGCCGGGGCCGTCGCCGCGTCCTGGATCATTGCCGAAGCAGTACGCCGCGTCCGAGCCCGCGCGGCAGGCGTACTCCCACTGCGCCTCGGTCGGCAGTTCAAATCGCCCCGCGCCGTCGCGACCGTTGAGCACATCGAGGAACCGCAGGATGTCCGCGTAGCCCACGTGGATGACCGGAGCCTCCGGGTGCCGTTCGACCTCGCGCAGGTGGGGCAGCGCGCCCAGGACCTCATGCCAGAGCGATTGGGTCACGGGCACCCGTCCGAGCAGAAACGGCATCGACAGCACCACGCAGTGGCGCGGCGCTTCGCTACGCACGCGGTCGTCCCCCATGCGGAACTGGCCGGCGGGAACTCGGACCATGTCCGCGAGCACCCGCGCCACCAGGGGATCGATCGTCGAGCGTGCGGGGGTCTCCGCAACCGCCGTGACCACGGGCCGACGCAGGGCGGTGGTGACCGCCTCCTCGACCGCCGTGACCAGCGTATCCGGGTTCTGCGCACCGCTCGCGTCGTAGGGGGTCCAACGTCCGTCGGCGGCCACATGGACGAGCCCCAGGCGTTCGGCCTGCTCGCGCAGCCATGAGAACGGCTCGACCTTGAGGCGGCGAGCGAGCGCGTCCAAGGCCGCCCGACGGGCCACACCCTGCCGCCCAGGATCGTCGCGCGCAGCCTCCTCGCGGACCACTGCGCCCAGGTAGGAGGGACGCCTCCAGTCAAAGTCGAGTTCCCCGTCGAACGGGGCCAAGGCATGCCACGCCTCGCTGCCCGCGACCGCCCACGCGAGCGGTTCGGACTTGTCGGGATCCAACACCGCCGACCATTGGAGAACGAACCTCCCGGTCAAGTGCCGGGCGAGCGTCGGCGAGACGAACAGCATGCCCAGCTCCCGAGTTTCGTGACGCCCCTTCTCGCCGCCGTAGGCCAACAGGTTCTCGGAGGTCACGATCCCGCGGAGGCCATCGACGACCAGCGCCTTGGCGTGGTTCTCCATGGGCGTTGCACTGGTGTAAAGCCTCCCGCCGAGCAGCGCCTTCGCGTCGCGGACTGCCCCCTGTGCGCGCTGGAGCTGCGCCCGAGTCTCGGGGTCAGATGGGCGGCGCCCAGACCACTCGCGCCCCCAGACGATTCGTACGACCGGGCGGCGACGAGAGTCCCCGCGTAGGTCACGTAGCGTCGCACCGTCGAGCGCGCTGTCCGCAAGGCGGTCGGACGCGAGGAGAACATCGCGGCGCGCGCTTCGTGCCAGCACCACGACCGCGTCCCGGGTCTGGTGCTCGTCGAGGAGTTCGAGGTGGGCCGTCGCCAGGAATGGCAGGAGCGCCCCCCGCACGGCGCGCACCGCAAGGGGCCATGCCGCGCGTCCGCGTTCGTCGCCGTCCGGCAACGACATCGCAGACATCGCAAGGGCGGTGGTCGCCCGGTGGAGGCACCGGACCGCCACCGCGGCCTCGTCCGTGCTGACGGGTGGCGCGAGCTGCTCCAGCGCCTCGTCGAGGGCTGCAAGCACGTCCAGGGCACGCGGCTCGTCGATGTTGGTGCGGAGGCGAGCCATGAACTGCTTGGCGACCGCCACGCTGCGACCCGCGAGGCTGCACTCGAACACTACCGAGTGCGGGCGGCTGCTCGCAGGGTTCCAGCTGCCCACGAGCCAGTCGCCAGCGCTCGTGACAACGACCTTCTCGTGGGAGCGCCGACGTCCGGCCGCCACGACGACGCGACTTCCGAGCGCGAAGACTCAAGCGCGCGCAACTGATCGGCCCACGCCGCGATGTCCTGTTGCTGCCTCGCGGGCAGATCGTCGCTCGCGTGCCCGTAGACCAGAAGGATGCGGGTGTCGCCGGGCGCCGCGCGAAGGGCATCGACGAGGCCATCGACCTCGGCAAGGTGGGCACCGTTCAGGAAGGCGCTCGTGAGCACGATCGCGGAGGGCGCGTCTGGGTCCAGCGCGCCGCACATCTCCCGCAGCGCGTCGAACTGGCGCTGCGTCGGCCCCGAGACGGGCACGACTCGATGGCCGTCCGCGAGCCACTCGCGGAGGGCGTCTCGCGTGCGATCCACCTGGTCTCGCAGGCGCTCCACGCGGGCGCGGACCGCGGTGAGCGGCCCCAGCGCCGACGGATCGGTCGAGAGCGCGGCGACCTCGGCCGCGATGGCCTCGACCGGGCTCGGCGTGCTTCGCACGACGCGCGAGCGCGCGATTCGAGGTCCGCCCAGGAGGTCAGGTCGGTGGCGTTCCAGCACGGGAGCAAGCTCGGCGAGCTCGTCGGGCAGGATGCGGACGTCGTCGCCGTAGAGCGGGAAGAGGATGTCCTTGCGCTCGCCGAGCACCAGGGGCGCAGAGAGGAAGGCCCGGTCACGCGCTGCGGCCAGTTCATCGACGCGACCCAGTTTGCGGAGCAGATCGGGCAGGTCCGCTTCGGCGAGGTCGAGGAGCGCCTGCGGGTGCTCCGGCGGGGGAATCTCGACGTCTGGTCGTCGTCGGAAGTCCCAGTCGAACTGCAGGGCGGCCTGTCGCGCGAGCACCGCGCCGCCGAGGCCGTCCATCCACCACTCGCCGGGCACTTCCGTGGCGTCGAACAGCACGTGCGCGAGCCCTGGGCGCCCGAACCGGGCGAAGGACTCAGGCGAGCCTGGGCGACACGCAAAGACCGCCAGTCGACCACTCGGGAACGACCCATCGGAGATCGACGAGTTCGCGGGCCAGCACCCTCGCAACGTGCGGATCCGCGGGCACTGGCCACGGTGGTGCGGCTTGCAGTTCCGCGAGGGTCGAGCCTTGAAGGAGTCGCTCAACCCACGCGAGCAACCACAGCGCGTGGGGGTGGGCGCTCGGTACGCAGACGATCGCGCGAACGTAGTAGCCGGGGAGACGCACGAGGGTGCGCCGCACGCCGTTCCCGCCGGATCCTGCCGAACGGTTACCCATCGCGCACCTCCGCGGCGGGAACGATCCGCGCGCATCGCGGATCCTCGGCCTCGTCCTGGTACGCGTCCCAGACGCGCTTCAGCCAGACCGCATTGGCAGCGTGCCGCGCGATGTGCGCCGAGCAGCCAACCACGACCTGCCGAAACCGCGCGCGAGAGAACATCACGTTGAGCCGCTCCGGCTCCGTCAGGAAGCCCCACGCGCGTGCTCCGAGGCTGTTGTTCCGCACGAGCGACAGCACCGTGAGTTCGGCTTCGCGTCCCTGGTATTCGTCGGTCGTGCGCACGACGCGCTCCCACGGAGTGCGGGTGAGGCCCGCGCATACCGTGCGAAGCGGATCGGACTCGAGCAGCAGGCGCTTCTGCGCGGCGTACGGCGTGAGGATTACCAGGTCGAGGTCACTGCCGGTGCTCAGCCGCCGGAGGTAGGCCAGCACGACCTCGGCTTCATACTGGTTGTCTCGGACGCCGCGCTTCTGGGCGTCTTCGGTGGCGTCCGCGAGCTGGGTCATGTGTGGCGTGTCGATCCACAGTAAGGGCACGTCCAGCGCGGTCGGCAGCGCATCGCCCAACGGACGGGCCGGGATCAGACCCGCGTCGATCAGCTCCCGCTTGCGATGGACGAACGGCCGTTCGTAGAACACCGACCCCACGACGCGCGACAGCGGCGCTTCCATACGGAACTGCTCCTCAGGCGGTGGCGCGTGGGCAGCCGGTCGAACAAGTATTCGAACGGCCGAAGCCACGCGACCTGGTTCTCGGACAATGGCCCGTGGGCGTCCGCGAGCGCTTCGAGGCCGAGGAAGACGTCTCCGAATCGTTCGACGAGTTCGCTGCGTACGGTTGGCGCGGCTCGCGCCCTCTCCAATGCACCGCGCCACGCGGCCAGCCCGTCGTGGGTCCGTCGCTCCTGGTACGGCGGCAGCTGACGCTGGTCGCCGATCACCAGCACGGTGCGCCCGAGGCAGAGGGCGTGCAGCAACTCCGACGGGTAGCACTTCCCGGCCTCCTCGATGATCACCAGATCGAAGGAGGTCCGGCCCAGGAACTCCACCATCGCGGCGTCGGTCGTCGTGCAGCAGACGACGTTCGCTGCATCCGCGGCGAGCGTCGCAAGCCGCTGATCCTGCTGCGCGGCCGTCGAGGCCTGATACTCCGCCCAGCCTTCAGCCCCCGGGGCCCAGTCGCGCGACGCGAGGTCCAGGGTGGCTGCAGCGACCGACCAGGACGCGGCGGCGCCCTCCGCGCGGTGTCGTGATGCTCGGGACAGCGCGCGCCATGCGCGAAACGGCACGCCGTCGCGTTCAAGGGCCGCGGCGATCCGGGCGAGGATGTGGTCGAGCGCGTAGTGCTCCTTCGCGCAGACGAGAACCCGACCAGCGGGCGTCGTGGCGAGGAACCGCTGCACGACCTCGGTGGCGAGGTGGGTCTTCCCAGTGCCGGGTGGGCCCTGGACCGCGAATACGCCGCGGGCCTCGAGGACGGCGCCCACGAGCCCCTCGCGGTGGTGTGGGTTCTCGGTGAACGCGACGCTCGGCGGCGGGCGGACGAGCAGCGCGCTCAGGGCTGGGTGCTCTCCTGCGAAGCGAGTGAAGGTCCGCTTGCGGGTCATCAGCACGTCGTCGCCGCGGTGGTGAAGCCGGGCGAAGCCACGGGCAGGAAGAGCAGCGTCGTCGCGCACGAAGAGAAACGGCTGGTCGTCGTGCACCCCGATCCACCGCGCCGTGACGGCCGCCCCGAGGCGCTCGTCGAGCGGGTTTGGGAGGAGTCGGGAGAGCGCGAGGACCGGAGTCGTCCTTGAGTCATCGAGAAGCGCGTCCCAGACCTCTTGCGGCGAGGGCCGCTCGACGTCGGGGAAGTGCGGATCCTCCGACTGTGGATCGACTTCGAGGATGTGAGCGCCGCGAGTGGGGAGCCCGAGCCGCCTTGCCTCGTCCTCCTCGAGCCGCCGGTAGCGATACACGGTGCTTAAGCGCTCAGCCAGTTCCGCCTCCGTCAGCTGTGCGAGAAACGAAGGCGCGAGCGCCGTACCCCTCGCGGGCGCCGACCCGCTGCGATCCACACGGAGAAACGGCGTCGAGTCCTTCCTGTCGGCGCCGAGCGCCTCGACCACGCCGACGACGTCACGATCCGCTGCGTGTCCGGGGAAGCGCCGCAGTTCCGCCCGCAGCCAATCGCGGGCGAGCCGAAGATCCGCGCGGCGTCCCGCGTCGGAGCCCGGGGACGGCGGTGCTGGCAGGAACCACATGACCGGCGGTAGCCACCGGCCGTCGATGGGCACGTGTGGCGCGACGCCCACCACGCCCTGCGAGTGGAGCCCCGCAAGGGTGTCGAGCGCCGGGAGCGCAATGCTCTGCCACCACTGACGAAACGTTGGAGCGGGATCAACGCACGAGGGGCGCCCGTGTCCCGCCGCGGGAACGCGAATGGCGAGACGACCACCATCAAGCCGAACGTCGTCGGGGTGAAGCAGGCCAGTCGTCCTTGCGCGAGCGAGACGCAGCCGGTGCAGCGTAAGCCCCCGACGTTCCCCGTGGTTCGCAGCGTGATCGAGTCGACGCAGGATCGAGCCGGAGGTTCTCGATGGCTCGCTCATCCCCCGAATCCACGATGGCGTTCCCCCGGTTTCGCGGCAGCGGTCCCGGCGGGACGTTTACCGAGGCCGACGCGCGCAGGCTGCTCGACGAGCACGCGCGCAGCGGCCGCTCCCTCAAGTCGTTCGCCGCGAGCCGCGGCCTCACCGGCGAGCGCCTCGGCTGGTGGCGCGGACGCTTCCGTGACGCCGACGCGGCGACCCGCTCGGGCCCCGAGGTGTCCTTCGTCCCGGTGACCCTAGCCACACCCGCAATCGCGCCTGATCGCGCCCCCCCTGCCGCCCGATCCGCCCGCCGCTGCGCCAGCGCCCGCGACGACCTCCTCCGAGCTGGTGCTCGGCGGCGCGCACGCTCCGCATCCCCGCCGACTTCCAGGACGCCTCCCTCGCGCGCCTGCTGCGCGTGCTTGCGGAGGCCCTGTGATCGCGCTCCCGCCCTCGGTCCGCATCTACCTCTGCGCCCAGCCGGTCGATGGCCGCCGCGGCATCGACGCGCTCGCCGCCATGGTCCACTCGACGCTCGCGCTCGAGCCGTTGAGCGGCCACCTCTTCTGCTTCGTCGCCGCCCACGGCCGGAGCGCGCGCATCTTGCTCTGGGACCACAACGGATTCGTCCTCTACTCCCAGCGCCTCGAGCGCGGCCGCTTCCGACTCCCGTCCGAGATCCCCGCCGCGGCCACGCACGTCACCCTCGAGTCCTCCGAGCTGATGCTCCTGCTCGAGGGGATCGACCTGCGCGGCGCCCGCCGACGACCCCGCTGGGAGCCCGCGCCCGCGTCGTCGTCGCCTTCGACTCCATAACCGACACGCCGCGCGTTTTTCTTCCGACAAGGGACTTGCCAGTCCCTCGACTCGCGACTTACCGGTCGCGCGTCCGATGAATCCTTCTGGGGTCCAGGTCCGTCCCGACGCGAGCGACTTGAAGGCGCTGCGCGCGCTCTGCGTGTCGATGATTCGCGACGAGCGGATGGACGACGCACTGGACCTGGTGATCGGGCTGCTGGGCGAGCTGCGCAACCAGAACGACACCCTCCAGGTGAGGCTCAAGAGCGCGCTGCGGCGGCTCTACGGGCGGCGCTCGGAGAAGCTCTCGGCCGAGCAGCTGGAGCTGTTCGAGCGCGTCCTCGGCGAGTCCCTCGCGCCGACCGCGACCGAGACGCCCGCCGCGACGGACGCGAGCGACACGCCCGCGGACGATCCCACGACGCCCGGCGGGCCGGCGGCGACGCCCCCGCCCGTCTAGCCCACGCGCCCCAACGCCGGGCGCTCCGGGATGCCCGAGGGGCTGCCGCGCACGATCACGCGCAAGAGCGTCGATCCGGCGCAGCGCGACTGTGCGCAGTGCGGCGGGATCATGACGGGCTTCGGCGTCGAGACCTCGTGGCAAGTGGAGTTCGTGCCGGGGCGCTTCGTGGTCGAGGTGACCGAGTGCGAGAAGGTCGCCTGCCCGCGCTGCCGCGACGCCGTCGTCACTGCCCCGGCGCCCGCCAAGGTGATCCCCGGCGGTCAGCCGTGGGCCGGACGTGCTGGCGCGGATGATCGTGGACAAGGCCGAGGACCACCTGCCGCTCGAGCGCCAGCAGCGGCGCATGGCGCGCGAGGGCTGGACGGTGCCGACCACGACGCTCGAAGGGTGGTGGGCCAGTGCCCTCGATCTGCTCAGGGGCTGCACGCGCCGCTGCTCGACGAGGCGCTCTCGGCGGCGCTGCCGCAGATCGACGCCACGGGGCTGCCGGTGCTCGACCGCGACCACCCCAGGGGGCTGCGCCGCGGGCACGTCTGGACGGCCGTGGGCGGGCGCGCGGTGGCCTTCGTGTACACCGCCGACAAGACCGCCGGGCTGACCGAGCTGCTGGTCCAGCGCTGCGAGGCCCAGACCTGCGCGTCGAGCGAGCGCGTCTTCGTCGTGGTGTGCGACGGGGAGGCGAGCTTCCCCAACGTGAGCGCCAAGAAGGGCCTGCGGATCGTGCTGGTGAACTGCAACATGCACGCACGCCGCTACTTCGAGCGGGCGCTCCAGGGCGGGGACGTCCGCGCCGCGCTGCCGATGCGGATCTACAAGTCGCTCTACGCCGTCGAGCGGCGCGCCACCGAGGAGGGCGTCCCGCTCGGGGAGCGCACGCGACGTCGACAGGTCGAGAGCGTGCCGCTGCTCGAGGAGCTGCGGCAGTGGGTGCTGGGTCCATCCCGCTCGACACCGGGGAGGTCGAGCGACAGATCCGCCGGGTGGCCATGGGCCGCGCCACGTGGGTCTTCTCGGGGAGCGACGCGGGGGCCACGCGGATGATGCTGGCGGCGTCGCTGTGCGCGACGTGCCGCAAGCTCGGCATCGACCCCTGGCAGTACCTGCGCGCGGTCTTCACCGCCATCGCCAACAGGCTCACCGCCCGGCAGCTCGCCGACCACTGGACGCCCTGGGCGTGGGCCCAGAAGCAGGCCCAGCAGCCGAACGCTCAAGAGACCCTCGCCGTCGCCAGCTGACTGCGTCACGCAGGGAAACTGCGGCGGGCTCACGCCGTCGTGAACCACGGGCTTCGCCGGGGGCTTACGGTGCAGCGCGTAGTCGATCGCAAGCGCACGCCACGCCTCGTGGACGTTCGTGGCGCACCAGAACCCATCATCGGACCGCGTCCAGGTCAGCAGCTCCCCCTCCACAGCGTGCCTCCGCGGTCAGTCCTCGGACTCGGCGGCGCCGGCCTCGTCGGGCGCGTCGTGAAGCGCGGCAACCGACATCGCCCGGCCCTTGAAGTCCTGGTTGGTGTTTGTGCAGTCCGCGCGGGCTTGAATCGCGCGGGCCCGCTCAGCAGTCATCGGCACCGAGGTGCGCGAGCTGCGGCTCTCGGCGGAGGCCGCTCGTGGCTGCGCGGCGCGTTCCGCCGAAGTCCGACTATCCTTCCCGTGGCTCATGTCTTCTCCGCCTCGACATACGATACACACACCCGCGGTACGCACACCCGACTGCATTGCTTCACGCGCGTCGTCTGTTGGCGGGCGGGGGAGCGCGGTCGCGAGGATCCGCGATGGGCGCTACCCCTGCCACAAGTCCACGCCCGCGGACGCGAGGTGTGCGTGCGAGTTCTCGATGACTGACCACAACTCCTGCGCGGTCTCGTTCGGCGACGCAGCTCGTGACGTGTCCCGTTGATAGTAGCGCCGAAACGTCGCCGCGACGTCGCGCGCTCGACAAGCGGCTTTCCAGCGGACACGCAGCGCGTGAGGAACACTTGGAAGCGGTTGCGCAGCTCGGACGTCAGCTCGGGCAGACCGTCGGACTTCTTCGCGTTCACCTCGGGATGGCAGGGCACGAGGTT
>JADJAE010000135.1 GCA_016704445.1 Deltaproteobacteria bacterium
GTGCCGGTGGTTGGCTTGCGGCAGACGCGGCGACCATGCGCAAGAGCCTACCGCGGTGGCACTCGAACTCCAACGCGTCACCCCACGACGGCATCGTGGTCGCCGACGGCGACCCCGTCGACGGCGACCTCAACGTGCGCCGGGGGTGCAGCGGGCGTCGCGGCCGTGCAGCAGATCGCGCTGACGAAGTGGGACTGGGCGACGCTGCTGAAGCGCGTCTGGGGGTTCGACGCGCTGACGTGCACGGGCTGCGGCGGGCGGATGCGGTTCATCGCGGTGATCAAGGACCACGCGGTCATCGAGCGGATCTCGAAACACATCGGCGAGGACGCGAGGGGCCGATGGTTCGCGAGGGCGCGAGATCCCTGAGCACCGTCAGCACCAGCTCGCTCAGCTCCGCCGAGAGCCCCTGCCGGTCGATCTGCGCTCGCACCAGCGACCACCACCGGGTGATCATCGCGCCCCAGTAGGGGACCATCCTTCACCCACGGTCACCAGGTGCCCTCCCCCCGCCCGTGGGACCGTCCACCAGGGTGCTCGGGGCCCATGATGCCGGGGGTTGGCGCGTCAACCTCGTGCATCGGGGGCCCTTCCGACACACCTCGGCGCGTCCATGGGTGACACAGGGTGCCCTCGGGGCGGGGGTGACGGGGGCAAATGGGGGCAGAACCCGCGGCGAGGAGGTTCCGCGGCGCCGCCGATCACGCAGCGTCTGTCGATCCGTTCCGGACCGGGTCGGCGTGGCGAGCGGCGGGCCAGGCAAGGAGCGACGACGAAGCCGCTCTCACGGTACGGGGAGGCGTCGCGACGCCGCATGGCGACAGCGTGGTGGTGGTCGCGTCGGGGTGTGTCACCGAGCCGACGCGAACGTGCGCCGCCGCGTCCCTCCCCGCGCGGCTCGACCTCGCGCTCACCGTCGGCGTCGGGCGATCGCGCGCCGCAACTCGGGCGCGGGCAGCGCCGCCACCTCGCGCAGCGCGCGCTCGGCCAGCGAGGTCACGGCCACCACGCCCGGGAGGTTGAGCGTCGGGAGGTCGTCGAGCTCGGTGTGATACTCCGCGTGCAGCCCGGTGAAGAAGAACAGCACGGGGGTGCCCCGCGACGAGAAGCTCTGGTGGTCGCTCGCGCCCCACGCGCCTCGCCTCCCGGTCGGCCGCGTCCCTCGCGTTCATTCCCCACGTCGCTCCCACGCGGCCCTCCCGGCCGCAACCCGCGCGCTCCTCCACCGCGCCCCTCCCACGCGCCCCACGCGGCCGCTGCCCGCGCGTTCTGCTCCCACGCATGGGGGGGTGGCGACGTCGCCACCCCTTCGCCACCCCTCGCCACCCCGTTTTCGCCACCCTGCGGCCCAAATCCCCTGTGATTTCAGGGTCCGTACTTCTGGCACATCGCCCGCAGTGGGCGTGCGCATGCCGAGCGCCGCGCACGAGTGGATGGTCGCCCTTCTGACCGACGACCCGGGTCGTCTGGACGTGCTGCTGCGCGCGGTGAGACAGATGGGTCTGCGGGCGCGCTTCGTGGTGGTGGACGCGGCGGTGCACCTGGTGGACGCCGTGGAGCTTCGCCCCGACGCGCTGTTGATCGACCCCGACACGGGGCGGTGGCTCGCGCTGGAGGTGCAGCTCCAGATCGACGAGGAGAAGCGCACGATGTGGCCCTTGCTCGCCGCGTACCTCACCCGCAAGCACGGGACCATGGGCGACGTGCTGGTGATCACCCACGACGCCAGCGTCGCGACGTGGGCGAGCGCGGGGTGGCGCGTCGAGGGAGCGCTCGGATCAAGCCAAGGCTTCGCGCCGGCCGTGCTGCTCCTGGGCGAGGTCGAGGCCCGCGTGCTGCTGGCGGCGCCGTCGCCCCAGATGGCCTTCTTCGCCGCGTGGGCGATGCAGAAGCGACACGGGCCCGCCGCCCAGGACATCGCGATGGCGGCGCTCCGACGCGCCGACGAGATCGAGGACCCGACGTTGAAGCTGTCCCTCATCCGGAGCATCCTCGCGGTGCTCTCCGATGCACTGCTGGAGGTGCTCTCTGTGATGTTCGCCCACGACCGCATGCCCAAGCTCGAGCCCTGGCTCGAAGAGCTCATCACGCGTCTGGAAGCCCGCGGTGAAGCCCGCGGTGAAGCCCGCGGTGAAGCCCGCGGTGAAGCCCGCGGTGAGGCCCGCGGTGAAGCCCGCGGTGAGGCCCGCGGTGAAGCCCGTGCGCTGATTCGCCTGCTCCAACGTCGCGGCCTCGCGCTCGACGCCGCCGCCGAGGCGCGCATCACAGCGTGCACCGACATCGACGCGCTGGATCGTTGGCTCGATCGCGCCGTCACGGCCGTCACCCTGCGCGATGTCTTCGACGAGGGCTGAGCACGTCCCCGACGCGCGACGCAGCGGGCGCGAGGGGCTTCATCAGACCTGATGAAGCCGTTCATCAGCCCTGATGAAGCTCCGCCCCCCTCAGCCGCGCCCCTCGCGCCGTGCCCTCCACGCGGCCGCAACCCGCGCGTTCTTGCACCGCGCTGCTCTCCGCGCGCCGTGCGGCCGCTGCCCTCGCGTTCATCCACCACGTCGCTCTCCGCGCTCCTCTCGGCCGCGGCCCTCGCGCACTTTCACCGCGCCCCTCTTTGCCGCGTTCCGGTCGGCCGCAACCCGTGCGTTCTTCCTCCGCGCCTCTCTGCGCGTCCTGGTCGGCCGCGTCCCCCGCGTTCTTCCACCGCGCTGCTCTCACGCGCACCTCACGGCCGCAACCCACGCGTTCTTCCACCGCGCCCCTCTCCGCGTCCCGGTCGGCCGCTGCCCGCGCGTCCTTCCACCGCGTCGCTCTCACGCGCTCCTCTCGGCCGCTGCCCGCGCATCCTTCGACCGCGCCGCGCCCACACGCCCCTCGCGGCCGCAACCCTCGCGTCCCTCCAACACGTCGCTCTCACGCGCTCCACGCGGCCGCTGCCCGCGCGTTCTTCCACCACATCGCTCTCACGCGCGCCTCTCGGCCGCTGCCCGCGCGGCCCGCCACGACGTCGCTCCCCGCGCTCCGTGCGGCCGCTGTCCTCGCGTTCTTCTCCCGCGCCGCTCTCCACGCACCCCTCCCGGCCGCTGCCCTCGCGTCCCGCCACGACGTCGCTCCCCCGGGCGCCTCGCGGCCGCAACCCACGCGTCCTTCCACCACGCCGCTCCCCCGCGCCCCACGCGGCCGCTGCCCGCGCGTTCTTCGACCACGTCGCTCCGATGCGCCCCGGTCGGCCACTACCCTCGCGTTCTTTGAACGCGCCCTGCTCTGTGTGCCGACGGACGGCGATCCTCGCGCGGGGGGGGTGGCGAAGCGGGGTGGCGAAGGGGTGGCGACAGGTGGCGGTTTCGCCATGCGCGACAGGCGTGCCAGCGCGGAATCGCGAGGAACTCCGTAGGGCACGGTCTTCGCGCTGTGCGCTGCGATGGCCGACGGTTCGCCACCCCGCGCGCATGTCCGACACGCCCCGCAGGAGACGGCGTTGTGGCGCGTGCTGCGGTCCGAGGCGCAGACGTTGATGGAGTCCGCGGCCTCCGCAGGGGCACCGCTGCCGCGCTACGTGCAGGACGAGCTCCATGCCTCCCTGCGCTGCGGCGTCCTCGCGTGTGGCTTCGCGCGGGCGCGGTGCCCGGATTGCGGCCGTGACAAGCTCGTCGCGTTCTCGTGCAAGAAGCGCGGGGTGTGCCCCTCGTGCGGCGGTCGTCGCATGAGCGAGACGGCGGCGGAGCTGGTGACCCGGGTGGTGCCCGAAGTCCCAGTGCGCCAATGGGTTCTGTCACTTCCGTGGGCGCTGCGCCTCCCCGTGGCGAGGGACAGCGCGCTGCTCACGAAGGTCGCGCGGATCTTCTTCGAGGCGATCCGCGAGCACCTGCGCGCGAAGGTTGGCGGGCACGGTCCCGGTGAGCGGGTGGAGGTCGGCGCGGTCACCTTCGTGCAGCGGTTCGGCGGGGCGCTGAACTTGAACCCGCACCTGCATGTGCTGGTCGCCGATGGCGCGTTCGTGTGTCCCGAGGATGGGCGCGCGCCGCGCTTCGTGTCGACCGTTGCGCCAATGCGCGCCGAGATGGTGGAGGTGCTGCGGGGGGTGGCGACGCGGGTCGCGCGAATCACCACCGTGCGCGCCGACGACGGGCTCGACGCTCTCCGCGCGGCGGCGATGGCGCGGGGGACGGTGGCGCGGCTGCCCCTCGGTGACGACGCGGGCGGGGAGGAGCTGCGCTTCGAGGCGCGGCAACGCGGCGTGGAGCACGCGGGCTTCAACCTCCACGCGGGCGTGTGCGTCGCGGCCGACGACCGCGTCGCGCTGGAGCGGCTGTGTCGCTACGTGGCGCGTCCGGCGGTGTGCGGCGGGCGCGTGGAGCAGCTCGAGGACGGACGCGTGGCGTACCGGTTGAAGCACCCACGGCAGGGCGGGGAGACGCATCGCGTGATGACCGGGCAGGAGTTCATGGCGCGCCTCGTGGCGTTGATCCCCCCGCCGCGGTCGCCGCTGGTGCGCTACCACGGCGTGTTCGCGCCGCACTCACCGTGGCGCGCGGTGGTGGTGCCAGGTCCGCGTCGACCGCATCACCGCGACGACGCGCAGCGCGTTGGATGTGGTCACGACGGCATCGTCGTCGCGGACGGCGATCACGTCGAGGGCAACCTCCCTGTGCGCCCGCCGTCTGCGGGTGTCGCGGCTGTGCAACAGATCGCGTTGACGACGTGGGACTGGGCGACGCTGCTGAAGCGCGTCTGGGGGTTCGACGCGCTGACGTGCACGGGCTGCGGCGGGCGGATGCGGTTCATCGCCGTGATCAAGGACCGCGCGGTCATCGAGCGGATCTTGAAGCACCTCGGCGAGGACGCCGAGGAGCCGAAGTTCGCGAGGGCGAGAGATCCCTGCGACCTGTGGGCGTGAGGGCGGGCGAGCACGCGCGGCGAGAGGGTCGTGTGGGAGGGTGACGTCCGCCCGCTGCGCGTGGAGGGGGATGGATTCGGTCAGCGTGGCAGTGGTAGCGTCGGCCCGTGTTCCGAGGACGAAGCGTTCTTGCGGGAATATCGAATCGCAACGCTTCGCATAAGATCTCTTCCGTCCACTGCCGCCGCCCCGCATGTCGTGAGGCTGAACGTGGCGCTGGGGCCTTGAAAGGCGCGAGGCGTTGGGTGTCTTATCCGCCGGGCACTGCTGCTGGCCTGCACAGGTCTGGTCGAACACACGTTCGGCGTGCGTAGGAGATCCCGAGTGCCCTTCGACGATGCGGCGAGTCGCCGATCAGTGTGTCGCTCCGCCTCCTGCGCCAATCGAGGCCTGTCGACAGGGACAGATCCGGGGCGAAGACACCGCAGGGCACTGCTGCTGGCCTGCACAGGTCTGGTCGAACGCACGTTCGGCGTGCGTAGGAGATCCCGAGTGCCCTTCGACGATGCGGCGAGTCGCCGATCAGTGTGTCCCTTTGCCCTCCACATCCGCAGACGCCTGCGAACCCGGGCGGGTTCGCGGCGCCGATACCGCGGGCACTGCTGCTGGCCCGATCAAGTCTGGTCTGCGACCCGCGGTGCCTGTGTCGGCACGCCGCGCTGTGAGGCAGGCTTCATCCTCGATGGCAACGCGTGCGAGCCTGTATCGCCTGGGAGCACATCTCCGCTCGCACCGACGCCGCAGGTGCCTCAGCAGCTTCAACTGCCGACATCACTGCTGATCGACTATCGCGCGGGAGTGGGTGTCGCTCAATTTCCGTTTTCTACATAGAATCGTCACGCTGGGCCCTGGCGCTGGCGTTCAGCTGAGGGAAATTGGAGTAGGCGCCATCCTCCCCCCGCCTTCGGGGGCTTTCTCGATCGGTCTCCCTCTCGCTGCGACAGCGGCCTATGTCCTTCCGATCGGCGCTCACCTTCTCTCTCCCCACCTGGGCCTTGGAGCGCTCCTGAACATCACCCACGTCTCGGTGTTTGGTTCGAATAGCACCTCGGTCGACCTGGGCCTGAGCTTTCGAGTCGGCGCGATGTTTGTTGTGGCAGTCGGCGGGCGGCCTCGCATTCCGCTTGGGTTCGACCTTGACGTTGGCGGGGGCGGGGCCGTCGGGTATCGGTTCGTCGCGGGCGTGTCTTTCTGAGCTCATTCAAATGAACCATCTCAAGACAAATCCGACGTTCGCAGCGGTCGCATCGATTCTTTGGATGGGGTGCACGATTCATCTGGGAGGCAGCGAGGCGCCCAACTCCAACGCGGGAGGGTCGGGACTCGACGGAGGGGCCAATGCGGGATCGAGGTATCTTCATTCGCTAGACCTTCCGGCCTGGAGCTATTTCCAGGATTACTGCCTTCGAAGAAGAGCTTGCCTCCGGAGAGGCTGCCTCGAACTCGATCGGAGGCTGCATTTTTCTTCACTAATGTATGGCCTTTCCCGTAACGAGTCTCGTTCCTTTCTATGGTGGTGACGTTAGAACTGTGCGTTCTCAGCCCCCAAGTGCGTACGATATGTTGTGGACGATTCGTTACTGCGAAGGTCCCGGAGGAAGCTCCAATAGAAGCTGCGAGGAATTTCGACAGTGCAATTCGGGAATTGAAGACACCTCCTCGCGGGACGGCTTTTCATGTTCTTCTGACGGAGGTTCAATCGTCTACCACACGAGGTCGTCTGCATCCAGTTCGGAGTACTACGGTGATCGGGTAGCTTGCCGCCCGTTTGGAATGCGTTGCGCGATTGACAGAGTCGGAGGTGTGCTGTCGGCATGGTGCGTGAGTGATCGACCCTGTCAGAACAACACCGGAATATACGGGCAAGGTCGCTGCGAGGACTCGACGGCGGTCAACTGCACACCGCTGAATCTGGAGAATCGAGTTGACTGTTCAAGAGTGGCCGCTGGTGCCCGATGCGCTGTTGGGACTGACGATGTCGCCAGGTGCGTACGCCCATCAACACAGCGTTGTCTCCCGGGTGAGTCGCAATACATGTGCTCAGGCAGTACAGTGTCACGCTGTGACCCCTCCACGGGGCAACGGCTAACCTTTGACTGCAACGACATCGGTCCCAGTCAGCTTTCGTGTGTTAATGGGGAATGCCGTCAACTTACTTCGGTGTGTACTTATGGGGACGTCGATCGCTGCCATCCAACCTATGACCATGCGGTTCTAACATGTCTCGGAGGCCAAATGGTCACGATCCACTGCGGAAGCATGCATTGCGTCGAAGAAGGGGGCCGCGGTCGGTGCGTTCCATGGGACTCATTCTCGATTTGAAGAGACGCTTTCTTCAGTTCCTGCCACGAGTAAGTCGGGAGGATAAAGACAATGTGGACGGGCAATCGGTCCTGCGCAGTGCTGTTCACGATGCTGACGACCTGCAATATTCATATCGCAGGGGATTCGTCAGGTCTCGCGGGCGTGCAGTTTTCAGATTCGGTCAACATCCCTGGGTCGACCCCGTACACCGGGGATTTGCCGAGTGGAACCTTCCCCTATCCAGGGGCTTCGAGCAGTACTGCACCGATGATTTCCCCAGGCGGTTCCTTCAACATCCCAATCCCGACCGGAGGGAACGTACGAGCGGTCAACATCTCGTTCGGAGGAGGGCGCTACTTTCAGGTGCCGGCGAACGGTCGGTCGTCGGTGAGCGCGAACGCAGGTGACTTCTGCTCCAATCTCGCAGACGTCTGCCATCAGATCTCATGCTACGAGCAGGTCGTCACCTCGGAAGGCACCTACTCCCAGGCCATGGCACAGCAGATGGTTCTGAACTGCACGGGCGGAACGGACTGCAACGGCAACGCGTCATGTCAGTGCACTGGAGGCGGATCGCCATGCGCGCTTCAGACATGTGTATGCAGTGATCTTTCGGGATACTATCTCGTCAACGGAAGGCGTTTTCCGTATTCCGCTACCGATCAAGCCTCAGTCACGAGAGCAGCTGAGGCAGCGACCAACTTCACTCTCTCATCGTGCCGATAGAAAAGGCAGACAGCATTCATCTCAGGAGACGTCATGAACTCCCTCCGTCGATCGTTTGCGGTATCGTTGCACGCGGTCCTGTGCGGATGCACCATACACATCGCTGATATCGAAGGCTCAGCGACCGGCACTGATGGTGGCTTTGGTAGGCTCCCCGGACCACCGTAAGTGCGATGATTCTTTCCTACGTGCCTAACCCTGAAGTCGCCGGCCCATCCGGGATTGCGGCCGGGGAGTGTGGCAACGGGCCGGGGCAGTGTGCTTGTGATCATATCGATGGCAATGGAGTGAGACAAAATTTCTGCGCACGATGCGGGAGCAACGAGTGCTCATACTGCCCTACGGCATTTTGTTATCGAAACACGTGCTCAACTCCGTTCTGCCCCATGTCCAACATGGCACCTCCTTCGTGTCCATCCGGATATGTGAGGATGACCTGCAACATTGAGCTTGAATCTCGTAACTACGTGGCTTGCTGCCCCGCAACCCATCCGTTCTGCTGTTCTGGCACGACTCAATGCGCAGCTAGCATTGAATCGTGCCCAAGGGATCGATGAACGACGTCGCACCGATCTCCGGCTCCTGCGCAGCGGGGTAGCGTTGCGGCGTGGCCCGGTGGAGACGGACCACGCGCATTACTTCGACACGTTGGAGTGTACCTCCTCGCTCCAGCACTGCCTCGATGCGTTCGCTCAACGCCGCGCGAGCGCGCGCTCCAGCGCCTCGATGCGCCGCTGCTGCGACGCGATGCGCGCCTCCTGCGCCTGCACCGCCGCGAGCACCATGCTGGTGTACCCGTAGAGGTCCACCTGCGCCCGCGAGTCCGCCACCGCGGGGGACCCGTCGGCCTGGTCTTCGATGATGAACCCCAGGTGTCTCCCCGCGCCCAGCGCGGGGTCGGCGTACGCGTAGGTCGCGAGTCTCGTCGCGAGCGCCTGCGCGCGAGCGCATCTCGCTGCGAGGCATCGACATACTGGATGTCTCCTCGCACGGCAGCGGTCCAGATCGGAACACTCGGTCCCCGGAGAGAGCACCCACACGCCGCGGGTGCAGGTGCTACGTTGCCCGGGCCGCACAGTACCGGCAGACCGTCCCCCTCCGGCGCGCAAGGCCACCCCCTACTGCGGCATCGCCGCGAGGCGGAAGGTTCGGGAGCGTGCTCGGGACATCGCAGTCCCAGCGCAGCTCGCTCCGGACCGCAGAGGGGACGTTCCTCGGGCAGTCCGTGCAGTGACACGAGCTCGCCGTAGGTGCAGTACGCGTCCCGCACCGCGCAAAGCGCTGCGCAGGCCGCCTCGCAGGTGGCAAGGGCACGTGTCGAGGGCGGAGGAGGGCACCCGCGACCGCGAGGCTGAAGCGACCCCGTGCACGTCGCCGTCGTGCGGCAGCTCCGTCGGGGGTCGCTCCCGTGCTCACAGACGGGCCCTCGCGCGCGACGCGCCGTCCGGGGGGCGTTGCGCCCACAGCGTACACCGCCAGCGTGGCGGTGGTAGCGTCGGCCCCGTGTTCCGAGGACGAAGCGTTCTTGCGGGAATATCGAATCGCAACCGCTTCGCATAAGATCTCTTCCGTCCACTCCCG
>JADJAE010000136.1 GCA_016704445.1 Deltaproteobacteria bacterium
GGCCGACGGTGCGCTGCGACTCGCCCGCCCACGGCGGGATGATCAACCTCGCGCCCGGATCGGCACTGACCTTCCGCGGCACCGCGACCGACGCCAGGGCGTCACCCGGTGACCGTCAGCGACGTCGCGGCTCCTCGACGATGCGGGAGCCTTCTCTGCGCCGATCACCTCGCGCTTCGGCATCAACGCCGTCACCGTCGTCGCCACCGACCGGCACGGCCTCGAGACCCGCAAGCTCTGCGCGTTCCTCGCCGCCGATCGCTGGACCCCGGAGAACCAGCCATTCCCCAACGCCGTCGCGCTGCGGCTCACCCCCGCCGGCGTCGACGACGGCATGCCCGCGTCCCCCATCAGCTCCCTGGGCGACGTGCTGCGTGCAGTGCTCGCCACCCCGTCGTTCGCGACCAGCTACACGGCGCCCTCCTCGCCACGAACCCCGCTCAAGCCCCTGAGCTGTGACCTCGTCTCTCCCTTCGGAGGGTGCCTCGCCTCGACGCGCGTCGACTACCGCAACGTCACCTTCCGCGGCGCGACCACGTCGAGCTTCTCCCTGGTCAACGGCGGACTCGCGACCAGCGTCCGCTTCAACAATGTCGAGGTCGCCATCGAGATCAGCGGCAGCGCCCCCCCGATCGCGCTGCCCACGCCAGGAACCGTCACCTTCAACTACGTCCAGGTCGATGCCATCCACGACCTCTCCGTCGTCGGCGGGCGTCCCCGCGCCGTGCTGCGGCTCGGCTCCGCGCGGGCTTCAGTCAACGGAACCGTCGTCGACGTTCCGGCTGTCAGCTCGCTGGCCTCGGCGATCTCCACCGCCATCAGCCCACGCTCGACGCGGCCATCACGACCTCCCTCGGCACCACCGTCGCAACCTCCGTCGGAGGGCTCATCGGTGGCCTCTTCGATGGCATCGACGTCTCCGGCCTTGCGAACGCCGTGACCATCCCACGCCCCGACGGCCTCGGGACGACACCCCTGAGTTTTACGGTGGGCTTCTCCGCGCTCAACGCCACCGCGTCGTCGCGATGACCCTCGGGCTCAACACCCTCTTTTCGACCACGGTGCAGCGCACCACCCCGGCGCCCTTCGGCATCCCGCTTCCTCCCTCCTCCAGCGCCGACTCGCTGACCACCCCCGCCACCGGCAGCTACGAGCTCGGCCTCTGGAACCAGCTCTTCTTCTCGCTCTGGCGCGGCGGATTGCTGGACACCCGCCTGCCCGTCGGCGGCTCGAACCTGTCCGACCCTGGAGCACCCTACGCTCGGGTCGCCTCGACGCTGCCCTTCGTCGTTGGCCCCGCGAGCGCCGGGCGCGTGGCCATCGACTTCGGCGCGGTGGACATCGACCTGGTGATCCCCGCGTTGTTCGCCGCGCCGGTGCACACTGTGATGATCGGGCGCGGCACGGTGCCTGTATCCATCGCCGGGAACAGCCTTCGCTTCGGCGCCGTCACTCTCGAGCCCCTCACCATCAACACCGAGGGAACCGCGCTGCCTGACGTCATCCGGCGAAGCCTGGAGGAGAGCCTTCGGCTGCTGCTCGCCGACGTCGCTACGGGGTTGTTCACCAGCTTCCCGCCCATCCCCACGCCGTCCTTTACGCTGCCCCCCAGCTCCAGCGCGTACGGCCTCCCGGCAGGGCAGGTGATCGGCCTCACCGCCCCGGTGCTCACCGTGGAGAACGGGCGCCTCGTCACCCGTGGCGCCTTCGGTCCGCGCTGATCAGCGAGGGCAGTACGGCTCCGGCATCGCGCCGTCGGGGCACGGGCCGCCGCCACCCGAACGGAACGCCCCGCGCCGTACTGTCACGTTGAGCAGCTCGGCGGCGATGTCGGTCTCCGCGCGCCACGATCGTCACGTAGGGCACGGCCGTGAGGCGCGCTCGCGCCAGGATCCGAGATCGAGATGATCCGGGGTGACGCCCGACCACGCGATGCCGAAGCTCACCAGGAATCCTGAAGCGACACCTGGAAGTCGTTGCGCTGCGGCGTGGTCCCGAGCAGCGAACCGCCCGCTCGGAAGTTGAGCGGGTTGTCCGTGAGGTCGTCACTGGTGAGCTGCGTCAGCCTGGAGCCATCGATGGTCTCGATGGACCCGATGCCCCGGACGAAGTTGGCAGAGATGCGATAGCCAAGCGTCCCTGGCGAGTACGTGACCTCATTCCCCGCGCTCGTGACGGGCTGGGTCGTGAGATACACATCGAAGAAGGTCGGAGGAAACGCGGGGTTGATCCGAGCGATGGACACCTGGCCGGAGACCACGAAGCTCCCCGCGCGCGGCACCGCCGTGCGCAGCATCGCGGCCCCGATGTGCTGCGTCGTCGACGTAAGCACGATGGAGTCGCTGCTCGCCGAGGCGACCGCGCCGAACATCGGAGTGAACTCCGCCGTGGGTCGAGGCCACCCGCGGGGCCCCGCTGGAAGGTCTGCGCGCAGGCGCGGCCGGAGACCCTCGTCGAAGCTGCCGTCACAGTCGTCGTCGCGGTAGTTGCACGACTCCGTGGGGTAGGTGCAGACGGACGAGAGTGCATGCCTCGTCGCAACGGCGCACCCCGGGCGCGCTGCTGCCAGGCATCATGCAGGTGGCGTCCGCGGTGCAGCGCGGCCCGGTCGCCTCGCACTGCTGCCGGATACACGCGACGCATGCAGAGGTGCCGGGTCGACCGCCACATCGCATATCGTAGCAATCGCTCGGCCCGGAGCCGTCGCGGCAGTACTCGTCCGCGCTGCGACCGGCGAGGTTGTCCACGATCCCGTCGCAGTTGTTGTCGGCCCCGTCGCACGCCTCGGTACCCCTCGGGGAGGCGGCCGTGGAGGTGTCATTGCAGTCCTGCCCACGCACCACTCGCGCTGTTGCGGTGCCGCAGCGAGGGTTAGACGGGTCGGGGCACACATCGACGCGATCGGTCACGCTGTCGCAGGTGGGCGGCGTGGTCCACGGCGGATCCCAATTGTCCCATCGGTTGAAGAACGCGTTGCTTACGTAGCTGTCGCCGTCCCCGTCGCCAGTGCGCATCGGCCCCGGCGTGGTGTTCGAGACCGTGCATGCGTTGCAGTCCTCGTCGTGCCCGAGCGTGTCGGCCACTTCGGTGTTCATCGGGTACCGGTGACAGTCGAGATCGTCGCAGTCGTCGCCACCGGCGCACCGAACACTGCGATGGGTGTCGCGGTCCTGGTCGCAGGGGTCGGGGCCGAGCGAACAGCCCGGCGCCAGCACCACGTCCACCGGCACCATCGGAACATCCGTCGATGGCACATCGACGCCGACATCGGAACCCGCATCGGTGCCGACGTCCATCGTCGTCCCGAGGTCGGTCGACACGTCGATGCCGACCTCCGAGGTGGCCTCCGGGCCTGCGTCGCGCACCACCGGGGTCGAGCCATCACTGCACCCCGCGGCCACGACCGAGACGCCCATCACCGCGCAGCGAATCCATTTGCTTCATCGACATGTACCAGGTCCTGGTCTCGGCGCGCCGGGGTGGGAGTCATCGATCGTCGGGACACCATCGAGGCACCTCGCCAGCGGGCCGCATCAACCCCGTCGCGGAGCACCGGCCTGGAGCCATCGTCTCCCGCGCTGCAACAGCGGAGCGCCCCAGCGCCCCCTGAGCGTCGCGATGTCGCCGGGTAGCTCCGTCGTCGCACAGGCGCAGCCGCCCCCCGCCGGGATCTCCAGCACCGATCCCGTGAGCTCGCTCACACGCAGCGCGCGGACGTGCGCTTCGCTCGCGGACCGATCGATCCAGGCGAGAACCCATCCGCCATCGTCGATGTCCCGCACCGTCGCGCCGCCGAAGGAGCCGCCGTTCTGGAGGATGCCCGCGTCGACGTAGGCCAGCGCGGGAGCATCGGCCTGCGTCACCCGAAGCGTCGCCGCGTTGACCATGGAGGCCGCGGGGTTGGCCGGGTCGAGCTGAACCCGCGCGAACTGCAGCGCCCCGTTGGGGTCGCAGCCCTCCTTCCACGCGAGCCCGATCTCCTGCCGACCATCGCGAACGCCGCCGAGCGCCAGCGCGACCTGGTCGACGTTGGCACTCGCCGTTGATCCGACACGTACCAGCAGGCGAGAGCGAGTGAGGTCGAGCGTCGCCGCCTCCGTGGCCTCGAAGGTCGGAACAACCCGGAGCTCGACGCCGCCACCCGCCACGCCATAGGCGACCACGAAGCCGCCGTCGGTCAGCGCCGCGACGGCCGGACGACTGGTGGAACCGACCGCAGCCGTGAGCGGCGAGGGAGCGCCGCCGTGGATGCCCTGCACCCTGGAGAGGACGGGCACGTCGGGGTCGGTCTGCGGCGCCACCCACGCGCCGAGGCCCAGGAGCGGTGACGGCACGTTGCATCCGGGTGCGCGTTCGTCCGCGGCTCGCGACTGCCAGAGCACCAGCGCACGATCGGGCTGGCCGACCGCGGAAGCCACCGCGATGGCAGGACGGGACGCGCCGGGATCACACGCCGGAGCGATGGCACCGACCCCGAGCGCCAGATTGGGGCGCCGCGAGGGGCGCGTCGGAAGTCGAGGGTGAGCGCACGCTGCGCCGGGTCGAAGGTCGCGACGTAGAGCCGACCTGGACCGCACCCGGCGTTGTTGACCGCTGCAGCGATCCAGAGCGTGTCGGAGAGAGGCTGCGCGACGAGGTCGGCGAAGCGCGCCCCGCCCCCAACGCTGGGCGCGTCCGGCGTGCCGGTGGGCCAGCCGGGCATGGCGACCGAGCGCTCGCTCTCCGTGTACACCGTCCGCCATGTGACGGGCATCGCCGCCGGCGCCCCGTCGGTCACGAAGCCCAGCGCTGCGCCGCTCGCCGCGTCGGTGGTCATCACTGCGAGGCCGCCTGCAGCGGGGCTCCGGCGCGCGGCGCTCAACGTCGCTGGGACGCCCGTCGAGGCGCCGAGATCCTGCGAGGGGGAGATCCAGACGCCCTCGTCGATGATGGTGTTGCAGTTGTTGTCGACGCCGTCCGGGTCCTCGGCGCGACCGTGGGTACGCAGTATCCCCAGGCCGGGCGTGTCGTCGCAGTCGTTGCCACCGCAGCCCGCACGCGCCTCACCGTCGCCGTCACCATCGGACGTGAGAACGCACTGGTGCGATGTCGCCGAGCACGCATAGCGAGCACACGCGTCCGCCGCGATATGGCCCTCGGTATTGAGCACCTCGCAGTCCGACTGCAGCCGACACGTCGGGATCTCGAAGCCGCCGACGGTCAGACTGCACTGCACGAGCAGGGGAGCCAGGAGCGCGAGCCGGAGGGAGAGAGAGCCGGATCGGGTGTTCATCAGAACGTCCCTCCCACCGGAGACGCCGCCGGTGCGTGTGCCGACCCAGGCGAGAGGCTCACGGTCGGGCGCGCCGCCTCTGCGGGCCGTCCACCTCGGTGAAACTCCGTGAAGGCGAAGATCACCCCGGCCGCGACGCCGAAGGCCGCCGCGGTGCCATAGAGGACGTCCGCCACGAGGGCCGTCGATCGGACATCGCTGCGCGTCTCTTCGGTGACGGTGTAGCGCTGCGCGGGGTCGTTCAGGCGAGCCTCGGCGTCGGAGTCGGCCACCAGCGCGCTCACCCCGAAGACGGCGCCGACCACGAGCGCGGCGCCGGTCGCGCCCACCGCGGTCCAGAAGTACACCGGGGGCAGTCCGTGCACCTCGGGGATGCGCTCGAGCGCGAAGGTGAGCGCGCGGGTGGCGCGACCGGTGAGCTGCACCTCCTGCTGCGCGGGCAGGTACCCGCTCGCGCGGAGCTGCACCGTGTGACGGCCTCCGGGCACGCGCACGTCACCGGGCGCCGTCCCCACCCGGCGGTTGTCGACCCACACCTCCGCGCCGCGGACGTTCGAGCCGACCCGCAGCACGCCGAGGAAGTTCTCGAGCGCGCGGAGCATGCCCTGCACCTCGTCACGGTTGGTGGCCCGGTCGCCCATCTCCTGGAGATAGCGGCGGTAGTTCGCGAGGGCCTCGTCGTAGCGTCCGAGCTGCTCCTGGCACTGGGCGATGTTGAAGAGCACCCGCGCCTGCTGCGGACTTCCCCGGAGGAGCTCGTAGAGCCGTTCGAACTCTGCGAGCGCCCCGTCGTAGCTACCGCGCTCGAAGAGGTCACGCGCGGTGGCGAGGCGCGCTCGGGCCTCGGCGCGCTCGCTCTCGAAGCCACTGTCGCCAGCGCCTGGAGACGACGTCGGCGCGGGCTGCGCGGCAGACGCCGGGGTCTGCGCCAGCGCCCCCAGGGCCGAGAGCGTGAGGGAGAGACCGAGCGCCGAAGCAGCGGAGAGAGAGCGGAGGCGATGGTTCATCGGGGGGGTACACCGGAGGCATCGGAGGCGAACACGAGGAGGGGGCAGTGGCACGGGGAAGACCCCGTGGGCGGGTCCTGGCCGATGCGTTGACGACCCCTCTGAGGGTGGGGAGCCGTCATGATCCCCTCGACGAGCGGCACCGTACCATGGGAGTCGCACGATCGAGAACACGGTTGCCCTCGACGACGGACCCCTGAAGTCGGGTTAGGATTCCGACGGGGTGATCGGGTTGTCCTGTGTTCCCGAACATGCGACCTCTCGCTTCGTCCACGCGGTTCCCTGCTGCGCCCGCGACTGTACTGCGCGCTCCCTCGCTGACCGATGGTTAAGCCCACATGAGTCCCGCCCTCGCTCCTGGTGTCCTCGTCGAGCAACGCTTCGAGCTCGTCACCCGAATGGGTGACCGCGGGTATGGCGAGAGCTGGAAGGCCCTCGACCGTCGCTTCAAGAACCGCGTGGTGATGCTCAAGTTCCTGCGGCCGGTGCCTGGCGTCGAGGCGTCCGAAGACCTCAACGATCACATCAATTCCCTACGCGCCCTGAAGCACAACCAGGTGCTGGCGGTGGTGGGCCACGGCCTCGTCCAGAGCACTCCCTTCCTCGTGCACGAGTACTTCGAAGGGCGCTCGCTAGGCGCCGGGCTCGACGAGGCGCGCGAGACCGGAGCGCTGCTCCCCCTCCGCCTGCTCGAAGCCCTCTTCGCCAAGGTGGCCGCCGCCGTCTCTGCCGCGCACCAGACGACAAGGCCCCTGATCCACGGAGGTCTCAACCCCGGCTGCGTGGTGATCCATCGCCTTCCCGGCGAGGAGCTGCAGGTCCGCGTGCTGGACTTCCGGGCTGCACCGTTACGCCGCGCCCGACCCTCGGCGCCCGCTCGAAGCGCGCGGGCCCTGCTCAACCTCGCGCCGGAGCAGTTCGAGGGCGCAACGCCCACCGAGGCGACGGACGTCTTCGGCCTGGGCGCGCTCCTCCGCGAGATGATTTTCGGGCCCACCGGAAATGGGCGCCACCCTCGCGCCGACTGCCCCTCCACCGCCGCCGTCCCGACGTCCCCTCGCCGTCTGGGAGACCGCCGGAGCCGCCCTCCAGAGCGATCCCTCCCAGCGCTTTGCGACCATCGAGGCCTTCCTCGCCGAGGTGCAGCAGGCCTGGCAGCAGCCCGTCGACGCCGCACCCGCGCCGAGGCCCGATCCGGCCGCGTCCACCCAGGCCTCCGCCTCGCCGTCGGGTCCCCGATCGCTCTTCGCCACGCAGCACCACGACCCGCAGGCTCAGGGCGCCGCGCCCTCTGCGGCGGCGTTCGCTTCGCCGACGCCCGCCCACACGCGCCGCCCGCCCCGTTTCCGTCCGGGAGGCCCTGCGCTACGGATGCCCTCGCTGCAACCCGGCTCCGCCTGTCGCGTTGCCCGCTGCGGTCGCACGCCCGGTCGTGGTGCAGTCCGTCGAGAACTACGCCGCGACGATGGTGCTCTCCGACCTGCCCGCCGACAGCAACCCCTGGGACCTCTCCTTCAACCCCGAGAAGTTCGCCCCGGAGGCACCTCGCGCCCGCTCCATGAGCGAGCTGATGCGAAACATCCAGCGTAGCTCCACCGCACCGACAGGCGGTGCCGCCCCCCGTCCGACGCCAGCGCCCATCGACGCCACCATGGCCATCGACGAGTCCGACCTCGGCGCCACCATCGTCGACCACCCTTCCACTGACGCCGCGCCCACATCGACGATGCTCGTGACCGACAGGTCGTCGGGATTCGGGCAGATAACGCTGCGCCCTTTGCGGCCACCATGCCCCTCGTCCCAGAAGCGGCTTCGGCGCGAAGTCCGCGGCGCACTCCACACTCGACGCGGCCATGGTGCTCCCAGGCCCTCCTCACGGCGCCCTCCTCCACGCAACGCTCAACTCCACCGCGATCCTTCCCGGACAGCCACCCCCTTCCCGGCCCAGGCTCCTGCCGCTGCGTAGACGCCGTCTGCACTCCCCGAAGGTCGCCAGCCGTCCCATCCGCCCTCCGCCCCGGTCCAGGCCCCTGCGCCGGCCCCTCTGCCCTATCTGGCCTCCCCGTACCTTCCCCCGCCGCCGCCGCCTCCCATGGAGATCATCGTCGATGAGCTCCCGCACGATCAGCGCGACAAGGTCCGCCTCGTCCTACTGATCGCGATGGTGATGGGCTTCATCGCTGTGGTGGTCGTGGTGGGAAAGCTGCTGATCATCGCTGAGGGCCCGCTCCGCGAA
>JADJAE010000137.1 GCA_016704445.1 Deltaproteobacteria bacterium
TTCACGCTGGGCGGGGTGTGGTGATGAACCAATCAACAGGTCGTGTAGCTTTGATGTCCGCGCTGTTCCTGGGATGTTCGACCGAGTCGGATTGGCGCCCTCGCGCGCGGGATGCGTCCACGGACATCGTCGACGCAGTGGTCGACACGGGCATGGACGTTCCGACGGGGATGGACACACCAGAGGTCGGAGTACCGCACGACACCCCGGGACGTACCCGCGGTGATGGACGTACCCGCGGAGGCCGACACCGGCGACGGGGGAGACGTCTCAGGCGACGTGAATGTCGTGGATATTCTGGACAACGGGGTCGTGCCGGACAACGGGGTCGTGCCGGACAACGGGGTCGCGCCGGACAACGGGGTCGTGCCGGATTCTGGGACGCCACCGGCACAGCGGAGTTGCCCCGCCGGCGGTGGGCCGGGGTGCGGACTCGTAGAGGTCGCGGGCGGTGACTTCGACATGGGTGGCAACAGCGAGCTGGCCGGAGGTCGCGCCCTTCCCGGGGTGCACGTCGATGGCTTCATGGTCGATGCGTACGAGGTGAGCGTCGCCCGCTTCCGCCAGTTCTGGAACGCGGGGCACCCCGCCCCCGGCGGCGCGATCCAGTACCCCAATGGGACGCTCGTTCCTACGGCGGGATGGACCGTGAACGAGCCCGGCGCCGCGCCAGGGTCGACCGGGTGCATGGACGCCACGCGGCGCAATTGGAGCACCGACGCTGGGACGCGCGCGAATCACCCCGTCAACTGCATCGACAAGCGAACGGCGCAGGCCTTCTGTTACTGGGACGCAGGCGGGGCGGGCGGCGGAGGTCGCTTGCCGACCTCCGCGGAGTGGGAGTACGTGGCGGTCGGCCGGGCTGTCGCTGGTCTTCCTCCGTCGCGCCGCTTTCCGTGGGGCACCACCGATCCTGTCTCGACATCATGCTCCGATCGAGATCGGCTGCGCGCCCAGCACGCGGGCTGCGCCGGAGAAGACGGGGCCCTGACGCGTCAAGTCGGGCGCTTCGATCCATCAGGTGATGTCCATGATCTCGCGGGCAACGTGAGCGAGTGGGTCGCTGATGACCGCGGGAGCACCAACTACAACGACCTCTGCTGGTGGGCTTCGAGCCGAAGCAATCCCCTCTGCGTGACCGCCGCGCTCACGGGGATGGAGCGCTTCGTCATCCGCGGCGGCGGGTTTGGCGACGCCGCGGCACGCCTCGAAGGCAGTGCCACCGGAAGGGCTGCCGACCTGCCCTACGACGACGTCGGTTTTCGATGCGTCCGCGCCCGCGTCACGGCACCTCCCCCGAACGGCGGCGTGGCCCCCGCGTGTAGCGGTCCGGGCCTGCTCCGGTGCGGCGAGAGCTGCGAAGATCCGATGCAATCAGAGGAGCACTGCGGTCGCTGCAACAACCCCGCGTCGGAGATCGGCTACGCTGTGAGGAGGGACGTTGCGTGGAAGTGCAGCGCAGTTGCGAGGCCTCTTCCCCATCTTTGCGCCCACGGGGCTGCGGCATGTCGGCTGTACGGGGCGGCACCTTCCAGACACTCGCGGGCCCTCCCGACCTTGCTCCCGGACCCGATGCGGGTGCTGCGATCCAACGCGCGACCACCGTGACGGTGAGCAACTTCACGCTCGACACGTACGAGGTGTCCGTCGCGCGGTTTCGGCGGTTCTGGGAAGCGGGCCACCCCGCGCCGGGGACGGCCGTCGCGTACCCGGGAGGACACTCCCTCTCGCCCGGGGCCGTCGTCGAACCCGGCCGGGACAGTGCCGACGCGGGAGTGGCGCGCTGCAACTGGAGCGTGACCGCGAACACGGCTGAGTCCCGCGAGGAGCATCCGATCAACTGCGTGGATCGCGCAACGGCGCTTGCCTTCTGCGTCTGGGACGGACACGGCGCGGGGCGTCTGCCTACCCGAGCGGAATGGGAGTTCGCGGCACGGGGCGTGGAACGCGTTGGATTGCCGCGCGCGCGTGACTGGCCCTGGGGCACCGCGGGCGACACCGACGACGTGTGCGCTCGGGGTCGCCTCGGCTCACTGGTCTGCGGTTCCAGACCGGGCGGCGTCGATCCGGTGGGCACCAGGCCCGTCGGCATGGCGGTGGCGGGGTCGGCGTACCAACCGTATGGTGGCTTCTACGACCTGATCGGCAACGTGGGCGAGTGGACCGCGGATCTGCGAATCGCGGGCATTGACGTCTCGACCTGTTGGGAGCGGGAGACGGACGCGGGCATGCTGACCGACCCGCTGTGCGCGCGGCTCATGGGGACAGAGACGGCGAACGAAGGCTACCTCAATGGGGCCTCGATCGCGACCAGCAGACTTTCGCAGGCGAACCCGGGCGCTCGCAGCGGCAGCGGCAGCGCGCTGGCTGGTTCCTATGACACGGGGTTCCGCTGCGCGCGGACGGTGCCGTAGCGGCCGCGATGACCTGCTCACCATCGCTCGACGGGTGAAGTGACCATGAACCTGAAGCACCAGGATCCGATGGGCCTCTGCGGGTCTACCCCTCGACCGACGCTACGAGGTCGACGAGTTCGTCGCCGAGGGCGGTTTCGGTGTCGTCTACCGCGGTCGGCTCCTGCCCTGGAAGGAGCCGGTCGCCATCAAGGTCTGCAAACTGGACCCCGCCGAGGACGAGACGTTGCGGCCCGAGTCGCACAGTCATTTCCTGACCGAGGCCGCCATCGTGGCGAAGCTCACCCATCCCGCGATCGTACGGGTCCGCGATTTCGGAGTATCCCCCATGCCGGACGGGCAGGATGCCCCGTGGCTCGTGTTCGATTGGGTGTCGGGCAGGACCCTCGCCGACGACCTCGACGAGCGCTGGAACGACCCGCCTCGCGCGCCGTGGGAGGTGCTCGAACTCATGAGGCCGGTGCTCCGGGCCCTCGCGATGGCCCACGCGCAGGGGATCGCGCACCGGGACATCAAGCCCGCCAACCTGATGCTGATGGCGCGCGCGGGCGGCAACGACGAAGTGCCCGTGAGGGTCCTCGACTCGGGGTGTCGAAGGTGCTCGAACTCGACGAGCGCCGCCTCCCGACCGGGATGACGGCGACGCGCTCCGTGACGGTCTTCTGCTCTCCCGAGAACGCCACGCCGGAGCAATTGAGCGCATCGAGGACCGGGCCCTGGACGGATGTCTACCAGTTCGCTCTGGTGGTCACGGAGATGCTCACACACCAGCGGGCGCAGCGCGGCGATGACCTGGTAGAGGCCCAGAGAGACGCAATGTCCCCCACCCGACCGACGCCGGCCGCGCATGGCGTCGATGTGGGAACGTGGGAGCCCGTGCTGGCCAGGGCAGTGGCACTGCGGCCTGCGGATCGGTACGCCGATGCGGGGCAGCTTCTGGAGGCGCTCGAAGCAAACCTTCCGGGCGTGCCCAGTGGCGCGATGAACACTCCGGGGACGCCGGCTTCTCCCCCTGCTCCATCGGGACTGACTGCGAGCCCGCCAGGGGCCGATGAGGTCGACGACCTGACGGCCACCGTTGCGCAGCCGAACCCCCATCTCAGGGTGGTTGCCCCTCTCAGCCCCGCTACTGCGACCCTGCCATCCGCCGAAGTGCCTCGGACTGTCCCCGTCGTGGATCGCTGGTGTTCTCGCTTTGGCCGTGCTGGTCGCGGTCGCTGCGATGCTGTCGCGTTCCTGACCGGCTATTGAATCGGTACGCGCTGGCGGCGGCGCCGGGACCGTCGTCCCGCGTCGAGGTCGGTGGACGAACCATGATCCGTCTCCCCCACTGGAGGAGTGTCACGGGCTGCATGCGCGGCCACGGCCACGGGAGCAGCGACCACGCCGCCAGCGTCGGTCGGGGGCACCGGTGCAGCCACGACGGGTGCCGCTACGGGCGGCTGGGGAAGGGTCGCAGGGGTCGGGCGCACCGTGGCAGATCGGACCGGCTGCGGAGATTCCGGTTGTGGGCGATTGCCCTGGAACCAGGCGAACGCACCGACCGAGAGCGCCGCGGCCAGGACGCCCGCAGCCTGGAGCGCGCGTGTGCGGCCGGGCGTGGCAACGGGCGCCGGTCGGAGCATCGACCCGATGACGGGCGGCGCCGTCCCGGTCTGGACCAGCTCGGGCGCGAGCTCCTCGATGGGCGACAACGAGACCCGGCCCGAGGGCCGCGGGAGGGTCGTCGCGAGCGACGGTCGACCCTCCTGGGGCAGGGCCCCTTCGAGGGCCCGGGAGAACTCGTTGATCGAGGTGAAGCGGTCGGTCGGCCGGAGCGCGAGAGCCTTCATGATGACCGGCTCCCATCCGCCGACGTCTACGCCGAAGTGGCCCGGGGTCGGCCGCTGGGGGCTCATCGCCGCGAGGTGGAAGTCCATCGCCTCCTTGCCGTCGTAGGGCGGGCGATCGGTCAACATCTCGGTGAGGATGAGGGCCAGTCCGTGGATGTCCGTCCAGGGGCCGGTGCGGGAGGCGCTGAACTGCTCGGGCGCCCCGTATTTCACTGAGTAGGAGATGCGCGCCGACTGGGTGCGCGTCTCGCCCGACGAGGCGGACTCGTCGGGCTGCATCACCTTCGCGATGCCGAAGTCGAGGAGCTTGAGGGTGGCGAGCGGTTCGCCGTCCGCCCCTGCCACGCCCGAGAACATCAGGTTGGCGGGCTTGAGGTCGCGGTGGGCGATGCCGAGGCGGTGCGCGTAGGCGAGCGCCTCGAACACCGGTCGGAGCAGCGCGAAGCACTCCGCGGGGGAGCGGCCGCCCTGCCCCCGGCGTGACTTCAGCTCGGCGGCGAGGGTCGAGCCGTCGACCCACTCGGTGACCATCCACGGGACCTCGGGCGAGGCGTCGATGGGGGCCACGCCGAAGTCCAGCACCCGCACGATGGCGGGGTGGTCGAGCTGCGCGACGAGCTGGGCCTCCTCTTCGAACTCGGCACGCACCGACTCGGCGGCGGTGGCGGAGGCGGTCTTGTCGAGGCGGAGGACTTTCACCGCGACGGGCCGGCGGAGGCGCAGGTGCTGGGCGCGGTAGACGACGCCGTACCCGCCGCGGGCCACGTAGGACTCGACGGCGTACTTGCCTTCGAGCGTGGTCCCGATCAGCGAGAGGGGATCTGTCGATTGTGTTGCCAACGCGCGGACTCTACTGGACGACGCGAAGGGCGGGCAACCTCCGGACCCACCGAGCGAGGTGAGCGAGGGCAGCCGCAGGGCGTTGACCTTCGTACGCAGATCGGACATCACTCGGCGCCATCAGAACGGGGCACGCCACTCACCGTGCGTGGTGGGCAGACGTTATGACGAGGGCTGAGGCATGACCGGAGCGAAGCGACCTCCTGACGACGAGGACGAACTCGATCACACCGTACGGGAGGTTCGTGCGCCCGCAGTCCCAGCGCCCATTCGTCAGGCGATACCTCCATCGCCGCCCCTGCTCCGCCGAGTGTCCTCGGCGACGTCTCACGCGCTGCGGATCGGGCGCAGTCGTCGGTGAACGAGGCTCGCCGCGTCGGGGGTGACGTGCGCGAAGCGCTCCAGGGCGGAGCGGGCGTGCCCGCGGGCGCCACGGGGGTCGTTGCCAGCGCGTCAGACATGGCCTCCGGGGTCGTGCCTGGAGGCGCGCGCAGTGCGCTCGAGACGGCTTCGACCGTCGCCGCTGAGATACAGTCCAAGGTCGAGATGGTCCGCGGCGTCGTCGACGCTGGCCGCCAGGTCGTCCAGACGGTTCAAGGGTGGTTCGCCTCGGAAGGCGACTCGAACACGCTCCCGGAGGTGGCCTACGAGTTCCTGGTCGAAGGGGCGATCTCTCGTTGGAAGGTGCACCGTGTCCTGATTCGCGAGGCGGTCGCCGAGCTCTACGAGGTGACTGTCGACCTGGCCATCGAGGACATCACCGCAGACCCGGACGAACTCCTCGAGAGTCGCTGTTGTCTGGAGATCACCCGGGGGACACTCGTCGAGCGCCGTCATGGCGAAGTGCGTCGCGTCGAGCGGCTCGGGGTGACCAATACGCGTCGGCTCGCCCGCGTGACGCTGGTGCCTGCCCTCCACCGACTGTCTCAGACCGTCGATGCGCGCATCTTCCAGGGTCTCGCGGCCCCGGAGGTGATCTCGATCGTGCTCGATGGCCACCGGATCTACCAGAGCACGCTCATCCTGGAGCTCGATCGCGAGCACCCCGTTCGCGAGTACTGCGTGCAGTACCACGAGACCGATCTGGACTTCGTGAAGCGCCTCATGGAGGAGGAGGGCATCTCGCTCTATTTCCGCCATGACGAGAGTGACGACGGCGAGCAGATGGTGCTCACCGATCACGCGCGGGGGTTGCCCGCGGTGCCGACCCTGGACGACGAACCCGCTCCCGTGGCAGGCCCCGAGTCAGGGACCTTGCAGGTCGAGTCGGTGCGCTTCTTCGACGGAGCGATCGAGACGAGGACCACCGGGTCGATCCTGCGGGACTTCGACTGGACGCGTCCCACGCTCGACCTCATGCAGCTCTCCCCGTCGGAGGCTGGGCCTCGCTCGTCCTACGAATACCCGGCCGAGCTGACCATCGGGGGATACCAGAAGCCGACCTACGGGGAGGACGATCGCGCGCACCAGGCTGGGATGCGGCAGGAGGCCCGAGTCGCCACGGCGAAGCTCTTCTCGGGTGCGCTCAAACCTCATCGGAGCGAAGCCTGGCGCGGTGCTGGAGATCACCGGTCATGGCGATGTCGGCGTTGACGGGAAGTACCTGGTGCTTCGCGTCGATCATACAGGCGTGGTGCCCGAGACGATCGCGGGACGGACGCAGCACGACGGGGGCGAGCAGGAGCGCTACCGGAACGAGTTCCAGTGCATCCCGGTCGACGTTCCGTACCGGCCGGAGAGAAAGACCCGCAAACCCAGGGTTTTCGGGATGCAGACCGCTACCGTGGTGGGCCCTGAGGGGGGAGGATCTACACCGACGAGCACGGCCGGGTGAAGGCGCGCTTCCACTGGGATCGGGTGGACAACGGCGAGCAGTCGTCGTGCTGGATCCGGGTGATGCAGACCCTGGCAGGGCCGGGGTGGGGCATGATGTTCCTGCCGCGGGTGGGCATGGAGGTCGTGGTGAACTTCCTCGAAGGCAACCCCGACCGGCCGCTGGTGATCGGGTGCGTCTACAATGGCACCAACGGCACCGTACACGCTGCCCGACGACAAGACCAAGAGCACCATCAAGACCAACTCGTCACCCGGCGGCGAAGGGTCCAACGAGATCCGCTTCGAGGACCTGAAGGACGGCGAGGAGTTCTACATCCACGCCCAGAAGGACTTCAATGAAGTGGTGGAGAACGACCACACCACCACGGTGCACGCCAACCAGACCAACAAGGTCGACAAGAGCCAGACGGTGAGCGTCGGCGCGGCCCAGACCATCAGCGTGGGCGGCAACCAGACCGAGAGCGTCGACAAGAACGTCACCGTGCACATCAAGGGCAGCCAGAGCGTCACCATCGATGGCGGCGAGGCGGCCGACGGCGTCACCGGGGCGAAGCTGAACATCACCGGCGACTATGTGGCGGACGCGTCGAAGACGGTCAGCGTGCAGGCGCCCGAGAAGATCACGCTCACGTGCGGCGGCAGCTCGATCACCATCGAGCCTGGGAAGATCACGCTCGCGGCGGGCGACGGCTCGGAGGTAGTGCTCGACGCCAACGCGCTGATGAAGTCGTCGCACGGGAGCAAGACGCTCCACGGCCCGGACACGCACCTCTTCGCCAGCACCGGGGCCGACCTGATGCTCACGGCCGACGCGAGCCTGCAGTCGAAGGCCGGGAGCCAGGTGCTGTTGAACGCCAACGCGAAGGCCGAGGCCAGCACCGGGGGCAAGCTGGAGCTCACCGCCAACGCTGCCATGGATGGCAAGGAGGCGAGCGTGACGGGGCAGACCAAGGCGACTGTCACGGGGGCGACGGAGGCCACGCTGACCGCGACCGGGACCGTGAAGGCCTCTACTGCGGGCGTGGAGGTCTCCGGTCCGAAGGTCGACGTCAAGGGAGACGCCTTGGTCAACATCTCGGGTGGCATCGTGAAGATCAACTGAGGGCGACGCATGCAGTCGCTAGTTGGTCCGATCGAGCGGGTGGTGGAGTCGGCCGAGTGGTTCGTCCGGACACCGTCACTGCGCGTGCTCCACGTCACGACCACGGCGCTGCTGCGCCTTCCGGTGCTTCAGCACCTGACGGCCACGGAGCTGCTGGAGGTGAACGACGCCCCCTTCTTCGTGCTCGAAGCCCCGACGGAGCCGGGCGACGACGGCTGGGCGCTGCGGTGTGAAGAACTCCGCGCCGACTGGCAGTCGCTCTCGGAGTCCTCACCCGACACGCTGCCGATGGCGCCCCTGTGGCCCGTGTGCGGCGCCCCGACGCCGCTCGCGCGCTTCGCACAGGAACTCTCTCAGGCCCTCCGTGTCTTGCGCCCTCCGATGGGCGGCCTCGTGATCGTGCTGGCCCCCGTCTGGGTGCGCGAGCCCCAGCGCTGGAGCGACGACCTGCGCGCGCTCCTCGGTGAGCCCGGGCTCCGCGCGGCGCGATTCGTGGTGGTGGAGCTGGAGACGGCGGCCTCGCTCCCAGCGTTGGAGGCGCTGGGCGCCGCGGTGGAGCGGGTCGACGCGCGCGTCGACGACCGCGCGGTGCGCGACGAGATGAACGCCCGCCTCGACGCGATGCGCGCGGCTCCTGCGGGCGCCACCGGGCCGCAGCTCGTGGGCGCCGCGGGGCCCTCCGCGCCTGCTCCGGCGAGGCGCGATCAGGTGAAGCCGCTGGGGCCGAGGCGCGGGCGGCGCGGGCGCGCGAGGTCGGCGTCCCCGAAGCGCTGCTCGACCCCGACGCGATGCAGCGCCTGCGGGTGCTGGTGCTGTCGGCGGCGCTGGCGATGCGCGATGGGAAGCTGGTCGAGGGGGTGGAGCTGCAACGGCAGGCGCGGGACTTCTGCCTCCAGCACGGGCTGTTGAAGGAGGCCGTCGTCAACGAGCTGGTGCTCGCCGGGCACGTGATGCAGGGAGGCGACCAGGCGCGCGCGCTGGAGGTCTTCCGCGACGCGCGGCGGCGCGCCGAGCAGGGCGGTTCGGTGATCTCGCGGTGCAGGCGCAGCTCGCGATCGGCGCATGTCTGCTGGTGCAGAAGCGCGTCGACGAGGCGGCGGTGGCCTACGCGGAGGGCGGCAGGCTGGGCGTCCGGGCGGGGGCGGTGGTGCTGGCGATCGAGTCCTTCCGGATGTGCGGGCAGCTCCTCGCGTCGCAGGGGGCAGAACGAGCGGGCTACGGCTGCCTTTCGGGAGGCGCTCGCTGCGGCGGACGCGGGGAGCCCCGCGGTGCGCGCGGCATCGTCGGCGCCGGAGGCGGCACGGGCGCTGGCGGTGATCTGTCGCGCGCACGGGCTCACGGTGCAGGCCGATGCGCTAGAGGCGCAGGCCGCGGCCATCGAGGCTTCGGCGGAGACGGCGGGCGGGGATCAACCCTCAACGGCAGTCGCGACGTAGCGGCGACAGGGGCACAGCGACGCGATGGTTCTCCAGAGCACCTTCTACGATCCCGTCATCGGCCTGGACATCCATCTCCAGATGGTCCCGGTTCCGCCCGCGCCCCCGCCCGCCGGCGTCCCCACGCCCTTCCCGATGCCCTTCATGGGCATGGTGTTCGACCCCATGGGCCTCGTCATCGGGGCCGCGATGGGGATGGCACTGGGTGGTGGCCCAGGCGTCGTGCTCGTCAACGGCATGCCGGTCACCAACTGCGGAACGGAGGTGACCAACAAGCTGACGATGCCGCACCTTTTTATTCCACCCGGCTTCGCCTTCGTTCCTCCGCCGATGCCCGATGGCGATGCGACGTTGATGTTCGGCTCGCTCAACGTCTCCCTGGGAGGGACGCCAGGCGTCCGACTGGGCGACATCGCGATGAGCTGCAGCGACCCGGTGCGCCTGCCGACGAGTGTGGTGATGGCCATACCCAAGGGCATGCCAGTGCTCAACATGCCTCCGCCAGTGCCGGACCTCGCGATGCTCGCGGATGCGGCCAAGATGAAGCTCGGGATGAAGTTTCTCGGCTCCATGGCGCGTCGAGCGGGCGCGCTGTTTCGGAAGTTCCGTGGTTCGAACTTCGCGGGGAAGATCAGCAAGGCGCTCGGCGGGTGTGAGCCGCCCGCGAACGTGAGCCGGCTTCGGGAGATGTGGCATCGCGGGGTTCGCTTCGTCACCGGACACCCGGTCGACGTGGTCACCGGCAACCTCTTCACGGAGGTCGTGGATGCCGAGTTGCCGGGGCCGATCCCGCTGGTGTTCGAGCGGGTGTACGAGTCTGCGCGCTCGCATCGGCTGGGGAGACTGGGGCACGGTTGGAGTCACTCGCTCGACGAGGCCTTCTGGCTGGAGCGCGGGCGCGCGGTGGTGCGACTCGGCGACGGTCGCGAGGTGGAGTTCCCGCTGTGGAACCTGCCGGATCGTACGCTGCGGGACGGCGATTCGATCTACCTCGCGATCCACAAGCTGACGCTCCGCTATCACGGAGGGATGCGCGCGTCGGT
>JADJAE010000138.1 GCA_016704445.1 Deltaproteobacteria bacterium
GCGGGCCCAGCGCCGACGCGCGCATCACCCGCTGGATGCGATGGATGCGTAGGCGCTCCTCGGAGTCGTCGTCGTAGCGGACGCGGACGCCGCCCCGGTCGGTGTCGAGCACCACGGCGTGGTAGGGCTCGCCCGCCCCTTCGCCCCAGAGGGCCATCACCTCGGCGCCTTGCGGCAGACGCGGTGCGCGCAGCGCCGCCACGGAGCGCGCGACGACCCCGCCGTCGGGGAGCAGCACCACGGCGCGCGCCCCTCGCAGCGAGCGACGCGACCGACGGACCACGACTGCTCGGCGGGCAGCAGCACGAGCCGCGACGGATCGACCGGCGGAGGCTGAGGGCGCATCGGCGCTCGCCACGACGGCGTCGGCGGTCGAGGCGTCGACGGGGGTCGAGGCGTCGACGGGGGTGGGGGGCGTGGCGGCGTCGGGAACGCGCGCCGTGCAGATGAGCTCGACGCCGGGCTGGACGACGATGGTGGTGCGGGGTGACGCGGAGCAGGCCGCGGCGAGGAGCAGGGAGGAGCGCGGCGTGGCGTGGGGTCGGCATGGGTGCGGGTTGGTACCTCCGTCGGCGGGAGAGCTTTGGTGGGCCCCTTGGGCGGCCCCACCGTCGTGAGAGTCTCCCGCGCCATGGACCGATCCGTCGACCGCGCAGCGCCCCTCCCCTCGATGATGCTGCGAGTCGCGCGCGAGGCCGACGTCGAGCATCTCACGCGCATCGAGCGCGACGCCGACGCCCGCTTCGCCGAGGCGGGTCACACCGAGCTCGCCGACGGGTCGGGCATCCCCGACGAGGTCGCCCGCGGCGCCATCGCGCAGGGGAGGATCACCGTCGCCGAGGTCGACGGCGCGGTCGTAGGCTGGGTCTACCTGGGGCGCGTCGACGGCGAGCTCTGCCTCGGTCAGATCAGCGTCGAGCCCTCGCACGGCCGCCGCGGCGTGGGCACCGCGCTCCTCCGCCACGTGATCGACGAGGCCCGCCGCCGAGGCGAAGGTTCGATGGTGCTCAACACCCAGGCCGACATCCCCTGGAACCGCCCGTGGTATGAGCGCCACGGCTTCGTCGTGGTTCCGCCGTCGGCGTGGTCGGAGGCGTTGCGCGCCATCGAGCGCGACCAGGTAGAGCACGGCCTCGACTGGTCGCGCCGGGTGCACATGCGCCTCACGCTCCGCTGAAGACGCCAATGGGCGACTGGCGTCGGGCTCGTGGGGAGCGTCGGCCCGCACCCGGCGAGCGCGAGCAGGAGGACGGCCGTCGTCCAACGGTGAACCGACCTCAGTGCGTGAGGGCCCAGGCGTACACCGCGCTGAACAGCGCCCCCATCACGATGCCGAACCACGCGCGCCCGGCGCCGTGCAGCTCGGGGCGCTGCTTGAGGGTGCGCAGCGCGAGCACGCCCGTGACGACCGCGAAGGGCGCGAAGACTCCGAGCATGCTGAAGAGCCCGAGGTAGCCCGCGACGATGGCCATCGGCGCCCGCCCCACCGGGAGCAGCATGCGCTCACCCGCGTTGGTGCCGAACTGCGACGGCATCACCGGGAGCCCCGGGACCTGCGCGGCGGGCAGCCATCCGCCCCACCCGTCGGTGAACACCTTCACCTGCGGACCGAGCACGCCCTGCCCCACGAGACGCACCAGCTCGTCCCACGGAACCGGCCCCACACGCTGCGCGCCGACCTCGTAGTACCACTGCCGAGAAGCGTTCTCCATGTCGTCCGAGTCCCCCTTCGATTGACGCGCATTGGATCGCACGCTTCCCCGAGCGGTCAAGGTCGTTGCTTGACGCGTGGAGCGCGCGGTCGATAGCGTCGTCCGCTGGTTCGCTTCACGGGAGGGCGCGACGCATGAATCCTCAGCAGTCACCGATGGCTCCATTCGACAACGGCGGCGCAGGGCCCTTTCGGGCATTCGACCACCGCGCACCTGACTTCACCCCGGCAGGCTCCGGCGGCTTCATGGCGAAGTACGTCGCGCTCGCGATGATCCCGGCGGTCTTCGCAACCGTCGTCGCGCTCGGCGTCCTCTCCGCGGCCAACGGCTGGTCCGAGCGCGAGCTCGACGGGTTGATCGCCCCCGTCGTAGGCCCCTTCGTCCTGGTGTACTTGGCGCCATCCTCTCGTGGATCTTACAAGTCCTGGGAGTTCCTTCCTCCCGAGATGCGGCGCAACGCCAGCGGTCGAGTCTTCGAGCCAGGGGCGGCTGTGCTCGCGAACTTCATCCCGATCTACGGCCTGTACCTGGATCTTCGCGCAGAGCTTTCCGGGCTCTGCGACGCCATCGACGCCGCGCTGGTGCAGAACGGCAGGCCCCGGCGGCCCCGCGCAACCCTCGCGGTCGTCTGCGGCGTCGCGCAGCTCATCCCCTTCGTCAACTGCCTCGTCCGGCCGGTGCTCTGGCTGACGTACATGCTCCTCGTCGACCGCGCGAAGCGGCAGCTCGCACCCGCGCGCTGAGCGCTGACGCAACGGTCCGTCGGGCGTCGCCCGTCGGATCAACACGCGGTGCCGCCGTCGCCGCGCTCACGACCTCTGGGCGGCTGCCCTCGGAGACGACTGCTACTGCCCTGAACTCGCGCCTCTCCGCGTCGCCGCGGGAACCCGGTGACCGCGCGATGCCGGCGGAGGCTTGAGCACCACCGAGAGCATGGTCGTCGAGCGCTGGCGCATCGCCAACGCGGCGGTCCGCTACCGAGACGGACGGGGACGCGGTGGGACCCCTGTTGAGGTCGACGATGAGCCTCCCCTCTTCGTGGGCTCTCGCAACGAAGGGGCGACCGATCGCGTCACCCGATGTGGCCTGCGCCCTCCCGGCGCGCACAGGAACTCGCCGTGGTAGTTCTGACGGGTTGAGGCGCAGCGCCCGCACACGCGATGCGCCTCTGCGCACGTCGGGGCTCCCTGGAAGCGAGTGTGTCGGGGAGATGAACCGCCAGGGCGCAAGGGTCGCAAGGGAGCGACGGGCGGGCCTGCGCGCCAGATCTTCGCCTCGTGTTGGAGTGCGGCATCGCTCCCACCAGCTCGCGAACCCGAGGCGCCAACGCGGCAGAGTTCGACACCTTGCGACCCTTGCGCCCTGGCGGTTCATCTTCCCCGACTCACTCGCTTCAGGAGCCCCGACGAGCGCAGAGACACATCGCGTGGGTGCTAGCCGGCCCGTGGAGCTTCGCGTAGCTCGACCGCGCGGAGGAGCGAACGTTCTCCACCGGGTCGTCGCGCATCGGAGCGAGGGCGGCGAGGGCGGCGGGGACGGCGGCCTTGCCGACGCGACCCAGCGACAGCGCGGTGAGCCGACGCACCTCGCTGCTGGCGTCGGTCGCGAGTCGCTGCAACTCGGCGAGCGCGAGCGGCCGCGTGGCCTTCGGATACGCCGGGCTCATCAGGAGGAGTACGGCGGCCATGCGCACGATCGCGTGAGGGCTGCGGCAGCCTCCGACCGCCGCCGCGAAGCCGTCTGAGCGGGATCGAAGAACCGCCCCGGCCGGGAACCAGCGCGTTGGCCATGGGCGCATCGATCTCCGGGTCGCCACGGTCGAGGGCGCGCTCGATCCAGCGGGAAGCTCACCGGCGTCACCGCGGCGAGGGCGAGCGCGACGTGGTGGGGCTCGACGGGGGTCGAGCAGCGCGGCCACCTCGTCGAGCAGGCCGAGCCGCGCGAGCCCCGGGTCGACCACATCGACGCGGGCGTGTCGGGCTGGTGTGATGCGTGGAATCGCAGGGCGGGCGTGGCCTCCGCGGCGCCCGGCGCGCCGATGTGCGCGAGGGTGAACGCTGCCTGCCAGCCGGTGTGCGGATCGTCGAGGTGAGCGAGCAGCGCAGGCACCGCCGCGGCACCCATCGCCACCAGACGCTTTCACGGCGGCCTCGCTGGTGATCGGTCCTCGAAGACGCCGAACCTGCCACCAGGGCGCGGGCGCGGGCGTCGGTCGGGAGCGTCGCGAGGCGCTGGTCCTCGGCGGCCTCGGCCACGGCGAGAGCGGCGCGAGAGCCTGCACGCGGGGACGAGGTGGGGGCGGGCTTCTTCATCACCGGCGGGAGGATCGCACGAGGTCGCCGTGAGCCGCGGCTCACCCGCGGGTGACGCGGCCGTCGCCTCCGATGGGGATGCGCGGGCCCAGGTAGCGCGGGCGCGGCGTCGCGTGAGCGTCTGACGGCAGCCTTCACCTTGGCGCTGACCTTCGCGCACGTTGGAACGCACGAGGCTCCTGAGGGTGTAGGGGCGTTGATCGCCACGACCCCGTCGGCGTCGAGCCCCAGCGCGTTGGCCACGAAGAGCGAGCGCGAGAGATGAAACCGCTGGGTGACTTCACCGCGCGCCTCACGCCGAAGACGTCACGGGCGCGGTAGAGGGTGTCGTAGGTGGTGAAGCCCGCGTGGTCCATGAAGACGTGTTCTGGCGGCACGCCGGCTCTCGAGGTAGCGTCGCATCGCGTTGACCTCGTCGTAGGACTCGGTGCCGTGGTCCCCGGAGACCAGGATGCGCGGCGCCTTCCTCGCGCGTACAGCGAGAGGGCGGTGTCGAGTCGATCGGCGAGCATGGGCGAGACGCTCCCGTCCGCGTAGACCCGCGCCCCGAGCACGATCACCGCGTCGGCGTCGGCGACGCCGTCCAGCGAGCGGATGCGCGCCGCACCGCGGGCCTCCACCCATACGTTGACCGAACCCGCGACAGCGGCGCAGGCGGCGAGCGCGATGGCAGCCCGGCGGAGGGAGTGGTTCTTCATGGGCGGAGCACGATACCGCCGACCGCGAGGACCGGCGAACTCCGCGCCTTCACATCGCCAGGAGCTGCGCGCGACGAGGGAGGCGCCATCCGCGCCGCGTCAGCGCGAGCGCGATGAGCGACCCGCCAGCGATCTCCTCACGGGCAGAACCGACCAACGATGCGCTGCGCGATGGCCTGTAGTACCGCAGCGAAGTCGTCACGGCAGATCGAGCCGATGATGCCGTTCTGATAGTGCTCGTCGAAGCGACGCACCACCCTCTGCGATGCGCCCTCGACGGGTACGCGAAGGGCTGCGTGAGGGTGTCGCACCCGGGGCGCGCTGGTCGTACGCGCTGCCCTCGCGGCGGCACGACGGCACCACGCGCGTCGAGCAGCCGGGGTCCATGTTGCGCTGCCGCATGGAGAAGGGCCCCTCGGGCGCCATTCCCACGTAGCCGTCCGAGCCGTCGGGGTTGCTGCCCAGCAGGGTGGTCCAGTCGACGCTGCTATCGGGCCGTTGTGGTAACGAGAGCGGGACGCCAGTGATGGCGCCGAACACCACGAGCTGCGGCGCGCCAGGCTTGACCGCCGTGAAGCCGCGGAGCGGGCGCGTCGGGTCGAAGTAGCGGTCGAGGTTCCAGGTCGGGTCCTGGGCGCCGCCGGGTTCGTACATGTAGAAGCGGAGGTTGAGGTCGGTGCTCGCCCAGTCCGAGCGGGAACTGTCGAACACCCCGGTACCATCGGCGCAGGCCGCGCCCCCGCTTCGGCGTAGCGGCAATCGCGCACCGAGCCGTCGTCCTCGTCGGAGAGCACTCCGATGCCGAGCACGGCGTCGTCGCGAAGGAAGCCTGCGTTGGGGCGGACGTTGCCGGGGATGTCCCGCGCGTCGTGCACGACCAGCGCGCGGTAGGCCGCTTCGAGCGGTTGCTCCAGGCCGCACCCGTTGCCCCGGCGAGGTAGGCGTAGCAGACGTAGTCCCCGCGGAGGTCATCGAGGTCGGAGCTCGCCGCGTCGAAGGACAGGAAGCTCGGGTACTGGTCAGGGTCCGTGGTGCTGCCGGGCGGGCGCCCGCGGGCGCGGCGGTCCACGGCTGGTGCGATCGGATCGCCCGGCCGTAGCGGATGGGGTTGAGCCTGCCGTCGTCACCGACGTCGCTGTTGGCACACGGAGGGACCGTGCTCCCCGGGGTGCCCAGGTCGCTGGAGATGGCGCCCATGCGAACGCTGCGGGCCGGTGGATGGATCGGGCGCCCAGTGGCGGGGTTCGTCGGCGGGGAGACGAGCGCGCCGACGAAGGCCGCGATGCCGCGCGCGAGGTTGCTCTGGCGCTGGTCCATCGAGCCGGAATTGTCGATGACGAAGAGGAGGTCGACGTCGCGGTCGCGCGAACAGGAGCGCGGAGCGACGGGAGCGTCCGACGCGGCGTCGGTCGTGGCCGCGTCGGGCACCGCGGGCACGGAGGTGACCGCGCACGATGCGAGGAGGAGCGCGACCGCGGTGAGTGCGATGGTCGGCGAGGTCACCGTGGTGGTGATCTCACCACGGACTGCTGACGGCTCGACAGTCCGTACAGGATGGTGTTGAAGGAGCTTCGCCTCCCAGAGCCTCTATGGTGCGGGCAGTAGACTTGAACCTACGACTTCGACCGCGTGGGTCGGACTTCGCAGCGACGATCGCGATGATCGTCGGGACGGTCGTGCGCCCGCCGCGTTCGAGTCTGATCCAAACCGGCGCGATGAATGTGCTGGTCGATGAGTTCTGCGATGCGACTGGTGTCCCGAGGGTAGCCTTCCCGCCGGGTCGCCCTCAACAGGTGGTGCCCGGAGCCCGCCTTCACCCCCTCGCGGACGCCGACGCGCCGCAGCGTCCGAAACACCGTGGCCCGGTCGACCCCCGCGCGCCGCGCCACCTCCGCGACGTTGCCGCCGACGTCCTCGAAAGCATCTTCCCGAAGGTAGGCGCGCTCGAAGCGGTCGACCAGCTCGCGCTTGGCCTCACGCAGCGGCAGGTTGTCGAGCCCGGCGAGCAGGTCCGTGGGCTCCGAGGCCCCCGGCGGCGCCGACTGCGCGGGCGGCCACGTGTCCGAGACGGCGTGGTCCTCGGCGCCGGGGAGTCGCTCGGGGGGTGCGTCGTCGCCCGGACCGAAGGCGGGACGCACCTGCAGGATGGCGTACTGCTCCAACCAGTTGCGCAGCTCGCGGACGTTGCCCGGCCAGGCGTGCTGCGAGAGCGTCTGGAGCAGCGCGGCGTCGACGCTGGCGGGCGTCCCGAGCCGCCGCTCGCGCGCGATGCGCTCGAGCACCGCGGGCACGATGTGGGGCAGGTCTTCGAGGCGCTCGCGCAGCGCGGGCATCCGCACCTGCACCACGGCGATGCGGTAGTAGAGGTCGGCCCGAAACCTTCCCGGCGTTGACTCTCCCGGCGGAGGTCACGGTTGGTCGCGGCCAGGACCCGTACGTCCACCTTGCGCGTGGCGGTCGCGCCCAGGCGCCGCACCTCCCCTTCGCCCAGCACCCGCAGCAGCTTGGCCTGCAGTTCCATCGGAAGCTCGCCGAGCTCGTCGAGAAAGATCGTGCCCCCATGCGCACGCTCGAAGGCCCCGACCGAGGCGGCGTGGGCGCCCGTGAAGGTCCCCTTCTCGTGGCCGAACAGGATGCTCTCCGCCAGGGTCGCTGGGAGCGCGGTGCAGTCCACCACCTCGAAGGGGCCTGCCGCCCGCGGGCTCGCGCGATGAATCGAGTGAGCCGCAAGCTCCTTGCCCGTGCCGGACTCCCCGAGGATCAGCACTGGGGCCGTCGTCGGGGCTGCCCGCGCGAGCGTCGCGTAGATCGCCCGCATCACCGCCGAGGCGCCGATCAGCTCGCCGAAGCGCCCCTCCGGGGAGAGCGCCACGAGGGCGCGGTCGCGGTCGGTCACCAGCCGGATCCGCGTCCGCCCGAGCTCCAGCTCGACCGCGCCGAGGACGGTGCCCTCCCGCAGGAGCACGTCCCGGACGAGCGTACCGTTGG
>JADJAE010000139.1 GCA_016704445.1 Deltaproteobacteria bacterium
GCACCGGCGACGCCTTACGATACTCTGGGAGTGGTCGCCGCTCGACGACCCGATGCTCGCGGGGCTCGGCCCAGGGGTCTTGGGGTACCAACTGCGTCGGTTCTCGATCGGCGCTTCCGGCGATGTCTGGCTTATTGGCCCGATCGAGACCGATGTGACCGCGGTCGGGCGCGACGGGCGGGCGCTGTTTCACGCGCGCCTCGACGACCCCACTGCGCATCGCATCGCCCTCGGATCGCCGGTTGCGGCGCCGGACGGCACCGTCTTCATCAAGCGCCGGGACATCGGCGTTCGTCGTGCAGGTTGGGACCGGCGGCCTCGTGGGGCGGCTCGAGATCCCGAGCGCGATGGGCGGCGGAGTGCTGCCGATGATCGGACCGCACGGCCGAGTGCACATGGGTGGAGAGCACTGCCGGCTCCGCCCGATGCGGAGGTTCCAGTTCGAGCAGCGACGACTCCGAGACGGTGCGATCGAGAATCGGGGTTTCGGTGCGGGCCGGGTCGAGGCAGCGGGAGCGGTGATCGGGGTCGGGTTCGAAGTGGCGTCTCGACCGGCCTACGAAATCGACGGAACGCTCGGCTGGCGCTACGGCGTCGAGCCCGAGCTGGTCCAGCCCGACTTCGCGGTCGGGGGCGTGTGGACCGCGGCGGGACACGAGCTCATCGGGTTCGGCGTCTACGGCGAGTCGGGCTACACCCATCGGCTTCTCCGAGGCAGCGAGACGCTGTACGAGGAGTCGAATCCTCCGGCGCCGCAGAGCGCCCCAGCGCTGATGCTCGACGCGACCGGCGCGATCTGGCGCTTCGACACGGACGCAGGGACGATGCGCCGGGTGGGACACTGGCCGGATCGCCCGGCGCCCTGCTTGCCGCACATGGACTATCGCAACTTCGCCTTCGCCGAAGATGGGACGCTGATCTGCATCAGCCTCACGACGTGGCGCCTGCTCGCGCTCTCCCCCACCGACGGCTCGGTGCTGTGGGAACTGGCAGCCGACCCCGGGGATCCGGAGGCCGGCTTCTTCGGCATCGTCGGTCCGGATCTGGACGGGCGCATCTACCTAGCCATGCAGCGCTCGAGCACCCCAGGCGACGCCCCGCACTTGGTCGCCGTGCAGACTGATCTGCGACCGCCGGGGACCACTTCTGCGGGGGTGGCGGCTGTAACCGACACCTGAACAGCTGGGCGCACGACTACCGGCCGGTATCCGCGGGCCCGTAGCCGCGTCTCTCGGGCCCCCCCATCGCGAAGCGGCTGAGGCTCGTCGAGCCTCGAACTCGTACGATCGCTTCCGGGCTCCGTCACGGCTCGACGCAGATGCCGGCCGAGCAGACGAGCGGCATCGGGCAGGCCGTACCGCCGCCGCACGTCGGGCGCGCGCAGCGCGAGGTCGTCGTGTCGCAGACGTAGGGCGCGGGGCAGTCGCCGGGCGTGCAGGTGCGAAGCACGCAGCGGCCCAGGCCCGAGCAGTCGAGGCCGGGTGCGCAGTCGGCGGCCGTCGTGCAGCCGCGCGAGCAGGCGCCGATGCCGGGCAGGCAGTCGAGGCCGCTCGGGCAGGGCATCGTCGCGCTGCAGCCGAAGCAGATGCCGCCCGGGGGCGAGCGCTGGCAGGTGAGCGAGCCGCCGCACTCGGCGTCGGTGCGGCACTGGACGGGCACGCTCGAGGTGCTCGCCGCGTCGGTGCTCGCGGCGTCGGTGCTCGCGGCGTCGGTGCTCGCGGCGTCGGTGCTCGCGGCGTCGGTGCTCGGTGGCCTACGCCCACGTGGTCGCGCTTGGTATCACCAGCAACCCCAATACCCCGTACGAGTGCTTGTCGGGGCACCGCAACACTCAGTCGGCGCGCCTGGCGCGACGTCGGTCTGGGCGAACATGGCAGCGTGGGCTACGATACCCGTGGCGCACCCGGCATGGAGTCCCGACAACCACGACTTCGTCAACTTTGCGTCGTCCTCGCTCACGACCATCGGGCGGAACCTCAACTGAACCGAGGAGTACACTGTATGAGCCTCCATCCGAGAGTGTGCGCTGGGCTCGGCCTACTAGTCGTCTCGGCGGGCTGCACGGCACCGCCCCCGACGCCGCCCCGCGGAGCACGATGATGTCATTCCAGTTGTCGGTGCCCGATTTCCGCTCTGCTTTCCGCTACGGCGACACCGGACTCGGGGGTGAGGCGCCAGATACCCCGGTGTACTTGGCCTGCGCACCGACATGACCTTCGCGCCAGGCATCGACCACGTAGAAGCCGAAGAGGCTCTCGCAGCGAGTGCGTCGTTGGTACGCGTCACGGACGGAGTCGCGATCCCCGGCGAGGTGCGCAGCGGCCTGTTCAACCTCTCGGGCGAGACGCTCCGCGGCGACACCCGCGGATGGAGTTTCGTGCCCGCCGAACCGCTCGAACCTGGATGGCACGTGATTCGATTCGATCTCTCGGAGCTCGCTGCGCTTGGTCAGCAGTTCGTCTTCTATTCAGATAACGTTTCGACCGGGCACGTCGTCTATGCGCGGTTCCGGGTCGACTCTGTACGCACATGGGTCTTCACTCAGGTCAGGTGCCGACGCCGAGATCACGATGGCTGCTCCCGGACGCCGAGCAGTTCTGTGACATTGGCGGAGGAATCGGCGAGGCCGCGAGCGTCGACTGGGGAAGCACGTCGATGATCGTTCGCTACGACGACCAAGTCGTGGCGTGCGCGCCGATCGCTTTCGGCGACATCGGGTTCTTCACTACGTGCCCACTTCCTCCGAGCACGGATGTCCGGGTCGAGGTCGAGGTCTACAGCGATGCGATCACTGGTCCGAACGGTGAGGCTAGGTTGGTTCACGGCTTCGACTTCATCGATCTGCCTCGCGCCGTGGAACTTCCTGACTGGTGGGAGATCAACCGGACGATCCCGGTCGCGCCGTCACTCGGACTTGGTTCATGATGAGAGCCCTCAACTGAACCGAGGAGTTCACTGGTATGACCGTCCTTCCGAGAGTCTGCGCTGGGTTCGGCCTACTAGTGTTCTCGGCAGGGTGCACGACCACGCCCCCGACGCCACCCCCGCCGAGCGGAGTGATGGGCTTCGAGCTGTTGGTGCCCGACTTCCGGAGCGCTCTCAGGTATGGCGACTGCGGGCTCGACCGGGAGGCCCCGGCCGGCCCAGCCGTGCTCGGCTTGCGTTCCAACATGGGCTTCGCGGCAGGCATCGACAGCGTGGCGGCGGAAGCGGCGCTGGCCGGAGGCGCTTCGTTGGTACGGGTCGCCGACGGTGCCGCCATCGCCGGTGAGGTGCGCTCCGGCTGGTTCAACGTCTCCGGCGAGGAAGTCGACGGTGTGCGCGCAGGATGGAGCTTCGTGCCAGCCGAACCGCTCGAGCCTGGCTGGCATGTGCTTCGTTTCGATCTCACGGAGCTCGAGGCGCTCGGTCAGCACATCGTCTTCTTCGCGGGTAGCAGTACTACGGCACACTCGGTGTATGCGCGGTTCCGGGTCGATTCGGTGCGCAGTTGGGTCTTCACCCGGGTCGCATGCCAACGTCGAGATCACGATGGGCTGCTCCCGGCCGTCGAACAGGCATGCAACATCGGTGGCGCGATCAGCGAGGCCGCCATCGTCGACTGGGGAAGCACGTCGATGATCGTTCGCTACGACGACCAACCAGTGGAGTGCGCTCCGATCAGTCTCGGCGACAGTTGGTTCTCGACCACATGCCCGCTTCCTCCGAGCACTGATGTCAGGGTCGACGTCGAGGTCTTCAGCGATGCTATCGCCGGTCCGAACGGCGAGGCGAGGTTGGTTCACGGCTTCGACTTCATCGATCTGCCGCGCGTCGTGGAGCTTCCTGACTGGTGGCAGTTTGACCAGACGATCCCGGTCGCGCCGTCGCTGGGACTTGAATTGCGATGAGAGTGGCGATGGTCGCCCCGCGAGATCGTGCGCTCTTCCGGCGCTCGCTCACGGCTCGACGCAGATGCCGGCGGAGCAGACGAGCGGCGAGGGCAGGCCGTACCGCCGCCGCAAGTCGGGCGCGCAGCGCGAGGTCGGGGTCGTCGCAGGACGTAGGGCGCGGGGCAGTCGCCGGGCGTGCAGGTCCAAGCACGCAGCGGCCCAGGCCCGAGCAGTCGAGGCCGGGTGCGCAGTCGGCGGCCGTCGTGCAGCCGCGCGAGCAGGCGCCGATGCCGGGCAGGCAGTCGAGGCCGCTCGGGCAGGGCATCGAGGCGCTGCAGCCGAAGCAGATGCCGCCGGGGGGCGAGCGCTGGCAGGTGGTGGACGCCCACCCGGCGTCGGTGCGGCACTGCACGGGGCACGCTCGAGGTGCGCGCCGCGTCGGTGCTCTCGCGGCGTCGGTGCGCGGCGGCGGGGCTCGCGGGGCGTCGGTGCTCACGCCGCCGTCTTCGGCCGTGCCCGCGTCGGTGCTCGCGCCGCCGTCTTCGGCCGCGCTGGCGTCGCCCTCCGGCGCGTCCTCCATCGCTGCGGCGTCCGCCAGCGCGGGCGCGTCGAGACCGCCCCCCGCGTCGGCCGGCGGCTCGCTCGCTCCCGGGCATCCGGGCGTGGCGAAGAGGAACGCGAGGGCGACGAAGCGGAGGCGGGCGTGGCTCGGCATCGCCCGAGGATGACGGTCCGCGCGTGCGCCGCAACCGCGGCTCGCCGGCGGAGCTCGATCTGCCCCGGCGCGCGAACTCCTGCCAGGCGAGCCGCCCCTGCGCGCGATGGGAGAGCTGGCGCTCGGGAGCGGCGGGCCGTACGCGACGAGATCACCGCGTCGTCGCGCGCCCCACGGCGCCGGCTCGGCCCGCGTGGCTCCGCGGCGCTCTCGGCTTCGGCCGCTCGCGCGTGATCGTGAGCTTGACCCGCGACCCCGCTGCCGCGAGCGCGCGGATCATGGACTCGAGGCTTGCTTGGGGATCGCCCCCCTCCATCTTGGCGACCCGTGCCTGGCTCGAATGGATGGTCCGCGCCAGCTCGGCCTGGGTCAGTCCCGCCTCCGCGCGCTGCGCCCGGACGGCGTTGGCCAGCGTGAGCCTGGCTTCGATGACGGCCATGTCCTCCTGGCTCAGTCCGAGGAACTCCTGAACCGAGGTCACACGACCTCCCATCTTCTTCAACTTCGCGAGCTTCTTGGCTTCCATCTCGACCTCGTCTGCGTGTGGCTCAATCCTCGTCGGAGTCCCAGTCGCCGAGCCGAATGCCCCCCGGCCGTCCGGCGCGATCTACAAGACGGCGTGCGAGCGGGCACGTCGTGCCGCAGACCCATACGCGCGCGCCGCTGCCGTCGAGTGTGCCGGGCCGGGCGTTCCCCAGGCCGCTCCCGCGAGCAGGGCCGCGCGCGACCGCGGCGACTCCGCTCGCGACGCGACGAAGGCGGGTCTCGCTCGGGATACGTGCCAGACCCAGTGGGCATTGTGACGAACTCGTGTTCCCGTGGCTTGCGGCTTGCGCGCAGCGCCGCGCCGCGTTTATTCTCGCAGTTTGCTGAGCGGAGGGGCCGCCTCGCATCGGGGGGAGGCAGCATGAACGGCAACGGCAAGGTCCTCCTGGAGTTTACGGACTTCAATCTGAGTTTGCTCGGGGTTGGCTTCGTCGACATCTGGGTCGCGCAGAACATCTCGTTGATGCCGTTCACCTCGGGCCGCATCGCCGTCTCGTTCCGCAACGTCAACATCGCGAACGCGGGCAGCTCGGTTCGTTTCGACCTCATCCCGGTGGTGCTGCGCTGGGACGACCCGGGCAAGTTCTACCGAGACACGAACAAGCCGCTTCCATCGACCGGGCCTCGTGCAGAGCGGCGTCATCAACTCGACCGGTGTGCTGAAGAACCAGGAACTCGCACTGATGAACGGTGAGCCGCTGCCGGCCCTTGCCTCGCTGCGGATGCGCGTGACGCAGGGAGCCGCTGCCTCCACGATCGACTTCACGGTTGCCGTGGACCTCCAGCTCAAGACTGGTTGAGCGCCCCATGGCAGGGCGAACGCTCAACCTGCTCGACTTCACGGACTTCAACTTCTCGGGGCTGGACACGGGCGGCACGACCAGCGTGTGGCTCGCGCAGTACGTGGCGATGGGACCCTACGATGCAGCGCGGCTCGCGGTGTCAGTTCCGCAGCGCCGACATCGCG
>JADJAE010000140.1 GCA_016704445.1 Deltaproteobacteria bacterium
ACTCCGGAAGAGGTCCGCCCGGGATGGAACCCGCACGTCCTCCCACGTGGCGAGTCCGATGCCGCCCGCCGTCGAGAGCCGGAATCGGGCGTCGCCTCGCAGCACCGACAGGCACATCGGCATCGTCCATTGTCCATGCGCCGGTGACAGCGCGGCGATCTCCGCCAGCACCTGGCCCCGACCGAAGCCGCGTTGGCGGCGCTCCATCACCACGGCCATGTGCTCGAGCGCCATCGCGAGGGCCTCGGTGCCCCCGGGCAGGTCGCGCTCGGTCAGGCCGATGCGCTCGTCGTCGCAATGCAGAAACTGCGGACGGAGCAGCAGCCCGGCGAAGGTCAGCTCGCGCACCGTCATGCGGGAGCGCAACGCGCTCAGCAGTTCGTCCCGAGTCATCGGTCCGCCCCGGGTGAGCAGGAGGCGCCGCAATTCCTCGTGGTACAGGATGCGGGCCGGGTCGTCCTCGCGGTCGAGGAGCGCCACCCGCAGCCGACCGAGGTACGTCACGCGACCGCTCCGTCGGAGCAGCGACGCGAGGTGCGCCGCAGTCAGCCAGTCGGGGATCTCCATCGGCTCGGCGAGGTCCTCCCGCAGCGCGTGCGCGAGCCACTGACGCTCCGGCCCCTCTCGTTCCATCAACTCGATCGCCGCCGGGACCAGTCGCTCCATCCAGCCCGCGTAGTCGGGGAAGTGCTGCTCCACGCCCACCAGCGCCGGACCCAGCAGCAGCACCTCTTCGGGAAGCTTCCCGCGGCCAACCTGGGCCCAGAGGTCCTCGATCTCCATGGGCGTCGGGGATGCCCGCAGCAGGGCCAGGATGCCCGCTCCGTGCGTGGTCCCGAAACCCGAGCACCCGGTCCCCTCGGTCGAGCTCTCCGTGCAGCAGGCCCCGGAGACTGTCCATCGCGGCCTCGACGAGCACCGGTCCCAGCGTGCCGAGGCGCGACTCCACGAGGCTCTGGAAGACCGCGAGCGGGCAGGGCAGGGCGACCTCTGCGGCCGTGGCAGCGCGACGATCTCGCTCCACCAGTCGATCGTCGCAAGGTCATCGAGGCGCGCCGCGCCGCCCACGAGCGCCGACCCGAAGCGCGCGTGAATCTCGCGGAGCCATGGCCCCGACCGTCGGAGGTTCTCGTAGGCCCGCGACTCGATCTGCCGAATCCGCTCGCGGGTCACGCCGACGATCTCCGCGATCGATTGCAGTGTCTCCACCGGCCCGCCGAGCCCGGCGCGGCGCGTGAGCACCATGCGCGCGATGGGTTCCTGCTCCAACAGGAGCGCCTTCCACGAACGGAGCAGGCCCGTCGCGGCCAACGCGCCTTGCATCTCGAGGCGCATCGGTTGGTCGCGAACCGCCTCGAAGAGCCGCTGAATCGAGAGACGGCTCATGTTCGGGGCCGCCTGCAGTTCACCCTCCGAACGCGCCGCGAGATCGCCCACCGTCTTGAATCCCTGCGCGCTCGCGTAGCTCCGCACGCGCGCGGGAAGCTCCAGTTCGTCGAGCGCCGACGCCCGGACGGCGTCCGAAAGCGTGACGCGGAGGGCGTTCCAGCGCGTGGGCGCGGAGCACTCTCCGAGGATGAGTTGCCGCTGCTCGTGCGCGATGTCCTCCCACCGCGCGCCCAACATGGACTCGATCAGTCGCCGCGCGTCCGCGATGCTCGCGCGCCCGAGGTTGCGCGCCGCGCCCATCTCGGCCGGGGTCACCCGCGCCAGACCGCGGAGCGTCGTGATGCTCCGGCGCGATGCCCACGTCGCCAGACGCGCAGGCAGATCGAGCGATTCGAGGAGGATGTCGTCATCCGCGACGGTGGCGATGGGCGCATCGTCCTCGGAGGCAGTCTCCGAGCGCGGTGGTTCGGGCTCTTCTGGCGAAGAGGCCTCTGCCAGCGAGGGAATGGTCGGAGGTGCCGGAGGCGACGTCATCGGCTCCTTCCGCCGCGCCGCAACGCCGACCCGCATCCCCGACAGGAACGGGCTCGGCGTGCCGACGTAGCTCACATACAGCGCGTCGCGTGCTCGGCTCGTTGCGACGTAGAGGAGGCACCGCTCGGCGAGCTCGTCCTGGCGGGCCAGCACCGGGTCGCTCGCATCCGACTCCTCAGAGCGGTACGGCATCTCGTCCTCGTCGAGCGCGACCACGAAGACCACGGGGAACTCCAGGCCCTTGATCCGGTGCATCGTCGCGAGACGCACGCTGGCGTGGCGCGGCTCCTCCCGTTCGAGCAGGTCCGCCGCGATGCCGACGTCGTGGAGCGCTTCGAGGAACCGGTCCTTCAGCGTCTTCTGACGCCGCGCCGTGATGCAGATGCTTTCGAGGGGCGTGCCCCGTGCGACGAGCCGCTGCACCTCCGCCACGACGAACTCCACCTCCGTCAGCCCGTCGTCGAAGCCCTGCACCGCCGGCGCGTTGCCCGCCCGCAGAGAGACGTACCCGCGGCGACTCGCGACGCCGTCGTCGAGGTCATCGACGACCTCCTCGCCGAGGGCGCCCATCGAGTAGCGACTGATCGCCGCCGTCGTGCGGTAGTTCAGCCCGAGCTCCTGCGAGCGGCGGCCGCGAATCTGGATCCCGCGGCGCCGAGGCGCGTCGGGCGTCCGTAGATCCTTTGGTGGGCGTCGCCGACGAGGAAGAGGTCGTCGGGGTGCTCCGGCCCGGCGAGCGCGCGCACGAGGCGGAGGGCCTCGAGGGAGAAGTCCTGCGTCTCGTCCACCACGACGGCGCGGTAACGCGGCGCCGAGGCGTCGGCTTCGAGCGCCTTCCTCGCTCGACGAAGAACCTCGACCAGCTCGGAGAGACCAGCGTCGCGACTCCTCCCGAAACGCGGAAGAGCGGCCAGAGAAGCCTTTCGCTCACGACGACCCAGCGGTGTGCCACGGTGAGGCGCACCGCCCGGACGTAGTCGTCCTCGTCGGTGAGGTCCTGCGCCTGGATGACGTCGCGCCACTCGGCCATGCAGAACGACGGCGTGAAGCCCGCCACGCCGTAGACGTCCAGCGCGCCCGACCACGCTCGCCGGACCGCGTCGCCGACGCCGAGGCGCACGGGCTCCCCGCGGTTGCGCAGCACCTCGGAGGCGATCGCGTCGATGTTCTTCACGTCGATGCGCGCGAGCTCCATCGGCTCCAGCAGCTTCTCCAACTGACGACGAACGTCGTGGGCGAGGTTGACGTTGAAGGTCGTGAACAACACCCGATCGTCGGGCTTCGCGTAGACCTCGCGCACCAGGAACGCCGCGCGGTGCAGCGCCACGACGGTCTTCCCGGTGCCCGCGCCGCCGGTCACGCGCAGGGGGCCCTTTGCTCGCGTGCGAGCGAGGGCTCGCTGGCGGGGATGGAGGAAGACCCGCCACGTGTCGAGCGGGTGCGCGAGCGCCGACTCCAGGTCGAAGTCCGCATCCACCACACGGAACTGCTGCTGCGTCGCGGGCCGGGCGAGGGCGGCGCCGACGTCGGCCACGTCGGGCCGGGGCGCTGCCTTCTCGGTGCCCGCCGGGGCGCTCCGACCGACGAACTCCTCGAGCAGGACGTCGAGCGTGTAGCCCGCTGCGAGGCCGGTGAGAATCTCCGCCGCGTCGGCCGGGAGGTGCGGCAGAAGCTGGTCGAGGTCGTCCTGCGTCGCGACCGCGCGCACGGCGGGGATCAGCACGCGCGGCACGCCACCGTGGAAGATCGTGTCGTCGGTCAGCGCCGCGAAGAGTCCCTGCCGCTCGGTCGCGGCGACCACGTCGGGCACCTCGCGCGGAGACGCCTCGATCGCGTCGATCGCCTGCGTGGCGGCGGCGACGTCGAAGAGCTGCAGCGTGCCGGTCGCGGGGTGCACCTCGACGCGCTTCGACTCCGCCCAGCGGTAGGCCTCGTCGTGGTGGTCGATCCAGAGAGCACGAAGACCTCACCGGTCTCCGGGGCCCGCACGATCGCGCGGTAGTCGTCGCCTACGCGCAGCGAGCGAAGCTGGCGGTCATGCGCGCCGTGGATGGGCTCGTAGTGCAGCGACGCCTGACGCGGGTCGAGCGTGAACTTCCGCAGCAGCTCGTCGGCCTTCTTCTGGGCCTTGCGAGGCAGCCGGGCGTAGGCCGGAAAATACTCTCTCGCGATCGCGACCTGCATCACTCACCCCCCACCGATTCCCAACGCTCGTGAGAGCGCGTCGGCATCGAGCCCCCGCTCGATGGCGAACACCGTCCACCCCTCGGCGCGCAGTCGTTCGGCGGTGTCGCGCTGGTCATCGAGGTACGCC
>JADJAE010000141.1 GCA_016704445.1 Deltaproteobacteria bacterium
CGCGTCGGCGTCGCGGAAGTACCGGAAGTACGCGCCCACCATCAGCGCGAAGGGCCCGCGCTCCCAGTTGGCCGAGAGCGCCAGGCGGAAGTCCAGCGCGCGGGCCGAGGTGCGAGCGCTCGCCAGCGTCACCGGGACATCCAGGTCGCCATAGGCCCCGAGGCCCTGCGCGTAGCGCACGAACACGTTGACGAAGGACGGGCCACGGTAGAGCCCCGCCTGCGCGCCCATCACCCAGCCGGAGTCGCTCGGGAGCTCGACCCGGGAGCCCGCGTCGTTGAGCTGCCGCACGCCCGCCGCCATCGCGTGGTACTCGCCGTAGACCGAGAGCTTCAAGCCCTCGCGCGCGGTGCGACCCACCGAGTACCAGGTGGCCTTGGCCGAGGCGAGCACCCGGGGGCGGTCGAGCAGGAAGGCCGTCTGCGGGCCGAAGCCCTCGCGAGGCGCGACGTTGATCGTCTGGAGCTGGTAGGGGTCGTCCAGGCGGTTCATGCCGACGGCGGCCTGCAGCACCACGTGCTCGCCGGCGTTGTAGCGGGCGCCGCCGCCGACCATGTTGAGGTTGTCCATCGGCCAGAAGTTGAGCAGGTAGACGTCGTCGCCGCGGTACATCCGGGAGCCCACCCAGAGCGTGAGGTCGTCGCTGCCGATGCCCGTCTCCTCCAGGTAGAGGTTGCGCACCGCGAAGGCCCCGCCGAAGCGGCCGGTGAAGTGGAAGAGGTCCTCGTTCATCGCGAGGGTGGTCACCGCGCGCCAGCGCGCCGAGCCGAAGCGGGCGTCGTAGTTGAACTGAAGCTCCGCGTAGGGAGGCGCCTGCAACCGCGGGCCGAAGGCCACGATGTTGCTCGAGCGCCCGGTGCGCCCTCGCAGGTCGCTCGCCACCCCGACGCGGCCGTAGGACCCGAAAGAGAAGCCCGTCGGCGAGGCGGCCGTGGTCTCCCTCGACGCGAGGATCGCGGGCGATGGGACGGGAGCGCTCGGAGGCAGCGGCTGCGCGCCGGAGGCCGAGGCGAAGAGACCCGCGCCCAGGGCGCACGCGAAGGGGAGCAGCGACGGTCGGTTCACGCGCGGGACGATACTTCCCCCGCGCTCGAAAACCTACGAGGAGAGCAGCGCCCCGATCGAGACCATCGAGCCCTCGACGTTGTCGCCCGAGGCCTCGCGGATCATCCAGAGGGCCACGGCGTCTCGGCTCGCGGCGGCGCTGTCGTCGCCGAGGGTGCAGTCGATGCCCACGCTGGAGAGCCGGGCGCTCACGGCCTGGTCGCGGAGAGTCACCACGTCGCCGTGGCCGGAGATCCCGACGCCCGCCCAGGCGCGAGACCCGGCCCGGCAGATGGCCAGCGGCAGCGGCGACGGGAGCGGCGTCCCAGGACGCCACCGGGGGACGCCCTTGCGGGGCACCGGGAGCAGCGCCGCGAGCGCGAGGCCGGGCACCCCGGGCAGCGCGATGGCGGGCGGCGCCACCAGCCACGAGGCGGTGACGATCACGCCGTGCATGTCGGCCACCACGAGGCTCTCCACCCCCACCGCGGGCAGCGGCTCCGGAGCGTGGACGCTCGGCCGGGCGTGGTAGCGCGGAGGCACGGCGACCTCGTGCGAGCCGTCGGTGCAGGGGATGGGCGAGACCACCGGGGCCGCGCGGGGGGCGAGGTCGTCGGGGGTGAAGGTGCCGGCGGCGACGGGGCCCACGGACTCGAGGATGGCGCGCAGCACCCCCACGCGCTCGAGCACCGCGATGCCCGTGCGATGAAACTGCTCGAGCACCGCCAGCCGCTGCTTCGTCCCGGCGTCCGGGCCCGACTCGCGGATCGCCGCGATGGCCGACTTGGTGATCACCGAGAGCGGCAGCGAGCCGAAGCGCGCGTGCGCCGCCAATACACACTCCAGTAATCCCGGGACCACCGCGCGGGTGGCGTCGCCCGGGGCCTCGACGGACTTCGGTCGCACGGTTCCGATGCCCGGGGCGCGGGCGCGGCCGTCGACGAAGTGCAGCCCCATCCCCGGGCCGCCGAGGAGCACCCCCGCGGCGCCCAGGAGAGACGCCGACGAGGCGCGCGCGGCGCCCGCGAGCAGGCCCGCGAGGGCCATGTCTACGGCAGTGCCCTGGTCGGCGAGGATCGCCTGGGCTGCCGCCTGGGCGACGGTGTCGCGAGCGATGACGGCGTTGCGCATCGTGGGCTCAGCCGTCCTCGTCGAGGTCGTCTTCGTCCTCGCCGTCCTCGTCTTCGTCTTCGTCTTCGTCCTCGTCGAGCTCGTCGCCCTCGTCGGTGGGGCCGAGCAGCTCGCCGACCAGCTTGGCGAAGCCGACGGCCTCTCGCCACGCGGAGCCCGAGTCGAAGACCACGAAGGCCTCGTCGGCCCCGGAGATGCGCTCGGCGAGGGCCTCGAGGCGGCCCATGGTGTAGCGCTGGTCGGTGCCGAGCCCGCGCATGTGGGCGTAGACGATGTTCTCTTCGGGCTCGTTCTGCAGGGGGTCACCCGCGACGACGGCGTTGAAGTCGCTGGCGACGGCGACGGCCTCCTCGCGCTCCCAGAGCCCGGAGGGCTCCCACACCAGGATGGCGCCGAAGCTGCGGGCGCGCTCGAGCACCGGGAGGAAGCGCTTGAGGGCGACGCTGCCCGGGGAGATGGCGATGGGGGTGCGCAGCACCACCACGCGGGCCTTGAGGGCGTTGACCTGGTTGGCGAAGCGGTCGAGCTCGGACTGGAGCTTCACAGGGTCGCGCAGCGGCCAGTCGCGCTCGCCGTAGAGCGAGTCGGGCGCCACGGCGGCGAAGGTGAAGCCCTCGGGGGCGGTGCGCTGCCAGCCCGCGAGGACCTTCGGCGAGGGCACCGGGGGGCGCAGGGTGTACTCCACGAAGCGGAGCTTGGACTGATAACGTTCCCGCTGGACTACGAAGCCCGCGGTGCCGACGCGTACATTGCTCATGAGAAGGGCGCGGAAGCTACTCCACTCCGGCCGTCGGCTCCACCCGCCTGGGGGCCCTCGCCGGACGATTGGTGCGATTAGAGCACCAGCACCTGGAGCGCCACCAGCACCCCCACCGCGGCGATGCCCGCCGCGGCGACCTGGCGGGCCACCCCCCCCGCGGTGGTGCGACCCGCCGCCGCCATGGCGAAGGCGAAGCACGCGCACAGCGGAACCGCCGTGTTGAGGGCGTAGTTGGCCTTGATCACCGGGTGGTGGTCGAAGGGGTAGGCCGCGCCGAAGGCCAGGAGCAGGAGCACCGTGGCCGCGACGCTCGCGGGCACCACCAGCGAGCCGTTGCGGCCGCGCGAGCGGAGGTGCTGCCGGGCGAGCGCGAACATCCCCCAGACGCTGAGGGCGGTGAGGAAGCAGCCGATCCAGATGCAGAGGCGGGAGGCGTCGAGGCAGTGGAGGTTGACCCTCGTCGCGTCGCGCCACGCGACCACCGTGGGCCCCGGGAGCTGCGATCGGCAGAGGCCCCGGTCGAGGATGTCCGACCAGGTTCCGGCGATGAGGTTGGCCCAGAAGTTGGGGCGGCTCCACGGGCCGTAGGGCCAGCCCAGCCACTCGAACTGCACCGGCAGCGCCCAGCCGATGGGGCGGCGGTACGAGAGGGGCTCGGCCACGATGGGGTGGTCTCGCAGCACCGCCACCTGCCGGAGCATGTACTGGTGCGGGAAGGGGTGGCCGAACTTGCGCCAGTTGCGGAGGCACCACCACCCGGCGACGGCGATCCAGCCCCCGAGGCCGGTGAGCGCGATCTCCGAGAGGGGGCGGGCGACGCTGCGGAGGCGACCGTGGCCGGCGCGCCACGCCCACGCGACGAGCAGCGCCGCGAAGCTGACGAGGAGCACCACGGCGGTGGTCTTGGTGAGCATCGCGAGGCCCGCGAAGAGGCCGAAGAGGAGCGCGTCCCGGCGGCGCACCGGGTGCGGGTCGACCGCCCCCTGCCGCTCGATCTTGAAGAGGAACCAGAGCGCGACCGCGAAGAAGGCCGCGTGCAGCGACTCGTTGTAGATCTTGCCGTCGACCAGCACGCTGATGGGCAGCACGGCGGAGAGCGAGAGCGCGAGCAGCGCCGCGGAGGGGCTCTGCGGGAGCGCGGCGCGGACGATCTTCGACAGCGCCCACTGACGCACCAGCCACGCGCCCACGGAGAGGTAGGCGATGGGGCGCACCGCGTGGCAGGCGCTCAGGATGCCCGCCGCGAGGACGTACCAGAGCGGGGCGTGGTAGCCCGCATGGAGGTCCTCGCCAGCATCGAAGAGCCGGCGGTTGGTGAGCAGCCAGCGCACCGCCTCCATGGCCGCCTCGTAGTCCGAGGCGTGGCCCGCGGAGAGGAAGCTCCGCGCGTGGACGAAGCGCAGCGCGAGCCCGAGGGCGGTCACCGCGAGCGCGATCGCGGAGTGCCACGGCATCCACGGCCCCTCCGAGGGAGCGGCGCTCGGAGGGAGCGACGGCGGCGCGGATGTTCGCTGCATCGCGCCGTGGAATAGGGTATTCCGGCGGCGAGATCCAATGAGGAAGATCGTCGAGTGGCTGTGGCGCGCTGCGGCCATCCGGCAGGCCCGCGAGGACGCCCGCCCCCTCGACGCGATCCAGCGAGCCAGCGCCGGGAGGGCCCGCACCTTCGCAGCCCTGGCCGAGCGCCACCTCGCCGAGCAGGAGCCCTGGACCCACGGCGCCGACGACACCCCGGAGGCCGCGGTGGAGGTGGCGTCAGCGCTCTACCGCGACGCCGCTGCGGAGGCGAGAGCCGCGCTCGGAGAGCCATTCTCGACGGAGCCCGAGCCCTCGGGGGAGCCGCGCAGTGGACGCGCTGCGCTCCTCGGTGCGCTCGAAGCTGGAGGAGATCGCGCGACGGAGCGGCGACGTCGAGGCCCTGCTGGCGCAGCGCTTCGTGCGGACGGGCGGGGCGCTGGCGCTGCTGGTGTTGTTGGCGATGACGCCGAAGCTGGCCTGGTACGCCGTGCACCCCGACCTCGCGCCCGACGCGCAGTGGACCAGCAGCAGCGCGGCCGTGGGCTACCAGAGTTCGGGGCGGGGGTTCGCGCCGCCGGACTTCAAGATCCCGGTGTTCTTCCACACGATGGTGGAGGACTCGCCCTTCGTGAGCTTCGACCTCGCGCGCATCGTCGACGTCCGCGCGGTCACGGTGGTCAACCGCGGCGACTGCTGCGACGAGCGGGCGCTGCCGATGGTGATCGAGGTCTCCGAGGACAACGCGAGCTGGCGCGAGGTCGCGCAGCGCACGGAGACCTTCCGTCGCTGGGAGGCGCGCTTCGCCCGGACCACCGCCCGCTGGGTGCGGCTGCGCTCGACGCGGCGGACGCACATGCACCTGGAGTCTGTGGCGATCCGCTGAGGCGGGGGGTGGGGGTGCGCTGCGCTACTGGCAGACGTTGGCCGCGCCGGGCGTGCCGAAGTCGCCGCGCCCGAAGGCGGGGCCTCCCGGGCACCAGGCCGAGGAGGTGTCGTTCATGAGCGCGTCGAGGATCGCCGGGCGCAGCGACTTGGAGCGCCCGGAGATGACCGGCCACCCGGAGGCGACGGTGTTGGCGTAGCTCACGCTGTCGATCACCGTGGAGCCGTCGCTCGCCAGCAGCGTCAGCGAGTCGGGGGAGGAGGTGCTGTTGGAGAGGTCCATCGCGCTGCCGTAGGCGAAGAGCATGGTGACGCCGCCGTTGATCACCATGTCGCCGTTCTTGCCCAGCACCGCGTACCCGCGGCCCGGTACGAGCAGCGGGCCCGACGCCGTCACCTCGAAGGTCTCCGTGCCGTTGCCCCGCACCCGCATCCCCCGAAGGTCGACCGGCGTCGCGGAGCGGTTGTAGACCTCGAACCACTCGCCCAGGGTGTCGGTCACCGCGTCGGGGTCGTTCATGATCTCCGTGATCACCAGCGAGCCCGCCGTGGGTCCCACCACGCAGGTGCCGCCCATGCACGCCGCCCCGATGGCGCACCACCCCGCCGGGGTCGTCGGCGCGCAGGGGCACTGCGGCCCCACACACGGCGGCGGCCCGGTGTCCCTGGGCCCGGTATCCACAGGCCCGGTGTCCCTCGGCCCGGTGTCCACGGGCCCGGTGTCCCGCGGCCCCGTGTCCAGGGGTCCGGTGTCCCGCGGCCCCGTGTCCAGGGGCCCGGTGTCCCGCGGCCCCGTGTCGAGGGGGCCGGTGTCCAGCGGGCCCGCGTCCGGCGGTCCGGTGTCGATCACCACGGGCACGTCCGAGGACGTCCGTGCATCGGCGCGTCCGTCCGCGCCGGTGCCCGTCATCCGGGCGCCCGTCCGGGCCGGCGTCCGCCGCGCCGCCGTCGACGCGCGGCGTCCACGCCCGCTGTCGCCATCCCGGCGTCGGCCACCGCGTCCTCGGCGTCCGACGTCGGCGGTGCGATCCGGCGTCCGGCCCCGGCCGCAGCGCGTCCCACTCGTAGGCGCAGCCGCCCAGCGCCAGCGCCGCCGCCAGCGCGCCCACCCGCACCCGCTCAGAACGCACCGCGCACCCCCACCGTTCCGAGCGTCGGGTCGACGTAGGCCTGGGTCGCTCGCTCGCTCACCGCCCGCCGCCCTCCCACCGCGATCATCACCACGCCGGCCACCAGGGCCGCCGCGCCCACGCCGAGGGTCACGTTGGCCATGGTGGTGAGCTGCTCGCCGTCGTTGATCTGCCGCACCCGCTCGGCCGTGCACGCCGGCCGCGGACACACCCGCGAGAGCTCATCGAAGTCCGACGAGGCCATCGAGCCCAGCACCCCGAAGGTGACCAGCGACGCGACCCGAGGCCGCCCACCACGAAGCCCCGCCACCCGCACTCCCCGCCGCGGGTGCTCGGCGCGGCCCCGTCTGGGCAGGCGCACCGTCGCGCTCGGCGGGCGCGGCCCGCAGCGCGAGCTCGATGGAGGCTCGGCCGCCCGCGGTGAGCCTCACCGACTGCTGCGAGGGGAGGAAGCCCGGCGCCTCGGCCACCACCGTCACCTCGGCCGGGTCGTAGGGGAGCAGGACGCCCATCGCCTCGGCGTCGAGGGTCGTGCGACCGACGCGCACCGTCACCCCCGGGCGGCGGGTCGACCACGCGCACGGA
>JADJAE010000142.1 GCA_016704445.1 Deltaproteobacteria bacterium
GCCCGAACCGCATCGTGCCCACGCACGTCGACGACTGCTGCCGCGAGCGCATCATCCGCGGCGTAAGCATCGTGCTCGACGAGCAGCCGCTGCAGGCGTGCACCGACATCACCAACCCTCGACCTGCCTCCCGGGCTGGGCGGACTGCGACGGCAACGTGATGAACGGCTGCGAGGAGAACCTCTCGATCTCCACCAACGCCTGCGGCGCTTGCGGCAACGCCTGCGGCTCGGGCTGGTGTAACAACGGCACCTGCAGGGCGAGCGCGTGCAGCAACGGCGTGCGATGGCAACGAGTCCGACATCGACTGCGGCGGCTCCTGCGGCGATGCGCGGCGTGCTCGCCTGCGGTCGCAACCGACTGCTCCACTGGGATGTGCTGAACGGTCAGTGCACGTTCGTCGCCGAGCGCTACCTCGACTGGCGCTCGCAGTGCACCGGCACCGGCGGCACCGAGCAGCTCACCGTGCGCGACATGCCCGCCGGGCAGTACCGCCTCGAGGCGCTGCCCAGCGCAGGCGCGCTCTCGGCGGTGAACCCGCCGTCCAGCGGCTGGTCCTGGAGACTCGACGGTGATCGCGCGGGACTGTCGGTCCCACCTTCGCGCAGACCCCCGCCTTCGCGACGCGCGAGGAGGCCTTCGGTCACTCCCCAGACCAGCGCGACGGCGACCTGGGCCGGCGGGAACCCGGTCTGCCGCCTTCGGGACGCGGACTGTCGGACAACCAGGAGGCGTGTACTTCCGGCTCGCCATGGCCTGCGCGCCGCTCCCGGGCCGCTGCGCGGCGGGCACCGCCGACTGAGACCGCAACCCTTCGAACGGCTGCAGAGGTGAACATGCCACGTCCTCGGCGCGTGGCGCATGCGGCCGCGTGCCCTGCCAGCTGCGAACGCCGCGTCGTCCTGCACCGCTGGCGATGCGGCTTCACCTGCCTCTCGGGTGGGCCGACTGCGACGGCAACGTGGCGAACGGCTGCGAGGTCAACGTCTCGGGCGACACCTCGAACTGCGGCGCGTGCGGCAACGCCTGCGCCTCGGGGCTCCTGGGCGCGGCGACGTGCACCGCCGGGGTCTGCGGCATGGTGTGTGAGACCACCTACGCCAACTGCGACGGCGACTTCTACCGCCGGCTGCGAGGCGCGCACCAGCACCGACACGAACTGCGGCGCATGCGGGACCGTCTGCAACCTCGCCAACGCGACCCCGTCGGCTCGTCCGGCGCCTGCGCCGTCGGCAGCTGCACCGGTCGTTCAGAATTGCGACGGGAACGCCTCCAACGGCTGCGAGCGCAACACCGCGAGCGACGTGAACAACTGCGGCCTGTGCGGCAGCCGCTGTCCGAGCCGCACCAACGCGACCGCGATCTGCACCGCGGGCGGCTGCGGATACACCTGCACCGCGGGCTGGGCGGACTGCGACGGCAGCGCGTCCAACGGCTGCGAGGTGAACACCCAGACCTCGACGAGCAGCTGCGGCGCCTGCGGGCGGGTCTGTGCGACGCCGAATGGCAGCCCGGTGTGCAGCTCCGGCACCTGCGCGATCTCGAGCTGCAACTCGGGCTACGCCAACTGTGACGGTCAGGTGGCCAACGGCTGCGAGTCCAACACCCAGACCAACGTGAACCACTGCGGGGCGTGCGGGCGAGTCTGCGCGCTCGCGAACGCCTCTCAGAGCTGCAGCAGCGGCTCGTGCCGCATCGGGACCTGCAACACGGGCTTCGCCAACTGCAACGGCACGTACGTCGGACGGCTGCGAGGTCAACCTCCAGTCGAACAACAACAACTGCGGCACCTGCGGGGCGCTGCTCCTCATCGCAGCGCTGCTCTGCGGGGCCTGCGTCGCCTCTCTGACTGATCCGCCGCGCGAAACTTGAAGCGCCGCGCGGCACAGCCCTCCACCACACGACAGCCCCGGAAAGCACGCCGCGCCGCCGGCGCAGCAGGCCTGACCCGGTCCACCGCAGGGCGCACACGAACCGCTCACGCAGATCAGGCTCGGGAGGCAGGGGGCCGTGCTCGCGCAGCAAGGACCTCCGCTCGCGCCGCAGGTGAGCGCCGTGATGCACCGCCCGCCCGCGCAGGTGTTCCCTGGTCCGCACGCGGCCACGCCGCAGCAGGGCTGACTCGTCGCGCCGCAGGTAGGCGCTTCTGCACAGAATCCCTCGCGGCACTCCGAGCCTCGCCCACAACGGTTTGCGCTGCAGCAGACTCCGCCCGGAACACCGCAGCCCGGCGCAGACATGACAATGTCGAGCAGAGCTGGAGCGTCTCGCGGGGGCGCGGGGTGGTCCGCAGGGGCACCGTCGCATCGACGAGCCCGCCCTTGTCGGGGTAGTCGTCCCAGTTGACGCCGACGAGGTCGGTCGGGTCACCGAGGTCTGTGGATCCCGAGATCTGAGCGTCTACCGCGTCTCCTGGAATGCCGCGGGCACATCCCGCTAGCCCCAGGGCCACGCAGGAGAGCGCGGATCGAAACGAGCGGTACACCCCCGGCACTCTACGACGTGCGGAACGGCTCGTCAGCGCGCGCTGGAGGGTGGGACCGCGACGGTCCCTGGGGGCGGCGTGTGATCAGCCCCCGAGGCGTTGGCCCTGAGTCGCTCCTCGATGCGGCGCCGAACCCCTTCGGCTTCCTGTGTCACGGTGGTGCGGCGGGTGAACGCATCGATGCGAGCGCGACCAATGCCCGCAGGCGCCGAGGTCGCGTGCCCATCCGCGAACCTCACGTATTGCTCCTCTGCGCGCGCCGGATCCCAGCTCCCCCCGACTCAAGGAGCAACGCGAGCGATGCGCGCGCGCGCCTGACCGGGCTCATCGGCTGCGACCGTCGCGAGGCGCAGCGCCTCTCGGAAGAACCCCTGAGCCGACGCGGCATCTCCGCGAGATGCGGCGGTGTAACCGAGGTAGAGCTGAGGCAGCGCGCTCGCGTTGTCCAGGCGGGCGGCCTCGCGAAACGACGCGATCGCGGCGTCCCAGCGCTGCTGACGGTACGCCTCCACGCCCTGCAAAAGGGACTGATCCCGGGGGCTCGGGGCTCGCGCGGCCGACTCACGCGCGGGGACGTTCTGAGCCGCGGCGAGTGGCGTGGCCAGGAGCACTGCGGTGAGGGCCAGGGCGCGCATCCGTCGAGCCTAACACCCCCGAGCGTCTCAAGGCGCGGTCGAAGACAGCGTGCGCCAGGCGCTCAGAACTTCGCGAAGCCTATGTTCCCTGGCGCCACCGCGGTCGGGGTGAAGGTCGATGACCAGCGATCGGTAGCGCGACCTGATATCGCCTCGGGATGCGTCGGCGGGGAGGTCGAGCGCGGCCAGCGCGGCGCGGCGCTCGGTCTCCATGGGAGCCCGCGCGCGTCGGCGGGGACGGCCCGCGAGAACGCGCGACGGCGGGAGCGGAGGGAGCTCCGCGGCGCCGATGGGCAGGGGCGAGGGTGCGCACCAACGGACCTCGCAGTCTTCGATGCCGAACAGCGCGTCGAGGCGTGCTGCCCGTTGCGCGCGCAGGAGCGCGTCGCGTGTCGCTGAAGAAATGCGCCGCGCGAGCACGAGCTTCTGGCCGATGCGCCGTTCGCCCCGGTCTCTATGTATCTCGGCCTCGAGCTCGCCTTCGCTCAGAGCTCCCGCGGCGACCACCAGCGCACCGAAGCGCGGCGGCTCGCCCTCGACGGCCCAGACCTCCCCCCGACGCAGGTGGATGCGCCGCACGCCCGCGCCGTCATCGAGAACAAGCGAGCCGTCGAGCCTGGCGCGAATGCAGGCCCCGAGGAGGTCTCCCAACGTTGAGTCGCGCAGCCGTCCGATCTCGGTGAACACGCCCGAGACGTACCAACCGCGCGCAGCCAGCCGACAAGTTGAGGTCCCTTCAGCGGGGATGTTGCAGGTCCCAGGCGAGGCGTGTCACCAGCGCCGCGACGACAGCGAGGACCACGCCGCGCACGAAGCGGTCCCCCCGCGCACGGCGAGGCGCGCCGACCGCGCCGCCGACGAGCTGCGCCGCGGCCATCGGGACCGCGACGGACCACATCACCCGTGACTTCGCGGCGAACACGGCCAGAGCTGCGAGGTTCGACGCGAAGTTCACGACCTTCGCGTTGGCGCTCGCCCGCGAGAGCGTATCGCCGAGGAGCGCGACGGCGCCCATGATCAAGAACGTCCCCGTGCCAGGCCCGAAGAAGCCGTCATATGCGCCCACGAGCAACGAGAGCAGCACCGCCCGGAGCGCGCGCGAGGTCGGGTCGGGCGGCGCGGGGAGGGGGGTGAGCTCGCGGCGGAGCGCAAGCACCGCGGCGACCACAACGAGGACGCGAGCACCACAGCGCGGAGCACCTCGCGCGGAATGGAGAGCACCGCCGTCGCGCCCGCCAGCGACCCTCCGAAGCCCGCGACGAAGGCCATGGGCGCGCGCTGCGTGTCGACGAAGCCCTTGCGCCAGAACTGGATCAGCGCCGAGAGCGACCCCAGGTGGACTGACCCTTGTTCGTTCCCAGCGCGAGCGTGGGGTCGGGCACGGCCCAGAGCAGGGCCGGCACGGTCAGCAGTCCGCCGCCACCCGCGACCGCGTCGATCGTCCCCGCCGCCAGGGCGACGCCGCAGAGCGCCGAGAGGTGCAGTGCGTCCAACGGCTCGATCCCTCAGGCCAGTTCACCGCAGGAAGCCTCAACCGCCGAGAGGATCGAGCGACTGCGGATCATCTCTTCCAGGGCGAGATGTCCGGTGCGAGGACACGATCGCCCTCCAGGGTCGGCACTCGGACCCGCACGGCGGTGCGGGCTGCTTCGACGCCGCGCCAGCGCGAAGGGGAGCGCGAAAGGTCGAGGCCCTGCGAGGCGACGAGGAATTTCAATGGCGATGCCGAAGCTGACGTTCCGCACCACCCCTCGCCGCCTTGAGCGCCGAGGTGGCGCCCATGGACACATGGTCCTTGCGCCCCGCGGAAGAGGGATGGAGTCCACGCTCGCGGGGTGGCAGAGCACCTTTGTTCTCATTCACCAGCGAGGCCGCGCTCACCTGCGCGATCATGTAGCCCGAGTCGAGACCGGTGCTCGCCGCCAGAAACGGCGGCAGCCCGGAGGAGAGGGCCGGATTCACGAGCTGTCCACGCGCCGCTCGAGATGTTCGCGAGCTCGGCCACGGCCATCGCGAGGAGATCGAACGCGAGCGCTGAGGGCTGCCCATGAAATTTCCCGCCTGGAGACGACCCGCGTCGCGTCACCGTCGATGAACACCGGGGGGTTGTCGGTGATCGAGTTCGCCTCGAGCTCCAGCACCTGCGCCACCCAGCTCATCGCGTCGCGCGATGCCCGTGCACCTGCGGCATGCAGCGCAGGAGTACGGATCCTGGACCTTGCCGCAGTCCCGGTGGCTCTCCGCGATCTCGCTGTCGTCGATCAGGGCACGGAGGTTTCGCGCCGTGGTGAGGGCGCCGGGGTGCGGTCGAACGCCGACGACGTCCACACCGAAGGGCACGCCGCTGCCCTTGAGCGCCTCCAACGACATTGCTCCAGCGATGTCGGCGTGGGCGAGGGCCTGCGCGTCGTGCAGCGCGAGCGCGCCGACGGCCAGCATGAGCTGCGTGCCGTTGATGAGCGAGAGCCCTTCTTTGGCCTCAAGCGCCAGGGTCGCGACGCCTCCGCGCGCCATCGCCTCGGCGCCGGAGAAGCTCGCCGCGCCGATGGTCGCCTGGCCCTCACCGACGAGCACGAGCGCGAGGTGCGCCAAGGGAGCGAGGTCGCCAGAGGCGCCGACGCTCCCCTGGGAGGGGATCACCGGATGCACACCGACGTTCAACATCGCCGCGAGTGTGTCGACGAGCACCGGGCGCGCGCCCGAAGCGCCGAGCGCCAGCACTTGCGCGCGGAGGAGCATCATGGCGCGCACGACGTCTGTGGGGAGCGGTTCTCCCACTCCGCAAGCGTGGCTGCGAAGCAGGTTGTGCTGGAGTTGTCGGATACGATCTGGCGCGATGCGAGTCTCGGCCAGCGCGCCGAACCCCGTATTGACCCCGTAGACGCGCGGCGAAGATGCGCCTCCCTCCACGATCCGGTCGATCGCTGCACGGGACCGCACCATTTTCTCTCGTCCGGCAGGCGCCAGCGCCACGGGACGGTGATCGCGCGCGACCTGAACGATCTCCTGGATGGTGAGGCGCTCGCCGAGAAGGACAGGAGGCGTCATGGACCGCGGTCCTACACCAGCGGTCGCCGGTGCGGTAGACCGATGCGGTGATCCGCTCGCTCACCGCCGCGGCCCTGCTCACCGTCGCCTGCGGGGGCGCGCCGGACTCGCCCTCATCGCTCCGCGCTCCTAGGGTGCTCGCGCTGCTGACCGAGACACCAGAGGTCCGCCCCGGTGACGCGCTGTCGGTCGAGGCGGTGTGGTTCGATCCGGAGCGACGCCCGCGCGCTTTCGGTAGTGGTGGTGCTGGGAGGGGCGCCGCCGTCGATCCGCTTCGGTGTCGCAGCGAGGTCGCAGAAGGTCGCCTGGATGGCGATGGACCGTCGGCGAGTCTTCCCGCCGGACAACTGCGCGCGTCGAGCCCTGACACGAACGCGCTGATCATGGTCGAAGCGATCGTAGAGGCGACTCTCACGTTGAGGCGTTTCGGAAGGGTTCGAGTGCGAACCGACGGCCCTCCACAGGCCGCCCAGGTTCGTCGCCGTCGAGCTCGTGCAGGGCGCTTCTGTCGTTCCAGGTGGCCGACGGCGAGGTCGCACGGGTCACGAGCGCGGGCCTCTGCGTGCGGCTGACGGGGCAGCTCGACGGGACAACGGGACCGCTGACCGGGATCGTTCTTCGCGACCGCGGGCAGCTTCGCTCCGCCACGCGCGGTGGGGATGGCCGCTGTCTGCCTGCTGGTCGTCAGGCGAAGCGTCGTCGGCGGGGATGTGGGTGGTCTTGCGAGACTCGATGGGGCGTGCAGGCGCGGTCGTTTGAGTCCGACGCGCGCCCTGAGCGCGGCGTCGGGGTCAGATGCAGCGAGCGTTCACGCACTCGCGCCCGGCGAGGCCCATCGTCGCGCAGTCGGCGGTCCGGGCGCACTGCGGGCGCTGCTCGTTCTGTTCGCCCAGAAGTAGCGCCCGTTGACGTTCGCGCAGGTGTTGGTCACGCCGACGCGGTTGCAGGTCATGCTGCTCGTCGGGGCACGCGAGGCGACACGCGCCGTTGTGACAGACCGAGGCCGCGGAGCACTCGAATCCATCGTGCAGAAGGGCCGCGGACGGGTGTCGACGCGGCACACGCCGTCCTGGCACGTTGCTCGCGCCGCAGGTCTTGTCGGTGGTGCAGGTCGCGAGGCAGGCTCCGTTCACGCAGGTCTGGGCGATGGTGCACCGCCCCGAGCAGTCGCCGAGGTCGGGTACGCGCAGCGGCCGTTGGTGCAGACCTGACCCGCGCCACACGCGGTCGAGACGTTGGTCGTCGTGCACTGCGGGCGACGCACTGGCCGTCGACGCAGGACTGTCCGCGTGCCCGTGCACTGGTAATCGAACTGGCACAGGTTTGATCGCGGCTGGCGACGCCTCCGAGGCACCCCCGGGCGCGAGGGCGTCGGAGGCGCACTGTGCATCGGTGGTAGAGACGGCGGGTGCAGCGGCGCGTAGCGGCGTCGCACGAAGTTCGCGCCCAGCGAGGTGGTGCAGCTCTGACTTGGCTTGCAGCCGGGCACGCAGAGGTTCCGCCGTCGCAGTACCGAGCCGCGGGACAGTCCGCGGTGGCGGCGCAGCGTGCCGGTCGCGGCGCAGGTCCCGCTCGCGCGGTCGCAGTAGCCGTTGGCGCACTGGCCGTCGCTCGTGCAGCGCTGACCGCCGGTGCCAACGTCGACGCCGACGCCCCCGTCACGCGTGGTCCGAGGTCTGTCGTCGAGGTCGTCGGTGCTCCAGACCGGGCAGCCCGTAAGGACCACGCCGAGCGCGCCGACCATGCCGAGGAATGCAGTGTGATGCCAAGCTTGCGCATTGCGACGCCTCCGTTCACAGACGGGAGGACCCAGAGGAGAGGTTGCCAGAGGGTACGACCCGAACGCTGTCCAGCCACCGAGCAGATCTCGTGCCGTGCCTAGTCTGCCACTGTTCCGGCGCGCGACCCAGCGGAGAGTGTGACCCGCGAGGCATCGGCGTGAATCGGCGTTCATAGATCGCTGTGAACCAAAGCGGTGCGTCACGGTGATGCGCAGTCGCATCGACGCGGCGAGGAGGGGTCTGTTATCGTCCCGGCGCTTCGCCCCCCGCCGAGGCAAGAGTGCTATGGACGTTGTCGCGAGCCGCTGCAAGACCGAGTACGAGTTTGACGACGCGTTGGTCTCGGAGCGCGGGACGACGGTCAAGTGCACGAACTGCAGCCATCAGTTCAAGATCTTCAGGCCGCCGAGCGAGTCCGAAGGCGGTCGGGCCTGGACGCTCAGACGCCCCGACGGGACGGTGATCCCGTTCG
>JADJAE010000143.1 GCA_016704445.1 Deltaproteobacteria bacterium
GGCCAGGGCCATCGATCCTGTGAGCAGGTCGAGGCCCTCGACAGAGGTGGGCCGGATTGCGCTGCGGATGGGCACCCCGTCGAGCAGGACCTCGGCTGATGACGGATTGAGGTCGGCGCGCGCGACGCCGGAGAGAAGGACGCCGACCCCTGGCTGTCCAGGTCGACCAGCAGCACACGCCGCGTCCGAGTCGCGAGCCCCGCTGCGAGGTTGACCGCGGTGGTGGTCTTGGCCACGCCGCCCTTGTTGTTGACCAACGCGATGATCATTTTGTCCGTCTTTCTGTCCTGAAGGCTAGATATCATTCTGCCCTGACATCATTCCACCCCAAAATGCCGCGCGGTCGACTCTCGTAGAATCGGCTGTATTTCTAGGGATTCGGGGATCGCGGCCTTGAGCGCCTCGTGATCCGCCGCGAGGACCTCGGCGCTGCGCTCGGCTTCGGTCACACCGCGCGTAGAACTCGTCGTCCCGACGAAGAGACAAGGGGTGCGGCTCTTCTCGCGTAACGCGGCTATGAACGGCTGTGCGTAGTCGGCGCGCTGCACGCTGCTCACGCCGCCTTTTTCGCGACTTGGGGATCGCGGTGGTTGCGGAAGCGCTCTCGTTCGAGGTGGAAGCGCAGGTACGCCTCCCAGTGGTCGCTGACCTGGAGCGCACGCAGCCGCAGCACGGCCTCGGCCATTGGCAGGTCCCATAGCGCACCGGTGATGCCCATCAGGTCCTTGACCAGATGGCGACAGGCGCCCTCGATCACCCCGGTCGCGATGGGCCAGCCCTTCGCCAGGGCGACCTTGTAGTCCAGGTTCCAGAGGCGATCGAGGAGGTACGCGGCGCAGGTCTCCACCGCCTCCTCCGCGCTTTCCGTCGCCTTCCGCAGCGTGGCCGACTGGCGCATACCGGCCACGGCGTCCACGACCGAGCCGGTCAGCAGCCGCCCCACGTACTTGCACGCCCACGTTTCGGCGTCCCGAGTCCCGGTCCCGTGGAGCGCATTCGCCGCCTTCCACACGTAGCTCATCACGTGAAGCAGATCCATCACGATGCGAACGCGAACGCCCCGCCGTGCGGCCTCCGCCTCGATCTGATCCCACTGCGCACGCGCCCCATCAATGAGCACCACCCACTCGCGACGATGCTCCGGGTCGCGCCGCTCCGCCTCGTCGAACATCCACTGGATGGCCGTCGCCTGATTGTCAGTGATCGTCGCCGAGACGACCTTGTTGCGGGGCGCCGGGAGCCGCGAGTCCTCGCGATCGAGGCGGCGCTCCGCGGCCGGGCGAAGGTTGTCGATGATCTGCTCCGCCGTGCGGACCTTGAGCGGCTGCTCCCACACCGCGGTCACGACCGCCATCCGGTGGTCGTACGTGCGGTCCTTGCGCTGAGCCATGGGGTCGCCGCGCGGGCGATCGTGCTCCTCGGCAGCCTCCTTGCGCGGCCTCCCGCAGCGCCGTCGGGATCATCCGGATGCCGGTCGCGTCGCAGCTCATCACCAGCGCGCAGTCGTCCGCGCTGCCGTCGTTGGCGCAGGCCTGATGCCATCGGTAGAAGACCTCGAAGTCCTGCGCCATGCGGACCACCAGCTCCTCGGCCTGCCGCTTGGGGACCTCGATGCCCCGCTGATCGAGGAAGCGCTGGGAGGTCTCGAAGGACTGCTCGGCCAATGGCTCGGCCAAGAAGCGGCGCACGGTGAACGAGTACTGCTCGCCGCTAGAGGTTGAGCGCGGTGTCGGTCGGGGAAGTACGTGATCACGCGGTGATCTCTCCAGCCCATGCGCGTCACCGTCACCTTACCGAACACCGTAAGCAGCGTCCGCCGAAGGGAGCGCCGCGTCGCCTCCGGGTCCATCACGGCGGGCGGCGTCAGGTCTCGCCGCTCCTGCGCCGCGAGCGCGTCGAGGTGCCCCGGACGGCGCGCCGGGCGAACTCGCGGCCGCTGATCAGCAGCTCCTGCTCCAGCGCGTCGTGGGTGCGAGGAGCGGTGAGGTCGCTCTTGCTGGGAGCACGTCGGCGACGAGCGCGTGAACGGGGGCGAAGCGGGATCGACGGCGTGGGCGGGGGCTGTGGTGTCGTGGGCATGCGGCGGCCGGAGTTGATGCGGGTAACGCCCGGCTACCAAGCCGCCGCGCCTTCACGCCAGCCCCGTTGCCTCCGCACGTCCTGGCAAATTCTGTTGTGACCAGAAGAGCCGCACCCAGAGACAAGGCCCTCGTGCGCGACTCCACCTCGGCGTCGCGGACGCTTATCATGGAGCTAAACAGGAGGTGTTGACATTTTTCAGAAGCACGCGGCACCTTTGCCCGGTCGGGGGTCTGGCTCTCGCATACGCATCGTAAGTCCCGCGTCCCGCGTCTCATTCAGGGGGAACAACCTCGTGGAGCAGCTCAAGTCATGAAGTGGTGCAGACTGTTCGTATTCTCTCTTCTCCTGACGGTGCCCAGCCTCGCTGCAGCGCAATGCATGCCGGGCCAGACCGTGACGCAGGACACCTCGGGTCGGTGCTGTTGGCCCAATCAAGCGTGGTCCAACAGCCGCGGAACGTGCGTGGGGACACCCCTCTGCCCCCCGGGCACGATGTTGCAGCAGGAGACCTGCGTTGTTGCGTCTGGCGTGACCCTTGGTGTCTAGGTCGGCGCCTCACCGATGGGTCCTCCCCCGCCTCCGCTGCCCCAACAGCAGCCCGTCTACGGCCAGCAGCCCGTCTACGGCCAGCAACCCGTCTATGCCCAGCAGCCCGTCTACGCCCAGCAGCCCGCCTACGGCCAGCAGCCCGCCTACGCCCAGCAGGCGGGTGGGGTGCCGGTTCGTTTCGTGGGGCGCAACAACGAGGTGTACAACGTGACCGTGACCGGCCGGGGCGCCCCCCAGCAGTGCACCACGCCCTGCTCCCTCTCGTTGCTGCCGGGCCCCGCGCACGTTGCGGTGTCAGGCCCTCGCGAGTACGACACCGACTTGGAGATCCCTGCGCAGGGCGGCACGATGCAGGTGCAGCACTTCCGCTCGGGCCCCCTGGTTTGGGGCATCGTCGGCACGGCGAGCGCCGTGGGCCTGGTCTCGCTCGGGCTTGAGTTCATGCTCACGAGCGAGGTCGCAGCTACAGCTATTACAGCGGGGTACCTACCGCTCCGGCAACGATCTCTTCATCCCGGGCGTCGTCGTCCTCGGCCTCGGCGTTACACTGGGAATCATCGCGCCGATCACCGGCTTCGGCAGCATGGGTCGCAACCGCGTCGAACTGGTTACGGGCAACTACTCCTCCCGCCCATCTTCGCTGCGCTTTGCGGGCGTCTCAGGCGGCCCGCTCCCCCATGGCGGCGCCATGTTGGGTGCCGGCTTCGTCTTCTAGAACTGCGTCTGAGCGGGTCTGGCACGACGTAGGCAGTTCTGCCTTCGCATGAAGGTAGAACGTGGCTCCCGAGTCGTTACCACTCGCCCAGCTGACAGAACACTTGCCGCGCGGCACTGACAGAGCGCGGCAGCTTTGCTGACGGCCGCGGCCTGTCTCTGCTAGCAACGGAAAGTGGGGGTGATGGCACTCATACCACCACCAACTTGCGCCATGATATCGATGATGTCATTCGCTCTGTACGGCGGTCATGCATCTCCCATCACTCGATCAGAGATCACGTTTCGATCAGTGATACTCCGGGGCTAGAAGAGTTGCCCGCGTGAATCGAGATCGCGCCGCTGGATGTCTTCTATGGGGGGAGTGGTGTTTATTGATGGCAATCAATAGACAAGAACAACGGCTCTTCCGCGAAAGCGGGGGCGCTGGTTCACGCGGCCTGACGCTGCGGCGGGGGCTGCAGGCCGAGGGCGAGGAATCGCTGGATGGCGTCGTCGTTGCGGATGGGATTGGCAATCATGAATCGCAGCTTGAGCAGGAGGTGGGCATGGTTGCGATAGCCGCGCCCTCGCCGAACCAGCGACTCCCAGTTGTTGTTGAGGGCCTCGACGCGACCGGCGGCTGGCCGGTGTTCGCCCAGCGCCAGGATCGCGGCGCGGTGTGCCTGTAGCGAGTCGTGCAGCTTGCGCAGCGGCTTGTGACAGCGTCGGTCGGTGCGCCGCAGGATGCGGTCCAGCCCCACGACCATCGACTCCCGGTCGGGGGCCTTGAGCACCGCGCGCAGCTCCTCGACGATCTGGTAGGCGCGGGCGAGCTGGCGGTTGTACCCGAGGAGCACCTTCAGCTTCGCCTGGTCGGCCTCGCTGCACTTCTCCCACGCTCGAAGCACGAGCCAGCGGCTTCCCCGACCGATTCGCCGCATCTCGTCGCCCGCGCGGAAGAACGCCGCCCGGCGCATCTCGTCGATGGCCTCGGTCGCTCGCTTCATCACGTGAAACGGGTCGTGCACGATCGCCACATGCGCGAGCGCCGGATCGTTGCGGATCGCGTTGGCGAAGGGCCGGTGCATGTCCATCACCGCCAGCGTGATCGTCGCCTTCTGCGCGGCGGTCAGGGTCTTGAGCCACGCCGCCACCGTCTCCTCGCGGCGGCCGTAGCCGATCCAGAGGGGCTCGCCCGTCTCGACGTTGCTCACGATCGTGACGAAGTCGTCCGCGAGCTGGTTGCGGCGGCCCAGGTACTTCTCGTCGATCCCGACGTGGCGCAGCGGCGGGGCGTGCGGGTCTTGTCCCAGCGCTCCAGCGCGGCGTGCTCGGCGCGATGGACGGTGCCCCAATCGAGCCCGTTCAGGGCCGCGACGTGGGTGACCGGCATGCTCGCCGCCTGCAACGCCAGATGCTGCTGAAGGCGCTGCGTCTGGCGTTGATAGGGGTCGGCCCAGGCGAGGCGCTCGACGCCCGTCGTACGGCACCGCGTGCAGGCCACCCGCACCGGGGCGTACTCGATCTCGGCGACGCGGCCGGCCCATGGCAGGTCACGCCATCGTCGCGCGCCGAGACGCTCGTGGACCTTGCCGGTGATCGCCCCGCAGTGCGCGCACCGACTGGTCCACCGCCGCTCGACGTGGATCACGACGCGGACGTCGGCGGACACGAACCCGCCGACGGGCGTGATGGGCGTCCCGTCGGAACGCTCGTAGGTGATGGAGGTGACGTTCCATCCCCGATAGCCCCAGATCTCTGCGACAATCTTCGTGCGCTGGCTCACCGCGATGTCTCCCAGTGGGTTGCAAGTTCACCGAGAGACGTACCCCGCAATGAGGCGGGGATGGTGAGCCAGCGCATCCCCGACCACCGCCCGACGCAACGCAGGCCGATCGGCGCCGACGCCCTACGCGGCGAACCGCGGGCCGCAAGGGCGCGGCGCGCGGAACCCTACGAAACCAGCGCCCCCGCTTTCGCGGAAGAGCCAGAACAACACCGCGGGCCATGTGCCGTAAATGGAGGGATACGATGATCGTCAACGATGTCAGGTCTGAACAACGAACACGTCACTCGGGCGGTAGGCGTACGTCATGGCGCGGAGCGTTCGTGGGAGCGTTTGCGTTCGTGGTATGGATGGCGTTCGCCGCAGCGATGCCGGGCGCGGCGTACGCGCAGACGTGTTCGAGCGGATATCTGTATTGCAGCTCGGTGGGGTGGTGCTGTCCCCTTGGGAGCGGCGGCCGAACCGACGTCTGCTGTAACAGCAATCCCAGGAGCTCGGGGTGCACCTCGAACGGCGTCTGTTCCTCGAACACCAACCCGACCCCGAACCCGACCCCGAACCCGACGACGTCATGCTCGGGAGGCGGAACGCTTACCCAAGCGAACTGTGGTGGCGACACCTGCGGTTGCGCGTCGGCGTGCACCTCGAACTCGGGTTGCGCCTGTCGGGTTGCTGCGGTGGTGGGTACTGCGCGTTCTCATGCGTCTGCAGCGGGGCAGCGTCAGCTACTTCAACTCTGCGGAAGTGCCCTGACGCGCACGAGCAGCGGGGGCAGCGGCTCCCTGCACGGTGCGACCGGGAAGCCCTTCTGGCGAGAAGACGGATGGAGCAGTCGGAGCCCTCGTTCTCGGATTGGGCCTCGCCGGGTGGCGCCGCCGGCAGCGGCGCCGAATGGAGCAGCGTGGAGGATCGATGAAGTTCTCTCGTGCGTCCGTGCTGGGATTGTTCACGACCATGGGCCTCCTGGGTCTGTTGGCGAATGGCTGCACCCCGACGGGGGATACTTCTCCGGCCTCCATCGGCGTACCCACCAATTCTCCAACGACCGCGCCGAGCGCCCCGGTGGAATCGATCTCCCCTCCGAGCCCCGAGGCCGTGTCGACGGTTGATCTCAACCCGCAAGACAATGCTTTGATGAGTCCGGGCGCCCTCCCCACTCCTCCCAATACGCTCTCACCCAACGGTGATTCCCGATCGGGTGGCTTCCAAGTGATTCCGAATTCGAAGACCAGGCAGGAAGAGCAGAATCCAAGGTAGCCCTGGAAGTGGCTCGTCGGGATTTGTCTCCTGGTCTGAGTGTCTCAGCACCATTCACCACAGAAGTTGTTCTATACGCGCCTGTCGTATAGGTCAATGAAGACCTGCCGCCGTGAAGGCGAGGCGGGCGCTTCCTGATAGAGCAAGGGCTCGTGTTCGCGAGGACACGATCAGAGGAGGTCACATGTCAAATCAAGGGTCAAGTCTCTTCAAGGTTGTGTGTTTCGGTGTGCTCGCCGCGGGCTCCATCAACTGCGGTTCGAGCTGGCAGGTCATGCGTCAGGCGAACCCCAACCCGTTTCGAAATGGCGCGACGTTCTCGCTCCTGGCCCTCGACACGTCGACGATGAACATCGACGGTCAGCCCGCCTAAGAGCTGGCTCCAGCAGCATCCCGGCGAAGACGCGGCGACGGTTCCAAACGACATCTCCGGGGCGGCTCCGCATTTCGGCGAGCACGCGATGGCGCACAGCCAGGGGTCGCTCTCGCCGGCGGCCGCGCCCTTCACCGTGCGGGCGCGTCCTCGTGTCATGGACTCGTGGTTATTACAGCTTTATGGGAGCGCACTCACCAACATGGTGGTCGACGCGCAGATCCCTCGACAGCGCCGGTCAGGTGCTCGACGAGGTTCGATTCGAGAGGGCAGTGTCCCACCCGCTCTACCGACCGACCGCGGTGCAAGGTCTCAACACGGCGCTGGAGGAGTGCGGCGACGACCTGGGCGACTATCTCTCGCAGCGTCGAACCTCGTTCCGCGTCCTGCGTCGTAACGTCGCGACGGTGGGCTCGAACACTTCTGATCAGCTTCTGCGCGCGGTCGATCTCGTCGACGCGAAAGCCCGACACTGCATGTTGAGGAGGCTGGAGGGGCATCATCCTACGATGCTGATTCTCGACCGCGCCTTCTGCATCCGACGCCACTCGCCCGCCGCGATGGGCTCGGGCGATCGCTCACGAAAGATCAACTGGATGGCCCTAATTACTAGATCCGACGCCCAGTCGCGAGAGCATCGCGCGCCATGCGATCAAGCTGGCTTCGCGCGTGGACGTTGATACCCCTTCTGACGGTCTTCGTGAGTACCACTGCGTCGGCACAAGACATCAGTCTTCGCGCAGAGCACGAGCGGGGCCTCCGTCTCCGCGACGAGAACCACAACGAGGAGGCGCTCGCCGTCTTCCAACACATCTACGAGCTCACCCGCGAACCACGCGCCCTGGCGCGCATGGCCCTCGCCGAAGGGGCGCTCAATCGTTGGAGCGACGCAGAGGCCCACCTGGTCTTGGCCGTCGCCGCCCGGCGCGACCCGTGGATCCACCAGAACCGCGCAGGGCTGATGCAGAACCCGCAGGTGATCCGTTTCGCACGCGGGGCACGGCAGGCGAACTGCAACGTTAGCGGTGCCGATGCTGGTGCGAGGAGTCCGGGTGGGAACCTTCCCGCTTCCGCAGCCGCTACGTCTGTCTGAAGGGTCCAACGAGTTCGAGGTCCACGCCGAGGGCTACGCGACCTCCCGGCAGGCCATCACCGTGGTGCCCAACGGCAACCTCTCCGTGGTCATCGCCCTGGCCGCCGAGGCCTCGTCTCCATCCCCGCGGGCGCTGGTGTCGGCCCCCCCTCCGCCGCCCCCGGCACCGCGGGCCTGTGCGACCGGCCAGGTGATCTCGACGAGACCGCGGACACTGCTGCTGGCCCGGCCAGGTCTGGTCCAGCCTGCGCAGCACCTGCATCGGAACGCCGCAGTGCCCGCCCGGCTTCGCGGCGAGCGGCGAGATGTGCGCAACGGCGGGTGCTGCCCCCGCGACGGCAGCCCCCCCCGCTCGGCCTCCGTCCGCCCGCACCCTTCGGGCCTGTGCGACGGGCCAGGTGATCTCGGACGAGACCGCGGGACACTGTTGCTGGCCCGGCCAGGTCTGGTCCAGCCTGCGTAGCGCCTGCATCGGAACGCCGCAGTGCCCGCCCGGCTTCGCGGCGAGCGGCGAGACGTGCGCAACGGTGGGTGATGCCCCCGCGACGGCGGCCCCCCTGCTCGCGACGCCTCCGGTCCGCCGCGGCCCGGGCTTGCGGCCGGGACCGGGTCATCTCGGAGGAGACCGCGGGACACTGCTGCTGGCCCGGCCAGGTCTGGTCCAGCCTGCGCAGCACCTGCGTCGGAGCGCCGCAGTGCCCGTCCGGCTTCGCGGCGAGCGGCGAGACGTGTTCCGCGATGGCACGGGGGGCTGCTCCGGCGTCGACCGCCGTGTCCATCCCTCCGCACGCCACGCAGTAGGGGGCCTCGTCTTTCAGGTCGCTGCGATCGGCCTGGCCTCGGAGCGCGGCGCCGCGGAGTGACCTTCCATCGCGGCCTGGGGGTTGCCGTACGCTGGCCGCAGCAGCCAGCGCACGGCGGGCGTCGTCACCGCGGGTGGTCGCGAGCGCCATCAACACCATCACAGAGAAGAGCCTCGAGGAGAGAATCCCAGGTCGCGGCCCACTTGGAGGACCACCAGCTCCATCAGCCCGCGCGTGTTCATCAGCGCCGACGGCCAATGCGTCGCGCCATCCCATCCCCGCGATCCGGGCCCCGAACATGCCGCCGGCCACCTTGCCCACCGAGGCCACGACGATCACCGCGCCGAGCAGCGCCCCAAACGACGCGACGTTCAACGCCCCCGCCTGCATCCGTAGCCCCCTGCCGACGCGAAGAAGGTCGAGCAGCACCACCACCGCGTCGCCGAGCCCGTCGCGCAGGGTCGTGCGCGAGCTTCGAGCCGTGGGGATCACCAGACCCGCCGCGAAGGCCCCAAAGATCGCATGGACGCCCGCGGTGTCGGTTGCCCATGCCGACACGACCAGGAGCGCGATCACCGCGGGGAGCGCGATCCAGCGCGAGCGCGTCCACAGCCCCGCCAGGGCACGTCCGAGGGGTCGCATAACGAAGTGCGCGGCCGCCAGGTAGATCCCGAATGACGCGAGCACTACCGGGAGGCGGCGCTCGTCGGGGCGCGCGAGGCTCACCACCGTGGCGAGGGCGCA
>JADJAE010000144.1 GCA_016704445.1 Deltaproteobacteria bacterium
CTCGTAGAGCCACACGCCGTCGGCGCCCGCGAGCGCGGAGAGCAGCACCGTGCGAACGAGGTAGCGGGCCTGGCGCTCCTCGGGGACCTCGGCGGTGACGGGCCAGCCGGTCTCGGTGATGACCCAGAGGGGCGGGCGAGGTCGTAGCCGCTGGCCGCCAGCAGGGCAGCCATCTCCTCGATCTTGTGGACGTGCGAGACCTCGCCGTTGCCCTCGGCCTCGGGCGACACCCGCGGGGGATAGAGGGTGTACGCGTGCATGGCGAAGGCGCCGAGCGCGGGGGCGAGCCCGGGGTTGGCCTCGAAGGACCCGCGGGTGAAGGCCACCCCGCTGGGGATGACCTGCGGGAGGAAGACCGTGCCGCCGAAGGCGACGCGGGCCATCGGGTCGGCCATCACGGCGGCCTCGCGGGCGAGGGACACCAGGCGGCCGAAGGCGGGGGCGTCGCCGCCCAGCGTAGGGCGCCAGAAGCGGAAGCCGGCGTTGGGTTCGTTCCAGACCTCCCAGTCGCGGACGCGGTCGCGGTAGCGGGCGACGGCCGCGGCGGCGTAGCGGGCGAAGTCGCGCGGGTCGTCCGGGGCGTGGTAGTCGGACGCGTTGGCTGCGGAGGAGGCCCAGCGGTTGCCGTAGGCGAGCACCCCGAGCACGTCGACGCCGGCGGCGCGGGCCTCGTCGAGGAGGGCGTCGTAGTCGCCCCAGGTGAAGGCGCCGGGGGAGGGCTCGACGTCGCGCCAGAAGATCTCCCGGCGCACACGGTGCAGGCCCATCGCGCGCAGAGTGCGTAGTGCCCACGCGCGGCGCCCCCGGGCTGCCGGGGACGAGCCCACCGGGAGGTCGCGGCCGGGGAGGGAGAAGCCCGCGAGGTCGGCGAGCGCCCGGGGGGACGGAGGGAGCGAGCGGCGCGGCGGGAGCTCGGGCGGGACATCCGGCGCGGGGGTGTCGGCGGTGGAGACATCGGGCTCGGGGAGGTCGGCGAGGGTGACGTCGGCGACGGGGACGTCGGGCGCGGGGACGGCGGCGTCGGGGCCACGGGCGGGCGAGCTGCATCCGAGGGCGAGGGCGAGGGCGAGGGCGGCGGCGCGACGGGTCACCGGGCGGTTATACGCGAGGCGAGGCCGCTGCTGGCGCCCGTCGCGACGGTGCCGCGGCGCGACGCGTCGGGTGGAGTCGGCGTCTGTATCGGTATCGCCCCGCCATGTCCCTCGAGTGCGCCCACTGTGGAACCCGCTGCGCCGACGGCTCTCCGCGTTGCCCGAAGTGCCTCCGCGCGACCAACCTGATGCCCGTCGTCGACGCCCCCGCCCCGAGGCCCCGGCGCGCCCGGGTGGTCGTCGCCGTCGTCACCCTGCTGCTGGTCGTCGGCGGTGGGGGCGCGTGGCACACGCTGCGCTCGCGGCGGGCGCTCGACCGGGTGCGGCCGATTCCGACGGAGGTCGCGCCGCAGGCCAACGACCCGCTGGTGGCCGGGGCCGAGCTCCAGGAGGTGGTCGCCCGCGTGCGCGCCGAGCGCGACCCCGTGGCGCGGGCGCGCCGGGCCGCCGAGCTGGTGCACCAGCGGCGACAGGCCGGGGTGGTGGGGGAGGGCGAGGCCGTGCCGCCGCCGCGCTCGCCCGACCTCGTGTGGCGCGTGCTGCCGTCCGCCCGAGAGCGGGTGAGCACCCTCGACCTCGCGCGCCTCGTCGCCACCCTCCTCCGGGCGGCCGGCGACCCGGCGGCCGTGGCCGAGCGCACCGCGCCGGCGCGCAGCGACGAGCCCGCCGACCCCACCGGGATGCTCGGGAGCTTCGTGGTGCGCGCGGGCGACCACGTGGTGGAGGTCGCCGACGGCACCCTCACCGCGCAGGCGAGCGTCGCGCACCAGAGCCTCGACAACGCCGAGCTCGCCGGCGCCATCTCCGCGCAGGCGGCCCTCGAGCTCGCCACCAGCCAGGGGCCGCGCGACCGGGCGCTCCAGTACGCGAGCGCCGCCGTGGACGCGTGGGGCGCCTCGCCGACGCCGCTCCTCGCGAGGGCCCGGGTGTGGATCGAGGTCGGCGGTTCGAGCGGGCTCGACCTCGCGGACAGCGACCTGAGGGCCGCCATCGCACTGCGCGACGACCCCGCGGCGCACCTCGCCCGCGCCCGGGTGCTGCTGGCGATGGATCGCCTCGCGGAGGCCGCGACGGAGTCGCTGCGCGCCGCGCGGATGAGCCCCGCGTGGGGCACCGCCGGGCTCGCGATGATCGCGCTGCGCCCGGTGCTCGAGCGCCTCGACGCCTCGGCCCCGGAGGGCTGCGACGGCCTGCGCAGGGCCCGCGCCCCGTGGACCGACGACGCCTACGCCCTCTGCGCGCCCGGCGTGGCCGACGAGGCCCGCCGCGCCTCCGCCGCGCGCCTGCTCGCGGGCAGCGACGACCCGCTGCGGGCCGCGTACGCCGTGGTCACCCTCGGCGCGGAGTCCGCGACGGCGCTGCACGACCGGCTGCGGGTGGGTCCGCGGCGCGAGACGGCGCGGTGGCTGATGCTGCTGGGCCACGGCGAGCTCGCCGCGCGGGTGCTCGGCGACGTCGACGGCGGGCGCTGAGGCACCGGCCGTGCGGGGCGCGTGGGTGCTGGCCGCGGTGGCGCTCGCGGCGTGCGACGGCGAGCGCGCCCGGGACGAGGGCCCGCGCAGCCCGCGCGACGCGATGGCCCAGTGGGCCCGCTGCGCCTTCGACGGCGTGGGCGAGGGCCCCACCGCCGAGCAGGTGGAGGGCGCGATGCGCCTGGCCCTGCGCCGCGACCGGGCGCGCTGGGTGGTGCGCGCGGGGCGCTGCGAGGACGCGCTGACGGTGCGCGGCGAGACCCCGGCGTGCCTGCGGGGGCTGCGCGCGCGGTGGTCGGCGATGCTCCCGGTGGCGCAGCGCGGGGTCGACGACGCGATCGACACCGACGTGGCGGTGCGCCGCGTGGGCGAGGCGTGGTCCGCGGCGCAGCGGGGGTGCCCGGAGGGAGAGTCCCCCTCAGCGGACGACGACCACGCCGGTCATGCCGAGGAAGGCGTGCATCCCGCAGACGTAGGGGTAGGTGCCGGGGCGGGGGAAGTTCACCGTGACGGAGGTCCCGGTCATGGTGGTGGGGATGGGGTTGCCGCGGGGCCGCCGTTGGTGTCGCCAGGAACACCCCGGGTGAGCGGGTGCGCGGAGAAGGCGCCCACCCAGGTGACGTCCTGCCCGGCGGCGATGGTCAGGCACTTCGGGGCGTAGGAGAGACCCCCGCTGCCGTTCTCTCCGCCGAAGCCCACGGTGCGGCTGGCGCTGGCCGCGCTTCGGTCGACGAACATCTCCGGGGTGCAGCCGTTGAGGGCCGCGCTGCCCGCGCCTCCGTCGACGAGCGGGGTCTCCACCGGGGTGAAGTCACCGCAGCCGATCCAGAGGGGGAGGCTCGCGACGACGAGGCAGAGGGAGGGCTTCATTGGGGCCGCGCGGATGATTCGCCGGATCGACCGCGGCTGGCAATCCCCTCCCGCAACGGCGGGGTCGCCCGGGGGGGGGGGGGGGGGGGGGGGGACGGGGGCACTACGCGTAGGGGGCACCTGGGCGCTCCAGTGGGTATCCCACGAGGGGTCGCGCGAGGCTCGGCGATCGCCGTCGGCGGGCATCGGCCAGGAGAAGAAGTACCCCTGCGCGTTGGGGCAGCCGAGGTCGACCAGGCGGGCCATCTGGTCCTCGGTCTCGACCCCCTCGGCGACGGCCTGCAGCCCGAGCGCGCCCGCGAGGCCCACCGTCGCGGCCACGATGGCCGAGTCCTCGCTGTCCTCGCCGAGGCCCGCCACGAAGGACCTGTCCACCTTGAGGATGTCGATGGGGAAGCGCTTGAGGTAGGTGAGCGACGAGTACCCGGTGCCGAAGTCGTCGACGCTCAGCCGCAGCCCGAGGGCCTTCAGCAGTCGCAGCACCCGGCCCGCCTTCTCCGGGTCGGCCATGAGCACGCTCTCCGTGACCTCCAGCACCACCGTCGAGGAGTCGAGCGACGAGACCGCCAGCGCCTCGGCCACCAGGCCCACCAGGCCCGGGTGGATGATCTGCCCCGCCGACAGGTTGATCGACATGCGGAGGCTCGCATACGCGGGGAAGCGATCGTGCCAGCGCTGGCTCTGCCGACAGGCCTCCTGGAGCACCCAGGTGCCGATGGGGACGATGAGCCCGGTCTCCTCGGCGATGGGGATGAAGGCGTCCGGGGAGAGCAGACCCCGCTCCGGGTGCTGCCAGCGCACCAGCGCCTCGACGCCGACGATCTTCCCGGTGACCAGGTCGACGATGGGCTGGTAGTGCAGCCGCAGCTCGTCGCGAGCCACGGCCTCGCGCAGCGCCATCACCGTCTGCATCCGCTCGACGGCCTTCGCCCGCAGGCTGTCGCTGAAGTACACGCAGCGGTTTCGGCCCTCCTCCTTGGCCCGGTACATGGCGACGTTGGCGTCGCGCACCAGCGACTGCGCGTCGACGCCCCCGGTCGTCGCGGTGGCGATGCCCATGCTCAGGGTGATGGTGAAGCTGTGCTCATCCCACTCGAAGGGCGCGCGGAAGGCCTCCTGCACCCGCGTGGCGACGAGCATCGCGTCGGCCTCGCTGCGGAGCTCGTCGCAGATCACCACGAACTCGTCGCCGCCGAAGCGCGTCACCGCGTCGCCCAGGCGGGTGGCGTGCTTCAGCCGCTCGGCGGCGGCCACCAGCAGCGCGTCGCCCGCGGCGTGCCCGAGGCCGTCGTTGACCACCTTGAACTGGTCGATGTCGATGAAGAGCAGGCCCACGACCCCGAGGTGGCGCGCGAGCCGGACGAGCGCCTGGCCGAGCCGGTCGTACAGCAGCGCGCGGTTGGGCAGGCCGGTGAGCCGGTCGTGCAGCGCCTGGTGGGAGAGGGCGTTCTCCAGCGCCTTCTGGGGGGTCACGTCGAGCACGTGCGCCACGCAGTAGCTCGGGACGCCGTCGGCCTGACGCACCAGCGCGAGCGAGACCCGCGCCCAGGCCTCCGTCCCGCCAGGGCGCTCGAGCCGCAGCTCCCGGTCGTAGGTGAGGTCCACGTCGCGGATGAGGGCCGCGATGGCCTCGGCCACGTCGCCCGCGTCGCTCGGCGTGACGAGGCTGGCGAAGACCCGGCCGGGGAGCGCCTCGCGCTCGCGGCCCGCCATCGCCGCGAGGCTCTCGTTGGCCAGCACGATGCGGCCGCCGAGGTCGATGAGGGCCACTCCCGCGGGCGCCGCGTCGAAGGCCGCCCGGAAGCGCGCCTGCTCGGCGTCCATGCGTCGGGCCATGTCGGCGCTGTCTCGCAGAACCCAGAGCACCAGGTCGGCCCCGACGCGCACGGCCCGGTACTCGTTGCCGAGCGGCCGGTACGTCGCGCTCTCCGTCCACCAGAACTCTCCGAACTCCGACGAGCCGCCGTTGAGCACCCGGAGGCACGCCGCGAAGGCGCCGTTGAGCACCATCTGCGGCCAGAGCTCGCTGCAGAGCGCTCCGATGGCGGCCTCCGGGGCGGGCTGGCCCTCGCGCGCCGAGTCGTTGAGGTAGATCACCCGCATGTCGCGGGCGCGGCCGTCCGCATCGCGCACGGCGGCGCTGACCGTCACCGCATCCGGGAAGCGCGCCAGCACCGCCCGCAGCATCGCGCACTCGTCGGCCTCGGTGGTCACGGCGGTCGCCCCCGGGGTCACCAGGTGCCCGAGAGCGACGCGCCGTGGGTGTTGGCGGCGATCCACGGCGCGAGCGCCCACCGCGAGGCGCTGCCGGGCGCCCGCGACCGGCCCACCACCGTGAACAGCACGCCCGTCACGAGCACCGCCCCGCCCGCGATGCCCGCGCTGAGCGCCACCGTCGCCGAGGTCGACATGCGCGCGCAGAGGTCACGCACCTGCGCGGCGTCGGCGCTTCCGCGCTGCTGGGCGATGGCGCACTGCCCGCTGCCCGTGCTCTGCTGCGCGGCGTTCTCGCTCGCCTGGAAGCGCGCCCAGGCGCCGTACGGGTCCTCGGACGAGGGGGTCGCGGAGCCTCGACCTGCACCGTGCGGGTGACGGGGAAGTACCCCTCGCTGCGCACGGTGAAGGTGAGCGACCCGGTGGGTACGCGCAGCATGGTGGAGAGCGGGAGCTGGCCGACGACGGCGCCGTCGATGACCACCTCGGCGCCGCTCGGCTCGCCCACGACGTCGAGGCGACCGACGTGCCGACGGATCTCCGCGAGCGCCGACTGGAGGATCGCGAGGCGGGAGCGCACCCACGGGTCGCGCGCGGCGAGGGCCTCGACGAGGTGCGCCTCGGCGCCACCCAGCGGCCGAGGGCCTGCTCGGCGAGGGCGACCTGCGCCAGCGCCCTGGGAGCGCGAGACGACCGCCACGCGGACTGGAACACCTCCAGCGCCGCCGCGTCGCGCCCCTGCCGCCGGAGCGCCACGCCGCGGGAGATCTGAGCGTCGGGGGGGGTCTGCGCCCGGCGGGGGCGGCCGCGAGCGTCGCGGCCGTGGCCAGCATGGCCATGGAGTGGGCGAGTCGCACTGGGGGCTTCGGTCGCATCAACGTTTGTGCTGTTCCTGCTAGAGCCGCCGCCGCGGAGTGGCAACGGAGCAACGTGCAGCCGTCGGGCCGAGTCTTGCGGCGGGGCGGCCGCTACCCCACACGGGCTCACGAGGACCTACGACGTGGCGAACGCTCCATCGATCAAGACATCGCACCAACGACCTCCGCCCCCTGGGCGGCGCTGGCTCGCGCCGTCCACGCTCTGCCTGCTCGCGCTGTCGCTGAGCGCGGGCTGTGAGTTCGCCCCGCCGCTGGCCTCCACGACCTCGCTGCCCGACGCGCGCGCCCCGACGGACCTCCCTCGCGATGTCCCCCGCGACGCCCCCGCCCGACGTGTCCCTTCGACGTGTCCCTCGACGTCCTCCCTCGACGTGCCCCCCGACGCGCCGCGAGACCTCCCCGAGGCGCCCGACGCGCCCGACGCACCCGAGGCGAGGGACGCCCCCGCCGACCACCCCGACGCCTGCGCGGGCCCGGGCCGGGCGCTCTGCGAGGGCGCCTGCGTGTCGCTCACGGCCGATCCCCACTGCGGCGCGTGCGGCAACCGCTGCAGCTTCGCCAACGCCTCGGCGACCTGCGCCACCGGCCGCTGCGTGATGGGCGCCTGCGACCGGGACTTCGCCGACTGCAACGCGAGCCCGACGGACGGCTGCGAGGTGAACATCGCCGTCGGCGACGCGGCCCACTGCGGCGCGTGCGGTCGCCGCTGCCCGGCGCCGCCGGTCGGGGGGCGCGCGGTGTGCAGCGCGGGCACCTGCGGGATCTCTACGCTCATGTGCCCGAGCGGGCTGCGCGACTGCAACGGCGTGGCGCTCGACGGCTGCGAGGCCGCCGTGCTCACGGACGTCGACCACTGCGGCAGCTGCGGCGCGCGCTGCCCCGCGGTGGGCGGGGTGGCGAGCTGCGCCGGGGGCCTCTGCGCGATCGCCTGCTCGACGGGCCTCGGCAACTGCGACGGCATGGCGGCCAACGGCTGCGAGACCAACGTCCGCGCGAGCGATGCACTGCGGCGCGTGCGGCCGCAACTGCGTGCTCACCAACGCCCGGGCGGGCTGCGCGGCGGGCGCCTGCACGGCGGCCGCGTGCAACATGGGCTTCGGCGACTGCGACCGGACGGCGGTCAACGGCTGCGAGACCAACCTGGGCGCCGACAACCGGCACTGCGGCGTGCGGCAACGCGTGCCCCGGCGGCCAGGCCTGCGTCGACGGCGCCTGCCGGGTGACCCCAGCGGGTGTGCGCCGGACTGTGCGTCAGCGTGCAGACCGACAACAGCCACTGCGGCGCGTGCGGCGCGGTGTGCGCCGGCGGCACCCGCTGCGCGGGCGGGGCGTGCCAGTGCCCGACGGGCCAGGGCCTCTGCGCGGGGCTGTGCCGCGACCTGTCCGCGGACAACGGCAACTGCGGCGGCGTGCGCGCGCGCCTGCGGGGCGGGCACGGTGTGCTCCGCGGGGTGTGCACGTCCACCTGCGCGGCGGCACGACGGCCTGCGCGGGCGTGTGCCGCGACCTCGCCAGCGACCCCGCGCACTGCATGGCGTGCGGGCGTGCGTGCGCCTTCC
>JADJAE010000145.1 GCA_016704445.1 Deltaproteobacteria bacterium
GCGCACCGAGCGCATGTCCGCCCGGTACTGCTCGGCTACGTCACGCAGCGCCGTCGCCTCCTTCTCCATCAACCGTTGAATCTGCTCGTTCGTGCGGAACAGCCTCGGTCTTCCGAAGGTCGTCCTTCTCCGTCCAGATGGTTCCACGTCGGCATGAGGAGCTCGTCCTTCACCCTTCAGCATCCGACCCATGCGCGCGACCACGGGGTCGTCGAAGACCACCGCAGGCCGCGCAGGTCCACGACTCCTTGTCGGGATTACGGTGAAGCCGGGCCTGCCGGGAGAGCTTTCTGAGCAGCGGCCGGGGGTTGTCCGTCAGCGCGTCAGCGTCGAGCGGAACTGCTCCAACGCCTGAGCCCGCTGTGCGCGCAGCGCCCGCATCCTCGACTCGAAGGCCTGGAGCTCCGTGATGCTCGGCCCGACCCGATTGGCGTTCGTGCGCTGCGTCTCCTCCCACTTCCGGATGCTCTCGTCGAGCTCCCTCGCGGCACCCCACGCCGAGCCGATCTCCGTCGCGAGGGTCTCATCGCGGGTGATCCGCTCCCGCGCCTCGTCGTCGTTCTGTAGCGCGGACAGGAGCGCCTCGGGCGACAGCTCGTGGGCCTGGTCGACGTCGACCCCCACCCGGTGGAAGAGGTACGCCGGCACCCGGTTGCAACGCGGACAATAATACGTGACGTACGCTAGGTCGCTCCGCTGCAGGATCTGCTGCAGTCCCTGGTGGAGGTGGTCGAGGGCGTCCGCGCGCAGCTCGCCGAAATCCTTCAGCACCACCGAGAGCCCCTGGTAGAGATCGCGCATCGTCCGGTCGGCCTGGCTACCGAGGGTGCGCATCCGCGACGCCACGTCGGTCACCCTGCGCGCGGCCGTCGCGATCGCGTCGCCGGGGTCGAGCCTCACCATCTGTCCTGGAGTCGCGGCGGGGTCGAACTCCTCCGTCAGAAGATACCGCACCAGCGCGCTGTCGTTGGGTAGCAGCGGCAGGCTCGCCTCCACCGTCGGGATGGCCTCGACCATCTCCGTGAAGTCCGTCACCGCCCGGTGCAGCGCACGCTCCTCGCCCAGCACCTCGTCCATCTCGGACGGCGCCTCGCTGTCGCCTCGGAGCAGCACCGGCCGCTGCTGGGCGTCGGCAACGGTGCGGCGGATGCGCTCCAGCACCTCGGGCCGCGTCGCGAGGTCCGGCAGCCGCAGGGAGACCTTGGGCAAGACCCCGGAGCGATCGACCACGATCGGGTACCCTGCGACCTTCGCAATGGTCAGCGGCACGTACACCCTCCCCACAGCCCGCAGCACACGCTCTGGTCGGTGGGCCTCCCGTCGACGCCCCAACTCCGCCACGTAAGCGGCCCGCTCCTGCGCGGTCGCCTGCGCTTGAGCCATGCGCGCGCCGCAGTCGCCCTGGCGCTGCTGCGCATCGACGATCGCTGTCCTGCGCCTGCCCTTCTCCGCCTCAAGACGCGAATACAGCACGCCAGTCGCGACCATGGCTCCGACCACCAGCACGACAAACAGTGGACTGACCGCTACGGCCGCCACCGCGGAGCCCAGGAACGCCAACAACGCGCACGAAAGTGCCACCGCAGACGGCGGAGGGCGCCGGGACAGCTCCGACACCTCCTCGTGTGCCTGCTGGACTATCGACTGCATTCCCGCGGCCGCGGCTGCGGCCTGCGCCCCGGCGTGCTCCGCCGCGACGCGCTCGGCGTCCATCGACCGCCTGTCGACGTACTTCCGGGCCTCTCCAGCGACCGCCTCCGCGAACAGCAGCGCGACCTCGCTGTTCCCGTCTTGGACACCCTTGATTGGTTTTCCCAGAACTCGCATCGGCCCCCTGGTGAGGGATACCGTCGATAGAGCGCAGCTCATGCCGAAACGCCCCCGCCCCCACCGTATCTCCCGTATCACATCAGCGACTCCCATGTCCATGCCCCACGAAGTCATGGGATCTGAAGAGCCCGCGGGCCCAGGCCATACCAGCGAGAGTGGGTCCCCGTCGTCAGTCGATGAGCTGCGCGCTTCCGATGTGGGGGTCGAGGCAGACGTTGACGCATCCTCGAACGCGAGTCTTATCGGGGTGGGGTGATGGCCATTACGGGGCTTGGTAAAGCAGGCGCGAACGGGGTTGGGGGAGCGCGCACGACATGACCTACGAGCCCCGGTGGTACGTCTCCTGGATTGGTGCGGAGCCACAGGGCCCATGGACCAAAGGCGAGGTCGTTCGTCGCATCGTCGAACGCCGCGTCGGTCGAGGGGCCGTCGTGTGCGCCGAAGGGACTGGGGACTGGGTCGACGTCGTGGACATCGTCTGCTTCGGCGCAGCGCTGACGGCGGCGGAGAAGGACCACTGGTCGCTCGGCGAGGGTCCCGCCGAGGCGCCGGTCGATCTAGTGCGACCCCGCTCCCGCGCGGTCGCCGCTCTCGCGACGCGGGAGTGCGTCGCCTGCCGCGAGGACCTCCTCGACGACGCCGCGCAGTGCCCGCACTGCGGCGAGCCGGTGAGACCGCCCAGCGTGGTGCCGCCCGTGGTCGTCGGGGCGCCACGCCTCCACCGTTTCCGGGAAGACCTCGCCACCTCGCTTCGCCGCCTCCCCCGCGTGGCTCGCCTCGGCTTCCTGGCGTGCGGGCTCGCGGCCTTCGCGGGCGTGGCAGCGATTAGTCTGCGCGGCGCGCCCCCTCGCGTCGCGAGCGCGCCCGAGCGTCCGAGCGCAGCGTCGAGCTTCGCGGCGACGCCCGAGCGCACGCTGGCTCACGGATTCGTCCCGGTCGGCGAACGCGCGACCGACGTGCTCGCCGTGGGCGACCGGCTCCTTGTCGCCACCCGCGCGGGCGTGGAGGTGCGGGACCTTGGCACCGGCCAGCTGGTGACCCTGATCGCTGACGCGCCGGGCGTCGCCTCATTGGTGCGGGTCGGGCCGACCGTCTACGCCGCGGGCGACCGCGCGGTGTTCGTCCTCGACGTCGAGCATGCACGGCTGCTGCGCCGGGTCGACATGCGCGCCTCGGTCGGGCGCCCCGCCGTGAACGCCGACGCGACGCGGGTGCTGCTACCGCTGCCCGCGGCCAAGGGGGCCGCGACGATCGCGACGGAGTACCATGCAGAGATCCGGCGGGTGCGCTTCGACGAGGGCGTCGCGTCAGTCGAGTGGTCGCCCGACGGCACTCGAGCGTTGGCGCTCACCGGGCGAGTGGCGACGACCATTCGCCGGTGGGGATGGCGCACGTACCGCAGACCAGCGAGGGCGGTCGGGACGAGCGTTTACGCCTTCGCGCCGATATCGCAAGGCTCGCAGCAGGAGCACGTGCGCCTCGCCGTCGGCGCCCAGCCGTGGAGCGCGGCCTTCCTCGGCAACGATCGCGCGGTCGTCGCCCTTCGTGGCGAGGACGCGCTCGTCGAATTGGCCTGGGACGCCTCGGGCGCGGTGCGCATCGGCAGCCGCCGCGCGACGTGCTCGCAGCCCGAGCAGGTGGAAGTGATACCGGGCACGACTCGGGTGGCTGTGCGTTGCGCGGCGGGGCGCCTGGTGGAGATCCGCGGCGAGAGCGAAGGCGACGTGCGGCGGGTCGACCTCCCTGGCCCGGGCACGGCGATGGTGGTCTCTGCGAGCGGCGCGGTGCTGTGGGTTGCCTTCGGCGAGGGACAGTCGGGGGGTGTCGTGGCGATCGAGGCCGCGACCGGTTCCGTGCGGCGCACCGACCTCGGCGCGCCCCCCGCGGCGATCGCCCTCGCGGCCGACGGTCACACCCTGATGGCACTCTCCGCGGTCGCGCGGCGGGTGGACCTCCTCGAATGACCGAAGTCCGGCTGGCCTGCCCGCGCTGTGGGTACCGCGGGCAAGGGCAGGCGCCACATGCGCCGGCCGTCGCGCAGACCTCCACACGGGCGCTCTCCCCGCGCGCGACGGCGCGGGCGCCGCAGGACGCGCCTGCTCGCGGTCGGCGCGGGCCCGGCGTGCTGGCCACGATGGGCGTGGCTGTGTGGTCGTCACGCCCGCCGGGTGCGACGCGCGCGGTCCCCGAGGCGCCACGGGCGGAGGTGAGTCGATCAGCCGCGGCGGTGCCTGACGTGGCACGCGGCTCGGAGGTCGCGCGCGCTCACCCCGGGGCATGGGCGCTGCGCACCGTGGCACAGGTGCAGGTGGGCGGCGTGCCCGGAGCGGTGGTGTTCGCGGGAGTTCCCGAGCGCGTGTGGGTCGCGACGGGCACCGGGCAGTCGGTGGTAGAGATCGACCCTGTCCGGTGTCGCTGTCCACGCTGCTTACCGGGCAGCTCACCGAGGCGCTCAGCGGTGGTGCACGGCCGTTGGCTGATCGCATGGCACTACTGGATGAGCAGCGCACTCACGGTGTGGGACCTCGCGCAGCCGGGCCGTCCGAGGCAGTCGCTTCCGATCGGCCGGAACCTCGCGGACGTCCTCGCCCTCCCGGACGGCGAGTCGATGCTCGTCTCCGCGTGCCAGAGCCACACCGTGAAGCGGGTCCACCTCCCTGACCTCCGGGTGACCGGGGCGGTGACGTTTCCACGGGCGGTCGGGAGGATGATCTGGTCCGGTCGGGGATCGACCCCTATCGGTGCGTGGATCGACCTGATCGACCCCGGCGAGACGCCCTTCGCCGCCACGCGGCGATCGATCTCCGCTGGGCGCCAACCCCGCGATCCTGACGTGGCCTTCGGCGGAACGCGACTGATCTTCCCCGACCGCGTAAGCAATCAGATGACCTCGATTGACCTGAGGGCAGTACCCGTCGCAGACGATCGGCGTGGGGTCCGGCCCGAGCGGGTCGTCGTGCTCCCTGGGGATCGCTACGCGCTCGCTCGATGCGGTCTCCCGCTCACTCACGGTGATGGGGCTCCAGCCCCTCGCCTACGAGACCACTCTCCCCTTGGAGGCGGCGCTGACGAGCGCAGCCGTCTCACCCGTCCGGGGCTACGCGGCGATCTCGCTGGGGAGCGCGCGCGGCGACGGAGAGGGCGTGGTCCTGGTGGCAGGCACACCGCCGCGCATCGTCGCACGCGGCACCACTGGCCGCGGCCCGCTCGACGTCGCGGCGAGCGCGGACGGGAGCACCCTCGCGACCGCCGACCGGGGCGGCACCGTGACGCTGCTGCGTGCGGAGTGACGAGCACCGTTGTGCCACACAACTCACGTGATAGGGGTCCTGCCATGCGACAGTTACCTTTCGACGAAGCCAATCCACAGCCCGTGCTGGAGCTCCGCGCGGTGATGGAGATGAAGCGCATACAACCGACTCCAAAGCCCGTGGGCGGGCGCGCCCACAGCCGGCTTATCCCACTGACGCCTATGCTGTCAGCGCCGTGCCTTCTGGTCGTGGGACTGCTGACGCAGCTCGCGGCTTCGTCTGGGATCCCGCGTATGGTGCCCCGGGCACACCGCCACCGTCACCATCACCATCACCACCATCACCACCATCACCTCCACGCATCGAGCGGCCGTGGCACAATCCGCCCGCACCGCTACCGAGCCCCGATGGGAACAGGCGAGGTGATTACCTTTCCTTTCGACGACGCGCGGCTGCTGGCTCCGGGGCACCACGATGCGGGCGGGGTCTGGGTGTCGCCCAACGCGCGATCAGGTGACCGGCTGCCGCTGTTCATCTACTTGCACGGGCTCAACCGCGCGCAGATTCTACGGCGCTGGTTGCACGCCTCACACTGGGATCTGCGGGCGATCGTGGGGCCGCTGGCTGACGCTGGGCGCGTGGGACCGATGGCGGTCGCGGTGCCGGCGACGACGGCGGTGAGTGCGCGCGCGGCGAGGACGATCTACCCCGACTTCGACCCGAGGGCTTTCGTCGAGGCGGCGGACCGGGCGCTGGCGCCGCGCGGATTCCAGATCGACCGCGCGCGGGTGATCCTCTCGGCCCACAGCGCGTCGGGCTGTTCGATGCGCAACGGGCTGTTTCGTGGGGTGGGCAACACGGCAGTACAGACCATCTTGGATATCGACTGCTGCATGGACGCGTCGAGCGGGCGGCTGCTCGGCGGCGCGCCGCCCGACCAGCGGGTGATCGTCGCGTACCAGGACTGGATGTGGAACGACGGGCGGCGCTATGCGGACTTCCGCAGAATGTTCCAGCGGCTCGCCGCGCGACTGCCCGATCCCTCGAACCGGGTGCTCGAGCGCTACGACGTGCGTGGAATCGACGCGCACAACGACATCGTCGATCGTCCTGCAACGCTGGCTGCCGGAGTTGGTCCCACCGACCTCCTCGAGGTGACAAGGCAATGATTCGGGAATAGTGTC
>JADJAE010000146.1 GCA_016704445.1 Deltaproteobacteria bacterium
GAAAGATGACTGCGACGACATGCGTGCGACGGTGTTTACGGGCGCGACCGAGGTTTGCAGTAATGACGTCGACGAGGACTGCGACGGTATCGCCGACAATCCATCGCGGCGTACGTGCACCGACGGGGACGGGGACGGCCACGGGAACCCTGCCTCGATTCATACGATCATGACTTGCACCATCCCTGCGGGCCAGGTTCCAGAGGTACGATGCGACGACTGCGATGACGTGAATCCGCAGAGATTCCCTGGAAACCGCGAGATCTGCGATCGGGTGGACAACGACTGCTCGACGCCGGGGAGCGCTGTCGCTTCGGATGAAGACCAGGACGGTGATGGATATTCGCCACCGACTGCTTCGTGCTCTGGGCGCGGAGAGACTGCGGTTTTATGCGGGGTTTTTGAAAGTCGATTGCGCGACACTAGCCGTCAGTGAATCCAGGCGCACGCGAGATCTGCGACCGAATCGATAGTGACTGCTCATCTGGTGGTGGAGGTCGCCATCGACGAGGACGTCGACAATGATGGCCATTCGCGCCCGACGACGACGTGCTTGGGGCGTGGAGAGGGGGGATGTGCCAGTAGGCACGTTTCCGAAGGACGATTGCGATGACACGCGGCCCGCGGTTCATGGCGGCCAAAGCCTCATGGTTGAGTATTCAACCTGTGATGCGATAGACAATGATTGCGATTTATCGACAACCGAGCTCACGCGCCCTGAGGGCTGCGGATCTGATGGATACTGTTCGGCGGGGGGGATCTGTCGACGCAGAGCGGCGGTCGTTCAAGTCGCCGCGGGCGCCGCCCATTCGTGCGCTCGTCGGGCCGACGGATCCGTTCAGTGCTGGGGTGACAATCAGTTTGGTCAGCTAGGCGACGGGACCACGATCGCACGATCGGTACCGACACCGGTATTGGGGCTGTCCGGCGTGGTGGACATCAGCGCCGGCAGACAGCACACGTGCGCCCGCCTGGGGGACGGCACGGCCGATGCTGGGAATAACGCCTACGCTGCTCTGGTGATGGCAACGACGACGGCCAACAGGTTGACGCCGACGGTAGTTGGAATCTCTGGCGTGATCGATATCGCTGGGGGCGAACACTCCTGTGCGCTGATGAACGACGGCACCGTCCGATGCTGCCAGGGGCACTGAAGGTCAACTTGGCCGTGGGATTGCGGGACCGATCGAGCCGACCCCGACATCCGTCATGGAAGTGTCCGATGCCGTTGAACTCACCGCAGGCCAACAGCACACATGTTCGCCTGAGCGATGCTACGGTTCGATGGTTGGGGCGCCAATTTCCGAATCGGGCAAATATGGCGGGACGGCAATAACGCTGCCGCGACCGCCAACAGCCGTTGTTGGACTGTCGTGTGGTCGAGCTCGCGTCGGGAGGTAATGAGACATGTGCGTCTGGTCGATGGAACCACTCGATGCTGGGGGCGAATGAGAGCGGGCAGATTGGCGACGGGACGACGACCATGCGGCTCGTTGCCCACAGCTGTAGAGGGACTATCGAGTGTAGTGGATATCACCGTGGGTGCTGTGCACGCGTGCGCGCGTCTGGTGGATGGCACCATCCGATGTTGGGGGGGGAACTCCTCCGGTAGTCTCGGCGACGGAACTACGACGATCCGGCCGACTCCGGCTATGGTGAACGGGCTCTCAACCGTACTCGAAATTGGTGCAGGTGATCATCATACATGCGCTGGACTAGGGGATGGCAGCCTTCGATGTTGGGGACAGAACAGCGTCGGTCAATTGGGCGATGGGACGACGACTGGTCGAACGACCCCAGCGACGGTCATGGGCCTCTCGAGTGCGGTGGAACTCGCTGGGGGCGGCGCTCACAGTTGCGCGCGTCTGGGCGACGGTTCCGTTCGTTGCTGGGGGATCAACGATCGAGGTCAACTCGGTGACGGGACGGCGACGAATCGCACGACTCCCACGATAGTCCCTGGGCTCTCGGGCGTGGTGGGCATCGCAACAGGCGGGTATCACTCGTGCTCGTTTCTCGTTTACGGAACCATCTTTTGCTGGGGGGCCAACAGTGCCGGTCAGGTCGGCGACGGGACTACGCTCGACCGATCGGGTCCTACGATGGTGGCGGGGCTTAGTATCTTTTACGAAGTGACCGCGATCGCCGCAGGCGGGGCTCATACATGCGCGCGCTTTCGTAATGGTACCGTGAAGATGTTGGGGACAGAACGAGCGCGGACAGATCGGTGATGGTACGACGCTAACGCCACGTCCGCCAGCAGCGACCGCCGTGCTTGGGCTCTCGACGGTTGAGGAGATCGCAACGTGCGGTTCGGCGACCTGCGCTCGGCTCGGCAATGGCACCGTTCGGTGCTGGGGAGATAACAGTTACGGTCAACTCGGAGATGGAACTACAACGAGCCGACCAACGCCGACATCAGTGACGGGGCTCTCGGACGTCGTCGAAATCGCTGCAGGCGTACGGCATTTTTGTGCTCGGCTGCTTGGTGGAACCTTGAATGGCTACGGTCAACTTGGCGATGGTACGATGACAACTCGACTCACACCCACAGCAGTGGCGGGAATCTCTGGCGCAGCGGAGATCACCGCGGCTGATAACCATAGTTGTGCGCGCTTGACGGATGGTACGACCCGATGCTGGGGTAATAACCTTGTCGGACAACTTGGCGATGGGACTCTATCGGTCCGTCCCACACCCTCGGGCGTGCTGGGTCTTTCAGCCGTAGTCGAGATTGTCGCAGCCGGATATGGGCGGGCGCCGGGTGACTCGATTCCGTATCGGACCTGTTCGCGCCAGCGTAATGGAGACGTCCGATGTTGGGGCGGAAACGGCTACGGTCAACTCGGTGATGGGACATCAGTGAATCGTTCGGTGCCGGTTCTCGTCTCCGACTTGTGATATTCCTCCGCGCAGGATATGCAGGGATCCGGGATTCGCTTCGATGCGGCGGTATGTGATCGCCTACTCCACACCTAGAGCGCCCGCCGAGGACCGTAGAGATCTGTAACGAAACAAAGGGGCCGCGCCCCTGTTCTCCGCCGGGCTCCATGCGTATCTTCCGCGCACCCCGATGTCGCCCGGCCTCCCTCTCTCGCCCCGCCGTCGAGGCCTCTCGTGCTCCCGCCCTCGCTCACGCCAACCCCAAGCACCCCATGACCAACCTCACTCCGGGCGCGACCTTCGCCGGCCACCAGATCGTCCGTCTCCTCGGCAGTGGCACCTTCGGCCATGTCTACGAGGCCCGACGCGTTCCCGTCGGTCGTCGCGTCGCGCTCAAGGTGCTGCACTCGCACATGGCGGCGCACCCGGAGGCCCTCGCTCGCTTCCAGCGCGAGGGCGAGATCGTCGCGCGGCTCGAGCACCCGCACGTCGTCTCCGTGATGGATGTCGGCGTCTTCGAGGGGCAGCCGTACATCGTGATGCCGCTCCTCGAAGGCGAGACGCTCGCGGAGCGCATCGCGCGAACCGGGGCCATTCCACCGCACGAGGCGCTCGACCTCCTCCTCCCAGTGCTGTCGGCGGTCGACATGATCCACACGCACCACGTCGTGCACCGCGACCTCAAGCCCGAGAACATCTTCCTCGATCGGGCGATGGCGGGGCAGGTCGTTCCTCGTGTGCTCGACTTCGGCATCGCGAAGCTCGAGGAGGCGAACGTCGCCCTCACGCAGACCAGCGCGATGATGGGCTCGCCCTTCTACATGCCGCCCGAGCAGGTGCAGGGCGCGTTGCACACCGACGCGCGCAGCGACATCTGGTCGCTCGGGGTGGTCCTCTTCGAGATGCTGACGGGGCAACGCCCCTTCACCGGAGCGACGACCGCCGAGGTGTTCATCGCCATCGGACACGGGGCGACGCCTTCAATACGCGTGTGGTCGCCGACGGCATCTCCCGGGCTCGACGTGGCGATCGCCGGCGCGTTGCAGAAGGACCCGTCGCGCCGGTGGCAGTCGGCGCGCGACTTCGCGATGGCGCTGCTGCCCGAGGCCAGCGCGTCGACGCGCGGGTACTGGGAGTCGGCCTTTCGTGCGCCGCTCGACCACACGATGATGGACGGTGCCCGGCGCGCCCACCCCTCGGGGTGTCGCCGTCGGTGATGAACGTCCCTTCGCGCACGAACCCGCTCCCGGGCTCTCCGCCGCCCCCGACCGCCGACCTGGGCAGCACGGCGTTCCTTGACCACGCCCCGTATGCGCCGTCGGGGATGCTCCCGCAGACCTTCTATTCCGAGCCGACGCCGCCGCCCTCGCCGGTGAGGCGAGTCTCATCCCACCGCGGCTCCGGCCGCGGCGGTGATCCTGCCGAGCCCCTTCCGCTCAGAAGGGCCCCGCGGCCACCCAGTTCATGCCGCAGGGAGTCGCCGGAACCATGCTGGTCGACGGCCCTCCGACCACCCGCGACGTCATCGCCGAGCGGTCCGTACGTGCCACCGGGCTATGCCGACATCGTGAAGTCGGTCGGATCGAATCCCTCGCACAGCCCTTCGGTGCCTGGACTCGGCATATGGACCGCTTCCTCGCCCCCAGCGCGCCCTCGCAAGAGTCGGCGTCGCTGGGTGATCGCGGCCGCCGTGGTGATCGTGGCGCTGGTCACTACGGGCATCGTGCTCGCGATGCTCGCGGACGACTCGCCGCTACCGCCTCCTGCGCCCGTCGTGATTCCGACCAATGTGCTTCCGAGGCGCTAACCGGCGCCGGGGTCCACCGCCCCGGCGAGATAGCCGCGGCGGACCCATCAAAGCGCCATGAACACCACCGCACCACTCCAGACCGGATCCACCTTCGCCGGGCGATACGACATCGTGGCGAGGCTCGGGGAGGGAGCGAGCAGCGTGGTCTACGTGGCGCTGATGCGCCCGATGATGCGACGGGTGGCGCTCAAGGTGTTGCGACTGGAGACCGCGGCGCACCCCGGTGCTGTCGACGCCTTCCTCCGCGCCGGACGCCTTCAGGGCGAGGTGGACCACCTCCACCTCGTGTCCATGGTCGATGTAGGAATCGCCGACGGGGTGCCCTTCCTGGCGAGGGAGATGCTCGACGGCGAGACGCTCTCCGCGAGGATCGACCGTGACGGACCCATCCCCCCGCCCACCGCTCTGGCGCTGTGGCTGCCCATCGCCTCGGCGGTGGCCATGCTGCACGACCGCGGCGTCGTGTACGGCGACCTCGAGCCATCGAGCATCCTGTTGGCTCGCCAGGCGACGGGGCACATCGTGCCGAAGCTCCTCGACCTCGGCGCGGCGTCGGTCGCCGGACGCTCCACGGTCGCGCCCCACTACCTCGCGCCAGAGCTCGCGGCGGGCGGGGCGACGTGCGATGCGAGGAGCGATCAGTGGGCGCTCGCGGTGGTGTTCTGGGAGGCCCTCGCGGGCCGCAGGCTCTTCGCCGGAGCGCACCCGGCCGACGTGGTGAACGCCGTGCTTCGCGGCCCCATTCCGCCGCTGCATCGCCTCGTCGCAGCGGTTGATCCACGGTTGGAGGCGAGCCTGGGTCGTGCGCTTCAGCGTGATCCGTCGCGGCGCTTTGGGAGCGTGGGCGCCTTCGCGCGCTCGTTGCTGCCCTTCGTAGACGACGCGGTGCGAGCGAGGTGGGCGGCGGTCTTCGGCGAGCCCATCGCGGGGGAAGCCCTCGCGACTCCCTCGTCGCCGAGCGGGACGCGGTGGCGCAGACCATCGTCAGTGGACGCGACGATGGTGGCCCGCGACTCGGGACCGCTCCGGTCGTCGCTCCCCCGTCGAAGGCGACCCCCGTGGCGACTCGCAGGCGGGAGGCCTCCGCGGCGTCGGTGGGTGGTTCCCATGGCGGTGGCGACGGTGCTTCTGGTGGGGGTGGGCGTCGTTGCGGCGATGTCGGGCGGCGGTGAGGCGTCGCGCGAGGCGGGGACGGTCGCGCCGCGGGACACGTACTCCGTGGCGCTGCGCACCGAGCCGATCCACGCGCGCATCGACCTCGATGGCGAGTACGTGTCCGCGGGGGTGCTGCTGCGGGAGTTTCCGCGCGACGGCCGGAGCCACACGCTGCGGGTGTACGCCCCGGGCTACGAGCCGCAGATGCTGACGTTTGCCAACGTGGGGCCCGGCGAGTTGGTGACGCTCGCCCCGCTTGGTGCGAGGTAGCGTCGCCAGGGCGCGGATCGCGTGACGGGTCGGTGGTGGGGTCTGCGGGTGTGGGCAGTGACAGAGCGAGCGGGAGCATGAGATGAACAAGCGATGGGTGGGGTTGATGGTGTGCCTGGCGGTGGCGTCCGAGGCGACGGGATGCAGCAGTCGCCACCGGAGGAGAGCGGCTCGACCGACAACGCGGAGCTCGCGAGGGTGAGGGCCGACCTGGCGGCGTCCCAGCAGCGGATGCAGGCGACCGAGGCGCGCATCCAGGCGTTGACCCAGCAGCAGCAGATGCAGGGCGCGGAGAACCAGGGGTTGCGTCAGCAGCTGCAGGTGATGGGGACGAAGATGCAGCGCGCCCAAGGGAGGATGAACCAGATGCAGCGCCAGGGGAGCATCGCCCGCCGGGAGATGGAGACGCTGTCGCAGCAGGCCTCGGCGATGTCGCAAGAGGCGCCGGAGCCGTCGCGGCACCCGCAGTTCGCCGGACCGTTGGGCGGCATCCGCAACGACATGGATGGGATCGCCCGCCAGGTGGCGCAGTCGGCGGTGGCGCACCCGGGGCGTTCAGCCCGTAGGCGCGGGCAGGCCTGGTGCGCGATCGGCCGGGCCAGGCATGGCCGATTCACCGCGGGCGACTGCTTATCTCAGGAAAGTTTGCTAAGGGCCGACGCAGCCCCGTGAGGAAGAGCTGATGACAACCGAAGCCCCCTCGCTCACCCCCGGAATGTTGTTCGCCGAGCGCTACCAGATCGTGCGGCCGCTCGGCGAGGGCGCGTTCGGCGCGGTCTTCGAGGCTCGCATGCAGCCGATGATGCGCCGGGTGGCGCTCAAGGTGCTGCATGCCGAGGTCGTCGGCCACGCGCAGATCGCGGCACGCTTCGTTCGAGAGGCGCGCATCCTGGGCGAGCTCGAACACCCCAACGTCGTGTCGGTCATCGACGTAGGCCTCGCCGACGGCGCTCCCTTCCTCGTCATGGAGCTGCTCGACGGGGAGACGCTCGGGGCGAAGATCCGGCGTGACGGTCCGCCCCCGCTCGCGGAGGCGCTGTCTCTGTGGCTGCCGGTGTGCGCGGCGGTGCAGGCGATCCACGAGCGCGGCATCGTGCACCGCGACCTGAAGCCCGAGAACATCATGCTGGCGCGGCAGGCAACCGGACACCTGCTGCCGAAGATCCTCGACTTCGGCATTGCGAAGTCCGAAGTGCGCGATGGCGTCGGCACGCGCACCAGCGCGGTGATGGGGACGCCCCACTACATGTCCCCGGAGCAGGCCACCGACTCCAAGAACATCGACGGACACAGCGACCAGTGGGCGCTGGCGGTGATCCTCTGGGAGATGCTCACGGGGCGGAAACTGTTCCAGGGACCGCACCAGATCGCGATCCTGTCGGCGGTGCTCAGCGCGCCGATCCCCTCGATCTCGCAGATCGTCCCCGGGGCGACGCCGACGCTGGAGATGGCGTTCGCGCGGGCGTTGGAGCGCGAGCCTGCGCAGCGCTTCGCGACGGTTCGCGACCTCGCAGCGACGCTCATGCCACTGGCAGACCCGGCGACGCAGGTGCAGTGGGGGAGGGTTTTCGGCGGGGTTCCAGCGCAGGAGCCGGTCCGGGCGTCGATGCCACCCCCCGCGGTCGTGTCGGCTCGGTCGTCGTACTCGGGGTCGAACGAGGCCTGGGCGACGACCGCCCCGCTGGCCTCCACGCAGGCGATGGTCGGCGGCGTCGGGCCGGTGTCGCACCCGCGCCTGTCGTCGCCATCGGGCACGCTCCAGCCGGTCGCCAACACCCTTCCGGGCATCGTCCCGCAGCGGTCCTCGCGGACGAAGATCGTCGCGGCGGTCTCGGTGGTCGTGTTGCTGGCCGTGGCTGGTGTCGCGGTCGCGATGAGCGGATCGAGCGCGCAGCTGGCGACGGCTGCGACGCCGCCGCCCGTGACGCCACCGGGGACGTTCAGGCTGAACCTGCGGACGGTCCCGGCCACGGCCCGGATCGACCTCGACGGCGTTTACCGGCGGGCCCGAGCGTTGACGCGGGAGCTCCGGCGGGATGGGCGTTCGCACTCGTTTGAGGGTCTCGGCCGACGGGTACGAGCCCGAGATGCTGATGTTCGCGGACGTCGCGCCTACCGAGCAGGTCGCGCTGCGTCGCCACGTCGTCGCGCCGGTGGTGACGGCTGTGCGGAACCCGCCCGTGGCGCGCCCGGTGACCCCGGCGGTAGCAGCGCCCCGCGTGGTAGCGACTCCGGTCGCCAACGAATCGCAGCCGAGTCGGGCCGGTCGGGTTCGTCGTCCGCAAGGCGGAGCGAACTTCGGGGGGGATCAAGGGACGCTGGGGATGCCTGCTGCGGTCGCACCGCGGCCGGCAACCGGCGGAAACTGCCCCAACGGGCAATGCGTGTTCTGACCTCG
>JADJAE010000147.1:0-50000 GCA_016704445.1 Deltaproteobacteria bacterium
TCTGACGTGCTCCCAGAGGTCGCCGGAGGTGACGGTCACGCAGCTGCCATCGGGCGCGCTCAGCCAGGGAGGCTGGCTCGTCAGCACCGCCGCAAGGCGGGGGTCGTTGAACTGAGCGCACAGCTCCCCCAGCGCGCTGCGGACCTGACTCCGGTGGGCGGGGTCGTCGATGGCGATCTGGACGTGGGGAAAGCACCGGGTGTAGTCGAGGTCATTCGACTGCTCCGGGCCGGTGAGCGCGAAGGCCCGCACGTCGGCGGGCCGGAAGTCACTGGTGTTGACTCGAAACCCGGCGCACCCGGCTGTCGACGCCGCGGCCAGGGACGCCGCGAGGGCGAAGGGGGTGAGGCAACTGGAGCTCGGTCTCATGGATGTTGGTCCGTGCCTTCTGGCATGTGCGTCGATCCTCGGAGCGCCGCGCGGCGGGCGCAGGCCGCGGTGCCCCGATGGGGAACCGGGAGGCGTCGTGGACGCCGGGTCACGCGGCGGTCACCTCGTCGAGTAGCTGCCGAGCGGCAGCGTTGGCGATGTCCAGTGACGTGCGGCGGGCGACGTCAACGAACTCCGGCCCGGCGTCGTTCGTGACGAGGAGGTATCCGTTCGCATCGGCCTGTGACGCAATGAGCCAGTCGATGGTCGCACCGCAGGCCGAACCGTCGCCTGCCGTCTCGGTACCGGGGTGCAGGCCGACGCATTCCAGGCACCGGCGCTTCTTGAAGGCCCGCCACTCTCCCTGATTGGGGTAGAGGCGGCCGAGTCGCTCCGCGGTGCGCTCCGCGTGAGGCTTGTCGAAAGACTCCACTTCGATCTTCTTGCTGTCGAGAAAACCTTCTGGAAGCGACGGGATGAACCTGGCTCCGAGCATCTGGCGCATCTGCCGGAGCTTCTCGTGATAGACGACTGCAGGAACGACCTTGCGAATTGGAGTCGCCCGAAGAGTGTTGATCCGGTTGACGCAGGCGATGAGCGCGGCGCCGGGGTCCTTCTGCCCGCCACTGCCGAAGATCGTGTTGGTGTCGAACGCGACCACGGCATCAGGTCGGCGCAGATACTCCAATACGTCGTCGCCAGTCATTCCACGTCGCCCTCGCCAAACGCCAGCTTGTGGAACTGCTCGTTGGTGAGCACCTCCACGTAGGGGTGGTCGGCGCGCTTCACCATCACCACGCCGCCACCGTGTTCGACGCCGAGCTGCTGCCGGGTCTTGTCGGACAGCCGGAGCAACCCATCACTGGACACGTATCCGAACGCGGCCCGCTGGTCGTCGGGCTGCACGCCGTGCTGCTGGGTGAACATCGCCGCCTCCTTGATGGGGCGCCTCGTGACCGTCGGGCCATCGGCGGTGCGGGTCATCGCGTAGAAGCACTCGCCGGTCTCGAATGCAGGCGAGTGGCTCGTCAGGATGATCTGCTGGGGGCCGCTGCCGCTCTCCGTGATGTCCTTCAGTATGTCGCGAAGCCGGAGCTGGAGGTCATATCGTAGGTTGAGCTCGGGCTCCCTCGATCGCGACGATGGCGGAGTTTCCAAGCAGAACCCGGGCGAGGAGAGACGCGATCTGTTGAATGCCTGAACCGAGGGCCTCAATAGGCATGCGGAGGCGCCCGATCTGATTGGCGAGCACGGCCTTGCCGCGATTGCGCTGATAGGTGATGACGAAGTGACCGTCGTCGACCAGTACGCCGAGGGAGTTCATGGACTTCTCGAAAAGCTCCCACCGCTGGAACAACCCAGGCTCATCGGACTCCTTGGCGTCGTACAGCGCCAGCAGCAACTGCTGAGGAATCGTCAATCTCATCTCGTTTTGTTGTTCCGGTGCCCCAGCTCCGGCGACCCGCCGATGAGTTCCAACGAGAATGAACGCGCTCGATGCGCTGTCCGCTCGCAGCTGGAAGTTCCTGGCGATCATGGCGAAGCCGATACGCTTGGCCGCCCATCGCTCGGGCGTCGGCTCAGGAAACCAGATGGCGACGTGAATGCCGCCAGCAGGGTTTCGACTCGCCTTCAGCTTTTCGAGCGAGAGATGTCCAATGAACTTTCCAACCTCGAAGCCGATGCGGGCCGCATCGTCTTTGTCGGTCCGAATCGAGGCCGCCCCCTCGATCGGGTAGGGCTCCGAGACGTTGAAGATCTCGTCCGCAGGGTATCCGCGCGCATCGAACATGCGCTCCGGGTAGGGGAACCACAACCACTCCGGTTCGGCCGAATCGACCCATCCGGTGCCAGTTCCACGGACGGATGACGTCACGGTGAAGGGCTGCTCCGCCAGCTCCCCAGCAGCCAGAAGAAGAGGTCCATCGCCTGGAGCAGGTTCGACTTCCCGATGTTGTTCTCCCCGTGGATCACGTTGACCCCCGCGAGCTCATCGAGCACGGCGCTCTGCCGCAAGTTCTTGAAGCCCTTCACCTCGAAGCGTTCGATCTTCATCCCTGACCTGTCATCGCAGCCGGTGGTTGATCCGCGACCCATCCCTGCCGGTCGCGTCGCCCGCGGACCTTCGCACAGATCGCCCCGCGCCTCCTCCCCTCCAATGGCCTCTCCGTGTGCGACCACCTCCCTTCGCACCCACATCACCCCCCTGTCCGCCCCGCGGACACCCGCGATTTCCCGCTTGATTCGCCTCTCCCGGCCCGCTGATCATCCTCGACCATGGCCACTTCCAAGACCCGCAAGAAGTCCTCTGTGAAGAAGTCCCCTGTGCGGAAGTCCGCCGTCCCGGAGGCTCCCACCTCCGGCACCGCGGACTCGGACGCCCCCGCGCTCGCCCGGATGCGCGCCTCGCAGCCGCGCCTGAGTGATGTCGAGGTCTCCGCCTTTCGCTCCCTCGTCTCCGACGCCGAGTGCCGCGCTCGCGGCGTGCTCACTCGCGCGGCCGAGACCCACCGCGACGTCGCCCGCGCGCTCACCCGCGGCCGCGTCGACGCCGTCGTCCGCGACCACGGCGCGGCCATCGGCTACGACGGCGCGCGCCTCGCCTTCCTGCTCGACCTGACGGCCGCGGTGGGCGACGCCGTCGCCGAGCAGAAGAAGGCCCGCGGCGCCGGGGCCGACCGGAAGTTCACCGTCGAGCAGTCGGGCCGCGCGGCCACCGTGGCGCGCAACGCCCTGCTCCGCCGGCTCACGGCCCTGGCCGGGCGTAACGCCGACTCGCGCACCGCCCTCGACGCCGCGCGCGGATCGGTCGAGACCCCGACCGCCCTCATCGACTCCCTGCGCTCGCTGGCGAAGCTCGCGCAGGCCTGGTTGAAGCGCGACGACGCGCAGTGGGCCGTGCTCAAGCGCTCGACCTCCTTCGGGGCGGGCGAGATCGACGCCGCCGTCCGCGCCGCCGCCGCATTCGAGAAGGCCCGGGCGACCAGCGCCGAGACCGCTCCCACCCCGCCCGACGACGGCGCGCTCAACGTGCTGGAGGGCCGCATGGTGCTGGAGTTCGGCGCGCTCCTCGACGCGATCAACGAAGGCCGCGAGGAGGGCCTCGGCATCACCGCCCTGGAGGTCGGTCCCGCGCTGCGCCGCGCGCTGCTCCAGGACGCCGCGAAGCCCGCCGCGAAGGAGCCCGCAAAGCCCGACGCCCCCACCGCGTAGCGCTCACAGCGCACCTCGTAGCCCCCACAGCACACCTCGAAGCCCCCACAGCGCACCTGCAACGGGTACCCTCCCGCCATCCAATGGCCACCACCGTCCATGAACCCGATGTCGAGTCCGTGGTGATCCAGCTCCTGGGGGCCGCCGGGTGGAGCGCCATCAACGCCCAGGCCGAGACCTTCGGCCCGGAGGGCACCCTCGGGCGCGCCAACCGCCGGGAGACGGTGCTCACCCCGCGACTGCGCGCGGCGCTCGCCCGATTGAACGCCGACGTCCCCGAGGCGGCCCTCGACCGCGCCGTCGACGACCTCTCCGTCGACCGCAGCGCCCAGCAGCTCGCCGACGCCAACCACACGCTCTACCTGATGGTGAAGGACGGCGTGCGCGTCTCGCTCCCCGACCCGTCGGGCGCGCCGAAGACCCATGTCGTGCGGGTCGTCGACTGGGACTCTCCTGGAGCGAACGAGTTTCTGCTGGTCCAGCAGCTCTGGGTGGCGGGGGCGGTGCAGGACTACCGCGCCGACCTGGTGGGCTTCGTCAACGGACTCCCGTGGCTCTTCATCGAACTGAAGAACGTCAATCACAACACCCAGGAGGCCTTCACGAAGAACCTCGAGACCTACCGCCAGAACATCCCGCAGCTCTTCTGGCACAACGCGGTGATCGTCCTCTCCAATGGACTCGACGGCGTGATGGGCTCGCTCACCTCCTCCTGGGACCGCTTCAAGGCGTGGACCCGCGTGGACAACGAGGACGACACGCCCGGTCCGTCGCTCGACGGGGTGATCCGCGGGGCGCTGGCACCCGCCCGGCTGCTCGACCTCGTAGAGAACTTCATCCTCTTCGAGGGCACCGGCGGCTCGGCGAAGAAGGTCATCGCGCAGAACCACCAGATGCTCGGCGTGAACCGCGCCGTCGCGGCGGTCGAGCGCTACCGCGCGGGCCTCGGGGACCCGGCGAGCTCGCCAGGGTCGATGGAGGCGCTGCGCCGACTCGGGGTGTTCTGGCACACGCAGGGCTCGGGCAAGAGCTACTCGATGGTGTTCTTCTCGCAGAAGGTGCTGCGGAAGGTGACGGGCAACTGGTCCTTCGTGGTGGTGACCGACCGCGAGGAGCTCGACGACCAGATCTACAAGACCTTCAAGCTCAACGGCGCGGTCGGCGCGGAGGACAAGGCCCGGGCGACCAGCGCGGCCAACCTCCGCACCATGCTCGGCGGCGATCGCCGGTACGTCTTCACGCTGATCCAGAAGTTCCGCACCGAGTCGAAGGGGCAGGCCTTTCCGAAGCTCTCCGACCGCGCGGAGATCATCGTGATGGCCGACGAGGCCCACCGCAGCCAGTACGACACCTTCGCGATCAACATGCGCCTCGCGCTCCCCAACGCGGCCTTCATCGGCTTCACCGGCACCCCACTGTTGCAGGGTGACCAGACGACCCGCGAGGTCTTCGGCGACTACGTCAGCCGGTACCGCTTCTTCGATGCGGTGCGCGACGGCGCGACGGTGCCGCTCTACTACGAGGCGACGATCCCCGAGCTCCAGCTCGACGAGGAGCTCTTCGAGGAGGGCTTCGCGAAGCTGCTGGCCGAGGAGCCGATGACCCCGGAGGAGCGCGCGGCGCTGGAGAACCGCTATGCGCGGCTCTACGCGCTGGTCACCCGCAAGGAGCGCCTGGACGCCGTCGCGCGCAACCTCGCCGAGCACTTCCTGGGCGTCTCCGACGGGCTCAAGGCGATGGTGGTCTGCATCGACAAGGCGACCACGCTGCACCTCTACAAGCGGGTGCAGGACTTCATGAAGGAGCGCGTCGCTCAGTTGAACGACGAGCTGGTGTCGCGGCAGCCGCACGAGCGCACGCAGATCGCGACGCTGAAGAGCTCGATCGCGGCGCTGAAGTCCCTGGAGATGGCGGTGATCCTGTCGGCGGGGGAGGACGACGAGAAGCGCTACAAGGAGCGCAAGCTCGACCCCGCGTGGGTGAAGGCGACGCTGTCCGCGATGGACGCCGAGGTGATGGCCGAGCGCTTCAAGCGCCCCGACGACCCGCTGCGCATCGCCTTCGTGTGCTCGATGTGGATCACCGGCTTCGACGCGCCTCCGGTGGGGGTGGTGTACCTCGACCGGCCGATGCGCAACCACGCGCTGATGCAGACGATCGCCCGCGCCAACCGGGTGTTCCCGGGCAAGGAGTTCGGGCTGGTGGTGGACTACATCGGGGTCTTCAAGAGCCTGGAGGCGGCCTTCCAGGACTACGCGGGCTCCGAACTCTCCAAGGACCGCCCCGCCGAGACCAAGGACGTGGTCTTCGCGCGGCTCAACGAACGGCTCTCGGAGCTGCGCGCGTGGTGCAGGACGAACGCGGTCGACGTGGACGCGCTCAAGCTGGACGCGGGCGTCTCGACGGCGGCCTACCTGGAGCTGTTGCGGGAGGCTCGCGACGCGCTGGCGCACCCGGCGGAGCGGCGGGACACCTTCCTGGCGAGGGCGGGGGAGGTCGACCGGCTGTTCCGTGCGCTGGGCTTCGACGCGCGCAAGCGGGAGATGATGGAGGACTGGCGGGTCGTCTCGACGCTGTCGCAGATGCTGCGCGCGATGGTGGAGCGGCCGGACCTCGCGGCGGTGGCGGCGAAGGTGGAGCAGCTGCTCGACCGGGCCATCGACGCGACGGGGACGCTGTTCACCGTGAGCTCGACGATGGACCTGACGACGCTGGACGTGGCCGCGATGGCGCGGCTGAAGGCGTCGAAGAGCGTGTACGCCGAGGCGGAGTCGCTGGGGGCGTCGGCGCGCGAGCTGGTGTACGGCGCGGCGGGCAACAACCCGACGCTGGCGGGCCTGCAGCAGCGGCTCGACGGGCTGATCGCGGACTACAACGACGGCGTGCGCGGGGTGGAGGCGTTCTTCGACGAGGTGAAGGAGATCGTCGACCGGGTGAACGCCGAGGCCGCGCGCGCGAAGGCGGAGGGCCTCGGGGCGCGGGAGCTGGTGCTCTTCGACGTGGTGCTGGAGGCCCTCGGCGACGTGGGGGAGGGCGAAGAGCGAGAGGCCGTGCGGGAGATGGCGCGAGAGCTGGGCAAGCGCCTGCCGGGGGTGCTGGTGCTCGACTGGAGGGCGCACGAGCAGCGGCGGGCCGCGGTGGTCGGGGTGATCGAGGCGGCGCTGGAGGCGCTGCCGTCGCGGTACGTCCAGGCCGAGCTGGAGCGGTCGAGGGACGCGGTGATGCGCTACCTGTTCGAGCGCGAGTGGCAGGCGTGAGGGAGCTTCTCGCGCTCCGTTGACTTCAAATGCTCGCCGGGACTAGCTTCCGCCGCCGCCGTGGCCCAAGCACCGGCCGAGAGGTGTCGTCGATGGCAATGGAGCGTAAACCCGAGTGGCTCAAGGTCCGCGCGCCGGGCGGAGAGCGCTACACGCACATCAAGGAGACGCTGCGGCGCTACGAGCTGCACACGGTCTGCGAGGAGGCCCGCTGCCCCAACGTGGGCGAGTGCTGGGGCAGCGGCACCGCGACCATCATGATCCTCGGCGACGTGTGCACCCGCGGCTGCCGCTTCTGCGCGGTGACCACGGGCAACCCCCGCGGCGCGTACGACCCTCGCGAGCCCGAGCACACCGGCCGCACCATCGCCGCGATGGGCCTCGACTACGTGGTGATCACCATGGTCGACCGCGACGACATGCTCGACGGCGGCGCCGCGCACGTGGCCGAGACCCTGCGCTCCATCCGCACGCACAGCCCGGCGATCCTCATCGAGGCGCTGCTCGGCGACTTCTCGGGCAACCTCGACGACGTCGCCACGGCGGTGGTCGAGGGCAGGCCCGACGTGTTCGCGCACAACGTCGAGACCGTCGATCGGCTGCAGCGCACGGTGCGAGACGCGCGGTGCTCCATGGAGAAGTCCCTCGCGGTGCTCCGCCACGCCAAGGCGGTCTCGCCGGAGACGTACACCAAGAGCTCCATCATGGTGGGCCTCGGGGAGACGCGCGACGAGGTGCTGGAGACCATGCGGGCGCTCCGGGCGGTGGACGTTGACGTGCTCACCCTGGGGCAGTACCTGCGGCCCACGCCCAAGCACCACGAGCTGGTGCGGTACTGGTCGCCGGAGGAGTTCGAAGACCTCCGCGTCGAGGGCTTCGCGATGGGGTTCAAGTACGTGGCCTCCGGGCCGCTGGTGCGATCGAGCTACAAGGCTGCGGAGGCGTTCCTCCGGGGCCAGCTTACGAAGACGACCGGACCCGTGGAGACACCGGCGGCGCGGCCGCATCGGTCGCTCCCGGTGCTCCCCTGACCGACGCATTGAAGGAGCGATAGAGGGATGCAGACGCAGTTCGTGCTCGACGACGTGGTGACGGTGCTCGGCCCCGACGGGGTGGCCGACCCGGCGACCGATCCGAAGCTCCCGGGCGAGACGGTGGTCCGGCTCTTCAAGCACATGCTGCTCACCCGCATGCTCGACGAGCGCCTCGTGCTGCTTCAGCGGCAGGGGCGCATCGGCTTCCACATCGGCAGCCTCGGCGAGGAGGCGTGCATCCTCGGGCCCACCGCGGCGCTCGGCGACGACGACTGGCTCTGGCCCTGCTACCGCGAGTTCGGCGCGCTGCTGCTGCGAGGCATGCCGCTGCAGACCTACCTCGACAACATGTACGGCAACGCCAACGACGCGGTGAAGGGTCGGCAGATGCCCGACCACTACAGCGGCAGGCCGTACAAGTTCGGCTCCGTGAGCTCGCCCATCGGAACGCAGATGACCCAGGCCGTGGGCTTCTCCTGGGCGGCGAAGATGAAGGGCGACAAGAGCGTGTCGCTGGTCTTCTTCGGAGAGGGCGCGACGTCGAGCTCGGAGTTCCACAACGCGATGAACTTCGCGGGGGTCTACAAGACTCCGACGGTGTTCCTCTGCCGCAACAACGGCTGGGCGATCTCGGTGCCCGCGGGCCAGCAGACCGGGTCGCAGACCTTCGCGCAGAAGGGCTTCGCCTACGGCGTCACGCCGGTGCGCGTCGACGGCAACGACCTGCTCGCGATGATCAAGGTGACGCGCGACGCCATCGAGCGCGGCCGCCGCGGAGAGGGGCCGACGCTCATCGAGGCGCTCACCCACAGGCTCTCCGGGCACAGCACCTCGGATGACCCGAAGGCCTACCGCAACGAGGCGGAGATGGCCGCCGAGCGCGCGAAGGACCCGATCCCCCGCATGCGCGCCCACGTGGTGGCCCTCGGGCTCTGGGACGACGCGCAGGAGAAGGCGTGGGCCGAGCAGGTCGACGCGGACATCAAGCGCGCGGTGGAGACGGCGGAGAAGGCCCCGGCCCCGGCGCTGCACACGATGTTCGAGGACGTCTACGCCACGCAGCCGTGGCACCTCGTCGAGCAGCAGGCGGAGGCCGAGCGCGCGCCCCGCCCGGCGGGCCACGGCGGCGGACACTGAGCGACGGCGACCAATCCAGTACAGGGACGAGAGACATCCGATGCCACAGATGAACATGGTGCAGGCCGTCAACGACGCGCTCCGGCTCGAGCTGAAGCGCGACCCGCGGGTGGTCCTGCTGGGCGAGGACATTGGCAAGGTCGGCGGCGTCTTCCGCGTGACCCAGGACCTCTACAAGGAGTTCGGCGCCGACCGGGTGATCGACACGCCGCTCTCCGAGGGCGGCATCATCGGCGCGGCCATCGGCATGGCCCTCTACGGGATGCGCCCGGTGCCGGAGATCCAGTTCTCGGACTTCATCTTCCCGGCCTTCGACCAGATCGTCTCGGAGCTCGCGAAGTTCCGCTACCGCTCCGGCGGCGAGTTCCCGGCGAAGATGGTGATCCGCACGCCGGTGGGCGGCGGCATCCGCGGCGGGCACTACCACTCGCAGTCGCCGGAGGCCTACTTCATCCACACGCCGGGGCTGAAGGTCGTCTGCCCGTCCAACCCCTACGACGCCAAGGGGCTGCTGCTCTCGGCCCTGCGCGACCCCGACCCGGTGCTCTTCTTCGAGCCCAAGCGGGTCTACCGCGCGGCGCGGAGCGAGGTGCCCGAAGGCGACTACACCGTGCCGCTGTCCCAGGCGAAGGTCGTGCGGCCGGGGCAGCACGTCACGGTGCTCGCGTGGGGCGCGATGCTCTACGAGGCCATCGAGGCGGCCAACCAGGCCGCGGCGCAGGGCATCGACACCGAGGTCGTCGACCTGCGAACGCTCTGGCCGGTGGACATCGACACCATCGTCGCCAGCGTGAAGAAGACCGGCCGCGTGGTGGTCGTGCACGAGGCGCCGAAGACCTGCGGGTTCGGCGCGGAGCTCATCGCGCTCATCAACGAGAAGGCCTTCCTCCACCTGGAGGCGCCGCCGGTGCGAGTGACGGGATATGACACGCCCTTCCCGTACACGCTGGAGATGGACTACCTCCCGCTCGCGGGCCGGATCCTGCCGGCCCTCATCGAGACGGCCCGGTACTGAGAGGCTGAGACGATGAGCCGATATGACTTCAAGCTGCCGGACATCGGCGAGGGCGTGACCGAGGGCGAGGTCGTCGCGTGGCACGTGAGCGTCGGCGACGTCGTGAAGGAGGATCAGCCCCTCGTCGACGTGATGACCGACAAGGCCTCGGTGACGATCACCTCCCCGAAGGCGGGGCGCATCGCGGAGCTGTTCGGCAAGGCCGGCGAGGTGGTGAAGGTGCACTCGGTGCTGGTGTCCTTCGACCTGTCGGGCGGGGCGGAAGCTCCCGCCGCGGCGGCGGCCCCGAAGAAGGACCAGGGCCCTGCGGCGACCGCCGTGGGTGACATCAAGGAGTCGCTGCCGGGCATGGGGACCATGACCGTGACGGCGACCCCCGCGGCGCTGGCGGCGGTGAAGAGCGCCCCGGTGACCACGGCGGCGCCCGCGCCTGCGGCGGACGACTACCTGGCGCCCAACGGGCGTGCGCTGGCGACCCCGGCGACGCGCAAGCTGGCGCGCGACCTGAGCATCGACCTGAGCCGGGTGCGCCCCACCGGGCCGCAGGGCCGGGTGACCAAGGAAGACCTGCGGGCCTTCGCGCAGCGGGGCAGCGCTCCTGCGGCGACCGCGGCGGGCAAGGCGGCTGTAGAGGGCCCGACCGCGGCGAGCACGCCGGTGGTGACGAGCGCCCCGGCACCGACGCCGGTGACCGCTCCGGTGGCGATGACCACGCGGGCGCCGGTGTCGATCGCGACGCCGTCGTCCAAGGGCGGCGAGGCGCTGGAGGAGCGGGTCCCCTTCGCGGGGCTGCGCCGCAAGATCGCCGAGAAGATGTCGCAGTCGGTGCACACCGCGGCGCACTTCACCTTCGTGGAGGAGTGCGACGTGACGGCGCTGAAGGCGGCGCGGGAGCGGCTGAAGCCCAAGGCCGACGCGCTGGGGGTGAAGCTCACGCCGCTCGCGTTCATCGCGAAGGCGGCGGTGCTGGCGCTGAAGAAGTTCCCGATCCTGAACGCGGCGATCGACGAGTCGACCAACGAGCTGGTCTATCGCAAGTACTACAACCTCGGCATCGCGGCCTCGACCGACGCCGGGCTGGTGGTGCCGGTGGTGAAGAACGCCGACCGTCGCAGCCTGCTCGACGTGGCCCGCGAGATCGAGCGCCTCGGCGCCGACGCCAAGAACCAGAAGCTGAAGCTCGAAGACCTGCAGGGCAGCACCTTCACCATCACCTCGCTGGGCGCGCAGGGCGGGCTCTTCGCCACCCCGATCATCAACTTCCCGGAGGTGGCGATCCTCGGGGTGCACCAGATCAAGCAGAAGCCCGTGGTGCGCGACGGCCAGATCGTCATCGGCGAGGTGATGCTGCTCTCGCTCAGCTTCGACCACCGCGTGGTGGACGGGCACGTGGGCGCGGCCTTCGCCTACGAGATCATCAAGTACCTGCACGACCCCGACGCCCTCTTCCTCGAGGGCTGAGCCCGTCGCCCTCCCCTTCCCGGCCGGGGGGGGGGGGGGGGGGCCTTTCCCGCGGCGGGGGGGGGGGCCCCGGGGGGGGGGGGGGGGGGGGGGGGGGGGGGGGGGGGGGGGGGGGGGGGGGGGGGGGGGGGGGGGGGGGGGGGGGGGGGGGGGGGGGGGGGGGGGGGGGGGGGGGGGGGGGGGGGGGGGGGGGGGGGGGGGGGGGGGGGGGGGGGGCGGCGCCCGCCGCGTGAGCTGGATGACCCCAGCCTCGCGCGGGCCGGAGCGGGAGACGTCCGTGTAGCGGAGCTGGTTGCCTGCGACGCAGTAGTTCCAGCGCTTGCCCGAGGAGGTCGAGACGATCTGGTTGGCGGCGGTGGTGTAGCGGTCGCCGTCGTCGATGGCGCCCCCCGTGCGCACCGCGCACTGGCAGTCGCCCGCTCCCGCGGCCATGCAGGTCGAGCCCGGGTAGTACGCGCTCACGAAGGTCTGCAGCGTGGAGCACCCTCCGACCATGTTCGCGCAGAGCGCCGGGATGAAGAGTTCCGCCTCCACCTCCCACTGGGACGCCCTCCTCGCGACGCCCCCGGCGAAGGTCACGCGCCCCCGCGCCCGACCGCTGGTGCGGCTCACCCGGGCGCCCGGGCAGCTCATCAGCTGGTCCGGGGACACCAGGTCGATGCAGCCTCCGCCGACGTCCCAGGTGCCGAGCTCGTTGCCCCCGCAGGGCGCGAGCGGCGGGCACGAGCTGTCTCCCGTGCGCACCTCGAGCGGAACCCACGCGGGCTCTCCCAGCCCGCCAGCATCGACGGGGACGGAGCCCGCGTCGCGAGGAGGCGGCGCGCCCGAGTCGAGCACCGGGATCGGAGCGTCCACCGTCGGCGAGCCAGCGTCCACGGGCACATCCTGCGGGGTGGCAGGGACGTCCACCGGAGCCGCGGGGGTGTCGGTCGCTACCGCTGGGGTGTCGGCGGTGACGGCCGGGCTGTCGGTGGCGGCATCGGAGAATGGGCCGAAGTTGCCCGACACGGCGGCCGGGCTGCAGGCGGCGATCAGCGAAGAAAGGACGACGAGGCGGACGCTGTGGCGCATTGGGCCACACGCTACCAAAAGAGGCGCTCTCAGGCGCGCTTGGCGATGAAGGCGTCGAGGCCCTGGAGGGCCTTCTTCCGGATGCCGTTCTGCACCGGCGGGAGCCAGCCGAGGAGCTTGCCCGTGAGACCGAGCGCCATGCCCGACCAGCGGTGCAGGTCGAAGGTGTCGACGTGGCGGATGATCTTGCCGTCGCGGAAGGTGAAGCGAGCGTCGATGACGTTGTGCACCGGCCGCCCGGTGGCGCCGAAGGTGTAGTCCGCCTCCCAGTGGGCGCGGCCCTCCCGGTCGTCGGCCGAGACGTCCGAGTGGACGACCTTGAGGTCCTTGGCGCGCGCCGTGAGCATGCGCCACATGGCCCCCGCGCGGTCGCCGCGGAGGTCGGTGAACACCGGGTCGCTGAAGTGCACCTCGGGGTGGTAGCAGGCGATCATGCGCTCGGCGTCACACACCGCGAAGGCCTTGTAGAACTCGTCGATCAGCGCGGCGTTGGGGTGCATCGCCTGGAGTGATCTCCCGGACCAACCGCCTCGTCAATGCGCTCTCCGAGCTACATCGGGCGCTACCCGAGCGGCGCGTCGCGTTGACAGCCTCGCGGGCCGCGTGTCCGATGCGCCCCATGAGACGCAAGCCACGCCCCTCGCTGGTGACCACCACCCTCCCGGCGCTGGCGACCCTCCTCGGCGCCTGTCAGTCGAGCGGGCCGCGCTACGCCCCCAATCCCCCGCCGCCGCACGATCCGCCCCCTCCACCGGCCGCTCGCGACGCCGGTGGCGCGCTCTCGCTGGAGCCGACGCTCATCGACCCCGGCCACATCCCCGACATCCCCCTGGCTGGCGCCCCGATGCCCGTCAGCCCGATGCCGCCTCCGCCTGCACCGTCGCCCGCGCCCGCGCCCTCCTCCGCGCCTTCCGCCTCCGCCCCGATGGCCGCTCCTGCTCCCTCGCCGATGGCCGCCGCGCCTGCTCCTTCGGGGGCCGCCGAGGGCCTCGCTCCCGGCCTGTGGGTCGTGCACAACCATCCCCCCGGCACGCCCTGTCGGCCCATCAGCCAGACCGAGCTCCAGCAGGCCCTCCAGCGCGCTGGCCGCTGAGGCTCCGCCCACCCGATGAGCGGTCACTGCCTCTTCGACACCGCCCTCGGCCGCGCGGGCGTCGCCTGGAGCGACCGCGGCATCACCGTCGTTCAGTTCCCGGAGGCGACCGACGAGCGCACCCTGGAGCGCCTCCACGCCCAGAGCCCTCTCGCCACGGCGCTGGCTCCTCCGCCCCCCTCGGTGGCCGCTGCCATCGAGCAGCTACGGCGTCACTTCGAGCACGGCCAGGAGGACCTCTCCACCATCGCCCTCGACATGAGCGCGGTGCCTCCCTTTTACCAGAAGGTGTATGACCGGGCCCGCCGGGTGGGCCCCGGGCGGACGGTCAGCTACGGCGAGCTCGCCCGTGAGCTGGGCTCCCCGACGCTCTCTCGCGCCGTCGGAACCGCCATGGCGAAGAACCCCTTCGTGGTGGTCGTCCCCTGCCACCGGGTGATGGCCGCGAGGGGCGCTCCCGGGGGCTTCTCCGCGCACGGCGGCCTGCGCTCCAAGGCCCGGCTGCTCTCGCTCGAAGGGGCCGCGCTCTCCGACCACCTGCGCTCGCTGGTGGTGCGCGTCGGCGCCCCGGACTTCGACCCATCGGTGGCGATCGCCGCCCTCTCGTCGCGCGACCCGGTGATGGGCGCGATCATCGCGAAGGTCGGCCCCTTCGGTCTCACCCGCTCGGAGACGTCGAGCAGCTACGAGTCGCTCGCCCGCGCGGTGGTCTACCAGCAGCTCACGGGCAAGGCCGCGGCGACCATCTACGGCCGGGTCGCGGCGCTCGGTGGCGGGGCGGAGGGCTTCCCTGCTCCCGACGGGCTGCTCGCCCTCTCCGACGCCGACCTCCGTGGCGCGGGGCTCTCCGGGGCGAAGGTCGCCGCGCTGCGAGACCTCGCGACGAAGACGCTCGCAGGAGAGATCCCCTCGCTCGACGAGATGGCGATGATGGACGAGGAGGCCATCATCGCGAGGCTCACCGCCGTGCGGGGCATCGGGCGCTGGAGCGCCGAGATGCTGTTGATGTTCACGTTGGGTCGACCCGACGTGCTGCCCGTCGGGGACTACGGCGTGCGCAACGGGGTGCGGCTCGCGTACGGGCTCAGGGAGCTTCCGTCGCCCGAGGCGGTGGCCCGCCGGGGCGCGCGCTGGAAGCCATGGCGCACCGTGGCGAGCTGGTACCTCTGGCGCGCGGTCGACCTGCTGCGCGACGGCGTCGCCCCGGGCTGAGCGGTCAGCGCACTGGCTCGTGGATGGGCTGCGGGACGGGCCCCGGGATCTCGAAGGGCACCGGCTCGTGGATGGGCTGCGGCGCGCCGGGCGTGGGCTCCGGGTGGGGGAAGGTCTCGGGGATCACCCCCGGAAAGGGCGGCCACGGCTGCTCCGGCTCGAGCGGCGGCGGCTCTTCGGGGGGCGGCTCTGGGGGAGGGACGATGATCGGCCCCGGCTCGACGCCGGGCTTTGTCGGGTCGGTGCTGTTGTCTCCGCGAGGGAGGTCGCTGCTCCATCGTTCGTCGAGGTGCTCGTCCATGGGTGTCGCCTCCTGTTCGCTGCTCCGGTCCTTGCGAGGCCGATGCTTCTCCTCTGGTGCCCGCAGTGCCCCGGGCGCAACCCCGAGGCCCTGATCTCCCCTCAGCCCGACGCTCCGCCTCGCTCCCAGACCAGCAGCCCCTTGGCGAGGTGCTCTCGAACGAAGCCGAGCACCTGCTCTCGCACGTCCTCGCCGCTCGCCCCGCAGAGCTCGGCGTAGACCTCGACCGCGCCGGCGACGGTCTCCTCCGTGGCGATGGCCTCCAGCAGCGCCCAGCTCGCGTCGCTCAGCTCCCGGCTCACCGCGACGCCCCGCTCCGAGCGCACCCTCCAGGTGGGCTCTACGCTGCGGTCGGGGGTTCCGCGCTCCTCGGCGAAGACGAGCCCCGGGGAGGGGCGCACCGTGGCGGCGAGGAGGGTGTCGGGGTCTCGCGAGGCGAGGTCGATGGCGTCGCACCAGCGCTCGATGGCCTCGCCGTCGAGGGCGGAGATGGAGCGCACCGGGAGGCTGATGCTGAAGCGCCCCCCCGGCGGGACCAGCAGCACGATCGCGTGGGAGAACTCGGTCACCCCCAGCGCCCGGAGGTGATGGCGGTGGCGGCGCACGTTGGCGGCGTAGCCCTCGAGGGACTCCAGCGAGCGCGCGGTGTAGCCGACGGCCATGAGGTCGGGGGACATCCCCGGGGTGGAGAAGACCGCGACGTCGACCGGAGCGTCGCCGAGGGCCTCTCGCAGCCGAAGGTGGAGCGGCGCACCGGGGCGCACCGGCGCGTCGAGCAGCATCAGGGCGCGACCGGCGGGGCTGAGCACCCGGGGGCACCGGGCGATCAGGGAGATGGCGAGCTCGTCGCCGTAGGTTCCGCCGTGGAGGAAGACCGCGGCGTCGACCTCGGGGGCGCGGGCGACGAAGGGAGGCTGGGAGATCACCAGGTCGAAGCGGCGTCCCTCCACCGGGGCGAAGAGGTCGCCTGCGAGAAACTCCGCGGAGAGCCCGTTGAGCCGCGCGTTGACGCGGGCGAGCTCGATGGCGCGGGGGTTGATGTCGACCCCGACGGCCTCGGCGGAGCCGCGGTCGGAGGCGAGGAGGGCGAAGGTCCCAGCGCCGCAGCCGACGTCGAGGACGCTGCGCGGAGTCCGGGCGGGGAGCAGCCTCGCGAGCTCGTGGGTGGTGGGGCCCGGACCCATCACCGCGTCGCCGTCCTGGGAGAGCGGGTCGGAGATGATCCAGAGGCCCATGAAGGGCATGAGCAGGAAGGGCGAGGTGATGGAGCCGTCGTCGCCGCGGGTGACGAGGCCGAGCTCCAGCGCGAGGGCCGAGAGCGCGGGGGTGAGCGCCCGCTCGAAGCGCTCGAAGGGTATGCGTCCCATGTACGCGAAGAGCAGGGCGAGGTCGCTGGCGGGCGCGTCGTCGAGAGAGAGCGCGTCGTGCACCAGCGGCAGCCGGAGGGCGTCGAAGAGCCCTGGGGCGATGGACTCGCCGCGGGCGATGGCGCGCCCGTCATAGGCGACCTCGACGAGCCTCGCCCGGAGCGCATCGGCCTGGGCGGAGGTGAGCAGGGAGAGGCGATCGATGGGTGCGAGCTTCATGGCTGTGGGTGCCCTGGAGGAGACACCCGACCGCGCCCCGCTGTCGATCGCGTGCCCTCAATCGATCGCCACGGAACTTCCTGCCACCACGGGCGTCAGTACAGCCCGTGACGCGAACATGGCGCCTCGAGTCCTACGCTCTCCTCGGCCTGTGGGCGGCGGCCTCGGCGCTGCTCCTCTTCATGGCGCGCATCCCTCATCGACCCATCCTGGTGCCCTCCATGAGCAGACCGCGGGTGCTTCTCTCGACGCCTCCTCGCCGCCCTCCGGTCGCTCGCCCTCCCTCCGCGCGATCCGTCTCCTCCGCCGCCTCGCCTGCGGTCGCGGTCGGGGAGGGCGACGGCCCCGAGCGCTCGGGCGTCACGGACTCCGCCACCCGCTCTCCGGTCGAGGTGATCGAGCTCGACGGCATCGACGTCTACGGCTCCGCCGAGTCCTACTCCGAGGACTACCCCTACGACGGTTACCGCTGGCACTACCGCTCGCACTTCCAGCGCGGCCGCTGGAGCCGCAGCTGGCGCTTCCGCCGCGGTCAGTCGCTGCGCCCCGCCTCCTCGGCCTTCTTCTCCGACGGAGCGGTCCCTCCGGGAGCGGCCGGGGACCCTTGCGGGGTCTTCCCCGGGGCGTGCTCTCCGGCGCAGTCGGGCGGCGCGTACTCTCCCGCTCCGACGGCCGCGCGGCTCGCTCGCGCCGGGGTGATCGCCCACCGCGAGTACGGCTCTCCCGCGGTGGTCACCCGCGACGGCGACCTCTGGCGGCTGGGCAACGACGAGGTCACCATCGACATCAACGCGCTCTGCCTGATGACCTCGCTTCGCGTCGGTGATCCGACGCCCTCGGTGGCCACCTTCGCGCCTCCGGTCGAGGTGCCCTGCGTGGTGCGTGAGACCGCGGTGCCCTGGGACGACCGCGCCGGCGCCGCCATCGAGATGAGCTGGAGCGCCCCGGGAGGATCGATGCGCGCCGTGGTGGCCCTCGCCGACGAGGGGGAGGCCGCGGAGGCGAGCGTGGCGCGCACCGACGGCTCGGGCGAGACCTGGCTCAGCAACATGGGAACGAGCGCCCTCACCTGGACGATCGCCGGGAGCCCGGTGACCGTGGCTCCTGGCGGCTCGGTGCGGGTCTCCGCGAGGCGATCAGCGGCCGCGGGAACGTGAGCGGGCGTTGTGCGGCGGGGGCGCTGGGGGCGGCGAGAAGTTCATCGCGTAGTTGAAGGGCAGCACGCCGCTCTCGGGGCGGGGGAAGCGCACCTGGCGCAGCTCCGCGGCCATGCACGGGGCCACCGTCGGGGCGTCGGGGAAGCCCTGGGCCTCGACGTTGGTGAGCTCCCCGGTGCGGCTCACCACCAGGCGCAGCGCCACCCGGCCGGCGAGCCTGGGGTGCGTGGCGCGGGCGGCGTCGTAGCAGGTGCGGAGCCGGGGCTCCTGGGTGCGCAGCAGCCGGGCCACGTCGGCGGCGCCGATGGGGCGGCTGTAGTCGATCTCCCCGGGGGCCGCGCCGGTGCTGCCTCGGAGCTGCCCCTGGGGGCCGCGCTCGTGGTCGACGGTGCCGGTGCCGCCGACCTCTCCGCGAGGCATCGGGGCCGACGGGGGGGCGGCCACGCCGGAGTCCTCGGGAAACTCCCCGAGGTTGGACGATCCCGCGGTCGAGCGGCGGATCGACGTGGGGGTGACGCCGGTGGGCGCGGGCTGCGCGAGCGCGAGCCCTGCGGCGGCCACGAGCGAGAGGGCGAGGGCGAGCGAGTGGGTGTGCTTCACGAGGGTGATGGGATCCTCCTGCGGGCACCGTAGCACTCCGCCCGGGTGGACTGGAGGGGACTTGAGGAGGTCCGGAGGGTGATGGGTAGGCGCGTTGCGGGCGGTGTAGGACGGGCGCTCCCCAACCTTGGAGGGGCGCAGCGATTGGCCTTCTCTTCGGGGCCTCGCTTCGATAGCGCTGGAAGGGTCCAGGAGCCACGCGCGAGGGAGCCGTGGCCCTCACCCAGGGAGGTGCATCGATGACTGCCAAAGAGACCGCACGTACAGCGCTGGCTTCGCTCGACCTGTCGAAGCTCGTGGAGACCGAAGGGGACCGCGTCGCGAGCGAGGTCGGCGAGGTCTTCGCCGAGGTCGCCTCCGCGAAGGAGCGCCTGCCGCTGCTCGGCCCGGTGCTCGCCTGGCTGGCGCGTTCGACCGACGCCGCCGCGAAGGACGCGGACGCCGCCCAGCGCGCGCTGGAGGCCGAGCGCACCGATGACGCGCCGCACATCGCCGCCCGCGACCGGCTGCGGCGCTCGCTCTCGGCGCGGCTGGTGGGAGTGCGGAAGACCATCGACTCGGTGTGCGACGAGACGGCGACGACGATGCTGGGCTTCGTGGGCGCCACGCCCGAGCGCGAGGCCGAGCTGGTGGCCCTGGCGGGCAGGGTGCTCCAGGAGGTGAAGCAGCGGCCGCCGAAGGCGACGCGGGGCGGCGTGACGCTCGACGTGCAGAAGCTCACGGCGGGCATCGCGGACGACGCGGCGGCGCTCGACGCCGTGCTGAAGACGCTGGCGAAGGAGGCGAGGGAGGAGTCGGCCGCGCTGGTGAAGCGGGACAAGGCGCTGCGGGTGGCGAGGGCGCGGCGCGTGGGGCTCGCGAGGGTGCTCCAGGGGTTCTACGAGTTCGTTGGCGATGGGGAGAGCGCGGCGCGGGTGCACAAGGCCATCGGGCGCATCGCGGAGGCGCCGGTCGAAGAGGAGCCGGTGACGCCGGTGGATGGGGAGGACCCGCCGAAGGACGGGTGAGGGGAGGGATGTAGGTGGATGTGTTCTGGACGCGCCCGGAGGGGGTTCGGGCGCGTCCGGGACGGGTCCGGCAGCGGTTCAGGGGGCGGGGAGCGCGGGCGGGAGCGGCCGGAGGCGGGTGGACGGTGGAAACGGGGCGGGGAGGAGGGTTCCGAGCGGGGTCGGAGGCGGTTGGGGCGCGGGGCGGACGTGGTAGAGACTCATCGGTCAACGGGTTCCCTTCCCGGCAAGGCACTTCATGGCGATGCGCGAGAGTCTGACTGCGAGTTCCACGACGCTCGGCGATGTCCTGAGCAACGGGAAGCGGTATGCGGTGCCGATGTTCCAGCGCGACTACGCCTGGGATGAGACCGAGTGGGCCGACCTCTGGGGTGACATCCTTGCGATCGCGCAGGATGGGGAGAACGTGCACCACTTCCTCGGGGCGCTGGTACTACAGCCGAGTCGCGATGACGCGACGCTCAACATCATTGATGGCCAGCAGCGACTGGTCACGCTGAGCGTCCTGGCGCTCGCCGTCATCACCCGCATCGAGCAGCTGCCCGCGGCCGCACCCGAGCGCAGCGACAACCGCGACCGGGCGCGGCTCCTCCGCGAGCGATTCGTCAGCACGAAGGACCCGTCCTCGCTTCAGCATCACAGCCGACTGAAGCTCAACGCTTCCGACAATGGCTTCTATCAGACCTATCTCGTGCAGGGGCAACGCCCGGCGCGGCCGCGTAGCTTGAAGGGATCAGAGCGTCGGCTCAACGAGTGCTTCGAGTACTTCGCGGCTCAGCTCAACGGGTATCCCGGCGCGTCCGTCGACGGAGCGGGGCTCGCGCAGTTTCTCAACCATGTTCTCGCGAACCGCCTGCGGTTCATCGAGATCAGGGTCGAGAACGACGAGACGGCCTTCGGTGTCTTCGAGACGCTCAATGCCCGCGGCGTCGCGCTGAGCACCTCCGACCTCGTGAAGAACTACCTCTTCGCCAGCGCGGCACGAGGCGGACAGCACGACCTGGAGCAGGCGCGGTTGCTGTGGGAGCGCGTGATTCGGGCGGTTCCGCCCGCGCAGGTGGCGTCGCTGCTGTTTCACAAGCTGAGCGGAGAGGTGCGGGGGCTGCGAGCGGCGCGTCTTCGTCGAGGTGAAGCGCCTGGTCCCGCAGGTTGATCCGCTCCCGGCGGCGACGACCGGGGCGCCGGGGCATGAACGCAACGTGTTCGGGTTTCTGCGGGGGTTGGAGGCTGCCGCGCAGTTGTATGCGGCGCTCGATGATCCGACGGACGACTTCTGGCAGGAGTACGCCCCGGCGGCGAGGCGCTGGGTGCAGGTGCTCTCCACCCTGCGTGTGGATCAGTACAAAGCGGTCGCGCTGGCGGCCTTCGACGGGCTCCAGGGGCGGCCCGATCGCCTGGCGCGGCTCATCCAGGTGCTGGCGGTGTTGTCCGTGCGGGCGACCATCGCCAAGGTCAACACGGGGGACCTGCAGCGGGCCTATCAGGATGTGGCCTATCGCATCGGACTCGGCGAGCTGAAGAGCCCGGCGGCGATCGCGCGGGCGCTCGCAGGGGTGACGCCGCCGGATGATGAGTTTCGGCGGGCCTTCGAGACGCTGGAGATGGATCCGAAGGGGCCGCGGAAGAAGTTCCTGCGGTATCTGCTGTGCGAGCTGGAGCGGGTGGCGGGTGGCAGGGCGATGGACTTCGAGGTGGAGGATTTCACCATCGAGCATGTGCTGCCGGAGAACCCGGGCGACGGGTGGGGGGCGTTCGGGCAGGAGCAGCGGGCGCGCGACGTGGTGCGGGTGGGGAACCTGACGCCCTTGGAGGCGGGGGTCAATCGGGCCGTGGGAGCGGCGGGGTTCGAGCGGAAGCGCGAGGCGTATGCGCAGAGTGGGTACGCGTTGACCAGGGGGATCGGGGGGGAAGAGTGGACGCCGGAGACGCTGCGGGCGCGGCAGGCTGCGATGGCGGAGGCGGCCGTGGGGATATGGCGGGTGGTGACATCCGTCGAATGATTGTTTGTGTGCCAGACTGGGAAAATAGTATGATGATGATCATGCCACGCATTCGCTCAGTCTCCTCTAAGACAACACCTCGGTCTCCTACGATACCCGCCAGGAAGCCCCGTGGACGGGTCACCGAGGTCGTCGTTCTCTGCGACCGTAATGAACTGCCCGATCGCGCAGGGTCGGCTCCGAGTCGTTCAGGGTCAGGCGACTCACGAAATCGGGCGTCGATTCCGTTCCTGTCCCCGTGGACCGCCGACACACTTCTGAGAACGATCAAAGATGGTCCACGAGTACAGAGTGTTGATCTGCAAGTGCAGTCGCGTGCAGAAGGCATGGCGCATCACTGGGAGACACATCACTGGCGCGATGTTGTGAGCAACGCGTACTGGCATCAGATAGATCGGAAAACGTTCGTTCGTACAGCAGTGTCCGAGGTGTGGACAGCGGGGCTCTGGGCCGATGTCCTTCGCAATCCCTATCCCAAGACGCCCGAGCCGCGGCTCATCTTTAAGAATCCATGCTATTCGACTGAGTTTGAGCACGCGACTGGTCTCGATATTGACGCATGGCTTCAAGAGGGATGGTCTGTTGACTATCAGAAAGTCATCCCGCCACATGTGTGGTCGGGTGATACGAGGATTCCATTCAAGGCGAAACCCGATTTCGTGATCCGGGCGGCCGATGGAAAACCGGCGCTCGTGGTGGACAGCAAGTGGCATCGAGACATCACGAAACGGGAGGTCATTCAGGTCTTCGGTTATGGACGAATGTTGCAATGCCATGGAGCGATCGTCATTCCCGAACATTCTCGGGTCAGCGCACCGATCGAGGCCTTCTCGCGCGCACTGGGGGTTGCGATCCTCCGAAGTGCTCGGACCAACCAGCAGCTTCGTGAGGCTAGTCGTGAGTTTCTAAAACGCCGCGCTCGACGCATGAAGATGGATTCGGCGCGCGTCGGTGGCTGACCAGCGAACTGGCGATGAAAATGGATCTACATCGCAACTCGTGCGCAACGGAAGCCAGTAGAGTCATCCTGCGGCGTAAATCTCAAGTAATAGCGGTGCCATCCTCGGAAATCAGGGATAAGGGTGCCTCCAAAAGTGGACCACCAGCCACCACGATATACGTGATAGGTGCCAGTCACGGGACCCGTCGGATTCGTGACATTCGAGCCAGCAGATCCTGTGTATGCTGCATACCAATCCGACGTCCATTCGGACACATTACCCGCCATGTCAGACAATCCAAATGGTGAATTGCCTGATGGGTACGTGCGCACGGGGCAAGTGGAGTCTGGGCGATTCCAACACAACTGCGGACCCGGCGCGTCGTTGCCCCAAGGATACGCCCGACCATCCGCGCCACGCGCCGCATACTCCCACTGCGCCTCCGTCGGAAGATCCCCCCCGCGCGCTTGGCAGTACGCGCGGGCCATGTTCCAATCCACACAGTTGACTGGGTGACTCCCTCGACCAACGACACCCCAATTGCAGGCGCCTCCCGTTGCAGCGAACTACAAGTCGCGCATGCAGCATAGGCTGACACGCTCACTTCTGTCTCATCCATGCAAAACGCGGTTAGTCGAACCGCATGGATCGGCGACGCGTCGGAGTCCGCCGCGGTAGGGTCCCCCATGAGGAACATTCCCGCCGGAATCAGCCGCATCCCGCCCGGGCATGTTGGGGCTGGCGTCACGCAGCTACCCGCAGCGCACGTTTGCGCTACAGTACAGGCGTTATCACACGCACCGCAGTTGGCAATATCGCTGGAGAGGTCGCGGCACACGCTCGAGCAACTGGTCTGCCCAACTCCGCACGACACTGTGCACATGCCGTTCGAGCAGATCTGATCCCCCGCGCAGGCGCGCCCGCAAGCACCGCAGTTGTTGTTGTCGTTGGTCACGTCGCGGCACGCGCCTGTGCAGTTGGTGGTGCCTGCCACGCACGCGAGGTTGCACGTTCCACCCGAACACGCCTGAGCATCGGCGCAAGCATTGCCACAACGGCCACAGTTGGTCCGATCTGACGTCGTGTTCGTACACGACACCCCGCACATGGTCGGTCGAATCGCTGGGCAACCTTCGGGCAGTATCGCTCGACCACAGAAGCCGCTTGTACAAACGAGTCCGTCCGCACAGAGACCGTGGCAACATCCCTGACCAGTAGAGCCGCACGTTGGGGTCGTATTGAAGTCCCCACAGCCCAGCCCGAACGTCAGAGCGATCGCCAGGAGCCGAATCGTCATCTTCATCATCTCACACCTTCGCTCAGAACGTCCCGGTGCAAGCGATACCGAACTGCCCCGGCCCCTGTCCGCAACCGAACCGGGTCGCGTGGCGAGCCGACTCGGTCGTCTGAGAGGGTGCGGTCGCCAGCAGTACCACGGAGAGTGCCGCCAATACACCGCCGCCCGCCAGCCCGACAATTCCCAGCGTGCCCGTAATGCTGTCGTGGTAAGTGACACACGATCCGAGCCAGCCGCGCGGCCCCATCACTACCGTCGATCCCGGAGGAACATAGCAACCCCGGTTGTTGAAGTCGGTGACGATCCCATCATGCATGACCAGGCCAGTGACGCCGCCGCCAATCAGGACCACCCCGCTGACCAAAGTGATCCACCCCCATGTGCGCTGAGTGGAACCCGTCGAGGGTCTAGCAACTGTTCCGATATTGACCAGGCCACGCGATGGTTCAATAGAAACATTGCGGTCTGTCGTCGATCGAACCGTAGTTCGGCTCGACGAGAGGACAATCTGCTCTCGCACGGTACCGCCCGCGGCGACGGTCACGTTGCGCGTCGTCATCGCAAACCCTGCCGCCCTCACCTCTATTCTCACCTCCCCGGGGCGGACCCGTACGGCCTCTTCCATCGGGAGCGTCCCAATGCTCTCGCCATTGATCCAGACCTCGGCCGCCGGGACGCCTCCCGTCACCAGGACTGAACCCAGGTGACGACCGACTTCTCCCAGGGCGCCTTCGAGCACTGCCCGGTGCCGGACGATGTAGTCATCCTGTGAAGCTGAGAGCGCTTCCCGGAGGTGTCTATCGGCGTCAGGCCAGCGCTGAAGACCTTGTTCTGCCAGGGCAATTTGCGCGGTGATTCGTGGCTCCGACGAGATCGAAAGCGCCCTGCGGAACTCCAGCAGCGCCGCTTCGTCCTGGCCCTGCTGTCGCAATTGAACACCCCGCCGTAGGATCGCCGATACACGAGGATTGCTCGGCTGGCCGAACGCGGCGCCTCCATACATGGTCAAGACGGCCAGCCATGTTACATTTCGAATATGCATTGCGGTGACCTCAGTCGACTCCAATGATTGGAGCGCTGTTCGGCGGACGGCGCGGTCGTGCGAACATTGGGATGGTCGGCTGTCGCGGCTGCAGAGACCGTGAGGAAGCGGGCATCTAAGGGATCCCCTCATATTTCGCTTCAATTCTCGGTGTAGTAGGAGCGGGGCATGGCGTCGCCCTTCACTGCCTCCAAGCCCCATCGCTCTCGTCCAGAGGGCCTCGACCCCGCCTCGGTCCACCAGTTCGTCGAGGACCTGCTGGGCGAGGACCTCCACGCCAAGCGCGTGCTGTCGCTGGCCAATGGCGTGGTGGGCGTGCTGCACGGAGCCACCCTCGCGATCCACGCGATCGGCCAGGGACTCGCGACGGCCACGGGGGCCACCGCCAAGCACGCGGTCAAGCAGATCGATCGCATGCTGAGCAACCTGGGGATCGACATCGAGTCGCTGGCGCCGCGGTGGGTGTCGTTCGTGATCGCCGAACGCGACGAGATCGTCGTGGCGCTCGACTGGACGGACTTCGACGACGACGACCAGACCACGCTCGTCCTCAACGTCATCACGAATCACGGCCGGGCGACGCCACTCCTGTGGAAGACCGTCCCCAAGAAGGGCCTCAAGACCAGGCGCAACGGCTACGAAGACGAGTTGCTCCTCCGGCTCCGGGAGGCGGTGCCCGTCGAGGTCCGCGTGACCATCCTGGCCGACCGCGGCTTCGGCGACCAGAAGCTCTACACGCTGCTGCGCAACCTGGACTTCCACTTCGTGATCCGGTTCCGCGGGAACATCCGAGTGACCTCCGCGTCCGGCGAGGCGCGCACCGCCGCGGAGTGGCTGCGCGCGGATGGTCGGCTGGTAGAACTGAGGGGCGCCGGAGTGACCGCGGAGGGCACGACCGTGGATCGGATCGTGATCGTCCGCGCGAAGGGGATGAAGGAGGCCTGGTACCTGGCCAGCAGTCGCGCCGATCTGAGCGGCGCCGAGACCAAGAAGCTCTACGGTCGCAGGTTCACGATTGAAGAGAATCTGCGGGACACCAAGGATCTCCACTTCGGCCTGGGCCTGTCGGCCACCCACATCGGGGATCCCGCGCGGCGCGATCGGTTGCTGCTGCTCGTGGCCTTCGCCGAGGCGCTGTTGACGCTGCTGGGCGCGGCCTCCGAGTCGTTGGGCTTCGATCGCATGCTCAAGGTGAACACCACCAAGAAGCGGACGCACTCGCTCTTTCGGCAGGGCTCGTTCTGGTACCAAGCCATCCCGACGATGCGCGAGGATCGCCTGCGAGACCTGATGACCGCATTCGAAAACACCGTCGCTCAACACGCGGTCTTCCGCGGGATCTTCGGTGCAATATGAGGGGATCCCTCAGAGCGGGCATTGCACTTCGGGAGGGCGGCGGAACGACTGGCGAGGCAGGAGAACGAGGCTCCGCCGCTACTGCCGCCACCACCGCCGCCAGCTCCACCCGCTCCGGCGGCCGACGCTCGGCATCAAACCCGATCTCCGACGTGACGTACCCTGGCGCGCTCACCCGCATCCGGTGCTGCTGCCCATCCCGGGCGAAGCTCCGCGATCCTCGCCCCGTCCCGAGCGATTCCCATCGATCTCGATTTGCGCCGTCGCGGGCGTTGCCCCGACGGTGACCACATACGGCGTCGCAACCAGCGTCACTTGCTGCGCGGGTCTCTGAGCGTGGCGAGCGTTCCCCAACGCGAGGCCCACCACCACGACCATCGCAAATGTCGCCAGCGCCGCCGCGGCGAGTACGACCCCGCGCCGATCCCCTCCGCCGCGCTCCCCTTGCGCCGCGCGCCTCGCGACCGTGACCTCCTGTCCGGCCACGGACACGCTCTGCTGCAGCGTCGCCGCCTCCGCCCGCCCCGCCTCGCCCGGAACCATCGACTTCGAGTTGAGCGTCGCCGCCGTCTCGAAGCCCTCGTCGGCGTCCTCGCTCGTCGCCGCGAACTCGGCGGCCCACTCGTCGCGCACCGACGCGCTGGCGTAGGGCAGCAGCTCCGCCGCCATCGCGCGCACCGAGCGGTAGCGTTGCTCGCGGTCCTTCGACATGGCGCGCCCGAGGATCGCTTCGATGCCGACCGGCAGCCCCTCCACGTCCGACATCGGCGGAACCGGCGCGGAGACGATCCCCGTCAACACGTCGATCATGGCCTCGCCGGGGAACGGGCAGCGGCCGGTGATGCACTCGTAGAGGATCACCCCGAGCGCCCACTGATCGCTGCGGGCGTCGACGTCCCTCGACTCACGAGCCTGCTCGGGGCTCATGTAGAACACCGTCCCCATCATCGACCCGCTGCGGGTGAGGGAGTGCCGCGCCTCGCTCACCTTGGCGATGCCGAAGTCGAGCACCTTCGCCTGAACCTTCCCGGGCCGCACCACCGCGAGGAAGATGTTGTCGGGCTTCAGGTCGCGGTGGACGATCGCCGCGTCGTGCACCGTCGCGACCGCCGACATCACCGGCAGCAGGAGGTCCACTGCAGCCCGCGCGCTCACGCGTCCTTCGCGATGGAGCCGCGCCCCGAGCGACTCGCCCTCCAGGTACTCCATCGCGATGAATGGAACGCCCTCGTGCGCTCCGAGGTCGAGCACGTCGACGATGTGCGGGTGCCGGAGCTTCGCCGTCGCCTCGGCCTCCGAGGTGAAGCGCTGAAGGGCCTCCGTGTTGTGCATCTGGCTGGCGTGCAGGATCTTCAACGCGACGCGCTTGCCGAGCGGCTGCTGCGTGGCCTCGTACACCGCTCCGAAGGCACCGGCGCCGAGCACCCGCTGGATCGTGTACCGACCGAACGCGCTCCCCGCCCTCAGCGTCGCGGAGTCGGTCATCGTGCGTCCACTGCTCCCACCTTGGTCCACGGCTCTACCGCCCCGCAAAGGAGCGTGTCAATCGACGGGAGCGCCGCGTGGACGCCTCGACCGAAACGTGGGCGGTCGCACCCCGTCGCTTCGCTCAGGGTGGGACCGGGTATTGTTGACGTGGGCGAGTGGGATCCGCTTCAGCGGGTCGCGGGAGGCTGATCGAGCGTCAGCAGGGTGCGCGAGATGGCGCTGCCGGAGCGGTCTTCGATGAGCACGCGGTGGCTGTCGATGTCCGCGGTGATGGCCGCGTCGCCGTCGACCCCGGTGGGGTCGGGATCGAACGCGCGCGTCACCCTCGAGCGGTCGACGTCGCAGTGGGCGTAGCCGGTGGGAAGCGCGCCGTAGACGGTGCGGCCGTCGCAGACCACCTCGACGTGGCAGTTGAGTCGCGCATCGCCACCGGGGCGACGCGCACGGTGCAGGCGGCGCCTGCGGTGAGCCGGCGTTGCTGGTCTCGGTGACGCGGGCCGGGCGCTCGATGGCCTGGGTGAAGCGCTCGAAGCCCATGGCGGGCGAGGCCATGAGGCAGCCGCCGCGGCCGGTGACCACGCGTGGAGCGTAGGCCGTCGAAGCGGCCATGGAGGAGTGCCACGCGGCGCGGCGCATCGCGCGGTGCTCGCACATGGACATCATGGCCAGGAAGGGCGCCACCATCGCGAGGCTGCCGAGGCAGCGCATGCCCATGGCCCAGCGCCTTCGCTCGTACTCGTTGGGCTCCGGGGTCGATCGCGCTGCGGCGAGCTCCTCCTGGGCTTCCTTCAGATCTTGTCGCAGGCAGTCGTTCTCCGCCTGCAGCGCTTCACGTGGATCTCGGTAGGTCATCGACGCCTCGACTCCTCTCCGGCACATAGGGCCCGGTCACTACCTCACTCTTGCTCCATCGCGACCGCCCCCGCAACCGCCGCCTCACGCGTCGGTAGGGCTCCGTCACGATTGATCCTTCGCGGGGGCTTCGGGTACGGTCCCCCGGCCCTACACACCCCGCCATCGGCGCACCGTCCGATGGTCCCCCCGTCACACTGGAGACTCAGGCTCAATGGCACTCACCGACCGCGTCCGACAGATCCTCTCCTGGTACGGCAGCGACAACCCCGGCACCCGCGCCAACCTGGTGCGGATGCTCAACCATGGCACGCTGGCGGGCACCGGGCGTTTGGTGATCCTGCCCGTCGACCAGGGCTTCGAACACGGGCCGGCGCGGTCCTTCGCCCCCAACCCCGGCGGCTACGACCCCGAGTACCACGCCCAGCTCGCGGTCGACGCCGGCTGCAACGCCTACGCGGCGCCGCTCGGCTTCATCGAGGCCGTGGCCGACAAGTTCGCCGGGGAGATCCCGCTGATCCTGAAGGTCAACAACAGCGACTCGCTCTCCCAAAGGGCCACGCGGCCTGCTCGGCCATCACCGCCTCCGTCGACGACGCGCTGCGCCTCGGCTGCGCCGCGGTCGGCTACACCATCCACCCCGGCTCGTCGGCCCGCAACGAGCAGTACGCCGACTTCCGCGCCATCACCCACGAGGCCAAGCGCAAGGGGCCTGGCGACGGTGCTCTGGGCCTACCCCGAGGCGAGGTGTGACCAAGGGACGGCGAGACGGCCATCGACGTGGTGGCCTACGCCGCGACCATCGCCGCCCAGCTCGGCGCGCACATCATCAAGGTCAAGCCGCCGAAGGACTTCATCGAGCAGTCCGAGGCCAGAAGGTCTTCGAGAAGTACGGCATCCCGACCGCGACGCTCACCGACCGCATCCGCCACGTCGTGCAGTCGTCCTTCAACGGCAAGCGCGTCGTGATCTTCTCCGGCGGCGAGGCGAAGGGCACCGACGACGTGCTCGCCGAGGTGAAGCAGCTCGCGGCGGGCGGAGGCTTCGGTTCGATCATGGGGCGCAACGCCTTCCAGCGCCCTCGCCCCGAGGCGCTCAAGCTCCTCGCCGACGTGATGGCCGTGTTCAAGAACGCGGGCTGATGCGGTAGCGTCCCGCGCCATGGGACGCCCCCGTCGATACGGCTTCTCCCACCGACCTCCGCGACCGCCTGACCGGGCGCCTGCTGCCGCCACCGATGAACCCCTTCGCAGACCTGGTTTCTCGCGTGGCGGGCGCTGATCCTGCTGGTGGAGGCGCTCGCCCGTGGGCCGCTCCGCTCGACGTCGCCCGCCCCTCCGGCGACGCCGCGATGGTGCAGCTCCTCGCGGGCTGGCTCGGCCTCACGCTGCTGGTGGTGGTCTGCGTCCGCGCCGCTCGAGCAGACCCGGCTGCGCTCGCTCCTCGCGGCGCTCGCCACGCTCACGGTGATCGCCGCGGCGGTGACCGGCTGGGCCCTCCCTCGGGGCGAGCTCCCGCTGGGCTACGGGGTGCGCTGGATGGGTCCGCTCGTGTGGCTCACGCTGCTCGCGGCGGTGCGTCGGCTCGCGCCGCCCTCGTGGAAGAACGGCGCCACCGTGGGCTGGGCGATGCTCGCGCTGGTGACCGCGGCGCTCTCCTTCCCGCGGCTGCGAAGCCCGGAGGCGATGTGGCGCTCGGTGGTGGCCCGGCGCCCCGACCACGCCGAGGCGCAGGTGATCCTGGCGCGCATCGTGGGGAGGGAGCGCGACGGCGCGGCGAAGGCGCTGGCGGTGCTCGACCGCTGCGTGCGGCTGAGCCCGAGGGCGAGGCCCTGCTGGACGGCGAGGGCGCAGCGGAGGGTCGACGCGGCCGAGTACGCCGCCGCGGCGCAGGACGCGCAGCGGGCGCTGGCGATCGACGACGACGACGCGGTCTCCGCGGTGCTGCGGGCGGTGGCGCTGACGCGGCTGCCGGCGGCCTCGCCGGAGGCGGAGGGTGCTGCGAGGCGGGCGGTGGAGCTCGCCCCGACGACGTGGCGGGCCACGCTGGCGCTGGCGATGGCGCTCGACGCGAGGGGCGACGCGGAGGGCGCCCGGGCGGCGCTGCGGCGATCGATCGAGCGCTCGCCCACGCTGGACGCGCGGCTGCTGGAGACGACGCTTGCGCTGCGGGCGACGGACGTCGCGGGCGCTCGGCGGGCGGTGATGGCGGCGCTGGCGCTCGGCCCGGATGACCCTCGGGCGACGTACAACCTGGGCGTGGTGGCGCAGCGCGAGGGCCGCTACAACGAGGCGCGCGAGGCGTACCTGAAGACGCTTCGGCGGGAGCCGAGGCACTACTCGGCGCGCTACAACCTGGCGGTGCTGACGAAGGACGCGGGGGTGGCCGGCGAGGCGCGGCACCACCTGGAGGCGCTGCTGCGGGCCTACCCGGGCGACCGCGCGGCGGTGCAGCTGCTGGCCCGGCTCGAACACGTCGACCAGGCGCCCCGGGAGGACCGCAGCGATGAACGACGGGGCGAGGTTCTGGGCGATGGCGGGGGCGGCGAACGCCTTCCTGGCGGTGGCGGCGGGAGCCTTCGGGGCGCACGGGCTGCGGTCGCGGGTGAGCGGGCGGATGCTGGAGGTCTTCGAGACCGGGGCGCGGTACCAGATGTTCCACGCGCTGGGGCTGCTGGCCGTGGCGTGGTTGGCGTCGCAGCGCGAGGGCGTGGCCAACGCCGCGGGCGGGGCGATGCTCGCGGGGGTGGTGCTCTTCAGCGGGAGCCTCTACGCGATGGCCCTCACCGGGGTGACGAAGCTCGGGATGGTGACGCCCCTCGGGGGCGTCGGATTCCTGGTGGGATGGGTGCTCTTCGCGCGCGCGGTGATGGCGCTGCGGTAGGGCTCTCAGCCCTTGCGGAGAAAGCGCGCGACGGCGTCGTGGTGGTCGGTCGTGGCCCACGAGCGGCCGAAGTGGTCGAGCTCCAGCGTCCGCGCCCTGCGCGCATCGAGCCTCGCGGTCTCCCTCAGCAGGAACACCATCCTCCGGGTGCCCGCCTTGGGCTGCCTGGCGACGCGCCCGATGAAGTCCCTCGCGTGCTCGACGGCCACGCCCTGCTCCACCACGGCGTCGACGAAGCCCTCCGCGCGCGCCTCCTCGGCGCCCACCGGGTCGGTGGTGAGCAGCCAGCGCATGGCGGTGCCCCGGCTCACCAGGTCGAGCAGGTTGGCCGCGCCGCCCCAGCCCGTGGTGACCCCGAAGCGGGCCTGCACCCAGTGGAAGCGCACCTGCGCCTCGGCCACCCGGTAGTCGCACGCCGCGGCGAGCTCGCAGCCCCCGCCGAAGGCGTCGCCCGCCACCGCCGCCACGATGGGCACGCCCAGCTCGCGCAGGGCGTCGAAGGCCGCGTGGGCCTTGCGGGCGAGGTCGCGGGCGCCCCGGGCGGTGCGCACGTCCTTGAGCACCTTCAGGTCGCCGCCGCTCACGAAGACGCCCCCGGAGGGCTCACCCGTGATCACCACGCCGCGCAGCGAGGGGACGCTCCGCAGCGCGTCGGCGTGCGCCCTCAGCTCCGCGAAGGTCTCCGGGTCGACGGCGTTCTTCCGGTCGGGGCGGTTGATCCGGAGGATCTGCACCGCGCCCTCATCGAGGCGCTCCACGTTGCTCATCGTCGTCGCTCTCCCAGGGACCGTCTCAGGTGGTCTTGCGCCGTCGCCGTCGCGAGCGCTCGTCTTCGATGCCCTGGTCGTTGCCCTTCTCCAGGCGCCGCTTCACGTAGCGCTCCGCGTGCCGGATCACCGCCGCGGCCACGTTCTGCCCCGTCGCGCGCTCGATGCCCTCCAAGCCCGGCGAGCTGTTGATCTCCAGGATCTTCGGCCCGCCTCGGGTCTCCAGCATGTCGACGCCGGCGACCTCCAGCGCCATCACCTTGCACGCCTCGATGGCGGCCTTGGCGTAGCGCGGGTCGAGCTCGTCGAGCGGGATGGCCTCGGGCTCCGCGCCCCGGTGCAGGTTGGAGCGGAACTCCCCCTTCTGCGCGCGCCTGCGCATCGCCGCGACGACGCGCTTGCCCACCACGATGGCGCGCACGTCCTTGCCGCGCGACTCGGCGATGAACTCCTGGAGGATGATGTCCTGACCGAGCGTCCAGAAGGCCTCGAGCGTGCTCTCGACGGCCTGGCGCGTCTCGCAGAGCATCACGCCGATGCCCTGCGTGCCCTGGTGCAGCTTCACGATCGCCGGGGGCCCTCCCACCAGGGCGAGCGCGGCGTCGATGTGCGCCGAGGTCTTGGTGCAGACCGTCGTCGGGATGTCGAGGTCCTTCCGGGTGAGGAGCTGCATCGCGCGGAGCTTGTCGCGCGAGCGCGCGATGGCGAGCGCGGTGTTGAGCACCGGGATGCCCAGCATGTCGAACTGCCGCACCACCGCGAGGCCGTACGTGGTGATCGACGCGCCGATGCGCGGGATCACCAGGTCATAGCCCCCGACCTCGAGGCCGCGGTGGAAGAGCGACGCCCGCCCTCGCGACGCGACGAGGGAGAACTCCAGCGGGTCGACTACGTTCACCTGGTGGCCACGGGCGAGGGCGGCCTCGGTGAGTCGGCGCGTCGAGTAGATCGACGCCTTGCGAGACAAGATCAGGATCCACATCGGAGGCCTCTGCACGGCGCGCGGCGAGACAAGGGCCGCGGATCGTACGGGGGCGAACTAGGGAGTCAAGCCGTCTCGTCGCGGCTCGCGAGTTCGCTCTCGAGCTCGGTCTCGGAGACGAGGATCTCCGGCGCCGAAGACATGTCCGGCGCGACCGGGGGCCGCAGGGCGTCGAGGGTGGTGAGCAGCGCGGTGAGTCGATCGCGGGCTTGCAGGAGGGCGGCGCGGAGCACCTCCGGGCGCGCTGGGGCGTTGGCGTCGTCGTCGAGCCCTCGCTCCTTCAGCGCCCGCCGGGCGCCCTCGATGGTGTAGCGCTCGTCTCGAAGCAGCCGCTTGATGAGCTGCAGCCGCTCGACGTCGCGGCGGCTGTACACCCGCTGCCCGCTCGCGGACTTGAGCGGGCGCACCGCGCGAAACTCCGTCTCCCAGTAGCGCAGCACGTGCGAAGGGATCTCGAGGAGCCGCGACACCTCGCCGATGCGGAAGTACTTCTTGGAGGGGAGAGGGGCCGTCACAACGCGAGGCGCCGCCGTAGCGCGAGGATCAGCGCCCGTTGACCTGTGCCTTGAGCACAGGGGAGGGGCGGAAGCGGACGACCCGCCGGGCGGCGAGGGTGATCGGGGTGCGGGTGCGGGGGTTGAGGCCCGGGCGCTCGCGCTTGTCGCGCACGAGGAAGTTTCCGAAGGACGAGATCTTCACCTTGTCTCCCTCGGCGAGGGTCTGCTTCATGACGTCGAAGACGGCGTCGACCAGGTCGGCCGCCTCCTTCTTCGAGAATCCGCCCACGGTCGCATAGATGCTCTCGACGATCTCGGCCTTCGTCATTGCTGAAGCGGAGCCTCCCGGTGAAGGAGAGATCAGAGCACACGTCCCCCGCGGCGCGCAACGCGCTCGTACGGGGGTATCGGGTGGTGGAGAGGGGGTTTCAGGCGGGGGCGAAGATGTTGGGACGGAGCTCGACGCCGGCGGCGGAGAGCACGGCCTTGAAGCCGGCGAAGTCGCGCACCGCGAGGTCGGCCAGGATCTTCCGGTCGAGGGCGATGTTGGCGCCCTTGAGGGCGGCGATGAGGCGGGAGTAGTTCACGCCGAGGGAGCGGGCGCCGGCGGAGATGCGGGCGATCCACAGGCGGCGGAAGTCGCGCTTGCGGAGCTTGCGGCCCACGTACGCGTACGACCAGGCCTTGTGCACGGCCTCGCGGGCCGGACCGTAGAGACGGCCGCGGCCGGCCGAGAACCCCTGGGCCCACTGGAAGACGCGGTTGCGCCGACGACGGGCCTTGAAACCTCTTTTAGCTCTGGGCATGGATCAAAACCTCTTTCAGGGGAGACCGTAGGGGAACAGCTGGCCGATGCGCTTCTCGAACGACGGGTGGACCATGTCGTTCTTGCGCAGGCGGCGAAGCTGCCGCGAGCCCTTGTTGCCCATGAAGTGGTTGGCGCCGCACTTGGAGCGACGGATCCGGCCGGTACCGGTCATCTTGAACCGCTTCGCAGCGGCCCGGTTGGTCTTCATCTTCGGCATCGTTTACCTCTTCTTCATCGCCGCCGCCGACCGTCTCCGGTCGACCTTGGAGATGCTTTTGCGCGCCCCACCCTGAAACAACCAACGGACCATTCCGGGTCTTCAAGGCTTCGCCCGCCGATCAAGGCGGGCGGTGAACACGGACCGTTCCGTGCGGGGACGATGGACACGCAGGGGGCGCGACAAGTACCCGAACCACATCGGGTGTCAAGCCGCGAACGCCGCGCTCAGTTGCTGTTGTTGTCGATGTACTGCTGGAAGTTCGGGACGCGCGGCCCGTCCGGGTGGCTCTGGATGTACGAGCGCATGCAGCGCACGGCGTTCGAGGTCTGGCCCATCGTGCGGTAGGTCACGCAGAGCAGGCCCCGCTCGGACTCGCTCGAGGCCCGGTTGCGCAGCACGGCCACCACGCACTGGTTGCCCACGGTCATGTTGCTGGAGTTGTTGCGCAGGCAGGCGCGCGCCTGGTCCATCGGGGTCGCGCCCTCGGGGATGGGCGTTGAGGTCGGGGCCGGCGTCGCGGGTCGCGCGGGCGCCGCGGTGGGGGCCGGGGCCGCGGGGCGCGCCGTCGTGGTGGGGGGCGTGGTGCGAGCGTGGCGCTCGGAGCGGCGGGACGTCGGCTCGACGACCTGGGCCACGGGCTCGACGACCGGAGCAGGCGCCGGCGCGGGAGCAGCGACCGGCTCCGGGGGCGGGCGCGGCTACCACTGCAGGGCTCGGCTCCGGGGCGGGGGGCGTGGGGGCGACCTCGGGCGCAGCGGCGGCCGCCGCGGGCGCGGGCTCCGGGGGAGTGGGCGTGGGGGCTGCGCCCGGCTCGGGGGCCGGGGCGGGCGTCGTCGAGGGCGCGGCGATGGCCGCGGGGGCGGGGGTCTCGGGCTGCGGGTTGGTGGGGCTCGTGCGGCCCTTGCTCACCACGAGCAGCACGGCGAGGCCGAGGCACACGCCGCCGAAGACCACGCCGGCGATGAGGCCCTTGTTGGACTTGCCCGCGGCGGCCTTCTCGTCGGCGGCCGCGCGCTGGATGACCACGGTGCTGTCGCCGCGGCGGGCCACGCGAAACTCCACGACGCCGAGCTGCACCATGTCGCCCGCGGCGAGCTCGCTCTTGCGGTGCTTCTCGCCGTTGACCTGGACGCCGTTGGAGCTCCCCATGTCCTCGATGTAGAGCTTCTCGTCCTCGACGAAGAGGCGGGCGTGCTCGCGGGAGATGGAGCTGAAGGCCAGCGCGATGTCGGCGGACTCGCTGCGCCCGAGGATCATCGGGAGCCGGTCGAGCATCACCGGCGCGGGGACGCCCGCCGGGGCGAGGAACACCACCCGCATCCCGCGGATGTGCTCGGGCACCGGGGCGCTGCCGGCGCCGGCGCTGGCCGGGGCGAGGGGGTCGTTGAGCGCGGCGAGGCCGGGGGCGCCGGCGCTGGGCGCGGTCGACGGGGTCGCGGCGAGCAGCGGCGCGGCGTGCTCGGAGGCGACCGGGGGCGGGGGCCGGGGGCGGGGGCGTGGGCTGGGCGCCTGCCTCCTCGACGACCTGCAGCTTGTAGTCGCCGATGAGGATCTGATCGCCGCCCCGCATGGGCTTCGGGTCGGCGAGGCGCGCCCCGTTGATGACGATGCCGTTGTAGCTGGCGAGGTCTTCGAGGAAGAAGCCCGCCGAGCGCTTCACGATGCGCGCGTGGCGTCGCGAGACGTTGCGCTCCGTGAGCCGGATGGAGTTGCCGTCCTTCCGCCCGATGGTGAGTTCATCCCGGGTGAGCGGGATGACCATGGTCTTGCCCTCGTCGTCGGAGATCACGAGCTTCAGCATCGGCCCTTCAACCCCTCCACGGGCCCGACCCTTGGGGCGCCCCGCGAAGACTTCGCACCACCGCAGGAATTACGGCGGTTTCTACCGGGCGCAGTCTCTCCGGGCCTGTGGGGTGGTGTCAACGAAGCGCAGAGGGAGGGACAGGCTTTGTCCTCCGTGGCTCGCGCGGGGGGTGGGGGAGGTGGTATCTCGTTTCGCCGTAGATACCCCTCCAACCACAGCACGAAGCGTCAGGGAGCGTCATCGGATGAGCACAGGCAAGCTGGTCGAAGAGGTCACCCTCAACTGGACCGACCTCACCGGAAAGAAGACCGGGGCGACGTCGCTCGGGTCGAACAAGTTCTACAAGGCGCAGATCTTCGACGAGGGCGGGAGCTTCCGGGTGGTCTTCACCTACGGCCGCGTCGGGCAGGCGGGGCAGGTTCAGGAGGTGGTCGCGAGCACCCTCCCGGCCGCCAAGGTGGCCCTCGACAAGAAGGTCGAGGAGAAGGTCGCCAAGGGCTACACGAAGCTCGACATGCGCTCCCTCGACGAGGAGAAGTCGAAGACCGACGCGAAGGTGGCGCCCGTCGACGACGGCTCAGCCCAAGGCGAAGGCCGTGAGGACGAAGGAGTTCCACCCCGAGGTCGAGGCGCTGCTGAAGCTGATGTACGGGGCGACGGGTCAGGCCGTGGCCGCGGGCCTCTCGTCGTCCGCGGGGGCGACGAAGGAGACGCCGCTGGGCAACCTCTCCGACCGGCAGCTGGACAAGGGCGCCGACCTGCTCGTGCAGGCCGAGGCGATGGTGAAGGGCACCGTCAAGGCCACCAAGAACGACTACATCGAGCTCACCAACGAGTACCTCTCCAACATCCCGCGCAACATCGACAGCGCGCGCAAGAAGGGGAAGCTCGACCTCGACGCCATCGTCATCAACTCCGACGAGCGCATCAACGAGCAGCGGAAGTTCATCACGCTGCTGCGCGACGCCTTCCTCCAGCGCGACGTGTTCTCGGCGGCGGCCGAGGTCGATGACCCGACGGAGGTCTGGTACGACGGCTTGAAGTGCGACGTCTCGCACCTCGACCCGAAGAGCGACGAGTACAAGCACATCCAGAAGCTCTTCGATAAGGGCCAGTCGCCGAAGAACTCCAACTTCTACAACCTCCTCAAGGTGGGGCGGATCTGGAAGGTCGAGCAGCAGGGCCGCAAGTCGGCCTTCGACAGCTACGCCGCGAGCATCGCCAAGAAGCCCGGCGCGACGGGCGTGATCCCCGGCTGGCACGGCACCCGTACGGAGAACCTCATGGGCGTCTGCAAGACGGGCCTGGTGCTCCCGAAGAACCTCCCCAAGGGCGTGCACGTCACCGGGCGCACCTTCGGCCTCGGCATCTACCACACCCCCTGCTGGCCCGACTCCGGCGACAACACCGCCGTCGACGAGAAGGGGAAGAAGTACACCCGGCACAACGGCGCGCTGAAGAGCATGAACTACTCCTCCCTGCGCGGCGCCTACTACCACCACAACAACACCGCCGACCGCGGGTACATCATCCTCGAGGAGCTCGCCCTCGGCGTCCCCGAGCTCGCGCTCAAGGTCTGCTGGAACAAGCCCGAGCCCGACCCGGGCAACGACTACATCTACGCCCGCGCCCACGGCCATGAGTCGCTCGCCAACGACGAGGTCGTCACCTTCGACGAGCACGCCTCGCGCCGCACCGCCATCCTCGAGATCATGTACAAGAAGTGACCCCGCGGTCCCGCGTCCTGGCGCTCGCCATCGCGACGATCCCGGCGCTGGGCGCGACCTTCGTGGCGGCGCTGGAGGGCGGCTTCTTCGCCCCGGTGGCCGCGGTCTCGCTCTCGTGCGTCCTCGCCCTGGCGTGGCTGCTCTTCCGCCGCCGCCCGTCGGCGCTCGCTCCCTTCGCCGAGGCCGCCGAGCGGGTGGGTCACGGCGAGCGGGGGGTGCGCGTCGAGCTCGACGACGACGACCCGGAGGCCCAGCGCCTCGGGGTCGCCTTCAACCGCATGACCGACGCGCTCGCGGTGGCGGAGAAGCGCTCCCGCCGCGCCGAGCGGCTCGCGGCCTGGCGCGACATCGCCCGGCAGATGGCCCACGAGATCAAGAACCCCCTCACGCCCATCCGCCTCGCCGTGGAGAGCCTGCGCAAGGCGAGGCTGCGTGACCCGGCCCTCTTCGAGGAGATGTTCGACGAGGAGACCGCCATCGTGCTCGAAGAGGTCGAGCGGCTGCGGCGCCTCCTCGACGCGTTCTCGCAGTTCGCCCGGATGCCCCGCCCGCGGCCCGAGCCCGTCGACGTCGCGGAGCTGCTGCGCCATGTCGCCGACCTGCACCGCGCCTCCGGCCCCGAGCTGCGCTGCGAGCCCCCGGCCGACCTGCCGCCGCTGCGGGCCGACCGCGACCAGCTCACGCAGGTGCTCATCAACCTCGTGGGCAACGCCGTCTTCGCCGCCGGGGAGCGCGCCGAGAAGGACCCCTCGCGAGGCCCCGCCTGGGTGCGCGTCGCGGCGGAGTACCCGGGCAAGCGCACGCTGAGGATCACCGTGGAGGACAACGGCGGGGGCATCGACGAGTCGGTGATGTCCCGGCTCTACGAGCCCTACGTGACCACCCGGCAGGGCAGAGGGGGGACCGGGCTCGGGCTCGCCATCGCCTACCGTATCGTTACCGAGCACCAGGGGAGCATGGCCGTCGACACGGGCCCCGCCGGGACGCGCTTCACCCTGGAGCTGCCCCTCGCCGGGCCGGTGCTGACCCTCGGTGACTCGACGCTCGGGTGAATGGTGTATGGTCCCGCGCCCGCCGTGTTTCCCAGTGTTGGCGGCGGTGAAGGAGAGCGGTCGTGGCCAGGTTCATTGAGGAGTTGAAGCGCACACACTCGTGCGGGGGTCTGCGCGCGAAGGACATCGGCAGCGAGGTCGTGCTGTTCGGCTGGGTGCAGGTCTCCCGCGACTTCGGGAACTTCCGCTTCGTCGACATTCGCGACCGGGACGGCATCACGCAGCTGGTGTTCGACCCCGACGCGCACCCCGAGGCGACGGCGCTCGCCACCACCATGCGCGGCGAGTGGGTCATCGGCGTCCGCGGGGTCGTGCGCGACCGGGGGATGCAGTTCTCCAAGAAGCTCGGCAAGGAGGTCTCGGCGCACAACCCGTCCATGGCGACGGGCGAGGTCGAGGTGGTCGTGCACGAGGCCTTCGTGTTCAACAAGGCCGAGACGCCGCCCTTCGAGATCGCCGACGACGTGGCGACCAGCGAGGAGAAGCGGCTGGCGTTCCGGTACATCGACCTGCGCCGGCCGAAGCTCCAGCGGGTGCTGCGCACGCGCTCGAAGATGAACCAGACGGCCCGGAGGTTCCTCGACGAGAACGGCTTCCTCGAGCTCGAGACCCCGGTGCTGGTGAAGTACACCCCCGGCGGCGCCCGCAACTTCCTGGTGCCGTCGCGCATCCACCCCGGGAAGTTCTACGCGCTCGCCGAGAGCCCGCAGCTCTTCAAGCAGCTCTACATGGTCGCGGGCTTCGACCGGTACTTCCAGATCACCCGCTGCTTCCGCGACGAGGACCTCCGCATCGACCGGCAGCCCGAGTTCACCCAGGTGGACATCGAGATGTCCTTCGTCAACCAGGAGGACATCTTCACCATCGTCGAGGGCCTGCTCTTCTCGGTGTGGAAGACCGTCTTCGGAACCGACCTGCGCGACCGCTACCCAGAGGGGAAGTTCCCCCGGATGCGCTTCGCCGAGTCGATGGAGAAGTACGGCAACGACAAGCCCGACCTGCGCTTCGGGATGCCCCACACCGACCTCACGGGCCTCGTCATCGAGCACAAGGGCGGCGGCGTCCCGATGCTCGCGGAGATCGCCGAGGGGTACATCTCGGGCGACGATCGCCGGGATGTTCCGCGGCGCATCGTGAAGGCGATGGTGGTGCCCGCGAGCGCCACGCTCTCTCGCGCCGACGTCGACAAGCTGGAGGAGTTCTGCAAGGGCATGGGGGCCAGCGGCCTCGCCCGCGCTCGCCTCGCCGACGACGGCTCGTGGACCCAGTCGGCCATGGCCAAGACCGCGACGCCGGAGTTCAGGGCGGCGGTGAACGAGGCCACGGGGGCGAAGCCGGGCGACCTGCTGCTCTTCCAGTTCGGCGCGACCTCCATGGTGCACACGGTGATGGCCAACCTGCGGCTGCACCTCGGCCGCAAGCTCAAGCTCATCCCCGAGTACGGCACCAACAACGACTGGAACTTCCTCTGGGTGGTCGATCCCCCGCTCTTCGAGTTCGACGAGGAGAGCGGTCACTGGGCCGCCGCGCACCACGCCTTCACCCGCCCCCACGACGACTGCGTGCAGTACCTGGAGAGCGACCAGGGCAAGGTGCTCTGCCACCGCTACGACCTCGTGCTCAACGGCTTCGAGATCGCCGGCGGCTCGGTGCGCCTCCACGACCCCGAGGTGCAGGCCAAGGTGTTCCGCGCGCTGGGCATCTCCGACGAGGAGGCCCGCACCAAGTTCGGCTTCCTCCTCGACGCGCTCAAGTACGGCGCTCCCCCGCACGGCGGCATCGCCATCGGGTGGGACCGCGTGGTGATGCTGTTCTCCGGCGCCGAGAGCATCCGCGACGTGGTGGCCTTCCCCAAGACCCAGCGCGCCACCGACCTCATGACCGACGCCCCCAACGCCGTCGCCGACTCGCAGCTCTCCGAGCTGCACGTCAAGCGCGACCTCAAGGCCTGAACCGCTCCTGACCGCCAGCGACGCCCCGGGAAGACTCCGGGGCGTCACTCCCTACAAGCGAAGAGCGCTCAGTCGAGCTCGACGCCGGTCGCGTCGATCTCGAGGCGAGCCACGGGCTGCCCCGTCTGCTCGGCGGCCTCCTGCTCGCAGTGGCCGTTGGGGTTGCCCGAGATCACCGTGCCCTGCACGATCGCGTGGCGACCGGAGGCGTTGCGCGGGATGAAGAACGAGTGGCCGTGCATCTTGATGTGCACGCGCTGCTCGGTGTCGTTGAGCTGCATCCAGCAGCCGGCGGACTGGCACACCGCGGAGACGGTGCCCTCGAGGCGCACGGTCTGCCCCGAGAAGCGCGCCGGGGTGGCCATGATGGCCGCCAGCGGGGTGCGCTCGGTCACGGTGATCGGGGCGCCGAGGTGACGCGCGGCGGCCGCCGCAGGGGCCGCGGGCTGCTCATGGGCGGCGCACGGGGCCTCGTGGGCGGGGGCCGGGGCGGCCACTGCCTGCGCGGCGACGGCCTGCGAAGGGGCGGCCTCGGGCTGCACCTGGGGGGCGCTCGCGGGAGGGGGAGCCGGAGGCTGGCGGAGACACCCGAGGGCGGAGAAGAGGGTGACCAGGACGGCGCGCTTCATGACGGCGCTTCGTACCACAACGGCATCCCGAGACAACGGAGCGCGCGGGCCGCTCAGTCGAAGCGCACCACCCACTCCGGCGGGAGGTCGCCGAGGAAGGACACCTGCGCGTCGAGGACGCGCGACGGGTCTCGTCCGTCGAAGGTGACGCGCACCCGGTGGTCTTCGTTGCCCCAGTGGGGGTAGCTCCCTACGGAGATGTCTGGGAAGCGCGCCACGACGCCGTCGAGGTAGGGCTTGAGGGGGCCCTCGTCGATGGCGCAGTCGACGCTGCGCAGGACGAAGGGCGCCTCGTCGCCGCGCAGCCTCGGGAGCAGGCCCTCCAGCTTGAGCGCGAAGATCTGCGGTACGCCGGGCAGCACGAAGACGTTGCCCAGCACCATGGTCGGCCACGCGGGGGAGCTGCCGGGGTAGAGCTCGGTGCCCTCCACCAGGTCGGCCATGCGCAGGTGCCCCTCGGTGAGCCGGGCGCCGTAGTGGTCGCGGAGCAGCGCCTCGACCACGGGGCTGCGCACCACGCGGCGGCCGAGGCCCAGCGCGATGCCCTCGACGGTGACGTCGTCGTGGGTGGGGCCGACGCCCCCGGAGGTGAACACGAAGTCGTGGGCGAGGCGCAGGCTGTTGACCTCCGAGGCGATGAGCTCGACCTCGTCGGGGATCACCACCACGCGGCGCAGCTCGATGCCCAGCGGTCGGAGGGCGCGGGAGAGGGTGAGGGTGTTGGAGTCGTGCACCTTGCCGCTGAGGAGCTCGTTGCCGATCACCAGGGCCGCGGCGGTACGGTTCATCGCGGAACGATAGTGCCGCCACGAGCGCGGTCGCAAGCCGTTCGCGCGGAGGGTAGAGTGCGCGCCATGCGAAGGGCAGAGCAGATCCTGGCGTGGTCGTGTGTCGCCGCGGCGCTGCTCGGCGGGTGCAAGCGGTGGCGCGGCGGGGGCGAGGACGCGGGGGTGCCCGACGCGGGGCCGCGCGGCCCGGCGACGGTGCAGCTGTTGACGGAGGAGCGCTGGCAGCTGGTGGGCAAGCTCTACCCCGGGGCCGACGGGCAGACGGGCAGCGTGCTGCTGCTCCACCAGCTCGGGTCCAACCGGGCGGAGTGGCAGCCGCTCATCGACCGTCTGCAGCAGCCGCCCGCGATCACGGTGCTCTCGCTCGACCTTCGAGGCCACGGCGAAAGCGTGAGCGGCCCGCAGTCCAACCGGCAGACCTGGGAGGGCTTCGGGGAGGATCCTGCGCGCTGGGCGGGGCTCCCTCGCGACGCGGTGGCGGGCGCCCGGTACCTCTTCAACGTCAACGCGGGCGCGGCGCGCTCGGTGGTGGTGGTGGGCTCGAGCATCGGGGCGTCCGCGGCGGTGGCGGGCCTTGCCGACGAGCCGAGGGTGGTCGGGCTCGCGATGATCTCGCCGGGCCTCGGGTACCACGGGCTCGACGCGCTGGGGCCGATGCGGTCCTACGCGGCGCTGCCGACGACGCCCGCGCGCACGGCGTGGCTGATGGCCGCGGAGCGCGACGAGGAGAGCGCCCGGGCGGTGACGACGCTGGCGACGGAGGCCGCGGGCATCGCGGTAGAGCGCGCGGTGGTGCCTGCCTCGGACGCCCACGGGGTGTCGCTGCTCAACGCCGAGCCCGCGCGCTGGGACGCGCTGGAACGCTACGTTCGCACGGTGCTTCGAGCGCCCCGGAGGGCCGGTCGGGGAGGGCCCTGAAAGAATCTTCAAAAAGATTATTGACAGGGGGGAGGGGTTCTAAGTACAAGCCGCATCCCGCTGTCGGAGAGAAATAGCTCTTCGGGGATCGTCTAATGGCAGGACGACGGTTTCTGGCGCCGTCTATCTAGGTTCGAATCCTAGTCCCCGAGCTGGTTTGGTCAGTAAAGGCCCCATCGTCTAACGGTTAGGACATCGGCCTCTCACGTCGGTAATACGGGTTCAAATCCCGTTGGGGTCACCGAAGGAAATCCCGTGTGAGAGCGGGTTTTCAGACTAGAGCCTCCCAGGAACGAAGAGTTCCTGGGGGGCTCTAGTCGTTTGTGGGGCCACCGCGTTCGTCCACAGGGCGGCCTCGGCCACGACCTGCGCAACCGCCTCGCGGCCATCGTCACGGGCGTGACCCCGCTCACGCGCTCGAAGGTGCTCGGCGAGCGCCAGGCCGGCGTGGCCGCGCGGATGCTCCGCAGCGCCCAACGCATGGGGCGGATGATCGACGAGCTGCTCGACCTCACGCGCACCCGCTTCGGCGACCCGATCCCCGTGGCGCGCGCGACGATGGAACTCGGGCCGCTCTGCCGCCAGGTGACCGCCGAGCTCGAGGGGCTCCGCCTCTTCGTCGCCAGGCAGGTGGTGCTGGCGCACGGCGGCACGCTCGACGTGACCTCGACCGCCGCCGAGGGGACGACGTTCTCCCCGCGCCTCCCGCGCCATGCCCTCCCCCCCTTGACCATTAGTAAGTGAGCGATTACTTACTACGGCGTGGCTGCCCTTCGCCGCAGCACGGAAGTCCGTCAGCTCATTGAGCAGAAAGAGATCCGTATGAAGCGCTTCGTCCTGGCTCCTGCCCTCAGCCTCGCCGCGCTCGCCCTGGGAGGCTGCGCCACGCAGTCGACGGCAGCCGCGGCCCGCCACGCTCCCGCCCTCGGGGGTCCCGCCGCGCGCGTCGTCGACTTCCCTTCGACGGTCGGTCCGGGTCAGCCGCGCGAGGCGCGCGTCCTCGTCGACGAGCCCGCGCTCAAGCTCGTCACCATCGTGCTGCGTCAGGGCACCCTGCTGCCCGAGCACTCCGCGCCGATCCCCGTGACCATCCAGGCGCTCCAGGGGGCCGGCACGGTCCTCGTCGGCACCGAGCGCCTCCGCATCGACCCGACGCACGCCGTCGTGCTCGCCGCGAGCGTTTCGCACGCGGTGCAGCCCGACCCCGGCGCCGACCTCGTGCTGCTGGTGCACCACCTCGGCCGCGGAGAGGAGTCCCACCCATGAAGACCGGTCGCTACAACGTCGGCGTGGGCCTGCTCGTGATGGCGGGCTTCATGGCCTACGGCTTCCTGCTCATCTACCTGCGCGACTTCGCCCCCGACAAGGCCGCGTGGGTCGACAGCTACTCGGTCGGCAAGCACTTCGAGGCCCGGCTCGCGCACGTGCACGGCAACCTCTTCGCGCTGCTCAACCTCGCGCTCGGGTTCGTGCTCGCTCGGCTCGGGGCCGCTACCGATGGCGCGCGCAAGGTCACCGCCTGGCTCGGGCTCGCGGGCCTGCTCATGCCGGTCGGCATCCTCGGCGAGCTGTACCTCGGGCTCTCGCCGGTCTTCGTGCTCCTCGGCGCCGTCGCCATGACGGCCTCGGTGGTGATGAGCGGCGTGCTCGCGCTGCGCCACTGGTCTGACGCGGCGGTGACGTCATGAGCGCGGCCACCGAAACAGAGGGCGCGCCGACGAGGCGCTCGGGTGCCTGGCGCTGGCTGGCCGGCGGGCTCGCGGTGGCCTTCGGGCTCGCGACGATCGTGGAGGGCGGGAGCGTGCTCCTGGGTGGGTCGGCAGCGAGAGCCGAGGCGGGCCACGTGGTGCCCTTCGTGCTGGCCTTCAACTTCGCCGCGGGCTTCGTCTATGTCGCAGCCGGGGCTGCGACCCTGGCAGGGCGAGCGTGGGCGGCCTGGCTGGCGCTCGCGCTCGCGTCGTCGACGCTGCTCGTCTTCGCGGCGTTCGGCGTACACGTGACCCAGGGCGGGGCATTCGAGGCACGAACGGTGGTGGCGATGACCATGCGCTCGGCGTTCTGGGTGGTGCAGTCGCTCACCCTGCCGATGCTGCTGCGGCGAGGCAGGGCAGCATGACGTGCAGGAGCTTCGCGGAGGCGGCGCGCTCCGCCGGATGCTCCCTCGGTCGGGCGCTTGGAGCCGGCCGGTCGCCGTGGGGAGGGCGTACCGTCCCCACTTGTCGTGACCCGATGATCCCCCAAAGGTGCTCTTCGCTGCCGTGCTCTTCGAAGTCCTGCTCGTCCTTGCCCTGATGCTGCTCAACGGCGTGTTCTCCGCGGCGGAGATCGCCGTGCTGTCCGTGCGCAAGACGCGCATCGCCGAGCTGTCGGAGACCGGCTCCCGCGGGGCGAGGGCGGTGCAGTGGCTGCGCTCGAAGCCCGAGCGCTTCCTCGCCACGGTTCAGATCGGGATCACCGTGGTGGCCACCAACGCCGCGGTCTTCGGCGGCGACAGCCTCGCGGAGGACTTCGCCCGATGGCTCAGCGTCCGCGTCCCGGTGCTCGGCGAGCGCACCCACAACATCGCGCTGGCGCTGGTGATCGCGCTGGTGTCCTTCCTGACGATCGTCATCGGCGAGCTCGTGCCCAAGTCGATCGCGCTGCGGAGCGCCGAGCCGGTGTCGCTCATCCTTGGGCCGCTGCTGAGGGCGATGGCGTCGGTGGTACGGCCGCTGGTCTGGGTGCTCACCAAGGCGTCCAACGTGATCCTCCGGCTCTTTGGGGACGAGACCAGCTTCACCGAGACGCGGCTCTCGCCCGAAGAGCTCCAGGAGCTCGTCGAGGAGGCCGGTCGCGTGGGCTCGATCGATCAGGGCACGAGCGAGATCGCGTCCCGGGCGATCGACTTTCGCGAGCTCACGGCCGCGGACGTGATGGTCGTGCGCGAGGCGATCGTGTCGTTGTCCAGCCGCGCCGATCTCGACGAGATCGCCCGCCTCCTCAGCGGCCGTCGCTTCGCGCGGATTCCCGTGTACGAGGGCGACCCGGAGAACGTCCTCGGCTACGTGGCGCTGAAAGACCTTCTGCTCCCGGCGATCCAGGGAGAGAAGTCCCTCCTGCGGCAGGTGAGGGAGGTGAGCTTCGTGCCCGGGAGCATGTCGGCCTCGGCGCTGCTCCGGCAGATGCAGCAGAGCCGGGCGCCCATCGTGATGGTGATCGATGAGAACGGCGGCGTGCGGGGCCTGGTCACCATCGAAGACCTGGTCGAGGAGCTGGTGGGGGAGATCCTGAGCGAGGGCGATCCCCCTCCGATCGTCCTGGCCCGCTCGGAGGATGGGAGCGCCGTCGTGCCTGGCTCGACGCCCATCCGGGACGCGAACCGCAGCCTGGAGATGGACCTGCCCGAGCCCGACGGGGTGAGCACCGTCGCGGGGCTGTGCATCCGGGCGGCGGGCCACCTGCCGCAGCAGGGAGAGCGCGTGGCTCTCACGGATGGTCACGTCCTGGAGGTGTTGGAGGCGACGCCCCGGCTGCTGCTCTCCGTGCGGGTGATCCCTCCGCGCGTGGCCTCGAGCGAGGCCGAGGAGGCGGCGACGTCCGGATAAAAGCCGGGGCGGCCCGTTGCGCGACCCCATCAGGGGGGGGGGAGGCAGGATCGCGCTGGGCCGCCCCTGCACTTCAAGGGATAGCACGGGGGAGGGGGTGGGCCGAGAAAGTGACGGAGCCGTCGCCGGTGCCGCCCGGGGAGCGGTCAGCCCTTTGGAGGGCCGTCGAGGCCGTCGAGCTCCCATGGGTTCTCCATGACGCGACGGATGGTCTTCGCGAGCGTGGCCCCCTGGGCGCCGTCCATGAAGCGGTGGTCGATGGTGGCGGTGAGCGTGAGCTGCTTTCGCACCACCACCTTGCCGTCGACCGCCATGGGGGCGTCCTTCGCCGCGCCGATGAGCAGCCACAGCGGAACCCCCGCGAAGGGCGTCGGCGGGATGTAGCCCTCGTCGAGCCCGAAGGTGCCCACGTTGGTGATCACGCACGACCCGAAGGGGAGGGCCTCGAGCCCCAGCGAGGGGAGCGACAGCCCGAGGTCGGCGGTGACGAAGCCCACCGCGCGGAGCACCCGCTTGAGCGCCCAGGTCGGCAGCAGCCGCACCGGCCCCATGCTCTTGTCGAAGGCCTTGTCGCGCCCCTGGCGAAGCTTGTCCGCGAGCTCGCGCAGCTCGATGGTGGCCTCGATCACCGACTTGCGGTCGAGGTCGTCGATGCGCGCCTTCGCGAGATTGCGCCCCTCCTCGAAGGACACCAGGAAGGTCACGTTCACCCGCTCGTGTGGCACGAACACCCCGAGGCGCAGCCGGCCGTTGAGCGTCGGCGTCGCGCGCAGGCCCAGGGCCACGGCCTTGCCCACCACGGTGGTGAGCGTGACCTTCTCGCCGGTGGTCTTGCGGAGGTGGTCGACGTAGGCGAGCGCGGGCTCGGCGTCGAGCGACATGCGGCCGTAGATGTTGGGCTCGCGGGGCGAGTCCCAGGCGGCGATGGCCATCTTGCGGCGCAGCGGGTTCATGGAGCCGGAGCGTAGGGGCCCGTCGCTGCGGGTCAACGGTCGAGTCAGACCCCGAGCACCGGCACCCGGTGGTCGTCGCGATCGGTCAGGATCTCGAAGGCCGCCCGGTGCCTGGTGCTGAGCACCACCGGGTCGCGCCCCGGGCGTCGCAGCGTGAGGGTGCAGCGCGCGAGCTTGGTGTTGAGGCAGGTCTTCCGTCCGCCGGGAGGGTTGTCATAGGGGAGGCCCACGAAGAGCTCGTGCGGCGCCTCGATGCGCCCCTCGATGGAGACGTCTCCCTGCTGCGATGCGAAGCTCCACGCGAAGAGCTCGAAGCGCCCTTCGGCGCGCAGCGCGGTGCCGATCGCGTTGAGCGCGAACTCCTCGCCGCCGTGACGCAGCACGATGAGCGTCATCCACGGGCTGCGCACCGGCCCCAGCTTGACCCTCGCGGTCGTCACCTCGAGGAAGCTCTCCGGCGCGTCGTCGAAGCCCGCGACCTGCCCCCAGGCGTACTCGTCGGTGTGGCGCGAACCCCAATTGTGGTTCTGGCTGCCGACCCAGGACTCGATGGCGTGGGCCTCGTCGTCGACGCGCAGCTCGCCGTCGAACACGGCCAGCGGCGATCCCACGAGCGCCTTGGCGCTGGGAAAGGGCGCCGAGTAGAGCCCCTCCGGGAGGAGGAGCAGCGGGGCCGACGGGGACTCGTAGCCGAGCGTCCACGCGATGGCGCGACCGTTCGAGCTCGCGCTGCCGGTGAGCCTCGCGGCGTCGAGCGTCGCGTCGCCGACCGTGGCCGACAGCGACCTCGGATCGAAGCGGCAGCTCGCCCACGGGACCACCTGCTTCACCGCGGAGACCTTCTTCGCCTCGCCGTCGAACCAGATCGCCCAGAGCTCGCCCACGGCGTCGCCCGCCCGGCCCTTCGGAACGAAGGCCGTGTAGCGTATCCAGAAGGCCAGCGGCCTCGTCGGGTGGTTGGCCCGCTGGAAGTAGCTCTCGTAGTGACCCCGCGCGCCGCCGTCGTAGCGGAAGCCGTTGCACCAGTCCCGGTTCATCGCTGTCCTCCCGCGTCGGAAGGGAGCGTCGGCCCCTTCCATGACGCCGCGCGACGATGGCACGGTCGGGCCCTTGTGGAAATACTGACCATATGGTCAACTTTTCTTGCGGCGATCCGCGAGGAGGCGATGGACACATGGCAGACGGGGCAGACCGGCGGGGTGGGGTTCGGCGCATCGGGGCCGACGAGGCGCGGGTGCTGCTGGCGATCGCGGAGGCGGCGACGCCTGCGGGGCGTCACGTGCGCGCTCCCGACGCTCGCACCGTCGACGCCGTGGAGGCCGTGCTCGAGCGCTTCGGCCCTTCGGCCGACCGGGCGTGGCTGGCGGCGCTGCACGCGCTCGACCTGGCGGCGATCCCTCTCTCGGGCGCCCGTCTCTCGTCGCTGCCGATCGCCGCTCGGACGGGGACGCTCGCTCGACTGGCGCAGGGCGTGGCGACGCACGGTCTCGTCCGAGGGGTGACCGCGCCGCTGAAGCTGGCGCAGGTGATCGTGGCCGACCCGCCGGAGAGCCTCGGGGCGCGCGTGGGCCTCAGCACGCTCCCGGTGGTGGACGAGCGCCCTCGGTGGCACGAGCGGATGCTCGACGCCCGGGAGATGTCCGATGGGGAGACCCTCGAGGCCGACGTGGTGATCGTCGGAAGCGGCGCGGGCGGAGGGCCCGTGGCGCGCGCTCTCGCGAGCGAGGGCTACGCCGTGGTGGTGCTGGAGGAGGGCGGGTACTTCTCCCGCGGGGACTTCAGCGGCAGGGCGTGGGAGCGGGGCCTCGCGATGCAGCGGCAGCGCGGCCTCGTGGGCAACACCTTCATCGCGATGCCGACGGGGGTCACGGTGGGCGGCAGCACCACGATCAACTCCGGGACCTGCCTGCGCACCCCGGCCGATGTGCTGCGTCGCTGGCGCTTCGA
>JADJAE010000148.1:0-2500 GCA_016704445.1 Deltaproteobacteria bacterium
AGAAGACGCCTCCCGCTGACGAAGCGCCCCGCAAGAGGCGCTGAAGACAGAGGAAAAAAGTAAGCAACGACGAAAGAGTTGACGGCAGACGGATGAGTAAACCGCCCTCCCCGACGGCGAAACGGTGAAGCGAAAGCGACGCCAGCGCCGAAGGGAAAAGTGACCCACAGGGATGCTTCATCCCGAACCGGTCTTTGAAAATCAGGTTGCAAGGAGATCTTCAATCATCACCTAACTAAAAATCCACGGACGGCGGCTCTCAGTAAAACGAGGGACCGACGTCGGTAGAAAATCGAACACAATCGAGCGGTGCTTCGGCATCGACTCGAGTTACAGCATCGAGCAATCAACGATCAATCAGGTCGGAGAGGCTCCCAGTCTTGACGCAAAGGCGGTGACCTTCGGGTTTGCTCGCTTAGCAAAAAGAAACAACTGGAGAGTTTGATCCTGGCTCAGAACGAACGTTGGCGGCGCGCTTAACACATGCAAGTCGCACGCGAAAGGGAGCAATCCCCGGTAGCGTGGCGCACGGGTGAGTAACACGTGGATGACCTTCCTGGAGTGGTGGATAACCCTGCCGAAAGGCGGGCTAATACAAGCATAGGACCACGACGCTTTGGCGATGTGGTGAAAGCGGGCCTCTATATATAAGCTCGCGCTCCGGGACGGGTCCGCGTCCCATCAGCTAGTTGGTGAGGTAACGGCTCACCAAGGCAACATTCAGGTAGCTGGTCTGAGAGGATGGCCAGCCACACTGGAACTGAGACACGGTCCAGACTCCTACGGGAGGCAGCAGTGGGGAATCTTGCGCAATGGGCGAAAGCCTGACGCAGCGACGCCGCGTGGGTGAAGAAGGCCTTCGGGTTGTAAAGCCCTGTGGGGAGAACGAACCGTACGGGGGCGAATACCCTCCGTGCCTGACGGTACTCCTTTGGCAAGCATCGGCTAACTCTGTGCCAGCAGCCGCGGTAAGACAGAGGATGCAAACGTTGCTCGGAATTACTGGGCGTAAAGCGCGTGTAGGCGGTCTGGTAAGTCGGACGTGAAATCCCGGGGCTCAACCCCGGAAGTGCGCTCGATACTGCCGGACTTGGGTTCTGAAGAGGAGAGCGGAATTCCCGGTGTAGAGGTGAAATCGTAGATATCGGGAGGAACACCAGTGGCGAAGGCGGCTCTCTGGGCAGATACCGACGCTGAGACGCGAAAGCGTGGGAAGCAAACAGGATTAGATACCCTGGTAGTCCACGCTGTAAACGATGACAACAGGTGTTGCGGGTATTGACTCCCGCTGCGCCGAAGCTAACGCGTTAAGTTGTCCCGCCTGGGAAGTACGGCCGCAAGGCTAAAACTCAAAGAATTGACGGGGCCCGCACAAGCGGTGGAGCATGTGGTTTAATTCGACGCAACGCGAAGAACCTTACCTGGGCTCGAAAATGCAGAACCTGGCTGAAAGGCCAGGGTGCCCGCAAGGGAGCTTGTATCAGGTGCTGCATGGCTGTCGTCAGCTCGTGTCGTGAGATGTTGGGTTAAGTCCCGCAACGAGCGCAACCCCTGTCATCAGTTGCCAGCAGTTCGGCTGGGCACTCTGATGAGACTGCCGGTGTTAAACCGGAGGAAGGTGGGGATGACGTCAAGTCATCATGGCCCTTATGTCCAGGGCTACACACGTGCTACAATGGTCGGTACAGATCGTCGCGAACCCGCGAGGGGAGCCAATCGCAAAAAACCGGCCTCAGTACAGATAAGAGTCTGCAACTCGACTCTTTGAAGTTGGAATCGCTAGTAATCCCTGATCAGCAGGCAGGGGTGAATACGTTCCCGGGCCTTGTACACACCGCCCGTCACACCATGGGAGCGGGCTGCTACAGAAGTCGGTGAGCCAACCCGCAAGGGAGGCAGCCGCCTAAGAAGTGGCTCGTGACTGGGGTGAAGTCGTAACAAGGTAGCCGTAGGGGAACCTGCGGCTGGATCACCTCCTTTCTATGGAGTTCTGAACTGCCTCGATCGCCCTCACGTGGTCGATAGGACGACGAAACCGTCAATCGGTTCTTTCCTTGCAACCTGGTCTTCAGCGACCGGCTGAGCGTCCTCTGGGCGCGGCTGATCTCTGGCAATCTAGTTGAATGCACATCGAATTCTGATTTCGAACGGGTTTAATCCGTATATGTGAAAGCGCCTTGGAGCAACGATCAAGTTATCAAGGGCACACGGTGGATGCCTTGGCGATGAGAGGCGAAGAAGGACGTGGACAGCTGCGATAAGCTGAGGGGAGCCGCTCACAGGCTATGATCCTCAGATCTCCGAATGGGGCAACCCACCAGTCAGCGATGGCTGGTATCCTGATGCTGAATTCATAGGCGTCAGGGAGCGAACCCGGGGAAGTGAAACATCTCAGTACCCGGAGGAAAAGAAGACAAGACAGTGACTCCTAGTAGCGGCGAGCGAACGGGGAAGAGGCCAAACCGGAAGTAGTGATACTCCCGGGGTTGTAGGGCCTGCG
>JADJAE010000148.1:7500-71686 GCA_016704445.1 Deltaproteobacteria bacterium
ATCCTGGTGCTGAACTCCGGCGGCTTCGGGGGAGAGCCCCCACCCGCGAGAGAGGGCGGCGCTCCGGCGAGGGCGCCCGACGCCGTCGTCGAGGAGACCACCCGCCCCGAGCAGGCGCTGCTCTATCGCCTCATGGGAGACATCAACCCGCTGCACGCCGACCCGGAGTTTCCGCTGGTCGCGCGATTCGACGGCAGGCCCATCCTCCACGGGCTCTGCACCTACGGCTTCGGGATGCGCGCGGTGGCGAAGGCCGTCGCGGGCGGCGACGCGACCCGCCTCAAGGAGATCGGCGCCCGCTTCACCAAGCCCGTGTGGCCCGGCGACACCCTGCGCACCGAGGTCTGGAACGACGGGGACAAGGTGTGGTTTCGCACCTCGACCAGGGAGCGCGGCGACGCCGTGCTCTCCCACGGCACCGCCCGGCTGACCTGATCCTCCGCCTCGGCCGCACGTAGAAGAAGAACCTCCATTGGCTTCGCTGCTCCGAGAGCAACCGCTGCTGCTGCTGTTCGTGGTCGGCGCCGCGGGGAGCCTGCTGGGCAGCCTCCGGGTGCGCGGCTTCGCCCTCGGCGTGGCCGCGGTGCTCTTCGTCGGCCTCTTCGTCTCCGCCCTCGATCCGACCCTCGCGCTGCCCGACTTCGTCCCGCAGCTCGGGCTCGTGCTCTTCGTCTACAGCGTCGGCGTCGCGGGCGGCCCGGCCTTCTTCTCCTCGCTGGGCCGCGCGGCGCTGCGCACCGGCGCCGTGGTGCTCGCCGGGCTCCTCGTCGCCGCCGCGGTCACCGTCTCGCTAGGGCGGGCGCTGGGCCTCGGCGGCCCCACCATCGCGGGCCTCTACGCCGGATCGCTCACCAACACCCCGGCCCTCGCCAGCGTCGTCGAGGCGCTGCGAACGCGCTCCGAGGGGCACCTGAGCGAGCCGGTGGTCGGGTACTCCATGGCCTACCCCATGGGCGTCCTGGCGGTGCTGCTGGTGATGTACCTGCTGCGCGGAAGGGAGCGGGAAGCTGGGACGGAGTCGGCCACGCCCGCGGGGCTCGTCGCGCGCACGGCGAAGGTCGCCCGCGACGAGGTGGTGGGCCGACCCGCGGAGGCGCTGCTCCGTCACGAGGGCTGGCGCGTGGTGTTCGGCCGGCACGAGCGCGCGGGCATGGTGGAGGTCGTCTCGGACCTCACGGTGCTCGAGCGAGGCGACCTGGTCACCGTGGTCGGCGCCAGCGACGAGGTAGAGCGGGTCGTGCAGCGCCTCGGAGACGCCGCGCCGGTGGAGATCGAGCTCGACCGCAGCCAGCTCGACTTCCGTCGGGTGTTCGTGTCGCGAAAGGCGATCCTCGGGAGGGCGGTGGGCGACGTGCAGCGGGAGATCGGGCGCGCCTGGGGGGCGCAGATCACCCGCATCCGCCGCGGCGACGTCGACGTGCTCCCGAGCGAGGACCTCCTGCTGGAGCCCGGGGACCGGGTGCGGGTGCTGGCTCCGCGCGACCGCCTGGACGCCCTCTCCGGGTACTTCGGCGACTCGTACCGCGCCATCAGCGAGGTCGACGTGGTCACCGTGGGCGTGGGCATCGCGCTCGGCCTGCTCCTCGGTCGCGTCGAGCTCTCCCCCTTCCCGGGGCTGCGCCTCTCCCTGGGCGTCTCCGGCGGGCCGCTCGTCGTAGGGCTGGTGCTCGGACGCCTGGTGCGCACCGGTCCGCTCACCTGGTCGATGCCCTACAGCGCCAGCCTCACGCTGCGGCAGTTCGGCCTGCTGCTCTTCTTCGCTGGCGTCGGAACCCGCTCCGGCGCGGCCTTCGCCAGCACCGCGCCCACCCTCACCGGCGCCACCCTCTTCGGCGTCGGGGCGCTCGCCACCCTCCTCTGCGCCCTCACCATCATGCTGCTCGGGAGGGGCCTCCTCGGGCTCGACACCGCCCGGCTCTGGGGCGTGGTGGCCGGGGCGCACACCCAGCCCGCGGCGCTCTCCTTCGCGGTCGAGCTCGCGGACTCCGACGAGCCCAACGCGGGCTACGCGCAGACCTTCCCCCTCGCGACGATCGCCAAGATCCTCATCGCGCAGGTCATCCTGGCGCTCTTCCGCTGAGCGAACCGTTCAGCGGGCGTCGAGCAGCTCTCGCACCTTGCGCAGCAGCGCGTCCGGCGTGATGGGCTTCGGCAGGAACGCGATGCCCGCGTCGAGCACCCCGTGTCGCACGATGGCGTCCGCCGTGTAGCCCGACACGTAGAGCACCTTCATCCCAGGGCGCAGCGGCGAGAGCCGCTCGGTGAGCTCCCGACCGCTCATCCGGGGCATCACCACGTCGGTCAGCATCATGTCGATGCGGGCCTTGTACTGCTCGCAGATGAGCAGCGCCTCGCCGCCGTTGCGGGCCACCAGCACGTTGTACCCGCCGCGCCGGAGGATCGAGCGCACGATGCCACGCACCTGCTCGTCATCCTCGACGACGAGCACGGTCTCGCTCCCCTGGAGCGTCGCGGGCCGCGGGGGCTCCTCGAGCTCCGCCGCGACCTCCCCGTCGACCCGGGGCAGGTAGACCTTGAAGGTCGTTCCGGTGCCGGGCTCGCTGTAGACCCAGATGTGACCGCGGCTCTGCGTCACGATGCCGTACACCGTCGAGAGCCCGAGGCCGGTGCCCTTGTCCTTCTCCTTCGTCGTGAAGAAGGGCTCGAAGATGTGCGAGCGCGTCGCCGCGTCCATGCCGATGCCCGTGTCCGAGACCGCCAGCATCACGTAGCGGCCGGGAGCGACCCCGTGCTGGGTCGCGGCGTACTCCTCGTCGAGGGTCACGTTGGCGGTCTCGATGGTCAGGCTCCCTCCGGCGGGCATCGCGTCGCGCGCGTTGACCACGAGGTTCATGAGCACCTGCTCGATCTGCCCCGGGTCGGCCAGCACCCTGCCGAGGTCGGCCGCCGGGTGCAGCGAGAGGTCGATGTCGTCGCCCAGCAGCCGCTGGAGCATACGCTCCAGGCCCGCGGCGACCTGGTTCAGGTCGACGACGCGGGGCATCAGGATCTGCTTCCGGCTGAAGGCGAGGAGCTGCCGCGTGAGCTCCGCCGCGCGCTCGCCCGCCTTGGCGATCTCCCCGATCTCCACCCGCAGCGGATCACCCTCCTTCAGGCCGAGCCCGATGAGGTGCGCGTACGTGAGGATCACCGAGAGCAGGTTGTTGAAGTCGTGGGCGACGCCTCCCGCGAGCTGCCCCACGGCCTCCATCTTCTGCGCCTGCCGCAGCTGCTCCTCCAGCTTGCGCCGGTCGCTGATGTCCTGCACCGCCCCCTGTACGCGCGTGATGACCCCGGTGGCGTCGCGCTCGGCGTGGCCGATCAGGCGCACCCAGGCCCGTCGGCCCCGGGGCGTGACGATCTGCGCCTCCATGTCGAAGGCAGTGCCCAGCGCGGCGCAGGCGGCGATTCTTGCCTGCACCGAGTCACGGTGCTCGGGCCCCAGCGTGGCCGAGAGCTCCGCGAGGGTGATCGACGCGTTGGAGGGCGCGTCGAAGATGGCGGTCACCTCGTCCGACCAGGTGACCCGCAGCGTGGGCACCTCGATGCTGAAGCCCCCGAGGCGGGCGGTGCGGCCCGCGATGCGCAGCAGGGCCTCGCTCTCCCGGAGCGCCACCTCGGCGCGCCGTCGGCCCGACTCGCGCTCGAAGTTGTCGAGCCCGAAGGAGACCTCCCTCGCGACCTCGTCCAGCAGGTCGACCTCCGGGGCGCCGAAGAAGCCCACGTCGACGGCGTACACGCTCACCGCGCCGTAGACCTCCCCCTCGCGGCGTATCGGGAAGGCCGCGGAGGCGCGCCACCCCGAGCGCGCAGCGGCCTCGCACCACGGCGCCATGTTCGGGTCGCCGGAGATGTCGTTGCAGACGTACGGCCGCTGCTCTCGGATGGCGGTGCCGGTCGGGCCTCGGCCCTCGGGCCGGTCGTCGGCGAACACCTGGATGCCGTCGAGGTAGCCCGTGCTGTCGCCCGCGCTCGCGAGCGCAGCGACCTGGTGCGTGGCGGGGTCGTGCCGGCCCACCCAGGCCATGCGGAAGCCCCCGAAGGTGACCAGCGCCTTCGTCACCTGGTCGAGCAGCTCGACGGGCGAGCCGGAGCGCACCACCGCGTGGTTGACCTTGCTCAGCGCGTTGTAGAGCCGCTGCGTGCGCTCGAGCTGCGCGGTGCGCTCCTCGAGGTCGGCGAAGAGCCGGCGTGACTCGAGCTCGTTGGCGATGGACTCGACCGCCAGCGAGATGTGGTCGGCGACCGCCCCGAGGACCCTGACCTCCTCCGCGCCGAAGAAGCCCGTGCTCTCGCCGTAGATCGCGAAGAGGCCCCGCGCGCCCCCGGAGAGCCGCAGCGGGAACATCGCGCACGAGCGGAACCCCCGGGCAGCAGCCTCGGCCTTGAAGTAGAAGCCCGGGTCGTTGGCGATGTCGTTCGAGACGGCCACCTGCCCGCTCTGCATCGCCTTCGCGGCGGGGCCGCGGTTGACGCGCTGGTCGCGCAGGCCGAGCTGGATGGCGTCGAGGTACCCGTCGTCGTTGCCGAAGCGCGCCAGCGGCGCGAGGCGGTCTTCAGGCTCGCGGTAGAGCCCCACCCAGGCGAGCTGCGCGAGGCCCTTCTCGACCGCGATGCGACACGCCGCCTCGAAGATGTCCTGCGGGTCGCGCAGCCGGACGATGGTCTCGTTGACGCTGCTGGACACCGCGTAGAGGCGGGCGAGGTGCCGCGCGTGCGCCTCGCTCTGTCGGAGGGAGCGCTCTGCCCGGTCGCGGGTGATCGCGATGGCGGCGAGGTGCGTCGCCTCGGCCATCCAGGCGAGCTCCTCGTCGCTCGGGCCTCGGACCCTGGGGTAGTACATCGCGAAGGTGCCGAGCAGCTCCTGCTTCGGAGAGAAGATGGGCGTGGACCAGCAGGCCCGGAGGTCGTGCGAGAGCGCCTCCTCGCGGAAGCCCTCCCAGTTGGGGTGCGTGGCGATGTCCTCGACGACGACCCGCTCCCGGAGGAAGGCCGCCGCGCCGCAGGAGCCCACCGACGGACCGATGGCGGACCCGTCGATGAAGCGCCGGTACGCTGGGGCGAGGCTCGGCGCGGCGCCGTGGTGCAGGGTGCCGCGCACCGGGTCGAAGAGCAGTAGCGAGCAGAGCATGTCCGTCGACTGCTGCTCGACCAGGCGCACGATGGCGTCGAGGATCGCGGGCAGCGACGCGCCGCTCGCGACCTGCTCGAGCACCGCGTGCTGCGACTCATGAAACGACCCCGGCCCCGCCCTCATGGACGGAGGATACGCCCCGCCGTCCCGCGCCGTCGATCGGGCGCGGCGAAGGACGCCTCGGTTTCTAGGGGCTCACCGGGGGGTGAAGCGGAAGACGTTGCCCGAGACGATGCTGCAGGTCTGGCCCGCGGTGCTGCAGAGGGCGGTGCTCTCCACGCCGCTGATGCTCTCCATGCCGACCGTGGGGACGTAGCCCACGGGCAGCGGCGCGAGGCGCTGGTAGAGGAGCTCGACGATGTTGGTCGACTCGTGCAGGACGATCTCGAAGTTCAGGTCGGCGGTGCGGTTGCCGTAGTAGGTCGCCGAGCTCCACTGCACCACGAAGCGACGGCTGGGCGCGGTGCCCACGGTCGCGGTGCAGACGCCCGCCGGGGAGGTGAGCAGGTCGGTCCACCACGCGGCGATGACCCCGTTGGGCGCCGCCGGGTCGGGGACGAGGCCCTGGAGGTTGCCGTTCACCGCGCCGTCGAAGGAGAGGAAGCCGTTGCTCGACACGTTGACCCTCGACCCCGCCGCGACAGGGGCGCCCCAGTAGGTGAAGTTGAAGGGCATCGGCACGACCGCGCCGTTGTCGTCCGTGCTGGGGAGCAGGTGCGTCGCGCCCGCGGCCGCGCACGCGTCGACGAAGCCCGAGGCCAGGCTCGACCGCACGTAGGTCACGGTCGTCGAGGCGACGCAGGCGCCCGCGCGGCAGACCTGCCCGGCGGCGCACGCGCGCCCGCACGCCCCGCAGTGGAGGTTGGTCGCGATGCTCACCTCGCACCCGTCGTTCGCGACGCCGTTGCAGTTGGCGTAGCCCGGGTTGCAGGTCGGCGTGCACGCGCCGCCCACGCAGGGGGTCGACGAGCCGGTGTGGCTACGGCAGACGATGCCGCACCCGCCGCATTGGGTGGCGTCGGTGTTGATGTCGCGCTCGCAGCCGGTGGACGCGTTGGCGTCGCAGTCGCGGTAGTTGCGCGCCGAGCAGCCGGCCAGCACGCACGCGCCCGCCGTGCACGCCGGGACGCCGTTGGGGAAGGCGCAGACCCGGCCGCACGCCCCGCAGTTGGTGGTCGTATTGACGGGTGTCTCGCAGCCGTCCGAGAACAGCCCGTTGCAGTCGGCGAAGCCCGCGGTGCAGGTGCCGATGCCGCAGACGCCCCGGCGGCAGGCGCCCACCGCGTTGGGCGGGTTCATACACGGGCGACCGCACCCGCCGCAGTGGCTGGGGGAGGTCTGCGGGTCGACGCAGGCGCCGCTGCACACGAGGTTGGGCGGCGCGCAGGCGGTCATGCACGTCCCCCCGGAGCAGCTCTGCCCGGCGGGGCAGGCGAGCCCGCACATGCCGCAGTTGGCCGGCGAGCTCAGCGGCGCCTCGCAGCCGTCGACGGGGCTGTTGTTGCAATCGCCGAAGCCTGCGCTGCAGGTCGTGCGGCACACGTTGGCGGTGCAGGCCGGGGCGCCGTTGAGGGCGGCGCCGGCGGGGCACACGTCCCCGCACGATCGACAGTTGGTGATCGTCCCGAGGCCGACCTCGCAGCCGTTGCGGGGGTCGGCGTCGCAGTCGGCGAAGCCCGCGCGGCAGGTGACCTCGCAGCGCCCGCCGAGGCAGGCCGCCGAGCCGTTGGTGCCGTTGCACGCGTAGCTGCACCGGCCGCAGTGGTCGATGTCGTTGAGCGGATCGACGCAGGAGCCGCCGCAGAGCACCCGCCCCGCCGGGCAGGGTGAGTCCGTCGCCGGCCCGGTGTCCGTCGCGGGCCCGGTGTCGTCCGCGGCCCCGGTGTCGTCCGCGGCCCCGGTGTCGTCGGCGGCCCCGTCCGTCGCGTCGAGGCTAGGGGCGTCCGAGAGCGCTCCGTCCGCCGCGTCGGCCCCGCCCACGTCCTGCGTCACCGGCGCGTCGCCCCCGAGGTCGGTCGTCGTCGGAACGTCCGCGGTCCCGCTGTCGACGCGCACGTTGTCCGCCGTCGGCACGTCGGTCTGCGTCGCGCCGCCCAGGGAGAATTCCCCGTCGGAAAGCTACACGCGCCGGTCGCCGCCACCATCGCAAGCCAGGTCCACCGCTTCATTCCGTGGACGCTACCAGCCCTCATGGGCCGGGAGGGAGACCGTTGCGCGCGGTGATACGTTCGAAGTCACACCAAAGATGATCCGAGCTGCGCTTCTGCTGGTCGCCCTCGCGTGCGCCTGCGTGTCGACCCCCCGGCCCGTTGGCCCCCCTGGCGCCGCGGCGCGCCCGGATGCCGACTACGCCGACGCCATCCCCTCGCCGGAGGTCTGGGCCGCCCTCGCCGCCTCGCCAGGGAGGGAGCGCCTCGCGCGCACCGAGGTGGTGAAGGTCATCGTCGACCTCGACGACCACGAGCGCATCTACTTCCTCCAGTCGCGCCGCTGGGAGATCCACTACTACTTCGCCTCGCGCTTCCTCTCCACCGCGCTCCGCCCGGTGGAGGACCACGCCGCCTTCAACGTCCGCGAGTACCGCCGCCCCGACCGCCGCTTCGTGCTCGGCACCCTCATGCACCAGCGCGACACCGACGCCTGGTGGTACGAGCTCGTCGCGGGCGACACCCTCGACGTGCCGCGCACCGCGCGGGTCTTCCACGCCATCCGGGCGCGCCTCTGGGTGGGCGATCGGCTGCGCTACCACCCGGTTCCTCCGGCGCACGACGAGGCGAGGGAGGAGTTCGCGAGGGCGGGCGTCGCGGTGCTCAGCTCCGACGAGATCTACGCGGGCATGGTGTACCAGCCCGTCAACCCCGGCGTGGCCTACGGCACCCTGCGCCTCGTCGACGGCCCGCTCGACCCGTCGCGGGTGCGCCGCACCGACGTGCTCGTGCTCGCCCACGCCCCGCTCGACCTGCCGGTGTGCGCCGGGGTCATCACCCAGGAGTTCCAGACCCCGCTCAGCCACCTCGCGATCCTGGCGAGCAACCGGGGGACGGCCGACATGGGCCTGCGCGACGCCCTGAGCAACCCCGCGCTGCGAGCGCTCGACGGCCGCCTGGTGCGCCTCTCGGTGACGCCGCAGGGCTGGGTCCTCACCGAGGCGTCGTTGCCCGAGGCCGAGCGCGCCTGGGAGGCGATGCGCCCCCGGTCGACCTCGCTGCCCGCGCTCTCGACGCGCGACGTGGGGCTGCCCGCCCTCTCGACCTTGCGCCGCGCCAGCCTCGACGTGGCGGGCGCCAAGGCCGCGCAGCTCGGCGAGCTCGCGGCCATCGGAGCGCCGGTGGTGGTGCCGCGAGGCTTCGTGATCCCCTTCGCGCCGTACCTCGCGCACGGGCAGCGATCGGGCGCCCAGGCGCTGCGAGACGCGCTGCTCGCCGATCCCGCGGTGCGCGCCGACCCCGACCGGCTGAGCGCGCAGCTACGGCTCCTGCGGGAGCGCATCGCCGGGAGCCCGCTGGACCCCGCGCTGCTCTCGGCGGTGCGGCAGCGGGTGCGCGAGCTCATCCCCACGCGGCGGGTGCGCCTGCGGTCGAGCACCAACGCCGAGGACCTCCCGGGCTTCAACGGCGCGGGGCTCTACCGCTCGGTGGTGATCGAGGCGAACGCCACGGACGCGGCGCTCTCCGAGGCCATCCGCGCGGTGTGGGCCAGCACCTGGAACCTCCAGGCCCACCAGGAGCGCAGCTTCTTCCGCATCGACGAGTCGCGGGTGGCGATGGCGGTGCTGGTGCAGGAGTCCATCGACGACGACGTGGTGGACGGCGTGGCCATCACCGCCAACCCCTTCAACGAGGGCCGCCCGGCGTACTTCATCAACGCCCAGGTCGCCGGAGACGAAGGCGGATCGGTGACCAGCGCGCGCGCCGACCAGGTGCCCGAGCAGGTGATCTATTACACCTACGGGGAGAGCGGGGAGTTCGAGCGCATCGCGAGGAGCTCGCTCACCCGGGGCGCCGCGGTGATGACCGACGCGGAGCTCGTCCACCTCGCCGGGGCGCTGCGGGCCATCCACGAGCGCTTCGTCCCCGACCCCTGGGACCGGGCGCACGCCATGGACGTGGAGTTCATCCTCCACGGCCCGCGGCGAGAGCTGGTGGTGGTGCAGGCGAGGCCTTACTCGCCAAGGTATGACCACGGGCGCGAGACGGCCGTCGAGCCGTAGCGCCCATTACCTCGCGGTCGCGGATCGGGTATCAGCGTCGCAGGAGAACGCACCCCCATGACGCACCCCGAGTTCAGCATGGACAACCAGTGGTTGCCCTTCACGCCCAACCGCCAGTTTCGCAAGGACCCCCGGGTCTTCGTCGCCGCGGACGGGATGTTCTTCACCACCCACGACGGCAGGCAGGTGATCGACGGCGTATCGAGCCTCTGGTGCGTCGCCGCGGGCCACAACCGCCGCCCCATCAGCGAGGCCATCAAGCGGCAGCTCGACACCCTCGACTACGCGACGGCCTTCCAGGTGAGCAACGACAAGGCCTTCGTCGCCGCCGAGCGCATCGCCTCGCTGGCTCCCGGCGACCTCAACAAGGTGCTCTTCTGCAACTCCGGATCGGAGGCCGCGGACACCTCGCTCAAGGTCGCGCTCGCCTACCACCGGGCGCGCGGCGAGGGGCACCGCAACATCTTCATCGGCCGGGAGCGCGCCTACCACGGCGTCGGCTTCGGCGGCATGAGCGTCGGAGGCATCCCCGCCAACCGCAAGGTCTTCGGCCCGGCGCTGCTGCCGCGCGTCGACCACCTGCGCTTCGCCCACGACCCGGTGAACCACGCGTACGTCCACGGCGCCGAGCCCGTGTGGAGCGAAGACCCGCTGGTCGAGCTGGAGACCCGCATCCTGCCGCTGCACGACCCGAGCAACGTCGCGGCCATCATCGTCGAGCCCGTCGTCGGCAGCGCGGGCTGGTACATCCCCCCGAAGGGCTACCTCAAGCGCCTGAGGGAGATCTGCGACAAGCACGGCATCCTGCTGATCTTCGACGAGGTGATCACCGGCTTCGGTCGCCTCGGGACGCCCTTCGCGGCCGACTACTACGGCGTCGTCCCGGACATGCTCAACTTCGCCAAGGCCATCACCAACGGGGTCATCCCGCTGGGCGGCGTGGTGTGCCGCGACGCCCTCTTCGACGCGATGATGACCGGCCCGGAGCACGTCATCGAGTTCTTCCACGGGTACACGTACTCGGGGCACCCGGTGGCCTGCGCCGCCGCCATCGCCACGCTCGACCTCTACGTGGAAGAAGACCTCTTCGCCCGCGCGGGGAAGATGGGCGTCGCGCTCGGCGACGCGATGCACTCGGCGCTGAGGGGCCTTCCCACGGTGACCGGCCTCCGCACGCTGGGCCTCGCCGGGGCGGTGGAGCTCGCGTCCCTCCCGGGCTCTCCCGGCAAGCGCGCCTTCGACATCTTCCTCGACTGCTTCCACCAGGGAGTGCTGGTGCGCGCCGCGGGAGAGAACCTCGTGCTCGCCCCGCCCTTCATCGTCGAGCAGGGCCACATCGACCAGATGGTCTCGACGCTCGCGGCCTCCATCCGCAAGCACGCGTAGCGGGTCACTGCCCGAAGCGCACCGTCACCGACGCCCGGCCGTCGAAGTCGACACGGGCGTCGTTGTTCACCGCGGCGACCCCGACGCCGACGCTCACCCGCTCGGTCACTGGCAGCGTCCCCGACAGGTCGACGCGCTGGCCCGCCGAGTCGCTGTGCACCAGCTGGACGCCGTAGTGCAGCGCCACCGAATGGCCCGCGCGCGTGGCGTAGCCGAGGCCCGCCTGGAGCCCCGGCCGCAGGGTCATGTGGGGGGTGTAGGCCCCGACGCTGGCGTCGCCGTAGAAGCCGTCGAGGAAGCCCACGCGCAGCCGCGCCTCGGGGAAGACCTGCACGCGGTTGGTGGGGTAGGTCGGGCTCGTCCGGCAGGCAGGGGGCACGCAGGCCGGGTCGATGGTGGGCACCGGGAGGCCGTAGACCTCGCGCGCCCCGACGCCGAGGTGCACCCCGAAGAGGCGGGTGTCGAGGCCCACGGCGACGGAGCCCGCGCCCATGAACTGATCGGGGGGGACGTTGCGCTCGCCCTCGCTGCCCGGGGCGATCAGGGTGTTGGCCTGGGACTCGACGGCCCCCTGGGCGATGACCACCACGCTGGTGGGCGTCGTGGTGGAGAGGGGCTGGCGCAGGCGGACGCGCCCCCCGAGGCCGCCGAAGCGGGTGCCCGCCATGGGGGCGAAGGCGCAGCCGCCGCCGGGAGGGAGGTAGCCGCTGGTCCTCCCGCCGTAGGGGGTGGCCTCGATCTCCAGGGACCTCTGGGGAATGGCCTCGCCCCGCGACGTGAAGGCGGCGGCGACGCCGAGGCACAGGGTGGCGAGCGTGCGGCGGCGGGTGCTGGGCGTGGTCATGGCAGGCAATCCCCTTACGGGAGGAAGTATCTCCCCAGACGCCCGGGGTTGAAGGGGATTCCGCGAGGCCTCACGCCGTCGGCGGAGACTCCAGGCTGATGCGGCCGAGGGTGCCCGCGCGAAACTCGTGCACCAGGATGTCGGCGGCCTTGTAGAGGTCGATGGTGCCGCCGGAGCGGAGGCAGCCCCGGCGGCGGCCGATCTCCTCCAGCAGGGCGTTGGCCGAGGTGGGCGCCTCCTTCAACTTGTAGCGGGCGACCACCAGCGAGGGGTAGCGCTCGAGGAAGTACGCCGCCGCGAAGAGCCCGACGCCCTGGTACTCGATGGCCGTGTCGGGGATCGCTCCGCCCAGCGCGAGGCGCATCGTCGCGTCGTCGTCCTGGATCTTCGGCCACAGCAGCCCCGGGTTGTCGGTGAGCAGCATCCCGCTGGGGAGCGTGACGAGCTGGGTCTCCTTGGTGACCGCGGGCTTGTCGCTCACCGCGGCCACCGGGCGCCCCAGCAGGGTGTTGATGAGCGACGACTTGCCCACGTTGGGGATGCCCGTGATCACCGCGCGCAGGGCCTTGTCGGCGCCTCGCTCCCGCTGCGAGAGGCGCTCGCACATCGCGGGGATGCGCGCGCGCGCGTCGCCCATGCGGGTGAGGCTGGTGGCGATGGCGAGCACCGTCGGGTCGGACTGGAAGTGCGCGAGCCAGGCCTCGGTGACCTCCGGGTCGGCGAGGTCGCTCTTGCTGAGCACCTTCACGCAGGGCTTGTCGCGCCGCAGCTCGGCGACGACGGGGTTGGCGCTCGCGGCGGGCATGCGCGCGTCGAGCACCTCGATGACCACGTCCTGCGAGGGCATCATCTCGCCGAGGACGCGGCGCGCCTTCGTCATGTGTCCCGGGTACCACTGGATGGCCATGGGCCGCTCCTAGCACGCCCCCCGTGCGTCGTCGTCGCGGCTCAGTAGGCGACCCACTTCTGTTCGATGCGGGGGCCCTCGGGGCTCGGCATCATCAGGGTGTAGTGGGCGGTGCGCCCCTCCGGCGAGGCCCCGACGCTGCCCACGGAGACCACGGTCACGTGGTCGATGGCGCGCACGAAGGGCACGTGCCCGCTGCCGCAGATCACCACGTCCGCCGGGTCGTCGCCGATGAGCGCGCCCACCTCCTCGTCGTCGAGGTCGGCGGTGATGGCCTCGTCAGGGTCCATGGGCGAGCCGTGCACCAGCACCCACTCGCGGCCGTCGGGCATCTCCAGCCGCAGCGCCTCGGGCAGCCGCCGCAGCTTCGCCAGAATCAGCTCCCCGAGCGACTCTCGCGCGTCCGTGAAGCGCTGCGCCGCGGCGCGCTCCTCGTCGGTCTTCGGGTTGAGCCTCGCGGGCTCCATCAGCGCCAGGGCCCGGTCGGTGGTGCCTCGAACGCAGCGCGCGTGGACCTCCATCAGCCGCATCCACACGGCCAGCGGGTCGGCGCCGCCCAGCAGCAGGTCGCCCGCCACGAAGATGCTCTCCACCCGCTCGTCCTTGAGGGCCGCGAGCACGGCGTCGAGCGCCGCCAGGTTGCCGTGCACGTCCGCGAGGAACGCCATCGGGCCGCGCACGCCCTCCATCTTCCAGGTCCGGTCCGAGGGGGTCGACGTCATCACGCAACCCTTTACGTCCATGGCGCTCCGCGCGCCAGCGCGCTCTCAGTCGTCGTCGTCGTCCGCGGCGCTCGACTTCTGGTTCGCCCGCTGCGGGTCTCGCACGACCTCCACCTTGGTGGCGCGGCGCTTGTCGCCCTCGCGCACCACGAAGCGCAGCGAGTCCCAGAGCACCACCGTCCCGACGGAGGGCACCTTGCCCGCGCGCGCCGAGAGGAATCCCCCCAGGGTGGTGTAGTCGCCGTCCTCGGGAAACCTCACCGAGAGCCGCTCGGACAGGTCGCTCACGGCCATCGCCGCGCTCACCAGGTAGCGCCCCGGGGCGATCTCCACCACGTCGGTGTCCACCTGCTCGTCGTGCTCGTCTCGGATGTCCCCGACCAGCTCCTCGAGGATGTCTTCGAGGGTCACCAGCCCGAGGATGGCCCCGAACTCGTCGACCACCATCGCCAGGTGCATCCGCTTGAGCTGCAGCTCGCGCAGCACCGAGGTCACCGGCTGCGTGTCCGACACCATGATCACCGGCTTGCGGGCGAGCGCCTCCAGCGAGCGCTCGGACCCTTTGCCCTCGGGCTGCGTGGCGACCCGGAAGAGGTCCTTGGTGACCAGCACCCCGACCACGTTGTCGATCTGCCCGTCGAAGAGCGGCACCCGCGAGTGGCCCTCCTCGCTCATGCGCGCCACGGCCTTGTCGAAGGGCGTGTGGATGTCGAGCGCCACGATCTGCGTGCGCGGCACCATGATCTCCCGCGCCGTCATCTCCTTCAGGTCGATGACGTTCTGGAGCATCTCGCTGCTCACCGCGTCGACCGCGCCGGACTGCTCCGCCGCCTCGACCACGTACTCGACCTCCTTCTCGGTCATCTCGCCGACGTGCTCCTGGCTGCGCTCGGCGAGCCAGCGGCGCATCGACTTGCCCACCAGCGCCATCGGAAACGCGAAGGGCGCCAGCAGCCACCCGATGGGCCGCACCCAGCCCAGCGCCTGCGGGGCGATCTGCCGCGCCCGGTGCCGGCCAATGGCCACCGCCACCTCGGTGAGCAGCCCGTACACCGTGGCCACCGCCAGCACCCGCAGCACGATCTCCCACCACGGCGGCTGGTCTTGCATCGCCACCGCGACGATGAGCGCCGTCGCCAGGATGGGGCAGATGACCCGGCCCGCCAGCAGCCGGGAGAGCACCCGCATCGGGTCGGCGAGGTAGGTGTCCAGCCGCTTGCCCTTCGAACCGAGCTCGTCGCGGAGCGCGCGCATCCTCGCGTCGGGCAGCGACACCAGCGACGACTCGATCGTCACCAGCACCGCGCCCACCGCGAGAAACAGCGAGGCCCCCCAGAACCGCCGCCACCTCTGGATTACCGCCGCTCACCGATATTTACGCTGTCCGTTCGCCCGTCGCAGGGGAGCAATGATCCCCCTGCGATGGAGCGGCGCACGCTATCACCCGCCTCCCCGGGGTGCCAGCGCGGCGCGGGGATCGACGCCATGTCGGCGGGCCGTGCCATCGGCGCGTCGACGGCGCGGCTGAGCGGCGCGCCGCGCCGATGGACACGGCTTTCGCAATCGGATACGGACCGCGGCGAACGCCGCGCGAAAGTCGCACGTCGCTGTCAGGTACGGTGCTGCATGCGAAGCGTGGTGGTCGGCGGGGGTCTGTCGCTCGTGGCGGCCTTGCTGGCGGGCTGTCCCGCTGATTCGACGTCACCGGATGCGGGCCGCGACGCGACCGTCGACCGCCCGGGGACGGACGCCTCCGCGGACGCGGGCGCCCCGGACGCGGGGCCGCCGTCGGTGCGCTTCCGCGTCCCGACGAGCGGGCTGCCCGACCCGCTGGAGGTGCCGTTTCCGAGCGACCTCTATCGCTCGGCGCCGGGCCGCACCGTCACCGACCAGCTCACCAACTGGCGCAACGCCGGGGTCACGCGCGGCACCAACGTGCTGCGCTACGCCTACGCGGGCCTCGACGGCTTCGGCCACACGGCGGCCGCGCAGTTTCTCATCGACGGCAGCGACCCCATCGACCTCGCGAGCCTGCCGCGCACCGGCGCCGAGTGCATGGCCGCCGCGTCGTCGGTGGCGATCGTCGACGTCGACGACGTCGCGGACGGCAGCCCGCGGCGGCTGCCCTGCGTCGCGAGCTACGTCCCCGAGCTGCAGATCGTGATGGTGCAGACCGAAGGGGCGCCGCTGCTGCCGGGGCGCCGCTACGCGGTGGTGCTGACCGACCGGGTGCGCACCGTGGCGGGGCGCGCGCTGACGGCGGCGTCGGAGTTCGCGGCCATTCGCGACGGCGCGCCGGGCGTGCGGGCCACCGCGGCCGGGGCGCTCTACGGCCCGGCCCTCGATCGCGCGACCGCGGCGCTCGGAGCGGGCTTCGAGGCCAGTCACGTGGCGGGCCTCGCGGTGTACTCCGCGAGCACCGAGCACCGGCGGCTGCGCGGCGTGCGCGACGCCCTCGTGCGCGGCGACCACGGCCCCGCTCCGCAGCTGCGCATGGACACCGCGGGCGCGGCGCCCTTCGGCGCGTACCGCTTCGGCGCGACCGCGCAGCCGGGCGACACCGCCACGCTCGACCAGTGGCTCGGCACGGCGGAGCGCGACCCCGCGACGGGCCGCGACCTCCCGGGCTCGCCGGGCGACACCGGCCACCCCGGATCGGCCACCGTGGGCATGCCCCACGACGCCATCGGCGCGGTGCTCCACGGGGCCTTCGACGCCCCCGAATTCCGCCGCGCGTGGAACCGCACGCCGCTCCCCGGCGACGGCGACTTCGCGTTCGGCGCGGACGGCCGCGTGACGGCGCAGGCGAGCCCGACGAAGGTGCCCGTGACGGTGGTGCTGCCCCGCGCGGCGCCGCCCGCGGCGGGCTACCCCGTGGTGATCTTCGCCCACGGCACCCCGTCCAACCGGCAGTTCGTGATGACCTTCGCCAACGAGCTGGCGCGCGCGGGCGTGGCCACGGTCGCGATGGACGGCCTCTACCACGGGGTGCGCGCGTCGGGCAGCACCGACACCCGCACGAACTACCCGGGCAGCTACCAGGGCCCCGACGGCTTCGCCGACCAGACGGACACGTCGAGCACCACGCCCGACATCACGGGCAGCTTCGCGAGCGCGCCGCGGTACCGGGCCAACGTGTGGCAGTTTCAGATCGAGTGGTGCCAGCTGCGGCGGCTCATCGCCAACCCCGCGCTCGACCTGAGCGCGGCCGCGGCGCAGTTTCCCGCGGGCACCGCGCTGCGCTTCGACCCGAGCCGCATCGGGTGGCTCGGCACCTCCTACGGCGCGATGACCGGCGGCGTGGTGATGGCCATCGAGCCGGAGATTCGCGCGTTCATGCTCAACGTGGGCAACGGTGACCAGCTCCAGTGGCTCGGACAGGCGCCGGCCAACGCGTCGCAGAGTTCCATCGTGACGCTGCTCTTCGGGGCGCCCTCCGCGGCGCTGGTGCCGTTCACGCGCTTCCACCCGCTGATGAACATCGCCTTCGGCGCGGTCGAGTCCGTCTTCGGGATGGCCTTCGCGCAGGACTTCGCCCGTCGCGCCGACGCGCCGCACCCCGACGTCCTCATGACCGAGGTGGAGTACGACGAGTACGTGCCCAACCGCAGCACGGAGACCTTCGCCGCGGCGCTGAGCATTCCGCAGGTCACCCCGACCGCGCGCACGATCGGCACGCTCGCGCAGGCGCCCTCGCCGGTAACGGGCAACGTCGGCGGGCGCACCCGCGGGCTCGTGCACCTCGGCTCCGCGAGCCACTCGTCGAACCTCGGCCGCCGCTGGGACCTCCGCTCGTACGAGTTTCCCGCGGCGCTGCAGGACGACGTGCAGCCGACCCTCCCGGCGCTGCGCCCGCCGGTGTGGGTGCGCCAGCCCGTGGTGGCCGTGCAGGCGATGATGGTGCGGTACTTCGAGACCGCCTTCGCGGGCGCGGCGGTCATCGACGCGGGCGCCGTCCCCCGGCGCATCGACTTCGACGACGACGGCTACTGCGACGCCACCGAGCGCGCGATGGGCACCTCGTGGATCGACCCCGCCGCGCACCCCGCGGGCGCCCCCGACTGCGCCTGGACCCCTGGCTTCTAGGCCACGGCGCGCATCGCGAAGGCGCGGCTGACGACGGCGGGCGAGGCCTGCGAAGCTGCGCGCCCGACCCATGGCAGCCCTCACCGCGGACACGGTGAGACGTGGGAGGTCGTCGACGCGCGCCTCGCCGAGGTGGTGCGTGCTCGCGAAGGTGCTCGACCGCTGCGAAGACGCCGCGCGCAAGGCGGTCGAGCACCTCTCGTCCGCGCGCGCTGACGGTGGGGGCCCGTCGACGAGCGCCCTGGTTTCTCGGGGAGGGGGATCAGGAGAGAGGCACCGCCGTGGATGCCTCATCCCCCTTCGGGCAGGGGCGGTACCCGCTACAGATCCAGCGTGATCACGCCGGGGAAGGTCGCGGAGCAGGGCGTGTGGCCGTCGGTGCGACCGCGTACGCCCGTCGAGGTGTGCACCGTGATGCCGCCTCGCACCACGTTGAGCGTCCAGGTCGCATCCGCGACGGCGCTGGTGAACGCCTCCGGGCAGATCAGGTAGCGCCCCGAGGGGAAGGTGCCGCTCCAGGTGATGTTCTCGGGGCCACTCCGACTCGTGTCGTCGACGTCGAGCGTGCCCCCACACGCCATCGTGGTGCCGTAGAAGATCTCCGTGCCGCAGGGAGGCACGACGTGCAGGTCCATGTCGCCCGGCGTGGATCCACGTCAGCGTCATGCGCAGCGTGCCGGCGCTGACGCAGGTCCCGGCGGCGCTGTCTTGCCCCGTCGCACAGGCCCGCCCGCAGGTGCCGCAGTGGTTGCGATCCGTCGCGGTGTCGACGCACGCGCCGCCGCAGGTGGTCCTGGGCGCGGCGCAGGCCGTCGTGCACGCCGAGCTCGCGCACACCTGGTCCGCCGAGCACACCGTCGGCAACCGCCGCAGTGGATGTTGTCGCTGGTCGTCGATGCACGACTGCAACGAGCCCGCGCCGCAAACGACCCGCGGAGGAGGCGCAGGTGATGCGACAAACCCCGCCCGTGCACGTCTGCCCGCTCCCGCACGCGACGCCGCAGGCGCCACAATGGGCGCGGTCGGTCTGCAGGTCGCGGCAGGCGCCGCCGCAAGAGGTCTGCCCCAACGGGCACGTCATCCCGCCCGTACACACGCCTGCGGTGGCGGTCTGCCCCGAGAGACAGACGTTGTTGCAGGCGCCGCAGTGCGCGGCGCTGCTCAGCGTGTTGGTCTCGCAGCCGTTGGCGGCCATAGCGTCGCAGTTGCCGAAGTTCGGCGCGCAGGTGACGACGCCGCAGGCGCCCGCCGCGCAGGTGTGCGTGGCGACGTTGGCGAGCGCGCAGGCCCGCGCGCACGCGCCGCAGTGCGCGGTATCGGTCTGCGTGTTCACGCACGCGCCGCCGCAGGTGGTCATCGTGCAGCTCGACGCGCACGCGCCGCTCACGCACATCTGCGCGTCCAGCCGCCGCAGGCGTTGTTGCAGGCGCCGCAGTGCGCGGCGCTGCTCAGCGTGTTGGTCTGCAGCCGTTGGCCGCCATAGCGTCGCAGTTGCCGAAGTTCGGCGCGCAGGTGACGACGCCGCAGGCGCCCGCCGCGCAGGTGTGCGTGGCGACGTTGGCGAGCGCGCAGGCCCGTCCGCAGCCGCCGCAGTTCCCGACGGAGGTCGCGGTGTCGAAGCACGCCAGCGGCATGCCCGCGGCGGCGCAGTTGGTCTGGCCCATCGGACAGGTCGGGGTGGTGCTGGGGGTGAAGCAACTCACGGCTGTGGGCGAGGTGCGATCCGTCGTGCTGCCATCCCCGAGCTGGCCAGCGGTGTTGGATCCCCAGCAGCGCACGGAGCCGTCCATCAGCCGCGCGCAGGTGTTGTCATGGCCCCCGGCGATCTCCACCACGTTGCTCAGCCCCGTGACCGTGACCGGCGAGGTGCGATCCGTCGTGCTGCCATCCCCGAGCTGGCCAGGGGTGTTGTATCCCCAGCAGCGGACGGAGCCGTCCATCAGCCGCGCGCAGGTGTGATTATCGCCCGCCGTGATCTCCACCACGTTGCTCAGCCCCGTGACCGTGACCGGCGAGGTGCGATCCGTCGTGCTGCCATCCCCGAGCTGGCGAGGTGTCATCCCCAGCAGCGGACGGAGCCGTCCATCAGCCGCGCGCAGGTGTGGTTATAGCCCGCGGCGATTTCCACGGCATTGCTCAGTCCCATGACCATGACCGGCGAGAGGCGAGTCGTCGTGCTGCCGTCCCCGAGCTGGCCTAAGTCGTTAGCTCCCCAGCATTGCACGGTGCCGTTCATCAGGCGCGCGCAGGTGTGTATCCCTGCGTCGGCGGGGACTGCCGCGCTAGTGAGTCGATCGAAGCTACGGGAATTATTGCGACGGAGAGCGTCGGGTGACATTTCCTCCCTACGGTCGAGCTCTGAGCCTCGGCGAGGTCGGTCGAGCGCCTCTCGCCCGCGGGCGGGCTGCTCCCTCACGCACCGTCGCGACAACAGAGCACCCCGCCGTTCGCGGACCCGACCTCTTCGAAGCCGGTCGTGCACGCGGGGGCTCAGCGCGCGAGCGCCGCGGCGGGGCCCACGCACTCGGACGAGGTGCGGTCGACCCAGGGCCAGAGCGTGCGGTGAGTGACCGTGAAGAAGGTCCCGCGGGGCACGGCGCCGCCGACGGCAGCCACGGCGTGAGCCAGCGGGCGCTCGACGAGGAGCAGGCCCCACGCCATCTCAGGCGCCGTAGCGGGTGAGGGCCGCGCGCGTGAAGGTGGGCGCGGTGCGCAACGAAAGGGCGCGCTCGGTGAGCTGGAGGGTGCCCGCGCCGACGAGCAGCGAGCGGTCCCGCTCAGGGGTGACGGTCGTCGAGCTCGGTGACGTAGAGCTGCGCGGGGTTGTTGGCCGACGCGTCAAAGGACCCCACCCAGATGTCGTAGCGGCCCGGCGCCGGGCTGTGGAAGTCGAGCGTGGGCATGTGGGGCGCGCCCCAGCCGCGGCCGTGGTCGTCGTTGCAGCGCCAGTGGCCGTTGGGCTCGCGGATGACCAGCGTGGCGTCGACGGCCGCGTCGGTGAGCACGTAGAAGCGCAGCAGCGAGAAGACCACGCCAGCCTCGAACTGGAAGTGGAAGTCGGGGCGCCGCGTGACGAAGGATCGGCCGCAGGGGGTGCCGCCCTCGCTGTCGTGCATGCGCAGGTCGGCGATGTTGATGGGGTTGCGCCCGCCGCCCGCGGTGAGGGGGAAGGCCCACGGGTCGGGCGTGAAGCCGCTGGTGAGCTGACCGCCGCCGAAGTTGGCCTCGCCGTTGAAGTCGAGGGTCGAGTCGGCCGTCGCCCAGGCGCGCGTGTCGCCGGCGGTGAAGGCGTAGGACGGGCCGCGGGGCGTCGAGGCGCAGCCGGCGGCGATCAGGGCGGACGCAAGAAGCACTGTAATGGAAGGCGTTTGCATGGGTAGTCGGATCCTCCAGGCCCGGGACGCTATCACGGTGTCGCGCGCCGGCTCCGGCACCTCCGGGTCAGCGCCGGGGCGGCAGCGCCGGCAGCGCCACGAGCTCGACCGCGCCGTCGCGCGCCCATGCGGCGACGGTCCGGCCGCAAGCGAACCCGAGCGGTGCGGACTTGATCTTGATCTTGACCGCGGCCAGCTCCTTGGGCGGGCACCACTGTCTGTTCGTCGTCCCCCCTCCTATGGCGACGCCTGTCGTAGCGCCGCCCCGCGCGCCTCGGCCCGCTCCCACATCCGGACATACGCCTCCGCCGAGCGAAACAGCGGCTCGAGCTCGGCGTCGCTGACGCCGTCGCGGCGCGCGTCTTCGATGAGCTCCGGCAGCAGCCCGATGTGCAGCATGCCCTCGGTGTCGAAGTCGACGGTGCGGTTGCCGAGGCGTGGCGGGGTGAAGGTCACGTCGCCCGCGTAGCTCGTGAAGGGATACCGGATGAGGTGCTGCTGCGGCGTGTCGCGGCAGACCGAGTGCGGTCCGAACCGCGGACCGGGCGCGGACGCGAAGCCGTTGAGGTCGAAGCCGAAGCCCTCCGCGGGGTAACCCCCGTGCGCGCGGATCAGCGCGATGCGCTCGCGCAGCCCGTCGCCCATCGCGCCGGGGCGCGACGGGTCGCTGCACCGCCCGAGCCCGGTGATCGAGATGCCGTGCAGGTCGTAGACGCGCCCGTTCATCACGTTGCCGTGCGTCGCCGTGGGCGGATAGTCGGCGGCCGCGAGGAGCTCGTAGGCGCGCGCGATCGAGCGGCGCGGCAGGTGGTCGACCTCGACGATCATGCCGCGCAGCATCATCTGGCGGATCAGCGTCTCGCCGAGCGGCGTGAGGCCGGCGTTCTGGCAGTAGTCGCCCGTGAGCCGCGGCTCGCGCAGGGCGTTGACGTAGGGGAGCACCGTCGAGAGCGGGCTCGCGGGGAAGTTGCGCATGTCCGCGGGCGGCGGCGAGTCGTACACGGCGCGCGGCCGGTTGACGCCGCCGAAGAGCACGTTGCCGCGGTCGAACACCGCCGGCGTCGACGGGCAATCGAGCACGAAGTTCGAGTAGTGCCCGCTGTTGACGAAGCTCCCGATCTGCCCGACGCGCCGGTCGCCGTCGCCGGCGGAGAACGCGTTGTCGAACTTGTGCACCGGGAAGAGCGCCCGCACCCCGAGGTCGTGGAAGTGGTCGAGCTGCGCGCGCACCCGCGCGGCGTCGCAGACGGGCGTGTCGCGGCGCGGCGTGAGGAGGCACTCGAAGAGGTTCGACGTCTCGATGCCGAGGATCACCGCGAGCCGCCCCGCGGCGATGGTCGTGCGCGCCTCCGCGGGGGTCGTCACGATGTGCAGCCAGCCGCGGCCCGCGCCGCCGGACTGCGCGTCGATGTAGCGCTCGAGGTTGCGCGCCTCGGCGATCTCGCGCTCGACGGCCACCATGTCGTCGCACGCGTACCGCGTGGGCTGCGCGCGGACGCCCGCGATGAGCTCGCAGAGCACGGAGTTCGTCGTGGCGTGCTGCACCACGAGGCGCAGGCCCGCGCGGTGCGCCCGCTCGAGCCAGCGGTAGTACTGCACCTGGTGCGTCGGGCTGCCCCACGCGTTGGGCCAGTCGGTGAACTCGGGGTAGCCCTCGGTGTGGTGGTTGAACTCCGGCGTCCGCCCGCTGACGAGCGCCGTCAGCAGCGCGTTCGGATCGGGGTCGGACAGGCCGCCGAAGGCCCACGCGATGAGGTCGCGCCGCCCGTCGACGCCGTGAAACTGCTCGCAGCTCGGGAGCGCCTTCTCGACGCCGAGCCGGTGAAACGGCGACCCGTGGTACATGCCCGCGCCGCCGAAGCCGAAGTTCGAGAAGAGGTGCGAGTGCGCGTCGACGATGCCGTAGAGGTCGCCGTCGGGCCAGGCGCGCGGCGCGACGGCGCCCTCCGCATCGAGGGTCATCTCGGGGAAGGGCGCGCACCCCGTGGCGGGATAGAACGCCACCGTGGCGGCGTCCGCGGCGGTCGGGCTCGTGCCGCCGACCGTGAGGTACTCGCCGGTCTGGTAGTTGCGGAGCTGAAAGCGCGTCGGGTCGGTGGGCGCGACGGCGAGGTTCCATTCGGCGGGCGAGCGGAAGGTGTCGTCGAGGAGCTCGAGGTCGGACTGCAACTGCGTCGCGCGGGTGAGCTGATGGGCCGCGCCCACGACGTAGCCGCCGGTCGCGTCGCGCAGGAGGTACGTGCCGAGGTCCGACGCGCGCATCACGAAGCGGGCGCCAGCGCCCTGCGACGACGCGGTGAACCCGTACGCATCGCCCGGGGTGTTGGCCGCGAGCCAGCGCGACGAGCCGCTGCCGGGGGCGGCGGCGTCCATCACGTAGCAGCCGTTCGCGAAGCCGTCGCGGCCGGTGTTCGGCGGAGCCGGCGGCCGCGTCGCGACGTCGGCCCCCTCGCATCCGCATACGAGCGCGGCCACGATCCCCAGCGACCTCATCGACGCGGCGATCGTCATGGGCCGTGACCTTAGTCGCGAACGCGGCGTCCGGGGAAGCTCAGCGGTGACATCATTCAGTCGTCAGCGGCGGTAACGGTCGCGTCGCCAGGTCTCGTAGGGGTACGGATCGAGCGCCCACGTGAGGTCGCCGCCGTCGGCGGTTGCTTCGATCTCGACCTCGGTCGCGAGGCTCCACGCGCCGTCGGTGGCGACGTAGCTGCGCACGAATCGCAGGTGCCCGGCGGGGTCGTAGACGTAGCGCTCGGCCTGGCCGCTGTCGGCGACCTCGAGCAGCGCGCCCGCGGCGTCGTAGCGGTAGGTGCGCACGGCGTCGACGCCGCCATCCAGTCCGATCCCTCGTAGGGGCGACAATAATTCATCGCAATTACGATAGGTTACAGAATCTGTATTATGTGCGAAGGTAATCCGTGGACACCCTGAGCGCACCGCGACGCCATCCGGTCGGGCGCGACCGGCGGGGGCCTCGCGTGGGAGCGCGCCACCTCAGCCCACCACGGACTCCGGGCTCTCCTGGCGCTCGAGCACCGCCGCCGCCCGTCCCATCGCCGAGGCGAGCGCCAGGGCGATGGCGACCATGTTCAGCAGCCAGAGCGCCCAGAGCAGTATCTGCATCGGCGCGATGGGATGGGAGTCCGTCACGAAGCACCCGATCCAGATCGCGGCCATGAGGATCCACGGGGCGAAGTACGCGCCGACCAGCATCGGCAACCAGGCCGGCGGCGTCTCGCCCAGCGACCGGAACACCGCGCCCAACGCGCGCGCCAGCAGCCCGAGGCTGACGCCGCTGAGCGCGAGCAGGGCGATCGGCCACAGAGCGAAGAGGCCCCACACCAGGGAGCCGAGGTAGAGCGCGGGGTCGGGCCACAGGACGAGCAGGACGCATAGCAGCAACCACCCGTGCCCTGCGGCGAAACACAGAAACGACTGGCGGGCAGGTCGCGCCGCACCGGTGGAGGCCGGCACGCTCCCGAAGCGCCAGAGCCCGACGGCCGAGGCGATGTCGACCACGAGGTAGAGGCCGACGGACAGGGACATCACGACGTAGCCGCCGAGCGCCGCGCCCTCGCCGCCGAAGATCGCGAGCAGCATGAGCACGTAGCCCACGAGCCCGGCGTAGATCGCGCCGCGCATCCAGCGCAGCCCCTGGGCCGAGCGCCGCCAGCGGGGCGACGGTGCCTCCGCGAGCGCCCCAACGGTGGACGGAACCAACGGTGCGTCGGGCGCCGGAGAGGTCATCGCGTCGCGAGTGTAGGCCACAACCGTCGCTCGGCGACGGGCGCATCAGCACCTTGAAAGGGCTGCATCCAGCGCCCTATCCCCTTCGGCTTCGGTATCTTCGCGGCCAACATGACGAGTTCGCGGACCAGCCGATCACCGACCGCTCCGGACGCCGGGAGGCATCGCTGGCTCGTCGCGGTCTGTGTCGGCCTCCTCCAGTCGTCGTGCGACACCGTCGCCCTGTCGCCCGACGCGTCCGCATCGCTCGATCCGTCGATGCGCCACCGGTCGATGCGCCACCGGTCGTCACGATGCGCCACCGGTCGATGCGCCACCGGTCGATGCGCCGAGACCGCCCTGCGCTCCGAGCGACAACGTGCTGCTCTGCGGCGCTCCGTTGCTCATCGCGCACCGCGGCGGCGGAGCCCTGCGGCCCGAGGAGACCCTGCCCGCGTTCGAGAACGCGGCTGCGCTTCACGCCGATGTGCTCGAACTCGACGTGCATACGACCGCCGACGGCGAGGTCGTGTGCATCCACGACGGCACGGTCGATCGCACGACGAACGGCACGGGCGCGGTGCACGGGCTCACGTTCGCCGAGGTGCGCGCGCTCGACGCCGGCTATCGATTCACGACCGACGGCGGAGCGACGTTCCCCTACCGGGGTATGGGCATCACCGTCCCGACGCTGGCCGAGGTGCTCGCGGCACACCCCGCCGCGTGGTTCTCGATCGAGATCAAACAGCTCGAGCCCGACATCGTCGACGAGGTGCTGGAGGTCGTCGATGCGAGCGGCGCCGCGAGCCGCGTCGTGCTCGTGTCGTTCCAGGACGCGGTGGTCCGCGAGATCCGCGCGCGTCGCCCCGATCTCGTCACGGGGATGAGCCTGGGGGAGTTCGTCGCGTTCGCCCGGCTGCGGCCGGCGGCCGAGGAGACCTACGCGCCCCCGACGACGATCTCTCAGCTCCCCGCAGACAGCGTCACCGCGGAGGTCGTCGCGCGCGCCGAGCGCTTCGGCGTGCGGCTCCACGCGTGGACCGTGAACGATCGAGAGGCGATGGAGAGGCTCCTCGACCTCGGCGTGCACGGGATCATGACCGACAACCCCGCGCTCCTCGCCGACGTGCTCGCGCACCGCTGAGCCCACCACCCCGCCGCCACCCCGCCGCCACCCGCCGCCATGGCGGCGCCGCTGCGATCCGCTTGTTTCCCCGTGGCTCCGGCGACGGCACGCACGGTGCGATGGGTGTAGCCTGAGGCCCTATGGTGACGCGGCGGAATGGCGGGGTGGACGTGGTGTTCAGGGTCCCGTCGTGGTCCGAGCGGTGGGTGCTCGAGGACGGCGTGACCATGCCCGAGACCAGCGAACATCGACTGACCTGCGAGCTGCTGGAGATGATCCTCCGCGCGTGGATCGCCCGCACGGGGCGCGACGCGGCGGTGTACGCCAACCTCGCGCTGCGCTGGGACGAGGAGCACCCCGCCGTGGGCGTCGACCCGGACGTGTGCCTCGTCGATCCGACGCCGCCGGACGCGAAGCTGCGCAGCCTGCGCACGTGGGAGCCCGGGCACACGGCGCCGCGCGTGGCCGTCGAGGTGGTGAGCCGAGACACGGCCGAGAAGGACTACCTCGAAGGCCCGGCGAAGTACGCCGCGAGCGGTACGCGCGAGCTGTGGGTGTTCGACCCGGAGCGGCGCGGGCGCGGGGCGCTGGGTCCGTCGGTGCTGCAGGTGTGGCGGCGCATGGACGACGGGGCGTTTCGACGGGTGTTCGCGGGCGACGCGCCGGCGTACTCCGACGAGCTCGGCGCGTGGCTGGTGGTGACCGACGACGGCACGCGGCTGCGCCTCGCCGACGACGAAGCGGGAGAGCGTCGCTGGCTGACCGGAGAAGAGGCCGCGCGGGCCCAGGCGCAGGCCGATCGCGAGAGGGCGCAGGCCGAGCGGGCGCAAGCGCAGGCCGAGCGGGAGAGGGCGCAGGCCGAGCGGGAGAGGGCGCAGGCCGAGCGGGAGAGGGCGCAGGCCGAGCGCGAGAGGGCCGACGCGCTCGCCGAGCGCATCGCCGCCCTGGAGGCGCAGCTCAACGCCAGCGACGCGCTCGCACGCGGACCGTCCTCCGCGCGCTGACCTGCACGGACCGTCCCGTCTCGCCCCATGCCCAGCCTCCACGCGCACCCCCTCGACCCGCGCCCAGGCGGGGGTCAACTTTCGTGTCGCTTGACAGAGAGTTCGCTGGCCGAATCCCCGGATGATACCCACACGGGTATTCGGCTTCTCGCGTCGTTCTCTTTCTCCATCCTGATGACGGTTGTCCTGGTCGCCTGTGGTCGGCCGCCGATCGCGTACATGGCGTCGCCGACGGCGGCAACCCCATCGCCGGCACACGCGCCGGGCTGCGACTTCGGCGTCACCGCGACCATCCCCGCCGGGTACGAAGAGGTCGGCACGCTTGTCTACGGATCGAGGACGCTGTCGTCCTACCGAGCGTCGCGAGACCCGGTGGAGTTCAAGGACGCAGTTCGTGCCGACGTCTGCAGCATGGGCGGCGACCTCGTCGTCACCCAGGTCGACGCGCAGGGGACGATCGTCCGGGCGGCCGTCCTCCGACGGCTGGCAACGCCATAGCGACCGCCAACCCACTCCGCAGCCGGGGCACGCTCGGGTGACTCGCGACGGACGTGGGCGCTCGCGGGCCTCGAAGCGCCACAGCGCTCGTGCAGCAGACAAGCAACCTCGTCGAAACCGGCGACTGGGACGGTGACGGCGTCCGCGACGTGCTTGTGTGTCGCGGCTACCGCTCAGTCGCCGGACCGCGGCCGCGGCCTCCGGTCGTCATGCGAACGCGCTGATCGCGTCGCGACGACTTCCGGGTGGGCCGACCGGCGCGGTGCCTCAAGCCTTCCGGGGCGTTGGATGCCCTATTCGCGGGCCTCAAGCCCTCCGGGACGTTGGACGCCCTATCCGCTTCCTTGCGAATGCCGCGAGGGTCAGCGGTTCAGCAGGTTATCCACCGCCTTCAGGCTGCCCGGCTCATTGGCTAGCTCCTTCACCGCAAAGGCCTCGAGTGCCTTTTCGTGCGCATAGACGTAGGCAAAGAATTCCCGCTCTGCCTCGTCGCTGTTCTGCTTCAGGCGGAGGAACTTTTCCTGGAAGGGGCCAGTGGCATCACGCACGAGCCGCATCGCGAGCCGCCAGGGCATGAGGCCCAGCACCACGCCCTCGGCGTATCCCTTCAGTTCCCAGGCCTTCGGTTCGACCACGGTCTGGCCAGTCCTGGCCATGTAGGCCAGGTAGCGCGCCAGCGTCTCTTCTTCCAGCGTATGCAGTTTCAACCACTTCGCCTTGCGCCCGGCATTCCGGGTCAGGCGCGCGGCCGTGGCGAACACGGCCCGGCCGTAGACTTCCGACTCGTGGATGCGCTGCAGGTCTGTCTTGTACTGGGGGTATTTCATCTGGGCCTCCTTCAGGCTCATGCCGGCATGGACCTGACGTGGCCGCGGGACAAATCGTAAATGGCACTTTCCAGGGCACGCGCACAGGCGTCCGCGCACTCGATGAACGGCATATGCCCCACATTGGGGAATTCCACGACCTTCGCCCCGGGCACGCCATCGGCAATGACCCGCGACTGGCTCGCGGTCACCACCGGGTCGTCGCTGCCGGTGAAGACATAGCAGGGAATGGCGATCCGACCCAGCAGGGGCGCAATATCGAGTCGGGAAATGCCGTTGAACAGTTCGAACAAGGCCGCCGGGTCCTGCTGGCGGGTATTCGGCCCGATGTTTTCCAGCATGCGGCTGCTCAGCGGGTTGGCGCGATACGCCTTCCGCTCGTGCGCCAGCAGGCTCGCAAACATGCGCTGCACGAACGCGCTGTGGCGCGCGACCACGATGTTGGCCACGAACAGCGATTTCGCCCACCGGCCGAGACTCGCCAGCCACAGCAACTGGCCCTCGACGCTGCCCCATTTCCCGACGTGGAAGCCGGCCACGCTGACAATGCCAATGACATTCGGCGCCTGGTGGATGGCGAGGTTGAGCGCACAGAATCCGCCCGTGGAATGGCCAACTACGATGACCGGCCTGTCCGCCACGAGTGCCCGCAGGCCGCCGTTCATCACGCGGAAGAACCACTGCTCATTCACTTGCGACGCGTGGAAGTCCGCCGGCACGGTGGAGGGATGATGCGCAGGCAGGCCCAGTGCATACCAGGCCCTGCCCTCCCGGAAGGACGGCGGCACACAATCGCGCCAGAAGTTCACCGAGGCCAGCACGCCATGGATGAACACGACGGCCGGCTCATCGGCGCGGGCCAGGTGCTCGTTCACCGCAAGGTACGCCAGACGATGGCCTTCCGCCTCGACGAATCCTTCCCGTACTTTCATGCCATAACCTCAGGACAAGGGAACCGACAACCGCCCAGGAGGACGGCACCCTGACGCGCCTGGACACGGGCGACGACAGCGTCCGAAACATCGCACGGGCGACCATAATCCAGCGCAAGTACGATAGGTTGAAGAATCCATCTTACGCGCTGTAGTAATCCGTGGGCGCGCTGATCGCGTTGCGTCGACTTCCGGGTGGGCCCAACCGGCGCGGTGCCTCAAGCCCTCCGGGGCGTTGGATGCCCTATTCGCATGCGCGTGTACCGCGACGTCGAGGCGCGGGCCGACAAGCGGGCCCTCGCGCGACGGGCGCCCTCCAGCGATGACGACGGCGGAACACCGGGTGGTGGCGCGACGGACTGACGCTGGGCGGCGGCACCCGCTGAGACCCTCCCTCCATCCCTGGCGCGATCCTTGGTCTGTGCACCGTCCATGAATCGTCGAGGCCCGTTTCTGTGTCAGTGTGAGCGATGAATCGACACCTGCATCGCAACCGGGAGTGCCCGATGAAGCACTCGAAGATCCATGTGATCGCGGCCCTCGCCGTCGCGCTCTCGGGCTGTGACCCGATCATCGTCACGGGCAGCCCCAACGACGACGGTGGCCTCCGGAGTGACGCCCCCGCGACGACCGTTGCGTCGATCCGTCGACGGGAGGTCGGCCCCGAGGGCGGGGAGATCTCGCTCGACGGTCTGACGCTGACGGTTCCGCCGGGCGCCCTCGCGACGCCCACCGTCATCACCGTCACGCGGTCGGCCGAGGCCGCGCCCGCGGGACACCTGGGGTACTCGCCGGTGTGGCGCTTCGCGCCCGAAGGGCTGACCTTCGCGGCGCCTGCGCGGGTGCGCGTGGCCTTCGTCGGCGACGCGTCGAGGGCGGGGCTCTACCGGTCGCGCGCGGGCGGCGGCGGGTACGAGCGGCTGCCGGGCACGGCGCGCGACGGCGCGGTCGTCGCGGACGTGACGCACTTCAGCGTGGGCTTCGTCGGCGACGAGCTCGACGACGCGGGGCCCACGGTGGCGGAGCTCGGCCTGGGCGGCCGCTACACCTGCGCGCGGATGACCGACGGCACCGTCCGCTGCTGGGGGCGTGACGTCGCCAACCTGACCGCGGGCGGATCGGTGGCCTTGCCCATTGCCGGGCTGATCGGCGTGACCGCGATCAGCGCGGGCACCAACCAGGCGTGCGCGATGATCGACGACGGCACGGTGCGCTGCTGGGGGCCCGACCACACGGGCGCGAACAGCTCGCAAACGACGCCCGTCGCCGGCTTGACCGGCGTCACTCAGGTCAGCGTGGGCGAGCGCCACGCGTGTGCACGACTCGCGGACGGCACCGTCCGCTGCTGGGGGGACAACGCGTCGGGTCAGACCGCGGGCAGCTCGCCCACCAGCTCCATCGCGGGCCTGACCGGCGTCGCCGAGATCGGCGCCGGCTTCAGACTCACCTGCGCACGGTTGACCGACGGAACCGTCCGCTGCTGGGGAAATAACGGCGGTGACGCCGGGGTTTCCACCGTGGCTCCCGTCGCCGGGTTGACCAGCGTGGCCCAGATCGCCGTGGGCGGCGAACACGCCTGCGCGCGCATCACGGACGGAACCGTCCGCTGCTGGGGTAACAACGCCGACGGGCAGCTCGCGGGCAGCTCTCCCACCACCCCCGTCGCGGGACTGACCGGCGTCGTCGATCTCCGCGCGGCGGGCACGTACACCTGCGCCCGCCGCGCCGACGGCACCGTCCGGTGCTGGGGAGGCGGCGTCATGAGCACCCCGACCGTGGGCGGCGGCTCCGGCGACGCCATCAACGGGCTCACCGGCGTGGCCGAGATGGTCCCGGGCTACTCCCACGCCTGCGCGCGGACGACCGGCGGCGCCGTCCGCTGCTGGGGCTCCAACAGCGACAACCAGTCGTCGGGCGACGCGCCCAGCGACATCGGGCTGACCGACGCGGCGCAGATCAGCCTGGGCACCACCCACACGTGCGCACGCATGACCGACGGCACCGTCCGCTGCTGGGGGAGCGACCAGTACGGGCAGCTCGCGGGCAGCTCGGTCAACGCCGCGATCGCGGGGCTGACCGGCGTGGCGCAGGTGAGCGCGGGCGAGTTCTACACGTGCGCGCGGATGATCGACGGCACCGTCCGCTGCTGGGGGGCCGACGACGTCGGTCAGACGCAGCACGGCTCGGCCACTGCCCCCATTCCGGGGCTCTCGGGCGTCGTCGAGATCAGCGCGGGGGGCCGCCACGCCTGCGCGCGCCTCGGCGACGGCACCGTCCGCTGCTGGGGGTCCGACGGGCACGGGCAGTGCGCGGGTAGCTCGCCCACCGCGCCGATCGCCGGGCTCTCCGGCGCGGTCCAGATCAGCGCAGGGCATTCCCACACCTGCGCGCGGATGGCCGACGGCAGCGTCCGCTGCTGGGGGAACATCAGCGTGGATCAGACGGCGGGATCCTCGCCCACCACCCCCGTCGCCGGCCTCACCGACGCGGTCGAGGTGAGCGCGGGCGGCTTGCAGACCTGCGTCCGTACGGCCCTCGGCGCCTTCCGCTGCTGGGGGCGCACCGGGGTCGCCCCGACCGCCTTCGACGCCCCCTCCTCGGCCTCGCCCGCTCTCGCCGCGGCCGGGATCAGCGCGGGGCGGGACTACGCCTGCGCGCGCTTCGCCGACGGCACGGTTCAGTGCTGGGGGGAACGCATCGTCGGCCAGACCGCGGGGAGCACACCCGGCTACCCCGTCGCCGGCCTCGGCGACGTGGCCGAGATTGCCACGGGCGAGCACCACTCGTGCGCGCGGCTCACCGACGGCACCGTCCGGTGCTGGGGGGCGAACTACAACGGAGAGGCCGCGCCCGGAGGGTTCTGGCTGACCTTCTAGCGAGGGGGGCCGGGGAGTGATCCCGACGTACCACGGCAGAAGCCCCGTGCGATTCGACCGATCATTCAGGCGACTCGTGCCTTGCTCGATAAAGACCAGTCCACTCCCGGGAGATCTTCGATGAACGCGCGCCGCGTCGTTTGTTCGCTCACCTTCGCCCTGCTCACCGCGCCCGCCGAGGCCCTCGCCTGCTCCGACGCGGGACCGCCCAACAGGGCGTGCAACGACGGCGGCGCGCAGTGGGTCGGCTGCACCGATCACGCGCAGTGCCCCGAAGGGCAATACTGCACCGCGCAGGGGGCCTGCGGCTGCGGCGCGCGCGACGCTGGCGTGTGCGACGATGGGGGGTGCCACGGCTGCGCCCCGCGATCGCGCGGCGGGCTCTCCCCTCGCCGTGCTCGCGGCCCTCGTCGGCCTCGCCGCCCTCGCTCGCGTGCGACGTCGCTGACACGCACGTCCGCGGTTCGCGGCGTGCACAGGAGAGTATTCTGTACCCGGCATCGCGCGGACGCAGCGCGGCGACGGTACGCGCGCTGTGTCAGCGTGAGCCGCGAGCGACGAGGAGAACCACCGTGAGTGTCAGACCCAGCCTTCCCCGACCCGCAGAGTCCGCGTCGTTTCCGACGCTGTTCCGGTCGATCCTCGTCGCGGCGTTCGCCGCGGAGGGCTGCATCGACGACGTGACGGCCGCGCCCGACGCGGCGACCCCTGACGTCGCTCCGCCCGACACGACCGTGCTCGATGCGATTACGCCCGACGTGAACTGGCCCGGCCCCGACGCGGGTCCGCCCTTGGAAAACGCGTGCCCCGCCGAGCAGACGAGGTACTACGCGCCCGACCAGCTCGACGGCCTCCGAAGCGCTGGCCGGTTCGACTACATCGAGTGGAGGACCTTCAGTCGGGCGTCCTGGGATGGCGGCCTCGGCGGTGCCGCCATGTGGACGACCGCCGCCACCTCGGGCGCTCACTGCGCGACGGCGACCTCCGCGGCCGCGTGCGAGTCAGCCTTCGCCGCGCTCGCGAACGAACCCGCGCCCGCAACCAACCACGGCTGGCTCCACAGATATACGCGCGGCGACGAGGTCGGCGCGATCCGCGGCGTCGACGACTTCGTCCGGCTGTTTGCGCCCGTCGACACGGTCGGCGAGGCGGCGTTCGTCGCGACGTACCGCCACGGATTGACGGTGCCCTGCGTCGGCTCCGCGCGCCGGATCACCACCGGCGGGTGGGAGGTGCTCGGCGGCGCTCTCTCCGACTGTACGTTCCGGAGCGGGCAGCGACGGACCATCACGCGCACGCTCGTGCGCGTCGCGCCCGACGGCGCGTCGACTGCGATCGCCCTGGAGACCAGGGAGTCGGACGACTGGTGCCCCGTCCCCGGCCGACGCCCCGACGGCCTGCGCGACGCGCGCCCCGACGCGCCCGACGCCGTGGGCCTCTGGCTCGCCCGCGCCGCCCACATGGAGGCCGCGTCGGTGTTCGCGTTCGAATCGCTGGCGCGCGAGCTCGCGGAGCTTGGCGCCCCCGCGACGCTCGTCGAGGCCGCGCGCCGCAGCGCCGACGACGAGCGCCGCCACGCGCGCATGATGGGCCGCCTCGCAGCGAGCGCGGGCGCCGCGGTGCCCCCGGTCGAGGTCGAGGCGCCCTGCGCGCGCACGGCCTTCGCGATCGCCCGCGAGAACGCGGTCGAGGGCTGCGTGCACGAGACCTGGGCCGCGATGGAGGCGCTGGCCCAGTCGTCGCGTGCCGCGCGGCCGGGCGTGGCTGCGACGATGGGCGCGATCGCCGTGGACGAGATGCGCCACGCGTCGCTCGCCTGGCAGGTCGCCGCGTGGCTCGAACCGCAGCTCACCGAGACCGAACGAGCGGCAGTGCGCGAGGCCCGCGAGGGCGCCCGCGCCGCGCTCGAAGCCCGCGTCGAGCGCGGGTACGACCGCGGCCTCGGGGAGGCCCTGGGGCTTCCCCCGCCGGGGCTCGCCGCGCGCCTCGTCGCGTCGCTGCACGCGGCGCTCGCGTAGAGGTGCCATCCAGCGTCCGAACCATCGCACAGACAGCCATAATCAAGCGCAAGTACGATAGGTTGCAGAATCCGTCTTACCTGCGGTAGTAACCTGTGAGCGCGCTGATCGCGTCGCGACGACCTCCGGGTGGTCCGACCGGCGCGGTGCCTCAAGCCCTCCGGGGCGTTGGATGCCCTATTCGCTGCCGGCGTACAGGTCGTGCGTGCCGCGCCCGTACTCCCTGGCGAGGCCCTCGACGCGCTCGACGCTCCGTCGCGCGATCGGCTCTCGGCGTGCTGCATCGACTGGTCGTGTGACTTCGGGCGACGACGGCGCCGCTCGACCGGGGCGTCGGGCGGGCACGACGGCGGCCGTTGAACGCGAGACCTGGCGACGGCACCACAAGCGTCTGTTCGTAGCGGCGGGAAGGACCCCTCACATGACGACCACGAAGTGGTGGTTGAGAACAAGACGGCTTCAACGTCGAGTCGTGACCGCGCAGGTCGCGGGGCGTAGCATCGACCTCGTGCGACGGTTGCGCTGGGCCCTCTGCATGGTGTTGGCGGGGTGCAACCTGCCTCCGCGTCCGGTGGGCACGTTCGACGACGCGGCCGTTGATGATGTCACTGTCCTGTCCGATCCCTTCAACTGCGGCGGGCTTGGCGTCGTCTGCTCGGCACCAGGCGGAAATTTCCAACCCGTCTGCGTGAACGGCCGCTGCACTACGGTATGTCGTGACGGTAGTACGACCAGCCCTTTCAACATCGATGCTGAGTCCATCGACTTGAGTGCAGACTTCGCCGTCTGACATGAGGACTGACCTCCGCCACGACACCGCGGTATCGCCCGCGCTCCAGAGCTCCCGGTGGTGTACCAGACGGCGCATGGACGACCAAGCACCGGGACTGGCGGCGATGCTCCTCGAACGCTTCCTGCGGAAGAACCCGCTGGCCGCCTCGCTGCGGCTGGTGCTGGAGCAGATGTTCGCGGCCGAGGAGATCAACGCCCTCTTCGAGCGGGAGCGCGGCCAGCAGTACACGCGCCAGATCGCCTTCTCGACCATCGTGGACGTGATGACCGCGGTCGTGACCGGCCGCTCCAGTTCGGTCCACGCCGAGTTGCAGAAGCGCGGCGGCGCGATCGGCGCGTCCTTCACCGCCTTCTACAACAAGCTCAACACCACCGAGCCGGCCGTGGCTGCCGCGCTCGTCCGGCACGTCGCGACCAAGGCGCGGGCGCTCCTGGAGGCCATGGGCGGGCTGCGGCCGGCGCCCCTGCCGGGGTGGACGATGCGCGTCCTGGACGGCAACCACATCGCCTCGACCGAGCGACGGATCGCCGCGCTCTGGGGCGTCGCCGCGGGCCCGCGGCCGGGGTTCAGCCTCGTGGTGTTCGAACCCGCCGCGATGCTGATGACCCACATGATCCCGTGCGAGGACGCGCACGCCCAGGAGCGCTCGCTCACCGCCGAGATCCTCGCGCTCGTGAAGCCCGGCGACTGCTGGGTCGCCGATCGGAACTTCTGCACGCTGCCGATCCTCCTCGGCGTGATGGAAGCCAAAAGCCACTTCATCATCCGTCAGCACGGCAACCTCGAGGGGAAGCTCCTCGGCACGCGGCGCGAGATCGGGCGGACCGACACGGGCCTGGTCTTCGAGCAGCGACTGCAACTCACCCACGGCGACGACTCGGTGGTCGTGCGGCGCGTGACGATCGAGCTCGACACGCCGACGCGCGACGGCGACCGCGAGATGCACATCCTGACGAACCTCCCCGCGTCGGTGCGGGCCGACGTGGTGGCGACGACGTACCGCAAGCGCTGGACGATCGAGACCGCGTTCGGTGACCTCACCCGCTGGATGGACGCGGAGATCGCTCCGTTGGGCTACCCCCGCGCAGCGTTGCTCGGCTTCAGCGTCGGGGCGATGGCCTACAACGCGATCTCCACGCTGCTGGGCGCGCTGCGCGCGACGCACGGCGACGAGGTCGTGCAGGAGCGGGTGTCGGGGTACTACCTCGTCGAGTACGGGCGCGACGCCGTCGGCCGCATCGACGACTACATCGACGACGAGGAGTGGGAGAGCTGGCGAACGATGCCGCTGGCGGAGGCCGCCGTGCTGCTGAAGGCGACCGCCGCGCGCATCGACCTCGCGATGATTCGGAAGGCCCCGCGAGGGCCCAAGAAGCCGGTACCCAAGCGGACCCGCTTCAAGGACAAGCCTCACGTCGCGACGAAGCGGCTGATCGACGGCACGGTCGGAGACGGCAAGAAGTCGGACTGAGCAGGATCAATCGAACTCATGTTGAAAGGGCTGGGTAGTACGACGTGTGATCCTGCATTCCCCTGCGCGATCGACCTGTTGAGGGATACCCACAACTGTGGAGGCTGCGGAGTCGATTGTGGCGGGGACCAGTGCGTGGTCGGCACCTGTCAACCCTGTCCCCTCGGCTGGGCCACCTGCGACTCCAACGCTCGTGTGACCTGTGGGACGAATATTCTGTCCGGTGAAAATTGCGGCGCCTGTGGCCGCGTCTGCCCTCCGGATCAGCAATGCTCACGTGGCATCTGTTTCGACTGTCCGGAGGGCCACTCCGCGTGTGGTGGCCGACGCTGCGAGGACCTCCGCTCCGACCGTCAGAACTGCGGGCTGTGCGGACGGGTCTGCGGGTCCGAGGAGGTATGCAACGCCGGGAGGTGCGTCTCGTGTCCCGCCGGCGAAACGTTCTGCCGGGGCGCCTGCTACGACCTCCAGACCAGTCCCACGACCTGCGGTTCCTGTGATCGCTACTGTCGCTGGTTCGAAACCTGTGTCACTGGAGCCTGTGTCGAGGCTCCCTGCCCTGAGGGCACCGGTCGTTGTGACGCCACGAGGGCATGCGTCTCCGTGCTCGAGGATCCATACAACTGCGGCGCCTGTGCACATGCGTGCACACACGCAGAGGTCTGCAACCGGGGCGCCTGCGTTCCATGCCCGGCAGGGACCGCTCGCTGTGGCGAAGATGCGACTTGCAGCACTCCGATCCTCGACAATCCGGACAACTGCGGCGGCTGCGGCCTGAGTTGTCGGGACGACGGCAGGGCGAGTCGTACCTGCCACGGAACCATGTGCACGAGCGCGTGCCTGCCAGGCTTTGTGACCTGTTCCTCTGGGGTTCCGTGCGGGACCGAGTTGGCGTTCAATGATGCCAACTGCGGCGCCTGTGGTCATGCTTGTGACACCGCTACGCGGTGCGTCGGCGGGGTCTGCGTCTCGTCCGAGGCCCGTCCCATCGCACCGTTGTCGACCTCGATCCTCGGCGGGCGGCGACCACGCCTCCGCTGGCAGCGAGCGGTTGGTGTCGACGGCGTGCGGCTTCAACTCTGCGCCGATCGTGCGTGCTCCCGCGTCGAGTCGACGCAGGACCTCTCGGTCGATGAGTTCCGGCCGACCGTCGCGCTGTCGCCCGGCGTGCACTTCTGGCGACTATTCGCGCGTCGCGGCACCGTCGTGGCATCGAATCCGTCGCCAGTCTGGGAATTCGTCTTGCCGGCGGTCGACGGCTCGCGGGGGATCGTCGACTACGTCCGCGACGTGGACGGCGACGGCGTCGCCGACGCGATCACGACCACATACGGATCGGGTCAATGGGTGCTGACCGTCGTGCCATCGTCGTCACCCTCGACTCCGCAGATTCGCCGCGGCATATCGTCTGTAGTGCGCTCGATCTACGGGAGTGTCGATCGTGACACCCTTCTTGTAGATTTCGGGTGTGCAGGCGACCTCGACGGCGACGGTTTCGGCGATCTGGTCGGAGGCACGTCCTATTCGACCTTCGACGAGTTGAATCCCCCCCAGCAGTTGGCCTCGTTCATGTTCCTGCGCGGGGGCGCGCTCACGATTGCGAGTGATCCTGCATCCGAGCCCGTACCCTATCGGGACGCGAGCGGCGTGCACTGGTCGACCCCCGGAGACTTCGATGGGGATGGATATGGCGACCTGATAATGTGGCGCAGTTACCCTTCAAGACGGTCTGCGCGGACGCTGTGGGTCCGATTCGGGAGCCCCTGGCCCACCAGCCATGGGCTGGAACTTCCCAATACCTCTCCGACTCCCGGCCAGGTCGTCGTCGGCGATTTCGACGGCAATGGAGTCACGGATCTGGCAGTTCTTCGCGTGAATCTCAGCAGCGGGGGCGACGCAGGAACAGTCGTCTATCGATACCTCGGGCCAGATCGCGGCCACCCGGAAGTCGTGGGCATTCCGCGATGCGCCGACAACCCCACCATGGGATTCTACTTCGTACATGGCCTCTCGGTCGTCGATGCCAACGCCGATGGCTATGACGATCTCCGCCTACACATTGCCTACGCCTCCTTGACGTTCCTGGGAAGCTCCGGAGGCGTGACCGCGAACTGCATCTATTCGGCCGAGCCCTGACCCCCTCGCCGTGCTCGCGGAGCCATCCAGCGTCCGAACCATCGCACAGACGAACATAATCCAGCGCAAGTACGATAGGTTGCAGAATCAATCTTACGCGCAGTAGTAACCTGTGAGCGCGCTGATCGCGTCGCGACGACTTCCGGGTGGACCGACCGGCGGGGGGGCCTCAAGCCCACGGGGCGTTGGATGCCCTATTCGCCTCAGCACGATCAAGCTCGCCGTCAACTAGCGCCAGGACGCACCCGCCTGACGCTCACTCTCGGCCCGCCTGTCGCTCACTCTCGGCCGCGGGTTGGCCGATGTGGGCGCTGGAGTTCGAGGCGCAGGAGTGACCCGCTCGCAGGGTCCGCCACCCCGCCGCCACCCCCCGCCGCCATGGCGGCGCCGTTGCGATCCGCTTGTTTCCCCGCGCTCCGGCGACGGCACGCACGGTGCGTTGGGTGTAGCCTGAGGCCCTATGGTGACGCGGCGGAATGGCGGGGTGGACGTGGTGTTCAGGGTCCCGTCGTGGTCCGAGCGGTGGGTGCTCGAGGACGGCGTGACCATGCCCGAGACCAGCGAACATCGACTGACCTGCGAGCTGCTGGAGATGATCCTCCGCGCGTGGATCGCCCGCACGGCGCGCGACGCGGCGGTGTACGCCAACCTCGCGCTGCGCTGGGACGAGGAGCACCCCGCCGTGGGCGTCGACCCGGACGTGTGCCTCGTCGATCCGACGCCGCCAGACGCGAAGCTGCGCAGCCTGCGCACGTGGGAGCCCGGGCACACGGCGCCGCGCGTGGCCGTCGAGGTGGTGAGCCGCGACACGGCCGAGAAGGACTACTTCGAAGGCCCGGCGAAGTACGCCGCGAGCGGTACTCGCGAGCTGTGGGTCTTCGACCCGGAGCGGCGAGGGCGAGGGGCGCTGGGTCCGTCGGTGCTGCAGGTGTGGCGGCGCATGGACGACGGGGCGTTTCGACGGGTGTTCGCGGGCGACGCGCCGGCGTACTCCGACGAGCTCGGCGCGTGGCTGGTGGTGACCGACGACGGCACCCAGCTGCGACTCGCAGACGACGAAGCGGGGGAGCGTCGCTGGCTGACCGGCGAAGAGGCCGCGCGGGCGCAAGCGCAGGCCGATCGCGAGAGGGCGCAGGCCGAGCGGGCGCAAGCGCAGGCCGAACGCGCGCGGGCCGACGCGCTCGCCGAGCGGATCGCCGCGTTGGAGGCGCAGCTCAACGCCAGCGACGCGGTCCCTCGCGGACCGTCCCCCGCGCGCTGACCTGCACGGGCCAAACTACCCTCCCATGCCCACGCTCCACGATCACCCGCCGCACTCCCCGAGGAGCGGGACGGGGAATGTCCTTTGCTGCGATCGCGTGTTGACCGGCGCGAGCGCGCGGCCTACTCCGATCGATGCCGCGATGCTGGTGACACTGCAGGTTAGGGATCTGGCGATCATCGACGAGGTCGAGGTCACCTTCGGGGAGGGGCTCAACGTGGTGACCGGGGAGACCGGCGCGGGGAAGAGCATCCTCATCGATGCCCTCTCGCTCGTGCTGGGGGCGCGCGCCTCGGCGGCGGACATCGTGCGCACCGGGGCCACGCAGGCGGAGGTGACGGCGGTCTTCGCGGTGGCGGGCGACGACCCCCGGAGGCAGCGCTTCGAGGAGGCGGGCCTCGCCTGGGACGACGAGCTGGTGGTGCGGCGCATCGTCGGCAACGAGCGCACCGGCGGGCGCTCGAAGGCCTACCTCAACGGGCGCATGGTCTCGCTGGCGCAGCTCGTGTCGCTGACCGCGGGCCTCGCGGACATCACCTCGCAGCACGACCAGCAGACGCTCACCGACCCGATGACGCACCTGCATGCTGCTCGACGCGTCGGCCTCGCTGGAGGGCGCGCGGGCGCGCATGGCGCGGGCCCACGGCGCGATGGCCGAGGCCACGAGGGCGCTCGAAGGGGTGCTGCGCACGCTGAGAGACCGCTCCGACCGGGAAGACCTGCTGAAGTTCCAGGCGAAGGAGATCGACGCGCTCAAGCTGGTCCCGGGGGTGGAGGAGCAGTGGGCGGCGGAGCGGGAGAAGCTGCGCCACGCCTCGAAGCTGGCCGACGGCACCACCGCCGCGGAGGAGACGCTCTACTCCCGCGACGGCGCGGTGCTCGACGAGCTGGGCGCGGTGGTCGACGGGCTCACGAAGCTGGCCCAGGTCGACCCGACGCTGGGCGGTCCGCTCGAGCTGGTGAGCCAGGCGCGCACGCTGGTGCAGGAGGCCGCGAGAGAGCTGGGGCGCTACGGCCGCGCGGTGCGCGCCGACCCCGAGCGCCTCGCCGAGCTCGAAGAGCTGATGCAGTCGCTCTCGCGGGTGAAGCGCAAGTACGGATCGACCGTGGAGGAGGTGCTGGCCTTCCGCGCGAAGGTGGGCGTCGAGCTCTCGACGCTGGAGCAGGGCGAGGGGAAGATCGCCGAGCTCGAGGCCGCGGTGGAGGTCGCGAGGGCGAGGGCGCAGTCCGAGGCGAGGGCCCTCTCCGAGGCGAGGCGCGCGGCGGCCGTGAGGCTCGGTGCGGCCATCAGCCGGGAGCTGGAGACGCTCGGGATGGGCGGCGCGAGGGTGGTGGTCGACGTGGCCCACGCCTCGCCCGGAGGCGCCGAGCTGGTGGTCGACGGCGCGAGGCTGACCGCGGCGGGCATGGATCGGGTGGAGTTTCTCATCGCCCCCAACCGGGGCGAGGAGCCGAGGCCCTTGAGGAAGGTGGCCTCTGGGGGAGAGCTGTCGCGCGCGCTGCTGGCCATCAAGCGGGTGCTCACCGACGTGGGGCCGAGGACCTTCTATGTCTTCGACGAGGTCGACGCGGGCGTCGGCGGCGCGGTGGCCGAGGTCATCGGCCAGAAGATCAAGCAGGTGGCCGGGCGCCACCAGGTGCTGTGCATCACGCACCTGCCGCAGATCGCGGTCTACGGCGACCGGCACTTCGTGGTGAGCAAGCGCGAGGTGGGCGAGCGCACGGCGTCGCTCGCCAGGTGTACGCTCCGGCGGGTGAACGACCCCCGCAAGCGCCTTGACGAGCTCGTCGACCGCCTCGGCATCCGTCCCTCCGCCGACCCCCAGGTCGACGCCGAGGTCGCCGCGTGGATCGCCTCGCCGGGCCTCGACGACGGCCTCGACGACGAGACCGCGGTCCCTTATGTGACCATCGACAACGAGGACTCCCGCGACCTCGACCAGGCGCTGCACGTCACCCGAGAGGGGGACTCCTTCACGCTTCGCTACGCCCTCGCCGACGCGTCGTACTACGCCCGGCCCGGCACCGCGCTCTGGCGCCGGGCGCTCGCCATGGGGTCGAGCTACTACCTGCCGGGCTTCGCGATCCCGATGCTGCCGGAGGCGCTCTCCGAGGGCATCGTCTCGCTCAACCCCGCGGTGCTTCGGCGCGCGGTGGTGTTCACGCTGCGCGTCGACGCGGAGGGGCGATGCGTGGAGGCGCGCGTCCACCGGGCCAGGATCTTCAGCCGCGCCAAGCTCTCCTACGAGGGCGTGCAGCGGTGGTTCGACGCGGGCTGCACGGGCGACCCCCGCTGCGACGCGCCGGAGGTGAGCGAGTCGCTGCTGGCCTTCGCGGCGCTGGGGACGCTGCGCATCGCGGAGGCGGCCACCCGGGGGGTGCTTCCGTTGCAGCGCTACGAGGCCGAGGTCGACCTCGACCCGAACGATCCACGGAGGCTCATGGCGGTGGCCCGCGACCGCAACGACGTCGAGCGCTGGAACGAGCAGATCTCGCTGCTCTGCAACATGGAGGGCGCGAAGATGCTGCAGTCGCTCGGCCACTCCGACGACGACGTGCAGGCGGTGTATCGGGTGCACCTCCCGCCGCTGGACGTGCGGCTGGCGGAGCTGGAGGAGATCCTCCGCGCGCTGGCCGAGCGCCGCGGCCTCGAGGACCGCTGGCGCTGGAGGAGAGGGCGCCACGACCTCGCGGCCTGGATGGGGGGGCTGCCCGGGGGAGAGCTCACCGCGAGGCTCTCCCAGGCGGTGCAGCGGCAGGTCCGGTACACCTATCGGGCGTCGGAGTTTCAGGCGAGGAGCGGGCCGCACCACGCGCTGGGGGTCGACGGGTACTCGAGGATGTCGGCGCCGATGAGGGAGGCCGTCGGGGTGTTCTCCCACAAGGAGCTGCTGGAGGGGCTCAAGCTGGTGGCGCCGCGGTCGCGCGAGGAGGACCTCGTCACCCGAGAGGCGGTGATCGCCACCGCCAACGAGGCGAGGCGGCGGCAGGGCGAGATCGACAACGCCGTCGACCTGCTGGTGCTCGAGCAGCTCCTGGGCGACGACCTCGCGATGGAGCCCGCGCGTCGACCGTGGCGATCGGGCACCGTCGTGGGCGTGCGTCCCTCGCGGGTCTACGTGGCGCTCGACGAGTGCGCGGTCGACCTCAAGGTCTACGTCGTCGACCTGGAGAGCATCTACGGCACCGCCTATCGGGAGGACCATCGGGTGGCGCTGCTCCCCGAGGCGACCGACCGCGGGGCGCCGACCTTCGTGATGGGCGACCCGGTCGAGGCGCAGGCGGAGCGCTGGGAGAGCGGGCGGTCGAGGTTCGTGATCCACCTGCGGCCCGCGCAGGCGAAGGGTTGATGGGAGCGATGGAGTCGATGCGAAAGCTGAACGTCTCGTGGTGTCTCGTCCTGGGCGCGCTCTCCTGCGCCGCCCGTCCCCCCGCCGGTCCCACGGCGGCCACGTCGCGGAGCACCGGGGAGTCCCCTTCGGGGGCGCTGCCGGGCTACGCCGCGGAGGTCCCCTCGGCGCTGCTCCCCAGGGCGGAGCCGCTGGCGATGCGGGACGCCGAGCGCATCCCGGTGGGGGCCTCGCCGGTGCGGGGGCGCGCCGACGCGCTGGTGACGGTGGTGGTCTTCAGCGACTTCCAGTGCCCCTTCTGCGCCCGCGTGGGCCCTACCCTCGCCGCCCTCTCGGAGCGCTACGGCGACGACATCCGCTTCGTCTGGAAGAACAACCCGCTCCCCTTCCACGACCGCGCCCGCCCCGCCGCGGAGGCCGCGATGGTGGTCTACGCCAAGGCCGGCGCGGAGGCCTTCTGGCGCTTCCACGACGCCCTCTTCGAGGACCGCGGCCGCCTCAGCGACGAGGGCCTCGAGGCCGCCGCCGAGCAGGTCGGCGTGACCCGCGAGGTGCTGCGCCACGAGCTCGCGACGGGCGTCTACCGCGCCGCGGTGGAGGCCGACATGGCCCTGGCGCAGCGGCTCGGCGCCGCGGGCACGCCCGGCTTCTTCATCAACGGCACGCAGCTCGTCGGCGCGCAGCCCGTCGAGCGCTTCGTCGCCGTGATCGACCCGGTGCTCGCGCTCGCCCGCGCCATCACCCCTCGGGAGTCCGCGTACGCCGTGATGGTGGCCAACCCGGTGCCCGGCCCCGAGGAGCCGCGCCCGTCGGCCCCGCCGCGCCGCCCGCTCGTGCCCGACCCCACGCAGGTGCTCCGCGTCCCGGCCTCCGGCGCCCCGTCGCGGGGGCCCTCGACCGCGCTGGTCACCATGGTGGTCTTCAGCGATTTCCAGTGCCCCTTCTGCTCCCGGGTCAACCCCACCGTCGCGGCGATGCGAGCCCGCTACGGCAACGACCTGAGGGTGGTCTTCCGTCACCAGCCGCTGGCGTTCCACACCGACGCCCGCCCCGCCGCGGAGGCCGCGATGGAGGCCTTCGCCCAGCGCGGAAACGCCGGCTTCTGGCGCATGCACGACCTGCTCTTCGCCAACCAGCGGGCGCTCGGGCGCGCCGACCTGGAGCGCTACGCCCGCACCGTGGGGCTCGACCTGGGGAGGTTCCGCTCGGCGCTCGACCAGCACACCCACGAGGCCGCCATCGCCGCCGACGCGGCCATGGCCACGGGCCTCGATGCCGCCGGCACGCCGCACTTCTTCATCAACGGCCAGCGCCTCTCCGGGGCGCAGCCCGAGGCCGCCTTCGCGGAGCGCATCGAGGCCGCGCGCACCGCCGCCCTCGCGTACCTCGCCGCGCACCCGGGCCTGACCCGGGCGCGCTACTACGACGCCCTCATGGCCACGGCGGACACCGCCGTGCGCCGCGTCACGCACCCCTCGGACGACCCCGACCACGTCTACACGGTGGCCGCCAACCCCGAGGCCCCCGCCTTCGGAGCGGTGCAGGCGCGCGTGGTCATCGAGCACTTCACCGACCTCGAGTGCCCCTACTGCGCTCGGGTCGCGCCGACCATCGCGCAGATCCGCGAGCGCTACGGCGACCGGGTGCGCTTCCGGTGGCGGCACTACCCGCTGGCCTTCCACCAGCACGCGATGCTGGCGGCGGAGGCGGCGCAGGAGGCCTTCGCGCAGCAGGGCAACGACGGCTTCGACCGCTACCGCGACGCGCTCTTCGCCAACCAGCAACACCTCGAGCCCGCGGACCTCGAGCGCTACGCCCGGGACCAGGGACTGGACCTCGCGCGCTTCCGAGACGCGCTCGACCGGCACGCCCACCAGGCGACGATCCGCCGGGACATGGCCGCGGCGAACGCGACCGGCGCGCGAGATCGGGACGCCCGCGTTCTTCATCGGGGGACGCTTCGTCGCGGGGGCGCTGCCCTTCGCGGAGTTCGAGCGGCGCATCGACGCGGCCCTCGCGGCGCCGTAGCGGAGCTGTCAGGGAGCGGCGGCGTCGGCGGAGACCGCGGCGTCGGGCGAGGCGATCATCACCTGGGCGTAGCAGTGGCGCTGCAGCACGGGCAGCAGGTTGCGGCAGCGCATCGAGGGCTCGCCCGGCGCCGACTGCAGGCCGTTGAAGGCCGCGCAGCGGTTGTTGATCCACTGCGAGGTGCCCATGAAGTCCTGCGGGGCGGGGACGCCCACGCAGAGGTCCGGCGTGCGCGAGGCCGCGGAGAGGCAGGTCGAGGTGAAGGTCTGCACCGCGAGCTGGCACTGGATGCTCGGGCAGGCCTGAACGCGGGTCATGCCCTCGTTGATGCAGTCGCCCTGGGAGTGGGTGCGGGCCCAGGCGCGGGCCTCGACCGACTGGCGCTGCGCCTCCTGCACCACCTCGCCGAACTTCTGCTTCCCGAAGCGGGCGAGCAGCACCGAGCCGACGAGGCACGCCAGGATGAAGATCCCGACGATCGCCAGAATGATCTTTGCGGTCTTTCCCATGAGCGTCCCTCCGGGCGAGGCGGTAGCCCGCGCGCCGCCCCGCCGTCAACCCGCTCGCGGCGCTCCCGTCCATCGCAGCGGACGCTTGACACTGCTCCGACCCGCCGCCTAGCGTGCCGCCACGATCGTGCGACGAAACACGGCTCTTTTCGCTGCGGCGCTGTGGACGTCCGCCGGGGTTGCGAGCGCGCAGGAGGCCGACACGCCCTCCTCCGGGCCGCTGCATCTGCACTCGGAGACGGCGCGCATCGTCGACGTGGTCGACTCCTTCGACGCCGGGAGCCAGTTCAGCCTGCGGCTCACCGCGGGCTACCAGTTTCAGCGCCGCGACCTGCGCGTGCAGCGCGAGATGCGCGTGAGCAACCCGGGCACCAGCCTCGGAGTCCCTCAGTACGGCGACGTCGCGGACTACACCCGCAGCACGCACACCCTGCTGGTCAACGCCGAGGTAGGGCTCTTCCACGACCTCGCGTTCACCTTCGGCCTGCCGCTCGTGCTCTCCGACGCGCGCAAGCTGCGGCCCCCGAGCGGGGGCTCCGTCGACAACGCCCGCGCCGCCCTCGCCGACGGCTGGACCGAGGGGCCCGGCACCCCCCGCGCCACCTACCTCTTCGACCCCAGCTTCGACAGCCCCGAGCGCTCGGGCATCGACCAGGTGTCCCTCGGGCTGCAGTGGTCGATCTTCAACCAGCAGCGCGACCGCAACCGCCCTACCTGGACGCTCTCCTTCCAGTGGCGTCCACCGGTCGGCTCGCTCATGCGCCCCTGCCGCCAGACCGCCACGGGCACCTTCTGCCCCGAGGCCTCCAGCGTCCCGGAGACTCCCGCCAGCGGCAACACCGCGCCCGCCGCCGCCGCCCGCTCGGCGCCCGCCAACCCCGACCCGGGCATCTCCCGCGGGCTCCACGGCGTGTACTTCCAGACCATGGTCTCCCGGCGCCTCGGGTACATCGAACCCTACGCGGGACTCGATTTCCTCGCGGAGTTCCCGATCCGCGACAGCGCCTTCCGCTACGCCGACACGCCCCTCGGGCAGCTCTCCAACTTCCCGCCCATCGTCGGCACCCTCACCGCGGGCATGGAGATCATCCCCTGGGAGAACCGCGAGACCTGGCAGCGCCTGCTCATCGACCTGCGCTTCCGCGGCGCGTACTACTCCCCGGGCCGCGATTACTCCGCCCTGTATGACGCCCTCGGCTCGTCGCTGAGCCGGCCGCTCAACCTCCCGGGCTGCCCCTCCAACGCGCGCGACCCGGCGCCGACGGCACCTGCCAGGCCGAGCGCAACGTGTACTTCGACGGGCTCACCACCACCGCCTCGCACGTCGTCCTCGGCGGCAGCGCGATGGTGTCCGTTCAGCCTGCGAAGTTTCTTCGCTTCACCCTGGGCGCGGCCTTCGCGTGGACCTCGCCGCACACCATCACCAACACCGACGCCTGCAACCCGGGCCAGACCGTCCAAACGGACCACCCCGAGTACCGCGGCGGCTGCCAGGGCAACAGCTCCCCCGACCCGACGCACCGCCCGGTCATCGACTCCGCCGGCGGGCGCTTCCGCAGCACCAACGACATCACCTGGGATTTCTACGCCGCCATCGCGCTCACCCCGCGCATCTGGTAGCGCTCACATCGACAGGTTGGCCACGCACACCCGGTCGGCCCCAGCGTCCGGTCGCAGCGCCCGGCAGACCGTCCCGGGGCGGCAGTCACCATCGATCGAGCAGGCCCGAAGGCAGCGCCCGGCGAGCCCTCCGTCCGCCACGCCGCCGTCGGCCACCACAGCCACGCCGCTCACGCAGACCCCCGCGAGCCCGGGGCAGTTGCGGTCGACGGTGCAGGGCAGGGTGCAGAGCGTCGCAGGCGCGCCGGTGGTGCTCGCCGTGACGCGGTCGCAGCGGGTCTCCAGCCCGCAGAACTCGTCGGAGACGCAGCGCCCGTAGCTGAGCGGGGGATCGTACTGATCCGCGCACGCGGCGGGCATGAGCAGCAGGAGCATCGGAAGAAAGGGGCGCATCGCAGCGCGGAGCATCACGCGATTCCCCTTGGGGTCAACGTCAGCACCACCTTCGTGATCTCCCCTCGCGTCCCGAGGCGCATCGGCGGACCCCAGTAGCCCGTGCCCTCGCTCACGTAGGCCCAGGTGTCTCGCACCCTGTGGAGCCCCGCCACGATGGGCTGGTCGAGCGAGACCACGTAGGAGAAGGGCCAGAGCTGCCCGCCGTGGGTGTGGCCTGACAGCACCAGCCCGACGCCCCTCGCGGCAGCCTCCGGCACCGCCTTCGGCTGGTGCGCCAGCAGCACCAGGGCGCGCGTCGGATCGCGGTCCCTCAGGGCGCTCGCGAGGTCGGCCCGGTGCCCCGAGGCGTGCCCCGCGGCGGACCAGTCATCGACGCCCGCGAGGTCGATGCTCGCCGCCCCGTCGCCGAGCGACACCCGCTCGTTGCGCAGCACCCGCATGCCCAGCCGGGCGAGCTCGGCCATCCACTCCTCGACCCCGGAGTAGTACTCGTGGTTGCCCGTCACGAAGAACACCCCGTGCCTCGCGCGCAGCTCCGCGAGCGGCGCGACGTGCTCGCCCAGCGAGGCCACCGAGCCGTCGACCAGGTCACCCGTGATGACCACCGCGTCGGCGTGGAGGGCGTTCACCTGCGCGACGAGATCGACCATGAAGCGACGGTCGATGGTGGGGCCGACGTGGATGTCCGTGAGCTGCACCAGGGTGTAGCCGTCCATCGCCGCCGGGAGCGCCGCGAGGGGGACGCGCACCGTACGCACCGTCGGGGCCGCGACGGCGGTGTGTACCGCGAAGGCCGAGGAGCCGACGCCGCCGAGGCCGCTCAGGGCGGCGACGGCGCGGGAGAACCAACGGCGGCGGCCCGGGTCGTGGAGGGCTCCGAGGACGCCGGCCGCGAGCCGCACCGCCTCGGCCAGGGTGAGCAGTACGAAGAGGAGGAAGGAGGTTCCCATCCAGACGAAGACCGCCCAGGCGAGCGGGGTGGCGACCGGGCGGGGGAGCCAGCGGGAGACGATCAGCAGCAGCGGCAGCGAGAGCCCGAGCGAGGCGAGGAGCGCGCGGCCCACGCGGGTCCATCGCGCGGACCACGCGGGGTCGCGGAAGAGCCTCGCCCAGAGGAAGAAATGAATCCCCCCCACGACCAGCAGCACGACCGCGATGAACAACAGGAGCTGGCCGATGCGCATGGGATGGTGAAGGGGGCTCTCCTGGGGGAGGACGACCCGCGTCGCCGCCCCGATGCGCCGCCACGATAGCCCACGTGCTAGAGCCCTGAGACCCCGGTCGATGAACCACCGCCCTCGACGATCGCCCTTCGAGGCCCTGCTCGCAGACCCCGACCTGCGCGCCCTCGACGCCATCGCGCCAGCGTTCGATCCGCTGGAGGTGCTCGCCACCGCCCGCAAGGAGCGCCCGCACACCCGCTTCCTCGCCTGGCTGCTCGACCCCCACCCGGTGCAGCCCGGCGCTTCCCACGGCCTTGGCGCCTCGGTGCTCGATGCCCTGGTGTGCCGCGCCCTCTCGGCCCTCGACCCCCTTCCCGGCGCTCCCTTCGTCCGGGCTTCGGTGCCCCCGAGCTTCGTCCCCGCCTCGCTGCGCGTGCTCCGCGAGCAGCCCCTCGGCGACCACGCCCGCGCCCCGGACCTGCGATGCCACGGCGCCGACGCCCGAGGCCGGGAGTGGGTGGTGCTCATCGAGAACAAGCTCGACGCCGACGAGGGCGACGGGCAGCTCTCGTCCTACCTCGCGTGGTCCAGGGCGAAGCACCCCGGCGCAGAGCGCCTGCTGATCTATGTGAGCCCCGACCGGCGCACCCCCCGCGAGGCCTTCCCCCGGGACCGCGTGGCCTGCCTCGCCTGGAGCGACGTGGTCGACGCCGCCCTCTCCGCGCTGCGCTCCGAGCTCCCCCGCGCGCCCTCCACGCTCGCGGCGCGCGCCTTCGCGGAGACCACCCTCGACGCCCTCCGGATGCGCTTCGGGGCCCACCCCGAGGCCCGCGCCCTCGTCGAGGCGCTGCACCACCGCCACCCCCGCGACGCGGCCCGCTGCGCCAACCTCACCCCCGACGATCCCGACTGGGAGCGCCTCCAGCCCGTCATCCCCAACGCCCTCTGGCACCTGCGCTCGGTGCGCCCCCAGGCCGTCGCCTTCACCCGCGCCTTCTCCGACCGCGTCGCCGCCGCCTGGAACGCCCTGCACCCCGAGGCCCCCGCCCTGCGCCCCGGGGCTCCTCACGCCCGGCTGCCCGAGCTCGCCGCGTGGTCCATCGACGGGGTCACCGAGGCCTGGTCGGTGCACCTCGTGGCCTCCGCAGGACCGCACCCCGGCGCGCTTCGCCCCCGCCTCTGGCTCGCCCTCTACGCCCCGAATACCTCCCCCGGTATGCTTCTGGATTCCCGCGAGCACTCCGCCGACCTGGCGCTGCTCCCCTCGGCCACCCGCGAGGCGCTGGCGGAGGCGCGTCCCGTCCCCTCGACGCCGGGCTCGTGGCGCTGGCTCCAGCTCGGTCGCTCCGTCGAGCTCCCTCGGGGCTTCTCCCCCGAGGACGACGCACGCCGCGTGGTCGATCGCTGCTTCGCCGCCTTCGGAGGGCACCTCGCCGCCCTCGCCGCGCGCTCGCTCGACAGCTCCCGCTGGCTCTACTCCTGCGACCGCGACGACCTGCTGCACCGACCCACGGACGCGGTCGACCGCCGGGCGCTCTCCTCCGCGGCGCTCCCCGGCGCCGAGCGGGCGCTGCTCGTCGCGACGCAGCCCGGCGGCCACCCGGGCGAGATCGGCGTCGCCCACGAGCTGGGAACCGCCCTCGGTCGCTCGCTCGGAGAGCGCTCGCTGCTCAGCTACGACTACGGTCCTGCCGCGGGCCTCGGGCTCTGGGACGCGCCGACCCTGGTGGTGCTGGAGGGCGCCCTCTTCGACGACCCGGACGCCCTCGGCTGCGTGCGATCGGCCATGGCGGCGGGCGCCACGCTGGTGCTGCTCCCCGCGACGGGGGAGGGCTTTACCGAGGCAGGTAAGCGCTCGCTGCGCCCGTGGGCCGACGCGGTGCGCGGTGGCGAAGGCAGGGCGGAGGCGAGCTCGCTGACGGCGCCGGGGGGCGACCGTGGGACCGAGCGCTGGCTGCGGCGGCTGCAGCAGGTCGACCGGGTGACGCTCCGCGGCGACGCGACGGTGGCGCTGGAGGTGGAGGGCGACGACGGGCGGCTGCCGCTGCTGGCCGGGTGGCGCGAGGGCCCGGCGCGGGTGCTCTGCTGGACCGGCGACCTGCGCGCGGTGACGACGGACGACGAGCTCACCGCCCGCTGGTGGGCGGCGTTGCTCGCGGTGCGCGATGCGCTGAAGGGGTGACGGGGGGGGGGAGGGAAGAGAGAGAGAGGATCAGGTCGCGGCGCTGGGCTTGCGCGTGCGGGTCTTCTTCTCGGCGGCCTTGCCGGCGCTGGCGAAGCGGGCGGCGCGCTCGGCGAGCTTCTTGGCGGCTCGCTCCTTCTTCTTGCGCTGACCCGCGCGCTGAATCGACTTCTGCGAATGACGGCGATCGCCCTTGCCCATCGTGATGCTCCGGTAGATTGACTGGTAAGTCGGTGGTCGACGCGCACGGCAGTCCCGGCGCGGAGTCGATGCGGGTACCACCCGCCCCGCCGCGCTGTCAACGCTGGCGGGAGCGTAGAGAGCGCGTCAGTGCACGAGGCCGAGCCGGCGGCGGAGGAACCACACGCCCGTGATCACCGCCGCCAGCAGGATCACCAGCACCACGGTGCGCCCGGCGTGGCTCTCGTCCTCGGGGTTCACCGGGAGCATGTCCGTGCGGTCGAGGACCGCGTCCTTCGGGAGGTCGGGCACGAAGGCGAACACCCTCGCGATGGGGCGGGTGATGGTCATGTGCACGTTGACCGCCCAGCCGCTGGCCTCCAGCAGCAGGGCCATGTCGCGGCGCCGCAGCTTCAGCCAACCGAGCAGCGCCGAGACGCCCATCACCGTGAGCACCACGCCGATGATGGCGAGCCAGCCCGTGAGGCTGCTGATCACGCCGAAGATGCCGCCGAGCACCGCGCCGATGCCCGCGAGGGCCATGCCTCCCCCGAGGATCAGCGAGTTGGGGTTGAGCCCCTCGGAGGCCGGTCGCGTGGGCTCCGACGGCGCAGGGGTCGCGGGCGGCGGCGTCACCGCCCCGCGGGCCACGCCGACGCCGGTTCCCACCTGGGTGGCGCCTGCCTCGACGCGGGCCTGGGCCTCCGTCACTCCCGCCTCGGCGCGCGCCTGCATGGCGGACTCCTGCGAGGCCTGGGCGGTGGCGACGTACTGCTCGATCTTGCTGGAGATGGCCGCCGCGGCCCGTCGGAAGGGCGCGAAGGCCGCCTGCTTCACCGAGATGGGGTTGTCGACGATCTCGGTCACGATCGCGTCGTACTCCTTGTCGTCGAGGTCGATGAGGATGCCGCGCTTGCCCACACGCGCAGCCTGCCCGCCTCGCCGCCGGTCACCGGCGCCACGAGCTGGTACACGACCGCGCCGCCCTCCTTCTCCAGCACCTCGACGTACACCAGGTAGATGTTGCTCAGCACCGCGACGGCCTTGTGCGCGGCGCGGTTGGCGACCTTCAGGCAGAAGTCCAGGCGGCGGCCGTCGATGACCAGCGAGCCGGCCTCGACCAGCGCGGTCTGCTTGGGCATGTAGATGGCCGAGAAGTTCACGAAGTTGTTCACCAGCTCGACGAGCCAGCGCACGTAGAGCAGGAGCTTCTCGAGGTCGTCGATCTGCCCGATCTCCTTGCCCGCCGCGAGGTCGAGGGCGATGTACGCCTCCACCTTCGCCACGAGGCCCCCCTCCAGGTAGGCCTTCATCTTGTCGTCGCCGAGCTTGTCGAAGGGCTCCGCGGGCTTCGCCTTCTCCCAGGTGGTGTACCCGTCGAAGGTGGCCTTCACCTTGCGCCAGTCGGCGCGGGAGAGCGCCGTCGCCCCGGCGCCGAGCGCCCGGCGGATGACCGTGTCGCGCAGCGCCTCGAAGCGGTCGCGGTAGAGCTCGTTGACCGAGGCGTCGAGCGGGAGCGCGCCGTCGACCCTCGGGGCCGAGAGCGGAGCGCCCTGGAGGAAGAGCTCGATGTCCCCGATGGCCTTCATGCGCAGCGCGCGCAGGTCGTCGTCCTTCAGGCGCAGGCTCTCGGGCGTCGGGGTCTCCTGCCGCAGCAGCTCGCCGTGGAGGAAGTACGCCTCCAGCTTCGGGTCCATCTCGCGCAGCAGCGCGATGGCGGCGTCGGTCTCCTCGCCCCAGGGCTTGGCGGCGGCGGCCTTCGCGCGCCACTCGACCCAGAGCTTGCCCTGCTCGACGAAGCGCTTCAGCCGGTCGGCGTCGATGCCGTTGGAGCCGCCCCGGTCGGGGTGCTCCCCACCACGTCCATCACGTCCTTGAGGAAGGCCTTCACGGCCTCCTCGGGCACCACCTCCGCGGGCACCACCCCGTCGCCGTTGGCGAGGAGCTTCGCGTACCCGCCCTTGAAGGCCTGCACGTCCGCGACGGTGATGACCTTCGCGTCGGCGACCTTCTGCTCCCGGTTGACCCGCTCCGCGGCGGCGCGCAGCCCGGCGCCCGCCTCGCCCTTGTCGTCGATGGCCGCCACCGGGATCGCCTCGGCCCGCTTGCGCACCACGTCGCGCTGCGAGAGCCGCGCGAAGAGCCAGTCGCGCGCCTCGACGATCTGCGACACCCGCACGCGCCCCGTCGTCCCGGGGTCGACGTAGCGCAGGAAGCCTTCGTCGCAGTGCAGGTCGGTCAGCGGCGCGCTCGTCGCGGCCCAGCGCGCAGGGTCGATCTCGTCGATGCGCGCGAGGTCGCCCTCGTCGCCGACCATGAACTGGTGAATGCCGCCGAAGTTCCTGAAGAGCATCTTGTCCATGTGAGCGTCCTGGTCCGCGGGCGAGGAATGAGAAGGACGAGTGCCTGGGACCCAGGGGGACCCACACCCCCAGCCCGGACCATATCTCACCTCCCTCCGCCGCGGCCTGGCGTTTTCAACCTCCCGGGGGCGCGGGCGAGGACGTGATAAGTCGATCCTTCGACGCGAATGGGCGACAGCGGCAGACGATTCAGCGAGGCCGAGGTGGACGCCATCCTGAAGCGGGCGGTCGCCCGTCAGGAGCATGGACAGTCGCTCTCCCGGGACGAGCTCGCCGACGTGCTGCGGCAGCTCAACCTCGACGAGTCGGTGCTCGACGAGGCCATCGAGGAGCAGGACGCCGAGCGCGCCGTGGCCGACGAGACCGCGGCGTGGATGGAGCGTCGGCGCCGCGCCGTGCTGGGCCACGCGGCCACCTTCGCGTCCGTCATGACCCTCCTCGTGGCGATCAACCTCCTGGTGACGCCGCACTTCCTCTGGTTCTTCTGGCCCCTCTTCGGGTGGGGCCTCGGGCTCCTCGCCGACTGGCGGCGGTACCAGCGCGGCCCCGAGCCGGGCGAGCTCGCGTCGTTTCAGCGGCAGCAGGCCGAGCGCGCCGCGCGGGCCGAGCGGAAGGCCGAGAAGGCCACCCGCAAGGCACGCAAGCGTGAGGCCGACGAGGCCATGGCGCGGGCCTCGGAGGACCTCAAGGACGCCGTGAAGGTGGGCGTCGCGGGCCTGCTCGACTCGGTCGGCAAGGCCCTGCGCGAGGCCGCCGACGGGGACGAGCGCGCGGCGCCGCGAGCCCGGCGCGAGCCCCGGTCGGGCGTGCGGGTCGACGTGGCCGCCGCCGGTGCGCGACGAGGACGTCGAGGAGGACCTCGCGGCGCTGCGCGAGCGCGTCGCGCGCAAGGGCGACCGCCGCGGGTGACGTGTTAGCCTCCGCGCCGTCGTGAACATCAAGACCGTCGCGTTGGGTGCGTTGGCTGTGGGGGCGGTGGCGTGCCAGGCGGCGCCGGCGAGGCTCTCGGGCCGCTGGGTGTACCTGTCGGGCAACGCGCCCGTGGCGGTGGGTCAGGCCGAGGGGCCGACCGCCGGAGGTCCGCTGCGGCTGGTGCCGGGCTCGCCCGCGGCGGGGGCGTGCCTCGGGGCGGAGGAGTACGTGCAGATGTTCGGGCCGGTGTGCCCGCACGAGCCCGAGGCCGGTCCGCCCGGGTCGGACGTCGACGTGCGCTGGTACTGCCACGGGCACCTCGCGGTGCGCGTGCGCCTTGAGCGCTGCCCCCACCCCGGGCGCTTCCGGGTCGTCGAGCTCGCGGTCGCCACCGCCGAGCGCTGAAGGGCCCGACCACGGGCCGGGCTTTCGGTTACCCTCCCGGGCCATCAACGATGTCCTACGACCCCCCAGGATGATCCCACCCGTCCGCCCGCCCCGCGGGCCGCGCATCGTCGAGGGCGTGCTCGCGGCGCTGCTCGCGATGTCCCTCGTGGGCAACGTGGTGCTCTACCGCCGCCCGCCGCACATCGTCGAGCGCCCGGCGCCCGCGCCCGTCGCGGTGATCCCTCCTAGCTCCACCTGCGCCGATCTGCCCGCCGGCGGTCGAGTGCCCGCCGCCGCCTCCTCCCTGTCCCACCGTCGCCGCGACGACACTCAGGTCATGGTCCAGGCCACGCTCCCGGCCCTGTCGTTCCGCCGGAAGACCTCGCGCTCGCCCAGCAGGGCGAAGGGCAGGTCAACACCGCCGCCGACCACGCCGAGCGCGACCCCATCCACCGGGTGGCGCAGCGCAACCTGGTCACCGGCGTCGACCAGATCGTGACGTCCCGCAGCCCGGCCGCGGCGGAGCGATTCCTCCAGCGCAACCTGCCGTCCATCGCCAGCATGGACTGCGCCTTCCGCGACCCTGCGATGGCCGAGCACGTGCGCATGCAGCTCCGGCCGATGAACGCCCTCGCCCGTCCGGCCAACCGCCTGTCCGAGGCCGACCTCGTCCGCTATGAGAGGGAGCTGCGATGCCCGCGCGAATGAAGGTCTCCACGGTGCTCCTGCTGGCCTTCGCGGCCTCCTCCGCGGACTGCGCCCGCAACATCCCGCCGCCCTGCCTCGGCGACGCGTGCCGCCAGTGGCCGCACGTCGAGGTGCGCTTCTGGCGCAACCACGGCCCTCCGCAGGGGCGGCGCTACACTGGCGCGCTCTGCGTGCAGGTCTCCTACGACTGCCCCGAGGAGGGACGGCACCAGGTGTGGATCGAGCCTCAGGCCCCACGCTGCACCACCATGCTCAACAACGAGGGCGGCGCCGAGTGGCTGCGCGTGGAGAACGGGCGGCTGTCCATCCCGTGGCCCGCGCGCTGCCGGGCTCAGCGCGTGGAGATGTACGTGAGCGCCCAGCCCAACTTCGCGACCTGCACCGCGGTCAACAACCAGCTGCTCCCGGTCGACCGCGCCACCCTCGGCGCGGACCTGACCTTCCAGTGCCGCTGAGCGCCCCCTCCGCCACGCGCTCTCGCTGATGTCCCCGTCGCTCGCACCGCTCCTCTCCCCAGGCGCTCTCTTCCCGCGCCCCGCTCCTCGAAAGACTCCACGCCGAGCAGACCGACGCCTATCGGCTCTTCCACGGCAGCGTGGAGGGGGCGCCCGGGCTCACCGTCGACCGCTACGGCGACCTGGTGCTGGTGCAGTCCTTCCACGCTCAGCTCGACGCCGGGGCGCTCAGCGTCGTCGAGGGTTTCTACCGGGGCGCGGTGCCCGGCTGCGCCGTGGTCTACAACGACCGCAGCGGAGCGGGCTCGCGCGTGGGCAACCCCTCGAGGGCGAGGCGCTCTCGGCGGCGATGGCTCCCCGGGTGGCGCAGGAGCTGGGCGTTCGCTACCGCATCCAGGCGCGGCACGCGGGCCAGGACCCGTGGCTCTTCCTCGACCTGCGCGCGGGGCGCCGCCGGGTGATGGCGCGAGGCTCCGGGGCGCTCGGTGCTCAACCTCTTCGCGTACACGGGCGGGGTCGGTCTGGTGGCCGCGAAGGGCCTCGCGCGCGAGGTGCTCAACGTCGACTTCGCCGCGTCGAGCCTCGCGGTGGCCGAGGAGAACGCGAGGCTCAACGAGCTGGCGGTAGCGCCGAGGTGCCTGCAGAGGGACGTGTTTCCCGCGGTGAGGCAGCTCGCCGGGCCTGGGTCAGCCCGAGGTGGTGAGGGGCGACGGATGCCGCCCTTTCCCAAGCTGGGGCAGAGGCGCTACGGCCTGGTCTTCCTTGATCCGCCGCGGCTCGCGAAGAGCCCCTTTGGCATCGTCGACCTGGTGAGCGACTACGCCGCGGTGTTCAAGCCTGCGCTGCTGGCGACCGCCGAGGGGGGGCGATCGTGTGCTGCAAGGGACGGGCAGCACCCGCTGAAGATGGTGGCGCTGGGGGTGTGACGGGGGGGCGTGGGGCCCCCTTCCCCGCTGCCGCGCGCCCTACCCCCCGCGGAGCGGGGGCAGGGCTCAGACGTCCGCATAACGATCGCGACGCCGTCAGGTCACGGAGCCCTGCCCCCGCTCCGCGCTCATCGTTGCCCTCATCGTGACGAAGCACCGTGATTTCAGGACGATTCGGGTTGCGTCCGTCGCTCGGAGAGCTCTCCTGAGCCGAATGACCCTCATGCCGATGGTCGGTCGACTCGACCTTCCCGCCAGGGCTCCAAGCCCCCTGCTCCGAAGCGCCAGCGCCGCGTCCCCAAGGAGGCGCGGCGGTGGGCGGTGGAGGAGTTCGGCGCGGCGGAGCTGGGGGATCGGCGCCGGGTCGCGCGGCTCGTCCGCATGGCCTCGGCGCTGCTCGCACACACCGCCGGGACGATCACCCAGGCCTTCGGCACGCCCAGGGAGCGACGAGGGGCCTTCGACTTCCTGGCCAGCGTCGCGGTCACCGTCCTCGCCCTGACGCAGGCGATCTGGACGGCATGCGCTCGGCGCTGCGCCGACTTCGAGTGGGTCTACGTCCCCATCGATGGGAGCAGCCTCGCCCTGCGCGATCCCTTCAGCACCCGCGGCACCGGCGCCGTCGGCACCCTCACCGCGGGCGGACGGGGCTTGCAGGTCATGACGGCCATCGCGGTCAGCCCCGGAGGCGTCGGGCTCGGCCTCTGCGGGCAGCACTTCTGGCGCCGCGCCCTCACCCGCATCAAGGACACGCGCGCCCGACGCAAGTTCGCCCAGAAGGAGAGTCGCTTCTGGGTCGACGTAGCCAACCAGGTGCTCGCCGCCTTCAGCACGGCCAAGGTGCGGTGCGTGCCGTGGTTCCAGTTGGACCGCGGCGGCGACATCGGGGACGTGCTGCTGTACGCGGTCGATCACGACTGGCGGATCACGGTGCGCGCCTCGTACAACCGGCGGCTCTGCCACGGCGGGAGCGTGCCGTACCTGTGGCCCACGGTGCTCAAGCAGCCGGTGCTGGGGCGCTACGCGCTGGCCGTACCCGAGGGCACGCGCCGCCGCGCCCGCACCGCGACGATGAGCGTGCGGGCGTGCACGGTGACGCTGCGGCTGAAGGATCAATGGACCAAGAAGGTGCGCGTCGTGACGGTGGGCGCGGTGCTGACCCGCGAGGTGCACACGACGCCGCACGGGGAGACGCCGCTGGAGTGGATGCTGCTGACGACGGCGCCGCGGGCGACCTTCGCGGACGCCCGCCGGGTGATCGAGGGCTACAGTCAAAGGTGGAAAGTTGAGCTGTTTCACAACCTGTGGAAGTCGGGGCGGTGCGAGGTGGAGGCGACCCGCCTGCACGAGGGCGACCGGATCCAGAAGTGGGCGACGATCCTGGGGAGTGTGGCGATGCGAACCCTTCAGCTGACGTATCAGGCGCGCGAGACCCCCGAGGCGCCTGCGGACGAGATGCTCTCGCGCGACGAGATCGACGCGGCGATCCTGCTGCGCGAGCCCAAGGGCTACACCGTGGGCGACGTCCCGCCGCTCGGCCTCGCCGTGCGCTGGATCGCCGAGATCGGCGGCTTCATGAACCACGGCAAGGACGCGCCGCCGGGCAAGCTCGTCGTCGGTCGAGGATTGGATCGAATCGCCGGCGCGGTCACGGTGCTGGAGGCGCAGCGCAGGCTGAAGTCCAAGCCGAAAGTGAAGAGATGAGGGCAACGATGAGCGCTCCGCGGGGGTGAGGGCGCGCGGCAGCGCGGTGAGGGGGCCGACGGCGGCGTACTCAACCCACCGGGCCACCGCTCTAGCCCGGATTATTCATGACGACCCCAGAATCAGCCGAGGGTTCCGGTGCAACCACCTGGAACTCAATGACTTCTCGGCCGGCGTCGGGTTTCGGCCGCCATGACAGTCTGTTTTGCGCGCCTCGCAGCACCCTGCGGAAGACCGCGCGACGTGAATAATCCGGGCTAGTGCTTGTGCAGGCGGCGCGCGATCACGGTGCGGGCGTTCATGCCGGCGATCAGCGCGTGGTCTATCGCGGAGTCCTTCGCCGGGAGCATCCCGATCTGCTGCGCGAAGGCGAACTGGTCGTACGCGACGAAGTTGCGCCACCAGCCCGTCGCGGAACGTGAAGCAGTCGATGCCGTTGAGTTCGAGGGGGCTGCCCGTGGGCTCGAGCCCCATCCACGGCGCGCCCGAGAAGGTCCCGGTCAGGTGCCACCGCACGAAGGCCGTGTCGCCGTCGCCCGCGATGTGCAGGGCCTCGATGTGGAAGTCCGGAATCGCCGCGAACAGGTCCGCGAAGTACTTCCGCACGGCGCTCCGCCCGCGGATCGTGCCCGTCGGAAACTCCTCGACGATGTCCTCGGCCCAGTACTGCACCAGCGCTTCGGCGTCCCGCCGGTTGAGCTGATCGGTGAACACCTCGCGCAGCATCTCCACCGGCGTGCGCGTCTTTGCGACAACGGTCTCCATGGTCCACCTCCTCCAGCGCGGCTCCCCTGAGACGCGCAGCAGTGTCTGGGCGAACTCCCGCCACCAAGCGGACCACCCCGACCCTCGGGAGTCTACACCTCGTAGAAGGCGAGCGCGTTGTCGCGCAGGAGAAATCGCAGCGCCTGGAGCCCGCGCTCGCTCGCGAGGTGAGCGAGGAGGTGGTCCCCGACCGCTGCGCGACGTACGACCTCGTCGTGCTCACGCCCGCAGCAGAGTAGCGGGCCAAGGGTGGGGGCACGCGACGACTGCGCCCTTGCGCGCCTCCGCTGCCCGGCTCCGAGCTCCATCGCCCACGTCGGCCAACGGCACGCGACGCCCCTGCGGCGGCGCCGCGCTGGCACCCCGGGGAGGCGGGTGATAGCGTGCGCCGCACCACCGCAGGGGGATCATTGCTCCCCTGCGACGGACGAACGGACAGCGTAAATATCGGTGAGCGGCGGTAATCCAGAGGTGGCGGCGGTGCTGGGGGCTTCGCTGTTTCTCGCGGTGGGCGCGGTGCTGGTGACGATCGAGTCGTCGCTGGTGTCGCTGCCCGACGCGAGAATGCGCGCGCTCCGCGACGAGCTCGGTTCGAAGGGCAAGCGGCTGGAGACCTACCTCGCCGACCCGATGAGGGTGCTCTTCCCGGCTGCTGGCGGGAAGGGTCATCTGCCCCATCCTGGCGACGGCGCTCATCGTCGCCGTGGCGATGCAAGACCAGCCGCCGTGGTGGGAGATCGTGCTGCGGGTGCTGGCGGTGGCCACGGTGTACGGGCTGCTCACCGAGGTGGCGGTGGCCATCGGCCGGCACCGCGCCCGGCAGATCGCCCCGGAGGCGCTGGGGTGGGTGCGGCCCATCGGGTGGCTGCTGGCGCCCTTCGCGTTTCCGATGGCGCTGGTGGGCAAGACGATGCGCCGCTGGCTCGCGGAGCGCAGCCAGGAGCACGTCGGGAGATGACCGAGAAGGAGGTCAGAGTGCGTGGTCGAGGCGGCGGAGCAGTCCGGCGCGGTCGACGCGGTGAGCAGCGGATGCTCAGAACGTCATCGACCTTAAGGAGATGACGGCGCGGGAGATCATGGTGCCGCGCACGCAGATCGTGGCGCTCGACATCCACACGCCCTTCGACAAGGCCGTGGCGCGCATGAGCGAGGAGGGCCACTCGCGGGTGCCGCTCTTCGACGGGCAGATCGACAACGTGGTCAGGGTGCTGGTCACCAGGACCTCTTCCAGGTCGCCACGCCGGAGCCCGCAAAGGGTCCGAGCGCTCGCTGGAGGCGCTCGCCCGCAAACCGGTGATCATAGTGTCGGACACGCAGCCGGTGACCTCGGTGCTGCGCGAGCTGCAGCTCAAGCGGATGCACCTGGCGATGGTGGTCGACGAGTTCGGGGCCATCCTCGGGCTGGTGACCCTCGAAGACATCCTCGAAGAGCTGGTCGGGGACATCCGAGACGAGCACGACGAGCAGGTGGACACCGAGCTGGTGGAGATCGCCCCGGGGCGCTACCTGGTGAGCGCGGCGATGGCCGTGAGCGACCTGTCCGAGCGGCTCTCGGTGAGGTTTCCCGAGGACGGCGACTACACGACCCTGGGGGCTTCCTCGGCGCGCGCGGGCAAGGTGCCCTCCGTCGGGACGGTGGTGCTCTGGGACTCGCTGCGCTTCGTCGTGCGCGAGGGCGACAAGCGCCGCGCCACCAAGGTGGAGGTCGTGCGCGACCCGCAGCGGGCGAACCAGAAGTCGAGCGCCCCGGACGACGACGACGACTGAGAGCGCGCTGGCGCGCGGCGGGCCATGGACGTAAAGGGGTGCGGGATGACCTCGACCCCCTCGGACAAGACCTGGAAGATGGAGGGCGTGCGCGGCCCGATGGCCTTCCTCGCGGATATCCACGGCAACCTCGCGGCGCTCGACGCCGTGCTCGCGGCGCTGAAGGATGACCACGTGGAGGCCGTGTTCGTGGCGGGCGACCTGCTGCTGGGCGGCGCCGACCCGCTGGCCGTCTGGATGCGGCTGATGGAGGTCCACGCGCGCTGCGTTCGAGGCACCACCGACCGGGCCCTGGCGCTGATGGAGCCCGCGAGGCTCAACCCGAAGACCGACGAGGAGCGCGCCGCGGCGCAGCGCTTCACGGACGCGCGAGAGTCGCTCGGGGAGCTGATTTTGGCGAAGCTGCGGCGGCTGCCCGAGGCGCTGCGGCTGGAGATGCCCGACGGCCGCGAGTGGGTGCTGGTGCACGGCTCGCCCATGGACCCTGACGAGGCCATCACCGCCGACCTCGACGACGAGGAGGTGGGCGCTCTCATCGGCGACGACCCGGCGGACGTGGTGATCTGCGGCAGCGGGCACGTGCCCTTCGTGCGCGCCATCGACCACGTGACCGTGGTCTCCGTGGGCAACGTCGGGGCCTCGCCGGAGGGAGGCGCACCGCCCACTACACCCTGATGCCGAGCGCCGAGGGGCCCCGCATCGAGCAGAAGTGGGTCGCCTACTGAGCCGCGACGACGACGACCAAGGGGCGTGCTGGGAGCGGCGCCGGGCCATCCAGTGGTACCCGGGACTTATGACGAAGGCGCGCCGCGTCCTCGGCGAGATGATGCCCTCGCAGGACGTGGTCATCGGGGTGCTCGACGCCCGGATGCCCGCCGCGAGCGCCAACCCCCGTCGTCGCCGAGCTGCGGGAAACAAGCCCTGCGTGAAGGTGCTCAGCAAGAGCGACCTGGCCGACCCGGAGGTCACCGAGGCGTGGCTCGCGCACTTCCAGTCCGACCCGACGGTGCTCGCCATCGCCACCAGCCTCACCCGGATGGGCGACGCGCGCCCCGCATCTCCGCGATGTGCGAGCGCCTCTCTCGCAGCGGGAGCGCGGCGCCGACAAGGCCCTGCGCGCGGTGATCACGGGCATCCCCAACGTGGGGAAGTCCTCGCTGATCAACACCCTGCTGGGGCGCCCGGTGGCCGCGGTGAGCGACAAGCCCGCGGTCACCAAGGAGACCCAGCTCGTCACGCTCCCCAGCGGGATGCAGCTCACCGACAACCCTCGCGGAATCCCTTCAACCCCGGGCGCCTCGGGAGATACTCCCTTCCGTAAGGGGATCTCTGCCATGACCACGCCCAGCACCCGCCGCCGCACGCTCGCCACCCTGTGCCTCGGGGTCGCCGCCGCCTTCACCCCGCGCGGCGAGGCTCTTTCCCCCGAGGTCCGTGGAGATCGAGGCCACCCCACGGCGGGAGGACCAGCGGCTACCTCCCCCCCGGCGGCGGCTGCGCCTTCGCCCCCATGGCGGGCACCCGCTTCGGCGGCCTCGGGGGGCGCGTCCGCGTCCGTCAGCCCCTCGCCACCACGGCGCCCAGCAGCGTGGTGCTCATCGCCCAAGGGGCCGTCGAGTCTCAGGCCAATACCCTGATCGCCCCGGGCAGCGAAGGGGAGCGCAGCGTCCCTCCCGATCAGTTCATGGGCGCGGGCTCCATCGCCGTCGGCTTCGACTCCCGCCTCTTCGGGGTGCACCTCGGCGTCGGGGCGCGCGAGGTCTACGGCCTCCCGGTGCCCACCATCGACCCGGCCTGCGTGCCCCCTGCCTGCCGGACGAGCCCGACCTACCCCACCAACCGCGTGCAGGTCTTCCCCGAGGCGCGGCTGCGCGTGGGCTTCCTCGACGGCTTCTACGGCGACGCCAGCGTCGGGGCCTACACCCCCAACATGACCCTGCGGCCGGGGCTCCAGGCGGGCCTCGGCTACGCCACGCGCGCGGGCTATTCGGTGGTGCTGCACTACGGCGTCCAGGTGGTGCACAGCGACTCGGCGGGGCAGCGCGTCGACCTGTCGGGGACGCTCCCGGTGACCGAGCGAGTGAGCGTCAGCGTCGGGGTCGCCGCGGTGAACAACGACGCCCGCGTCGACTTCGACGGCCGCGCGTCGGTCACGGTGCGCTTCGGGCAGTGACCCGCTACGCGTGCTTGCGGATGGGAGGCCGCGAGGCGTTCGAGACCATCTAGTCGATGTGCCCCTGCTCGACGACGAAGGGCGGGGCGAGCACGAGAGGGTTCTCTCCCCGCGCGCACCAGCACTCCCTGGTGGAAGCAGTCGAGGAAGATGTCGAAGGCGCGCTTACCGGGAGGCCGGAGGACGCGGGCTCCACCGCCCGGCGAGGCTCAGCGTGCGGAGGCCGGTCACCGTGGGGAGGCCTTCAGCGCCGAGTGCATCGCGTCACCGAGCGCGACGCCCATCTTCCCGGCGCGGGCGAAGAGGTCTTCTTCCTCGTAGAGGTCGAGCGTGGCGATCGCCGCGGCGCAGGCCACCGGGTGCCCCGAGTACGTGTACCCGTGGAAGAACTCGATGACGTGCTCCGGGCCGGTCATCATCGCGTCGAAGAGGGCGTCGCGGCACACCACGCCGCCCAGCGGAATGACCCCGTTGGTGATGGCCTTGGCGAAGTTGAGCATGTCCGGGACGACGCCGTAGTAGTCGGCCGCGAAGGGCGTCCCGAGGCGCCGAAGCCGGTGATCACCTCGTCGAAGATCAGCAGGATGCCGTGCTTGTCGCAGATCTCCCTCAGGCGCTTGGGGTAGCCCCTTCGGGGATGTACCAGCCCGCGCGCTGCCCGACGAGGCCTCGACGATGATGGCCGCGACGTTGCTCGGGTCGTGCAGCGGCAGGATGCAGGTCTCAGCTCGACCAGCGGGTCTTCCCGCTCCACACGGGCTCGGCGCCGTGGACGTACGCGTGGTTCACCGGGTCAGGCGAAGCGCAGGTGGTCGACGCGCAGCAGCAGCGCCGGGCCGAAGACCTTGCGGTTGGCGGGGATGCCTCCGACGCTCATGCCCCCGAAGCCGACGCCGTGGTAGGCGCGTCTCTCGGCCGATGAAGATGTTGCAGTGCCCCTCGCCGCGCGCCAGTGAGCAGGGCGACCCAGCAGCCGGGGGTGTCCGCGGCCGCCGGGTCCCGGGTTGAAGAAGAGCACCTTGTTGGGGTCGCCGGGACCAGAAACAAGGCGTTGCGCTCGGCGGCGAGCGAAGGCTGCTGTATCGTTGCTCACCTGGAAAGGCCGTCGCGTAGTCGAGGTGTCGCTTCTGCTTGATGGCCTCGCTGATGGGACCGGCGGTTGCTTGGCTCCCACGCGGCGACGCACCCGGGGCTCGAGCACGCACGCCGTCGATCACCTGCCTGCCCGTCGTGGGTGGTGAAGAACATCCCGTCCGCGGCGACG
>JADJAE010000149.1 GCA_016704445.1 Deltaproteobacteria bacterium
GCACGACATCGTCGAGGAGCGGCTCGACTCGCACGGCTTCGGCAACACCTGCCCCGCCCGCGCGGGCACCAACGCCGCCGCGCGTCGGGCCAACCGCCGGGTGCAGTTCGTGATCATCACGGGCGACACCCCGGCGGGCCGCTGCCCCGCCGTCGCGCGCTGACCTCCCCCTCTCTCCCCTCATCCCCCGCCATCGCAACCTTCTCGTCGAGACCCGGCGAGAAGGCCGCCATGCTAGACCCCGACGTGATGCGCCCGGTGTTCGCCGACCCGAAGACCGACTTCGTCTTCGAGAAGCTGTTTGGCACCGAGGAGCACAAGCACCTGCTCATCGCGCTGCTCAACGCGCTGCTCGAGCTGCCGCCCGAGCGCGCGGTGGTGGAGGTGACCTTCCTGCGCGAGGAGGAGCGGCCTCGCGTGGAGGAGCTGAAGTTCTCCGTGGTCGACGTGAAGGCGCGCGACGCCCGCGGACGGTCTTCGTCGTCGAGATGCAGGTGCTCCAGGTGGAGGGCTTCCAGAAGCGCGTGGTGTACAACGCGAGCAAAGGCCCATGGCCGCTACCGCGAGGGGCGACGAGTACCTCGAGCCCGACGACGTCATCGCCATCTCCATCTGCTACCTTCGAGCTGTGGCTCGCCAGGGCCTCGGGCGAGCCCGAGGTGCCGCTGGTCTCGCACTGGCGCATGGAGGAGCACGGCGGACGCCGCGGCCTCGCGCAGATCCAGTACGTGTTCGTCGAGCTGCCGAAGCCCCGCTCGACCGACCGCCCGGGGCCGAGGTCGAGGAGTGGGCGTACTCTTCCGGCGCGCGGCGAAGCTCTCCGAGGTGCCGACCTTCCTACACTCGGCGGAGGCCGAGGGCGGCGCTCGACGTGGCGCGCACGGCGCACTGCCAGCAGCGAGGAGTGGGAAGCCTACGATCGCGTGAAGGTGGCCGGAGCAGGATGCACGCGGCGCGCTGTCCCCCGCGCGCCGAGGGCAGGGCCGAGGGCAGGGCCGAGGGCAAGGCCGAGGGCGAGCCTCGCGGTGCTGGAGCGGATCATCGAGCTGACGGCTGGCAGGGGCGCTCACCGAGGCCGAGCGGGCTGCGCTGCGCTCCCGTCAGGCGGAGCTCGGCACCGACGGGCTCAGCGAGCGCGCGCTGGAGGGCTCGGCCGAGGACCTCGGTCACTGGCTCTCCGGCGGCTGACGGTTCAGGAGAGGCCTGCGAGCGCCAGCAAGGCCGCGATGCCGCCGACCCGAAGTTGCAGGACGTCATCGCTCGAAGACGAAACAGTGAGCCCGCTCCCGGTCGCCGACGTCTCGACCGACACCGCCTCGAAGTCGAACCCGCAGTTGGGAGCCGCCACCCGGTCGTAGATCAGCCGTGGCGAGCCACCCGCGCGAAAGGCCTCCTCCGCGATGCAACGCAGGAGCTCGGCGCGCTCCCGCGTTCGATCGGTCGCGGCGAAGCGTTGACGGAGCTTTTCTCGGGCCACGCTCGCCTGATGTGTGCCGTCTTTGGCGCTGTCTGTTCCCTCGCTGCCCTTCGACTCGATGGCCGTGATGAGGACTCCCTTATCTCCTGAAGGGGTGAGAGCGAGAAAGTCCCCACGAATCGCCGATCGACGCGTTCGTGTCCATCGCTGCAAGCTGTCCATGGAGAGCAACAGCGTCCCATCAGGAGCGGGCGGCGCTCGGTGTGTCCAGCGGGTCGGCCACGCCGCGCCCCCGGGCAGCGTCACGGCACCACGCGTCGCGCTCATGAGCAGCGCCACGGCGACGTGCCCGATGAGCTCACCCTCCAGCGCCACGGGTCGATCGCTCCCGGCCCGAACGAGCGCCCGCAGGACCGCAGGAGCCGCCCGCTGCGTCGCCGAGGTCACCCGTTCGGCGAGGCGCTTCATCTGGACATCGGTTCCGCCCGGAAAGCGCGCCGTCAGCCCTCGCTGCAGCGCGGCTGTCTCGGCGTCGAGCGAGCGCGCTCCCACCACGGTGATGCGCCATCCTGTCTTCCGGTCGAAGTCCGCGTAGGTGACCTGCAGTCCGTCCCTCGCCTTCGCGTCGAGGTCTTCGGCACCGTACACCCGATCGACCACGATCGCTCGTGCCGCGCGTCGCGCGCATGCGTCAACGGTGTCACCGAGCGTGCCCGCGGAAAGGGTCTGGACGAAACACCGCGGGAGCTGATCTTCGTCTCGCCGCTTCCGCAGCACCACGAGCTGCTGGAAGGTTCGCTCCAGCGCGGCGGAGTCACTGCTCGCCACCATCGGCCGGCTCCAGGCCAGGGCGTCGTGGTCCCACGCCATCGCGCGCTCGCTCTCCTGGAGGTTGTGATTGCTCCGGGTGGTCCACGCGATATGACGGTGCGATGGGCGAACCAGCAGCGCGATGTGGTGCCGAAGCTCGCCGCTCTTCGACGTCTCCAGGGGGTGAACCACCAGCGCCCTCCTGGGGTCGTCGGGGCGCACCGACCTCATCGCCAAGCGCACTGCTGCGAGCTGCCCCTCGTCGCGCTCCGCGACCAGGACGGGCGCGAGTTCGAGGCTGGCGTGCAGATCGACGCCGCCCGTCATGGGTCGGTTGCTGCCCGGCGCGAGGTCTGCGCACAGCGCAAGCAAGCGGAACCCGTCGCCGACCGAGCTGGCCTCGTCGAGCGCGACATCGAGGCGCCGGGTCATCCCAGGCCACAGGTGGGTGAGCATGGAGAACACCGGCTGCAGCGGCTCGATGAGGTCGGCTGGCTCGTCCGTCGGATCAGCGAGGCGACGGAACCCCTCGCACCACGGGTCTCCCTCGTCGCGGGTCGACACCAGGTACGACTCCGAGGACGGGTCGGCCCAGAGCACCGAGGGCGCGCCATCGACCTCGGGGGTCGACACCACCGGGATGTCCTGCAGCGAGGTGTCTTCGCTGAGCTCGCGCTCGATCTCCGCGAGGGCCCAGCGCTCTTGTGCACACTGACGTTCGAGCCGCAGCGGGTGATATCCGAACAGCCACCGGGCCTCGCCCCTGGCCCCGGTACCGAACCCGAGGAACTCCTCCAGGGGACCATCCGCCACCCGCGCCGCCAGCGGGCCCACGCGGCCGAAGAGCCCGGCCATCTCCCCCGCCGCCTGCTTGTACGCTTCGAGGAAGTCCCCCACCTCCTTGGGCTGACCTTCCATCGAGAGCAGCCCGCGTCGCTCGTCGAGACCCGGTGCGCACGCCGCCCAGCACGTCTGCAACCGCTCCACTGCATCGCGAGCCCCTCGGAGCGCCGACTGTCGGTCCGTGTGCGTGCTCGTGATCGTGTCGAGCATCTCGGCCACCTTGCGGAAGCGCGTCTGGTCCGCGAGCCAGGCATTCGTGCGCAACTCACTGTTCGATGGACTGCCCTTCCATCGCCATGCAAACGGCAGCGAAACCTCGAAGTCGGCCCCACCGGCGACGGACAGCGCCAGCACGACCGCGTAGACGTTCTCCGCCGGCTGATCAGGCTTCAGTCGTGCGGCCAGCGCGCGACCAAACCCGCGCAGGTCGCCATCCCCTCGCGGAAACAGCACGACCTCGCAGCCTCCGGAAGCCGTCACCCGCAGCGACACCTTCGTCACGCGCAGCGTCGCGCCTTCGATCGCCGAGAGCTGCCCCGGATAGGCCCCACGCATCTGTCGCACCGCCCAGACCGCGTCCAGCACCGGGACCCCGGGCGCTCCGTGCACCGCCCGGTCCTTGGACGTCAGGTCGGGCAGCGGCGCCAGTTCCTGGAAGTCCTTCTTCGAATCGTCGCGATACTTGCCGTTGGACCAGCGGCGCGCGGCCAGCAGTGCGTCGCGCGCGGGCCCCGGCCACTCGTTGTAGATGACTTTCAGCGCCGAGTCGTTGGGCTCCTCTCCCGTCAGTCCCTGGATCCACTTCGCGTACCCGGTCGTCGCCGTCGTGGTCGTCGTCGTTGGTGTCTGGGCGGTCGATCCATTGGTGGACTGCCCGTCTACGGCACTCTTCACCACGGCCTTTGAGAGATGGACGGTCGGACGCTTCGCCGCGAAGCCCGGATTCGTCCGTTTCGCGACCGCCTCCACGATCTCCCACCACCCGCCGATCGTAGCCTTCGCGGTGCGATCGAGCAGGTCGTGATCCAGGCAGATCCTCACCACGTCTTCAGGCTTCGCGCCGAGCGCCTCGCACGCCCAGCCCAGCGCCTTTGCATCGTCCCCCTCCTGCTTCGCGCCCACCGCGCGGAATACCTCCAGCACCGTCGATGGCAGCCGGGCGTCCAGCACCTCGCCGACCGCGTCGAGGGTCTGCCCCGCGTGCCCGCCGACCGCCAGCACCACCGCCCCGACGGAGCGCCGCTCCCCCGCGGCCGTCTCCGCCTTCACCAGCTTGTCGCCGTGCAGCGCCCACCACCGCTCGTCATCCACCACGAAGAGTCGACCCGCCAGCGCGCCCGCGTCCGTACCCAGAGCCTCCCGCAGCCGCTGCGTGAACTCCTCTGCGGCCTCCATCGAATGCTTCCCGAACGACCAGCCCAGGTCGACGCGGATGGTCCCGGGCTCGTTGGCTCCGGAGAGCCGATCGAGCCAGCGGGGTTCTCCCTTCCGCAGCCGCTGCGCCGTCCGCCAGGCTCCCCAGCGCGCTCGCGCGCGCAGTTCATCGCTCATCGCTCCAGTCATCGCTCGTCTCTCCGCTGCCACGGGGCCCGGAACAGCGTCGCTCCGTCCGAGGCCGCGTCGAGCATCCCCATGCGCTGTAGCGTCGCCCCAACAGTCGGCCAAACTCCACGCTCGGCGGCGCCTCCCACACCAACGCCCCGGCCGGAACCCTATCCTGGACCTTCTCTCCGGGCGGCTGCAGGTACAACCCCGCTTTCAGCAGCGCCTGCTCCAGGGCCTGCACCGTGCGGTGCTCCGGACGCCCGTCGCCGTCCCGATCGACGGTGTGCGCGACGACCAGCAACACATCCAGGAGCGGGCCGTCGAGCGGCATGTCGATGTGCTTCGTGGCTCGCGGCGGCTGGAGAAACCCGCTCGCCTGCCCGGCCCATCGCAAGGGATCGATACGCTTATCGCCCTTCCACCATGCGTCCCGTACGCGTTGATACGCGGGCGCGCCGTCGCCCTGTACCGAAGGGAACATCACAGGGTCGGGGCACTTGTGTACGTCCCTGAGCGCGTCGAGGAGTAGCGCCCACGCCGCCCAGGTGCCCAGCAGCCACCAGCGTTGCGAGCGCGGAAACGGGACCTCCTCCGCCAGCAGATCGTGCACCCCCCGGAGGCGCACCGGCGCGACAGGCAACGGCCGCGGGAACCTCGATCCGGGCACGCTGCCGAGCTGGAGTCCGTCGATGCCGTGGTCGAGCCAACGGTGCACCAACCGACCCGAAGGGTGTCGATCGAAGTCACGCTCATCATCACGCCACGCCGCCCGCAGCGCCCCACGCCAGTCCACCGTCGGGTCAGTCAATCCCAGCGTCTGTGCGAGCGTCGCGCCCAGTCTCGGCGACACGCTCGCCCAGACCTTCTGGTCGACGCCCCCACTCTTCGCCATCGCTAGTCCGAGCGTGGCGGTGGACCACGGAAACAGTGGCCGCATCAGGCCATCGCTAGATCGTTGGACCGTCGCTGGTGGCGCGCCGCTCGCCTCCTGCTCCAGGCTCGTCGCGGCCCTGGGAGCGCCAGGGTTCTGCGGAATGAGACCGGCCCATCGGAGCAGCGCCGACGCGCACGCCCCAGGGCTGAGCAGCACCTTCTTGTCGCGGAGGTCTCCCAGCGCCGCCTCCACCGAGGGGTATCCCGTGGCGGCCGCGTCGCCGTGCCACTTCGCCGCCTGCCCGCCCTTCGACGGGCGCAGCGCGATCGGTTCGCCCCCGCCCAGGAAGCTCTGGAACGTCACCAGCCCCTGCGTGGTTTGCTGACCCAGCGCGTCCTCCCACGCCGCGGCGAGCGCGTCGAGCCATGCATCGACCTGGGCCACCCGGGGACCCAGCGCGGCGCGATCGAGGCGCGTCCCCTCCGCCGCCCGTCGCAGCATCTGGAGCATCTCCAGGTCGAGCGCCAGGCGCGGCGCGACACGCCCCTTCGGCACGTCGACCACCAGAGCCGGCGTCCGCAATCCATCTCCGATGAACTCTCCCTGCGAGCCGTGATCCGATTCGATGCGTGCGCTCGCCAGGTCGAGCACGCCGCGCAGTGCCAATGCTTCGTCGCGCGTCGTTCCGGGATGGACCGCGGTCGTCAGCGGCAGGAGCGGATCGCTCTCGCTCATCCGCGGGTCACCCTTCCAGTCGAGCCGCGCGAGCGCCACCCGTACCGCCCGCTCCGCCTGCTCCGCATCCTTGCCCTTCGCCCCCTCGCACAGCCTCAGGAACCTCGCCTCGCAGTGCTCCTCGCGGCTCAGGCCCCGGAGCCACTGCTCGCGCACCGCGCGATCACGCGCCGCTCCCTCTCTGTGTAGGACATCGATCGTAGGGTGCGCCGCTCGTGCCGGGTCGATGCGCTGCAACACCCGCCTCAGCGCCGCCAGCGATGGAACGCTAGCGCTCCTCGAATCCTTTGCGCAGAACAGCGCCGCCAGCGCTTTCGCGGGGCGCTCCTCCGACGGGTTGTCACGCAGCGCGAGGCCCACCGCGGCCGCGAGGCTGAGGATCTCGCGAAACGTCACATGGTGCCCGCACGCCTCCGCCAGCGCGAGCACCCGCGCGACGTCGGTGCCCCATGCCTCCGCGTCCCACCCGATGCTCACGGCCAGCTCGCGGGCCACCTCGACGAAGATCTTCCTGGCCAGCCTGCCCGCAGGGGACCCCTCTGCCGTCGCGGTCATCGTCGCGGGCACCAGCACCCGCCGGTCGAGGGGAACACACAGCCGCCCGGTGCCGTCCCCGTCGATCGTCGCCTGCTCCCCGCGCAGGCATGACGTCAGCCATCTCCGCGCGTCCTCCCCGAGCTCCCGGTGCGTCACCACCGCGCGCAGGAGCCCGCGGTTGATGCCCGCGATAAACCTCGTCCTCCCGGTGCCACCGAACGCCGCTTCGAGAAAGGCCACCACGCGATCGGTCGAGAGGAGGCTCGGGTCGTTCATGACCCATCGCTCGGCCTCATCCCACCGGGTCTCGCCGGTCCACGTGTCGAAGGTGCGAGACCCCTCCATCACCCGGTGCAGGAACTCCGTCTTCCCATCCCCCGCGTGGGCCACCAGCAGCACCCGCGACACCTTCGGGTCATCGCTGATCCACCTGCTACAAGCTCGTCGAGCTCGTGGAGACATGCAGCCCCCCGATCGTCGATGACCTTCCGCACCTGCCCCACGTCGGCGTTGGGCGTCGTGATCGCCTCAAGCCATCCATCCCCCATGGCAACCCCCACGTCTGTGCCTCAGCCCTTCTTCAGCGCCCGCAGGAGCCCGCTGGTCGCGTCGCGAAGCGCCTCGAGTTCCTGCGTCACCTCGGCCCGCTCGGCGTCGTCCATGGTTCGGGCGAGCGACTGTACCTTCCGCTTGAACCCGGCCGCCCCAACGCCCTCACGAAACCTCCGGACCCGCGACGTGAGCCGCGGCGCCGTCAGTCGCACCGCCCGCTCGCCGCCGTCCCGCGCCATCACCCCGGTCACGTAGTCCCGCGTCGCCCGCAGTGTGAGCTTCATCGTCGTCACCTGCTTCGCCGCATCGCGCAGCCGACGGTCGTCCCCCAGCGGCAGCAGCAGCTCCTTGCGCCCGAGGTCGAGCCCGCGCCAGGCCTCGTCGGTGATGCGTCGGTCGTACGCCGCCACATTGAGGCAGACCGACAACATCCGCGCGCTCAGGCGCAGGGTCGGCCCGCCCGCCCGGCTCATCAGCCTCGCTCCATATGGCGTTGCTGCGCGTCGTGGTCAGCGCCGTGGCCGCGTCGTCGTCGAACAGGTTCGCCAGCACCCAGCGCCCGTACGAGGCGAGCGAGTCCTCCATCGCGTCGCGCGCCTCCTCGCCCCTGCGCAACGCCTCTGCCAGCAGCTTGCGCTCGGCCGCGGTGAGCGCCGACGAGCCCGTCAGCTCCTCACGCCGCACGATCTCCCCCGTCGCCGCCTGCCCCTTGGCCCCAGCCCTCGAAGTCGCCATGGCCGCCGAGTATGGAACCACCCGCACTCCCCGCAGAAGCCCATCTCCATAGGGCGTCTTCTGTCGCTGGAATTCCGATCAGTTCGCAGCTCATCATGTGCTGCTTTTGTAGTGGTATCGTGAAGCGTTACGGTGATAGAACAGATCATCCGATCTCCCGGCAACCGCCCGGGTCGGCGCAGCCGAGAAGGCCGCCATGCTAGATCCCGACGTCATGCGCCCGGTGTTCGCCGACCCGAAGACCGACTTCGTCTTCAAGAAGCTGTTTGGCACCGAGGAGCACAAGCACCTGCTCATCGCGCTGCTCAACGCGCTGCTCGAGCTTCCGCCCGAGCGCGCGGTGGTGGAGGTGACCTTCCTGCGCGAGGAGGAGCGGCCTCGCGTGGAGGAGCTGAAGTTCTCCGTGGTCGACGTGGAAGGTGCGCGACGCCCCGCGGGACGGTCTTCGTCGTGGAGATGCAGGTGCTCCAGGTGGAGGGCTTCCAGAAGCGCGTGGTGTACAACGCGAGCAAGGCCTACGTGGCGCAGCTCGCGAGGGGCGACGAGTACCCCGAGCTCGACGACGTTATCGCCATCTCCATCTGCGACTTCGAGCTGTGGCCCAGGGCCTCGGGCGAGCCCGAGGTGCCGCTGGTCTCGCACTGGCGCATGCAGGAGCAGCACGGCGGACGCCGCGGTCTGGCGCAGATCCAGTACGTGTTCGTCGAGCTGCCGAAGCTCCCGCTCGACCGACCGCCCGGGGCCGAGGTCGAGGAGTGGGCCTACCTCTTCCGGCGCGCGGCGAAGTCTCCGAGGTGCCGACCTTTCCTGCACTCGGCGGGCCGAGGGCGGCGCTCGACGCGGCGCGCACGGCGCACTTCAGCAGCGAGGAGTGGGAAGCCTACGATCGCGTGAAGGTGGCCGAGCAGGACGCCCGCGGCGCGCTGTCCTTCGCGCGCGCCGAGGGGCAGGGCCGAGGGCAGGCCGAGGGCAAGGCCGAGGGCAGGGCCGAGGGCAAGGCCGAGGGGCGAGCCTCGCGGTGCTGGAGCGGATCATCGAGCGACGGAAGGCGGGCGCTCACCGAGGCCGAGCGGGGGTGCTGCGCTCCCGGCAGGCGGAGCTCGGCGCCGACGGGCTCAGCGAGCGCGCGCTGGAGGGCTCGGCCGAGGATCTCGGTCGCTGGCTCTCCGGCGGCGGCTGACGGCTCCTCCCTCTCTCCTTCGCTTCCCTCCCCGGGCCTCCGACCCGTAGGCTGCGCCTCCCCGCAGCGCACGATGAAGTACGGCGTCCGCCTCCACGACGACCCCCCGCGACCTCGCCACGCTCCGCACCCTCGCGGACACCCTCCCTCAGCCCGCGCCGCCCCATGGACCGAGCTCCGCCCGCGGACCCGCCCTGCGCGGCGCCGTGCTCCACGCCTCCATCGACGTCTCCCAGGCCCAGCAGCTCAGGGCCCGCGGCCTCGACGTCGTGCGCGTCATCGAAGACGACTTGGCGCCCTCATCGTCCACCCCTACCGCCCCGCCCGCATCGAGGCCCCGCTCCACTGGGACGTCTTCCGCGTCCGCCTCGCGCCCACCCTCTGGGAGGCCGTGCGCCCGCTCCCTCGGCCGGGTGACCCCGTACCCCACGAGGCCTGCTTCCACGCGGCCCGCGACGGCGGCGGAGCCCACCGCACCATCGAGCGCCTGCTCGCCCTCGGGCGCGACGACGCCACGGTCACCGAGCTCTCCGGCGACGCGCTGCTCATCCAGCTCACCGCGCCTCCGCTCTCCACCTCCTGATGCGCGCGAAGGAGCAGCCCGAGAGGGCGTCCGCGCCTACGTCCGGGGTGGGCCAAGGCGACCTCTGGGTTGGCCTTCGGGCACGAGCACCCGCTCGCCGTGCTCGGCTCACGCTCTCTCGGGCGCAGCGCCCAGGCCCTGGTCGACGCCGACGGGACCTGGCACTTCGTCGACCCCGACGCCCAGGAGAGGAGCATCTACGACCTTTCGCGTCACCCTGCGCCTCGCCCCGGCGCCCGTGGTCGACCCGGAGCTGTGGCTGCTCGACCCGGAGCGCTTCCTCGCCCTCGAGCCGCTGGTGGAGTCGATGCCCGACGCCGAGCTGGCGCGCTTTACCGTGTCTCGTAATGCTGGTCCGCAGGGCACCCGCTACGTGCTCCAGGAGCTGGTGCGCCCAACGTCTCTCGCCTCGGGGGTGAGGGTGAACGACCTGCTGGGCGTCCCCGGGTACGCCCGCGCCCCAGGGGTCGACAACCTCTACCTCCCGGTGGGCCGACGCCTCGCCCCCGCGATGCGCCGCGACGAGCTGCGCGCCCTCCTCGGCACCGATCGGGCGCGCGCGGTGATCGTCACCGAGGACAGCGACGGGCCGTGCCTCGTGTCGCTCACCGACGGAGGAGTCGACCCTCCGTAGCTGGGTCGAGTACGCCGCGATCGACCACCGGATGGAGCTCGATCGCCTCGTCGAGCGCAGCGTCTTCGACTGGCCCGACCGTTTCCGTGGAGCGCCCCCTGCGCCTACGGTCGACCGCCGCCGCGCCGCGGAGGAGGAGTCCCAGCGAGCCCGCCCAGGGCCCGCGAGCGAGAGGCCCGAAGGTGGCCCGCCGGAGTCCGAGCGAGCGGGGACGGGCGACGAGGCGGTGCTGACCGCCGCGCCTGCGAGAGGCCATGAGGGGCTACGAGACGCGTTTTCGCGGAGGGCGGTTGTGAGGACCCAGAAGCCGGAGCTCGCTTCGCTGCGCGGAAGAGCAGGCGGGCGACGACGACGACGCCTGCGCCTGCCCTGGAGGCCACGCGCTTCTACGGGGGGCTTGAGCGCCGACCGTCGTCGAGGTTTCCTGTCGCTGCGAGCGCCCGGATGCACGGCCGCGACGGGTCCGTCGAGAGCTGTTCACCTGGTGACCGCCGAGCGGCTTCCCGCGAGGCGCCGTACCCCGGCGGTGTTGGAGCACGTCGCCCGCGGCGACGCGCTGGAGACGCGGCTCACCGAGGGCTTCTTCCAGGAGGTGGCGCGGTGTCGCCCTGCCGCGACGCCGGTGTCGCGGCGGCTGGCGTGGCGTCGATAGGCGCGCGGTGCACTGCCGCGCCCGCGACGCGCTGGAGCCCACCCGCGCCACGAGCGGTCTGGTGGAAGCACCAACGAACCGGGGCTGTCCGAGGCCATCGACCTGCCGCGCTTCGTGCGCTTGCGCTGGCGCGCACCGAGGAGGGGCGGAGGGGGAGATGGCGCGCTCCCGGGCCGAGCAAACACGCGATGGAGGACCCTGGCAAGAGGCCCCGGCGGTGATCGTCCCGGAGCCTCGACGCCCGCAGCGCCTACGCGTGCAGATGACCTTCGGGGTGGGCTTTCACCTTAACGGGTCGCCCGTCGATGGCGAGGACATCGTCGCGCCGGTAGAGGCGGAGTCGTCGGCACGAGGCCCCTTAAACCGGGTGCTCTTCCAGCTCTACCTCGCGAGGATGGCGCACGAGGCGACGCGCGGAGAAGACAGGCGTGGCAGCGCGAGGTCGAGACCGCGCTGGCGTCGACTGGCTGACACCACCGCTCAATTACCGCGTGTGAGCACCTGCGCAAGCGCAGCGAGCGGTTCGCTCCGAGACGCCCTCGAGCGCGTCGGCGTCGCTGCGGCCGGCGTCGAGCGGGGGTGGCGGAGGCCGCGGGCTTTGAGCACGGGGCGCTCAATCGCCGAGCGCATGGAGGAGCCTGCTCAACCAGCGCGTGACCAGCGCGAGCTCTTCTGACTACGAGAGATCGCCCAGGTGATCGAGCGGCTGCTGCGTGCCGCGCTGCGCAGCGGGACGACGGGCATCGCGCAGGTGCTGGCGGCGGCGATGCCCAGGGTGACGACCCGGGTGCGCTGGCGGGCGGCGTGGCGGCGACCGGGGAGTGCATTGTCGCGGCTGCGCTGGGCGACCTGACGCGGCCGACCCGCTGCTGGAGGGCGTGGCTTCGCTTCACCGGTGCGGTGCAGACCTGAACGAGCGCCTGGGTTGCTGCGGCGTGCACCCTCCCCTCGCGGCGCTGCGCCGACTCGGCGCGGGAGGCTCCGCGAGGCGCTTCCTGGGAGCGCTCGAGCTGGTGGCGGAGAAGGACTCGCGGGAGCCTGCAGGTGCGCGCGTCAGCCGGCCGAGGGCTACCTGCTGTTGAAGGACGAGGCCCGTGCCTCGGCGCTCATCGAGTCGACCGTCGACGCGGCGCCCTCTGGGGAGCTGAACCACACCGAAATGCCAGCGAGCCGGGGCGGCGGCGCTGTCGGCGCTGCGCCACTGGCCGACTGGAGACCCGGCTGCCGCAGGTGCGGCGCTCTGCAGGGCCCTCGACCGCTTCACCGACGCTACACGGCGAGCGCGCAGCGGATCTACGAGACCTTCAAGGTGCTGATGTCGGAGCGCATCGTCGCACACGGTGGCGGACGACGTGACCTTCGAGAGCGACAAGGTGCGGGGAACCATCGACGAGGACGAAGAGCCTGCGCTTAACGCATCACCGCGGACTGAGATCAGCATGGACGTTGAAGGAGCTGGAGCCGAGATCGACGCGATACGCGAGCGAATCAACCGGCACCGGCGGCGCTGGACGAGTACTTTCGTGAAGCGCACCGAGGAGATCGACTCGCGACGGTGTGCGCGTGCGCGCAGGAGCCGCTGTTTCGTGGGTCCGCCGGGGACGGCGAAGAGCGACCCGGTGGTGAAGTCCGTCGAGAGCCTGGGCCCGTGGGGAGAGGACTACTTGAGTACATGTTGACGAAGTTCACCGAGCCGAGCGAGATTCGGGCCCATCGACACTCGACCTCCGTTGAAGCAGGGGCGATCTAGGCGGCGCACCAAGGGGAAAGTTGCCCCGAGGCGAAGGTGGCCTTCCTCGACGAGATCTTCAAGAGCAACAGCGCCATCCTCAACACGCTGCTCACCATCGTGAACGAGCGGAAGTTCCCAGGACGGCGAGCGCCGCCGGTGGCGCTTCGGATGCTCTTCGCGGCGACCAACGATATCCCTGAGCAGAGCGAGCCTCGACGCGCTGGCCGACCGGTTCATCGTGAAGGTCGAGACGCGCCCGGTGAAGGATGATCACTTTCCAGCGGTTCTCATCGACGCGGGGATCATGAACGATATCTACAAGGCCATCAGCAGAAGCCCTGGGCGAGGGGCAGCGCGAGCTTGAGGACTTCCTGGAAGTTCAAGGGCTACATGGACCTCACCTTCTGGGCGTAGTGCGGGCAGGCGCCGCCGACCGGGAGCGTTGGTTTCCGCGAGGTGTTCGCGAGCGTTTCGCTGGGTGGTGCGCACGGGAGACCGAGGACAAGGTCTTCATCAGCGATCGTTGCTGGCAGGTTGCATGGGGCGATCCTGCACGAGGGCCTTTCCTCTCCCACCCCCCTGGCAAAGCTCGGACGACCTGTCGCTGCTGGCTACTCGGGCAACCGCGCAGGAGCTGGGCGTGGTGCAGGACAAGGTGCGGGCGCTGCTGGGGTTGGATGAGGGCGTCCAGGCACATCGGGTGGATGGCGGCGCTGCCGCTCGTCCTGAGC
>JADJAE010000150.1 GCA_016704445.1 Deltaproteobacteria bacterium
AGTACGCCGCGATCGACCACCAGATGGAGCTCGATCGCCTCGTCGAGCGCAGCGTCTTCGACTGGCCCGAGCTCGCCGTGGGCCCTCCTGCGCCTACGCTCGAGCACCGCCGCGCCGCAGAGGAGGTCCCAGCGCCCGCCCAGGGCCCGGGAGAGAGAAGGCTCGAAGGAGGCTCCGCCGGAGTCCGAGCGAGCGGGGACGGGCAGCGAGGCGGCGCTGGCCTACGCTGCGAGGCCATGTGAGGGGCTGGGGACCCGCCTCGCGGAGAAGGCGCTGCAGGGACCCGGAGCCGTGGCTGGAGCTCGCCGCGCTGAAGCCGCGGGCGGGCGACGACGACTGACGCCTGCGCGCCTGCCTGGAGGCCACGCTCTTCTACGAAGCCGGAGCGCCGAGCCTCGCGTCGAGGAATCTCGTCGCTGCGCGCCCGGACTTTTGGCCGCGACGGGTCCGTCCGGAGAGCTGCGCTCCACCTGGCGACCGCCAGGCGGCTCTCCCCGGCGAGACGTCGTACCTCGGGGCCAGGTGCTGGAGCACGTCGCGCGGCGACGCGCTGGAGCGCGGCTCACGCAGAGGCTTCTTCCAGGAGGTGGCGCGGTGCCGCGCCTCGCCCGGGAACGCCGGTGTCGCGGCGGCTGGCAGTGGTCGTTGCTCCGCGCGGTGCACGGCGCCCGCGCCGCGCTGGAGCTCGCGCCGGGCCCGGCTGCTGGGGGCATCAACGACCGGGGGGCTTTCGAAGACCATCTGACCTGCCGCGCTTCGTGCGCTTCGCGCTGCTGCGCACGGAGGAGGGAGCGGAGGAGATGGCGCGCCGCTCCGGGCCGAGGAGCAATAGATGGAGGACCTCTGGCGCGAGGCCTCGGCGGTGATCCTCCGGGAGCTCGACGCACGCAGCGCCTACGTTGGCGGATGGCCTTCGGGGTGGGCTTCACCGCATCAGGTCGCCGTCGATGGCGGGGACATCGTCGCGCCGGTAGAGAGGCGGAGCTGTCGGTGCACGGGGCCCCAACCGGGTGCGCTTCTGGCTCTCCCTCGCGAGGATGGCGCACGAGGCGACCTTTGCGGAGACCCGGAGGCGTGGCAGCGCGAGGTCGGACCGCGCTCGCGTCGATCAAGGACACCACCGTCAGGAGTACCGCGTGGAGCACCTGCCTCGGCGCAGCGAGTGGCTCCGGCACGGCGACGCCCTCGAGCGCGTCGGCGTCGCGCAGTGCCGGACTGCTTCGAGCAGGGGTGGCGGAGGCCGAGGCTTCGGAAGCTGCAGGGCGCTCATCGCCAGGCGCATGGAGGAGCTGCTCAACCCACCGCATCGACCGGCGCAAACTCTTCGACTTCGGATCCCGCAGCTGAATCGAGCGCCTTCCTGCGGGCGCTGCGCGAGGACAGGGCATCGCGCAGGTGCTGGCGGCGGCGGTGCCCGGTGGCCAACCGGGTGCGCTCGGCGGGGCGGCGCGTGGCGGCGACCAAAGAGTGCATCAAGGTCGCGGCGGCGTTGGGCGACCTGGGCGCCACGAGGCGGGGACGGCCGTGCTCTCCGCGCTGCGCCACTGGCCCACGGGGGGGAGGGCGCCGCGGTGCCGGCGGGTGTTCGAGGCGCTGCCGCGCTTCACGGACTCGTTCACGGCGAGCACGCAGCGGGTGTACGAGACGCACAAGATCCTGATCGCCGAGCGGGTGGTCGACGCCCTCGCCGACGAGGTGACGGTGGCCGAGGCGACCAGGCGCGCCTGGCTACCCGACGAGCGGCGAGCAACCCGCAGAAGGCATCCTCGCGGACTGGAGGGGACGTATGTGGACGCTGAAGGAGCTGGAGCGGGAGATCGACGACATCCGCGGGCGGATCAACCAGCACCGCCGCGAGCTGAAGGAGTACTTCGTCCAGCGCTCGGAGGAGGTCGACCTCGCGACGGTGTGCGCCTGCGCGCAGGAGCCGCTGCTCCTGGTGGGCCCGCCGGGGACGGCGAAGAGTGACCTGGTGGTGAAGTTCGTCGAGTCCCTGGGGCTGGGTGAGGGCGACTACTTCGAGTACATGCTGACGAAGTTCACGGAGCCGAGCGAGATCCTCGGGCCGATCGACATCGACCAGCTCAAGCAGGGGCGCTTCATCCGCCGGACGAAGGCCAAGCTCCCGGAGGCGCGCGTCGCCTTCCTCGACGAGATCTTCAAGTCGAACAGCGCCATCCTGAACACGCTCCTCACCATCGTGAACGAGCGGAAGTTCTATCAGGACGGCGCGCCGGTCCCGGTGGCGCTGCGGATGCTCTTCGCGGCGACCAACGACATCCCCGAGCAGTCCGAGCTCGACGCGCTCGCCGACCGCTTCGTGCTCAAGGTGGAGACCCGGCCCGTGAAGGACACGCACTTCACCGAGCTCATCGACGCCGGCATCATGAACGAGGTGTACCGCGCCACCGAGCAGCGCCCGTGGGCCCGCGGCACCGCGAGCTTCGACGACTTCCTCAAGATGAAGCGCTTCATGGACCTCACCTTCGGCGCGGGTGGCCACGGGAGCGCCGACCGGGAGCAGTGGTTCCCGACGCCGGTGTTCGCGGAGTTTCGGCGCATCGTGCGGACGCTGGAGACCGAGGACAAGGTCTTCATCAGCGATCGCAAGCTGGTGAAGCTGTACAAGGTGATCCGCACGAGGGCCTTCCTCTTCCACGGCGGCGCGGTGCGCTCGGACGACCTCTCGCTGCTGGGCTACTCGGGCAACCGACGGCAGGAGCTGGGCGTGGTGCAGGACAAGGCCAGGGCGCTGCTGGGGCTGGATGGCCAGCCAGCCCTTTCCGGTGCCATGCCCCGTCGCCGCGCCCTGAAGGACGCGGCAACGCCTCAGCAGTGAAGCCCGCACGCGGGCTGGTCGCGGTCCATGGACATCGTACAGGCCGTTGCGGCCTTCATCGCTGCAGGCGTTGCCGCGTCCTTCAGGGCGCGGCGACGGGCGCATCGGCACCTTGAAAGGGCTGGGGTCATGAGCCGACGCGCGGCCCGGAGCGCCGGGTGGATGGCGGCGCTGCTGCTCGTCTCGAGCGCGGGCTGCGCGACCTTCATCCGAGGCAACACCACGACGGTGACGGTGCGCTCCGACGCGCCTGGCGCGGAGGTGGTGGTGGACGGCGAGCCCCGCGGCGTCACGCCCTTCGCGATGGCCCTGGACCACACCGTCGACCACGACGTGGTGGTGCGCCTCGGCGCGGCCGAGCGGGCCTTCCACCTGGTGAGCAGCGTCGAGGCCGGCTGGGTGGTGCTCGACTTCTTCGCCACCGGGATCATCGGCATCGCGGTCGACGCGGTCACCGGCGCGTGGCGGGCTCTCTCCCAGGAGAGCATCTACGCGGCCTTCGGCGCGGCCTCGCTGCTGGCTCCGGACTTCATCGCTCCGAGCTTCAATCCGCCGACCCATGGCGCTCCCGCCGCCTCGACGCCCGTCCCCGTCGCCCCGTGGACCGAGCCCCGGTGACCGCGCCCCCCTCGACCTCCACGCGCCACACCGGGTGCAGCTCCCAGAGGGAGGCCACCACGTCCGCCCGGCGGTCGCACCCGCGGCCAGGGTTCTCCGCGCACCACGGGCGCCGTCCCAGAAGAGGTAGCCCGTCAGCCGCACGTGCACCGGCTCCCGCAGCTCGACGCGCCTCGACCGCCGCCCCGCCCTCATCCCCACCGCCGCCTCGATGGCCGAGCGCGCCTCCTCGTAGCCTGGCGCCGCGGGGATCACCGCGATCACGTGCGGCGAGTCGCGCCCCGCCCTCGTGGCAGACAGCTCCAGCAGCAGCTCGCAGCCGTCGCTCCCGCGCTTCACCCTCCAGAGGTCGCCCTCCAGCGTGGCGGCCCTCGCCTCGCGCGGATCGATGGGACCGTCGCGCCCTCGCACCCGGTCGTCCTCCACCCCGTCGGGGGGCGACCACGCCTGGAAGGTCGCCACGGAGATGCCCGCCGCGCTCGAAGGACCAGGGCCCCGACGGGTCATCGCAGGTCGGTAGGCCCCCTCGCTGGACGCGGACGGGGGACAGTCCTGGGCCCCCGCGGGGAGGGCGGCCAGGGCCAGGGCGAGGGCGGCGGTCGGACGCATCGCGCGCCACCGTACCGCATCACGCTCGCGTTCCATCCCTGTTAGAAAACCCCAATCACCGTGAACACCATGAAGCGATCGCTCCTCTCCGTCTGCGTGCTGGCCGCCGCGTGCAGCAGCGAGCCCGCCTCCTTCGACGCGTCGGTCCCCGACCGGCCCCTGGGCTTCGATGTCCCCACCCGGGACATCCCCCAGGTCGACCGGGGCCCGACCCCCGAGGTGGTCGACCTCACGGATGTTCCTCCGCTCACCGACGGCGGCATGCGCGACGGACCCTGCGCCGAGACCCTCCCCGGGAGCCTGCGCTTCGGCGCCGAAGGCGGCCGCGTCCCTTACCGCACCACGTATACCCTGAGCTCCCCGCGGCGCTTCCTGCTGGAGCGCACCTTCTCCGACGCGACGCCCGCGCGCTGCGAGACGACCATCCCGGCCTGCGGCGCCACCGACGACGTGACCGTCGACACCCTGGTCGCCGCCCTGGGCCACCCGGACGTCGGGGCGGCCTTCCAGGGCGCGGCGGCCGGCGACTCGGGGACGGTGCTCTACGGGGTCGACGCCCGCCCGGTCGACGGGGCCCTCTTCTTCATCGAGCGCGACGGGCGCTTCGTCTACGTGGGCGCCCCCTGCCGCACCGGCTCCGGGGGCGAGTGCGTCAACGCCCCGGTCGGGGTGCAGCGCCTGGTCGACGTGCTCAACGCCCTGCAGGAGCAGGAGTCCCGGCGGCCGGTGTGCGCCGCGGCCCTGGGCGACGCGGGCGCGTAACGGGGGTGGCGTTGACGGGTTTCGGGGGAGCGGAGTATCCGTCCGCGCCATGACGAGCACGAAGCACGAGGTCGAGGTCAGCTACGACGTCTCCAACGAGTTCTTCCGGCTCTGGCTCGACGAGCGGATGCACTACACCTGCGCGGTCTACGAGCACGAGCACGAGACCCTGGAGCAGGCCCAGGTCAACAAGTCCCGGGTGCTCTACGAGTACGCCGAGATGAACCCCGAGAAGCTCGTGCTCGACATCGGCTGCGGCTGGGGCGCCAACCTGGAGTACCTGAGCGTCGCCCGCGACACGAAGCGCGCGCACGGCATCACCCTCTCGTCGGCGCAGTTCGAAGAGCTCAACGCCCGCAAGCTCCCCGGGGTCGAGGTCTTCCTCACGGACTACCGGGACTACGCGCCGAAGGAGAAGTACGACGCCCTCGTCTCCATCGAGATGATCGACCACCTCTGCTCCCCGGCGCAGGCCAACCAGGGCATGGCCGTGGAGATCTACCGCGAGTACTTCAAGAAGTGCGCGTCGTGGGTGAAGCCCGGCAGCTACTTCGGCTTCCAGGCCATCCTGCGCAACCGCGTGCCGCGCGTGCGGCAAGACATCGCCGACCTGAAGTTCACCGCCGACGTGATCTTCCCCGGCGGGCTCAACCCCCGGCTCGAGGAGCTCATCCAGGCGGTCAACCCCTACTGGGAGGTCGTCGAGCTCAAGACCCGCCGCACGGACTACGGCAAGACCACCGCCGAGTGGCTGCGCCGCATGCGCCTCCAGGAGAAGACCATCCGCGCGAAGTGGGGCGACCAGGTCTTCGACGACTACGACCGCTACCTCTCCACCTGCGTGCGCGGCTTCGCCAACCACTGGTCGAGCGACGTGCAGATGAAGCTCCGCCACATCGACGTCTGAGCGTGTGACGCCCGCCGCCGCCGCCGACCGACCGCTACTCCGGCGGCTCCCGTGGCTGGCGGTGATCGTCGCGACCCTCGTCGCCACCGTCCTCGGCGCGTGCGCCTGCCGACGCAGGACCCGCGCGTCGACGCCTTCGCCCACGCCCTCATCGCCCGCCGACTGCTGCTGGAGTGGCGAGACATCACCATCCACTGGGTGTGGCTCCCGCTCTGGCACCTCGTCGGCGCCGTCGGCGCGGCCACCGGCCACGACCTCTCGGTGCAGCGCGCGGTCTCGGTGCTCGCCTCGGGCGCCTCGCCGCTGGTGCTCACCGCGCTGCTCCAGGGGCGCGACCGGGAGAGCTACACGCCCTTCCTCGCGGGCGTGCTCTGCGCCCTCTGGCCGCTCAACGTGGTGATGGGCGGCACCGCCGAGCCCGAGGGGGTCTTCCAGCTCCTCACCCTCCTCACTGCCTTACCTGGGAGCGTAAACGCCCGGTCGCGACGGGGCTCCTCCTCGGGCTCGCGGCGCTGCTCCGCTACGAGGCCTGGGTGCTGCCCGGGGTCTTCGCCCTGCTCTGGTGGGCGCAGGGCAGGGAGCGGCGAGGGCTCTGGGCGTGGACGATCCCCGGCGCGGTGATCGTGGCCTGGGTGCTGCTGCACCGGGCGATGACGGGGGAGTGGTTCTGGTTCCTGAGGGAGAACCGGCTCTACATCGCGAGGGCCTGGCAGGAGCTGCGCATCCACGAGCGCCAGCCCCCCTCGCTGCGCCTCGCGCCGGTCTGGTACCTCGCCGCGATCCCGTGGCTCTCCATGGGCCCCGCGCTGCTCTTCGCCATACCGGGCGTACCCCCCGTGGTGCGCCGCGCGCCCCGCTCGCTCGCCCTGATGGGCCTGGTGCTGCTCGCCTTCGTCACCGCGGTCTGGGTCGCTCGCACCAACCTCGGCCTCATGCGCCACTTCGTCGCGCTGATCCCCTTCTACGCGACCCTCGTCGCCTCGGGGATCACCGCCGTCGCCGCCCTCACCGCCCGCGCCCTGGGCCGCCCCTCGATGGCCCGCGCGCTGGCGCTGGGCCTCTGCCTCGCGGTGGTGCAGCACGTCGCCCGAGGCCCCCTGGAGAAGCAGGTGCGCTGGGCGACCCGCGACTCCCGCCGGCTCTATGTGCAGGAGCGCGCGGTGGCCTCGGTGCTGCGCGCCAACCTCGACGGGCGGGCGCGGGTGTTCTGCGACGTGCGCTCGCTGGAGACCTTCACGCAGCTCCCGCCCTGGCGCTTCATCCGCTGGCGGGTCTCGGACGTCAGCGACTTCACCCTGCTGGTGGAGGCCTCGCAGCGGGGGCGGGTGCTGGTGGTGACCGAGCCCTCCCGGGCCACGCAGCTCCGCGCCGGGGTGCGGGTGCTCTACCGCGACGCGACCCTGGTGGTGCTGCGCCGCGACGCGCCCGCCGTGCTCGACCCCAGGGGTGGTCTCGATGCCCGCCGCGGACTGACGCGCGGGGAGCCCCGCGCCGCGGTGATCGTGAGGCTCGTCGTGGGGGCCGTCGCCGCGGCCGCGGTCCTGAGCTAGGCTGCGCGCTCGCTTCCATGGTGACGGTGTTGCTCGACCTCCGACGCGCCCGACAACGACGCTGGGCCCTGGCGCTGCTCTCCGCGCTGGCCCTGGCTCTCCCGCTGCTCGCCCGCGCGGCGCCGCGCTGGGAGCCGTGGCTCGTGCCCCCGTCGGTGTTCTCCATCCTGCTCGCCGGGCTCTCGCTCGCCTTCGCGGCCTCCGCGTCGGTGTGGTCCGGCCGCTCGACCCGCTGGGCCCGCGCCGACACCCTGATGTGGACCATCGCCCTCGGCGCCCTCGGCACCCTCGGCGCCCTCGGCGCGGCGCCCGTCACCGTGGGGATGTTCCTCCACGGCATCGCGCTGCTGCTGCTCGCGCTGCGGGTGCCGCCGGGCGCACATGATGTTCCTCGCGGGCGTCTCGGTGATGCTCGGCACGGTGGTGCGCGCGGCCACCGCCCACGACCCCTCCGCGGTGCTGTCCCACGCGCTGGTCTCCGTCCTGATGCTCGTCGCGCACATGGTCCTCGCCCACGCGACGCACTCGCTGCTGTGGGTGCTCTCCGAGCGCGAGGCCCTCATCAACGACCGCCGGGAGCGCCCCGCCCGGCACCGCGAGCGCACCACCTCGGCCAGCGGCTCCGCCTCCGCGGGCGCCTCCCGCGCGCTGCGCAGCGCCGAGCCCAAGGACACCGAAGCCTCCGCCGACGACGCGGGCTGGGACGGCCTCGTCGACCGGCTCCGCACCAGCATCACCTCGCTCTGCGAAGACGCGGGCGTGAGCTCCACGGTGAAGGCCGAGCTCAAGGGCCTCGCGCCGCCCAGCAGCAAGATGCGCCAGGGCGTGATGAAGGTGACCCAGGAGGCCGCCAGCCACGCGCTTCGGGAGACCGAGGCGAGGCGCATCGTCGTCACCCTGCGGCGCGCCGACGGGGGCCTCGTGCTGGAGGTCGAGGACGACGGCACCAGCAGCGAGGGAGGCCGCTCCCGCAAGGCCCTGGCGGCGATTCGCGGGCGCGTCGCCTCGCTGGGCGGCAGCGCGGAGGTGAAGCGCGCCGACCTGGGCTGGGTCATGCGAGTGCGCCTTCCTTGCGAGCAGCTCAACTGACTTCGGTATAGCCTCGCCGCCGCCGTGACGAAGCTCCAACCCCTCGGTCTCGCCCTCGCCCTCACACTCGGGTGCACGTCCTCCAATCCCCCCGCCGCGCCGGTCGACGCCTCCGCGACCAACGACCTCGGCGCCTCCGACGCGAGCGACGCCGCTCCCTCCATCGACCTCGGCGAGGAGGACGTACCCCCGCCGCCGCCCGCCTGGCCGCGCGAGCTCCAGCCGGCGAGGGTGATGGGCGAGGCGCGCGGGTTTCACGCGGTGCGAGCGATCGTCCACGCCCACTCGGTGCACTCCCACGACGCCTGCGACGGACGCCCCTACGTCGACGGAGGGCCCAACGAGCCGTGCCTCCAGAGCTTCCGCGCGGCGCTCTGCCGCACGAAGATCGACGTGATCTTCCTGACCGAGCACGACTCGCTCATGGCCACGGTGCCCTTCCCCACGGTGCTCCAGATGCGCCCCGGCGACGAGCCCGTGATGGAGGCCGGGCAGCTCGTGGGCTCGCGCATCGCCTGCCCCGACGGCCACCGGGTGCTGCTGCTTCCGGGGGCCGAGAACGACCTCATGCCCCTCGCGCTGCGGCGCCACCCCGACATGCTCAACGGCAGCATCGCGGACGCCTACAACGCCAACAACCCCGCGGCGGTGCAGCGCTTCCGCGAGGCCGGCGCGCTGGTGGCCATCCCCCACGTCGAGCAGCGCAGCATCGAGTACCTGCGGGAGATCGGGCCCGACGTGCTCGAGGTCTACAACGTCCACGCCAACCTCGACCCGCGCATCGCGGGCCCGCACCTCGGATACAACGTCGGCCCGGCGCTGGCGGACATCCTGAGGTTCCAGCGCTCGGGCACCGGGCTCGATCCGGAGATGCTGTTCATGGTGTTCTTCCAGGAGAGCGCCAACGACCTGCGCAAGTGGGCCACGCTGCTGGCCGAGGGCCGGCGCATCCCCGGGGTGGCGGCCAGCGACGCGCACGAGAACGTCCTCCCGGCGCCGCTCACCGACGGCGAGCGCGGGGACAGCTACCGCCGGGTGTTCCGCTGGTTCTCCAACGAGCTCTGGGTGCGGGGAGAGCTCACCCGGGAGAGCGCCGTCGAGGCGCTGCGGGAGAGCCGGATGTTCGTCGCCTTCGAGGCCTTCGGCACCCCGGTGGGCTTCTCGTACACCGCGCAGACGGGAGCGCGCACCCGCGAGATCGGCGAGGAGATCATGCTCTCCGAGGCCCCGGTGCTGCGCGCCACCCGACCGAGGGTCAACGCCCTCGACCCCTCGCTCCCCACCCCCTCGATACGGCTGCGCCTCCTCCGCGCCGAGCGCTCCGGCGAGTGGACCGAGGTGGCCGCCTCGGACACCGGCGACGTGAGCTTCACCCCGACCACGGCGGGCGCCTACCGCGCCGAGGTGCGCATCACCCCGCGGCACGTGCAGCCCTACCTGCCCGGCATGGAGCGCCTCATGCGCGAGGTCCCATGGGTCTACAGCAGCGCCATCTACGTCCGATGACCGGCCCCTTCGGCGGCGTCCCCACCTCCGCGGAGGGCGTCACCCGCGAGGCGCTCCCCGCCGCCCTCTCCTCGGCCCTCGCCGCCGCCCAGACCCACGCCTGGACCCGCCCCTCCCAGACCCCCTCGGACGCCGCCCGCGCGCTCTACTTCTCCTTCGACGCGGCCTCCGGGGTCACCTACGAGGGCGATCTCTCCCCGCTGCGATCGTGGTCCGCCGCGGCCCTCCCCAGGCCCGCGGCGCTGGCGGCGCTAGGCCGCGTGGGGCGCTGCCTCGCGCACCTCCACGCGCTCTCCGGCGCGGTGCACGGAGACCTCCGCGCGGAGATGATCCTCCTCGGCGAGGGAGGCGCCGTGACGCTGCTGGTGCCCGCCTTCGCGTCGGCTCCCGGGGCGCTGCTCAGGGCGAGGCTCAACCCCGGCGGGGCCCCGGCGTCGGCCGTGGGCTACTCGGCCCCGGAGGCGGTCGCGGCCTACGAGGCGACGCCCGCCACGGACGTCTACGGCCTCGCGGCCCTGGCCTACGCCGCGCTCACCGGCTACGCGCCGCTGGGCCAGCTCAACCTCAAGCCCCATCCCCAGGGCGTCGAGGGCGAGCTCGCGCGCTGCGTCGAGGCCTCGCTCAACCAGCTCCCGGCGCTGCGACCCACGATGGAGGCCCTCTCCTCGGCGCTCTCGGCGGCGGCCCTCGCCTCGGAGGGAGCCCCGCAGCCGGCGGCGTACCGATCGGTCCCGCCGGGGCAGTGGTCCGCCGCGCAGGAGTCGGCGGAGCGGGCGCGCGCCACGGAGATGTCGCCGGTGCTGATGCTGGTGCTGATCTTCGGAGGCCTCTGCGCCTTCGTGGGCGCGGTGCTCCTCGTGGTCGCGGGCTGGGACGTGGTCGGCGAGTACGGCCGCGTGGCCATCCTCGCGGGCCTCGCGACGCTATCCTGGGGCGCCGGAGCGCTCGCGGCGAAGCGGCGCCTCGACACCGGCGCGACGGTGGGCCGGGGGCTCGCCTTCGTCTTCGGCGCGGTGGCGCTGGCGTACACCTTCTCGCTGCTCCACGAGCCCGGCCGCCTGGCGCTGCTGGTCGCGCTCACCGCGGCCTCGCTGGCGGGAGGCGTCGCGGTCGGTCGTCGCGGCGCCCCGCTGGGAGGCGCGGCGCTGCTCGCGCTGGGCAGCCAGCTCATCTGGGCGGTGGGCGCGCAGTGCATCCACATGAGCGACCGGTACGCGAGCGCCGGGGTCGTCGCGGCGCTGGCGGCGGCGGTCTCGGCCCCGACCTTCGCCCTCGCGCTCTGGCGTCGCTCGGCCTTCTTCGGCGCGCTGGCGGCGCTCGACCTCGCGGTGTTCTTCGCGACCCTGGGCGAGCACCTCAAGACCGGATCGGTGATGGGCCCGTGCTTCTACAGCCTCGCGGTGGCGGGAGGGTACGCGCTGCTGGCGATGATCGCCGCGTGGCGCGACGCGAAGCCCGCCGCGTGGCCGCTCTCGCTCGGGGCGCTGGCCGCCGCCGCGGCGAGCGCGCTGGCCGGGCTCGTGGTGCTCGACAGCCACTGGGAGACGCACGGACTGGCGGGCGCGGCGTGGCCCTTCGCGGTGGCCGCGGCGGCGGCGCTGCTGCTGCGCGCGTCGCCTCCGGTGGGGAGCGTGGCGGCCTTCACCGCGGGCTCGATCGTGGTGCTCGCTCCGACGGTGGAGGCGCTGCTGAAGGAGACGGTGCCGTTCACCCTCGGGGCGGTGGCGGTCGGGGCGCTGGCGCTGCTGGCGGCGCTGCTACGGCCGGAGCTCAGGGCGCGCGACGACGCCCGGGCCGAGGCGGTGCTGGCTGCCCTCTTCGGCGTGCTGGCGGCGCCTTGCGTGAGGGCGCTCCAGGCGATCGACGACTCCCACGGCCACCGGTGGCTCGAGCTCCACGGCGAGTCGTGGGCCATCGTGGGGGCGACCTCCGCGGGGCTGCTGGCGCTCTCCTACGCGGTGACCAGGAGGGTAGGTCGCGCCCGCTACCGGCTGCTGGAGGTCGCCGCGCTGGGGCAGCTCTACGGGCTGCTCACGCTGCAGGTGCTCGCCACCCGAGACGACCTCGCGCCCGCGATGGTGGCGCTGGCCTCCTCCGGCGCGCTGCTGGCGCTGGGATGGAAGACCCGCCGTGCGGCGCCGCTGGTGCTCTCCGCGGCGGCGCTCATCGTCCACCTCTGGATTCAGTATTTCGTGCAGCTGCTGGGGGTGTTCCCGCTGTCGGTGCGGCTGGTGGGCTTCGGCGTCGGGCTGCTGGTGGGGGGCGTGCTGTACGAGCAGCAGGTGCGGCACCGCCTCGCGCGGCTCCGCGACTGGAACTGACCGCTCACTTCACCATCGCGCCGAGCACCTGGCCGGCCACCCCGACGCCCGCGCCCAGGAGCTGAGCGAAGGCGTCGTTGGTGCCGAAGAGGCCTTCGTTCGCCGGGGCCGCCGCCGGGGCGGACGGCATCGGCTGCATCGACGGCCAGGTGGGGATCGTCGCCACGTCGCCCGGCCGGCGCGCGGGGCGGCGCCACGGGTCGCGCGAGGCCACCGCGGTGTCCGTCGCGGTCGGGGCCACGGCGTCCCCGCGGCCGCCGAGGGCGAAGGGCTGCGAGCGGTCGGCCACGGCCACGAGGTTCTGCTCGGGCGTGACCCGGTGCTCCGCATACTGGCGGCGCACGTAGGCGATCACGTCGTCGAGGTCGACCGATCCGTCGGGGCGACGCCGCACCCCGCCGCCCACGGCCTCGCGGAAGGAGTACGCGAGCCAGCCGCCCGCGCCGACCTCCGGCGCCGTCGACGAGCTCTCCGTCGCCCTCGACGAGAAGAGCCCCGCGCGGTTGTTGCGGCCCTGCACCAGCGTCGCGAAGCCGCCCGCCTCGCAGCTGTCGAGCACCAGGAGCTGGTGGCCCTGCACCCGGTTCATCATCTGGCCGAGCTCGCTGCGGGCGATGTCAGGGCCCACGAGGTCGAGCTCGCGGCGGTTGCCGTGGCCGTCGAAGAAGAACACCAGCGTGTCGTTGGGCCGCACCCGCTGCGACAGCGTCTGGAAGGCCTGGCGCACCCCGCCCGCGGTCGCCTCCGCGTCGGTGAGCACCACGGCGTTGCTGCGGCGCATCCAGCCCGCCTGCTGGAAGGTGCGCGCGAGCTGCACCGCGTCCGCGGCGCTCCCCGCCAGGTCGGCGTTGTCGCCGCCGTAGTGCGAGATGCCCACGAAGATCCCGTAGGTGGTCCCCGCCCCGGTCGCCGCGTCCGCCGGGTCGACGGCCTCCTCGCCCGGCTCCTCCTCCTGCGCCGCCTGCCGGTCGCGCTCGTTCGCCGCCTGCTCGCCGTCGCCCTGCGTCGTCGCCCTGCTCGTCGTCGCCCTGCTCGTCGTCGCCCTGCTCGTCGCCCTCCTCCGCCTCGTCCTCGATCGCCGCGGCGGAACCGCCGTGGCTCACTCTCGCCTCGGCCTGGTAGGAGCCCGTCTCGCCCGCCTCGTAGCTGGTCACGATGAAGCGGTAGCTCCCGTCGCGAGGGGCGGTGAACACCAGCCGGGCGTCGGTTCCGCCAGCGCCGTCGTCGTCCTCCCAACGCTGGCCCCCGGGGCCCTCGACCACGGCCATCACGTCCATCGCCTCGGAGGAGACCCCGAAGCGCACCCGGTCTCCTCGGCGGAGGTTCACCACCTGCTCCCGGCGGTGACGGCCCTCGGCGTCGGTCGCGTCGCGCCGGCCCAGGCGTCCGTCCAGGGAGATGCGCCCCGCGCCGTCCTGGGTCGGGACGTGAGCGCCCGCCGTCGGCCGGTGCTGCGCGCTCGCGGTCACCGTGAATCCGAAGGCGGAGAGAACCGTCGCGAGGCCAATGGTCGGAGAGCGACATGCGGTGGGTCATGAAAAACCTCCCTGAGAGCAACATGAACCCCGTCCCTGGGTTCGTGAGCCGTCCATTGAGCAGCCGCCGTACCACCCCCGACGAGCCGTCGACCTCCCTCGGAGCCTCTCAGCAAAGCCCTGCGAATACAGTGAATACCTTGGCTCGTAGCCGCCACCGTTCACACCTGTGACCCCGCGATCGCAGCCGCGGGCCGACACCGGACCGCCCCTACGCACGTTGACACCAACTCCCGTTCACGACGCCTCCACGCGAGCGGTGCTATCCCTCACCCTCTACCCGGTGCTTCCTTCGCCCGCTCGACCGCACACGCCCCGATGCATCGCCCTCGCGCTCCTCGGGCTGGCGCTGGCGGTGCTCCCGGCGACGGCGCTCGCGCAGCCCGCACCCACGCAGGTCGAGCGCTCGCTCCCGCAGGTGAGGCTCACGGTCGTACGAGGCCGCGTCGACGTGATGCCCGCCGACGGGCGATCCTTCGCTCCGGCCCTCGCGGACACGGCGCTCACCCGGGGCGCCCGCATCCGGACGGGCGACGACGGCCGCGCGGAGATCACCCTCTCCGACGGCGTCACCATCGCCCTCGATCCGCAGTCGCTGCTCGTGGTCTACGGCAACGCCTCGCCCGCCGCGCCGGGGGTCGCACCCTCCACGACCACCACGCTCCAGCGAGGAACCCTCCGGATCACCGCTCCGCCCGCGAGCACCGCGGAGTCCATCCCCATCGCGACGCAGGCCCTCACGGTCTTCCCTGGCCGCTCCGATGCGCTGGTCGCCGCGGAGCTCGGTGGGCACGTCACCCGCGTCGCCGTCACCCGCGGCCGGATGCGGGTGCGCTTCGGCTCCAACGAGTACGTCCTTCCCTCGGGCCGCGCCGTGCGCGAAGAGGTGGGCCGTCCCCCATCGCTTCTGCGCGCGCTGCCTCGCGCTCCGCAGTGGCGCAGGCCGCCAAGCACCCGCGCCCTCTCCTTCGGCGAGCCCGTCGACGTGGAAGGCATCTTCGGCCCGGGCCCGCGGGTCTCCGGGGTCAACGTCACCGGCTACCGGGTCGACATCGCCCGCGACGCGCGCTTCCGCGACCGCCTCGGAGAGCAGCGCCTCGGACCTCGCGAGACGCAGCTACGCTTTCGCTCGCTCAACCCCGGCACCTGGTACGTCCGGCTCTTCGCGCTCGACCCCGACCGCTTCGAGAGCCCGCCGTCCTCCGTCGCCCGCATCGAGATCGCCGCGCCGAGGGTCGACCCCGGCGAGCTCCGCACCGCGACCGCCGCCGGGCGTCGCGCGTCGCTGGTGATCCCCCAGGGCTTCTATTGCAGCCTCGACGGGTCGCCGTGGATGGTCGCCGACCGGCCGCGCCCGCTCGACCCCGCGCGCTCCTACGCCCTCCGCTGCGGAACCACGGCCGACGGTCACGACGCCCGCGCCACCACCCTCGCCGCCGACCAGGTGGGTCCGCTGGTGCACACCGTCCGTCTCTCCCCGCCCGGCGCCCCGGCGGGCGGCGCCACCGCCGCGAGCACGCTCTCCCTCGACCTGAGCGACGCCGAGGGCCGCCCGGTCTCGCTGGCCTCCGTCGAGGTCACCGCGACCGAGCCCGAGGTGGTCATCGAGCCGCTGAGGGAGACCGATCCGCGCGGTCGCTACACCGCCGGGGTGCGCCTCCCGGTGACGGTGCGCGAGCTCCACCTGCGCTTCGTCATCAACCGCGCGCTCACCCTGGAGGAGGCCGTCGAGGTGCCCGCGGTGGCCTTCGCGGCGCCGGTCCCCGCGGTGCGCGTCGCTCCGCCGCCCGTGCAGGTGCAGGTGATCCGCGCGGCGCAGCCCTTCCGCCACCCCGAGGACGAAGAGGTGCCCACCGACGAGGACGAGTGACGCGGTACGCTCTCGCGCGATGAGAACCCTCTCCGTCGTCGCGTCGCTGTGCCTCCTGGGCTGTGAGGATTACGAGCCGCCGCCCATCGTCTCGGACGCCTCGGTCGCCGACGCGGGCGACGCCCCCGTGGTCGACGCCCCCGTGCTCGCGGTCGATGCGCCCGAGGAGACCGACAGCGGTCCGCCCTGCCCCTCGGCGCTCGGCACCCCGTCGCCCCGCACCGGCTCTCCTGCGCGCGGCCCGATGGACGACGCGCTGCGGATGAACCACCTCCAGGCCAAGGGGACCCACAACAGCTATCACCTCCGCCCCGCCATCGTCGGTCCCGACTGGGACTACTCGCAGGCGCCGCTCGACGAGCAGCTCCAGTCGCAGGGGGTGCGGGCGCTGGAGCTCGACATCCGATGGGACGCCCGCTGCGGTCGCTTCAGGGTGTTTCACCTTCCCATCCTCGACCCCCGCTCGACCTGCGACCTCTTCACCGACTGCCTCGGCGTCGTGCGTCGCTGGTCCGACGCGCACCCCTCGCACCACCCGCTCTTCCTGCAGATCGAGCCCAAGGACGCCTGGGACGCGCCCACCACCGAGCAGCGGATGACCGCAATGGAGACGGAGATCCTGTCGGTTTTCCTCGCGAGCTGGTGGTCACCCCCGACGAGGTGCGCGGAGCCTCCGCCTCGCTGCCCGAGGCGATCGCGGCGCGCGGCTGGCCCACGCTCGGAGCCACCCGGGGCAGGGTGCTCTTCTTCATCGACCGCAGCGACTCGCTGCGCGACGTCTACACCCACGGCGGCCGCGACCTCGCGGGCCGTCTGGCCTTCATCGACTCCGAGCCAGGCGACCCCTTCGCGGGGGTGATGGTGCTCAACAACCCCAACGGCGCGGGCGTCCCCGCGGCGGTGCGCGCGGGCTACCTGGTGCGGGTCTTCTCCTGGACCGCGGGCGACGCCGTGCTCGACCCGGCGGTCACTCGCGCGGGCCTGGAGTCCGGCGCGCACATCATCAGCACCGACTTCCCCGGGATGGCCCGCGGAGGCGTCGAGGGCGTGCGCATCCCCGAGGGCAACCCCTCGCGCTGCAACCCCCTCACGGCCCCGACGGGCTGCACCCCGCAGGCGATCGAGGACCTCGCCCGGTAGGCACCGCGTCGCGGTAGTAGCACATGAACCCGGAGCCGCAGAGCTCGGGCGTGTCGCGCAGGCCCTGGGCGTACTCCGCGGCCGCCTCGCGGGTGCCGCCGCCCGCCACCTGCTCGACGATGGTCTTCACGAGGCGGAGGCTGCGCACCTTGCGGACCGTCGGCGAGTCTCGGCCGACGATCTTCAGGCACGACACGCCGAGGTCGCAGAGGTCCCAGATCGCGCAGAGCCCGCACGGCCCATTGGGGAGACCGCGGTCGGAGAACGAGCTCCCGCAGTTGTTCACGTGCCACTTCCAGCGCCGGTAGTCGTCGACGGCCTCGTCGAAGGCGGCGCGCTCTTCGTCGGTGGGCGCCGCGCCGTCGCGTCGATCGAGCGCGTACTCCCACTCCGTGAGGCAGAAGGTCCCGAGCGCGTGCGTCGTCGCGCAGTGGCCCTCCTCGTAGACGCAGCCGTCGTTGAGGACGAACAGCTCCAGCGCCACGTCCGGCAGGTGCGCCCGCAGCGACGCCACCTCCGACATCCGCACGTGCCGCGGCAGCACCATGCGCGTCACCCCGAGGTCGCGGAAGAAGCCCGCGGCGCCGGAGTTGCGCATCGCCGCCATGCTGCTGAGGGTGATGTCCGCCGCCACGCCCCGCTCGCGCAGCGCGAGGATCAACCCCACGTCGCTCACGATCAGCCCGTCTGCGCCGGCGGCGGTGATCTCGCCCGCGAGCGCCAGCACGTCGGCCAGCTGCTCGCCCGTGTAGAAGGGCGCGTTGAGCGTCACCCGCACCGGCAGCCCGTGCGCGTGGACCTTCTCCACCAGGTTGGCCACGTGCTCCATCGACGGGAGGTTGGCCCTCCCCCGCGAGCGGCGGTTGAGCCACGACGCCCCGTAGCGCGCGGCCCACGCGCTCGGCGCCACCCCGCAGTAGAACTCCGTCGCGCCGTTGCTCACCAGCAGCTCGACCTCGTCCGGGTCGCTGAGCGGCGACGCGATGCCGATCTGCGGCGCCCTCACTCCGATCGCGTCTTGCATCAGCTCACGTGCTCCTCGATCCAGCGGGTGGCGGACGGGAGGTGCTCGGTGGCCCAGGCGACCTCGCCGAAGGGGGCGTCGCGCACCACCACGCGCGCCTCCCGCGAGGCCAGCGCGTCGAGCACCCGGGTGATCACCGAGCGCTCGTGCCGCTGCATCACGGTGTTGCCGGCGGTGATGAGCGCGGCGTCGGGAGAGGGCGTCGCGTCGGTCATGCGCGCGGCGAAGCGACGGCACTCCTGACGGCACGGCGCGCCGACCTCGAAGCGGTGCTCCTCGGCCTGGCCCATCGCCGCGAAGAGGCACACCCGCCCGGTGGTGACGTACCCGAAGGGGGCGTGCAGCGTGGGCGCGAGGCCCATCGCGTCGAAGTCCATCGCGAGCCCCTGCGCCACGGGGTCGAGCTCCACGCGCCGCACCCCGAAGGAGCGCAGCAGCCCCTGAAACGGGGGCGACGTGACGCTCGACTGCTGCAGGGCGCGCGTGGACGGGGCCTCCGCCTCCAGGCGATCGGGGGGTAGCCGCGGGTCGCGGAGCATCCGCGTGAGCAGCCGCCCGAGCACGGGCGTGAGCGAGGGGTGCGCCCGGACCAGGCCGAGCACGCCCCAGTCGTTCACGACCACCTCCGTGGCTGCCTCGGGAGCGGTCTCCGCGGCGAGCAGGTCGAGGAGGACGCCCACGCGGTGGAGCCCCGCGTCGTTGACCGGCGGCGTGACGAGCGCGAAGGCCGCGCGACCGCGCAGCGCGGCGAAGGCCTCGAGCATCGTCGAGGGCGCAGGCAGGAGCGTCTGACAGAAGTCCGAGCCGAGGTACGCCCGCGACCACGCGTCGCCGGGGCGCGCGAACTCGTCGAGGCGCGGCCCGCTCATGGGATGTGCTCGGCCCGCTCGGTCTCGAGGAAGACGTCGCCCTGCTTCACCACGAAGCCGAACATATGCCAGTAGTCGATCATGTCCTTGTGGGTGCTGGTGGTGCCGTCGGGGAAGCGCCCGTCGGGCCGCGCCCACCGCACCGGCCTCGCCGCGTCCGCCGAGAGGAACACGTCGTCAGGGCGCGCCGAGGGCCACCACCCGTTGGTGCCCTCGCGCCCGCAGTCGTTGAAGTCCGCGTGCCACGGCAGCGCCATCTGCCGGGTGAAGTGCCCCGGTCGAAGGGGCTGGTCGGTCTCCCCGGTGTAGCCGCTCATGCCCGCGATGTTGAGCCGGAAGGGCTCGATGTAGAGCGCCGGGTTGCGCACCTGCCAGCCGACCTCGATGCCCGGGAAGAAGGCTCCGCCGCAGGCGTTCTCGAGCGCCGCGCGGTCGAGGCCGTGGGCCGTGATGCCGGGCTTCGGGCGAGGCGACGAGCGCGGCGGGGTGAAGTGCCCGCTGGCCCAGCGGCGCATCAGCCCGATCTGCGTGCGCGACAGCGTCTGCAGCCGGACGTTGTCGGGCTGCGACATGGTGTAGGGGTCGCTGCCGAGGAGCATCGGCATGTTGCGCGGGCCGCTCGCGATCGTGGCCCCGACCGGCGGGCGCATGTACCGGAACACCAGGGTGCGCGCGGCCTCGCCGGTGGTCGACTCCTCGGTGAGCTCCGGCGCGAGCAGCGAATCGTGGTGACCCACCGCGAGCGACGTGACCCAGCGGAAGTTGTACCCGGTGACCATGATCGGCTGGATCTCGTCGGAGAACTCCGCCGTGATGTTGGGGAACTCTTCTCCGCCCTCGGGCTGGAAGTCTTCGTGCAGCCGTCGCAGCCGCTCGAGGGCGCCGCCGTCGGCGTAGAGCCCGTTGTCCTCGGGGATCGGGATGTCGCGCACTCCGAGGTCGAAGAGCAGGTCGTAGAGCGAGGTGCACGCGAGGATGCCCGGCGCGAAGGTCGGCGGGGAGACCACCACCCAGGCGCCTCCGGCCGCGTCCACGGGGACCGAGCGCGTCACGCCGTTGTCGTCGATCACCACCGTGGCCGTGACGGGACCGTCGGAGGCGTCGTCGAACCACCCGTCGTTGTTGACGTACGACGGCAGCGCCGGGGCCCGCTCGGCCTGGTGCGCCGCGACGCCGCGGCCGCCGAGCACGATGAGCCGCCCCGCGTTGTCGGTGAGCACCTGACCGAGGTAGTCGATGACCGGCGAGTCGTCGGCGCGGCGGGGGTAGGTGCTCTGCTCGGGCGCCGCGCCGGTGCCGACGCGAAACTCCTCCGGGGCGTGAGAGCGCCCGGAGACGCTCCGCGGGCCGAAGTCGATGTCGAGCGAGGCGCGGTCGGTCACCGTGGGGTTGCGCGGCGGACGAGGCGTGGAGTGCTCGCCCTGGAGCCCGTTGAACTGGTGAAACGACGCCTTGCGGTTGGCGAGGTGCGCCGTCCAGTCGATGCGCGCCACGCCCGGGGTGTCGAGGTTCACCTCGCGCACCGGCGTCAGCCTGCCGTTGATGCGGCGGTACTCGAAGACCCGGAAGCGCGCCCCCTGCGGCTTCACGAGCCCGTCGACCTTGTAGGGCGGCGCCGCGGTGCCAGGGGCCTCGTTGGACGGCGGCATCCCAGGGATCTCAGGGCCGATGAAGAACTGCGACGGGTCGGCGTTGCCGAGGCGCGCCATGCCGATCGCCGGGTGGATCCGGTAGACCGAGTCGGCTCGCGCGTTGCCGAGCTCGGTGGGGTCGGGCGCGTCGCCCGCGTCGGGCGCGTCGCTGGCGTCGCTGGTGCCTCCGTCGGCCGGCGCTCCGCCCGCCTCGGGGCCGCAGCCCATCAGCGTCGCGACGAAGGCCGTGCTCCCGACCATGAACGCCCTCCGGGTGAACGCCCAGGAGCTCATGTCTCCGTGCATCGGGCACCCTCCGCCCGGGCGCTCCTCCCCCGCCTCATGGCTCGGATGGCTGAGCTGGTCCTTCTTGGATTGGTCTCCCATAGATCCTCGTCTCGGACCCGACTGATGTCCTTCGGGTCGGCTGCAGGGTCGATCGTCGGAGGGGGTCGATGTTGATGATGTTCAAGCCGACGGCGGTCGTCGCACCTCCGCCACGAGGGCCTCGACCGAGCGCCGCGCGTCGCCGAAGAGCATCCGCGTGTTGTCGAGGAGGAAGAGCGGGTTCTCCACGCCTGCGTAGCCAGCCGCCATGCCGCGCTTCAGCACCACGGTCAGGCTCGCCTTCCACACCTCGAGCACCGGCATCCCGTAGATGCTCGACCCGGGTTCGTCGAGGGCGCCCGGGTTCACGATGTCGTTCGCCCCGATCACCAGCACGATGTCGGTGCGCGGCAGCTCCACGTTCATGGGCTCCATCTCGTGGACCATGTCGTAGGGCACGCCCGCCTCGGCCAGCAGCACGTTCATGTGCCCGGGCAGCCGACCCGCCACCGGGTGGATGGCGAAGCGCACCTCGATGCCGCGCTCTCGCAGCGCCGTGGTGAGCTCGCGCACCGCCCCCTGCGCCCTCGACACGGCCATGCCGTAGCCCGGGACGATCACCACCGTGCGCGCCGCCACGAGCTTGTGCGCCACCTCGTCGGCCTTCATCTCGTGCACCTCGCCGACGGCCTCGCGCGCCACGCCCGCCTTGCCCTCGCTGGTGCCGAAGCCGCCGAACACCACGCTCAGGATCGAGCGGTTCATCGCGCGGCACATGATGATCGAGAGGATGGTGCCGCTCGACCCGACGAGCGCGCCGGTCACGATGAGCAGGTCGTTGGCGAGCATGAAGCCCGCGGCGGCGGCCGCCCACCCGGAGTAGCTGTTGAGCAGCGAGACCACCACGGGCATGTCGGCGCCGCCGATGGCCAGCACGAGGTGCGTCCCCAGCACCGCCGCGAGGGCCACCATGGCGAGGAGGTAGCTCAGCCCCTCGCTGCCCGGGGCGTGCACGAAGGGCACCGCCAGGCCCACGATCGCCAGCGCGAGGCCGGCGTTGAGCAGGTGCCTCCCGGGCAGCAGCAGCGGCTTGCCGGTGAGGGTGCCCCGCAGCTTGGCCCACGCCACGATCGAGCCGGTGAGGGTGATCGCGCCGACCGCCGCGCCGGCCCACACCTCGATGAGGTGCACCATCTGCTCGGTGGCGACCTCGCTGGGCGCGCCCACCGGAGAGAGGTACGACGACACGCCGACGAGCACCGCCGCGAGCCCGACGAAGCTGTGCAGCACCGCGACGAGCTCGGGCATCCCGGTCATCTCGACGCGCCGGGCGAGCGTGCCGCCCAGCACCGTCGCCGCGGCCATCGCGACGAAGAGGGCGCCCGCGGAGGACCACGCCGCGCCGGTGAAGTGCCCCGCCGCGTCGCGCACGACGATACCGTCGCGGGACATCCACGACACCCCCGTCACCATGATGGCCAGGGTCATCCCGAGCACGCCGTAGCCGTTGCCGTCCTGCGCGGTCTCCTGCTTGGAGAGGCCGCCCAGCGAGCGGATGAAGAGCACCCCCGCGGCGAGGTACGCGATGACCACCTCGCCGCTCATGACCGCCCCCTTCGGGGCCACCGGCTCGCGGCGGAACATCTTCAGCATCCGGTGCGTCACCAGGAAGCCGCCGGTGATGTTGATCGTCGCGAAGAACACCGCGATCACGCCGAGCACCGAGGCCGCGTCGAGCGTGGGGCCCACCTGCAGCAGACCCCCGACGATGATCACGCCGCTGATGGCGTTGGTGACCGCCATGAGGGGCGTGTGCAGCGAGGGCTGCACCGACCAGATCACCTGCCAGCCGACGAAGCACGCCAGCACGAACACCGTCGAGTGCCGGAGGAAGTCCGGCGGCGCGAAGCGCCCGAGGAGGAAGAGCGCGCCGATCACCGCGAAGCCGCCGACGGTGGTGCCCCAGGCGCGCCGCGGGGGAGACGCGAGGTCCTGCTGCCCGGGCCTGGCGTCGGCGGGCGGCGGCCGGGTCTTCGCGCGCGCCGCGGAGGGCGCCGGCGCCTTCGGCGGCAGCGGCGGGAGCTCGTCGCCCCGGTAGAGCAGCAGCGTCGGTCGCAGCACCTCGCTGTCGACGTCGACGCCGAGCGCGTCGTCGAGCTCGCCCAGCAGGCTCACGACGTTCATCGCGAAGAACCGGCTCGCGGTCGCGGCCATGCGGCTCGTGAGGTCGGTGTACCCGATCACCTTCACCCCGCGGTGCACCACCACCTCGCCCGGCTCGCAGAGCTCGCAGTTGCCACCCTGCTCGGCGGCCATGTCGACGATGACCGAGCCCGGCTTGAGCTGCTCGACGACGTCGCGCGGCAGCAGCACCGGGGCCTTCGCGCCCGGCACCAGCGCCGTCGTGACGATCACGTCGACCTCCCGGGCCTGCGCGCGAAACAGGGCCATCTCCGCCGCGATGAACGCCGGGCTCATCACCCGCGCGTACCCGCCCGCCCCCTCGCCGCTCTCGTCGAGGTCGACCTCGATGAAGCGCGCCCCGAGGCTCTCGACCTGCTCGCGCGCCGCCGCCCGGGTGTCGAAGGCGCGCACGTCGGCGCCGAGGGCCCGCGCCGCCGCGATGGCCGCGAGGCCCGCCACGCCCGCCCCGATGACGAGCACGCGCGCGGGCGGCCGTGGTGCCCGCGGCCGTCACCTGCGGGCTGAAGGGCCCCTGAAACTCGTGCGCCGCCTCGAGCACCGCGCGGTAGCCCGCGAGGTTGGCCATCGACGACAGCACGTCCATCTTCTGCGCGCGGGTGATGCGCGGCACCCGCTCGAGCGCGATGGCCGTCGCCCGCCGCGCCCGCAGCGCCTCGGTGAGCCCCGGGTTGCGCTCGGGCTGCAGCAGCGCCACCAGCACCGCCGCCTCCTTCAGCCGCGCGACCTCGTCGAGCGTCGGCGGGCGCACCTTGAGCACCGCGTCGGCGTCGCTCCACGGGTCGTCGACGAGCGCCGCCCCAGCGCCGTCGTAGGCCTCGTCGGAGATGCCCGCGAGCGCCCCGGCGCCGCGCTCGACGCGCACCTCGAAGCCTCGCTCGATGAGCTTGCGGATCGACTCCGGGGTCGCCGCGACGCGACGCTCACCCGGAAGGATCTCCCTGGGAATTCCTATGATGGATGCAGCCACGGGCGAGGATGTTGCGCCGGTTCGAAGCGCCGGGAAGATGGGAAAATTTCTATCGCAAAGTGTTCGCCGCAGCGGCGGTCGAAACGCAAGGCCTGCACCGATCGGGAGGCGCGGCGTCCGGCGTCAGACGTTGTGGTACGGGGGCTTGTTCTCGACGTAGGCCATCCACATCGCGTCGAGCATGGTCCAGAGCACGTCGAGCTTGAACTGGAGGATGCTCACCGCGTGGTTCTGCTCGGCGCGCGTGGTGAAGGTGTCGAGGGTGATCTGGAGGCCGTACACCACGTCCCGTCGCGCCTCCGAGAGGCGCTTTCGGAAGTAGATGTACCCCTCGGGCTCGATCCACGGATAGAACTCCGGCCAGCGGTCGAGGCGCCGCTGGTGGATGGTGGGCGCGAACATCTCCGTCAGGCTTGAGCACGCCGCCTCCTGCCACGACGAGCGGCGCGCGAAGTTGATGTACGCGTCCACGGCGAAGCGCACCCCGGGGAGCACATGCTGGTGCGACAGGAGCTCGGATCGAGGCAGCCCGACGGCCTCGCCGAGCTGGAGCCACGCCTCGATGCCGCCCTCCTCGCCGGTGGTCCCGTCATGGTCGATGATCCGCTGTACCCAGTGGCGGCGAATCTCCCGGTGCGGGCAATTGGAGAGCACCGCCGCGTCCTTCACCGGAATGGCCACCTGGTAATAGAACCGATTGGCCACCCAGCCGCGAATGGCAGCCTTGTCGAGCTTGCCGTCATTCATCAGCAGGTGAAACTCGTGATGGATGTGATAGCGGCTCTCCATCGATCGGAGCCGCGCCTCGAACTCCTCGCGAGACCACGCGGGATCGGTGGTCTCCACCGAGGGTTCATGGGCCATTTGGATGGGGGTTACGAGCGTCATTGGGGAATGATCTCCACTCTATCGTTCACTATCGGAGGGCTGGTAAGGGGGTATGACGGGCCTCGATGACCCCGCTCAGGCGCGCTGGCGCTTGCGGAGGAATCCGTCTGCTTTTCCTGATAGATCCTCGAACCCCACGCGCGGGAGTCCCGGTCGTACGCGATGCCGATCTCCCACCGCGCGCCGGCGACGGCGGAGACGTTCACGACCACGCCGGTGAGCGAGACGACGTTGCGCGCGCACTCGACGTCCACCACGCAGGGAGCGCCGACCGGAGGCTCGACCCCCGCGACGATGCGGCAGCCTCCGCTCGACACGTTCACGAAGCGGAGGTCGCGGGTCAGGTTGCGGCGGCGCGTGTCGAGGGTGATCTCGAAGCGGTAGACGTCGCCCATGACGCCGAGGCGGAAGAACTCCCGGCGGTTGATCGGGTACACATCGCCGCGGAATCGCATGAGCAGCGCCACGCGCGCGGCGTCCGTCGGGGCGTCCGTCGGCGCGGCCCGGCGCGGCGTCACGAGCGCCACGATGCCCTGCACGGCGTAGCGCCCGCGCGAGCCGGACACCTGAAGCTCGCAGCGAAACGGCAGTGTCGTCGGCATCGGTCGGTCGGGCTGGACCTCGAGCTCGACCTCCACCTCGTAGGCGTTCGGGCGGAGCAGCGTCCTGCCCGCGCTGGCCACGACGACGCTGTCATGGGAGAGCGTCACGCTCGTGAAGACCCCTTGGAGCAGCGAGAGCTGATCGTCGGCGATGGCCTGATGCCCGAAGCCATCCCCGGGGCCGTGCCAGTTGGAAGACACGACGGCGGCGGTGAGGGCGGCGGCGGTCGAGGCGCAGTCCAGCACGCGAAACCAGCGCGCCTCGCCGTCGGCGTCGAGCCGTAGCAGGCTGGCGTCGGCCTCGTCGACGCGCGCTGCCACGAGCGCGCCGCGCGCCGCGAGGAGCACCACGGTGGCGTCCGCGCCCTCGAACACCAGGCCCTCGGGGTGAATCGCCAGGGCGCCGAAGGTGACCTCGTCGTCGTCCTGCCAGGCGGCGTGGGTGCGCCAGGCGTCCGCGGCCAGATCGCCGGCCACGGACTCCAGCCAGCGGCCGACGAGCGCCCTCGCGAAGGTCTGGGCGCCGCGGCCGGTGAGGGGCCACTCCTCGGTGCCGCGGACGACGGGCTGACCGTTCACGGTACGAATGGAGCGGAGGGCGTCGAGGCGGTCCCAGAAGGACACCACGAGGCCGATCGAGAGGCGCCCGGAGTAGCCGAAGCCGCGAGCGCCGAAGCCGTAGAGCCCGTGGACCTCGTCGGCGTGGGTGGGGTCCTCCTCGAAGAGCATCGGGGAAGGGGGAAGCCGGCGGCGCGGTCGAAGCTCACGGTCAGCGCCACCCACGCGCGCTGCGCGCCGACGCCGCGGAACACGTACTCCTCGCCGCTGGTGGAGATCACCAGCCTCCGGTTGCTGTCGCACCGGGTGACGCTGCGGACCTCGGCCACGGGGATCAGCAGCGGAGCCCGCCCGAGGAGCCTCGCGTCGACGCCGGGCTCATAGGCGATCGAAGACTCGCTCACCGAGAGAGACCCGGAGGTCGAGAGCACGGCGTTGACCTCGAACTCCACGGGCCCCCGCACCGTGGGCATCCCGGCCTCGAACGCAGGCTCTAGGTAATGGTTCGACACTGCGCCGCCAGCATATCGCGGGGGAGGCGGGAGTTTCACCGCCCGCGGGGTGAACCGTCTGCATCCCGGAGCGCAGCAATTCGTCGCCCGAGGGTCCGGGCTCTCCTGCCGCATCTGGATCGAGCGGCAATCCCGCAGGAATCCAAGTTGGAACGTCGTATGTATCCGGCGGGGATTGCGTAGGGCTGCGACGTCGAACCAGACCGGCGATCCGGCGAGGGTGAGGAGTGTCCGAGAGCTCGTCCTTCGACGAGCCGATCCGGCCGTAGCCCATCGCAGGAGGTAACGATGTCACTCAGATGGATGCGGAGAGCCCTGACTCTTGCTGCGCTTGCAGCAACGGTCGGGGCATGCGCCGGCCCCGCGGGGCCGGCCGGGAACAGTTGCACGCTTCGATCGGACGACGCCGGTGGCGGCGCGACGATCACGCGTGCTCGGACGGGATGACCGTCCGTCTCACCAACGGCGCCAACGGCGCCAACGGCACCAACGGCGCCAACGGCACGGACGGGATGTCGTGCACGGTGAGCGTGGGCGACGCCGGCGGGCGAGTCATCCGCTGTGCCGACGGCACCACGGTGACCGTCAACGACGGCCAGAGCGCGAACTGTACCGTCTCGACGGACCTCGACTCCGGCGTGCGCACCATCCGGTGCAGCGACGGCACGGTCACCACGCTCCGTAACGGGACGCCGGGTACCGACGGTCTCGGCGTGCGGGTCGGCCAGCGGCACGGCCTCGCGCATATCCTCTCGACGGGCGAGTACGCCAACGGCGCGAAGGTTCTCGCGCGCGCGGCGATCACCTCCGCGACCGCCGACCCGGCGGGCGTGGTCACGGTGAACTTCACCGTCGCGACCCAGGGCGGCGCACCGATCACGGACGTGCCGGCCATCAGCGCCAACATCGCCAAGCTCGTGCCCGCGGCCACCACCGAGGCGACCAACCACTGGATGCCTTACATCTGGGCGACCGAGACCGTGCCCGCGACCGGGACCTTCCCCAACCCGGCGGGCACCACGGCGCTGCAGGCGACGCGGGAGACCAACGGCACGCTGACCAACAACCGCGACGGCTCGTACAGGTACGTGTTCCGCACGAACCTCACCAGCGCGCGCATGGGCACCTCGCCCGTCACCTACGAGCGCAACCGCACGCACCGCATCGTCATCATGATGGGCGGCCACAGCGGCGCGACGGCCGACGCCCACCTCGACTTCGTCCCCGACGGGACGGCGATCACCGAGCGGCGCAACATCATCCAGACGTCGAACTGCCAGTCGTGCCACAACGAGAACGAGTTCCGCGGTCACGGCGGTGACCGGCTCTCCGTCGAGGCGTGCACCAGCTGCCACGTCCCGGGCGCCCGCGACGCCAACAGCGGCAACAGCCTCGCGCTCGACGAGATGATCCACAAGATCCACGCCGGCGCCGAGCTGCCCTCCGTGCGCGGCGCCGACGGCATCCGCTACGACAACCCCGCCACGCCGGCCAACGAGGCCGCGGACAACGGCTCGTACGCCATCTACGGCTACCGGGGCACCCGCGCCTCGTGGGAGCACGCGGAGTTTCCGTCGGTGCTCTCGAACTGCACCAAGTGCCACCAGGGCAGCGGCGCGCAGGTCGACAACTGGATGAACAACCCGTCGCGCACGTCGTGTGGCTCCTGCCATGACAACGTGAACTTCGCGACGGGCATCAACCACGTCGGCGGCGTGCAGACCAACGACGCGACCTGCCGCACCTGCCACAACGCGAGCGGCCCGCAGGGGCTGATCCAGTCGCCCGTCGCCACGATGCACGACTGGACCAACCGTGACGTGCGCAACAAGCCGGAGTTCAACGCGACGGTCACCGTCTCGGCGCCGGCCAACGGGATGTTCTTCGTCCGCGGCGAGTCGCCGGTCGTCACGATCGTGCTGCGCGACGCGGTCAGCGGCACCCTCATCGACCACACCACCGTGGCCGAGGATCCGACCGCCGAGGGCTGCCCCGCCCCCAGCGCCACCAACCCGCTGGGCGGACCGTGCCCGGCGCGTGACGGGCTCTTCCGCACCGCCTCGCTCTTCGTCTCGGGTCCGCGCGCGCGCCGCATGCCGGTGCTCACCACCGCGGCTCGCTCGCAGCTCTTCAGCAGCACGGCGGGTCCCTTCGACCTGAGCGCGGCGGGCGGCTCGCTCATCGTCCAGTTCGATCAGGGCCTCGGGGTCCACACCGTCAACTCCACCGGCGGCGACGTCCTCGCCGCGGGTACCGTCACGGTGCCCGTGTCGAGCGGCACCTTCGCCAGCGCCGCCGCGGCCACCTCGGCCGAGGTGGTGGCGTGGCTCAACCGCAACACGGCCTTCGCCGCGCGCGGCATCGCCTGGGTCGAGAGCAACGGCAGGGTCGGCATCCGCAGCCGCAACCTCGGCACCGTGTTCTCGATCCAGCTCCAGGCGAGCACGGTGGCGACCTCGGTCTTCGCCGGCGACATCCTGGCTCACATGCCGACGGGCTCCTCGCCGTCGAACAACGTCAGCCGCCGCACCGTCGCGGCCAACCAGGACCCGCGCGTGTCGTACACGGCCGGCGCGATCCGCTACCAGCTCGACCCCGTCGACGACCTCACGCCCGGCACGTACATCGCCAGCATCGAGATCAACGACCGGGGCAACCTCAGCTCGTCGGACTACCAGACCCCGTCGATCGCTCGCGTGAACTTCCAGGTCGGCCAGGCGACCGAGTCGCGCGCCCCCGCGGGCAACTGCGCATCTTGTCACCAGGGTCCGGACGGTCGCGGCTTCGTGCTCGACTTCGTGCGGCACCACAAGATCTTCAACAACACCGCCATCGACCAGTGCGGCGCCTGCCACGACTACCAGCCCCAGACGGCGGCGGGCGCGGCATGGACGGGCGCGGGTCCGATCTCTCGCCGCGTTCACGCGGTGCACGCGGCCTCGGCGGAGCTGAACTTCCCGCTCTCGACGGTCGGCTACTCCAACGGCGACCCGGTGCCGGGGCGCAACTGGAACCTTCCCTTCCCGCAGGATCTGCGTACGTGCGAGTCGTGCCATCCCGCGGCCACCACGAGCGGAACCTGGCAGACCATGGCCGCTCGCCTGCCCTGCGGCGGCTGCCATGACTCCGACGCGGCCACCAGCCACATGCGGCTGCAGACCTACGACCCGACGCCCGCGACCCCGTGGAGCGGCGACGAGGTCGAGTCCTGCACCGTCTGCCACTGACGCCTCGCTGAGCGGCCTCGCCGCTCCGACGGTGTAACCGTCGCTGCGGTGCGGTCCTTGCTCAAGCCGGTGGGTGCCATCATGACCCACCGCGCGCCTCCCTCCCTCCTCCTCGTTCTCCTCCCCCTCCTCGGCGCGTGCCGATCGGCGCCTCCGCAGGCTCGTGCCGCGGAGGCCACGCCCGCGCAGCCCGCGACCCCGGTCGCCGCCGAGGTGCTCGCCACCGTCAACGGCGTCGCGATCACCCGCCAGGAGGTCGTCGGCGCGGCGCGCGGGCCCTCCGCCCACGGCGGCACCGGCGCGGCCGAGACGCCCGCCGAGACGCTCGAGCGGCTCATCCAGGAGGAGCTGCGCGCGCAGCGGGCCGCGCGCATGGGGCTCGACCGCGACCCGACGTTTCGCGCCGACCTGGCGCGCGCCGAGGCGAGCCTGCGAGGGTGGCGTCGCACCCAGCTCGCGACGCTGCTGGACACCCACGAGCAGGTCGCGAGGCCCGAGGTGAGCGAGGCCGAGGCGCGGGCCTTCTACGACGCCAACGTGCCGCGCATCCGCACCGAGGTGCGCGTCGCGCAGATCCTGCTGCGCGACGAGGCGGCCATCGCGCGTGCGCTCGCCGAGGTGCGCGGGGGGACGGCCTTCGAGGAGGTGGCGCGTCGCCAGTTCGCGTCGCTGCCGCCGGCCGCCGGCCGCCCGTGGGACCTCGGCTACCTCCGCTGGAACCTCCTGCCCGCCGCGTGGCGCGACCTCGCGTACACCCTGCCCGTGGGGCAGACGAGCGACGTGCTCCGCGGCCCCAACAACCGCTTCTGGATCATCAACGTGGTCGACCGGCGAGAGCGCCCGGAGCTCACCTTCGAGGCGATGCGCGTGGCGATCACGCAGACGCTCCAGGAGGAGCGCCGGCTCGCGGTGCGCACCGGGGAGAGAGAAGACCTGCGCCGCGACGCGCGCATCGTCTACGTGGGCGGCCGCGCCCCCTGAGGCGACGGTCGGAGTTGAGGGGAGACGGTTGACACCCGCGGCGCGGGACCGGATACCCGCCCTCGTCGGCGTGGGCGCCGACACGCAGGGGGCCCCTCAGATCTTATGAGCAGACTCTTCCAATGGCGCGAGGTCTCCGCGACCGGCGACGCCGTCGTCGGCCCGGACGAGCGCCTCTCGTGGCCGCAGACCGTCGCCATGGGGGCGCAGCACGTCGTCGCGATGTTCGGCGCGACGGCGCTCGCGCCCATCCTGATGGGCTTCAACCCCAACGTCGCGATCCTGACGAGCGGCGTGGGCACCCTGCTCTTCTTCCTGGTGACGGGCGGGCGCGTGCCGAGCTACCTCGGATCGAGCTTCGCCTTCATCAGCGTGGTGATCGCGGCGAGCGGCTACTCGGGCAGGGGGCCCAACCCGAACATCGCCATCGCCCTCGGCGGGGTCATCGCGTGCGGCGCGCTGCTCATCGTGTTCGGCGCGGTGGTGCAGGCGCTGGGCACGGGGTGGATCGAGCGCCTGATGCCGCCGGTGGTCACCGGCTCGGTGGTGGCGGTGATCGGGCTGAACCTCGCGTCGGTGCCGATCAAGAACATGGCCTCGGGCAACTTCGACGCGTGGATGCAGGCCGCGACCTTCCTCTGCGTCGGGGTGGTCGCGGTCTATGCGCGCGGCATGGTGCAGCGGCTGTTGATCCTGGTGGGCCTGGTCGCCGCGACGCTGGTCTACGCCGCGCTCACCAACGGCCTGGGGCTGGGCAGGCCGGTCGACCTGAGCGGCGCCGCCCACGCGGCGTGGTTCGGGATGCCGGCCTTCACCGCGCCGGTGTTCTCGGCCGACGCGATGCTGCTGATCGCCCCGGTGGCCGTGGTCCTCGCGGCGGAGAACCTGGGGCACCTGAAGGCCATCACCGCGATGACGGGCCGCAACCTCGACCCGCTCATCGGGCGGGCGCTCATCGCCGACGGCCTGGCCACGATGGTGAGCGGCGCGGCCGGTGGCACGGGGGTCACCACCTACGCCGAGAACATCGGCGTGATGGCGGCCACGCGCATCTACTCGACCGCCGTCTTCCTGGTGGCGGGGGCGATCGCCGTGGCGCTGGGGTTCAGCCCCAAGTTCGGGGCGCTCATCCAGGCCATTCCCCTGCCCGTGATGGGAGGCGTGAGCATCGTGGTGTTCGGCCTGATCGCGGTCGCCGGGGCCCGTATCTGGGTCGACGCCCGCGTCGACTTCTCGCAGCACCGCAACCTCATGGTGGCGGCCATCTCGCTGATCGTCGGCACCGGCGACTTCACGCTGCGCTTCGGGCGCTTCGCCCTCGGCGGCATCGGGACCGCGACCTTCGGCGCGATCCTGCTCTACGCGCTGTTCGGCAGGTCGCGCAGACCCTGAGGCCCCGGCTCCGCTCAGCGTCCGGCCAGAGCGTGGGTGGGCCGCGGGACGAGCCGCCCGGAGTGGGTGTCGATGTGCACCTGCTCGACGCGCAGCGTGCCGTCGCGGAGGCGCGCGGCGATGTTGGGGCGCGCTCTGAACTCCGCTCTCCGGGCTTCGCGCTCGTCGACGCCCGCGGCGAGGTGGGGGTAGCGCACCCGCAGCACTGGGTCGCTCGCGACGCGGTCGGCGGCGCACTCCGAGTGGGTGGTGAGCACGACGACCTCGACGCCGTTGTCGACCGCGAGCTCGAGCATCTCCTCCTCGCGCTCGCTCATCACCGAGCCGGCGAGGCGCAGCACGTAGTAGTAGCGGCGCGTGTCGCCCACGAGCTCGTTGGTGTCGATGCGCGCGTCCATGCAGACGACCAGCGCCACGAGCGGGTGGTGCGTGCTCCTGGGGAAGAGGTCGCGCACTCGGGCCGCGAGGGCGTTGTGCGAGAGGACCTCCGCCCAGACCGCCGAGGGAGAGCGGTGCCCGTGCGGATGGATGGGATCCTGGAAGCGGTAGCCGATGTCGATGAGCGCGCCGCCGATCACGAAGTCGAGCTTGTCGCTGGTCATCACGGCGACGGCGCCGGCGAGGGTCGTCGCGCCGAGGAGGGCCACGATCACCGTGGCGCGTCGGGAGAGGTTGCGAAGACGTGGGAGAGCCATTGGGGAGTCCTCGGAGCTCGCAGTGAGGTGCTGCTTCCGTTCTGGTGTACCCCTCCGTCAGCCGGGGGGGGAATTCGCCGGCTGGTGGGTGCAGAGCGGGTCGTCGCCCAGCAGGTCGCCGCTCGCGAGGTACGCCCTGGCGCGCGAGCCGCCGCACGCGCTGCGCATCTCGCACACGCCGCAGCGACCGTTGAACGAGTCCACGTCGCGCAGCGACAGGAAGAGCGGGGCCTCGCGGTAGATCTCGAGCGCGTCACGCTGGCGCACGTTGCCCGCGGCGACCGGCAGGAAGCCGGAGGGAAACACCTCGCCGTCGTGCGAGACGAACATGATCCCGTTGCCGTCGCGGATGCCCGCGGCGTGCCCGCGGCCGGGCGCGGCGAGCCTGCTCTCGGCCACGACCCGACGGAAGTGCGGCGCCTCGGTCGTGGTGACGACCATGCCTGGGACGGTGGCGCGCTCGGCGAGCCAGCGGAGCAGGTCGGTGCAGGCCGCGGGGGAGATCGGCTGGAGCACGACCCCGCGCCCGACGGTGACGAGGAAGAACAGGCTCCACCGGGCCGCGCCGATCTTGCGGGCGAGGAGCTCGATGCCGGGGATCTCCGCGAGGGTCTCCTCGGCGACGAGGGTGTTGACCTGGAAGGGCAGGCCGAGCTCCCGCGCCTGCTCGCCCGCGATGAGGGTGCGGGTGAAGGTGCCCTCCACCCCGCGGATGCCATCGTGGATGGCCTCCGTCGCGCCGTCGATGGAGAGCGAGATCGCGTCGACGCCGGCCTCCTTCAAGGCCCGGATGGCCTCGCGGGTGAGCCGCGGCGTGGCGCTCGGCGAGACCGAGACCCCGAGCCCGAGCGAGCGGCCTTTGGCGATGAGCTCGAAGAGATCGGGGCGCTCCAGGGGGTCGCCCCCGGTGAGGACCACGTGGGGCTTCGGGTTTCCCGCCGCGAGCTGCTCGAGGAGCCGGAAGCCCTCGTCGGTGTCCAGCTCCTTTTTTGCGCGATGGGTCGCAGCTTCTGCACGACAGTGTCGGCAGGCGAGCCCGCACGCCCTGGTGATCTCCCAGTAGACGCGCATCGGAGCCTGGGAGAACGAGTATCGGCCGTTCATATTCGAGACGCCTACGCAAAGTCGCGGCCAACCCCCCTCATCCACGCCGGGGGGGTGTCATTCCCAACGGCCGCGAAGAGGCGTATCCAATCGCGCTCATGAGCGTCATGTCTTCGGGTCTTCGTCGTTCCTGGTGGCTGGTCGCCTGCCTCTCGATGGGTCTCGCCACGACGTCGTGCGCGGATGACGCCGCGATCGAGGACGACGCCGACGGCATCTCCGACCTCGTCGAGCCTGTCACCGACGTCAGCCACACCGACGTGCGCAACCAGTCGATCGGCAACTGCTGGTCGTACGCGTCCACCGGCTGGCTCGAGTCGCTCCACCGCGCCCGCACGGGCCAGTCGGTGAACGTCTCCGAGTCGTGGATCACCTTCTGGGACTGGCACCGCAAGATCACCGGCACCGGCGTGACCACCAACGCCACCACGATGCGCAGCGAGGTCTCGACCAGCGGCTGGTGGGACTCCGCCATGACCATCCTCCGCGACCGCGGCGTGGTGATGGAGGCCGAGTTCATCCCCGAGGAGGCCGCCAGCGCTCGCTCGTCACGGCAGTCCGAGGCCCTCGCGGCGATCAACGCCGAGCTCAACGCGGACGGGCGCCTCGCCACCGCGACGGCGCGGCGCGACCCGCAGATCGTGCTCAACGTGCTCTTCGACGCCTGGCGCATCAACGACGATGTGCGCGCGGAGGTGCGCCGGGTGTACGGCATCTCGGCGAGGCGCACCCTCGGCACCACGACCGCGACCCCCGCGACGTGGATGCGCAAGGTCACCAGCTTCCCGATCCGCACCTCGGTGGCGCGCAGCTCGACCGGTGCGCCCACGAGCTGGGACGGCTACCTCTCCGACGTGATCCCCGGCGGGCGCTACGCCTGGCGGAGCGTCTCGTACCCCAGCACGGCCTCGTCGCGCGTCGCGGTGCAGCGCCGGGTGATGCGCGCCCTCAACGCCGCGCAGCCCGTGCTGGTCTCGTGGCTCGTCGACTTCAACGCGCGCAGCGGATCGACGGGCGCCTTCGAGCTCGAGACCCTCCGCGCCGCGAGCGGCCCCGGCCGCCAGGGCGGTCACCTCGTGACCACCGAGGACTACGAGGTCGTCGTGCGTCAGCCCGGCCAGACCGAGCGTCGGCTGCTCGCGGGACAGATGGCCTCGGCCGCCGACATGCGCCTCGCGGAGCAGTACGGCGAGATGGTCTTCCTGCGCATCAAGAACTCCTGGGGCACCTCGCAGGGCCCCCTCGGCGGCGCCTTCGGCGGCTACCACGACCTCTACACCTCGTACCTCAACGGTCCCATCCGTTGGACCGAGGCCAGCGCCGACCGCACGCCCCTCTCGTCCGTGATCATCCCATCGGGCTTCTGATCCCCTGACGCAGTGCTCCGCGGCCCGACCGCCACGAGCTCCAGGGCGTGGCGGCCCTCCACGGGGCGACGGCGGACCGGGATCCGGGGCGAGCTCGGCATCCCCCGTCCTTGGAAGCTTGACGGAAGTCCCGGAAGCGGCGTGGTATCGGCGACCGATGCCTGATGGGAGCAAGGAATGCGAGGCGGGCGACCGCGTCGCGCGGGACGTCGTCGACAGCCTGCTCGAGGGCTGCCAGGTCGTCGGCTTCGACTGGCGCTACCTCTACGTCAACGACGCGGTGGTGCAGCACGGGCAGCGGGCGCGCGAGGCGCTGCTCGGGCGCACCATGATGGAGTGCTACCCGGGCATCGACGAGACGCCGATGTTCGCGACCCTGCGGCGCTGCATGTTCGAGCGCACCCACGAGCGGCTGGAGAACGAGTTCACCTTCCCCGACGGCTCGACCGGCTTCTTCGAGCTCCGCTTCCTGCCGGTGGTCAACGGCGTGTGCATCCTCTCGATGGACATCACCGAGCGCAAGCGCTCCGAGGCGGCGCTCGCCCGCTCGGAGGAGCAGCTGCGGCACGCGCAGAAGATGGAGGCCGTGGGGCGCCTCGCGGGCGGCGTCGCGCACGACTTCAACAACCTGCTCTCGGTGGTGCTCAGCTACACGGGGCTCATGCTCTCCAACCTCCCGAAGGAGCACCCCCATCACCCCGACCTGCACGAGATCCAGCGGGCCGGGCTGCGGGCCGCGGAGCTCACCCGCCAGCTGCTGACCTTCAGCCGACACCGCGTGGTGCAGCCGGCCGTGGTCGACCTCAACCAGCTCGTCGGGGCGATGCACCGGATGATCGCGCGGCTGCTGGGCCCCGGGGTCGAGGTGACCGTGCTGGCCGGCGCGCAGCTCGGGCGGGTGAAGGCCGACGCGGGGCAGCTCGAGCAGGTGCTGATGAACCTCGTCGTCAACGCGCGCGACGCGATGCCGCGCGGGGGCAAGCTGACGATCCAGACCGGCGACGTGGAGCTCGACGAGGAGTACGCGCGGCAGCACCTCGGGGTGACGCCGGGCCCCTATGTGAAGCTCGTCGTCACCGACACCGGCACGGGCATGGATCGGGCGACCCAGGCGCACATCTTCGAGCCCTTCTTCACCACCAAGGCCCCGGGCCACGGGACGGGCCTCGGGCTCGCGACGGTCTTCGGCATCGTGCAGCAGAGCGGCGGCCACGTCTGGGTCTACAGCGAGCCCGGGGTCGGCACGACCTTCAAGGTCTACCTCCCTCGCGCCCGTGGCGGCGACGACGCGCAGCCCGCGCCCTCGAAGAGCGCCGCGGAGCCAGCGGACGGGCTCGCTGCCGGGACCATCCTCCTCGTCGAGGATGACGAGTACGTGCGCGCCAGCACGCGCAACGTCCTGCGGCGCGCGGGCTACGAGGTGCTGGAGGCCGCCAGCGCGGTCGAGGCGCTGCGCGTGGCCGAGGGCTACGAGCCGGCGATCGACATGCTGCTGACGGACGTCGTGCTGCCGCGCATGACGGGCCCGCAGCTCGCCGACCGGCTGCGCGCGACGAGGCCGGGCCTGCCGGTGCTGTTCATGTCGGGCTACACCGACGAGGCGATCGTCGAGCACGGCATCCTCGAGGCGGGCCTCGCCTACATCGAGAAGCCCATCACCGTCGATCTCCTCACCCGGCGCGTGCGCGAGGCGCTTCAGAAGCCCGGCAGCCGGAGCTGAACCCCCTGCTGGCACCGCTTCGTCAGCCGCTGGACCCGCTTCGCCAGCGTCGACGGAGCCTCCGCCCCGTGGGCCTGCTGCGCGTGCTCCAGCGCCCGGTGCGGATCATCCAGGTCGCGCTCATAGCAGCGCGCCAGCTCCAGGTGGATGGCCGCGTCCTCGGGCGCGTGGGCCAGCGCCGCGAGCAGCCGACCGCACCTCCCCAGGGCGTCCCCGGTCTTGTGGTGCGCCCTCGCCGCGATGAGGTGCGCCTCGCGCGAGGCGTCTCCCTGGCCGTGAGAGAGCGCGTCTCCCGCATGGGCGAGCGCGCCCTGGTGGTCGCCCGCGCGGAGTGACGTACGAGCGAGCCCCACGTGGTCGTCGGCCTCGAAGCGCCCCTCCGAGGGGGAGCGCGCCACGCGGGCCGAGCTCGCCGGTGAGGGCCGCGAGGGCCACGAGGTCCCAGAGGTTGTGGCGCACCACGGGGACGATGCCCGCGCGGTCGCCCTCGCGGAGGTAGCGGCGGTAGCGCTCGGGGATCTCCTCTCCCGCGATGTCGTCGAGGCGCTCGAAGCGCAGCACGTCGCGCTCCAGGCCGGTGAGCGAGCAGCGGTCGACCCGGGCGCCGTAGATGCGCCGGGCGACGTGCAGCAGGTCGAGGTGCGGAGGCAGCGCCGGGGGGGGAATGCGGGAGAGCACGAAGCGAGAGCGCAGCAGCGGCAGGTCGAAGCTCTTGCCGTTGAAGGTGATGAGCGCCGAGGCGCCGGCGACGAGGGCGGCGACGCGGGACAGCATCGCGGCCTCGGCGTCGGGGTCGTGCACGAAGAGCTGCTCGACCACGAGCTCGTCGTCATCGAAGTAGGCGACGCCCACCAGGAAGGCGATGGTGCCGGTGCCGCCGGAGAGGCCCGTGGTCTCGGTGTCGAGGAAGAGCGCGCGGCCGACGTCGAGCTCCGCGAGGCTGGGGTCGAGGGCCAGCGTCGACAGCGCCGGACCGCGGGCCGCGAGGGCGCGCTGCACCGGGACGGCGCCGTGCTTCGCCGCGGGGTCGAGGCGGGTGTGGGAGCGGTGGAGGGTCCCGTGCTCGGAGTCCGTGGGCGCGAAGGGCCACGGGGCGTCGTCGTGGAAGAGCGCCACGTCGGCCCCCACGGAGGCGCGGGCGAGGCGGCCCCTGCGCCGCTGGAGCTGCGCGCGCAGGGCCTCGAAGACCGACTCCCCGGGGGGCGGCTCAGGCGGGGCTACGGGCTCCGGGGCAGCGGGCTCCGGGGCAGCGGGCTCCGCCGCGGGATCGCGTCGGGGGCGTAGGCGGGAGAGCTTGCGTTGGAGGTCCATCGGCGGGGAGGGGGAGAGAGCCTATACCCCCGCGCCGACGGGGGGCGCTACCGGCGGGGCGCCGTCGCGGGGGGAGCGGGGTCGGTGATGTGGAACTCCACCCGACGGTTCATCGCCCTGTTGGCCAGGGTGATGTTGGGCCGCAGCGGGCGCGTCGGGCCGAGGCCCTGCGCCTCCAGCCGGGCGGGCTCGATGCCGTGGCCGGTGAGCCAGGTGACGACGCTCTGCGCGCGGCGCTGCGAGAGCTCCGTGTTGTGCGCCGCCGGGCCGGTGTTGTCCGTGTGCCCCTCGACGCGCACCCGGCGAATCTGCGGAGCGAGCCGCAGGGTGTCGGCCACCGCCTGGAGGATGGCCGTGCTCCTCGGCAGGATCTGGTCGCTGTTGTTGGCGAAGAACACCGGGCGGTTGATGCGGATGACCCCGCCGGTGACCAGCACGAGCCCGGGGCAGCCGTTCTGCCGGGGGTTGGGGTTGGGCGCTCCGGGCCGGTCGGGGCAGGCGTCGACGGTGTCGGGCACCGCGTCGTTGTCGCGGTCCGCGCCGGGGCATCCCGCGCGGGACGGGTCGGGCATCGGACCCTGCGGCTCCTGCGGGCACTGGTCGGCGTGGTTGCGCACGGAGTCGTTGTCGTCGTCTCCGTCGGGGCAGCCGCGGCGGTCGGGGTCGGGCGTCGGGCCCGCTGCCACGGTGGCGCAGGCGTCCTCGTGGTCGAAGACCCCGTCGCCGTCGCTGTCCGCCGCGGGGCATCCCGCGCGCCGCGGATCAGGGTGCTCGCCCGGAACCTCCGTCGGGCACGCGTCGTCCCCGTCGAGCACGCCGTCCCCGTCCCGATCGGGCGGAGGCGGCGGGGGCGGCGGAGGCGGCGGAGGCGGCGGAGGCGCCACGACGGGCTCCTCCGGCGGGAGGCGCAGGCTCACCGAGAGCCCGAAGGAGAGGTACTGCGCGTCGGTGGGGTTGTCGCTCTCGCCGTCCGCGACGATGTGCCCGTAGCGGAGCATCGGCCCGACGCCGATGGCGCGGTTGAGCGCGAACTCGAAGCCCGCGCCCACGTCGAAGCCGAAGCGGGTCTTATCGCCGGTGAACACGGCGCCCGCGTTGGCGTCGACGAAGAAGCGCCCCAGCGAGCCCACCGAGGGGTCGACCCGGAGCCCGAGGGTGAGCGGCGCGCCGAAGCCGTAGCCCTGGTCCGAGGGGAAGAGCCAGTAGCCCCCGGAGAGCTGCACCGAGAGCGGACCGGTGAGCATGAAGCCCAGCCGGAGCGATCCCTGCGCGCCGAAGCCGTAGCCCAGCTCGTCGCGCTGGAGGTCGGCCAGCATGGCCGTGGCGCCGAGCTCGCCGTGCAGGGTGAAGCGCTGGAGCACCTGCGCCTCCGCGCGCTTCGGAGCGAGGGTGCAGAGGCCCGCGAGGGTCACCGCCGCGAGCGCCGCGAGGCGCAGCGGGTGTCGTCGACGAGCGCTCATCGGCACATCCCCATCCGGCAGATCTGGCCCGCCGGGCAGCGGCGGCCGCAGGTACCGCAGTTGGCCGCGTCGACCTGGGTGTTGACGCACATCGAGCTGCAGATGGTCTGGCCCGGCAGGCAGCGCGCGGTGCAGAAGCCCAGCACGCACGCCTGGGTGGAGGGGCACACGTTGCCGCAGCGCCCGCAGTTCGACGGATCATCGACCACGCCCACGCAGCGCCCGCCGCAGAGCGCCTCGCCCAGGGGGCAGACGCAGCGGCCGTTGTTGCAGGTGGCGGCGCAGGTCATGCCGCAGCCGCCGCAGTTGGCCTCGTCGGTGTTGGTGTTCACGCAGGTGCCGTTGCAGCGCGTCTGGCCCATCGGGCAGACGGCGACGCAGGCCCCCGCGGTGCACGCCTGGCCCGCGGCGCAGGCGCGACCGCAGGCTCCGCAGTTGGCGTTGTCGGTCTGCGTGTTGGCGCACACGCCGTTGCAGAGCGTCCGGCCCGTGGGGCACGCGCAGACGCCCGCGGTGCAGGTCGCTCCGCCGCTGCACGCGCGGCCGCAGGCGCCGCAGTTGAGCGCGTCGGTCTGGAGGTTGATGCAGCGTCCGCCGCAGAGGCCCTGGCCCGCGGGGCACGCGCAGGCGCCCGCGGTGCAGGTCGACCCGCCGGTGCACGAGACGCCGCAGCCGCCGCAGTTGCGGTCGTTGGAGCGGGTGTCGACGCAGGCCCCGGCGCAGGCGGTGCTGCCGGTCGGGCAGGTGATGCCGCAGGTCCCGCCGCTGCACACCTGGTTGGTCATGCAGCGGGTGCCGCAGGCGCCGCAGTTGGCGGCGTTGGTGCGGATGTCCACGCAGACCCCGCCGCAGAGCGTCTGGCCCGTCGGGCACTGGCAGCGGCTGTTGAAGCAGAACTGCCCGGCGTTGCAGGCCACGCCGCAGCCGCCGCAGTTGGCCGGGTCGACCTGGGTGAAGAAGCACCCGCCGCCGCACTGGGTCTGGCCGGGGACGCAGTTCATCTGGCAGCGCCCGAAGGTGCACACCTGGCCCGCGCCGCACGAGCGCCCGCAGGCGCCGCAGTTGGCCGGGTCGCTCTGGTTGTTGACGCACACGGCGCCGCAGCGGGTCTGCCCCGCGGGGCACTGGCAGGCGCCGGTCACGCAGCGCGACCCGCCGGTGCAGGCGCGGCCGCAGGCGCCGCAGCTCGCGTTGTTGCTGGACAGGTCGACGCACGCCCCGGAGCAGTTGGTGAGCCCCGTCGCGCAGCTCGCGGCGCAGGCGCCCGCGGAGCACGCCTGGCCCGCGGCGCAGGCCCGGCCGCAGGCGCCGCAGTTGGCGCGGTCGCTCTGCACGTCGACGCAGGTGCCGCCGCAGTTGGTGCGGCCCGGATCGCACACGCAGGCCCCGCGGCTGCAGACGGTCCCGCCGGTGCAGGCGGTGCCGCAGGCGCCGCAGTTGGCGCGGTCGCTCTGGAGGTCGACGCACGATCCGCCGCAGCGGGTCTGACCCGCGGAGCAGGTCGAGCCGCAGACGCCCGCGCTGCAGGCCTGGCCCGCCGGGCACGCGTTGCCGCAGGCCCCGCAGTGGGCGGGGTTGCTCTGGAGGGCGACGCAGATGCCCGAGCAGTTGAAGGTCCCCTCGGCGCACACGCAGGCGCCGCCGCTGCACATGGTGCCCGGCACGCAGCGGGTGCCGCAGGCGCCGCAGTTGGCGCCGTCCGCCGCGGTGTTCACGCAGCGCCCGCCGCAGAGCGCCTGACCCATCGGGCAGCCGCAGGCGCCGGCCACGCAGGCCGAGCCGCCGGTGCAGGCGACGCCGCACGCGCCGCAGTTGGCCGGGTCCGTGGCGGTGTCGACGCACGAGCCCGCGCACGCCGTCCGGGCGCCGCAGCTGCTGGCGCAGGTCCCGGCGCTGCAGCTCTGGCCCGCCGCGCAGGCGCGACCGCACATCCCGCAGTGGGCAGGATCGGTGGCGTTGTCGACGCACACTCCGCCGCAGAGGCTCTGCCCCGCAGGGCAGGTGCAGGCGCCGGCCACGCAGGCCGAGCCGCCGGTGCAGGCGACGCCGCACGCGCCGCAGTTGGCGCTGTCGGACTCGACATCGACGCAGTCGCGACCGCAGGCGAGCCGGCCCGTCGGGCAGAGCGCGCCACACGTCCCGGCGGAGCACACCTGGCCCGCGGCGCAGGCCCGGCCGCAGGCGCCGCAGTCGGTTCCGCTGGAGGCGAGGTCGACGCAGCGGTCGCCGCAGCGGGTGGAGCCCGACGGGCAGGCGCAGGCGCCGGCCACGCAGGCCGCGCCGCCGGTGCACGCGACGCCGCAGGCGCCGCAGTGGGTGGCGTCGCTGCGGGTGTCGACGCACGCCCCGGAGCAGGCCGTGAGGCCCATCCCGCAGGTGGTGCCGCACGCCCCGGAGCTGCACACCTGGCCCGCGGTGCAGGCGGTGGCGCAGCTGCCGCAGTGCGTCGGGTCGCTCCCGAGGTCGACGCAGCGGTCGCCGCAGCGGGAGGTCCCCGCGGGGCAGACGCAGGCGCCCGCGCTGCAGGTCGCCCCGCCAGCGCAGACCGTGCCGCAGGCGCCGCAGTGGTCGGCGCTCGACGCGAGGTCGACGCAGGCGCCGCCGCAGTCGCTGAGCCCGGCGCCGCAGGCCGTGGTGCAGACGCCGACGTTGCAGACCTGGCCCGAGGCGCAGGCGGTGCCGCAGGAGCCGCAGTTGCGGGGGTCGCTCCGGGTGTCGGCGCAGCCGCTGCCGCAGCGGGTCTCGTCCGGCCCGCAGGTCACGGTGCCGCCGTCGACGCCGCTGTCCGCCCCGATGTCCTCCGGAACATCGACGACGCCGGTGTCGCTCCCGGTATCCGTGGGGGTGTCACTCCCGGTGTCGCTCCCGGTGTCGGCGGATCCGAGGTCGATCGCGGCGTCACCCGTGACTGTCGGTGGACCGAGCAACGCTCGACCATCACAGCCGGAGAGGGCGACGAGGGCGGCGGACAAGACGATCAAGACGCGTGCTTGCATGGAGGCGTTCTCCCTATGCGGGCAGACCGGTAATTCCAGGTGGTCCGCTCGCGGGATGATCGAACACCACGACCCGCCCCCGAAGCAACTGAGGTGCACAGTCGCCCTCCGCGGCTTTGTCGTCGCGCGTGTTCGTCGTCAGGCCTCCGTCGCCCGACGTCTGTGCTCCGCCCTCAGCGACGCCGTCGGTGCTTGGAGCGATCGCCCGCGCCCGCTGCGTGAGCCTCTACGTGGGCTTCGACGTGGGCTTCGGGCTTCGCTTCGGGCTTCGCTTCGGCCGTGGCTTCGACCTTCGCTTCGACCGGCTCGGCCGTGGCTTCGACCTCCGCTTCGACCGGCTCGGCCGTGGCTTCGACCTTGGCCTCGGGCTCCACCGCGGGCTTCTGCTCGACGCTCACCGGGGCGGCCTCGACCACCGCGGCCAGGCGCTTCGCCTCGACCTTGGCGATGCGCACCAGGCCCAACCCTTCGAGCAGCGCGTCGACCTGCTCGCCGGCCTTCATCTCGACGCCCCGCGCCCACTCCGGAACCGTCGTCGCTGCCACCTGGAGCGTCTCCCTTGCGCGAGAGAGCGTGCCCAGCGCGGCCTGCCGAGCGGCCTCGATGCGGGTCATCCGGGCCGTGTCCTGCGAATGCGTGTCCATGCTCGTCCCCTACCGTCGTTGACTCGACGCGTCATCTCTTCTCATGACGCGGCGCGCTGTCAAGGCGCGGCCCTGATTTCAAGCACATTGCGGTGGGTGATGACGCGGAAGGGGGAGCTATAGGCGTCAACCGTCGATCGCCCGCCGTGCCCGCAGGTTGAAACCCTGATCCTTCCCGGAATGTTCACGCGGGGGGGGGGGGGGGGGGGGGGGGCCACGCAAGGCGGAAGCGACGGGAGCGACCGCCCACGCCAGCCCAAGCGCCCCACCCGGGGGGGGGGGGGGGGGGGCGGCCGGGGCGGCCGGCGGGGGGGGGGGCCCGGGCCGCAGGATGAATCCTGCGGCAACGATGGAGTCGATCGTAGGCACCACAGAAAGTCCGCGAGCGGACTGCGCTGGAGAGTCGCGTCTCGCGACTTCCATGAACCTGCCCAGCGGGAACATCGTTGCCGCAGGATTCATCCTGCGGCCCGGGCGCCCTCGACCGATGGCCTGGACGGTCGCCCCCTCCGCTTCGCTCCGGGTGAGGCGCGTTGGGCTGGCGTGGACGGTCGCTCTCGTCGCTTCCGCCTTGCGAGCAACCCCGAGAACATTCCGGGAAGGATCAGGGTTTCAACCTGCGGGCACGGCGGGCGATCGACGGTTGACGCCTATGGGGAGTCTCAGCCCGGATCGCGACCGCAGACGCGGTTGAAGCACATGAGGCCGTTGCAGCAGTCGGAGGTGGAGGAGCAGGTGGTGCCTTCGCGGCGGCACATGGCGGGGGGCGGCGGGGTGCAGGCGAACATCCCGTCGGGGCCACGCTCGCAGAGGCCGGAGCAGCACTCGCTGGAGACGCTGCATCGCTCGCTGTTCATGCGGCAGGCGACGGGGGCCCAGTAGGCGGACATGTTGTCGAGCGCGGTGTCCTGCCCCGGGAGCCAGTACGGAACCTGCGACGGATCGGCCCCTGCGGTGGGGCGGTTGGAGATGGCGGCGACCCAGATCTGGCGTCGGCGGGTGCCCCGGGTGCCGACCCGGGCGTTGCCGTAGTCGCGCCGAGAATAGAACGCGACCCAGAAGTACCCGCCCTCGTCGAAGGGCGAGAAGTTGGGCCAGTACGAGTCGGGCTCGCCGCTGCCGTTGGCGTTGGCGAGCACCAGCGAGGGGGTGTCCGGCGTGGCGCTGGCGGCGGTGACCTCCAGGCGTCCGGGGTAGTGCGTGGTCTCGTTTCCGCCGCGGGAATTGGTGCCGTGCTGGAAGGCGATCCAGCGGCTGTCGGGGGAGAAGGTCGGGTGCGCGTCGGTGACGAGTGCGCCCGCGGCGGGGGCGGCGTCGGTGGTCCCGCGGTGCACCACGCGGAGCTCGCCGAAGGTGGTGGTCGCGGTGCGAGGCACCACGGCGAGGTCGCCGCGGGTGAAGTCCACGGCCCAGCCCATGTTGGTGTTGGTGACGAGGGCCACGCTCATCCCGTCGGGAGCCCAGTCGGGGTGCGCGGCGTGGTCGGCGGGGAGCCCGCTGCCGGGGACCACCGTGCCGCTCGCGCGCTCGAGGAGCTGCATCGAGTTGCCGCGGTTGATGACGAGGTAGTTGGAGTCGGGCGAGAAGCTCGAGAAGAGGTAGCGCAGGTCGTCGCGAGGACCGTAGACCGTCGGCGCGGGGTCTCGGGAGAGCTCGGAGGAGGTGAGGTCGAAGGTGACCGAGGGGCCGTCGCCGCCCCAGAGCTCGGCGCTGAGGTAGCGGCCGTCGCGGGAGACCGTGTGGCAGGCGATGCAGCGAGAGCCAGCGCCCTCGCCGGAGGGCTTCGGCGGGGGGTTGGCGATGGTGAGCGAGCGGGCGCCGGTGAGGGCGTCGAGGCGCATCAGCCGGCCGTTGGAGAGGTCCCAGTAGTAGATGGTGCCGGAGAGGACGGCGCGGGCGACGCGCAGCGAGATGGACTCCCCCGCGACGTGCTCCCGCATGGCGTTGTCCCAGCGGTCGACGGAGATCACCAGCGGGTCGGCGGGGTCGCTCTCCAGCAGCGCCCGCCAGGCCTCGGGCTCGACGGCCCAGTGGTACCCGAAGGAGGCGCCGGTGTGCTGGAGGTACGCGCTCACCGAGGCGTGGGGCTTCCGGATGAGCACGCGGTAGAAGTCCCCGGCGGCGCCGCCCTCCCACTGCACGTCGGGCGCCGGGAGGTTGACCGGGATCACCGCGCGGTCGAGCGGATAGCGCAGCGTGGCGCGGCGGGCGGGGTCGGTCACCGGGGGGCGCACGAAGTGCTCGATGACGTCCGGGACGAGCCGGTCGACCAGCACCGAGCGCTCGACGCGCACGGTGACCGCCGCGGTGGCGCTGAGCTCCGCGCCGCCCGGACCAGGCACCCTCACGGTCAGCTCGATCACCCCCCCTGCGCCTCCGCCCGCGGTGACCACGCCGGTGTTGGGGTCGACGGTGGCGGCGAGGGAGACGGGCAGCGACCAGGTGCCGTTGGCGAGCGGCCGGGTGGTGCCGTCGTTGAAGGTGCCGACGACGGAGAAGGCCTGCGTGGCGGGGGCGCCCGCGCGGGAGACGAGGGTGGCCGTCGGGGGGTCGACGACGATGCGGGTGAGCTCGCGGATGGCGATGGCGTCGCGCACCGGGCCGAGGTCGTTGGGCCTCGGGCGGTCGACCGCGGGGCCACGGTCGGCGGAGGCGTCGAGGCGTACTCCCGTGTCCGGGTCGGTGGCGCAGAGCACGCCCTCGCCGCAGGAAACCTGCGTGGCCTCCTCGGCCGAGCAGCCGGCGAGCAAGGCGATCACGAGGCACCGGGAGGACGAGCGGAGGTTGGTCACGGTGCGGGATTGCACCCCACCCGAGGTGCGCGGCGCAAGCGCGGCGGCGTTGTTGGCTGATGGCGCGTGGCTCCCCCGGTACGAGCGCGAGGCTGTCGGCGGGGAGTCTCCGGTACGACCGCGAGGCCGTCGGCGAGGAGTCCCCGGTACGACCGCGAGGCCGTCGGCGGGGAGTCCCCGGTACGACCGCGAGGCCGTCGGCGAGGAGTCCCCGGTACGACCGCGAGGCCGTCGGTACCCCGAGCCAGACCCTGAGCGTTAGCGAGGGGGAGAGCCCTCTACCGTCGTCAGTACGCGTCCGGAATCTCCGGGGATTCCGCCGGAGAACCACCACGTTCGGAGAAGGAGAATCGCGCTGGCAGCGGGGTAGGTCGCTCCCCCTCGCTAACGCTCAGGGTCTGGCTCGGGGTACCGACAACCTCGCGGTCGTACCGGGGACTCCTCGCTGACGGCCTCGCGGTCGTACCGAAGAGCGCGTCAGCCCGTCGGGGCGGGCGCCGGATCGGGGACGGTCGCGGGCTCGCCGCTCGCCGCGATCGAGGGGAGCAGGCGGTCGGCGAGGTCGTCGAGCCCCACCGCGCGGAGCTGCGCGTCGAGCGAGCGCGCCGCGGAGACCCGCTCGCGGCTGAAGGTATTCCACGCCTCGTCGCGGCGGGAGCGCGCGGCCTGCTCCTCGCGCTTCTCCTTACGGACCGCGGCGTTGGCGGAAGCGAGCGCGGCCACGTCGGCGGTGACCCCCTCCAGCGCGAGCTTCGCGTCGAAGCGCACGCCGCGCCGCTGCGAGCGCGGGGGCGACTTCTCGACGCCCGCGAGCACCGAGGCGCCGAGGGCCTCCAGCGCCACCGGATCGCGCGGGGTCTCGCCGACGAAGCCCAGCGCCGCGACGGCTGCGTCGCCGCAGTTGGTCAGCACCAGGTCGCGGAAGCCGACGAGCGCCGAGCGCACGCTGGCGGCGTAGCGGTCGCGGGCGGCGAAGACCGCGGCGTCGTCGCCGAGCTCTGCGGCGAGCACCTCGTCGGCGCGACGCAGCGAGGCGAGGGTGTGTTCGAGCAGGGTGGCGTCGAGGCGGATCTGGGACTCGATGGCGGCGGCCGTGGGCGCGTTCTTGAGCTTGATGGAGGCGTATTGAGCTACGCGACGGCTGGCGATGTCCGCGGCGTGGGTGCGCGCGGCTTCGATCAACCCGTCGGCGGTCTTGCCTTCATCGAGTATCTGCTTCGAACTCATGGACATCCTCCCAGTGGCGGGCGGCGACGGCCGCCCGGAGCGACGAGTCTCGCGAGGGAGAACGGGTCGCGGCAAGCGCGAAGAGGGCAGCGACGGAGGCCGACCCGTGAACGGCGGCCGGAGCTGGGAGGGCATCGCCCGTACGGTCGAAAACGGCGGCCGCGAACGGTCGCCCGGGCGTCGCTGACTACCTTTCGGGAGATGTAGGCGCCGCCCCAGCCTGACGGGCGGCGTTGACCCCCGACGGGCGACGCCCGCAGGGTGACCCGATGGCCTCCCACACTTCGTCGAAGCGCTGGATCGCGTGCGCGGCGCTCGCGCTGGGCTGCACGCACAACGACTTCGACGACCCGAGCTGCGCGCCGTCGAGCAGCAACGACGATCCGGTGGGGACCGTGACGCTGGCCACCATCGGGCTCTTCCGCGAAGACGGCACCGCCATCGAGCTGCCCGACGCGATCGTCACCTGCGCGCAGGGCGCCTCGGCGACGGAGCGCGCGCAGTACCGCCCCGAGTTCGGTCTGGGCAAGGCGCTGATCGACGGCGGCGTCGTCGCAACCCTCGGGGAGGGCGCCGTGTTCAACCGTTACGGCTGCGGGACGCGCATCATCCTGCGCCGCTGCGCGGAGCCGCTGCGGGTGCGGGTCGAGGCCCCCGGCTGCGAGCCCTTCGAGCGCACCTGGAGCTGGGACGACAACTATGCCCAGAACGGATCGAGCCAGAACTTCGTCGTCCCGGTGCGCCTGCGGTGCGCGGGCGACGCGGGCATCGGGCCGTCGATGCGCGACATCCCCGCGCTCAACCGCGACGCCGGCAACCTCCCCCGCGACGGCGCGACCCGGTAGGCGCCCTCGACTGCCCTCAGGCTGCAACCGCCACCCCCGTCCGCCGAGAGCGTGGACTAGCGCGGGGGCTGCAACAGCCAGCGGGGCGTCGGGGTAGAGGTCAACTCCATGCGGCCCCCGCGGACGCTGGCCACGTGGCGGGCGCCGAGGCCGTGCGGGGTGGTATCGAAGCACTCGATCACCGCGAAGACACCCACCGCGAGGGAGAGGTTCGCGAGGCTCGCGGCGTAGGTCGCACGAATCTCCGCCTCGGGCGCGCTGTGCCCGCCTGCAAGGGCGCGAGCACGCACGCGCTCGACGTGGATCGAAACCTCCTCCGCACAGAGAAAGAGCAGCACCGTAATGAATCCCCGCGCGTTGGCCTCCCGCGCCTGTTCGATGGAGATGGTCGTGCGCATCGTGCTCTCCACGGCGAAGCTCACGCCCCGCGCGAGATGGTCGGCCACGAACGACTCGCACTCGCCGCTGGCGCGCGCTCGAACCTCCGGCGGAATGCCTTGATAGCTGCCATGGAGTTCACGGCAACGATCGTCGACGTTGAACGCGTCGACGCCGAACGTGCGGGCCGGCATCGCGGTCGACTTCCCGCTACCGGGCGGACCGCCCACCACGATCATCGTCGGCGGAGCGACGGTCATCAGCCGGTCGTGACGCTCGAACGCGATCCCTCGGCCATGTCGCTCGGAAGCGATCCGGAGACGACTGCGCCTCGGGCGTCGATGATGCCCGCCTTCTCGATACGGGAGGTCTCCAGGCCGACGCGCTCCCTCGTCTGAGCCTGCAGGCGGGAGAGGTAGACCTGCCACGGAGCGGCGTCGCGCGGATCAGGCATCGCAAAGCCGTCGAGCGTCTCGGCCACCCGTACGAACACCCGCCCGTCTCGCTGGTACACCGTGTAGCCCGTCGGCAACATGCCCTTGTGGCCAATCAGGATCAGGTCGTCGACGTCGGCCGGCGGCCGAAAGCCATTGTTCGCATCCACGGAGAGCATCTCGTTGATCGCGTCGACCCACGAATCCCGAAGGGACGCATTCGCGGCGTATCCGATCATGACGCGCAGCGGTGCGAGGCCCAGGAGAAGCTTCCAGAAGTCGGCGAGAAACGCGTCACGATGCCAGAGGTTCTCGTGCTCGAGGAGCACGGAGGGGATCTCCCAGGGGCCACCCTCCCCGCGATACCAGGTCACGTCGAAGAGGTATTCGCGGCGTTGCCAGCGCGCGGCCTGGGAGGTCCGCTCCACGTCTTTCGAAGCGCTAGCCATCATGCCGCAGTCCCTCGCCGCATCGAAGAGGGCTCGAAATACGAACAAGGTCCACGTCGCGGCTCCGCTCAGGGCATCGCGTCGATCGCGCTCCGTCGCCTCCGCGAGATGGTGCCGGAACGCGTAGAGGAAGCTGTTCGGACGGAGCGGGGGGCTCGTGTCGTCGGCGCCGTCTGCCATCCCACACTGCTAGCACCGAACGCGCCTCCACGTGCGATCCAGTCGACGCCGACGTCGCCCACGTCGGTGTGCGGCGCCGATCGCCCTCCGAGCGCGCCCGCGGTACCTTCGCCGCCATGATCGAGAGCAGCATCGAGGTCCCGGTCGCCATCAACGAGCCGGTGCGCTCCTACGCCCCGGGGTCGCCCGAGCGCGACGAGCTCCTGCGCACGGTGTCGTCGATGTCCGCGTCGCCCATCGAGGTCGCGGCCTACATCGGCGGGCGCGAGGTGGCCTCCGGGGAGCGCGTCGCGATGCGCTCTCCCCACCGTCACGACATGGTGCTCGGCCACTGGCACGGGGGTGATCCGTCGCAGGTCGACGACGCCATCGCCGCCGCGCTCGCCGCCGCGCCCGCGTGGGCCGCGACGCCGTGGAACGCCCGCGCCGCCATCTTCCTCAAGGCCGCCGAGCTGCTGGCGACGAAGTACCGCTCGGTGCTCAACGCCGCCACGATGCTGGGTCAGTCGAAGACGGCGCACCAGGCGGAGATCGACGCCGCGTGCGAGCTCATCGACTTCTGGCGCTTCAACGTGGGCTTCCTCCCGAAGATCCTCTCCGACCAGCCCATCTCCTCGCCCGGCGTCTGGAACCTCGTCGACCACCGCCCCCTCGAGGGCTTCGTGCTGGCGGTCACGCCGTTCAACTTCACGGCCATCGCGGGCAACCTCCCGACCGCTCCCGCGCTGATGGGCAACGTGGTCGTGTGGAAGCCCGCGGCCAACGCGATGTACAGCGCGCACTTCATCCTGGAGATCCTCAAGGAGGCTGGGCTGCCGCCCGGGGTGATCAACATGGTGCTGGGCGACCCGGCCGCGATGGTCGGCCGCGCCCTCGCCTCGCGGCACCTCGCTGGGATCCATTTCACCGGGAGCACCACGGTGTTTCGCTCGCTCTGGGCGAAGGTCGGGGAGGGCGTCGGGGAGGGTCGCTACCGCAGCTATCCGCGCCTCGTGGGCGAGACCGGCGGCAAGGACTTCGTCTTCGCGCACCCCAGCGCCGACGTCGACGCGCTCTCGACGGCGCTGGTGCGCGGGGCCTACGAGTACCAGGGGCAGAAGTGCTCCGCGGCGTCGCGGGCCTACGTCCCGGCCTCGCTCTGGGCCCCGCTCCGGGCTCGCATGATGGACGTGCTCCCGGCGATCACCGTCGGAGACGTGAGCGACCTCAGCCATTTCATGGGCGCGGTGATCGACCGCCGGGCCTACGACCGCATCACCGCCGCGGTGAAGGGCGCCCTCGCCGACACGGGCTGCGAGGTGCTGCACCACGGCTACGACGACCGCGACGGGTACTTCATCCGGCCGACGCTCATCCGGGTGGACGACCCGGGGCACGCGCTGATGAGGGACGAGCTCTTCGGCCCGGTGCTGACGGTCTCGGTGTACGAAGACGCCCGCTACGACGAGGCGCTCTCTCGCTGCGCCAACGACTCGGAGTACGCGCTGACGGGGGCGTTCTGGGCGCGCGACCGGGCGGCGATCACCCACGCCTCGGGGGTGCTCCGCCAGGGGGCGGGCAACTTCTACGTCAACGACAAGCCCACCGGCGCGGTGGTGGGGCAGCAGCCCTTCGGCGGGGCGCGCGGATCAGGGACCAACGACAAGGCGGGCTCGGCGCTCAACCTGCTGCGCTGGGTGTCGCCGCGCACGGTGAAGGAGACGCTCGTCCCGCCCACCGGCTGGCGCTACCCCTTCATGGGCTGAACTACTTCTTCAGCTTGCCGTCGGCCTTGAGCTTCACCAGCTCCCGGTTGCCGCCGATGAGCACGCCGTCGATGAACACCATCGGGAAGGTCGGGAAGCCCGCCCAGAGCTTGATGGCGAGGCGCTCCTTCCACTTGGACACGTAGCTCCCGTACTCCAGGTAGGTGAACTTCACCCCCTCCTCGTCGAGGAGCTTGCGGGCGGACTTCACCACAGGGTTCTGCGCCATGCCGACGACCACGACCGGGTCGCGAGCGACGGCGGCGGCGACCTCGTCGACGATGCCGCGGTGGAAGTTGGCGACGACGGCGTCGGCCTCGGGGGAGACCTTCTCGGAAGCGATCAGCGGTCGGGTGGTCATTGGGTGCGGTGGTGTAGTCGAGGCCCCCGCGCGCAGCAACGAATGCTGCGGGACCGGAGCGCACGCCGCCCGCGCGGGGGCGGGCGCGCGCGGGCGCCCGCCCCCGCCCGGCCCGCGGCCCCCGCCCGCGGGCCCGGGGCCCCGCCCCCCGCCGGCCCCGGGGCCCCCCCCGCGCCCCGCCGCCGGCCCCCCCGCCCCGGCCCCGCGGCCGGCCCGCCCCCCCGCCCCGGGGGCCGGCCGCCGCCCCGCCCGCGGGCGGGCGCCCGGCCCCGCCCCCCCGGCCGGCCGGGCCCCGCCCCCCGCCCTGCGAATCTTGAAGGAAAAGCGGGGCTGCGATAGCGTCGCGACCCCTAAAGGGATTGTCTGCTAGCGGAACCTGACATGTCGAACCAGGGTGCCGCGGTGAAGGCGGGTGCGCCGATGCCGCAAGCGGCCTCAGCACTCGGAAACGCATGAGCGCCGCCGCCCTGGTCGCCTACATCGCCCTGGTGCTGGTGCTCCTCGCGGCGCTGCCGACGGCGTGGGTGCTGCTGCGAGAGGGCTGGAGCAGGCTGGTCGCGAGGAGGGCGCTCGACCGGCTGGAGCTCGCCCGCAAGGTGCTCGAGCGCGGCGCCGGGGAGAACCCCGAGGAGGTCGCTCGACGGCTGAGGGAGGGCTTCGACGCGGGCACCGTCGAGCGGGTGATGCTCCTGCTGCTGCACGAGGCCGACGTCGCGAAGAAGCAGTGGGCGGTCTCGACCTTCGAGCGCCTCGGGCTGATGGAGCGCTACGTCTCCCGGGTGCGCGAGGCCTCGACCTGGAGCGAGCGCGCCCACGCGGCGGAGGTGCTCGGGCTCGTCGGGGTCGCCAGCGCCGTGCCCGCGCTCGTCGCCGCGCTGCGCGACCCCCACGAGGACGTCGACTCGGTGAAGGCCGCCGCCGCGACGGCGCTGGCGCGCATCCACGCCGAGGAGGCGATCCCGCTGCTGGTCGAGGAGCTGCGCGCCACCGACGCGGGCTCATCGCCCCGGGTGGCCGAGGCCCTCACCCGCTTCGGCGCCCTGGCGGTGGCGCCGCTCGTCGAGCTGCTGCGCGACGAGGAGCACCCGCAGGCCGCGGTGTGGGCGGCGAGGATCCTCGGCCGCATCGGCGACAAGGCCGCGACCGCCGCGCTGCTGGAGCGCCTCTTCGACCGGAGCGACACCGTGCGCATGGCGGCCACCGAGGCCCTCGGCTCCCTGGGCGACCGCCGCGCCACGCAGGCGCTCCTCCGCGCCGCGCTCAGCGACCCGATGCCCCAGGTGAGGGCCCACGCCGCCGGGGCCATCGGCCGCATGGGCGCCGAGGCCTCGATCGACGTGCTGGTCGCCGCGCTCGCCGACCCGGACTACGGCACCCGGGTGAGGGCGCTCGAGGCGCTGGAGATGATCCAGCCGACGGACACGGGGCCGCTCGAGCGCTCGCTGCGCGACGAGAACGCCGACGTGCGCAAGCGGGCGGCCCTGGCGCTCGACCGCGTGGGCTACCTCTCCGCGCGCGTGGCGGAGCTCAGCTCGGAAGACCCGCCGGTCGCCCGTCGGGCCAGCACGGCGGTGCTCGAGCTCGGTCTGGCGGGGCTCGCGGACGCCATCGCGGCGCACCTGCACCACGCGGACTTCCGGGTGCGCGCGAGGGTGGCCCGCATCTGCGGCGAGCTGGGCGTCCCCCGCCTCGCCGCCCTGCTCGCAGCCTCGGCCGAGGACCCCTCCTGGCCGGTGCGCGCCCGCGTCGCCGAGGCCCTCGGGGCGCTGCGCGCGGAGGAGGGCACCGCCGCCCTGGTGGCGCTGCTCGGAGACGCGGAGCCCGTGGTGAGAGACACCGCCGCCGAGGCGCTGGCGCAGCGCGAGACGAAGGGCATGGAGCGGTTCTTCCCCGAGCTCTCCCGCGCCTACCACCGCGGCTCGGTGGCGGCGCGGCTCGCGGTGCTCAAGCCCGTCGCGTCCTTCGAGGGCGCCGAGGCGCTGGGGCTGCTCCAGAAGGCCCTCTCCGACCCCAACTCCGCCGTGCGCCTGAGCGCGCTGGAGCTCATCGCGTCGCGCAACAGCGCGGTGGCCGTCGAGTCGCTGGTCGCCCGCCTCGAAGACCCGGAGCGATCGGTGCGCCTCGCGGCCATCGACACCCTCGGGCGCCGCGGCCGGCGCGGCCGCAAGGACTCCGTCGACGCGCTGCTCGGGGCCCTCTCCGGGGCGTCGCTCGAGGCCAAGGAGCGCATCACCGACGCGCTGGCCTTCGGCGGGGGCGACGGCAAGGACGACGGCAAGGGCGACGTGCTGCGCGAGCGCCTCGACGAGTTCGCCGCCTCGCCCGACATGGAGCTCCGCATCTGCCTCTGCTGGACCCTCGGGAAGCAGGGAGACCCGGCCGTGCTGCCCTACCTGCAGCGCGCGCTCCGAGACCCCGACGCCAGGCTCCGTTCGAGCGCCGCGGGGGCGATCGGGAAGATCCCCGGCGCGGCCTCGGTGCACGCGCTGCTGCTGGCGGTGAACGACCGCGACCCGCACACGAGGGCGGCGGCGGTGAACGGCCTCGGCAAGATCGGCCCGCAGGACGACCGGGTCTTCGAGGTGCTGGAGGGCCGCCTCGCCGACCCCGACGCGTTCGTGCGCAACCGCGCCGCCATCGCGCTGGGCCGGGTGGGCGGGCCGAGGGCGGAGCGCACCCTCGCGGAGTGCGCGTCCGGCGACCGGGTCGAGGCGGCGGCGCGCGTCGTCGCGGCGGCGCTCCTCGGCACCGAGAGCGCCCTCTCGTCGGTGACCGACCTGCTCTCCAACGAGTCCGAGGTGAAGGCCCTGGGGGAGTTTCTCCGGCGCGAGGACGTCGCCCTGCGCCGCGAGGTGCTCGCGAAGCTCTGCCTCGACGACCTGGGCGGCGCCGCGGAGGCGCCCGTCGACCAGGCCGCCGTGGTCGAGCGCTACCAGCGCATCCTTCGCACCGGACAGGGCCCGTCGAGCCGCCGCCTCGCCGTCGAGGTGCTCGCCAAGGTGCAGGGCGACCGCAGCGTCGAGGCCCTCGCCGACACCCTCGCCATCGACCCCGTGGAGGGGCTGCGGGTGCTCGCCGCGCACGCCCTGGCCGCTCGCCGCTCGCTCGAGTCAGCGCGCGAGGCGCTGGCCCGCGGCGTCGCCGACCCCTGCGCCGAGGTCGCCATCGTCGCGGCGAAGGCGCTGGGCGAGGCGGGCGACCGGCGCTTCTCCGACGCGCTCTTCCGCAGGCTGGCGCTCGGGCCCGCGGCGGTGCAGTCCGCGGTCGAGGAGGCGCTCGCCCGGCTGCACCGCGGGGCGACCGAGGCCTTCGTCCAGCGCATGGCCGGGCCCTCTCGCCCTGAGGCGACCGCCGCGTGCCTGAGGGTGCTGGAGCGCATCGCCGAGCCGTCGCTGGTGCCGCTCCTGAAGGGGCTGCTCTCCTCCAAGGAGCCCGCGGTGCGCGCTGGGGTGGTGCGGGTGCTGGTGCGCATCCAGACCCCGGAGGCGCTCACGCTGCTCGAAGAGGCCTCGATGGACCCCTCCGAGGCCGTGCGCGTCGAGGTGCTGCCGGCGGTGACCTCCGAGGGGGGCGCGGCGTCGGCGGTGATCGCGCGCTTCCGCCTCGACCCATCGCCCACGGTGCGACGTCACCTGGCCGAGCGCCTCGCGACGCTCCCGGCCGGGCAGGCGCGCGAGCTCTCGGACGCGCTGCTCGAAGACCCGGCGCTGGAGGTGCGCGCCGCGGCGATGGTCAGCCTGCTGGCGCGGGCCGAGCCCGAGGGGCTGAAGCGCTTCGTCGCGACCTGGGCCTCGATGCCCCCGGACGTGCAGCGCGCCGCCCGACGCGACCTCCGCGGCGCAGCCGCCGTCGAGCAGCTCGCCCCGCACCTGCTCTCCAGCCGCGAGGCGAGGACGCGAGAGCTTACCGTCGAGGCGCTCTCGGCCTACGCGGTGGGCGACCTCGACCGGATGCTGCTCCCCGCGCTCCGCGATCCGGCCTCGGAGGTGAGGACGGCGGCCGCGAGGGTCCTCTCGCTCTCCGAGAGCGCGGCGACGCGCGAGGCGGTGGGGGCCCTGGCGGACGATCCCGACCCGACGGTGCGCGCGGCGGCGCAGGGCTCGCGGCTCAGGGTCGTTCGCTGAGGTCGTCGAAACCTGACATCCACCTGTCACCCGATCGGCTTGACGCCTCGCTGCGATCGGCACACTCCCTCCCGAGTGAAGAAGAACCCCTCGTCGCCCTTCGAGCTGGTGTCGGAGTTCGAGCCCCAGGGCGACCAGCCCACGGCCATCGCCGCGCTGCTGGAGGGCCTCGCGCGGGGTGAGAAGCACCAGACCCTCCTCGGGGTCACCGGCTCGGGCAAGACCTTCACCGCGGCCCAGGTGATCGCCGCGCACGGCAAGCCCGCGCTGGTGCTCGCGCCCAACAAGACCCTCGCGGCGCAGCTCTACGCGGAGTTCAAGGCGCTCTTCCCGGAGAACGCCGTCGAGTACTTCGTCTCGTACTACGACTACTACCAGCCCGAGGCGTACATCCCCGCGAGCGACACCTTCATCGAGAAGGACGCCATGATCAACGAGGCCATCGACCGCATGCGCCACTCGGCCACGCGCTCGCTGCTCAGCCGCAAGGACGTGATCATCGTGGCCTCGGTGTCGTGCATCTACGGCATCGGGTCGCAGGAGTCGTACAAGGGCATGGTGGCGGCCTTCGGGGTCGGCGAGGAGTACCCGCGCGACCACCTGCTGCGGCGTCTCGTGGAGATGCAGTACCAGCGCAACGACGTGGACTTCCACCGAGGCACCTTCCGGGTGCGCGGCGACGTGGTGGAGGTCTTCCCGGCCTACGAGGAGGAGGTCGCGGTGCGGGTGGCGTTCTTCGGGGACACCATCGACGACATCGCGGAGATCGATCCGCTGCGGGGCAAGGTGCTGAAGAAGCTGCGCGCCGCGGAGATCTACCCGGGCTCGCACTACGTGACCCCGAAGAAGATGATGTCGCAGGCGATCAACGCCATCCGCGACGAGCTGCAGATACGGCTCACGGAGCTCAAGGAGACCGGCCGGCTCATCGAGCGGGAGCGCCTGGAGCAGCGGGTGATGTACGACCTGGAGATGCTGGAGCAGGTGGGGTTCTGCCACGGCATCGAGAACTACTCGCGGCACCTGTCGGGTCGCGCGCCGGGCGAGGCGCCGCCGACGCTCATCGACTACTTCCCGCCGGACTACCTGCTGCTCATCGACGAGAGCCACCAGACGGTGTCGCAGGTGGGGTCGATGTACAAAGGCGACCGGGCGCGCAAGGAGACGCTGGTGTCCTTCGGCTTCCGGCTGCCGAGCGCGATGGACAACCGCCCGCTGAAGTTCGAGGAGTTCGAGCAGCGGATGGGCAAGACCATCTACGTGTCGGCCACGCCGGGGGACTACGAGCTCGCGCACAGCGGCGGGAGGTTCGTCGAGCAGATCATCCGCCCGACGGGGCTCATCGACCCGGTGATCACCGTGCGCCCGGTGGGCAAGCAGGTCGACGACCTCCTCGCGGAGGTGCGCGACCGCGCCGCGAAGGACCAGCGCGTGCTCGTCACCACCCTCACCAAGCGCATGGCCGAAGACCTCACCGAATACTATCAAGACCTCGGTGTAAAGGTCCGCTATCTACACTCGGACATCGACACGCTGGAGCGGGTGGAGATCCTCCGCGACCTGCGGCGCGGGGAGTTCGACGTGCTGGTGGGCATCAACCTCCTGCGCGAGGGGCTCGACCTGCCGGAGGTGTCGCTGGTGGCCATCCTCGACGCCGACAAGGAGGGCTTCCTGCGCTCGCCGCGCTCGCTCATCCAGACCATCGGCCGCGCGGCGCGCAACGTCGAAGGGCGGGTGATCATGTACGCCGACACCATCACCCGCTCGATGCAGAACGCCATCGAGGAGACCGACCGTCGCCGGGCGATCCAGCGGGCCTACAACGAGAAGCACGGGATCACCCCCACCAGCACGAAGCGCGCGATCAGCGACCTCTCGCCCGCGTCCGGCGCCAACGACTACGTGAGCGTCTCCAAGAGCCGTCGCAAGGGCGGCGCCGTCACGGAGGTTCCGAAGGACGACGCGGGCCGCGCGGCGCTGGCCGAGCAGCTCCGCGGAGAGATGCTGGAGGCCGCGGAGGCGCTGGACTTCGAGCGGGCGGCCGCGCTGCGAGACGAGCTGCGGGCGCTGGAGACGGGCGTGGCGCCGAGCCCGAAGGCCCCGGTGACCTCCTTCACGCCGACGAAGGAGAAGCCCAAGGGAGACCCCCGAAAGCGCTTCGAGAAGGCCGGCCAGCGCTACGCGAAGAAGAGCTGAGGCCCACCAGTGGTGACCCACGTCCGCGCCGCCTGCGCGCTGTCGCTCTCGCTGCTCCTCGGCTGCGCCGCCACGCGCCCCGCGCTGCGCTCGCCCGCCGCGAGCACGGAGGCGCCCGCGGTGGCTCTCTCCTGGGGCGACACCCGCGCGGAGCTCACGGCCTCCGACGCCTCGACCGATGAGGGGCGCCTCGCGCGCCGCTACGCCATCGAGCTCTCCGAGGGGGAGCGGGTGCGCCTCGTCATGCGCTCGACGGCGCTCGACTCGCGCCTCGTGGTCGATGGTCCGGCCGGGCTGCACATCGACAACGACGACGCCTTCCCTGGCAGCAACGACTCGGCGGTGATGTTCGTCGCGCCAGCAACGGGGCGCTACTCGCTGCGGGCGACGACCGCGGGCAGGGCGCAGCCGGGGGCCTTCACGCTGCGCGCCGAGCGGCTCACGGCGAGCGAGGGGGCGTCGCTGGCACTCGGGGCGACGGCGGAGTCCGCGCTCGACGCGACGCCGGGGGAGGGGATGCCGGGGCGGTGGTTTCACTTCGAGGCGAGGGCGGGGGCGAGGGTGCGGCTGCGGGTGACCTCCGCGGCCTTCGACACGGTGGCCACGGTGCTCGGCCCTCGCGGCCAGAGCTGGGTGAACGACGACGCCAACGACCTCGGCCCCGACCGCAGCGAGCGGCCGCTCGACAGCACGCTGGAGGTGGTGATCCCCGAGAGCGGAACCTACCACCTGGTGGTGACCTCCTACGGGACGCGCGGCGCGGGAGTCTTCCGCGTGGCGTCGAGCGAGCGCCCTCCGGTGGTGCTGCGCGCGGGGGAGGAGGCCCCGAGCGTGGGCTACGCAGGAGCCGACGGGCGGGGCAGGGTGCTGGGGCTCTACGCGGGCATCACGGCGTACACCGGGCACTCGACGCTGTACGGCTGCGCGGACGACGCGAGGTTTCTCGGCGAGGCCATGAGGGCGGCGCACCTGCAGGGGGCGGGCGACCAGACGGTGCTGGTCGACGGCGCGGCGACGAGGGCGGCCTTCGCGGCGGGCCTCGCGGGCCTCGCGGCGAGGGCGAGGCCCGAGGACGTGGTGGTGGTGTTCTTCTCGGGCCACGGCAACGTGCGACCCGCGGCGGCGGGCGACCGCACCGAGCTCGACGGCATCGACGAGACCATCGAGCTGGCGGACGGGGCGCTCACGGACACGGAGGTCGCCGCGGCGCTCTCGGGGGTGCGGGCGGGGACGGTGATCCTGGCGCTGGACTCCTGCCACGCGGGCGGCTTCGCGGACGACTGGGTCACCGGCCCGGGGCGCATCGGGCTCTTCTCCTCGGACGCCGACGTGCTCTCCGACACGGCGGAGCCTCGGCGCGCGGGCGGTTACCTGTCCTGGTATCTCCGGCGCGCGGTGCTGGGCGAGGCCGACGCGCGGCCGCGGGACGGCGTGCTCCAGGCGGGCGAGCTCACCGACTACCTCTACGCGGGCTTCGTCGCCGACCACGCGAGGATGAACCCGCCCGGCAGCAACGACCCGTACCAGCGGCTGGAGACGGCGCGGGGGAGCGTCCCGTGGACGCAGGCGCTGTGGATGTACCCGCGCCGCCCCGACGGGGCGCTCTCGCCCGTGCCGGAGGTGGCGCTCACCTCGCCGGCGCCGTGAGCCCGGTCAGAACGCCCAGCCCACGGCGAAGCGCAGCGCGGGCAGGAAGGCGACCTCGGCGTCGACGCCCGAGCGCCGGGTGAAGCGGGAGACCTGCGCCCCGAGGCCGAAGGAGGCCACGAAGTGCCCGGCGAGGATGGCGGTGTACCCGAGCAGGAACATCCCGCGGACGCCGAAGCCCTGCACGCGGTCCTGCGAGGCGAAGGCCGAGGTCGCCACGCCGACGCCGAGGTCGACGAAGAAGCCCGCGGGCGCGTCGTTGAAGGGGAAGGCCCGCGCCCCGAGGTCGAGCGAGGCGCCGTAGACCCCGACCGAGAGCGAGCCGTCGAGGCGCTGCGTCCGCGAGAAGATCGCCCCTGGCGCGGCGTACACCGAGAGCCTCCGGCCGAGCGCGCGCTCGTACTCCAGGTCGAAGTAGCCCGTCACCCCCGAGAGGGGCTGGAGGGTGATCACGTTGCGCGGGCGCTCGGGGCGCTGCGCCGACGCCGCCGCGGGCGCGAGCAGGAGCGCCGCGGTAAGCCCGAGCGCGCGCCTCACGAGGCCGCCTGCCACACCGCCGCCTCGCAGCGGTCGAGCAGCCGCAGCGCCTGCTGGTGCGAGGGGAAGCCCGCGCGCTCCACCACCGCGGCGTCGGCCGGGCCGAGCGCAGCCCGCAGCTCGGCGACGGCCACCCGCTTCGCCCTGGCGACCTCCGCGCGCCCGTCTGGGGTGAGACCCGCGTGGGCCCAGGCGTCGATCTGCCAGCCCAGCGCCGCGTGGCGCAGCTCGTCGCGCGCGATGTCCCGCATCGTCGCCCGCACGGTCGGGTCGGCCGCGCGCTCGGCCTGCCACAGGGCCACCAGCGCGCCGAAGGTCTCGCGCACGCAGCCCTCGACCGCGTTGTCGCGCGCCAGCTCGACGAGCGTCGGCGTCGCCCGCGCGGGCGCCGTCACCGTGGGCACCGCCGCGCCGTGGGCCACGGCGAGCGCGCCCATCGCAAGGGTGTGACGGCGCTCGTCGTCGGCGGCGCGGCGCGCGGCCCGCTGGAGGCGCACAGGGGCGCCGTGGGCCGAGAGCGCGTCGGCCAGCGCCTCGAAGGCCGGGATGGACTCCGCCTCGAGCGCGGCCATCGCCCCGAAGAGGGCGCCCAGCGGGTCGTCGCAGCCGAGGTCGCCGTCGACCGTGGCGCCCGCGTAGCGTCGACCGCAGTCGGACGCGGGGATGGGGCGCTGCGGGCACTCGCTCTGCTCGAAGACGCAGGCCGCGACGCGGCTCCCCGCCGGGCCGCTGAGGGTGCAGCTCACCAGCCGGGAGCCGGCCGAGCAGTTGGGGAAGACGAGGCAGATCGTCGCGCAGGTGGCGTCCGCCGCCCAGGGGGTGCCGCCCTGGTCTTCGCGCACCTCCCGGCTGCTCTCTCGCACCTCGCAGCAGCCCGCGGCCTGCGCCGCCAGCGCGAGCGCGAGCGCCCGGAGAAGCCTCGCTCGTAGCTGTGAAGGTGTCATCGCCCTCCCTCGGGCACCGGCGGTTGCGCTATGAGGGGTGCACTTCCCATGAGCCTCCCGTGGACCATCGTCGACACCGCCGTCACCCCCGATGGCAAGCTTGTACTGCAACGCCGCGGCGAGCGTGACTACCTCATCACCATCGACGGCCGCGTGCTGATGAACAGCATGACCCACCGCTCCGAGGCGGCCCTCGGCGCGCTCGCCTGCCGCGGCCTCGCAGCCCTCGACGGCCCTCGCGTGCTGGTCGGCGGCCTCGGCATGGCCTTCACCCTGCGCGCGGTGCTCGACGCGCTCCCGGCCCTCCGCCCGCGTCACCGTCGCCGAGCTCAACCCGGTGATCGTGGGCTGGTGCCGCGGCCCCATCGCCGACCTCACCGCGAGGGCCGTGGACGACCCCCGGGTCACCGTCGCCATCATCGACTTCTCCGACGCCCTGCGCGCCGCCGCGGGCTCGGCCCACCGCCTCGACGCCATCGTCATCGACCTCTACGTCGGGCCCGACAACGACACCCGCGCGGCCGATCCCCTCTACGGGACGCGCGCCTGCGAGCAGGCCTTCACGTCGCTGCGCCCGGGCGGGGTGTTCGCCATCTGGGCCGAGGCCTACCACGAGAGCTACGCGAAGCGCCTCGCCGCCGCGGGCTTCTCCGTGACGTACGAGCGCCCCGCGAAGGGCAACCGCCGCTTCGTGGTGTACCTCGCGACGAAGCCCTCGCGGGGGTGATGTTCGGGGGGGGTGTCGGGCGACTACGGAGTGGAGAACGAGACGGCGACCGAGAAGGGACCCGACTCGCCGCTGCTGGCGCCGTCGACGTAGAGCGCGCGCAGGCCCGAGCCCGCGCTCATGCGGTCTGCGCGGAGGATCGACTGGAGCCCGCAGGCGTTGTCGTTGCAGAACGACGTCAGCGAGTTGCCCTGGCGGGCGTGGAGCACGGTGTTCCAGGTGGCGCGGGTCACCGTCGAGGAGTTGCAGGTCGAGGCCACCATCACGCCGCCGCGGTAGTCGGGGCAGGTGGTGAAGTAGAACGTCGCGTCCCCGGCGCTGGCGCCGCCGCAGGTGCCCGAGGTGCCGTTCGACGCTCCAGCCGTGGTGCCCATGACGGTGCGCGACCCGGTGGAGCGCATCGACGCGGCCGCGGTCGAGGTGGGGAGAAACTGCGCGTGGACGTTGTAGCGCCCGGTGCCGCCGCTGCCGCCTACGCCGAGGAAGTAGATCCCGGCGTCGAGGCGCAGCGCGATCTGGCCCTGCCCCTGGCTGCACGCCCCGCCGTTGCACGCGATGATGTTCGCGGGGCTGCTGCACGAGTCGCGCATCAGGAAGAGGTAGGCCGGGAAGTCCGAGGTGAACGCGTCGGCGTAGAAGAGCATCGGCACGTCGAGGTGGAGGCTGTAGAACACGTCGGGCGAGGTCGCCCGCCTGGTTCCGCAGGGCGGGGTGACCGAGTGGCCGCCTCCGGTGACGAAGCCGGAGAGGGTCTGCTGTCGGCCCATCAACGGCCAGATCGGCCTCGCGGTCATGCAGGTGTCGTTGACGGGCGCGCCGGCGCCGCAGAGCCGCGGGCTGCGCGACGGATCGGTGCAGAGCGCGTCGAGCACCGGGCGCGTGTAGAGGGACACCGCGGTGCCGCACTGCGGGGTCGAGCACACCGTGGCGCGGTTGCAGGTGCCGCCGTCGGGCAGCGCGACGGGGTAGTAGTCGATGGTCTCCTCGGTGAGCCCGGGTAGCAGCACGCCGCCGATGAGGATGCCTGCGAGGGTGTAGCCGTCGCTCTCGTAGACCCCGGAGCCCGAGTTGCCGACGAAGGAGTCGAGCGACGAGACGAAGTAGTTCGAGAGGACCGAGCGGTGGGTGACGTTGCCCTCCATGTCGATCTTCGCGGGGATGCCGTAGGGGAAGCCGACGATCTTGACGTGCTGCCCGCTGTCGAGCAGATCCGCGACGCGCCGCACCGGAGCGGGCTGGAAGATCGGCGTCGCGCTGTTGCGCAGCCGGACGATGGCGAAGTCGGGCTGGCCGAGGTTCACGTCGCCCTGCTGATGGACGACGACCTCCTCGCATTGGAAGACGTTGGAGGGAGAGAACGGGTGACGCACGCCAGGCGCGATGTAGTGGTCATTGAAGACGAAGCGGGTGTTGGCGCAGGTGTGGTCTTCGTTGATGCAGTGGCCTGCGGTGAGCACCAGGTCATCGTCGATGAGCGTGCCCGAGCAGAACGCGTGGCGGCGCTGCTCTGCGTAGCGCTCGCCAGGACAGAGGTTGAGCGACTCGCCCAGCGTGGGGCCGTCGAGCATGGTCGTCACCCCGTTCACGGTGACGAAGAACGACTCGTCCACCAGCGACACCGTGGCCTGCTCGGCGTAGCTGCGCATCCAGGCGTTCTCGTGCTCGAACACCTCCTTGCGGTCGTCGCTCTCGGAGATGAGCGTCTGCCCGCTCTGCGGCTCGGAGGGGTTGTCCACGGCGCACGCGCCCAGCGCGAAGGCCAGCAACGTCGCCCAGCGACCCCCACAGCAGCTCATGGAATGTACCTGCTTCATGGCACCGTCTCCTTGGTAGTGCCTGCGAGCGCGCAGGAGGGCCTATCGCGCGATACAACTGTCGCGCTCCTCCCTCACTGGAGGCCTCGAGGCAGGGACCATGGCTGCAGTCAGCGTGCCTCACTGCAAGGCGGCGGAAACACGCGGGGCGCGACGAGGCGACGAGGGCACGGAGTGCGCGGGGCACGCACCAACGCACCTCATGCGCTGGCGCTCAGGAGCTAAAATCTCCGCGCTACTTCGGAGCCCAGGCGAACTCCGCGGTGAAGTGGCGCAGCCAGCGGCTCTGCTTGACGATGCGCACGCCGCGGATCGAGCTCGCCCTCGCGGCGACGGCGAGGATCGCCTCGGAGGCGAAGTCGAAGTGGCTCTGGGTGTAGACCCGCCGGGGGAACGCGAGCCGCAGCAGCTCCATCGGGTGGTAGCTCTCGGTGCCGTCGTCGGCGCGCTTGCCGAACATCACGGACCCGATCTCCACGCCGCGAATCCCGGCCTCCTGGTAGAGCGCGCAGGCGAGCGACCAGGCCGGGTAGTCCTCGCTCTTGAGGTGCGGCAGCAGGGCCTTGGCGTCGAGGTACACCGCGTGCCCGCCGGTGGGCCTCACGTGCGGAACGCCCGCCCGCAGCAGCTTGTCTCCCATGTACTCCGCGGTTCGTAGGCGATAGCGGAGATAGGCCTCTTCGAGCACCTCCTCCAGGCCCACGGCCATGGCCTCAAGGTCGCGCCCGGCGAGGCCGCCGTAGGTGGGAAAGCCCTCGGTGAGGATGAGGAGGTTCTTCGCCTGCTCGACCCAGCGGTCGTCGTTGAGCGCGAGGAAGCCGCCGATGTTGACCAGGCCGTCCTTCTTCGCGCTCATGGTGCAGCCGTCGGCGAGCGAGAAGACCTCCTGCGCGATGGAGCGCACCGTGCGTTCCCCTTCGCCCGGCTCGCGCAGCTTGATGAACATCGCGTTCTCCGCGAAGCGGCACGCGTCGATGATGAGGGCCTTGCCGTAGCGCTTCAGGAGGGCGGAGTAGGCCCGGATGTTCGCCAGGCTGACCGGCTGACCGCCGCCGGAGTTGTTGGTCACGGTGATCATCCCGAAGGGCACGCGGGCGGCGTCACGGGCGAGCAGCGCCTCGACGCGAGCGAGGTCGATGTCGCCCTTGAAGGGGTGCTCGACGTGCGGGATCAGCCCCTCCGGGATCACCAGGTCGACGGGCTGCACCCCCTGGTGTTCGAGGTTGGCGCGCGTGGTGTCGAAGTGCGTGTTGTTGGGGACGATGTCCCCGGCCTTGCACGCGACGGAGAACAGGATGCGCTCGGCGGCCCTGCCCTGGTGCGTCGGGATCAGGTGCTGATACCCGGTGAGCTCCCTCACGGTGCGCTCGAGCCGGTAGAACGAGCGGCTCCCGGCGTAGCTCTCGTCGCCCTCCATGATGGCGCCCCACTGTTTGGCGGACATCGCTCCGGTGCCGGAGTCCGTGAGGAAATCGAGGAGGACGTCGTCCGCGTGGAGGAGGAAGGGGTTGAGCTTCGCCTGCTCGAGGAGCCCGACGCGCTCCTCCGCGGTGGTCATGCGGATGGGCTCGACGCTCTTGATCCGGAAGGGCTCGATGATGGTCATGGTGGTGCCCGATGCGGGTACAGGATGGGGCGTCGCCGGGCTTGACCAGGGTCAAGTCGCGGCCGACGGAGGGATCAGTGGGAGATGCCGTCGGAGGGGCGGGCGCCGACGCTGGGGTGGCCCGGAGGGAGCCCCGCGCTGGGCAGCGGGGGGTGGCCGGGAGGGAGCGCCGTCCCGGGGGCGATGGGACCAGGGCCCGGGCGCGCCTGGGGGGCGGCCGCGCCGCCCAGGACGCGCACCCCGCTCGAGAAGGTGAGCTGGGGGAAGGTGCGGTCGAGCGTGCGGCTGTGGAAGTTGGGCATCTCGTTGCCCGGCGGCACCTCGACCTCGTCGCCGACCGCGACGGTGGTCACCGGGACCGCCACCCAGGTGCTGGCCCCTCCGCCCTCCAGGCGGAGGTAGGTGTACCCGCCAGAGTTCATGGTCTCCCGAACCGTTCCCCGGTGGGCGCCGGCGGCGGGCTCCGAGGGAGCGGGGGCCGTGGGAGCGGGGGCGGTGGGAGCGGGGGCCGTGGGAGCGGGAGCGCCCGCGAGGCGCACCGAGCCGGCGAAGAGGATGGTGTCGAAGGTGCGGTTGAGCGTGCGGCTGTGGAAGGCCTGCATGACGTCGCCGCCCGCCACGATGACCTGGTCGCCGACGGCCACGGTCATGGCCGTGGTCGCGACCCACCTGTCCACCCCGCCGGAGTCCATACGCAGGTAGGTATACCCGGCGGCGTTCATGGTCTCGCGCACGGTGCCGCGGATCTCACCATGCGCGCTCGGGGCGTTCGCCGGTGCCGTGGGGGTCGGGGTGCTGCCGGCCGGCGCGCCGCTGGGAATCCAGTCGTGGAGCTGCGGCGCCTGGTTGGTGGCCCGGGGGGCGCTCGGGCTCTCGGCCGTCACTCGCGGCGCAGGCTCCGTCGACGACTGGCTGCAACCGAAGGACAGCAGGGCGATGCAGAGGGCGTATCGGGTGGGAGACATAGCGGGATCAGCTCCTTCGCGCGATCGGGCGGCGCAGCGCTGCGAGCGCCCATCGGCGGACATTGGGGGGTTCTACGGGTTGGGGAGGAAGAGTTGGTGGCACGAGGCGCACGCTGCGAGACCGGTCGCGAGCAGGAGGGCGAACGGGAGGACGCCCCGTGAAGAAGTTGACCGAACTCGAGAGCGATCGACGAACGTCACGCCGCTGCCCCTTCAAGTGTCATTCCGTGGCGTCCTGCCGCGGAGCGGTGCCCCGGTGTAGCCGCTGCGGATGCAAGGGATGCGTCGCGGGCGCAGATCTCTCTCTGTTGGGTGCCCGAAGCGACCACCATTTCGGCGCCCCCCTTAGCATCGCGCGCTCGCCAGCGCGAGGCTCGCCTATTGCAGAAGGGGCGGGTTTCCAAGTATTCCCGATGGTGCACAAATGAAATTCCGATCAGTGGTAGTGGCGGTTCTGGCGTCGGTGCTCGGCGCCTGTGGCAACGACGGTCCGGCTGGCCCCGCGGGCGCTGCGGGCGAAGCTGGGGTTCAGGGTCCGCCCGGCGAGCAGGGGCCACGCGGTCCTGCCGGTGATGCGGGCGCGCCGGGCGAACCCGGTCCTGCCGGCCCGGCCGGCCCTGCCGGTGATGCGGGCGCGATGGGCACCCCGGGCCGCGTGCCCGCCAACGGCCTGACGCTCACCCTCCTCGACGTGACCGTCGCGAGCGATCGCACCGTCCGCGTCCACTTCAGCCTGCAAGACAGCCGTCGCCAGTTCCTGCCGCCGACGGAGACCGACAGCCTGGGCTTCTCGGCGAGCGAGGTCGCCCTCACCGCGGCCGGCCGGCCCGATCGCTACCGCGCCTTCACCACCTGTCCGGCCTCGGCTCCGCACGCCAGCGTGCTCCAGCCCTGCATGGACAGCGCGGTGCGCGGCACCACCGTCGCGACGGCGCGCCTCACCGATCGGGGCGACGGCACCTGGGTCTACCAGCTCGCCGCGCCGCTGCCGTCGACCTACAGCCCCACGCGCACCCTCTCCATCGCGGCGCAGGCTCGCCGCCAGGGGATCTTCGCCAACGACCCGGCCTCCATCGCCAACACCGTGCTCGACGTCGTCCCGGGCGGCGGCACGCCGGTGCGCGTGATGCCGGTCTCGCAGGCCTCGGGCTGCAACAACTGCCACGGCCAGCTCGCCGCCCACGGCGGGTCGCGCAACGACGTCCGGCTCTGCGTCCGCTGCCACACCGAGGAGCTCACCGACCCGGACACGGGCACGAGCCTCGATTTCCGCACGCTGATCCACAAGATCCACCGCGGCGAGTCGCTGCCGAGCGTCATCGCCGGCACGCCGTTCCGGGTGACCGGCTTCAACGGATCGGTCCACGACTACTCGCACGTGCGGTACCCGCAGGACCTCCGTAACTGCAACGCCTGCCACAACGAGACGGCGACCGACGCGCCGGACGCGGCGCGCTGGGCCACGCAGCCCACGACCACCATCTGCACCTCGTGCCACGACAACATCTTCCTGGGCACGGGCACTCCCCCGATGGGCACCGTCGTCCACCCCGGCGGCGTGACGTCCGCGGCCGAGTGCTCGACCTGCCACCGTGAGACGGGCTTCATCGGCACCTACCCGACGGGCGTTCGCACGGCCCACCAGACCCTCGAGGGACGGGCTGGCGCGCCCACCATCGCGGCCACGATCCAGAGCGTGACCAACACCACGCCGGGCAGCGCGCCCACGGTGAACTTCACCCTCACCGACCGCGCCGGGATGCCCGTCACCAACGCGGTGAACCCGCCGCCGGCGACGACCACCCCGACCATGGCCCTCAACGGCGCCATCACCCGGCTGACGCTCAACCTCAACGGCAGCACCGTGCCGGACTACGCGCTCTTCCCGGTGCTCGGCGGCGCGGCGGTCAGCACGACCCCGACCGGCACCCTCGTCCACATGGGCGCAGGGCGCTACCAGTACACCTTCCCTGCCACGTCGGCGCTGCCCGCGACCGCGACGGGCACCTGGGCCGTGGGCATCGAGGCGCGTCGGGTCGAGTTCGTGGCCCCGAGCTCCCTGGCGCCCACCGCGAGGCTGCTCAACCACGGGGTGTTCAACCCCGTGAGCTACTTCTCGACGAGCTCTTCGCCTGTCGTGCCGCGCCGTCGCATCATCGAGTCCAGCCGCTGCAACGCCTGCCACGAGACGGTGAGCGCGCACGGCAACAACCGCCAGAACCCCGAGTACTGCGTGTTCTGCCACAACCCCGCGAGCGTCGACAACCGCCCGCTGACCGCCGGCGGACCGCAGAGCGTCGACTTCCAGGCGATGATCCACCGCATCCACATGGGCGCCAACCTCCCGACCGTCCGCGCCGGTGGGCGGCTCGCGTACTGGCGCTCGGCGACGAGCAGCGCGGACTTCAGCACCGTGCAGTTCCCGCGGTCGGTCAGCAACTGCGCCGCCTGCCACGCGACGGGCACCCAGGAGACCCCGCGCACCGCCGCCTGCACCTCGTGCCATGACGACGCGAGCGCCCTCGCTCACGCGCAGATCAACACCACCGCGGGCGGCGTCGAGTCGTGCAACACCTGCCACGGCACGGGGCGGCTGTACTCCGTCACCGCGATGCACCCGGCGAACTGATCCTCCGGCCTCCCTCCTCCCTCCTCCTCCCCGCTCCCTCCTCAGCGACGATCCCTCCGGTGCTTGCTGCGCCACCCGCGCAGCAACTGCACTCGCACGTCGATCTTGCCCTTGCAAACAGCGTCTTGCGATGGCGGTATGTCGCGTGCAGCAGGGGTCTTCCGCGTGTGTAAACTCGGCCCTGCAGTGATCCTGGTCTTCGTGTCCGCGGCGGCCCCGTTGGGCTGTCATCGCGCCGAGCCTCGCGCTCGCCGGACCCCGCCGCCCTCCGCCACGGTGACCATCGTCCCTCGCACGCCGTCGATCGCGACCTACTCGTGCATGCAGCGCTGCCACACGCGCCTCCCGCCCAACCCGACGCAGCGCGAGCTGGTGGAGTTCCACACCGACAAGCGCCTCGCGCACGGCACCACGCTGACGTGGTGCACCTTCTGCCATCAGAGCGACAACCTCGACCGGCTGCGGCTCATCGACGGGAGCCTGGTCTCCTTCGACGACGGCCATCGCGTCTGCTCCCAGTGTCACGCGGAGCGCTATCGCGACTGGACCCGCGGGATCCACGGCGTGACCACAGGCTCATGGCGCGACGTCGCCCAGCGACGGAGCTGCACCGCCTGCCACAACCCGCACGACCCCCATCGCACGCAGTTCAACGCCCTGCCGCCGCCCTCGCGCGAGCGTGGCCGGGAGCAGGAGGATCACCATGAGTGAAGATCACCAGAACGACGACGAGCGCGAGGCGGTCGTCGAGGGCGTCGGCAAGGCCCAGGCGAGCCGTCGACGCTTCCTGCAGGTGCTCGGCGCCGCCACGGCCACGGCCGCGACGTCGCAGGCTGATGCCGCGCCGTGGGAGGAGTACTTCCAGCAGCACTACAAGCGGCTCACCGACGAGGACAAGCGAGAGATCTTCGCGAGGCTCGAGGCGGAGGTGCAGGACAAGTACGGCGTGGCCGTGCACATCAGCGACCCGAAGCCCATCGACGGCGTCGAGTTCGCGTACGCGCTCAACCTCCAGGCCTGCGTCGGATGCCGCCGCTGCGAGTACGCCTGCGCCCAGGAGAACAACACCTCGCGCAGCCCGGAGATGCACTACATCCGCGTGCTCCAGATGGACAAGGGATCGCTCGACGTCGAGCGCTCGAACACCACCTACGAGGGCGCCGTGCCGACGGCGGAGCACTACTACCAGCCGGTGCAGTGCCACCAGTGCCGCGACGCGCCCTGCGTGCGCGCGTGCCCCGTCAACGCGACCTGGGCCGAGCCCGACGGCATCGTGGTGGTCGACTACAACTGGTGCATCGGCTGCCGCTACTGCGAGGCCGCGTGCCCGTACTTCGCGCGGCGCTTCAACTATGAAGAGCCCACGGTGCGGCCGTCGGAGATCAACCCCGACCAGGGGTACCTCAGCAACCGGCTGCGCCCGCGCGGGGTCATGGAGAAGTGCACCTACTGCCTGCACCGCACGAGGAAGGGGCTCATGCCCGCGTGCCTCGAGGCGTGCCCCACCGGCTCGCGCAAGTTCGGCAACCTGCTCGATCCCAACAGCGAGGTTCGCCAGGTGATCGAGACCAAGCGCGTCTACATCCTCCATGAGGACGCAGGGACCAACCCGCGCTTCTACTACTACTTCGGGTGAGGGCGTCGATGCGGGACTTCATCGCCTTCGTGAGGTCATCCCTCGGCGCCGTGATGCACGGGAGCAGCGCGTACTACCGCTGGCTCGCCTTCCTCGGCGTGTGGATGCTCCTCGGCTGCGCAGCGGCGGCATGGCAGTTCGCCAACGGGCTCGGCGTGAGCAACCTCACCGACCAGGTGCCGTGGGGGGTGTACATCGCGAACTTCTCGTTCCTGGTAGGGCTCGCCGCGGCCTCGGTGCTGGTGGTCATTCCGGCCTACGTCTACCGGGACGCCGCGCTCTACGACGTCAGCATCCTCGGCGAGCTGCTGGCCGTCGCCGCGATGGTGATGTCCCTCCTCTTCATCGTCGTCGACCTCGGTCACCCGGAGCTGTTCTGGCACCTCCTGCCGATGCTCGGGATCTTGAACTTCCCGCAGTCGATGCTGGCCTGGGACGTGGTGGTCATCAACGGCTACCTCTTCATCAACGCCTACGTCGTCTCGTACCTGCTCTTCTCCAAGTACTGCGGCCGCGTCCCCAACAAGCGCTGGTACTTCCCCGTGCTGCTGCTCGGCGTCGTCTGGGCCGTCGGCATCCACACCATCCCGGCCTTCCTCTACGCCAGCCTCGGCGGCCGGCCCTTCTGGCACTCGGCCGTGCTCGCGCCCCGCTTCCTGGCTTCGGCCTTCGTGTCCGGGCCCTCGCTGCTCATCATCGCCCTCACCGTGGTGCGCGATCAGATGCACTTCCCCGTCCGCGAGGAGGCCCTGCAGCGACTGCGGCAGATCGTCGGCGTCGCGGCAGTGTTCAACCTCTTCCTCACCGTGTCGGAGATCTTCGTGGAGATCTACCCAGGCACCTCGCACTCCGCGTCGATGCGCTACATCCTCGTCGGGCTCCACGGGCACAACCTCCTGGTGCCGTACATCTGGACGGGCATCGCGCTCTCCGTCTTCGCAGCGGTGGTCTTCCTCGCCCGCCCGCTGTATTCGCGCCCGAAGCTGCTCCTCGTGGCCTGCGCCAGCGCCGTCATCGGCGTCTGGATCGAGAAGGGAATGGGCCTCGTGATCCCTGGCTTCATCCCGACCTCGCTCGGCGAGATCGTCGAGTACTCGCCGTCCTTCATCGAGTTCTGCGTCTCCGCAGGCATCTGGGCGATCGGCGCCTTCCTCTACACGCTGATGCTCAAGGTTGCCGTGCCCATCGAGCTCGGCACCCTGCGCCGCCCCGGAGCGCCCAACGAGCGCATCGGCCTCGACCCGGTGCGAGGCGCAGCGTGAGCCCCCGCGCCGTCCTCCTCGCCGCCGTCGCCTGCGCGTCGCTCGCGGCCTGTGACCGCCCTCCGCCGCGCCGCCCCCCGGCGATGCGATCGCAGGCCATGGACCTCTCCGCGGTGCCTCCGACCCCCGTCGCGGGCTCCCTCCGGGGACAGGCCTTCCGCACCGTCGAGGCCTGGTACCGCGTCGTCCGCATGCCGGGCCGGGAGCGCGTCGACCTCATCTTCTCCGAAGGCCGCGCCGGCCGGCTGTGCGCCGAGTCCACCCCGGAGCTGGCGCGCCACGTCTGGGTGCGCTTCCCGGGCGTCACCCAGCTCGCGCTCGGAACGCAGCGCATCGACCCCCCCGCGCAGACCCCCTTCTCGGTGCACTACGAGTGGGCCGAGCACGACAAGTGGGCCGGTCACGGCGGAGGCTCCGCGGCCATCGCCGTCGAGGCGCTCCCGCCGGGGACCATCGTCGGCCGGGCGAAGATCTGCTTCGGCGACGCCACCCAGAGCTGCGTCGCGGGAGCGTTTCGCGCGCAGGAGTGTCGCAGCGAGCTCGACATCGACGGGCCGCGCTCGGGCATCCGCCAGCGGGAAGGAGCACCGGCGCCGTGATGGCTCGGGGAGCGCGCGCGCTCGCGTGGGCAAGGATCGTCGCCGGCACCGCCGCGCTCTGCTCGGCCTGCGCCGAGGTGCGCCCGGTCGCCTCGGTCGCGCCCACCTTCGAGCGCGACGTGCGCCCGGCGCTCGAGGCCCGCTGCGGGCAGTGCCACGGCGCGCGTCGCCCCGCTGCGGGATGGAGCGCCAGCCGCTTCACGGACGTCATCGCGTGCATCCCGGGCTCGACCGACGGAGGCGTCCCCGATGCGGGAGCGTGGCCGTCGCGCCTCGCCGCCGCCCTCGCCCGCCCCGATCATCAGGGCCTCCTCGACGACGCGCAGCGAGCCCTCATCGCCCGCTGGATCGCCGGTGGAGCGCCCGCCGCCCGAGGCGCGATGCACCCGCCGGGCTTCTCCGATCCCCGCTCGGCGGACTTCCACGCCCGCGCGCTGCGCAGCCAGCGGTGGGCGCCGATGCTCGACGCCACGCGCGCCGAGGCCTGCGGCCGCTGTCACGAGGGCTCCCCGACGCGCCCCGCCGGGGTGACGGGCGCGGCCGGCGATGCGCCGTCGTGCACGAGCTGTCACGAGCAGCCCGGCGGTCCGCTCTCCTGCGGCACCTGTCACGGCGACGGTGAGCGCGCCACGCCGCCGCGCGACCCGTGCCTCTTCCCTGGTACCTCCCCCTCCGCAGGCGCCCACGAGGCCCACCTCCGGGCAAGCCCGCTGCACGCGAGCCCCTTCACCTGCGAGACCTGCCACCCGTCCCGCACCACCGACTTCACCGGGTCGCACGGCGACGGCGTCGTGGACCTCGCCTTCGACGCCGAGCGCGCAGGCGACGGCGGCACCTACGACCCCGCGACGCGCACCTGCACCGTCGGCTGTCACCGCCAGGGCGGCGCCCGCCCCACCCCGGCCTGGAACGAGCTCGGCCCGATGCGCTGCAACGACTGCCACTCGTCGCCCCCGGCGAATCACCCTCGCGGCGAGTGCGTCGCCTGCCACGCCGAACCCGACGCCACCGGGTCTGCGCTGCGACCGGGCCCGCTCCACCTCAACGCCCGCGTCGACCTCGGCAACGGCAACGGAACCTGCACCGCCTGCCATGGCCGCACCGGCGACACGGAGCCATGGCCCGAGACGGGGAGCCACGCCGCGCACCGCGCTCCCTCCGGTGGGGCCCCGGTGGCCTGCGCCACCTGTCACACGGTCCCGGCGCGCACGGAGGACCCTTCGCACTTCGAGGCGGCGCCTCGGGCTTCGGTGCGCCTCACCGGGGCCGCAGGCGCGAGGGGAGCCCGACCGATGTACGACACGACGACGCGCTCCTGCGCGGAGGTGGCCTGCCACGGGGCGGGGCTCGCGGGCACCCGGGCGGATGTTCCGACGTGGGGAGATCCCTCCGGCGTGGCGAGGCGCTGCGGCCAGTGTCACGGCGTCCCGCCCGCGCCGCCGCACACGCAGAGAACCGACTGCGCCTCGCTGATCTGTCACGGCGGCGAGGTCGGCCTCACCCCGTCGGGCCCGGTGATCACCGCGGCCGGCCGGGCGCTGCACCAGAACGGCGTCATCGACTACGTGGGGGCCAGACCATGAGCCCTCGCGCCCGGCGCTTCGCGCTCTCCCTCGCGCTCTCCCTCGGCGTGGCGACGACGCTCGCCCAGGCCCAGACCGCGGGGCAGGAGGACACCCCCGCGACGATGAGGGTGCGCTTCGACGTGATCTTCCGCGGGGTCCCCCGGTACGTGCTCAGCGCGCAGGCCAACCCCGTGAGCGCCGACGACCGCTACTGGCGCACCATCGCGCTCGCGCCGCTTCAGGAGCGCGTCAACCTCGACGCGAACAACCTCCTCCGCGGCCGCGTGGACGTGCACCTCTCCGCCTGGAACGCCATCGACCTCACGGCCCCAGGGGCCGTCGACGGTCGCGTCGTGGGCGACATCGCGGTGGGCTGGGCCCGCTACCACCGCGGCCCGTGGAGCGTCTGGGCGGGGCGACGCTTCGTCGCGTGGGGAGCGCCCGGCGGGCTTCACGTCGACGGCGTCGGGGCCGAGGTCCGGCTGGCCGAGGCGCTGCGGGTCGAGGCCATCGCGGGTCGACCCGTGACCCCCGTGTACGGCGGCCTGCTGGGCGGACGCCCTGGCTTCGATGGCGCCACCGGCGCGGGCGGCTTGCGCATCGGGTGGTCTCACCCGGGCGCGCTGTCGGCCTCGGTGTCCTACCTCGAGCAGTGGGCCGCGGGCATCCCCGCGAGGCGCGTGGCCGAGGCGTCCTTCGTGGCCAACCCGCTGCGCTGGCTCGACCTGCGCGGCAGCGTGTCGTGGGACCTCCTCGGGCTCGGACTGATGCAGGCCGACCTCGACGCCTCGGCCTGGCTGGGCCGCACCGTGGAGCTCGATGTCGGCTACGGGCACCTCGACCCGGCGCTGCTCATCCCGCGGTGGTCGATCCTGAGCGTGTTCGTCACGCGCACCTTCGACGAGGCCAGGGCGCGCCTCTCGTGGCGCATCGTCCCTGCGCTTCAGGTCGGCGCCGAGGGCGCGGCGATCCACTACGACGTCGCGGGCGTCGAGGCCTCCAAGGCAGGGCCCGCCTGGGGCGGCCGCGCGGAGGTGTTCGCCCGGCTGAGCAGCCGCGACCGCCGCGAGAGCCTCGTCGCCATCGCGAGCCGCCGCGACGACGGCGTGCAGCGCATGACCCTGATGCGCCTCGCGGGATCGTTCCCCCTGGTGCGCGAGGTCTTCGGCGCCATCGAAGGGGCGGTCGCGCTCGACAACGATGATTTCTCCGCGCCGCGCACGTCATGGTACGGGCGCGTCTCCATGGAGGGCCCCATCGCAGTCGGCTGGCGCCTCGGAGGATCGGTCGACGCCGTGCGCTCTCCCATCGCCACCAGCGAGCTGCGCGGGATGCTCCACCTCACCGCCCGCTACGACCGTCAGACGGGAGCCTCGCGATGAGGCCGCTCCTCCTCGCCGCGCTCTCCTGCGCCCTGCTCGCCTCGTGCAACCGCCCGACCTCCGTCACGCGCGACCACATCCGCTTCGCGCACGCGCCGCACCTCTCGGCGGGCCTCTCGTGCACCTCCTGCCACGTCAACCCCACGGCCTCGGGCGACGTCGCGCTCCCCACGGAGCAGCAGTGCCGCTCGTGCCACACCCGCCCCGCGCAGCAGCGCTGCGGGTTCTGCCACACGGCCCCGGCGGCGCCCCGGCGCTACGCCCGCGTCGACCGCGAGCTGCGCTTCTCCCACGCCCTCCACGGACCTCGCGTCGACGGCAACTGCATGACCTGCCACGGCGTCGACGCGGAGACCCGCACGGTGCGCTCCTTCGAGCCGCGCGTCCCCAACATGGACGGCTGCGCCACGCGCTGTCACGGCGGCGACATGCGCGCCCTGAACTGCAGCCGCTGCCACTCCTCGCTGCGCCGGTACTCCATCGAGGAGGTCTCGACGGTGCGCCACGGGCCGGGCTTCGCTCGCCACCACGGGGCCGAGGCCCGGAGCATGGGGGCGACCTGCACCCAGTGCCACGAGCCCACCTTCTGCGCGCGCTGCCACGTCGCCCTTCCGGGCCTCCCCCTCGCGGACCTCGAGCCCATGGCCGTCACCCGGGACTTCGTCCACCGCGGCGACTTCTTCGCTCGCCACCCCGAGGAGTCGCGCTTCAACACCAACACCTGCACCCGCTGCCACGGGGTGAACTTCTGCGACGGCTGCCACCGCGCCTCCGGCATCGGCGGAGGCGTCGGCCCCGCGAGCACGCACCCGCCCGGCTGGCTCAGCCCCTCGTCGCCCAACAACCACGCCCGCGAGGCGCGCCGCAACCTGCTCTCGTGCGCCTCGTGCCACGAGTCCGACGCCACGCAGGTGTGCACCCCGTGCCACCGCGTCGGAGGCGTCGCGCCCAACCCCCACCCGCCAGGCTTCCGCGCGGGCATCGAGCCGCGTCAGCACTCCGTCTGCACCGTCTGCCACGGGGTTTCGCCGTGAGCCCACCGCTGGAGATCGCCCGATGACCGACGACGCCAGGACCGTTCCTGCCCCCGACGCGACGCCCATGGCGCGGCGCACGCTGCTCGACCTCGCCGTGGGCGCGACGGCCAGCGGCGTCGGGCTGCTCGTGCTGCTCCCGGCGGTGCGCTTCGCCACGCCCCCCGCCCAGCCCACCCCCGGGGCCCGCGGCTCGGTCGTCGGGCGTCGCGAGGAGTTCGGCGAGAACACCGCCAGGGTCGTGAGCCTCGACGGCGAGCCGGTGCTGGTCCTCGCGCTCCCGGGCGGAGACTTCAGGGCCTTCGTGGCGCGCTGCACGCACCTGGGCTGCGTCGTCTCCTACAACCCCGCCCGAGAGCAGATCGAGTGCCCCTGCCACGGCGGACGCTTCGGCTGCGACGGCCGGGTGCTCGCCGGGCCGCCCCCATCGGCGCTGAGAGAACTCCCCGTCGTGGTGCGCCGCGACGAGGTCATGGTGGTGCGAGGCTGATGATGGAACCTCCCGACGAAGCTGCCGATCCGACGCCGATTCGCGCGCTGCTCCGGCGGCTCGCGGGCGTGCACGTCTCCCGCGGCGACGGCCTGACCTTCGTGCTGCTGGCCGCCGTGGCCATGCTGCTGATGGCCGTCGAGGCGGTCACCGGCGTGCTGCTGGCGCTCTACTACCGACCCACCACCGCCGACGCGAACGACTCGGTGCGCTTCGTCGTCACCGAGGTCGAGTACGGCGGCCTCGTGCGCTCGCTGCACTACTGGGGCGCGCAGTCGCTGATCGCGGTGCTCGGCGCCACCGTCGCCTGGGCCGCCCTCCGCCGCGCCTACCGCGCCCCCCACGCGCTCGCCTGGATCAGCGGCGTCGCCCTCGCGGTGCTCGCCGTGGCGGAGGCCTTCACCGGCTCGCTGCTCCCGTGGAGCCATCGCAGCGTCGTCGACGCGCAGCTCTCGTCCTCGCTCGCCGCGCAGCTCCCGCTCGTCGGTCCGCTCCTCCGGGGCCTGATGCTGGGCGGCTCGCAGCCCAACGACCTCTCGCTGGTGCGCATCCTCGGCCTCCACGCGGGCGTGCTGCCGATGCTGGCCTCGATCTGCATCGGCGCGCTCGCCCTTCACGCCGCCGGGTGCGCGCCCCGCCATCCCTCCGCTGCGAGCCTCTCCCTCTCTCCCCACGCCGCCCTCCGCGCGGCGGCGCTCGCCGCGGTGGTCGCGATCGCGCTCCTCGCCCTGTCGTCGCTCCTCCCTCCGCACCTGGGAGCCTCCGCGGAGGTGGCGAGGGCCAGCGCCGCGGGGCTGCGGCCGTCGTGGTACCTGGCCTTCGTCCACCAGATGCTTAGCGCTGCGCCGCCGAGGATGATCGGCCTCCCCAGCGCCCGGGTGCTGGTGACCGCGGTGGCGCTCGGCGTCGCGGCGCTGGCGCTGTTTCCCCTGTTCGACCGGAGGGCCTCGCGCGCGGGGCAGGTCGCGGTGCTCGTCGCGCTGGCTGCCATCGTGGGAGGGACCATCCGTGCGCTTCTCCATTGAGATAGGGCGCCTCCGCGCCGTGCTGGTCGCGCTGGTCGCCGCGCTCTCCCTCGCCGGGTCGAGCGCCTCCGCCCAGGAGACCTGCGTGAGCTGCCACTCCACGCAGCAGGACCTCCGCCTCCGCGACCCCGTCGAGCGCCTGCGAGGGAGCGTCCACGACCTCGCCATGGGCTGCTCCGGGTGCCACGGCGGCCGAGGCAACGAGCCCACCGTGCAGGCCCACGACGTCAGCGTCGGGTTCGTCGCGAGGCCCGATCCGGCCACGGTGGCCGACCGCTGCGGCACCTGCCACGCGGACGCCCGCTTCATCCGGCGTCACCGCGACGACCTGCCCACCGATCAGCTCGCGCTCTTCCACGCCGACTCGCACGGCCTCGCCCTCGCGCAGGGCAACCTCGCGGCCCCGTCGTGCCTCGGATGCCACGGCAGCCACGACGTGCGCGCCCCCAACGACCCCGCGTCGCGCGTCGCTCGCCGGCGCCAGCACGAGACCTGCGGGGGCTGCCACTCGGACCCGGCGCGCATGGCCGGTACGCGCCTCCCCACCAACCAGGCGGCGCTCTGGGCGGAGAGCGTCCACGGGCGCGCGGTGCTCGCTCACGGCAGCAGCTCGGCGCCGACCTGCGCGGGCTGCCACGGCGCGCACGGCGAGCACCGCGAGGCGGGCGGGGCGGAGGGTCGCTGCCGACACTGCCACGAGGCCGAGGCCGAGGCCTTCGACCGCAGCCCGCACGCGTCGGCGTACCGTCGGCTGGGCTTCTCGGGCTGCGTCGCCTGCCACGGGAGCCACGACGTGCGAGAGGCCGACGGCGCGCTCGGGACGGCCGGCGGCATGGGCGTCTGCCGACGCTGCCACGGCGAGGGCCGAGACTCCGACGGGGTCGCGCGGCGCATCGCGGCGGAGGCCGAGCGGGCGCGGCGCGACCTGGGCCAGGCGAGGGCGGCGGTGCAGGCGATGGAGGCCGCCGGGCTGCGGGTGCCGGCGGTGAAGACGCTGGTGGACGAGGCCGCGCAGGCCGACCTGCGGCTGCGGGTGGCGATGCACGCGCTCGACGAAGGGGTCGCCCGAGAGGCGGCGGCGGCGGTGAGTCGCCCGGCGCAGCGGGCCAGGGAGCTCGCCCGGCACGCCAGGGAGCGCGACGCCAACGGACGGCGGGCGTGGCTGGTGGCGCTGCCTCCGCTGGCGATCCTCGCGGCGCTGCTGCTGCTCAAGATTCGTCAGATCGACCGCAAGCGGGGCTGAGAGGATCGACGCGTGGGCACCGGAACGAACAGCAGCGAGCGCCGCCGATGGAGGGGCTGGAAGGTCCTGGCGGCGGGGCTCGCCCTGGGGTTCCTGGCGGCGCTCTCGACGGTGCTGGTGAGCGAGCACGAGGTGCGCACCTCGCGGGACTACTGCGCGAGCTGCCACCGCGACGCGTCCGCCCACTCCCGCGGGCACTCGACCATCACCTGCCAGGCCTGTCACCGCTCCAACCTCGCAGAGCGCCTCAGCCTCGGCCTCGCCCGGGTGACCCGCTCCAACCCTCCGAAGCGCCACGCCGCCGCCGCGGCGCAGTCCTGCGCGGGCTGCCACTCCGCCTCGACCACGCCCGCCGGGGCCTTCACCACGACGCCCGGTCACGTCGCCCACGCCCGCGGCGCCCAGGCGGTGTCGTGCGTGCGCTGCCACGGCGCGTCGCTCCACGACCGCCCCCGCCGGGAGGAGTCCTGCAGCAGCTGCCACGCCGCCGTGCCGATGCGCTCCGAGCCGCGCGACGAGGCCTCGTGCGTGCGCTGCCACGAGTTCTCCGCCGACCCCGCCTCCTCCGAGGCCGCCATCCGGCTGGGCGTGCGCGGCGGCGCCCCGAGGGTCGACGCGTCTCGCGTCCACGGCGGGGTCGACTGCCGCCAGTGCCACAACCCCCACCGCGCGGCCGACGACCCCGCGGCGCCCGCCGCGGTGAACTGCACCAGCTGCCACCGTGGCGAGATCGCCACGCAGGTCGCCGCGGGCCCTGAGGGTCACCGCACCTGCCTCGGCTGCCACGCCGTGCACGCCGACCGCCGCGCGGGCGTCCCGCAGTGCGACCGCTGCCACCTCGCTCCCGAGCGGGCGAGCGCCCCAGGGGCCACCGCCCTCCGCAGCTGGCTCACCCGCCCCGACGCCCGCCCCCCCGCGGTGCCCGACGCCGCGGCCCAGGCCGCCGCGGCGACCCCGGCCAACCCGACGTTTACGCACGGCGGCCGCTGCGCGAGCTGCCACCGGCCGCACACCTGGGTCGCGCAGCCGACCGACTGCCGCGGCTGCCACGCCCCCCAGGCCGCGACGCTCGCCCTCGAGACCCCGCACGGCCGCGCGGGCTGCGTCGGCTGCCACGACCCCCACGGACCCCGGCCCGACAGCGCCTCCTGCGCGACCTGCCACTCCCGCGAGTCGCGCCTCGCCCGCAGCGCGCCGCCGGAGCCGCACCGCGCCTGCCTCTCGTGCCACCAGCCCCATGCTCCCGCGAGCCCCACAGCCGCCGCGGCGTGCGCGAGCTGCCACGAGACCCAGCGCGACCGCGTCGCCAACGGACCCGCGGCGCACGTCGACTGCGCCTCCTGCCACGCGCCCCACGGCCCGCCGAGGGCCTCCACGCCCGGAACCTGCGCGACCTGCCACGCTCCGGTGACCGCCTGGTTCGCCGCCAACGCGCAGCCCGCCCAGCACCGCTGCGAGGGCTGCCACGCGGACCACGACTTCTCTCCCCTGAGCGCCCGCGCCTCGTGCCAGCGCTGCCACCAGGAGCTCGCCTCGCACCGAGGATCGCACCGCGGGGAGTGCGTGACCTGCCACTCGCCGCACGCGCCGGTCCCGCAGCGGCCGCTCGCCGACTGCCGGAGCTGCCACGCCGCGACGCGCGCCGGCGGCCCTCCCGCGATGCAGGCCGGCCACCAGCGCTGCGACGGCTGCCACCGCCCCCACGAGGCCGGCGCCCGGGCGGCCTCGCAGTGCGCGACCTGCCACCGCCCGCAGGCGCAGACCGCGCCGTCGTGGCCCGCCGGGAGCCCCCACGCGGGAGCCTGCGTGCAGTGCCACGCTCCGCACCGTAGCGAGGCGGCCTTCCCGGCCTGCGGGAGCTGCCACGCGGCGCAGGCGACCACGGCGCACACCGGTCGACACGAGCGCTGCGTGATGTGCCACGCGCCTCACCGCGAGCGCCCGGCCGGCGGCGGCGCCGCGTGGTGGACCCGCTGCGCCGACTGCCACCGCACCGAGGCCGCGGCCGCGTCGGCGTCGACCACGTCGAGCACGCACCGCAACTGCGCCAGCTGCCACCAGCGGCCGCAGCTCAGGCCCCCGACCTGCCTCTCCTGCCACAGCGCGATCCCGACGCAGCTGATGCACGCCGTGCCGCAGCATGGGAGGTGCGCCTCGTGCCACGAGACCCACGGCAACGCCCCCCCGACGCGGCCGCGCTGCCTCGCGTGTCACACCGATCGAGCGCAGCACTTCCCCGACGCGCAGACCTGCCAGACCTGCCACCCCTTCGCGACCGGAGCGCCTCGGCGATGAAGTACGACGCCTCCACCCGCACGCTGCAATTCACGAGCGATCAGGAGGTCGACCGCTTTCACGCGGAGGTCACGGCGCTGCTCCGGGACGCGGTGAGCGCGGCCTCGCACCACGGCGACGCCAAGGCAGGGAAGCTCGCCGCGCAGGCGGTGTTCCGGGACTTCGCCAGCGTGATGCGCGCGCTCAACGTGCTGCGCCGCCACCTCGATCGCTCCGCGGGCGAGAGCGATCCTCCCCCTCCGACGGAGGAGGGCCCCGTGGGCGACGGCTCCGAGGGCTGACGCTCTAGCGCCGCCCCTGGAGCACCACGCTCGACGAGGTCGCGCCGCTCACCCGGTAGGTCTTTCCCCCCTCGGCCATGGTGGTGCCGTCGCGGAAGCTCCACACCCGCACCCTCGCGTCCATCGTGCGGAAGTTCGCCTGCGCGATGAGCGCCTGCGGGACCCTCACCCGCCCCGCCGTCCTCGCCACGCACACGATGGTTGGCGTGCTCGCCGGGTTGGTCGCCCCTTCGGGCTCGATGCGCACGAGGGCGCTCGTCGCGTCGGCGCTGCTCCACTGCACGTCGAGGTCCCCCGAGGCGGGCCAGGTCGCCACCGCCAGCGTCGAGGGCGCCGTGATGGTCACCCCCGTCGGCAGCAGCGCCGTGCCCGCGAGGTCGGTCACCACGTCGCCCGTCACCCCCTCGTCGAGGCTGCCCACCAGCGCGCTGCGGTCGCTGCTCAGCGTCCCGCAGCCCGTGAGCGTGGTCTCGTAGCGCACCGTCGCGCCCGCCGTGGGGCACAGCCCGACGGTCTGCGAGAGCGAGCCCGCGGCGACGGTGATCGCCCCGGCGCACACCCAGCGCATCCGCTGGAAGTCGACCTCCGGGGCGCTCCCGTAGAAGCGGCAGTCGGTCTCCGCGTCGAGGGCCGCGGGCACCACCGTCGAGGACACCGGGGCGTCGAAGAGCACGGTGGAGAGCCCGCAGCGGGTCACGTCGCGGGTCGTCCCGGTGCGGTCCTCGCGAAACACCACGATGGAGCGCACCGCGTCGCCCGCCGCCACCCGCTCGGGGATCGGCGGCCGCTGCGTCAGGGCATACCCGCTGCCCACCCCCGAAGGCGTCGCGTCGTCGCCCCCGCAGCCCAGGGCCATCACCGCCGCCGTCGCCACCGCCCCACGCACGCTACGCATCACGCCTGCTCCTCGTCGTCGTCTGCCGCGCCAGGGCGCCGGATGCCGAGCGACCGCATCTTCTTGTAGAAATGGCTGCGCTCCAGCCCGAGGTCACGCGCCGCGTGCGTGGCGTTGCCCTTGTGGTGCTCCAGCGAGCGCATGATCAGGTCGCGCTCGGCCGAGTCGAGCATGTCCTTCAAGGGCGTGCCGGGGGTGTAGACCCCGTCGCGACCGCCCGCCCCTCCGGTGGCTCCGTCGATGCTCCCGGGAGGCAGGGCCTCTCGCAGGTCGTCCTCGTCGATGACCTCGCGCTCGGTCACGATCACCAGCCGGTCGACGAGGTTCTTCAGCTCGCGCACGTTGCCCGGGAAGCGGTAGCGCAGCAGGAGGTTCATCGCCCCCTGGGTGAGCCGCTTGAGCGCGCGGTCGTTGGCCTCGCACGACGCCGGGAGGAAGTGCTCCACCAGCGCGGGGATGTCCTCCTTGCGCTCCCTCAGCGCCGGAACCCTGATGGGAACCACGTTGAGCCGGTCATAGAGGTCCGCCCGGAAGCGCCCCGCGGCGGCGTCGGCCACCAGGTCGCGGTTGGTCGCGGCCACCACGCGCACGTCGACCTTGATGGTCTGCGCCCCGCCCACGCGCTCGACCTCGCCCTCCTGCAGCACCCTCAGCAGCTTGGCCTGCATGGCCGCGGGCATGTCTCCCACCTCGTCGAGGAAGAGCGTCGAGCCGCTCGCCCGCTCGAAGCGACCCTTGCGCATCTTCGCCGCGCCGGTAAACGCCCCCGCCTCGTGGCCGAAGAGCTCGCTCTCGATCAGCTCCTGCGGAACCGCCGCGCAGTTGAGCTTCTCCATCTCCTGCTTCGCGCGCCGCGAACCCTCGTGGATGGCCCTCGCCACCAGCTCCTTGCCGGTGCCCCGCTCGCCGGTGATGAGCACCGGGGCCACCGCCGACGCCGCCCTCGTCACCACCCGCCGCAGCTCCCGCATCGCGGGGCCGTCGCCCAGCAGCGCGCTCGTCGACCCGAGGGCCTTCTCCAGCGCCAGCACCCGGCCCTTGAGCGCGGTGACCTCCAGCGCGTGCTCCAGCGTCAGCAGGAGCTTCTCCGTCGACAGCGGCTTCTCGAGGAAGTCCCTCGCCCCGAGCCTCGTGGCCTGCACCGCGGTCTCGATGGTGCCGTGGCCGCTCATCATCACCACCGGCGTGTCGAGCCCCTGGGAGCGCGCCCGCTGCAGCACCTCCAGGCCCCCGATCTTCGGGAGCTGCACGTCCAGCAGCACCACGTCGTAGCTGCGGGTGCCGAGCCGCTCCAGCGCCGCCGCGCCGTCCTCCGCGGTCTCCACCTCGTAGCCCTCCGCCCGCAGCGCCGTCCTCACGGTGCGCAGGATGTTGGGCTCATCGTCGACCACCAGCACCGTCGCTCGCGCCATGGATCCGGCACGATACACCGTCCCCCCCGGCGTGATAGCTTCGCCGCCCGTGGACGACGCCTCGCACGCCGACCCATCGCCCCCCGACGCGCCCCCTGAGGTGACGCCCGAGGTGACGCCCGAGGCCTCCGCCACGGTCACCGTCGCGCCGTCGGAGGTGATCCTCGAGCTGCCCGCCACGCCCGGCGAGCTGCGCCCCTCGCTCATCGACCGCCCGGTGGAGCCGGTCCCCGGCGTGGAGCCCGACGGCCTCGACGCCCTCGACGCGCCGCTGGTCGCGCCCGCCCCGAGCTCCCTCGACACCCTCCGCGAGGAGGCCCTGCGCCACCTTCGGCAGGAGGGCTCCTGGCGCTTCATGCTGCGCGCCCTCGGGGTCGTGCTCGGGGTGCTGCTGGCCCTCCGGCTGGCCTTCGACGACGCCCTCCCTCGGCTGCTGATGGTGGCCGTGGGCGGCGCGCTGGGCCTCGCGCTCCTGGTGCTGCTGCTGCACCACCTCAACGAGACCCGCCGGCAGGAGAACCTCCTCGCCGCCCTCACGCAGCTCTCCAACATCGCGAGGGAGCAGCCGTCGCAGCTGCCCTTCCTCGCGCCGCACCTGGAGGCCCTGCTGTCCTCGCTGCGCGCCAACGCGCCGGTGTGGCCCACGGTCCGCCCGCCCGACGCGCTCTCCCGGGTGCTCTCCCGGGCCCTGGAAACAGCCCCTCCGCCCGACCCCTGAGCCCCTCTCCCCCCTTCCTCTACCTCCCCTTCGATGCGCACCGCCCCTCCGCCCCGGGAAGAATCCCCTCCCGCCGTCGTTGCTCCTCCGCCGATGCGTCGATGGCTGCGTTCGTGGCGATGGATCCTCTGCGCCCTGCTCTCCGGCGGCGCCACGCTGGCGGCCGAGGTGATGGGCGCCCGGCTGCTGCGCTCCATGCTGGGCAGCACCTCGCTGGCGCAGACCGCGGCCGTGTCGGGCGTGCTGCTGGGCCTCGGCCTGGGCGCCTCGATCGCCGGTCGGGAGCTCACCCGCGGCGCCGTCACCCCTCGTCGTCTGCTGGTGATCTCCCACCTGGTGCTGGCGGCCTTCGCGGCCCTGGCGCCCACGCTGGCGCACTCGCTGGCCGCTCCCATCGCGCGCCTGCTGGTGGGCTCCGACATGGTCTCTCCGCTGCTGGGCAACACGCTGCGAGCGCTGGTGGGCCTCGGGTCGACGGTGCTCCCGGGCGCCCTCTCGGGCAGCGCCTTCCCGGCGCTGGTGATGGCGGGCGGGTGGCGAGGCGGCGAGGGCACCGCCCGGGTCGGCGCCGCCAACTCCCTGGGCGCCGCGGGGGCGGCCTCGCTCGCGACCTTCGTGCTGGCCCCCAGCGTCGGCGTCTCCTGGACCGTGCGCCTCGCGGGCCTCGCCTTCGCCGCGGTGGCCGCGCTGGCCTGGGCATCGTCACCCGCCCCTCGCTCCGTAGGGGCGGGGCTTGCCCCGCCCGCAGTGAGTGAGCCGGTCAACGCCGGTGGGCGGATGGAGGGGAGCTCGGCCCTCCTGGGCCTCGCGCTGGTGGGCCTCGCCTCCACCGCGTGGCAGCTCACCCTTACCCGGCTGGGTATTCTCGCCTTCGGTCCCAGCGCCTTCGCCCTCACCGCCGCGCTCTCGGCGCACGTGATCTCGCTCTTCCTCGGCGAGGCCGCCGCCGCCGCCTGGATCGCCCGTCGCCCCGACGCCCCCGCCTCCGACGCCCTCTCGTCGCTGTGCCGCCTCGGCGCTCTCGGGGCCGCGCTGGCGCTTCCCGTGGCGCTCGCCCTGCCGAAGATGTCCATGCACCTTCTGGCGGGCGGGGCCCCGTCGACCTTCACGCTCTGGTCGTCGGCGATGGCCTGCGTGCTGGCGGCGACGCTCCCGCTGGTGGCCTTCGTCGGTGCGGCGCTGGCGCAGGGGGCGCGCGCCCTGGAGGCGCAGGGTCGCTCCGCCGCGCAGGCCAACGGCGCGGTGCTCCTGGCGACCAGCGTGGGCAACGGCGTGGGGGCGTGGGCGATCTCCTTCGGGGCGCTCCCTCTCCTGCGCCTCGAAGGGACGCTCGCCCTCTCGGCGCTGGCGATGCTGCTCGCTGGATCGCTGATCGCTCGGCGCGCGTGGTGGCGCGAGCTCGCCTGGGCGGCGCTCGCGCTGGCGGGCATCGTCCCGACCCTGCGCGACGCGAGGGCCAACCCGGCCGCGCTGCTCACGGGGCCCTTCCTCTACGCGGGCGACGAGGACCTGGAGCTGGGTCGGGTGCGCTGGCGTCGCGACGGCCGGGAGGCCACGGTGGCGGTGCGCTACGACGACACCGGGGGCGTGCTGCTGCAGATCGACGGCAAGGTCGACGCGACCAGCGAGGGCGACGCGACGACGCAGACGGTGGTGGGCCTCGTTCCGACTGCGATGGCGCGCAGCGTGGGGACGGCGCTGGTGGTGGGCCTCGGCAGCGGGATGACCGCCGACGCGGTGCGCAGCGTGCCGGGCGTGCGCTCGGTGACGGTGCTGGAGCTGCTGCCTGAGGTGGTGATCGCCGCGCGGGGGGACTTCGCCCGCAGCAACCACCGGGTGATCTACGACCCGAGGGTGCGGGCTCGGGCGGCCGACGCGGCGCAGTGGCTGCGGGGCAGCGCGGAGACCTACGACACCATCGTGAGCGAGCCCTCCAACCCGTGGGTGGCGGGGATGAGCGAGCTCTTCACGGAGGAGTTCTTCACGGCGGCGAAGGCGAGGCTGCGGCCCGGCGGGGTGATGGGCGCGTGGTTTCACGCGTACAGCACCGACGGAGCGACGGTGGCCTCGGTGGTGGAGACCTTCCGGCGGGTGTTTCCTCGCAGCGCGCTGGTGGAGGTGAGCGCGGGGCAGGACTACCTGCTGGTGGGCGCGCTCGAGCCCTACCAGCTCGACCTCGACGCCTTCTTCGCGCGGGTGGAGGCCCCGGAGGCGAGGTCGCGGGCCGAGCGCGCGGGCATCGTCGGGAGGGCGGCGTGGATGGCGCGCTTCCTGGCGGGTCCGCGCGGCGTGGCGGCGGTGGGCGAGGGGGCGGAGGTGCTCTCCGCGCGCGACCTGGTGCTGGAGTTTCGCGCCCCGTCGCTGCTCTACCGCGACGCCACGGCGGAGATCTTCGCGCGCTTCGCCCGGGTGCAGGACCTCCCCCTCGCGGGCCTCGTCCGCGACGCCTCGCCGGGCGGAACCTGGCTGCGCACGCTCGACGAGAGCGAGCCGATGCGCGAGGCGGGTGCGCACCTGCGGGCGATGGTGCTGGCCGAGCGGGCGGGGGAGATCAGCCGGGCGATCCGCGAGGGAGAGCTCGCGGCGGGCTTGGTTCCGACGGATGAGCTGCACCGCACCCGGGTCGCGCGGCTGTACCTGCAGCGGGCTACGCTCCGTCGTCGGGGCCGTGATCCCGGCGGGGCGGAGGCCGACCTCACCGAGGCCCTGGCGCTGCGGCCGCAGGTGTCCGAGCGCTTCCGGGCGCTGGTGGCGCTGGGCGACCTGGCCAACCGCCGGCGCGACGGCTCCCGGGCGTGGACGCGCTTCTCCGAGGCGCTCGACATCGCGCGCGCGGCGGGGCAGCCCGCACCGGAGCTGCACGTGCGGCGGGCCGAGGCGCTGGCGATCATCGGGGCCCCGGCGGAGGCAGCGAGGGAGCTGGAGATCGCCATCCGGGAGACGACCGACCCCGCGAGGCGGATGCAGTTGCGACGGCTGCTGCAGGGCGGGCGGTGAGCTGAGCGGGGAAGAGGGTGGCCCAGGTCGCCAGAGGTATCCGGGCGGATACCGAGAGGTATCCGGGCCGATACCGGATTCAGCTCACAGCACGACGTCGATGAAGTGCTCGCCGGCCGGCAGCGCCTTGAGGGTGTAGCCGTTTCGCCCAGGCGGATGCGCACGCACGAACGCATCGACCGAGGCGCAGCGGTTGGTCACGACGAGCTCGAACGTACGCCCGGCCGCCTTCGCGCTGGAGAGGAGCATCTCCAGGGTCGCGAGGTCGGGGTTGCCGTAGCGTCCGTTCGCCGACACGACATAGGTGCTCGCGATCACGCGATCGAAGAAGTCCTCGGGGACGTTTCGGATGCTTCCGTGGTGCGGGATCTTGAGGACATCCACCTCGATCTTGCCGTCGCCGTCGAGCAGACCGAGCGCTTCGAGGGCATCGAGCAGGTGATCGCCGCGACCGTCACCGGTGAGCAGCAGACGCTTGTCGTCAGCCTCCACGAGCAGCTGCAGGCTGCTGAGGTTGGGGGCGGTCTTGTCGAGGGCGACGCCCGCCAGGCTCGATGGTGCGGCTTCGAGGTCGTCCAGCCACGCGCTCCACTCTGCGCGGATCGCGTTGAGGTTTGCCTTCGTGGGCCCGACCACCGTGACCGTCAGGCCACCGACCGCGACCGGATCGACTGGCTTCCCCGCGAGGATGGGACGCCCCTTGCGAGCGGCGTTCACGGGAATGCGGAGATCGGTCGCGAGCCCTCGGAGCGTGGAGCCCTCCCCCACGGTGGAGAGTGCGTCGACCGCGCTCGCGCTGGCGACCCCCGCCATCTGCTCGAGGGCGCGGAGGCGCGGGGTGATCGTGCCGTCGTCGTCGGTCTCGCTGAAGGCGTTGTGCCAGAGATCGCGGACGGCGATGAGCGGCTCCGTCGGCTCGGCCTGCTGGTCGCGCAGCTCGGCGAAGAACGCGTTGAGGCCGCGCACGTGGTCGCTGTCGACGTGGCTTAGCACCACGAGGTCGAGCGTCCCGCCCTCGGCGGCGAGCTTTGCGAGCACCGGGCGGAGGTGCGCTCGGTAGGTGGACGTCAATCCCCCGTCGATGAGCACCCGCGTGGCCGAGCCATCGCCCTCGTGTATCAACAACAGGCAGTCGCCCTCCTCGGCCTGGATCACCCTCAGCTTCAGCATCCTCACTCCTCCCGACGGCCAGGGGCCGCCTCCGTCACTGCGAGAGGAGATGATCCTGGGCGAGCGGGCCCGTGACAACCAGGGCGAAGTCCTGCGGAGGGCGGAGCATCGTCGAGGGCATCACCATCACCGTGTACGTCCCTGCGGGCGCGTCCGCGAGGCGCACGGCGACGACGGTGTTCGCTTCGTCGTCGGGTCGCCCGGGGATCTTCCCGGCGCGCTCGTCGTTGCCCCGGCGTTTGGTGCTGTCGGGGAACTCGACGATGAGAAAGAGGTTGTTGCTCCGGCCGGGGCCAGGCGGATCGGTCCAGGCGAGGCAGACGCCGAGCGGACCCGACGCCGTGAGGGTGAACGTCGCCCGAAACCGGCGGCGCTGCGGAAACCATCGCGCCGGGTCCTGCCATGGGTCCTCGAAGGCGAGCGAGAAGCTCGACCCCGGAAAGGGCACCGTGCGGCGCATGTCGATGCAACCGAAGCCCTGGTTGAAGTTTGGGGCCGGGTCACGGTGGACGGCGTCGGCGCCGGTGAGGGGGCGGGCGCCGTTCATGAGCGTGGCCTTGAGGAGCGCGGCGCTCGGCTGGTGCCCACGCACTTCACGGAAGTACTGCCGCACGCGGGCGGCGCAGCCCGCGACGATGGGCGCCGCCATGCTGGTGCCGCCCAGGTATCGGTAGCGCTGCGCGGTGCCCGGTACGAGGCCCCAGCTGTTGTCGCCCGGATGGCCCTCGGGCCACGTCGAGGCGATGTCGGTCCCGGGAGCCACGAGGTCGGGCTTGATGCGGCAGCTCTCGACTGGTCCGCGGCTCGAGAACGCCGCCATGGACTCGGCGTCGCCGGAGATGCGCTGCGAGCGCACTGGGTCGTCCGGAAACTGCGAGCCCCAGTACTGTCCCCAGCTCCCGGCCGAGCGCCCGCCCGTCGAGCGAACGCTCTGGCAGGCGCCGACCGTGAGCGCGTTCTTGGCGACCGCGGGCGCGTCGAGGGAGCCGTACTCGACCCACCCGATCTCTGCACTCGGCGTCCTGTCCTGCGCCTTGGCCGCGCGGCCGCGGTTGCCTGCCGCGATCACCACGAGCATGTCGCGGTGCTTCCAGACGAACTCGTCGATCTGCTCCGCCTGGGCGTCGTAGCGCCCTTCCACCTCCGCGCCCCAGGAGTTGTTGTGCACCCTCGCGCCGAGGTCGTAGGCGCTCTGAAGGAGCGTCGAGAGGTCGGCCGGCAGTCCGCTGAGCTTCGCGTCCGCGTCGACGATGCACTGCACCACGAGCCGGGCGCCCGGAGCCGCGCCGCGCAACAGCGGTTGGACGGCGGCCCGCCCTGCGATGATCCCGGCGACGTGGGTTCCGTGGCCCTGGTGATCGGAGCCGTCGCCGGGGCGCGCGAGCGGGAGCACCGAAGCGATGGCGGAGTGCAGGGCGGGGTGCGCCGCGTCGATGCCGGAGTCGGCCATCGCGACGACCTCTCCGGTGCCATCCCAGGGGAGCGTGTCCCCAGGCGCTCCTGCTGCGTCGATGATCTCCAGCCCGACCTGGCCCCGGTACACATCGGCAGAGAGGGTCGGCTCTACGTAGGCGTCGATGCGACGCACCTCCGGCCAGGTGCGAGCGCGATCGACGATCGACGGCAGCGCCGTGATGCGCAGCGCGCGGCCGTCGGCCTTCAGGATGATGGCGCGAACGCCTTCGAGCCGGGCGCGCACGGCGTCGCGGGTCGCAGCGTCGTGGAGCAACACCGTCCACGTGGCGTCGAGCTCCACGGATTTGAGCTGGCTGACCATTGGGGAGGTGTCGACCCGCGCGTCGTCTCCGACGCCTGAACTTGCGACGAGCGCAGCGTGCGCGGCGGCGTCGGCGAGGCGCACCCGGTAGCGTCGGTTGCCCAGCGGTTCGAGCACCTCGACGCCGGGAAGGGGCTGCCGATCGAGCACGATCAGCGCGGCGGGGTCGATGGTGACCTCGAAGTCGCCGGGCCAGCCGCCGATGTCGGGAGGGGGAGCGGCGGCGATGGGACTCCAGAGGGTGTCGAGCAGCGGGGCGCCGCCGATCTCCGCAGGACCATAGACGTCGACGAGGATGTTCTGCGCGCGGAGCTGGTCGATCTGGGCGCCGTCGAGCTCGCCGACGACGATGGACTCATCGAGCTGCTGCAAGCGGTCACCCACGTTGAAGAGCGCCGCGTGTTCATGCTCGTGCATCGGGTGGGCGACGACGCGGAAGCGGCCCGGGACGCGGCGGGTGGTGGTCGAGAAGAAGCTGGCGAGGTTCGGCGTATCCCGTCGCGCCTCGGCGAAGGCCGTCGGCGAGACCACGAGCAGCAGGGTGGCGAGCGCGAGGGTCGAGCGTCGCCGATCGAGGAGGCTCAGCAGGTCGCGCCGCGCTCCATCCGCCAGCCGGAAGATGTGAATCGCTCTGGGCTCCTTCCGGAGCGCGACGACGGCAGCAGCCGCAGAGCGAGCGTCATCGATCGCATGGACGCGATGGGCTGGCGCATCGGGGCGGCGATCGAGCTCGCGCTCCAACTGCGCGGTGAGCGCTGCGGTGTCGGAATCCTCGGCGATGGCGGTGACGACCTCTCCGACGGGCGGGCCGAGCAGCTCATCCACGACGTCGCGGGGCGTCGTCCCGACCGTCACGCCACCCTCCGCGCGGGGCGTGCCTGGAGCGCGGGGTGGAGGCGATAGCGGCCGTCACCGTCGTCGAACACCCTCGCGTCACGCACGAGCCCGACCAGCGCATCGGTCGCCCGGGCAGGCATCTGTCCTCGGGTGATCGCGTCGAGGATGGTGACCTGTTCGCCGGTCATGGCAGACGCGAGGAAGGAGCCGAGGTCGTCCTGCGCGCGCCCGACATCCGCGGCCGAGACGATCACAGCCCCGGAGCGCTGCGCGAGGCGCGCCGCGGCGTGGGCGAGCTCTACGAGGTGGCGGAGGTGTCCGCCGGAAGCTCCCACGAGCGCCTCCCGGGCCGCGGGGACAATGAGCCCGTCGGGATCGCGACGCGCGATCACGGAGTGGAGGAAGGAGTGGTGCTCTGGGACCGCCGGGGCGAGCGCGCCGAGGACGTGCCGCGCCGAGAAGTGCGAGAGCGCCTCGCGCCAGTGCAGGAACAGCAGGTCATTGGGCGCCGTGAGCACCAACCCGACGCCAACCCGACGGAGCGCCGGGAGGTCACGCTCGATGGCGGCGATGTAGTCACTCGCGGGGAGCACCCGGTCGAAGGAGTCGAGGAGCACGACCGCCCGACGAGGAGCGAGCGCTGCGACGATCAAGCGCAGGTCGTCGAGGTCCGTCGTCTCGGTCGGGGCCAGGACGTCGAACACTGCTTCAACCTCGCGTTGCGCTCGCTGTTGCACGCGAACTGCGGCCTGCTGACCAGCCAGCGCGAGCGGGACTGCGGCCGACATCGCCGCGAACGCCTGGGCGACCCTTCTCACCACGATGCCGGGCTCGGGGTGAAGGAGTCCATCGCCGAGGAGATCAGCGTCTTCGCAGACCACGAACAGGTCGGAACCGTCGTCCCGGAGTCGCGTCGCCGCCCGGAACAGCTCGGTCGACTTGCCGCTCCCGATGGAGCCCACGATGACGTGCGTGCTCGACGGGTCGACGAGCAGCGAGTCAGCGATGTCGTCGCCTACGGGCTGCGGGCGAGGTACATACCTCGTCGCGAAATCTTCCCACGGCTGGGTGACCGGGAAGCGTGCCGCGAGCACCTGGAGCGGCCCCATGGGTTTCATGGGTCGACTGTGCCCGAAGCGCGGGACTGATCAAGGCGCCGCGAGCAGGGCACCGATCTCGTGCGGGTGCCAGCGACGGAGCCTGACGTTGTGCTCGGCGCGCTGGACCACGCCTGGGAGCCAGTCGAACTGCTGGTACTGGACGGCGAGCACGTGCAAGCGGTTCAGGGCCTCGTCGGTTGTCCTGGGATCACTGGCAGCCTGCTCGATGGCAACGAGCACTTTGTCTCGCAGTTCGTCACCCGAGACGATCGATCGCACGCCCTGCCATTCGCGGTACGGCCAGAGCGAGACCGCCCACTCCCAGATCTCGGCGAGCGTTCGGACGGGCAACGCCGCGAACACCGTGCGGTCGCGAGAGAACCCGAACCCCATCGCCTCGACGACGGCCTTGCCGAGGCCAGGATCAAGCTTCGACCGACTGATCAACCACGGCCACGCCCGCGCGCCGTCCCTCTCCAGCAGGAACGCAGCCGCGACCTCGACGCGCTCCCGGTCGCTGCCTTCGACGATGGCCCAGGCGGCGTCGAGCGCTTCGGCTGGTCGCGCGGTGTGGATCACCCGGAGCAGCGTGCCGAGCGCAGGGCCAGGGAGTGCAGCGCGGAGCCGCGGTAGCAGACGATCAGCGAGTACGACGTCCCCCTCGGCAGGGACCCGATGGAGCACAGGGGCATCGCGGTGCTGGTCGACCTCGGCCTCGAACTCCCTCTCCACCCAGGTGACGAAGGCGTCGTGGGCTAGGTTGGTGGCCTGCTCCATTAGCCGCTTGTGATGAGGGTCGTTGCTGTCGGGGAGCGCGTCGATCAACACCGGCATCCAACGGGTCCACGCTTCAGCGGGGAGCGTGTTGATCGCCACCGGGTCGAACTCCGCGAGCAGCCGTAGCGAGAGGTATCCCGCGTAGGCGGGGCGGTGTCGTAGCTGCTTGCCGTACCAGACATCGGGCTCGGGATCGCCCGCCAAGATATAGCGATGCGCCAGCTCGACCACCGTGCGGCGCCAGGGTGGATCGGCGCTCTTCCACATCTCGGTCTCGGTGATGAAGCGAGCAGAATCGAAGGTCACGCGGTCGCCCGGCAGCGGCCGCGCGTGCAGCCAGTACACGAGCTGCCAGAAGTGTCCTTTCGGGTCCGCGTCGCTGGCTACAAGTTCCCGCTCGATCGCCGCCTGGATATTGGTCTGGGCGGGCTCGTTGCTCTGACGATCCACCCTACGAGCGCGGTGCTCCCGCTGCATGCGGGCGGCTTCGCTGTCGAGGAGGACGCCTTCGTCGAAATACCAGCGCGACTCGTCCCGCAGCGCCGCGGAACGCTCACGCAGACTCCAGTAGTCTTCGATGAGCTGCACCCGAGAGGTCGGGCCGGCTTCACCGGCCTCGACGACCGCGCGGAAACGATCGAAGGCCAGACGCGCCCAGACCTGACCTTCCGGGTCGGTATCGCGGGCGACCGCGTTCTCCATGAGCCACGGGAGATCGTCGGCACCGATCAGGACATGGAGGTCCCAGATCAGGTGATCGTGCGTCGGGCAGAGCGTGACGAGAGCGCTCAACACGGTGCGACGGGTCTCGCGATCATGAACTCCCGATGAATCCGGAGGGAGCGGAAATCTGTGGCGTTGCTCGGTCCACTCCGTGGCAAGTCGCGCCAGCGGGAGGGCTATGGCCGCATCCGTCGCGTCCTTCCACGCGCGTTTCATGAGGTCAGTAAGCTCCGCCTCTCGTGAATAGTCGTCTGTCCCGTGGTTCCCGATCCGTCCGATCGCCCACGTCAACACGGCGGGGAGCTCATCGTTCTCCAGGCCCTGGAAGAACTCCCCGCGCACGCGTCGATAGGCCCCGAAGTAGTTCTTCCAGCGAGGTTCCGACAGGCAGGCCAGCACCTCGTCCAGCGAGATCAGCGCGCGTGGATGCGCCTCGCTTCGCCACAGCGCCGACAGCGCGATCCCCTTGAGCTGGTCGGCCTCATCGTCCGGGAGCCCGGTTGCGAGCGGTCGTAGAGCCAGACGATCGATGTCGTCGCCTCGCGCCGCCACGACCCGCGCTGCCGCCACGCGCATCTTCAGCGACTGCGCTCCGTCGAGGGCAAGCTTCCGCGCTGCGGCGACGGCCTCGCTGGCGCCATTGATCTCCGCGATCTCCAGCGCAAGGTCTCGCGCTGCTGGCGAGGCGCCCGGATCGGCGATCCGGCTCGCCAGCAGCGCGTCGACCCCGTCACCCGCGAGCTCGCGCAGCGTTCGGAATCTGACCCAGGGATCGAGCGAGATGTTCGCGGCGCCATCGAGGAGAGCGCGCACCAGGCTGGCTCGACGATCACCTCCCATCGATGCCCGATCGACGCCCAGCAGCACCGCGGGAGCCTGCGCGAGAAGATGATCGAAGAACCCCCGTCCACCGACGCCATCCACACGGCCACGCCCTGCACCGGCGCCGGGAGAGCGTCGAGCGACCCGGTGGGCCCTGTGAGCCAGCGAGCCTTCTCCTTCGCCGATCCCGCGCGCGCCAGGACCCACCGCGCCGCGTGAAACTCCGCGAAGGTCAGGTGCTCCCAGGTCCGCGCCGACCTGTCTCCTGCGAAGGGTCCGCCCTTCAGCGCGTCGATCGCCCCGCCTGCGGCCGCGCCGAACACGCGAGGTACGTCGAGAGCGTCCCCTTGTAGCGTCGAAGTAACGGCGAAGACCTCGTGCCCGCCGAGCACGGTCACGGCGCCGAGCAGGTCGGCTGCCCGCAGGATGCGCTCGACACGCTCCTCTCGAACTGTGACCGGTTCACTCGCGGGGATCGCCCGCTCGTACCGATGGCGGAGCGCCCGGTCGTAGATCCCTGCGAGCCGCAACGAGGCCTCTGCACGGGAGGCCCCGCCCGCATCCAGCAGCAGTTGCAGCGTCAGCGGACGTGCCAGCAGCGGCCCCAGGCCTCGCTCACACAGCGTCGAGAGGGAAGGACCGTCAGCCGGGAGCCTCGCCTCCACCCGCGCTCGGCGCAGCGGAAGGAGTTGGAGTTCGCGGACGGCCCCGAAGAGCTGAGCGAGCGTGTCGCGCACCCGCGCGGACCACACCAGCGGACGCATCGAGATGCGAACATAGAGGCGTCCGAGGTCGAGACCCCGCAAGCCTTCGAGGAGGATGTCCGCCGCGAACTCCGGGGGGTACGGCGACTCGTCGAGGGCGTCGAGAAGGAGCCAGAGGGGACCCTCGCCGCTGCGCCACTCATCGAACTCCGGTCCGGTGAACAGTCGGTCGATCGGGAGGCGACCCTCGCCATAGGCGCCCAGGCGTCGCACCGCGACCCGACGCCCACCAGCTAGAAGCAGGCACCGGAGCGACTCGAGCGCATGGGTCTTCCCCATCCCCGCGTCGCCCAGAAGCGCGACGCAACGGTCATCTTCGAACCCTTCCAGACCCCTGACATCGCGCCCAGCGGAGGACTCCTTCAGGAAACCATGCTCATCGAGGAGCGCGGGAGGAGGCGACGCGGTCGCGCCCTCCGACCGTTCGACCGTCATCCAGTCTCCGGTCCAGATGTCCCTGTCATCCATCGTGCGCATCGCTCTCGTGGTCGATGGGAGCTAAACCCCCACCGCTCACCCCTTACGTCTTCTTCCGCTTCGCCATCGCGCGCACGAAGGTCTCCCACAGCGCCTGCGGGATGTCCGCCCGGATCACTGCCCCCTGCGTCTTCCCCCTCGCCACGTGCGTGAGCTTCACTCCCTCGAAGCGCGCGTCCGCTGCCACGTCTCGCTGCAACGCGCGAAACGCCGACCGCTCCGCCGCGGTCGTGGTGCGCCCGCCCTTGTCCGGCCCGCCTGGGTTCGCGTCCGCCCGCGCCTGACGAAACGCCTTGGCCGCCGCGAAGAGCTGCGCCGTCGTGGCCTCGTCGACCGCCAACGTCTCCTTCGACGGGAGCGTCAGCGTCGCGTGGAGCAGCTCCTCCGGCGCGTCCTCCGCGGGGGTGGCGTCGGCGAGGGCCAGCAGCGCGCACGCCCGCTCGTAACCCAGGTCGAGGGCCACCGCGCGCTCGAATCGCTCCGCGAGGCGCACCAGCCGCTCGGCGTGCTCGGCGGACATCTGGAAGTGGCGCTCGCAGAGGTCCGCGAAGTCGGCGCACCCGAGCGCGTCGGCCATGCCCTCCTGGCGCAGCTCCGCGAGCGCCTTGTTGATCGCGAGGTAGTCCCCGGTGATGCGTCGGCGCAGGTCCTGGATGAGCGCGATCGCTGCGAAGCCCGCGGCGGCGAGGCGCTGGCGCTTCGTGTCGCGCAGGCCCTTCGCCCGCTTCGCGAGGGCTGCCGGGAGTTCGCGCTTCGCCGCGCTGGCCTTCGGTCTGGGTGTCTTCGGGCGGGTCGTCGCCATGCGACCAGAGCCTACCAAAGGACCGTCGACGGTATCCGCCCGGATACCTCCCGGTATCTGCCCGGATACTTCTTTCAGCTCACGGCACGACGCCAGGATCGCGCGCCGTCACCACGCCCAGAGGGTCGCGAGCGCGAGCTCGATGGCGTCGAAGGGCTCCGCGCGTACGACGGCGTCTCCGCTCGCGCTCAGCACCAGCAGCCACCCCTCGGCGGTGCGTCGAAACACCTCGATGCCCTGCGCCTCGGGGTCGACCATCCAGGCGTGCCCGACGCCATGGCGGAAGTACATCGGCATCTTCTTGAAGCGATCGTGGCGCTGCGTCGACGGCGACCTGACCTCGCACACCCAGTCCGGAACCACGTTGATCGTGGCGGTGTCGGGCATCGTCGGAAGGCGCTCGCGGCGCCACCCGGCGAGGTCGGGAACGACGAGGTCGGGTCGTGCGCCGAGGCTCAGCTCGGGCTCCGGGAGGATGATCCAGCCGCCTGGTCCGCCGCGGCCCCAGCGGAACGCGGGCGAGAGCGACTGGTCGACGATGGACGCCGCGCTCGCGTGACGGGGCGCCGGTCGGGGCATCGTGGAGAGCTCGCCGTCGATGACCTCCGCGACGACGTTCTCCGGGGCGTTGCGCCAGGCGTCGACGACCTCGACGGGGAGGTTGGGGTACTCCGGGTCGAGGACTCTCGCGGGGTCGGACGCCATGGCCGACGGTACCATGCGAGCTGCGTCGCCCGACCGGGTGCCAGACCGCGGGGCGCGGTCGGCCACGCTCCACGATGAGCGGAGGCTCCTAAGCGCTACCGGGGCAGCCGACGTGTGAGCCCACGCGCGTTGAGATCCTCGTCGGGGACGAGCGTACGCAGGGCGTCGTAGGACAGCCCGACGAAGGGCATCCCCAGTCGGTACAGCTCGAACTCGATCTCCGTCCACACGCGGCGCACCTCTGCGTCCGAGGTGAACGGATGGAGGCCCTCGAAGCGCTGCACTCGCGGCTGCACCTCTTCGGCGACGTGACGCTCGTAGGCCTCGACAAGACCATCGCGATCGAGCCCGCAGAGCCAGATGGTCATGTCTCCGCGCACGCTCCCGTGTCGGGCGAAGGGTCGCCACTGCACCTCGTGCTTCGAGACCTGTACCCGTCGAAACTCGATGTGCTCGACACCCGAATCCTCGGAAGGGTCCAGGAGGAGGGGGCGCTCCACGCCGGCGTCTGCACCGTAGGGATCCTGCTCGGCCACAAGCACCCCGCTCCCCTCCTCCAACGGGAAGCGATCGAGCTTGCCTCGCCCCTCGGACAGCGCCTGGTTGCAGTTGCGGCAGGCGAAGAGGAGGTTGTCCCAACGCCACGCGAGCCACCAGTATCCGTGGGCCTCGGAGTGCCAGCCGCGAAGCGCCCGCCCCTTCGGACGGAAGTGCTCCACGTCGTTGCGGAGTCGCTGTTCGCGGTGCTCGCAGTACGCGCACTTCCATCCCTGTCGCTTGCACAGGAGCGTGCCCGCGACCTTGTAGTCATAGCGCTCGATCTCGTTGCTCGTCGGATCTCGCTGCTCTTGCAGCACGATGGCGCGGAGGTCGGTCAGCGCGCGAGCCTCGATCGCCGCGAGCCTCTCCGCACCGTCCCCATCAGCGTTGCCTCTCGAAACAAGGATCACGCGTCAACCAGGCTCCTGCTCCGGCTCCGCTTTCAATGCGCGCCTCCGCTCGAAGGGTCCAGGGTCGATGCCGTCGCTCCGCAGCGCGCCAAGGAGCGCGTGGAGTTCAGCCTCTTCGGTGTCCGTCCGCTCTGCGATGCCCGCGAGCAGCCCGAAGCGACGGAGGCGGTTGCCGACCGGCGTAGGGAAGAGATCCTGCACGCCGAAGAACTCCCGGTAGAGCTGCGCCGCCGTCAGCATGCGCGGGTCATCCTCAGGAAACTCCGCACGTACACTCCCGCGCGAGTCTGCGCGTAGGAGCAGCACCTCATGCGGTGCCAGCCCCGGCAGGATCATCGGAGAGTGGGTCGTCGCGATGAACTGCAAGCGGGGAAAGGTCTTGCGCAACGCAGGGACGAGCGACGTCTGCCACCGCGGGTGAAGATGGAGATCGATCTCATCGATCAGGACGAGCCCCTCCATCTCCGCGGGAGGGATCACCGCGCCCGCATCGAGCGCGACCTGACCGATGAGGTCGGCGATCCAGGCGATGGTCGACTGGTAGCCTGCGGAGAGCCACACCGCGGGGATCTTCACCTCCTCCGCGTCGCCGAAGCGCAGCAGGAAACGCTCGGCTTCGACGAGGTCACCCGATCCGCGTGCACCGCCGGAGTCGCGCAGTTCGACGTCCTCGACGCGCAGGGCACCATGCCTTGGAAGTATGCCCGGCAGCTCTTCCGCGCCGACGAGTACGTCACGCAGGGTGCGGGCGTAGTCGCTCGCGATGTCGTCGCCGAACTGACGTTCAAGGACATCCATGAATCCCGTGGCGATCAATGGACTCGGTCGGAAGAGCGATTGAAGTCGGTCGATAGACCTGTTTCCCGGCTCAGTCGGCGGCTGCGGAACCGGCAGGGTTCGAGAGGCGCCGTAACCGGCGACGAACCAGTATGGCAGGTCCTTCGCTCGGATCGACTCCATCGGCGGTTGCTTGGAGGCGTCGAGCGAGTATCCCGAAGATCCTTGAAACTGCTTCCATTCGAACGGTGCGAACAGATTGGACCTGAGCAGCGGAGGATGGGCGAGCGGTGCCGGAAGGCTGGGATACTCGCGCCGCAGATGGCATCGGGTCGACGGTCGAAACTCGGCGAAGATCCAGCAGTAGTCTTCGCTCTTCCCGATTGCCTCGGGCGGCGGCGTCCAGCGCTTGTCGAAGAACGAAGCCGCGTTCGATGCCAGTTTGTTCGCTCCGCCAACTCCGCTTGCGGCAAGCGCGATCGCCTGCAACAGGGTCGTCTTGGCGAAGCCGTTTTCCGCGAGGATCACAGTGAACATCCTGGGAGCGCCCGCGGCGTCGACGAAGGAGATCTCGTCCTCCTCGAAGAGTCGTACATGCTCCAACCGCAGCCGTTCCAGGTACATCGCGCGGCGACGCTACGTCAGGGACGGCCCCGGCGCGAGATCGACGCTCGCTCCCTCAGCTGTTCAGCGTGCTGAAGAACTCCTCCACGATCGCCTTTCCCTTCGCCAGCTCGCCTGGGCCGAGGGAGACCCTCCCCCTCCCTGATGCGCTCGACCCGATCATGGAGCACCCTCATAGGCGCCATGAAGAGACCCTTCCGTTGCCTGGTCCTCGGCGCTGCTGGTCGCGACTTCCACGACGCCCAGCGCTTCTTCCGCGACGAGCCCCGCTTCGAGCTGGTGGCCTTCACCGCGGCGCAGATCCCCTCCATCGACGCGCGCAGCTTCCCCGGCGCCTTCATCGGCTACCCCTCGGACATCCCGGTGCACCCCGAGCGCGAGCTCGAGTCCCTCGTCCGCGAGCTCGACATCGACGTCGTACTGCTCTCCTACAGCGACCTCGCCCACGAGGACGTCATGCACCTCGCCTCTCGCGCCCAGTCCGCGGGCGCCTCCTTCATGCTCCTCGGACCTCGTCACACCGAGCTCCGCTCGACGCGCCCGGTCGTCGCCGTCACGGCCGTTCGCACCGGCGTCGGCAAGAGCTCGCTCACCCAGCACCTCGCCGAGCACCTTCGCGATCGCGGCGTGCGCGCGGCGGTGCTCCGCCACCCGATGCCCTACGGCGACCTGCGGCAGCAGCGCGTGCAGCGCCTCGCCACCTGGGCCGACCTCGACGCCGCCGGGTGCACCGTCGAGGAGCGCGAGGAGTACGTCCCCTACATCGAGCGCTCCCTCGTGATCTGGGCGGGCGTGGACTACGAGGCCGTCCTTCGCGCCGCCGAGTCCGAGGCCGAGGTGGTGCTCTGGGACGGCGGCAACAACGACTCGCCCTTCGTCCGCCCCGACCTGCTCATCACCCTGGTCGACCCGCTGCGGCCAGGCCACGAGACCCGCTACTACCCCGGCGAGACCAACCTCCGCCGCGCCGACATCCTGGTCGCCACCAAGGTGCGCGCGGCCCGCCCCGAAGACCTCGCCGCCGTGAAGGCCCGCTCGCTCTCGCTCAACCCCCGCGCCCGCTGGGTGGAGGCCGACCTCCACATCGAGGTCGATGATCCAGAGCGCATCCGGGGCCGTCGCGTGCTGGTCGTCGAGGACGGCCCCACCACCACCCACGGCGGCATGACCTTCGGCGCCGCGACCCTCGCCGCGAGGAAGTACGGCGCAGGCTCCATCGTCGACCCGAGGGAGCACGCCGTCGGATCGATCGCCGCCACGCTCGCCGCGTACCCCGCCCTCCAGGGGGTGCTCCCCGCGCTGGGCTACACGGAGTCGCAGCGCGCCGACCTGGCCGCGACCATCGCCGCCTCCGGGGCCGACCTGGTCCTCGACGGGAGCCCCGCCCACATCGAGCGCGCGGTCGACGTGCGCATCCCCGTGGTGCGGGTGCGCTACCGCTTCGAGCAGCTCGCGGGCCCCCCCCTGCTGGAGCTCGTCGACCAGGCCATCACGGTCGCCTCGGAGGCGTCGCGATGACCGCCGCTGGAGATCGCACGAGGGCTCTCATCGCCGAGGCCGAGGCCCACGGCGCGCGCAACTACGCCCCGCTCCCGGTGGTGCTCTCCCGGGGCGAGGGCTGCTTCGTCTGGGACGTCGAGGGTCGTCGCTACTTCGACTTCCTGAGCGCGTACTCGGCGCTCAACCAGGGCCACAACCACCCTCGCATCGTCGAGGCCCTGGTCGCCCAGGCGCGCACGCTCGCGCTCACCTCCCGCGCCTTCCACAACGACCGCATGGGCGCGATGCTCGCCCGCCTCTCGGCGGTGACCGGCTTCGAGCGGGTGCTGCCCATGAACTCCGGCGCCGAGGCGGTGGAGACGGCCCTCAAGGCGATGCGCCGCTGGGGCTACGAGAAGCGGGGCATCCCCGATGGAGAGGCGAAGGTGATCGTCGCGGAGGGCAACTTCCACGGCCGCACCATCACCATGGTCAGCCTCTCGACAGACCCTTCGAGCTACCGCGGATACGGACCTCCCACGCCGGGCTTCGTGAAGGTCCCCTTCGGCGATGCGGAGGCCATCGAGCGGGCCATCGACGAGCGCACCGCGGGGGTGCTGATCGAGCCCATCCAGGGCGAGGCGGGGGTGCTCATCCCGCCCGACGGCTACCTCCGCCGGGTGCGGGAGATCTGCACCCGAAAGGGGGTGGCGCTGTGCCTCGACGAGATCCAGACGGGCCTCGGTCGCACGGGTCGGATGTTCGCGTGGCAACACGAAGACGCCCGCCCCGACGCCATCACCCTGGGCAAGGCCCTCTCCGGGGGCCTCTACCCGGTGTCGGCCTTCTGCGCCGACCCCTGGCTCATGGACGTCTTCACCCCCGGAACCCACGGCTCGACCTACGGCGGCAACCCCCTCGCGGCGGCGGTGGCCATCGCCGCCCTCGACGTCATCGAGGACGAGGGCCTCGCCGATCGGGCCGCGACCCTCGGTGCCCACGCGCTCGCCCGGATGCGCTCGGCGCTCGTCGGTCCCAACGTGCGCGACGTGCGGGGGCGGGGGCTCTTGCTGGCGGTGGAGTTCATCGCTCCCTGCGCGCACGAGGCCTGCGAGGAGCTGCTGGCCGCGGGCGTGCTCGCCAAGGACACCCACGAGGTGGTGGTGCGCCTCGCGCCTCCGCTGGTGATCTCGAGAGAGCAGCTCGACGAGGCGCTCGACCTCATCCTCCCGTCGCTGGCCCGGCTGGGACAGCGGCGCCCGTGATAAGCCTCCGGGCCCATGAGCAGCCACGACGTTGACCTCTTCGTAATCGGCGCAGGATCGGGCGGGGTGCGCGGCGCTCGCATCGCGGCCTCGCTGGGCGCGCGCGTCGCCGTCGCCGAGGAGCGCTTCCTCGGAGGCACCTGCGTCAACGTCGGGTGCATCCCCAAGAAGCTCTTCTCCTACGGCGCCCACGCGCGAGACGACATCGAGGACGCCCGCGCCTACGGCTGGGACGTGGCCGAGCCCACCCTCGACTGGCCCCGGCTCATCGCCAACAAAGACCGCGAGATCGCCCGCCTCAACGGCGTCTACCAGCGCCTGCTGGAGGGTCGCGGCGTCGAGGTGATGCTCGGCCGCGCCACCCTCGAAGACGCGCACACCGTGGCCGTCACCGCGCCCGACGGGACGGTCACCCGCCGCACCGCGGAGCACGTCCTCGTCGCGACGGGCGGATCACCCGTGCGCCCGAGCTTCCCCGGCGCCGAGCTGGCGATGGTGTCCGACGAGGTGTTCTACCTGCCGAAGCGCCCCGACCGGCTGCTGGTCATCGGCGGCGGGTACATCGCCGTGGAGATGGCGGGCATCTTCCAGGGCTACGGCGCGCAGGTGACGTTGGCCTACCGCGGGGCGCTCTTCCTCCGAGGCTTCGACCGCGACGTGCGCACCCACCTCGACGCGGAGATGCGCCACCGCGGCGTCGACCTGCGCTTCCACACCGAGGTGGCCTCGCTCACCCGCCGCCCCGACGGGGCCATCGACGCGGTGCTCACCACGGGAGAGACCCTCGTCGTCGACGCGGTGCTGGCCGCCATCGGCCGCGCCCCCAACGCGAAGGGCCTCGGGCTCGAGGCCGCCGGGGTGGAGCTCGACGAGCGCGGCGCGGTGCGGGTCGACGGGCGCTTCCGCACCTCGGCGCGATCGATCTACGCCGTGGGGGACGTCATCGACCGGGTGCAGCTCACCCCGGTGGCGCTCGCCGAGGCGATGATCGTCGCGCACAACCTCTTCGGCGAGGCGAAGCGCACGCCGGACTACGAGTTCATCCCCTCGGCGGTGTTCTCGACCCCGCCGGTGGGCACCGTCGGGCTCACCGGAGGACGAAGCCCGCGCCGAGGCCCTGGCCCGAGGCGGCGCGGTGGACATCTACCGCTCCACCTTCACGCCATTGAAGCACACGCTCACCGGGCGTCGGGAGAAGACCCTGATGAAGCTGGTGGTCGAGCGCGACACCGACCGCGTGGTGGGCGTGCACGTGGTCGGCCCCGACGCCGGAGAGATCGTGCAGGGCTTCGCGGTGGCGCTGAAGCTCGGCGCTACCAAGGCCCAGCTCGACAGGACCATCGGCATCCACCCGACGGCCGCCGAGGAGCTGGTGACCATGCGTGAGCGCTGCCCCGACCCCGACCACGCGGTCTCGGTGGACCACCTCGCCCAGGGCGCCGCGCCCCACCGGGGGATCGCGCAGCACCGCTGGGAAGACAGCGAAGCGTAGACCTTAGAGCGACGTGCAGCCGTGCGTGCGGAGGTACTGCCGGCGGGCGGCGTCGTCGGCGATCACGCCGTAGTCATGGGCGGTGGTCGCCTCGCACTCGCGCTCCAGCGAGGGGTCGCCCTGGGCGCGGTTGTGGCAGTAGGTGTCGATCGACGGGCGGCACTGATCCCAGAGCGGGCGCGCCGCGGCGGGGATGTCGTTCTGGGCGCTCTGCGCCCCGGAGCAACCGACCAGGACAACCAACGACAGGAAGACTGTTCGCATCATGGTCGACGACATAGGTCTCGACCCCGGGGGTGTCGATGGCCCTTTTTTCAGGGCAGGCGCCGCGAGGACAGGAAGGCCCACGCGTCGAGGGCGAAGGTCTCGGGCATCACGTGGCCGTCGCCGTTGCGCAGCACGACCGTAGCGGCCGCGCCGGCCCCGGCCATGCGCTCGGCGAGGGCGCAGGTGTACTGCACCGACACCAGCGGGTCGCGCGTGCCGTGGGTGAGGTAGGCCGGCGGGATGCGCCCGCTCGTGGGGATGGGGCCCGGCAGGTCGGGCCCGCTGCACCCGCACCAGCCCGCCTGGGAGCGCAGCGCCGCGCAGGTGGAGCCGCTGCCCTGAAAGCTGCAGCCGCGCGTGGTGCTGCAGCGCACGAGGCCCGCGGAGCTCACCGCGAAGCCCGCGATGCGAGAGGAGAGCTGCGTGGCCACGAGCTCGGCGAAGAAGCCGCCGTTGGAGTGGCCGATGGCGTAGATGCGCCGCGGGTCGATGCCGAAGCGGCGCTGCGCCTCGACGATGATCGCGCGCGTCAGCAGGAGGTCGGGGTTGGCGCCGGGGCTCACGCCGGAGGTCTGCCAGTAGGTCTCCTCGGTCGCGTGGTCCCAGTCGCCGCGGGGCATCCAGCGCGAGTCAGGGGCGATGAACACCGCGCCGCTGCGGTCGGCCATCGCCCTCGCCGAGGACTCGTCGAGCATCACGTCGCCCGACCCGTTGGTGCCATGAAAGGCCAGCACCAGCGCCGGGGCGCTCGGGCGTGTAGTGGGCACGTACACCGTCACGTCGCGGGCCTCGCCGGCGACGTGTAGCTGCGCTCGGGACCGCCCGTTGCGCGCGGCGAAGCTCCCCGTGTAGCTGACCGTGTCGGCCGTTGCCGGCACGCTGATGACCGGGCCCGCGTCCCTCGCTCCAGCGTCCATGGTTGCAGCCTGCCTCACTCCGGAGTCCCGTACGCCCGAGTCACGTACCCCCGAGTCTCGCACCCCGGAGTCCCTCACGCCCGAGTCTCGCACCCCCGAGTCCGTCGTCACGGCGGCGCTCAGCGGCTGGCAGGGCACGTAGCCCTCCTCCGCGTAGCAGTCGTTGTCGCGGTCGCAGAAGCACCTGGCGTTGCCCGGCCAGCACTGCCGGATCTGTCCCGCGGCGTTGCGGGGGTTGCCCGACTCGTCCCTCCGCACGAGCTCGGGACAGGCCCGCAGCTCCTGCTCGACGGAGTCGTTCTCGGTCACGGCGCAGCCCGCGACGCCTACGAAAACCCCCACACCCCACAAGAGCTTCTTCACGAGGGCTCCTGGGTACGGCGATGCGCCCTCGCCGTCAACGGCCTCGGCGCTCAGGTGATGGAGGAGATTGGAGGGACGGGGGGAGCGGAGAGGCGCTGCTACTTCTTGAACGTCGTCTCGGCGCCCACGTCGAGGGCGTCGACGATGGCCATGATCACGGCGTCTACGGGGCGATCTTTCGTGGCCTCGGTCTGCCGCGCGGAGCTTCCCGCGGCGACCAGCACCACCTCGCCGACGCCGGCGCCCACGGCGTCGGCGGCGACCAGCGGCGCGCCCGTCGGGTCGCCGTGGACGTCACAGCCGCGCACCACCAGCAGCTTGAGCCCGTCGAGGGTGGGCTCCTTGCGGCTGGCGACGAGCGTTCCGGTGACGCGCGCGATGAGCATCGGCTCAGCCCCCGAGGGCTTCGCCGCGCCGCGCCCGAGCGGCAGGATCTCGTCGATGTTGGCGTGCGGCCTCGGGATGATGAGCACGCTCACCATCTCGCCGATGCGCTCGGCCTCGCGCTGCCCCGCCTCGGTGGCGGCCTTCACGGCCGCGACGTCGCCGCGGACGACCACGGAGGTGTATCCCCCGCCGACCTTCTCGTAGCCGACGAGTTGCACCCGCGCGGCCTTCACCATCGCGTCAGCGGCCTGCACCGCCGCCGCAAAACCCTTGGTCTCGATGATACCCAGCGCGTCGCTCATTGGATGGTTTCCTTCTCTACGGACGGTTGTCAGCGGTCGAGCCGCGTTTCCTGCTTCTTGCCCCGGACGCTGGACAGCGCGGCCCTCGCCGCCTCGGCTGCCGCGTCGATCTCCGCCTCGGAGCCCGAAAGATAGAGCCTGCCGAAGGCCCCGTAAGGCTGGATGTGCACCAGCTTCACGTTGGCGGCCTTCTCGGCCTCGTTGGCGGCCAGCACGATGTACCCGGCGGGGTCGGTCTCGAGGATGAGCAGCGACTCACCCGGCAGGATCATCATGCCCGAGGAGCTGCGGTTGATGATCTGGGCCTGGTAGGCCTCGATGCCGCGCAGCACCTGGTTGGTGGGGAGGTTGGGCGCGAGCCGGTCTTCCTCCTTGAGGTCGAGCGACTCGAGGATGGCGCGGCCCGCGTCCATGACCTGCCCCTTGTCCTCGTGGTGGATCTCGAGGAGCCCGTAGGCCCGCTCGACCACCTGCACGGCGGGCTGCACCTTGCTGGCCTTGAGGGCGATGTCCGTCACCCGGTTGATGGCCATGCCCGGGGCGATCTCGACCCAGAGCGAGGCCATGAAGGGGATCGGGAGGAAGCCGCGCGCGGTCTTTCCGATGAAGGACGCCAGCTGCGGCTGCAGGCTGTCGAGGAAGATGTACGTACGCAGGCCGACGCCGCTCATGACAGAGCGGGTATCACGGTGCTTGACTGCGTCGCAAGGGGATCAGTCGGTCGGAAGAGAGAGCGTGAGCCGGACGGCCCCGGCGGCCTCGGGCTGGAGGCGCGCGGTCATGGACTGCGAGGGGGCCCAGCGGACCAGGGTCTGCACCAGGTCGGCCGCGGTCATGGGGGAGGGGAGCTTGCACTCGAGCATCGACGCGGTGGCGCCGTGGACACGGCGAACCCGGGCGAAGCGCTCGTCGGCCTCGATGGAGAAGGTCGCCTCCCGGCCGCCGTCGAGGACGCGGGCGAGCACCCACGGGCCCAGCGCCTGGAGCGCCTCGGACCCTGAGGGCGCCGTCACGAACGGCACGAGCGGAAGCTCGTAGTTGGAGGACCCGACCAGCCCGAACGACCCTTCGGTTGCCATGATCCTGGGACTGTTACCCCGTTCACGGCATACGACAAGGGGAGGACGTTTCATTCCTGCAATGGGCCGTTTCGGGGCTCCCGCTCCCCATGGGAGGGCTCTAGAAACGCCATTGACGCTACGGCCGCCGGGCGGTGTGATCTCCCCCGATGCACATCGGGGCCGCGGATCAGATCGAGCATGAGGACGGTCGCGTCGAGCTGAGGCCAGGGGTCTCGCTCTCCGGCTCGTCGCTCTACAACCACGACCTCGCGCCCACCACCGTCGCCCAGCGCACCTGGAAGACCTACAACTTCGCCGCGCTGTGGATCTCCATGGCCCACTGCATCCCGACGTACATGCTCGCGTCGGGCCTCATCACCGCGGGCCTGAGCTGGTGGCAGGCGCTGCTCACCATCCTCCTGGGCAACCTCATCGTCCTCGTCCCGATCCTTCTCAACTCCCACCCCGGCACCCGCTACGGAATACCCTTTCCTGTATTCGCCCGCGCCGCCTACGGGGTCTTCGGCTCCAACTTCCCCGCGGTGCTCCGGGCCATCGTGGCGTGCGGCTGGTTCGGCATCCAGTGCTGGATCGGCGGCAAGGCACTGCACACCTTCATGCTGGCGATGTGGCCCGGGTGGACGACCCTCCTGGGCGGCCACGTGTCGGGCTACGCGCCCACCCAGTGGCTCTCCTTCGCGGTCTTCTGGGGCATCAACGTCTTCGTGATCTTCCGCGGCATGGAGCTCGTGCGAAAGCTCGAGGACTGGGCCGCCCCCTTCGTCCTCGTCATGACCGCCGCGCTGGTCTGGTGGGCCATCGACCGCGCGCACGGCCTCGGGCCCATCCTGGCGCAGAACAGCCATTTCCACGGCCACGGCAGCTTCATGAGCGTGTTCGTCCCGTCGCTGACGGCGATGATCGGCTTCTGGGCGACGCTCTCGCTCAACATGCCGGACTTCACCCGCTACGGGCGCTCGCAGCGCGAGCAGGTGGTCGGGCAGGTCGTGGCGCTCCCCACCACCATGACCCTCTTCGCGGCCATGGGCGTGCTCATCACCAGCGCCTCGCAGGTCATCTACGGCGTCCAGATCTGGGACCCGATGGACCTCGCCGCGCGCTTCGAGTCTCGCGCCATGGTGGCCGTCGGGATGTTCACCGTGGTGGTCGCCACGCTCGCGGTGAACATCGCGGCCAACGTGGTCTCCCCCGCCAACGACTTCGCCAACGCCTTTCCGAAGTGGATCAACTTCCGCCGCGGCGGTTTGCTCACCGGCATCATCGGCGTGGCCATGTGCCCGTGGAAGCTCCTGGCCGACCCGTCGGGCTACATCTTCAAGTGGCTCCTCGGGTACTCCGGCGGCCTCGGCGCCATCGCCGGCGTGCTCATCGCCGACTACTGGTACCTGAAGCGCCGCGAGCTCGACCTGGCCGACCTCTACCGCCCCGACGGGCGCTACAGCTACGGCGACCGCTTCGGCACCAACTGGATCGCCGTGGGCGCCACGGCCCTGGGCTGCGCGCTCGCCTGGGCCGGGGCCTTCGTCCAGTCGCTGCACTGGCTCTACGACTACGCGTGGTTCGTCGGGGCCTTCGTCGCCGCGGGCGCCTACCTCGTCGGGATGAAGGTCGTCGGCGACCGCAGCACCCGCACGCTGTAAGCCCCGCTCAAATCATCTCGTGCGGCATCAGGTCGCGCGGCGAGCGGAACATGTGCATCGGTGAGTAGTTCGCGAGGTTGGTCACCCGCGAGGTGTAGAGGCACGCGTAGTGCTCCACCTGGTCGCCGAAGGAGCTGAGCTCGACGCCCTGCTTGAAGAGCGACCCCCAGTAGGGGTGGAAGATCTCCTGCGTGCGCCGGGACGTGTCCCTCGCCTGCACCTCCAGGGTGCGCAGCGCGGCCTTGAGCCCGTCCACCGTGCGCCGTGACTCCTCCGCCGCCGCGGCCCTGGCGGCGCCGCCGTCCGCGTCGTCCCGGGCGCCCCTCCGGGTGAGCGCGCGATACCTGCCCTGGTAATACCGCAGCTCGTCCTCCATGCGCTCTCGCCGGCGCGAGAGGGCGTCGATGAGGGTCACGTCGTCCTGCGTGCGGCTCATCGCCTCCAGCTCCCAGTCCATCTCCTGCACCACCAGCACGGTGCGCCAGGAGGAGTCCTTCTTGCTCCGCAGGATGTCGCCGAAGATGTGGTCGCCCACGTAGAGGATCGCGTCGCCGTAGACGCCGATCATCCGCTCGAAGTCCTTGAGGTTGCCCTGCTCGTAGATGCGCCCCCGCTCCAGGGTGTACGCGGGGTTCACCGGGTCCATCGGCCCCTCGCCGGAGCGCTCCATGAAGGGGCGCTTGTCGGTGAAGAAGGTCGGCTTGCCCGCGGCCACGCTCACCACGTCGAAGTACTGCCGCCACGACGCGTACTCCGGCAGCGCCCCGTGCAGCAGGAACTTCATCATCCGGTCGGTGTACGCCCAGCGCGAGTTGGTCAGCAGGAAGAGCTTCTTGCCCGCCGAGCGCAGCTTGTGGAGCGTCGAGGCCAGCGCCGGGTCGCGCTCGACGAAGCGCGGCAGGTCGTTGGCGATCACGTCGACGATGGAGCCGTCGCGGTGCGCCTCGTCGATGCTCTGGCGGATGTCGTCGAAGAGCTCCTGGTAGTCGACGTGCACCCCGTAGGCGTCGAGCACGTCGACGGCGCCCGCGTACACCGCCGCCTCGGGGAGCGCGTAGAGCGTGTCGATCCAGTGGTAGCGGCTGCCGGTGACGCGCACCTTGCGGGTCTCGTAGAGCGCGTGCCGCACCTCGCGGTCGAGCTCCTTCATGCCGTGGTAGGCGCGGCCCACGTAGCGGTAGCGGTCCATCTTCAGGACGTGGCCGAGCTTCTTGTCGATGAGCAGCCCGCGGATGGCGAAGCGCGTGTCGAAGCGCGCCTCGGCCAGGAAGGGCGGATAGCCCCGGTCGACGAGCTTCTTCACCGTCGCCTCGATGGAGAGCTGGTCGATCTCCTCCTGGCGGTAGATCGCCAGGGTGTAGTCCATGTCGAAGCCGACCCACTCGACGTTCTCCATCCGCAGGCTTCGGTTCACGAAGACGCGCTGGTGGGAGCGCAGCGTCGAGAGGTGCAGCGCGCCTCCGACCTGGTCATCCGGCACGTTCGGGAGCTTCAACTGCGCTTCGTTCATCGATCACCCTTCGCCCTAAATCCTCCGTCGGGCCGCCGTGACCCTCCCGAAGGTTGACCCGCCGGTGCAACGGGGACTTGACGCTCGCGGCCGATCGGGTATCTCTCGCGGCCCCGCGCAGCGCTTCGCCTCGGTGGTCCCCGATCATCGTCTCGAAGCGCGCGGCGCACAACGAAGTTTCCAGATCCCAACCTTTACCGCCGACGAGACGACTACCATGGCCAAGAGCGACATCACCGGGACGCGGCGCAAGATCGCCAACAAGGTCTCGCACTCGAACATCAAGACCAAGCGCTGGCAGTTCCCCAACCTGCAGGAGCGCCGCCTGTTCGTCCCCGAGCTCGACCGTCACGTGCGCATCACGCTGAGCACCAGCGACCTCCGCACTGTCGACAAGATCGGCCTCGTCGCCTACGCGGCGCGCTACGGCCTCGACGTCAGCAAGCTCTGAGCAGCCATCGCCGCCCTCTCCCCCGGCCCTGAGCGTCGGGGGGAGGGCCTTCGCTCCGGCCTCCCTCTCCCCTTCAGACCCTCCTCACCCCACCCGCACGGGCTCCGTCTTCCAGATCTCGCTCGCGTACTCGCGAATGGTCCGGTCGGAGGAGAAGCGGCCCATGCGCGCCACGTTGCGGATCGCCATGGCGGTCCAGCGGTCGGGGTCGCGCCAGCACTCGTCCACCACCGTCTGGCAGTCGACGTAGGCGCGGTAGTCGGCCAGCACCATGTACGGGTCGTGGTCGAGCAGGTGGTCGACCAGCGGGTGGAAGAGCCCGGGCTCGCCCACGGAGAAATGTCCCGTGCGCACCAGGTCGAGCACCGCGCGCAGCTCCGCGTCGGACTCGTAGTGGTCCCTCGGGCGATAGCCCCCGCGCGCCTTCGCGGTCACCTCGTCGGCGGTGAGGCCGAAGAGGAAGAAGTTGTCCGGGCCCACCGCCTCGCGGATCTCCACGTTGGCCCCGTCGAGCGTCCCGATGGTCAGCGCGCCGTTGAGGGCGAACTTCATGTTGCCGGTGCCGGAGGCCTCCTTGCCGGCGGTCGAGATCTGCTCCGAGAGGTCCGCCGCGGGGAGGATGCGCTCGGCCAGCGACACGCTGTAGTTCGGCGCGAAGTGCACCTTCATCCCGTCGACGTCGTGGTCGTGGTTGACCACCTCCGCCACCGCGTTGATGAAGCGGATGATCAGCTTGGCCGCCCGGTACGCCGGCGCCGCCTTGCCGCCGAAGAGGAAGAAGCGCGGCACCGTCATCGCCCGCCGGTCGCGCTTCGCCCGAAGGTACACCGCCACGATGTGCAGCGCGTTGAGCAGCTGCCGCTTGTACTCGTGGATGCGCTTGATCTGCACGTCGAAGAGGCAGTCCGTCGAGACGTCGAGGCCCGCGTGCTCGTGGAGCCAGCCCTGCAGGTCGCGCTTGTTCTCCAGCTTGATCGCCGCGAAGCGCTGCCGCACCGTCGCGTCGTCGGCGAAGGGCGCGAAGTCCTCCAGCCGGTCGAGGTCCGTCGCCCAGCCGGGGCCGATGCACTCGGTGATCAGCGCCGACAGCCGCGGGTTGCACGAGAGCAGCCACCGCCGCGGGGTCACCCCGTTGGTCTTGTTGGTGAAGCGCTCGGGCCACAGCTCGGCGAAGTCGGGCAGCACGTCGCGCTTCAGCAGCTCGCTGTGCAGCGCCGCCACGCCGTTGATCTTGTGCGAGCCCACCACCGCGAGGTGCGCCATGCGCAGGTGCTTCTCCGTGCCCTCCTCGATCAGCGACATGCGGGCGACGCGGGCGCCGTCGTTGGGCCAGCGGTTCATCACCTGCCGCAGGAAGCGCGCGTTGATCTCGTGGATGATCTGCAGGTGCCGAGGGAGCAGCCGCTCGAAGAGGTGCACCGGCCAGCGCTCGAGCGCCTCGGCCAGCAGCGTGTGGTTGGTGTAGCCCATCACCGCGACGGTGGTCTCCCACGCCGGCTCCCAGGACACGCCGTGCACGTCCATGAGCACCCGCATCAGCTCGGCCACGGCGATGGCCGGGTGCGTGTCGTTGAGCTGGATGGCCACCTTCGCCGAGAAGCTCGAGAAGTCGGAGTGGTTCTTGAGGTAGCGCCGCACGATGTCGGCGATGGCGCAGGCGACGAAGAAGTACTGCTGCCGGAGGCGGAGCTCGCGGCCCGCCCAGGTGCTGTCGCTGGGGTAGAGCACCTTGGAGATGGTCTCCGAGACGCTCTTCTCCTCGACCGCGCGCACGTAGTCGCCCTGGTTGAAGAACCCGAGGTCGAACTCCTCGCTGGCCCTGGCGCGCCAGAGCCGCAGGGTGTTGACGTTCTGCGTGCCGAAGCCCGCGATGGGGGTGTCATAGGGGACGCCGATGACCTTCACCCCGGGCACCCAGCGCACCCGCCAGTGCCCCTGGTGGTCGAGGAACTCCTCGGTGTGCCCGTGAAACCCGACGGAGACCGTGTACTCCGGGCGCACGATCTCCCACGGGTTGCCGAAGCGCAGCCACTCGTCGGGGCGCTCGACCTGCCAGCCGTTCTCCATCCGCTGCTCGAAGATGCCGAACTCGTAGCGGATGCCGTAGCCGTGCGCGGGGTAGCCCAGCGTGGCGAGCGAGTCGAGGAAGCACGCCGCCAGCCGGCCGAGGCCGCCGTTGCCGAGGCCCGCGTCGGGCTCCTGCTCCAGCAGCTCGGTGAGGTCGAGGCCCAGCTCGGCCAGCACCGCGCGGAAATCGTCGTAGATGCCCACCGCCTGCAAATTGTTGCGTAGCGTGCGCCCCAGCAGAAACTCCGCGGACAGGTAGTAGACGCGCCGGGGGTCGGCCTCCAGGCAGGCCCGGGAGGTCTTCATCCAGCGCTGCACCAGCCGGTCGCGCACCGCGAGGGCCAGGGCCATGTAACGGTCGTGCACCGTGGCCGCGTCGGGGTGCTTGCCCTGCGAGAACTGCACATGGTCGAGGAAGGCCCTGCTCAGGGTCTCCGGGTCGAGGCCCGTGCGGTCGTCCTCCACCACCACCACCCGAACGGTCTCCTCGGTCGTCTTCTTGTCGGCTTCCATGGCTTTGCTCTTGGGGCCGATCAGACCCCATCCCCCAGCGGGGGGCGATAGAGAAAATCGCCGCGCACAAACTCATGAGGGTTTGGTATGAATCCCGCGCGGGTCGATGGCGTAGTGATGGGTCGCGAGGCCCGCTCGATGATCCAGCGAGTCGCGCACGGCTCTCAACGCCTGTCAGGAGTGTAGACGACGATGAACAACAAGATGCTCAGTGTGGTGGGTCTCCTCGGCGCGCTCGCGGTCTCCGGCTACGGCAGCCAGGTGACGGCGCAGGGCGCGCTCCAGATCGGTGGCCGCACGGCGAACTTCGGCAGCCGTCGCGTCGCCCCGGGCTTCGTGCCCGACCCCATCAACGTCGCCATCACCTCGGGTGGCAACATCGACGCCAGCAACCTCGGCCTCGGCGCCGGCTGCCGCGGCTTCGTCACCCGCCAGCCCGACCACATCATCAACCTGACCGGCACCTCGGCCAACCTGCGCATCTACGTGACGGCGCCGGGCGACACCACCCTGCTCGTCAACACCGCGGGCGGCGCCTGGGTCTGCAACGACGACTCCTACGGCGGCACCAACCCGACCGTCGACATCCCCAACGCCGGCGCCGGCCAGTACGACGTCTGGGTGGGTTCCTACCGCTCGGGCGAGCAGATCCGCGGCGCGCTCCACATCACCGAGCTCGCCAGCAACCACCCCTGAGCCCCTCCGGTCGGCGCTACGGCCCGACCGGCTTCACTCCGATCGCCTCTCCCCCGCCCTTCGCCTCGTTCTCCTTCTTCACATCCTCGGCGTCCTCGTAGCTGGCGGCCTTCGTCGCGAGATAGCCGAGCGCCACGCCCGTCAGCCCCAGGTCGTCGAGCCACCCCAGGATCGGCAACACGTCGGGGATGAGGTCGGCCGGCATCACCACGTACAGCATCGCGAGCACCGCCATGGCCTTCGGGAGCTTCGGCGCCGCCGGGTCGCGCAGGAAGCGCAGCAGCCGCCGCGGCGAGGTGATCAGCGCCATGACGCCGCGCTGGCTGCGCGAGAGCCTGGTCGGGTCCGGGTTGGTCATGGCTGGCAGTGTGAGCCACCGGCAGGGGCGCGGGCAACGATCGCGTCCGCGTGACGATCGACCGCGGGAACCGCGCTAAGGTCGCGGGCCATGCTCGACGTGACCCTGGTCCCCTGCCTCTCGGACAACTACGCCTACGTGCTGCGCGACCCCGCCACCGGGGAGTGCGCGGTGGTCGACCCGTCGGAGGCGGAGCCCGTGCTCGCGGCGCTCGCGGCCCTCGGCGCGCGGCCGACGATGGTGCTCAACACGCACCACCACTACGACCACGTCGGAGGCAACGAGGCGCTCGTCGAGGCCTTTCCGGGTCTGCGGGTGATCGCCCACGCGAGCGACCAGGGGCGCGTCCCGGGGCAGACCGGCGTCGTGCAGGACGGCGACCGGGTGATGCTCGGGGGCACCGCGCTGAGGGTGCTGCACGTGCCGGGGCACACGCTCGGGGCGGTGACCTACGCGAGCGACGACGCGGCCTTCACCGGCGACACCCTCTTCCTCGGAGGCTGCGGGCGGCTCTTCGAGGGCGACGCCGCGATGATGTACGCCTCGCTGCGGCGCATCGCGGAGACGCTCGACCCGGCCACGAGGATCTTCTGCGGCCACGAGTACACCGCCAACAACCTCCGCTTCGCGATGGCCCTGGAGCCCGGCAACGGCGCGGTGGCCGACGCGGTGGCCGACGCCGAGCGCCGCCGCGCGGCGGGAGCGCCCACGGTCCCGAAGACCCTGGGCGACGAGCGTCGGGTCAACCCCTTCCTGCGCTGCGACGACCCAGCGCTCGCCGCCGCGGTGGGGGGCAGCCATGACCCGGTCGCGGTCTTCGCCGCCCTGCGCGAGCGGCGCAACAACTGGTAGGGTGCCGCCGGTGACCACCCGCACGCTGCACCCCAACACCCGCGCGCTCATCGCCCGGGTGCGCGCGTCGCTGACGGCCTCGGAGTCGCCCGCGCCTGCGCCGCCGCGCCGCGCCGGTCGCCTCCCCGGAGCCCTTCACGCTCACCCCCTACCAGCCCAAGGCCTACAAGAAGGCTGCGTATGCCAAGGGTCCGTCGCCGCAGACGGCCTTCGCCTTCGCGGCGACGGCGCCGTCGCATCCCAAGGCTTCGACCAAGGCTCCGCCTCCGGTCGTGGCCGGGCCGGACCTCTCGGAATTCATCGTGCTCGACACCGAGACCACGGGCATCGCCGTCGGGTCGCGCCTCGTCGAGGTCGCCGCGCTGCATGTGAAGAACGGCGTGGTGGTGCGGCAGTTCCAGTCGCTGGTGAACCCCGAGATGCACATCCCGTCGATCGTGCAGGGGGTGCACGGCATCTCCGACGCGATGGTGGCGAGCGCCCCGAAGGCCACGCCCGTGCTGGCGGACTTCGCGAAGTTCACCGCGGGTCACACGCTCATCGCCCACAACGCGAGCTTCGACTTCCGCATCCTCCAGGGGGAGTACGGGCGGGTGAAGGTCGCGACGCCGGGCTGCGGGATGTACTGCTCGCTCAAGCTGGCGCGGCTGGTGTTTCCCGAGGCGATGAACCACAAGCTCGGCACGCTGGCGACCTGGCTCAAGCTGCCGCACCCGCCGACGCACCGCGCGCTCGCCGACTGCTTCACCACCATGGAGCTGCTCAACGCCATGGCGGCGCGGAAGAAATCCCACCAGGCCGTGCGCCTCGTCGGGCGCCGCTACGAGCTGTAACGAGAGAGGGACCGAGCACCGTCATGATCGATCTGAAGCGAGAGGGAAGCGTCTTCGTGCTCCGCATGAACAGCGGAGAGAACCGCTTCAACCCGGAGTTCATCCGGGCCATGAACGCCGCGCTCGACGAGGTCGAGGGGGCCGCGCGCCCGTCGGCGCTGGTCACCACCGGCGACGGCAAGTTCTACTCGAACGGCCTCGACCTCGCGTGGATGGGCACCGAAGGGGTCGACGCGATCGCCTTCGTGCGCACCGTGCACCGGCTGCTGGGTCGGGTGCTCGGCTTTCCTCGCCCGACGGTGGCGGCGCTCAACGGCCACGCCTTCGCGGGCGGAGGGATGCTCGCCCTCGCGCATGACTTCTCCGTGATGCGCGCCGACCGCGGGTACTTCTGCCTCCCGGAGGCGGACATCGGCATCCCCTTCACCGCCCCGATGACCGCCCTCATCGCCGGACGCCTCCCTCAGCCGACGCTCCACGAGGCGTGCACCACCGGCCGCCGCTACGGCGCCCCGGAGGCCCTGAAGGGGGGCATCGTCGCAGCCATCGCCGAGGAGTCCGAGGTGCTCCCGATGGCCATCGCGAGGGCCGAGGCGCTCTCCAACAAGGAGCCCAGCACGCTCAAGGCCATCAAGCGCGGGCTCTACGCCCACGCGCTGCAGCTCCTCGAAGGCGACGGGGGATAGAAGACCCGCCGCGGAGACACGGCGGCGTGTGCGCGGGGCCACGAATACCTGTCCTGGTTTTCGTGAATACCAGCCCTGGTTTTCACTGGCCCCGCGGATGCAATCTCTCCGACCGTCTCGCAAGCGGGAGGAGACGATCATGAAGCTGTCGACGATGTCCCTGGTGTCTGCGGTGCTGCTCTGCTCGGCGACGGCCTGGTCCGATGGGGTGAGCGTGGTGCGCGGGCAGTTCACCGACCACGTGGTGGGAGGCAGGCCGCAGGGCGACGCGGCCTCGGCGGCGGCCTCGCGCGAGGTCGTGTACTGGATGGAGGTCGCCAACGCGGGCGCCCCCGCGGCGGTCACCGTGGTGTGGAGGGTCGGCGGGCGAGAGGTGCTGCGCCAGTCGCTGGACGTGGGGCGCGCTCCCCGGTGGCGCACCTGGGCGACGCTGCGTCGCAACGGAGCGAGGGCGGTGGAGGTGCAGGTGCTCGACGCGGCCGGCGCCTCGCTGCACACCGACCGGTGGGCCGCGCCGTAGGACGCCCGGGCGAATCGGAGGTATCGATAGGGCACCTCCGATGGGATCCCTCCTGAGCGCGTGCGTGTTCGGTCGCAACTTCACCTTCGGCTCCATCAAGGAGGTGATGAACAAGGCCAACGAGCTGCGCTCCGGCGACGTGCAGGCGGGCCTGAGCGCCGAGAGCGACCGCGAGCGCGTCGCGGCCAAGCGGGTGCTCTCGCAGCTCACCCTCGACGACCTCTACGAAGCCCCGAGCGTCCCCTACGAGCAGGACGAGGTCACCCGGCTCTGCCAGGACTCCTGTGACGCCGGAGCGCGGCGGAGGCTCAAGGGCAAGAGCCTCGCGGAGGTGCGGGAGTGGATCGTCGACACGCGCACCAGCGGCGACGACCTGCTCGCGGTGTCACCGGGGCTCACCCCCGAAATGGTCGCCGGGGTCACCAAGCTGATGTCCAACATGGACCTCGTGGTGGCCGCCCGGAAGATTCGCGTGGTGGTGCGGTGCAACAACACCCTCGGGCTGCCGGGGCGCATCTCGTCGAGGCTCCAGCCCAACCACCCGCGCGACTCGGTGGAGGGCATCCTGGCGGTGGTGCTCGACGGGCTCAGCTACGGCAACGGCGACGCCGTCATCGGGGTCAACCCCTCGACGGAGACCGTGGAGTCGACGGCGGAGATCCTCACCCGCACCAAGGCCCTGATGAACCGACTCGGGGTGCCGACGCAGAACTGCGTGCTCTCTCACATCACCATCCAGATGCAGGCGATGCAGAAGGGAGCGCCGCTCGACCTGTGCTTCCAGTCGATCGCGGGCTCCGAGGGGGCCAACCGCAACTTCGGGGTGAGCGTGGCGCTGCTCGACGAGGCCCTGGCCATGACCCGGGCGCTGGGCACCGCGAAGGGGCCCAACGTGATGTACTTCGAGACGGGCCAGGGGACGGCGCTCTCGGCGGACGCCCATCACGGCACCGACCAGCTCACCATGGAGGCCCGGGCCTACGGGCTCGCGCGGAGGTACGCGCCCTTCCTGGTCAACAGCGTCGTGGGCTTCATCGGGCCGGAGTACCTCTACGACGGCAAGCAGATCACCCGCGCGGGCCTCGAAGACCACTTCATGGGCAAGCTCAGCGGCATCTCGATGGGCTGCGACGCCTGCTACACCAACCACGCCGAGTGCGATCAGAACGACGTCGAGAACCTCGAGATGCTCCTCGCGGCGGCGGGCGTGAACTACCTCATGGGCATCCCCGCGGGCGACGACGTGATGCTCAACTACGAGACCACGTCGTTTCACAACAACGCGGCGCTGCGGGAGATCCACGGGCTGCGGCCGGCGCCGGAGTTCGAGGCGTGGATGGAGCGGCTGGGCCTCTGGCGCGAAGGTCGGATGACCGAGAAGGCCGGGGACGCGTCGCAGTTCCTGCGGAAGGAGGAGGTGCGCGAGGTGGTCTTCGGCGCTCAGCCCTTCCAGCGAAACCAGCCGTAGCCCGCGCGCTCCAGGGTTCCCTCCTTGAGGAGCTTCTTCACCTTCGCCTCGGTGTAGCCGAGCGCGCGAAGCTCCGAGGTCATCAGCTCCTGTCCAGGCGTGGGCGTCGGTGAAGGCGTGGGCGTCGGTGAAGGCGTCGGCGCAGGCGGGGCGGCCTTCTCTCGCTTCGTTGCAGCGGGCTTCGCGGGAGGCGCTGGCGGCGGTGGCGGCGGTGGCGGCGGGAGCTTCGGGGCGGGCCTCGCGACGCCTTCGGGCCAGAGCAGCGCGACGTCGGGGCAGATGAGCTCCGAGGCCATCACGGGCATCTCGTGGGAGGCGTCGTTCGCGGGCGGCAGATAGCCTGACAGCGCGCCGCCGGCCTCCCACGACTGCGTCGCGAAGGCCAGGGCGCCCCGCTGCCCCGGCGTCAGGGTGGAGTCCCCCGGCGCCGCCGTCGGCACCACCACGCGCCGCGGCTCGGCCGTGAACTCGTCGTAGTCGTCGTAGTCGTCGTCGGGCGCGTTCGGCGTCAGCCACTCTTCGAGCATCGGCTTCAGCGCCATCGGGCTCAGCACGAAGCGCGGCGAGTCGGACACCGTGACCGGGACCAGCAGCAGCGCCGCCTCGAAGCCCAGCTCCGGGTGCTCCTCGCACAGCCGCTGGAAGGCCAGACGGCGCATCGCCGCGTGGGGGCACTCCGGCTCGGGCTCGTCCTGCTTCAACTGGCCGCGGCCGGGGAGGATGATCCCCAGCATCCGGAGGATCTCGGTCTGCTCGGAGTACTGGGTGTTTCTCTGGGAGAACCTCGGGTCGAGGGTGGAGCGCCGCTCGGCGCACACCGGACATCGCGTGATACGGCGGGTGGTGCGCGACAGCGCGGAGCGCAGCCCTTCGAGCGCGGCGGCTGCGAGCGGGCCGAGGCCGGGGTCGATCGACCCTGCGGAGGTCAGCAGCTCGGGGCGAGAGAGCAGCCCTTCGTCGACCAGCAGCTGGTGCAGCCCGGCGGCCACCACGGCCACCTCGGTGTGGTCGGCGGCGCCCTGGGCCAGCCAGTGTTCGAGCGGGTAGTTCACCGTCACATCGCGGGAGCCGCCGGCCTTCTGGACGTCGGCCGCGGCGGCCGGGGTGAGCCGCAGGAGGAGCGAGACCCAGCGGCCGGTGGTCGGGTTGCGCAGCAGCTTCGCCTCGCCGAAGGAGAGGCCCGTGACGACGTACTCCCCCCGCGGGGCGCGCAGGGAGATGCCCGCGATGCGGTCGAGGCGCTCTCGCAACGCGTCGCTCATTCGCCCTCCTCCTTCGCGCGCTTGTCCAGCGAGAGGAAGGCCCGCAGCGCGCGGTCGTCCATCTCGGTGATCCACGACTCGTCGGCCCCGCCGAGGATCTTGTCGGCCATGGCCCGCTTGGTCTCGAGCAGCTCCGCGACGCGCTCCTCCACGGTGCCTTCGGTGACGAGGCGGTAGACGTTCACCCGGCGCGTCTGGCCGATGCGGTGCGCGCGGTCCGTGGCCTGGTCCTCGACGGCGGGGTTCCACCAGCGGTCGTAGTGGATGACCGCGGAGGCGGCGGTGAGGTTGAGCCCGGTGCCCCCGGCCTTCAGCGAGAGGATGAGCACCGGAGGACCATCCGCGCGCTGGAAGGCGTCGAGCATGGCCTCGCGCTGCGAGGCGTTGAGGCCGCCGTAATAGAAGCCCGCGTCCAGCTTGAAGCGCGCGGCGAGGGCGCGCTGGAGGATGCGGCCCATCTCCACGAACTGCGTGAAGATCAGCACGCGCTGACCCTCCGCGAGGAGCTCGTCCATCACCTCCAGCATCCGGTCGAGCTTGCCCGAGCGGCCGAAGAGGGCGTCCGGGCGCTCGGCCTCGAAGCTCTCCGGGTGGTTGCAGATCTGCTTGAAGCGCATCAGCGCCGCGAGGATGTGCGCCCGACGCTGGATGCCGTCCTTGTCCGCGATGCCCTTGAAGGCCGCCTCGGTCATGGCCGTGTAGAGCGCGGTCTGCTCGCGGGTGAGCTCGCAGGAGAGGTCCTGCAGCTGGAGGGGAGGGAGGTCGGCGGCCACCGCGGGGTCGCGCTTGGTGCGGCGCAGCAGGAAGGGACCTACGCGGCGGGAGAGGCGCTCCAGGGCCTTCTGGTCGCCGCTGCGGGCGGGCGTCTCGAAGGTGCGGGCGAAGCGGGTGGAGCCGCCCAGCAGCCCGGGGACCATCACGTCGAAGATCGACCAGAGGTCGCGGAGGTGGTTCTCCACGGGGGTTCCGGTGAGGCCGAACTTGGACTCGGCGTCGAGGCCGCGGAGCGCCCGGGTCTGGAGCGCGTTGGGGTTCTTGAGGTTCTGCGCCTCGTCGACGATGACGGCGCCCCAGCGCACGGCGGCGAGCAGGGCCTCGTCGCGGCGGGCGATCGCATAGCTGGTGACCACCACGTCGGCGGCCTCCACGGACTTCGCGAAGGCGGCCGGGTCGCGCTCCCTCCCGAGGCCCTGGTGCACATGGACCTTCAGCTTCGGGGTGAACTTCTTCGCCTCGCGAGACCAGTTGAAGACCACCGCGGTGGGGCAGACCACCAGGTCGGGTCCGCGCGGGGGAGGCGCTCCCTTCGCGCGGCGGGTGGCGAGGAGCGCGAGCACCTGCACGGTCTTGCCGAGGCCCATGTCGTCCGCGAGGCATCCGCCGAAGCCCTGCGAGGCCAGGAAGGCCAGCCAGGAGAGGCCGCGCTCCTGGTAGGGACGGAGCGTTCCCTTGAAGCCCGCCGGGGCCTTGAGCTGAGGCACCCCGACGCCGTCGCGCAGCCCGGAGAGGAAGGCCTCCCAGCGCGAGGAGAAGATGGACTCGGCCTGCGCGGCCTGCTCGGCGGCCCACTCGTCGTCGAGGGCCACGGCGCCGGAGTAGTTGATGCCCTTGTCGGCCCCCAGCTTGCGGAGGACCTTCTCCCGGGCGCGCAGCAGCTCGAGCGCGGTGATGAGGTCGGCCCGCGGCAGCACGTGGCCGTGCACCCGGAGGAAGCCGTCGGAGGTGCCCTCGAGGAGGCGCTCGGCCTCGGCGGTCTCCAGCGTGTCGTCGCCGAGGGCGAGCTCCAGGTGCGGAACGAATCGTGCGCTGTGGAGCCCGAGGCGCGAGGGGTCTTCGGGGTCGCCCGCGAGGTCCCAGCGGACGCGGACGCGCGCGGCGGAGGCGCTGCCCGGGGCGACGGAGAAGGCGACGAGGTCGCGCGGTCGGCGCTTGGGGCGGGGGAGGCCGGTCGACTCGATCCAGGAGTCGAACTGGTAGCCTTCGAGGGGGACGGGGCGAAACGAGAGGAGCCGCTGCGCCGTCGCCTCGGTGATGCGAGCGTGGCCGGTCAGGATCTCCGGGCGGCACAGGACGCTCGCCCCAAGGCGGAGCACCACGGACCAGTCGCGCGCCACCACCGAGGCGGGGTGCAGGAAGAGGGCGTCTTCGTGCTCGACGACCTGGTCGTGGAGGGTCTCCCTGGCGAGGAGCGCGTCGAGGGGGAGGAAGGACTTCTTCCCCTGGAGGACGCCGAGGTCGAGGGCCCAGGAGTCGCCCGCGGCGTCGGGTGCGTCGAGGGGGTGGACCCTGGCGTGGAGGTGGTCCTTCGGGGCCTCGGTGACGGGGGCGAGGAAGGGGTGCTGCGGGAAGAGGCAGCTCCCGTGGGCGCGGTGCATGGGGGCCGCGTCGCCGCGGGCGACGGCGTCGCGGAGGGAGCGCATGGCGGCGGGGTCGGTGGGCACCTCGGGGGACTGCGCGGTGGCTGAGCCGAGGAGCTCGAGGAGGAAGAGGGCGAGGCGCGAGGCGCGGGGCTCGTCGCGCCATCCGCGGGGGCCGCGATCGTCGTCGGTGTGGCAGGCCGGGAGGAAGCGCGGCGCTCGGAGGGCGCGGTCGAGGCGGTTGAGGTCGACCAGGGAGACCGGCGGGATCCACGCGAGCGCGACGGCCTCCTCGGGCGACGGGACGTGGCCGCGAGGAGGGCGGACGGAGGCGTCGGTGGGGCTGAGCGTGGGGAGCAGCGGCCCGGCGGAGACGCGGGCGATGAGGTCGTCGAGGAAGGCGATGACCGCGGGGGCGTGCGGCGAGACGAAGCCCGCGCCGTAGCGGGCGGACCAGTCGTGGAGGAGCTGGCGCAGGGGGTGGAGGGAGAGGGAGGGCGGGACGATCCAGCCTTCGAGGGCGAACTCATCGAGCTCGATGGCGTGGTGGGCGGCCTTGAAGTGGTCGACGTCCCACGCGTGGACGAGGCCGGGCAGCGGCACCGGGCGGTAGTTGCCGAGCCTGGGGAGGACGGCGATGAAGCGGGAGGGCTTCAGGCCGCGCGCGAGGCACGCGGGACGGCGGCTGTGGGGGACGATCGAGGGGTGGGGGAGGGGACCCTCGCGGGGCGCACGGCCCTTCGCCCGGAAGGAGTCGGGCTCGCCCGGGGCCTCGAACCAGAGGGCGAAACGGAGCGATCCTCCGTGGTTGAGGAGGTGGACGTGGAGTCCGAGCGGGAGGGCCATGAACCGAGAGGGGGTGCTCAGGCGTCAGCGCCGATGGCCAGCGAACCAGGGGCCACGCGCCTGCTGGGCCGAACAGCGGGTCGCCACCATGGCGCTGGGGCGGCGGCCGTTGTCAGGGCGCAGCGCGAGGGCGAGCACGAGTCGGTGAGACGGGCGCGATGGCCGCCGCGGCGGCAGAACCCTGGCGCAGCCGCCGGCGGGTCGGGGCCAGGGCGTTGCAGATCAGCCCAGCCCGAGCGCGAGCGACGCCGGGAAGCGTCGGCGACATTCCTCCGGGGTGTGTTGGCGGAGCCGCCATCGTCAGCTGGCGCCGAGGGCAGGCGCGAGGGAGGCTGGTCGGGCACGGAGGGGATGAGGCTGTCGGAGTCGCGGCAGGGCCGTCAGGGGAGGTTAAATGGGTGGGAGCACGGGGCCACGGATACCCGCGCGGTGGCCGGGGCTCTCCCCCTCGTCGGCTGTCGGCGAAGCGGCGACCAACTGCGGTCCGGCGGATGGTCGGCGCGCAGCGGGAGGCGCCGACGCGCGGGCTTGGCCTCCTCGAGGGCCGTCCGCGCGCCGCGGTGGTGGCGCTCCGGCCGGGCTTCTCCCTCCCGCCCTTCCTCCCGCGCCTCTTTTCGAACCGCATCGAGGCTCCCGTACCCCCTTGCATCGAGGAGGTTGCGCAGCGTCACCTCGTGCGCGGCGTCGCGGTCGTAGAGCGCCCGCACGGGCACCGGGAGCTTCAGCACGCCCGGCGCCGTGAGCGTCGCCTCGTCGCCCACGGTGCGCATCGCCACCCCGGGCTCGTGGATCTCCACCCGCCGCGGACCGACCAGCCGCACGACCCACACCCAGCGCGTGCCGGCGGCGAGCAGCTCGGCGACCTTCGTCCGCAGCTCGGCCTCGTCCTGGCCCCGCCCCGCGTACTCCACGGCGAGCGGCGCCTGCGTCGCCCACGTCCCGTCGCCCCCCTCGAAGTTCACCGTCACGTCGGGCGCCCGCAGCGAGTCCGGCCCCAGCGCGAGGCCCGTGTCGACGCCCGCGTTGTGCACCGCGGGGTCGCTGTCGAGCACCGCGAAGCCCAGCCCGTTGGGGCCCGTTCCGTCACGCCCCGTCGGCGCACAGAACACCGGGTGCCCTTGCGAGAGCTCGTAGGGGTCTCCCGAGCGGAGCTGACCCGGACGGAAGGGACCCCGCTGGTACTTGCGATGACCGTCGCTCATCACGGCCAAGCTACCACCGCGCCGCCTCCGTCGCCCGATAGGTTGCCCGGGCGTGGCGGCGGGGCGTAGCTTGCGCGGCGGCGATGGTACAACCAGCGGTTTCGAGCGGCGCTCCGGCGTCGGGCAACGAGCTCCGCGTCTGCGTGCGCTGCGGCATCATCGCGCTCAACGGGCAGGCCCGGTGCCACATCTGCAGCGAGCCGATGGGGGTGCGCGGCCACATGGTGCAGTGCCTCCTCCCGGGTCGCCCGTGGGCCCGGCTGGAGATGGTGCTCCCGTGCCCACACTGCGGGGTCGAGTTCTCTCCGCGCCCGGAGGCCATCGAGTCTGCGGCGCACTGTCCGTCGTGCCAGCAGCCCACGGTCATCGAGCCCGCGTGGTGGGACGAGGCGGTGCACCTCGCGCACGCCGTCGTCGACCTCGCGCACCCCGACTTCCACCACCAGAACGAGGCCCTCGGCGCGTTCAACCCCTTCGGCGACGTGGGGCTCTCGCAGCCCTGCGCCAGCCTGCCCAGCGACCGCATCCCGATGCAGTCGATGCTCAGGCTGAGGGTGGGTCCGGGCGCGCCGCCGTGCCTGCGCTGCGGGACGCCCCTCATCGTGCGGGTGCTCACCCAGGGTCGGCAGACCACGGAGTGCCCGCAGTGCGGCGACCGCGAGGCCTTCGCGCTGCCGCTGTCGCTGGTGGGGAGGGTTCCGGCGATACGCGCGCTCATCGGTTTTGGCCCGGAGACCGCGGCGGCGCAGGGGCGCATCGAGCCGTGGTGGCTGCTGATGGAGGGGCCGTCGACGCTGCGCCCGCTGGTTCAGGCGCAGATGGAGCAGAGCCAGAAGGACGCCGCCGAGCGCGCCGCCTGGGAGGCGTGGAACCTCCAGGAGCGAGAGCGCCTGGAGCGCGAGGCGAGGCTGGAGCAGGCGAAGTCCGAGCGCGAGGCCGCGGAGCGGGGCAAGCAGGAGAAGGCCGCCCGGGAGAAGGCCGATCGGGAGCGGGCCGATCGCGCGGCGAAGGAGACCGCGGCGGCGCTCAAGGAGACGCAGTCGCAGCTCGAGCAGTCCCAGCGGGCGCTGCAGGATGCGCAGTCGCGGGCCGCGCAGACGCAGCAGTCGATGGAGCAGGCGCTGCGGGCCGCGCAGGAGGCCCACCGCGCGGACGTCGAGCGGCTCCAGCAGGAGGCGTGGGGGCAGAGCGAGCAGCTGCGCGGGATGATGGCCCAGCAGGAGGCCATGTGGCGCGCGCAGGACGCGAAGCGCCAGCACGAGATGGCCGAGCTCACGAAGAGGCACACGGTGCGGTGGCGGGTGGCCATCGGGCTGTGGGTGGTGGTCTTCCTGGCGGTGGCGGCGGACCTGGTGCTGGCGGTGAAGTAGTCTCCCGCCCCGTGAGCGACCCCAACGATTCCTCTGTGAAGGTCCCGGCCGGAGCGCACCTCGATCTGGCCGGGGAGATGTCCTATGGCGAGTACCTCGGGCTCGACGAGCTGCTCTCCGCGCAGCACCCGATCACCGACGAGCACGACGAGGTGCTCTTCATCATCCAGCACCAGACCACCGAGCTCTGGATGAAGCTCATGCTCCACGAGCTGCGCGCCGCGAGGGCCAGCGTCGCCCGCGACGAGCTCGCCCCCGCCTTCAAGATGCTCGCTCGGGTGTCGCGCATCTTCGCGCTCCAGGTGCACGCCTGGGACGTGCTCGCGACGCTCACCCCGTCGGAGTACCTGACCTTCCGCGACAAGCTCGGCAAGTCGTCGGGCTTCCAGAGCCACCAGTACCGGATGATCGAGTTCATCCTCGGCAACAAGAACCCGGTGATGCTCCGCCCGCACGCCCACCACCCCGCGCGCGCCAAGGCCGTCGAGGCCGAGCTCGTCGCCCCGTCGCTCTACGACGAGGCCCTGCGGCTCCTCGTGCGCCGTGGCTTCGACCTGCCGCGCGAGCACGTGGAGCGCGACTGGCGACAGCCCTACGTGAAGAGCCCCGAGGTCGAGCGCGCGTGGATGGCCGTCTACCGCGACCCGAAGGCCCACTGGGACCTCTATGACCTCGCCGAGAAGCTCGTCGACATGGAGGACAGCTTCCGGGTCTGGCGCTTCCGCCATGTGACCACCGTCGAGCGCATCATCGGCTTCAAGCGCGGAACCGGCGGCACCCAGGGGGTCGGCTACCTCCAGGCGATGCTCCAGACCAAGCTCTTCCCCGAGCTGTGGGACGTGCGCACCGCCCTCTAGGTGTGGTGTCGTCGCCGACGCCCATGAACGCCATCGACTGGACCCACCCCCACCCCGTGCAGGGCACCGCCGCCCTCGGCCGCACGCACCTCGCCCTCATCGCGGTGCTTACCCTGGTTTGTATTCTCACGGTCTGGAACCCGCCCGCGGGCCGCACCAGCTGGGCCCTCGAGGTGGTCCCCGGGCTCGCCTACATCGCCGTGCTCGCGGCCGTCTGGCGGCGCTTCCCCGTCTCCCGCCTCGTCGCCGTGGGGATCTTCCTCCACGTGCTGATCCTCATCTACGGCGGGGTCTACACGTACGCGATGACGCCGCTCGGCAACTGGGCGCGCGAGGCCTTCCACCTGCACCGCAACCACTACGACCGGGTGGGCCACCTCGCGCTGGGCTTCTTCCCCGTGCTGACCATCCGGGAGGTGCTGCTGCGCCGCACACCCCTCCAGCGCGGCGGCTGGCTCACCTTCCTGCTGCTCTCGGTGGTGCTCGCCGTCGGCGCCTTCTGGGAGCTCATCGAGTGGTGGACCACCCTGGTGGTCGCGGGCGACACCGGCACGGCCTTCCTCGGCTCGCAGGGCGACGTCTGGGACGCCCAGTGGGACATGCTGCTGGCCCTCGTCGGCGCGGCGGTGGCGCTGTCGCTGCTGTCCAAGGCGCACGACCGCTCGATGGCCGCGCTCGGCGTCTATCGGTAGGACCGCGTTCAGCCCACCACGAAGGTGTCGCCGTCGCTCGAGAGGGCGACGCCCTGCTCCTCGATGCTCCGTCGCTCGGGGCTGTCGGCGCGCAGCGCGGGGTTGCTGTTGTTGATGTGCACCAGCGCCTTGCGAGGCCTGGTCACCGTCTGAAGAAACTCCAGCAGCCCGCCGGCTCCGGTGAGCGGGGCGTGGCCCATCAGCCGCGAGGTCTTCTGCGACGCCCCCGAGGCGATCATCTCGTCGTCGGTGAAGAAGGTGCCGTCGATGAGCACGAGGCCCGCGGCGGAGAGGCGGGCGTGAAGCGACGCGTCCAGGTCGAGCACGCCCGGCACGTAGACCACCGAGGAGGCTCCGTCGGCGGAGGAGAGCTCGAGGCCCACGGTGTCGCCCGCGTGCAGGTCAGCGATCTCCTCCGCGCTCAGCAGCGGGAGCATGTACGGCGGCGGCTTACTGGCCACGGTAAACGCCCGGAGGCGCACGCCGATGTCCTCGCCCGCGCGGTCGCGGATGACCTCCGGATCGGCGGAGCCAGGGGTGAGGCGGCGCACGGTGACTGCGCCGTAGGAGGCCAGCGCGGGGAGCACCCTCAGGCCGTCGGTGAGCGCCCTCTCGGTGCGGGCGGTGCAGTACACGGGGGGCGCGCCGCCCTCGCGGAGGATGAGCAGCCCGGTGGCGTGGTCGATGTCGGCGTTGGTCAGGGCGACCGCGGCGATGGGGCTGTGGCGCAGGGCGCGAGGGTGCAGCGCGGGCGTCTGCGCGAGCTGGGTGCGGACGTCGGGCGAGGCGTTGCAGAGCAGCCAGCGCTCACCGTCGGCGGAGACGGCGATGGACGACTGGCTGCGCGGCGGAACCATCGGGTCACCCGCGCGGGCGGCGGCGCACTGGGGGCAGTTGCAGTTCCATTGGGGCAGGCCCCCGCCGGCGGAGGAGCCGAGGACGATGACGGTCAGGGGCATAGGGGATGAACGATCGGGGAGGGAGGAGGAACGGGAGAGGCGCTTACCGGGAGGGGTAAAGCGCGACGGGTCTACTTCGCCTGGAAGGCGTACGCGCCGATCTCCGCGCAGGCGGAGGTCTCGACGAAGTCCGGGCGCTGCCACGGGCGCCGCACGGTGCGGGCGCTGTCCTGGGGGCGGGCGGTGGTGGTCTCGCGGGCTTCGCGGGTGTCGGTACGGCTCATCATGGCTGCGGGCGCTCCGTTGAAAGGGTGTGCACAGGTTTTCTAGCGACCGCCCGGGGGCGGGTCAAGCCGAGCGGCGCGCGGGCCGAGGGCCATCACCGGGGGTATCCTCCGCGCCTATGGACCCGACGACCCCGACCTGGCGCCGCGGCTGGACCTGGACCGCGATCAAGTGCTTCACCCTCACTGCCGCGCTGATGGGCCTCGGGGCCCTGGCGCTGCACCTGCTGCTTGGGACGGTGGTTCCGCCCTGGTACATCCCGAAGCCGGTGTTCGAGTGGCTGATGGAGAACGTGCGCCCCTACGCCCTCCCCCCGGCGGGGGGCGGCCGGGGGGGGGGGGGGGGGGGGGGGGGGGGGGGGGAGGCAGGCTGGTAAGGGCGGGGTGGGGGTGAAGAAGCCTCTGGCTGGGCGCGGCGCTGGGCGGCTTCGTGGGCTTCCTCGGTAGCCTCGGGGTGGTTCTCTTCGACGCCCGCAGGGGGAAGCTCAGCAGGGTGCCCTGACTTGCGCCGCGAGGGTCTTTCGTGACACTGCGCCGCTCGAAGCGAAGCCCTCCCTCCGACACCTGAAGGGCGGCGCGAAGGAGCGATCGGCATGAAGTTCTTCATCGACACGGCTGACCTGAAGGAGATCCGCGACGCGGCGGCGATGGGCGTCATCGACGGCGTGACCACCAACCCCTCGCTGGTCGCCAAGAGCGGGCGGAAGTACCTCGACGTGGTGCGCGAGATCTGTGAGGTCGTCGACGGTCCCATCTCCGCGGAGGTGCTCAGCACCGACTACGAGGGGATGATCTCCGAGGCCCACGACTGGGCCAAGGTGCACAAGAACGTCGTGGTGAAGCTCCCGCTCACCCTCGACGGGCTGCGCGCCACCAAGACCTGCTCGGCGGAGGGCATCAAGACCAACGTGACGCTCTGCTTCTCGGCCAACCAGGCGCTGCTCGCCGCGAAGGCCGGCGCGACCTTCGTCTCGCCCTTCGTGGGCCGCCTCGACGACATCTCCGAGAACGGCATGGACCTCATCGCCGACATCGTCGCGATCTACGAGAACTACGACTTCCGCACGCAGGTGCTGGTCGCCTCGGTGCGCCACCCGATCCACGTCTCCCAGGCCGCGCTGCTCGGCGCGGACGTCTGCACCATTCCGTACAAGGTCATCGAGCAGCTCGCGAAGCACCCGCTCACCGACGCGGGCCTCGCGAAGTTCATCGAGGACGGCAAGAAGATCCCTCGCTGACCCCACTGCGCAGCTGGCGACAATCGTCTGGCCCGATTTGACGTCAGGGCCTGCCGCGGCGACCTATGTCTCGTGGCAAAACAAGACGATCCGTACGCCCGGGGCCCTGATGAACAGTTGAGCCTCGATGGGGCGTCGGTGCCCTTCTGGCTGCTGCACCTGTTCGCGGTGGCCGCCTTCTTCTTCCCCTTCCGCTGGAGCAACGTGGCCGCCTTCGCGGTGGCCTACTGCCTCGGCACCTTCGGCATCATGGCCGGCTACCACCGGTACTTCTCCCACCGCAGCTTCAAGACCGGCCGGGTGTTCCAGTTCGTGCTGGCAGCGCTGGGATCGCTCACCTCGCAGAAGGGCGTGCTCTGGTGGTCGGGGCACCACCGCAACCACCACAAGTACTCCGACACGCCGCTGGACATCCACTCGCCCAAGCGGGGGTTCTTCTGGTCGCACGCGCTGTGGTTCCTCTCGAAGAAGTACGTGGCGACCTCGGAGTCGCAGCAGCGGGAGTTCGCGAAGTACCCGGAGCTGGCATTCCTCAATGAAAACTGGGCCATCGGTCCGGTGGTGCTCTGCGCGACGATGCTCGCGCTGGGCGGGCTCCCGTGGCTGTTCTGGGGAGGCTTCCTCGCCATCGTCGCGATGTGGCACGCGACGTTCACCGTGAACTCCCTGGCGCACGTCTGGGGGACGCAACGATACGAGACCACGGACACGTCGCGCAACAACCCGCTGCTGGCGCTGATCACCTTCGGCGAGAGGTGACACAACAACCATCACCACTATCAATCGAGCGCCCGCAATGGCTTCTTCTGGTGGGAGATCGACGTGACCTTCTATGTGCTGAAGGCGCTGTCCTGGGTCGGCGTGGTGTGGGACCTGCGGGTGCCGCCCGCGTGGGTGCTCGAAGGGGCCGCGGGGCCGACGCGCCAGGGGGATGCAGCGGCGGCGGCGGAAGAGGAAGACGCGGCGGGGGTGGCGAAGACGGGGTGACGGCCTCGGCGAGGAGTCCGACGGTACGACCGCGAGGCCTTCGGCGAGGATATCCCCGGTACGAGCGCGAGGCTGTCAGCGAGGAGTCCCCGGTACGACCGCGAGGCCGTCAGCGAGGAGTCCCCGGTACGACCGCGAGGCCGTCAGCGACCAGAGCCAGACCCTGAGCGTCAGCGAGGGGGAGAGCCCACCCAGGCCCTCCGAGCCCCCTCTCCGGGAACGCCGCTCCCTACGATTCTCCCGATCGGTAGCGGGTACCGCCCTGTCGGACGACGTACTCGATCGCGACGACCACTCGACGCTCGTCATCGAGGTACCGAGTGCTCCCGTGCCGAGCCCAGATCTTCGCGAGCGCGTCGACCGATCCCGCCTCGCGAAGCCTCCGCGTCGACCAGCTCTTCAGTGAGTTCACCACCCACTCGGGCGCGACGTCTGCCGTCACGACCACGTGGATATGATCGGGATGCACCGCCGCCGCGTGGAGGAGCCACTGCCGGTACGCGCAGACCTCGACGATCGTGCTTGTGATCACCGCTCGCTGGCGATCATCGAAGAAGACTGGTGGACCGAGCAGTCGTTCGCGCGCGTACGTCGCGAGCGGTGGATACCGATCGAGCGGAACGGGCCCGCCGGGCCGCGCGCTCCAGCCGCGATCGTCGCCCGGCAACCAGGTGCCGTAGGGGTGAAATGTGAGGTGGTAGCCGAGAGGAATTCGCATTGGCTCCTCTCGCCTCCGAAGCCATCGCGGTTTCCTCGGGGCGCGCGACGGGGAGACGGGGATGGAGGGCCTGGGTGGGCTCTCCCCCTCGCTAACGCTCAGGGTCTGGCTCTGGTCGCCGACGGCCTCGCGGTCGTACCGGGGACTCCTCGCCGACAGCCTCGCGGTCGTACCGGGGACTCCTCGCCGACGGCCTCGCGGTCGTACCAGAGAAGACGGGGCCGCTACTCCTTCTGGGAGGGAGTTCGGGCGGTCGGGGGTGTATCCGCTCGCGCTGGTGTGAAGGGCGATCGGGTCACTCCACCGGGACGTGCTCGCGGAGCGCGGGGCGCAACGGGGCGGCGGGGCGCGTCGTGGGTCGAGTCGGCCGCGCGGGGATTGTTCGTTGAGGCGTTGGCGGCGTGCTGGCGTCGGCGAGCGCGACGGGTGTCGGTAGGACGGGTGTCGGTAGAGCGGGCGGTGGGGCCGCCGCGTAGGTCGGAGGCGGAGCAGGCAGCGCAGGCGCGGGCGCGGTGGCTTGCGATGGGGCGTGGGTCGAGCGCGATTGCAGCAGGAAGATCACCGACGCCAGCGAGACGAGCGCGAGGGCGACGAGGGTGATCCAGGCGTGCGAGGACGACGGCGCAGGCGAGGTGGGGTGAGAGGCGACGGCGACCGGGGCGAGCGGCGCAGAGGCGCGCGGGGTCGTGACGGCCGACGGGTCGGGGCCGGTGGCGTGAGACGACCATCGGGCGCTCGGGCGCCAGGTAGCGGACACGGGGGATGTGGCGTCGAGGGCCTGGAGGAACTCCCGGGCGTGCTGGAAGCGCTCGGCGGGGCGGAGGGCGAGGGCGCGGGCGAGGATGGGTTCCCAGGGGCCGACGTCGAGGCCGAACTTCGCGGGCGTGGGACGGAGCGGCGAGAGGGCGTCGACGGTGAGCGCGGTGCTGTCGTCGCCACGGATGGGCGCCTGATCGGTGAGCACCTCGGTGAGGAGCAGCGCGAGGGCGTGGACGTCGGTCCAGGGGCCGGTGCGGGTGGAGCCGATCTGCTCGGAGGCAGCGTAGGCCGGGGTGTAGGCGCGGAGCTCGGTGCGCGTGGCGGTGGCGCCGGAGGGGGCGGACTCGTCATCGGACATCGACTTGGCGATGCCGAAGTCGAGGAGCTTGGGCTCGATGCCCTGGCGGGTGCGCGCGAGCATGATGTTGGCGGGCTTCAGGTCGCGGTGAGCGACGCCCTCGTCGTGCGCCACGGCGAGCGCGTCGAAGACCGGGCGCAAGAGGGCGAGCGCGTCGGCGGGAGACTGGCCGCCGTGGTGGCGACGGGCGGCGAGGGCGTCGTCGAGGGTGTGGCCGTCGATCCATTCGAGGACGATCCAGGGGGCGGCGCCGCCGGCGGGGAGGAGGCCGCCGCCGAAGTCGAGGATGCGGACGATGCCGGGGTGTTCGAGGCGGGCGATGGTGCGGGCCTCGAAGACGAACTTATCAATGAAGGCCTTACGGGAAGCGTCGGGGAGGGACGGAGGGGTCTTGAGGACCTTGATGGCGACAGGCTTCTGGAGCGTGCGGTGGGTCCCGCGGTAGACGACGCCGAAGCCGCCCTCGGCGACGACCGAGTGGACGTCGTACTTGCCATCGAGGCGAACGCCTACGAGGGCGAAGGGGTCGGTGGGGACGAGGGTGGTGGGGCTGGAGGTGGTCATGCGCTGGGCATGGGGGAAGGGGTCAGTTGAGCTGGGTGACGACGATTCGACTGCAGCGAACGATTGTCTGCACATACGATCCGGCGGACAGTTCGCCCGTAAACTGAATGGTATACGGGACCGATGACTGGAATGTTCCAGTCGCCTGTATCGGAACAGTCTGCGTGCCGAGCGATGAGCTGCTCCCGTTTCGATCTGTCGTGTCGACAGGGACTTGAATCGAGACGAAATTCGTCGGCCCTGGCGTGGAAACCACGACGACCGAGATTCTAGCGACCCCTGTGACCACACATTGCGATGTGATCGAGAAAACGCTCGTAGCCCTTGGTGTAAATGTAAATGTTGTTCCCGGGATCGCGGCATTGGACATAGCAGGTGCTGCCTGTCCACCGATGGTCACCATCCCAGATCCGGAGCTTACTTCTACCTGCCGAGGCTGCGCCAACGCCTCCACAGCCGCGATCCGCGCCTCCAACGGCCCCGAAGCTCCGGCTGCCCGTCCCGCTTCCAGCGCGTACGGCACTGCGCCCAGCTTGGTACGAGCGAAGGTCGTGCTGTCCACCAGCACCTCGGCCCACAGGTTGGGGTTCGACCTCACCGCGCCGGTGCACGCGGCATCGAGCTCGATACGGAAGCGCCCTCCCGAGAACGCCGTGTTCGGCGCGACCGTCGTACACGCCGCGGTGCCGCCCGATGCCATGTCCCACAGGCGGATCGTGACGTTGCGCATCCCCTCGACGGGGCGTCCGCCGTCATCCAGCACGCCGCCGTAGTACAGCGGCGACGCGGTCGGAACCCCGTCGGCCCTCGCGCGCCCGACCCGATACGCGACCACTCCTACGAGCGCGCACAGCCCGAGTGTCACCAGCGCCGACGTCTTGCGGATGTTCATGGAACCAATCCCCCAGCAAGGCAGAGTGAGCTCGCGCAGGTGCGGCCACTGAACTCGAAGCCCGTCTCCCATCCATTTCACGGTGACGTGACAGTAGTCGGCAGTGAAGACAACAGTCGACCGTCCCGCATCTCGGGGGAGAGTGCAGTCGATCGAGTGCGCAAGATCTGAGATTGCCCTGCGAGGCTCCGGGAGGATACGGGACCCATGACGCCCGACAAGCCCCGTCGATCATGCAGCACGTCCTCAGCCGGTACGGCGGGTTCCCCGCTCTCGCTGATGGTCCGCATCGGCCTGGAGCACTGCTTTCCGAGCGCGGCGCTCGACGGGTTTTCGAGGGAGCCGCACGAAAACGTACCAACGAGTTGGCGTTCTCGGCCACGGTCGCCTGCTCGGTCTGGTCGTGACGGGTGGCCAGCCGTCGGTGCGCGCCGCGTACCCGCACGGCGAGGTGGGGGGTCACCCTAAGGCGGTCTACGAGAAGCTCCAAACGTCGAACCGGCTGTCAGCGCCGCGATGGTCCGGGGCACAGCGGACCGCGCCGCCATGCTGATCCGGTCGATGAAAGGGGAGCGAGCGCCGTGGCTGTCGGGGTTTCGGGTGATGGTGCTCGATGGCAACCTCTCGCGGCGACCGATCGTCGCTGGCGGCTTCGGGAAGCGTGGCCGGTCCGCTCCGGCCCTTGCTGGGGTCTTCAGCCCGCCCTGGGACTGGTGCGGGCGGTGGTTCCGCGAGGACGGCCACGCTCAAGAGCGCGATCCTGCGGTCCTGCCGATGGTATCGCCCGGCGAGCTGGATCTGCGATCGGACCCGGGGCGTCCTCTGGGGCATCCACAGCGACACGGGCGTTCGTGATTCGTCAGCCGCGACCTGATCACTCGTCCGTTCGGCGCACTGATCTCGTGCGGCCGGATCGGGCCGGCGAGGTCTTCGAACAGGACGTGGGATGGGTGGAGGACGGCCGCACCCTCCCTCCGTCGGTCCGCTCGACCGGGCGCGCGACGGCGACATGGCACCTCCTCCGAACCTCCCAAAGAGATGGCCAGTGCCATTGGATCGCGGATCTCTATCGGAAGCGCTGGAGCATCGGACGGCGTTTCAACAACTCGCACTCTGGCTCAACGCGGAACTCGGGCTGGGATATCCCAAGGCCGCTCTCTTGGATTCTGCGTGGGACTGCTCTCGTACAACCTTCTGCCCGTGGTGGGCGTCGCTGCCAGGCCGTGCACGGCGAGGAAGGTCGATGAGGAGGTCTCGGGATACCTGATCGCGAACGATGTTCGAATGATGCGCCGGGACTGGACGTCATGGTCGAGGCCGAAGAGTGGACCGGGATACGGCGGGCTGTCCGCCGAGGGAGATGGCCATCGTCATGCTGACGCTGGCCCGGCAGGATCTTCGGCGGCTCCCCAGGCGAACGGGGGAAGACGCCTGCTCGCACTCGCTTCAAGGGCGAAACCCACGTATCGACAAACGCTTGCTCGACGAAGCGCGAGCTCGGAAGTCACGAGATTGAACACTCGAGTCGGCACGAATGGTGGCCCCAGCGAGAATCGATGTCACTGCACCGTGAAATGGCTGCCCGTCTCCGTCAATCGAAGTGAACCCGCGGCGGCGCCTGCACCAGCCGTCGAGGCGATGCCGTGAGCCCGGAGCGTGAGCCCGGTCGGAGGGACTCCGCTGTCGGGCGTCTCGACGCCGGTATCGACAGCGCCGACATCGACGCTGACCACCACATCAGCCTCCACCGAGCCCGTGTCGGTCGCTCCCGCATCGATGAACCCGACGTCGGACCCGATCACCACGTCGGTGCCGATCGGCCCGAGGTCGGTCCTCATCACGTCGGTGCCGATGGTCCCGTCTCTCGGGATCACCACATCCACCCGCGCAGCGTCGGACGGGCGCGCCCCCGCGTCACGGGGTCGAAACTCCCAGTCGTCATTGGCGCATCCCGCCAGCGAGAGCAGCAGCGTCGCAAGGTGGCCGAGGCGTTGCGTCGCGCTCACAGTGCTCCTCCGAAGGACAACCCCGCGCTGCCAGGATGGACCCACGCCGAGGGCCGTAGCGCTCGCGCCTCTCCGCGGCCGGAGCGAGCGACGAAGAACCACGTCAGGCCACCCGCGATGGCCGCAGCGCCGAGGCCCATGGCGAGGTTGGTCCCGAGGGTGAAGCTGCGTGCGGTCTCGTTGGAATCAATGGACGACGGATCGCAGCCTCGGGCGTCGCAGGCCGCGTCGCGGTCGGCGATCGCGCTGCCGCGCATCGACCAGAGAACACCAGCGACGATCAGGGAGGCGGCGCCCGCTCCCACGACCACCCATGGACCTGCTCCAGGGCCGCTGACCGTGGTCGTCACTCGTGGTGCCTCGATGTGAGTCGATGGCACGGGCGACGGCGCATCCGTCGTGGTCGTCGGTGCAACGTCCGCGGTCGTCGGCGCGCGCATCGCCAGCGCGACGTCGATGGTGATCGAACCGCCGCTGGCGACGCGGATCGTCTGCTCGAAGGTGCGTCCGTCCGAGTGGCTGGCGCGCACGGTGACGTCTCCAGGATCGACCGGGATCGGCACCCCCCAGCCCGCGGGAGGAATCGACTGGGTGCCGATGCGAACCGAAGCGCCGTCGTCCGCTGGAGGCACGCGGACCGTCACCCGGGCGACCTGCGTGGCGAGCGCCGCCGCGAGCTCGCGGCAGTTGCGCGTGATGCGGGCGCGGTTGCGGAGGGAGCCATCGCGGGACGCGTCCGACGCGCAGCGCCGGGCGTGGTCGAGCGCGTCGGCGATGTGCCCGAGCTGCTCGTGCTCCTGAGCGATCATCAGCCCCAGAGACGGCGTCGTCCGGAGCTGCGCCGCCCTCGTCGCCAGGTCGAGCGCCCGCGCGTGGTCGCCCGCCTCGCGCGCCGACTCGGCCTGCGCGACGAGGTCACGGCGCAGCGCCTCGTCGGCGGTTTGGGCGGAGGCGGCCGGGGTCGCCGCGGCCACGGCGAGCGCACCCGCGAGCGCCAATGAACGTATCCTCCCCTCGGTCCAGACATCGGCGCGGACCATAGCCGAAGCCTTCGGCGAGCGTCCATGCGCGGCACACCCAGGGGTGCCCTTTCCAGACCGCGCATGGAGGGCGTGGGCGGTCGCGCCCCTACGCTTCGCTCCGGGTGAGGCGGTGACTGCCGACCCGAGCGCCGCTATTCGAGCAACCCCATCGCTTCATCCGACAAGCCCAGCGCGCTCAGCCGCCGGGTCACCTCTTCATCCCACTTCCGCGCGCCCCCCGGGAGCACCCGACCGTAGCAGGCCCGCGACGGCCACGGCCGGTCGTCGAAGGCCATCCGGTACAGCTCATTGATCGACGCAGTCGGCACCGCCGGGGTCATTGACGACATCCTCTCCGCCTGCGCGACGAGCGCGTCCCTCTTCTTCTCATCAATGCTCACCGGCCAGAACTTCAGCGCCGAGACGTGCAGCCACGGCACCGGCACCCCCTCCGCGCGCGCCGCGGCGTAGCGGTCGTGCCCATCGAGCAGCGCGAACATGGTCAGCGCCGCGACGTCGGTGACCAGCACCGGGGGGAGCGTCCCCTCGCGCGCCCGCTTGCGCCACATCTTCACCCGACTGCTCTCCGGCGGCGACGCCCGCCGCATCGGCAGCACCGCGTCGGCCCCGTTGAGCCTCGCGCTCTCTGTGTAGAGGTCCTCCAGCCAGGCGTCGCTCTGCGCTCGCGCGATCACCGGGCGCGCCGCGTCCCAGCGCGACGAGGCCGCGTCCCGCGCGCGCCGCTCCCCCACCACGGTGAGGCTCGCCACGTCTCGCGCGTGCGTCGGCGCCACCCACCACAGCCCTGGCCGCAGCGGCGATCGCCCCGACGCCGCCATCTCTTCCATGAACCAGCGCGACCAGTGCCGCCACCACGCGACCGTCCCCGGCGCCGCACTCACCGACTGCAGGTCGTCCGTCGTGATGGGGCGCACCACCGCGTCGTCGTGGGTCATCGGCTCGCCGCGCAGCAGCACGAGGCCCGTCCATCCGGGCTCGACGCGGCCCCACCAGCGCGCTCCATCCCCCGCGGTGATGCGCACTCGACCCGGGCGCACCACGTCGATGTTCCACGCTGGTCGGCGGGGGACATCGTCCGCGGTGAGGGTCACCGTGATCCCCTCCCAGGCGCCGTCGTCGATGTCCTTCCAGTGCACCCCTACATCCCCGCGTCGGCGGCCTCGGCGTCGAGCGCCTCGCACGCCGCGAAGAGGTCGCCGGTCTCGTAGAAGTCCACCGTCACGAAGTTGGGCAGCCGACCCCGCGATTGCCGACAACGCCTCGCCCGATCCACCAGGAAGGGGTCGTGATTGACCATGTCCGCCAGCCGGGGAAGCGCGGTGGGAGCCGTCAGGAAGTGGTTGAGGATGAAGAGGGAATTCCCGCTCCGACCGCGGTTCTCGCGGCAGTCGAGGTCCGCCGGGGTCGTCGCGCTGAAGGGCGTCTCCTGGGCGAAGTCCCACACCGCCATGTCCCATGGGCGCGTCGGGTCGGCGTTGTCGTCGAGGATCACCACCCGCCGCCCCGAGGACACCATCGCCCCGAGCGTCGGCCACGGAGCGCCCACCGCCTGCGTATGCAGGTCTTCGAGCATCCCCGCCTCGCGCAGCGCGCCCTCCAGCTCCGGCCCTTCGATGTAGCTCTCCAGGATCAACACCACGACCTCTTCGGGGTGCTCATCCATGAAGGTTCCGATGTCGCAGAGGCCCTCGGCCAGGCGGCGACGGCCGATGGTGCACGGCCCGTGGCAGAGGTACGCGTCGCCCTGGTAGCGGTGCAGGTCGATCATCAGCCCCCGCACCCCGTCGCCGAGCTGGCGCGACATCGAGCGCTCCTGGTTGGGCAGCGTGAAGCGGTCGGCCCGGGTGGACATCGCGTTGTGCGTCGTCGGAAACACCACCTGGTCGAGCCGTCGCGCGCACCGTGACGCCGCGCCGTTGCAGCGGGTGGGCGTCACGACGGGAGCCGGTCGCCGCCGCTCGCAGCGCCATGGGGGCTTCACCGGGACGTCGGCCGTGAGCACGTCGGCGACGTCCTCCGTGAGCACGTCGGCGACGGCGTCGAGCGCGACCGAGGGCTGCGCCGCATCCGCCGTCGAGAGGGGAGTCTCCCCGCAGCCCACCACCCCCACCAGAACCATCCCTGCGAGCGCGCGTACCAGCATCGGAGCCCCATCGTGACACAACCACCCTCGAGACCCGTCACCCGCAGGGCCCTCGACCCTCCCTGCATTTGACGGAGATCAAATCGCCCCCATGGCGCGAGGCGCATCGATGGCGGGAGGCCAACGATGAAGCGCGCCCTCCATGGATTGTTCTTCTCTCTCCTGTTCGCGGCCACGCCGGGACAGCCATCCCCCTCGCTCGACGCGCCCACCTTGCAGGGGCCGCGCTTCTCCCTTGAACGCCTCCGGGGGCGCGTCGTGGTGGTGGACTTCTGGGCCAGCTGGTGCGAGCCGTGCCGACGCTCCTTTCCAGCGCTCAACGACCTCTCCCGGCGCTACGCAGCCCGCGGCGTCACCGTGGTGGGCGTGTCGGTCGACGACGAGGCGAGCAACTACCAGCGCTTCGTCCGCGAGCTCCGTCCGACCTTCGCGGTGGTGCACGACGCCTCGCACCAGATCGCCGATCGCTGGGCGCCCTCGTCGATGCCCACCACCTACGTCATCGGCCGCGACGGGGTGATCGCCGCGGTGCTCACTGGCGATGAGGTCCAGCAGGTCGAGGCCCGCGTGCTCGCCGCGCTGGGGGAGACCCGCTGATGCGCCGAAGAACCATGCTGCTCCTACCGCTCGCCCTCGCCGGGAGCGCGGCGGCCGCCACCCTCTCCCGACGCCGCGGCGCCACACCGTCCGAAGACCCGACGCCCGACGCCGGCCTCACCCTGCAGCGCGTCGCCATGGGAACCCTCTGGCAGGTGGTGCTCCCTCCCGGCGCTCCGACCCACGCGGCCGCCGCAGCGTCTCGCGCCCTCGACGAAGTGCAGCGCCTCGAAGACGTGCTCTCCGAGTTTCGACCCGACACCGAGGTCTCTCGCATCAACGCCGCCGCTGGGGCCGATCCGGTGCGCGTCTCCCAAGACACCTGGTTCGTCACCGAACAATCTCTCCGCTACGCCGCCCTCTCCGACGGAGCCTTCGACCCGACCTGGGCCGCGATGCGCTCGCTCTGGGACTTCCGCTCGGCGACCCCGCTCCCGCCTGATCCCGCCGAGGTCCGGGCGCGGCTCCCGCTGGTCGACTGGCGAGCGGTCGAGATGGACCCCGCGGCCCGCACCATCCGGCTGCGACGCCCCGGCATGGCCATGGGCTTCGGAGGCATCGCCAAGGGCTACGCGCTCGACCGGATGAGGGCGCTGCTGCTGGGCGACGGCGTGCGCGACTTCGTCCTCTACTCCGGCGGCCAGGTGCTCGCCGAGGGCACCCGCGCAGGACGTCCCTGGCGCGTGGGCGTGCAGCACCCGAGAGAGCCCGACGCCCTCCTCGGAGCGCTCTCCGTCACCGCGGCCTCGGTCTCCACCGGCGGCGACTACGAGCACTCCTTCCAGCACGAGGGTCGGCGCTACCACCACGTCATCGACCCCCGCACGGGCTGGCCGGTGGAGCACACCGCCTCGGTCACCATCATCGCCCGCACGGCCCTCGAGGCCGACGCCCTCGACACCGCCCTCTTCGTCATGCCCCCGGAGCGGGCCATGGCAAGGGCGAGAGAGATGGGCGTGGCGATGCTCCGCACCGACCCGGCGATGCGCAACGAGATGACCCCCGCGATGAGAGCGGTCTTCGAGCCGCGCGTGGCCATGGAGGCGACGGAGAGCTCGTGAAGCTTGCGCGCTGGGCCGTCCTCGCCGCGCCCCTCGCGCTCGCGGGCGTCGGCTCGTGCAGCGACGACTCGCCTCGCGCTCGCTTCGACTCCGAGGTCGCCCCGTTGCTCGCGAGGCGCTGCGGAACCAGCGCCTGCCATCAGACCACGCCCGGTCGAGCGTCGCCGCGGAGGCTGCAGTTTCGCCTCGACGCCGACGGGCGCATCCCGAGCGACGCCATGGACGAGGCCTACGCGTCGGCCAAGCGGGTCATCGACACCACGGAGATCCCTGAGCTCTCCTCGCTGCTGAGGAAGACCCTGCGCCCAGAGCTGGGCGGCCTCGCGCACGCCGGTGGGTCGAGCTTCTACGACCGGCGCGACCCCGCATATCAGGCCGTGAGGGCGTGGATCGCCAGCGAGCGAGGCGGCGGCGAGGACGGCGACCCCGCGACGCTCACCGAGGGAGAGCGCTACTTCGCGAGAGAGGTGCAGGGCCGCCTCGGGGAGGGGCAGTGCATGCTGGCGCCCTGCCACGGCGGGCAGTCGGCGATCCCGCTGCGCTTCGACCCGGGCGTCGAAGGCACCTTCGGGGTCGCGGCCACCCGCAGCAACTACCGGGAGTCCCTGGTGCACCTCTCGCTCGGAGGCTCTCCTGCGCTCTCTCGACTCGCGAGAAAACCACTGAGAGACGTGGCGACCGCCCTGCCTCACCGGGGTGGCAACGGGCTCAGCGCCTTCCCCTCGACGCTCTCCGACCCGCTGCCCGGCGCCATCGTGGCGTGGGCGCGCCTCGAGCGCAGGCTGCGCACGGGCGAGGGCGATGGAGGGCTCTCGGCGATCGCCTTCGTGGGCGGTCCCATAGGCCCGGCGAGGGTGGTCGAGCACGACGACTTCGTCCCAGGCAGCGACGTGTACCTGCTCTCGCCGCCAGAGCCCGGTGGCGCCGTGCGCAACCTCACCGGGGCGCTGCACGCGACGCCCGCCGACCTGCGCGATCCCGCGGTGGATGACTCCGGCACCCGGCTGGCCTTCTCGATGCGCGTGGGCGTCGATGCGCCCAGGGTGATCTGGGAGCTCGACCTCCGCACCGGCGCCGCTCGCGCGGTGACGCAGGGAGCGAGGCTGCCCGATGGGCGATGGTCCGCCGACCGATGGCCCGCGTACGCCCCCGACGGGCGGCTGTGGTTCGCCTCGACGCGCGCTGGAATGCTCGCCGAGCACGCCGACGGCTACGACACCGACCTCTACGTCCTGGAGCCCGACGCCTCGCTCACCCGCCGCACCTTCACCCCGAGCCCGGAGCTGGCGACGGCCTTCTTCCGCCAGGGGCACGAGACCAGCGGCTCGGTGGCCTTCACCGCCATCCGTCGCCTCGGCGACGGCTACAAGGGCGTGGTCTATCGCTTCCCCAACGACCTCCACAGCGAGTACCACCAGCACGTCGGCATCACCCTCGGGGACGACATCACCTGGCACATGAGGGAGACGCCCGACGGCAACTACGTCGGGCTGCTGCTCGACCGCGACGCCGTGTGGTCCGCCGGGGCGCTCGTGCACGTCGACCGCAACCTGGGCATCGAGCTCCCCAGCCGCCTCGTGCCCCGAGGATCGCTCCCCGCCTACCGCTCCCCGGTGAGCTACCTCGGACCCTACGGCTCCCACGCCGAAGGCATCGCGGACCCCTACGCGCCGGAGAGCGTCGCCGGACCCGCTCGCCGGGTGCAGAGCGAAGGCGCCTGGCGAGACCCGCACCCGCTGCCCGATGGCCGCCTCGTCGCCTCGTGGGCCGACGGCACCGTGCGGCTCCGAGACCCATCGGCCAGACCTGACTTCGGGCTCTACGCCGTCAGCCTCGACCGCGACCCGGGCACCGGCGCGCTGCGCATCGCGGGGAGGCAGCGCCTCGTCGACCTCCCCGACGTGTCCGAGACCCAGGGCGTTCCGGTGTTTCGCAACGTGCCCGGACAGAGCGTGGCCCCGGCGCCACGAGGCGACCGCGGACAGCTCCTTCACGGCGGCGTCCCGATGATCGAGGAGATGCTCCGCAGGGTAGGGCCCCACGGCGCGAGGGTGCTGCGAGACGACATCCGCTCGGTGCGCATCCTGGCCTGGACCCCGCGCTCCTCCGACCCGGCGCTCCCCGCCGCTCCCGGCCTCCCCTCGGAGCTTCGTCGCAGCGGAGCCGGTCCTCACCTCCCCGCCAGGGTGCTCGCCGAGGTGCCGGTCGAGTCCGACGGAACCCTCTTCGCCTCCATCCCCGCTGGGACGGCGTTTCGGCTCCAGTACCTCGACGCGCGCGGCATGGCCGTGGGCACGCAGCACAACCGCTGGTTCGACATCCAAGGGTGGGCAGGAGCTTCGCCAGGGCGTCGCTCCCGGCACCTACGACGGCCGCTGCGCGGGCTGCCACGGCGCCCGCTCGGGTCGGATCATCGACGCCTTCCAGCCCATCGACGTCACCGCCCGGGCCTCTCGCTCGCTGGCGCGCTTCGTCGACGACGACCCCGACCAGGCCCGCGAGCCCTACCGCGTCGAGGGAGCGATCCGGGCCGACTGGCAGGCCGACGTCGCCCCGATGCTCGCCCGCTCCTGCGCCGGGGGAGGCTGCCACGACGCCCGTACCAGGGCCGCGGGCCTCGCGCTCGTCGCCACTCCGGGCGCCCGATACGACCTCGCCTACGAGTCGCTGGTGTCGCTCGGCGAAGGCTCGCTCCACGGCTATCGCTACCTCGACGTGACGGGCACCTCCGCCCGGGGGAGCCACCTCATCGAGCGCGTCCTCGGGGAGGAGCTCGACGCGCCCCGCTCGGTGCGCGGCGCGGCGGCGCACCGGGGCGATCCTCCGCTCGACGCCGCGGCGGTGAGCACGCTGGTCCGATGGATCGAGTCGGGCGCGACCTGGCGCGCCGAGGAGCCGTAAGCCCATGAAACGCCTCATCGCCTTGGGGGCCGTGGCCCTCGCAGGCTGCTCCGACCCGGCGCCCGCGCCCGAGGACGCCGCCGTCGACGCGACGCCCTACGAGCTCAGCATCGCCGCCCCGCACCCGCTGGGCTACGCGCCCTTCGAGCCCGACGCCGGGGTCGAGATGCGGGTCGGCTTCCAGAGCTTTCGCTACACCCGCGTGGTGCTCGTCGCCCGGGGCGCGGTGCCCCCCAGCACCCCGGGGCGCATCCGTCTCGACATCGAGGGCTTCGACCGCACCGAGCAGCGGGTCAACGCCATCACCTTCCGAGAGGGCGTCTCGGGAGAGTGGGTGAGCCCCGCGCTGATGGTGTACGCGAACGACATCCAGCTCGCGGCCGCCGTGGGCCACCGCGCCACGATCTCCGTCGAGCTCGACGACCGGCGCCACCGCGCCTCGGCGACCTACACCGGCGTGGTGCGCTGGGACCCGAGCTGCATCGAGGACTCGGAGTACCGCTGCCTGCCGGTGTCCTCTCCGACCGACGGGGGAACCCGTTGAGGCCCATCGCCCTCGCGCTCTGCTCCTTCGCGCTCATGGCGTGTCAGGAGTCAGCGCCCGTGGGCGACCCAGGCCGCCGCGCGCTTCGCCCCTACGCCTCGTCCTTCGGACCAGCCGACGAGCAGTGGCGGCCGCAGCCCCATCGGGACCGTCCGCTGCGCGTCGCGGTGACGCCCGATGGAGCCCTCGCGCTGGTGACCTTGCAGGGCCTGGAAGACGAGCCCGGCCAGGACGTGGCGCTGGTCGATCTCGCCTCGCGTCGGGTCGTGGGGCGCATCCCCGTGGGATCGAGCCCCACGGGCGTGGCCGTCCACCCGGGCGGCCGCTTCGCGGTGGTGACCACCCGCTACGAGAACCGGGCCTCCGTGATCGACCTCGTGACCCGCCGGGTGGTGAGCGCCGTCGCGGTGGACTTCTACGCCACCGACGTGGCCTTCACGCCCGACGGACGCCACGCCTGGGTGTCCAACCGCTGGCGCGACCAGGTCGTGCGCTGGGACCTGGACGTGAGCGCCTCGCGATGGTCGGTCACCGACGCGAGGGCCCAGGTGCTCTCCCTCGGGACCCACCCCCGCGACGTCGCCATCTCCGCCGACGGCGCACGCATGGCGGTGGCCGCCCTCGACGGGCTGGTGGTGTCCCTCTTCGCGCTCCCGGAGGGGCGTCGCGTCGCCGACGTGAACCTCCACGCGCCCGTCAACGACGTGGTCTTCGCGGGCCCGTGGCTCTTCGCGCTCACGCAGGGTCCGGGCTCGGGGCACCCGCCCCTGGTGGGCCCCGACACCGACGAGGACGGCCGCCCCGGCGACTCGACGGCGAACGCCAATTTCCAGGACCAGCAGAACGACATCGCCGTGCTGCGCGCCAGCGACGGATCGGTGGTGCGTCGCTACACCTCGGACACCACCTGCTGCCGCGATTGGCGCGACGTGAGCCCCGACGACCCGACGCTCGGGCGCTTCCTCCCCTCCACCGATCTCTGGATCGTCGGGGGATCGATCCCCGAGTCCGCTGCGGTGTGCGGCGACCGGCTGTGGGTGGCCTACCTTGGCTCCTCGGAGGTCGAGACCTTCGCCATCGGCACGGCGGACGGAACGCTCCGCCCCCTCGCTCGCGGCCCCACCGGGCACGGACCCACCGCGGTCGCGTGCGCACCCGGCGGCGCGGCGGTGGTGGCCTCTCTCGCCGAGACCCTCGCGCTCTTCTCTGCCCCCGATGCCCCCAGGGAGGACGTCCCCGTCGGCGACCTTCGCGGCGGGGCCTTTCCCTCCACCGACCAGGAGATCGGCGAGCTGGTGAACATCGCCTCGGCGCCCTTCTCCATCGACGGCGACCAGTCCTGCGTGATGTGCCACCGCGAGTTCGGCGACCCCGACAAGGCCTTCTCCATGCCGCTGCTCGTCGAGCCCGAGGGCACGCGGATGACCATGCCCCACCGTGGCCTCGCCGACACCCGCCCGTGGTTCTTCGAGGCCGCGATGGACGAGAACAACTTCTTCCCGGTGCTCAACGAGTTCGCCCGCACGGAGAACTTCTGCTGCACCGACCCCTCCCTCTGGACCACCGAGCGCCCCGCCCCGGCCGACTGCGAGACCTCCCCTCCGCCCGTGTGCGCGACGCGCCCGTGGCCCCGCAGCCTGCCCAGCCGCAACGCCTTCTACGTCGAGGCCTCCCGCCGGGTGCTGGGTCGCACCCGCACCATCGGCGACGCCTTCGACTCCCCGCTGAACTTCCAGGGCATCACCCGGGCGCTCGGCCTCTCGCTCCTCCAGCGCTCCCGGCTGCTGCCCAACCCCAACCCCGGCGACACGGCCTCGGTGCGCCGCGGGGCCGCGCTCTTCCGCTCGGTGCAGGTCGGGTGCGCCGGCTGCCACGACGGACCCGGGCTCGCCGCCTCGGTCTCCGAGCGCCTCGGAGTGCGCCTGCAGTTCGGTCCGGTGATCTCCCCGCAGCGCTCGGCGGACGGGCGCAACCTCGACCTGGTCAACGACGGCTTCCGCCGCACCTTCCCAGACACCACCCAGGGCGCTCGCACCATCGAGTTCGGGGTGACCACGGTGCGCGGCATCTGGGCGCACGCCCGGCTCTTCCTCCACGACGGCCGCGCCCGCTCGCTGCGCGAGGTGCTGCTCCCTCCAGGGCACCCCGCGCTGCGCGAAGGGGAGCGAGGCTACAACGAGACCGACGGCGTGCCCGACACCCACGGCGCCACCTCGCAGCTCTCCCCCTCGCAGATCGACGACCTCGTGGCCTTCCTGGAGGCGCAGTGATCCGCCGCGCCGCGTGCCTCTCGCTCCTATTGGGCTGCGTGGGCAACGCCCCGGTCGAGCCCCCTTCGCTCGACCTCGCGATGTTCGCGTCGAGGGTGCAGCCCGTGCTCGCGGCGCGCTGCGCGAGCCCCGCCTGCCACGGCAGCGAGCGCCGACGGCTGCGCGTGTACGCCCCGGGCTTCTTTCGCAGCGACCCCCGGCGGGTGCACCGCGACGAGCCCATCACGGCCGACGAGCTCGCCGCCAACGAGCGCTCCGCCGCGGCCTTCGTCGTCGAGGCGCCCTCCGCCGCCGAGAGCCTGCTGGTGACCAAGCCCCTCCACCAGGTGGCCCACCTGGGGGCTCAGGTCTTCACCGCCTCGGACGACGAGCACGCCACGCTCCTCGCCTGGATCCGCACCGGGTCCATCCCATGAGACGCGCGCTGCTGCTGTTGCTGCTGGCGCTCACTTCACTGGGCTGCGTCACCGTGCGCCCCTGGCAGCGCGAGCGCCTCTCTCGCCGCTGCATGGAGATGGACGGCCCCGCCTCGTCGGCCTCCTTCGAGGCGCACGTGCGCGCGGTGCGCAGCGGCGACGTGGCCGCGGCCGGAGCGGGCGGCGGAGGCTGCGGATGCAACTGAGGTCGCTTGTCGCGCTGGCGCTGGCGTGCGGCTGCGGTCGGGCCCCGCAGCGTCCGGCGCGGGGGGAACTCTCCCTTCACGGCGGCTACTACGCCGACAACGACCGGGTGTCGGTGTGGAACCCTTCGCTCCGAGCGCGGGTCCCGCTCTCCCGCCGGGTCACGGCAAGCGCCGGGTACGGGCTCGACATCATCTCCGCGGCCTCGGTCGACGTGGTGGCGAGCGCCTCGCGGGTGCTGGAGCGCAGGCACGAGACGAGCGCCGGGGTGCAGGTCGCCCTCGACGATCGCACCACCGTGGGCGCCACGGGCCGCGACTCCCGGGAGCCCGACTACCTCTCCGACGGGGTGAGCCTCACCCTCGACCGGGAGAGCGAGTCCCGCGACACGGCGCTCCACCTGGAGCTGCGCGGCCGCTGGGACCGCGTGGGCCCCGGCTGGACGCTGCCCGAGCGCGCGACCCTGGGCTCTGGCGTCGCGGCGGGATCGATCACCCGGGTGATCGACCGTCGCACCCTGCTGCGGGTGGGCATCCAGGCCGACGTGCTCTCGGGGCTGCAGTCCTCGGTCTACCGCTACGTTCCGGTGGGCGACCAGTGGTTTGCAGAGCGGGTCCCCGAGCTGCGGGTGCGAGGCGCGGCGACGGTGCGTCTGCAGCACTCGCTGCGCCCTACGCTCGCGGTGCTGGCGGAGTACGGGCTCACCACCGACACCTGGGGGCTGGTGGCCCACGTCGGCGAGGTCGGCCTCCGCTGGGAGCCCGCGCCCTGGGCGATGGTCGAGCTGCGGGCGCGCGCGGCCCTCCAACGCGGGGCGGACTTTTACCAGGGACGGTATGCGTCGGTCACCGAGTGGCGCACCCGCGACCGGCTCCTCGGCGGCATGGCGACGCTCTGGCCGCAGGCGACGCTGCGCTTCATGTGGCCCGCGTGGCCCGCGCCGCCGACCTGGGAGCTCGGCCTCCGGGGCGCGTGGATCCATCAGCAGTTCGACGACTACGCCCCGCTGCGCACGCGCGACGCGGGCACCGGCGAGCTCTGGATCACGCGTTGGTTCTAAGCCCGCTGATTGATTCCAGCGGCATCGATGCGATGCTCCCGCGCACTCCACGATGAAGCCCACGGACCTTCCCTTCGCCCGCAACGCCTTCGAGGTACCGAGCGGCCGCGGCCCCATCCGGGTGACCTGGCTGGGCACCGCGGGCTTCGCCATCGAGCACGCCGGAACCGTCGTCCTCATCGACCCCTACCTCACCCGCGCGTCGCTCCCGACGCTCATCGCGTCTCCGCTGCGCAGCGACCACTCGGCCATCGCTCGCCACGCCCCGAAGGCCGACGCCATCGTCGCGGGCCACACCCACTTCGACCACGTGCTCGACGTGCCGGCCATCGCCCGCGCCACCGGGGCCAGGGTCTTCGGATCGAAGTCCTGCGCCACCCTCTGCCTCGGCTCCGGGGTGCCCTCGGCGCAGGTCGTCGACGTCGAAGGGTCCATGCGCGGAGAGCCCCTCCAGGCGGAGGTCGGCCCCTTCACGCTGCGCTTCATCCCCAGCGTGCACTCGGCCTTCATGCTGGGTCGGGTGCCCTTCCCCGGGGACATCAGCGACTGCGACCAGGTTCCGATGCGCTCGCACCACTACCGCTGCGGGGCGGTGTTCGGCGTCGAGCTTCGCGTCGCGGGGAAGACCCTCTACCACCTGGGCAGCGCCGACCTCCTCGACGTGCGCGCCCCCCGCGACGTCGACCTCCTGCTGATGTGCGTCGCAGGCTGGACCACCACGCCCCGCTTTACCGACCGGGTGATGCGGGCCTTCACGCCGAGGGCGATCCTGCTGTCGCACTGGGACAACTTCTTCTCCCCGATGAGCGCCGGGGCGAAGATCCTCCCGGCGATGCAGCTCCCCCGGCTGGTGGAGGGCCTCACCCGCGTCGACCCGAGCGTGCGCCTCGGCGCGCTGCCGCTGCTGGGCTCGATCGAGCTCTGACGCTCCGCCCGCGGGCTCCTCCCTCGCCCGGCGTGTACACTCCCTCCCCGATGAACTCCCTCGTCGATGTCATGGGACCGCTACACCTCGTGGACCACGGCGGCGACGGCCCTCCGATGCTCCTCATTCACGGCCTCGGCGGCTCCGTCGAGAACTGGCTCCGCGTCGCCTCGCTCCTCGCCCGCGACCACCACGTCTACGCCGTCGACCTCCCTGGCTTCGGCCGCTCTCCGCCCGCGGGCCGTCCTCCCACCCTGGAGGGCTACGTCGAGCTCATCGCCGCGCTCATCCGTCAGCGCATCCGCGAGCCCGCGGTGCTCGTGGGCAACTCCATGGGCGGACTGCTCTCGCTGCTCACGGCCTCGCAGCACCCGGAGCTGGTCCGCGGCGCCGTGCTGGTGAACCCCGCCCTCCCTCGCTACGGCAGCGCCCCCGTCGACCGGATGGTGGGGACGGTCTTCGCGCTCTACGCCATCCCCGGCGTCGGGGAGCTCTACTTCCGCAAGGTCGCCCGCCGCGCCTCGACCGAGGCCGCCATCCGGTACTTCTTCGACCTCTGCGGGCTCGATGCGAAGACCCTCCCCCCCGAGGTGATCGACGCCCACCGCGCGGTGCACCGCTACCGCCGAGACCTCCCCTGGACCGACGCGACCTTCCTCGGCGCCGCGCGCTCGCTCCTCAAGCTGGTGCTCCGCCCGTCGCGCTTCGAGGAGCACCTGCGCCGGGTGCGCGCCCCCACGCTGCTGATGCACGGCACCCGCGACCGGCTGGTGTCGGTGCACAACGCCCGCGCCGTCGCGAAGCGCCGCGAGGACTTCTCCTTCGCGGAGCTCCCCACCCAGGGCCACACCCCGATGCTCGAAGAGCCCGCGGAGTTCGTCGAGCGGGTGCTCGCATGGACCGCCGCGCTCCCAGCGCCCGCTAGGCCCGCCGCGTCGGCGTGATAGCGTCCCGGGTCGGCGGAGACCCATTGCTCGACCCATCCCTGATCCCACTGGTTCAGCGCCTCGATCGCGACCCCGAAGACCGCGAGGCCATCGAGACCCTCACCCGCGAGCTCGACGCCCGCGGAGAGCACGAGGTGCTCGCGATGCTCCTCGAGAAGGTCGCCGGCCGACGCCGCTCGCCCGACGCATCGGTCGAGCTGCTGCACCGGGCGGCCCTTACCTGGTCGGGTAAGGTCGGCGACGACCCGCGCGCGCTCCCGCTGTGGAAGCAGGTGCTCGACGTGCAGCCCGAGCACGAGGGCGCGCTGCTGGGCCTCGCGTCGATCTACCGCCGCACCAACCGCGCGGAGCAGGCCGAGGGGCTCTACCGCCGGCTGCTGGAGAAGGCCGTCTCTCCGGCGAAGAAGATCCCGCTGTTGGAGGCGCTGGCCGCCCTCTACGGAGAGCGCGACCTGCCCGACCGGGAGATCGAGACCCGCCGCGATCTGGCCGAGCAGCGCGGGCCCGGCGCGGCGGCGACCACCAACCGCCGCTCGTTGGCGAAGCTCCTGGTGGAGCGCTCGCGTCGTCGCGCGGCGGCATCCCCGCTGGCCGAGGGCGAGGTCGACCCCGATCGTCGCGAGGCCGCGGGGCTGCTGGGCGCGGTGGCGCGCGAGGGGGCGACCGGTCGCTCGACGGAGTTCGCGCAGGCGGCGCTGACGCTCTGGCCCGGCGACGAGAGCGCCTTCGACGTGCTGGAGGAGAGCTCGGCGCTGAAGCAGTCGGAGCTCACCACGCTGCGCATCCAGTTTCTCGCGGCCAACCCGAGGGGCGCGCGAGGGCAGCGGGTGCGGCGCGACCTCGCGGAGGCCTACGTGGCCACGCAGCGCCCGGAGGACGCCATCGCCGTGCTCGCGGCGGCGGTGGACGACGACCCGCAGGCGGCGCAGTCGCTGGCGAAGCTCTACGAGCGGATGCAGCGCCACCTCGACCTGGCGAAGCTGCTCGACCGCCTCCCGACGCCGACGGAGGCCGAGGCCCGGCTGGGGCTGCTACGACGGAGGTCCGCGGCGTGGAAGGCGGCCGGTCAGAGGCCGCAGCACCTGGCCGCGATGAGGGCGCTGCTGGACGAGTCCCCCGCGGAGGGCGAGGCGCTGGCGGAGGTGGAGCGGGACTGCCGACTGCAGGGATTGCTGGCGGAGCTGAGAGACCGGCTGCGCGCGGCGGCCATGGTGGAGGGCGTCGACGGGGCCTCGAAGGTGCGGTGGCTGCGCGAGGTGGCGCAGCTCGCGGAGCGGCGCTTCGACGACCTGGCGGACGCGCGCGCGGCCTGGGAGGCGCTGGAGCGCGTGGCCGACAAGGCGGAGGAGCGCGCGGAGGCCCAGGAGGCGCTGGTCCGGCTGATGGCCCGCGGGGAGGACTGGGAGCACGTGCTGGAGCGCCTGGAGGCGCAGGCCGAGGCGGAGCAGGACGCCTCGGAGGCGCGTCGTCGCTGGATGCGCTGGGTGCAGGTGCGGCGAGAGCACCGGCCTGACCCGGCGCGCGAGGTGGCGGTGCTGGAGAAGCTGTGGGGGCAGCACCCGGACGACGACGCGGTGGCGAGGGCGCTGGTGGACGCTCGCCGCAGGGCGGGCGACGACCTCGGGGTGACCGAGGTGCTCTACGCGCTCATCGAGCGGGCGGGGCCCTCCAACGCGGCGTCGCGGTGGTGCCAGCTCGCCGAGCACCTCGAGCGGGTGGGCGACCTGGAGAGCAGCGCCGAGGCGTGGCAGAGCGCGCGCACCATCGATCCCAGCAGCGCGCTGGCGTGGGAGGCCGAGGCGAGGGTGCTCGGCTCGCTGGGCGACCGGGAGCGGCTGCTGACCGCGCTGGCGGCCTACGCCGATCACCCGGTGGCCGCAGGACGGAAGGCCGGAGAGCTGTACGCGAGGGCCGCGCACCTGGCCTTCGAGCTGGGTCGCAAGGAGCGGGCGGCGCACCTCGCGGAGCGGGCGCTGCGCTTCAATCCCGACGACGACGCGATGAAGAGCCTGGTGGCGACGCTCGACGATCCGGGCACCGCGCCGGTGTCCTTCGAGGAGCTGCTGGCCGAGATCTCCCGGGAGACGAAGTCGGAGCCCTCGGAGCCGGTGGAGCCCTCGGAGCCGGTGGTGGTCCCCGAGGAGCACGAGCCCGTGGAGGAGCCCACTGGCGCGGTGGACATCGAGCACGAGCTCGTGGAGGAGCCCACTGGCGCGGTGGACATCGAGCACGAGCCCGTGGATGAGCCCACCGGCGCGGTGGACATCGAGCACGAGCCCGTGGAGGAGCCCACCGGCGCGGTGGACATCGAGCACGAGCCCGCGGAGGAGCCCACCGGCGCGGTGGACATCGAGCATGAGCCCGTGGAGGAGCCCACCGGGGCGGTGGAGATCGCAGACTCCCAGGCCCCCCGGGAGGCCGTGACAGAACCGCCGGTAGAGCGAGCGCTCCCGGAGGCGATCGAGGCGTCGGATGCGTCGGTGGAGAAGACCCCGGTGGCCACGGTGCTGGCCGAGGAGGCTCCCGCCGAGCTGTCCGACGACCTGCTGGAGGAGATCACCCACGAGCCGACGGAGGAGCCTCCCGTCGCGCCAGCTCCTCCCTCCGCGCCACCGCCGAACCCCGCGGACCACGACGAGCGAACTCCGCTGCAGGGCGTTCGTTTGCCGGAAGAGATCCCGATGGACGCCGAGGCCTCGCCGCTCCCTCCCGTCGAGGAGCCTCCGCCCTCGCCGGGCTCCATCACCGCCGAGATGACGGCGGTCCCCGCGCCTCCGTTGCCGCCGAGCGCCCCGGTCGAGACGCCCACGGTTGCGCCCCCGCCCGCGGCCTCCAACGAAGACTCCATCATCATCGACGAGAGCCTCTTCGGCGAGCCTTCAGCGCCGCCTCCGATCGTCGTCGCAGCGCCGCCTCCGATCGTCGTCGCAGCGCCGCCTCCGGTCGTCGTCGCAGCGCCGCCTCCGGTCGTCGTCGCAGCACCGCCTCCGCTCGTCGTCGCAGCGCCGCCTCCGGTCGTCGTCGCAGCGCCGCCTCCGGTCATGGCTCCTCCGTCGCTGCCTCCGCTGCCTCCTCCGTCCGTGGCTCCGCCGAGGCAGCGCATCGCGACGGCCATCCCTCCGACGATGCCCTTCGCGGTGCCGCCCCCCGCGGTGCCGGCCCCTGCGATCGCCGCTCCGTCCTTCATTCCACAACCGGTCGAGCCTCCGCCCGCTCCTCCGTTGCAGTTCAATCCACAACCCGTGGTCGCGGCGTCGCCTCCCCCGGCGCTTCAGTTCAATCCACAACCCGTGGTCGCGGCGTCGCCTCCGCCGGCGCTACAGTTCAATCCACAACCCATTCTCGAAGCGCCGCTGCCTCCGCCGGCCCTTCAGTTCAACCCACAACCCATTCTCGAAGCGCCGCTGCCTCCGCCGGCCCTTCAGTTCAACCCACAACCCATCCTCGATGCGCCGCCGCCTCCCCCGGCGCTCCAGTTCAATCCACAGCCCGTGGCCGTGATGGCGCCCCCCTCGTCGCCCGGCGATCCCTTCGGCCACGCCGCGGGCGACTGGGCCGTCGACGCCAGCGGAGACCCCTTCGCCCAGGGACCTTCCCCGGTCGCCGCACCTCCGCCTCCGGCCGCCGTCGAGGCCCCTCCGCCGCCTGCTCCAGCGCCCGCCCCAGCGCCCCCGGCCTCACCCGCCTTCGAGCGGGTGCTCCTCCCGATGTTCGAAGCGCTCCTCGGCGAACGCCACGGCTAGAGCGGTTCCCGTCCGCACATGGGCTCCCATGTGGGCTGAATAATCACTCCATTTTTCCTCATTCCGCACGGTGACAGGCCGATCATCCCATGTGATGTTGGATATCGAACCGGCGGTCATTCCGTAGGTGGTGTTCGCGGATATCCGATACCACCTGCGGCTCGATTCGAGGCCGGTCTCACTCGGCTCCCATTCGTCAATGGAGGGGTTCATGCGTCGTGGTGTCTGGTCGGCCCCCGCTCTCTTCGCAGCCCTCCTCCTCGCAGCCTCCGGGGCGCAGGCCCAGCGCGCCGTCGAGACCGACTCCCCGGTGGTGCAGATGCTCCGCCGCTCGCCCGACGCCCGCACCCGCGCCCAGGCCGCCCTCACCCTCGCGCGCATCCCGAGCCCCGACGCCCCCGCCGCGCTGCGCGCCGCCCTCGGCGACCGCGCCGCGGTCGTGCGCGCCGCCGCCGCGGTGACCCTCGCCGACCTCAACGACTCCGACTCCATCGCCGCGCTGCGAGCCCACTCGCGCGACCCCGACGCCAACGTCCGCGACGCCATCGAGCGCGCCCTCGCGCGCCTCGAGACGCCCTCCTCCAGCGCCCGCTTCGACCCCGTTCAGCCCGTCGACCTCGCGCGCGTCCGCTTCCTCGTGCGCCCCGGCGAGCTCGCCGACCGCGAGCGCTCCGACGAGGCCCGCGGCGAGCTGCTCCGCGCCGCCGTGCGCTCCGCGCTCAGCAACCGCGGCACCGTGGCGCTCCACCCCGGGGTGCTCCCGCCCTCCGCGCAGCGCCGCCTCCGCAGCGGATCGCTCCGTCAGTTCTCCCTCGACGGCGGCCTCCAGGCGGTGCGCCGGGTGCCCGCTCCCGGGGGCGACCGGCTGCGCGCCGAGGTCAGCCTGGTCATCGTCGCCGAGCCGCAGCACGCCATCGTGGGCATGGTCACCGGCGCCGCCTCGCTGCCCGCTCCGATGGGCGACGCGCAGGCGCAGCGCCGCGTCGAGGCCAGCCTCATCGCGTCGGCGGTGCAGGCCGCGCTGCGCGACGTCGAGAGCTACCTCGCGCAGACCCCGTAGCGCCCCGACGGCTCGACAAGCCCCCTCCTGCGACCCAAGCTCTTTAGCGCTTCCGTCGGTCTGCCTTGCGAATTCGCGGGCGGGTCGGCGGTCGCGGAAAGCGAAGGTCCAACACATGACCCTCCGTACCAGGCTCCTCTCCGGTTCATTGCTTGCGGCTCTCCTCGTCCCGACGACCGCGCTCGCCGGAACGCTCCAGATCCGTGACCCGGGCGACGTTCTCCCCGCCCAGGAGGAGGTCAACCTCCGCGAGGCCGCACGCGCCTGGCCCTTCGACGCTCGCGTGGTGGTCACCACGGAGATGTCCTCCCGAGCGGACTTCGATCGCTACGTGGGCAACCAGGTAGCCAGCGCCAACATGGTGGTGGTCGGCGTCGACCCGACGCACCGCATGACCTCGGTGCACTTCGGCACCGGCACCCGCATCGCCAGGGCGCGCTTCAGCGCCATCGAAAACGCCGGCGACGGGTGGTTCCGCCAGGGGCAATGGCGCGGCGGCATCGAGGCGATCCTCTCGTCGGCCAGCAGCGCCGTCGGCAGCGGCTCGCCGGGCTCCGTGGCCATGGCTCCTGCGGGCTCCCGCGAGGAGGCCCCGTCGTTTCCCTGGGGCCTGATGCTCCTCGGCCTCGGCGGCGTGGCCATCGCGGTGATGGTCTTCCGCGCCGCGCGCAACCGCGCGCAGATGGGGGCTATGGGCCCTGGCGCTGATCCCTACCGCGCGCAGCAGTACCCGCCCGGGTACAACCCCAACGGCCCGGGCGCTTACGGTCCCGGGTATGGTCCGGGCTACGGCCCGCAGCCCGGCGGCATGGGCGGCCTCGGCGCGGGCATCCTCGGCGCGGGCGTAGGCGGCCTCGCGGGCTACGCGATCGGGTCGGCGATGGCCAACCGCGAAGAGCAGCACGGCGGCGACCACCACGCGGGCTCTGACGGCGGCGGCGACTCGTCCGGCTTCGACGCGGGCGGCAGCAGCTCCGGCTGGGACGACGGCGGCGGCGGAGGCGGCTTCGACGGCGGCGGCGACTCCGGCGGCGGTGGCGGCGACTGGTGACCGCACGGTAGACCTCAATGGCCCATAGCGCCATGAACGACCCCCAATCCCCGAACACATCTCCCGCTGACCCGTCGCCTGCGATGGGTCAGATGGCCACCGAGTTCCTGGCGCCTCCGCCGGTGGCGGTCTCGCTCGACCCGGCTGCCTCCAAACCCAACAGCCCGAGCTCGGGAGGCCCGCGCCCCGACCGGGATTTCCACGGACTCAAGGTCCACGGGATGCTGGGCGAGGGAGGCATGGGGGCGGCCTTCCTCGCGAGCCACAAGGTGCTGCGGGTTCCGCTGGTCATCAAGACCTTCAAGAGCGCGGCGCCGGCCCAGATCTTCCGGGAGGCGCACCTCGCGGCGAGGGTGTCCTCGCCGCACGTGGTGAGCGTGCTCGACGCGGGCGTGGAAGACGGTGTGCCCTTCGTGGTGCAGCGCTACGTCGACGGCATCGACCTGGAGGAGCTGCTGAGGGCCCAGCGCGCCATCGGTCGGCGGCTGCCGGTCGACCTGGTGTGCAGGCTGGTGCTCGACGCGGCGATGGGGCTGCGGGCGATCCACCAGGCCGGGGTCATACACAGGGACGTAAAGCCCGCCAACCTCTTCCTGGGCGGCAACGGGACGGCCTCGGTAGGGGACTTCGGCATCGCGGTGGAGACCCTCTCCGGCAACGCGCACGAGCCCATCGTGGGGACGCCGCAGTTCATGGCCCCCGAGCAGTGGAACCAGGGGGTCATCGACCGGCGCACGGACCTCTACGCCCTCGGGGCGACGGCGCACCTGCTGTCGACGAACGTCCCTCCCTTCCACGGGGAGAGCGCGCTGCTGCTGGGCGTGGCGCACGTCTCCGAGCCGTACATCCCGCCGATTCCGCGCGACCCGAGGGAGGCCTACCTCTTCGCGGTGGTGGGGCGGATGCTGCGCAAGCGGCCCGACGAGCGCTACGCCAGCGCCGACGAGGTGGTGCGCTCCCTCGGGGTGGTCACCGAGCCCGGCGCGAGGATCATCCCCCAGGAGCACGACCACGCCGCCATCGGGGAGGTGCGGGTGGAGCTGGTGGTGGGCGACATCGCCGAGCAGCAGGTGGACGTGATCGTGTCGGCCGCCAACACGCAGCTCAAGATGGACCGCGGGGTGGCGCTCTCGCTGCTGCGCGCAGGCGGCGAGGAGATCGCCGCGGAGGCCAAGGCCCAGCGGGAGCTACCCGTGGCGATGGGCGACGTGGTGTGGACCTCCGCGGGGAGGCTCTCCGCGCGCCACGTGGCCCACGCGGTGGCGGCGCTCGACGGGGCCATCTGCCTGCAACGGTGCGTGCTGCGGGTGCTGCTGGAGGCCGAGGCCCGGGGCGCGACGACGGTGGCCTTCCCGGCGCTGGGGACGGGCGTCGGAGAGGTTCCGATGGCGCAGGGGGCCAAGCTCATCCTGGAGGCCTTCCGCACCTTCGCGTGGGTGCAGCCGCAGCACGTGCGAGTGCTGCGGGTGGTGCTCTTCAAGGACGCCGACCGGGACTGCTGGCGGGACGTGCTCCAGTCGATGTGACCTGAACCGCTCAGCGGCGCTGTCGCTCGGGGCGCTGCGTCGAGGCGGGCTCCTCGTCGGCCGCCGCTTCGGTGCTCGCGTCGGAGGCAGCGGCGTCGATGCGCACCCCCGATCCCAGCTTGCGGGCGCGGGCCTCCTCGATGGCCAGCGCGACGGCCGCGGCGTCGGGCGTGGTGATCACCACCTTGCGGGTCTTCGACCCCTCGGTGACCTCCAGCGCGATGCACTCGCCCTCGCCGCCCGGCACGCTGTAGGCCCTGGTCCCGTCGAGCGCCCGGCGGAAGCCCCAGCCGCCGAAGCGCAGGGGGTTGTAGGTCGTCACCTCGCAGCGGGTGATGTTCTCCACCGCGATGGTCGGGCCCCAGAGCCCGTACTGCACGTGCAGCGCGTCGTCGGTGACCACCACCCGGAGGTGAGAGAGCACCAGCGTGATCAGCACCAGCGGAATCAGCCCGATCAGGTTCACCGGCCCGGTCGCGAAGGCTGAGCCGATCGTCGCCATCGCCGCGAAGCCGATCACCGCGAAGAACCACCAGGGCATGCGCTGCTTCGTCACGATGCGCGCCCGGCCGCCCTCCATGTACTGCGCCGTGTACTCGTCTCCAACGGGCTTCGGTGACTCGTCTGCCATGAGGTTTTCCTGAGCCTATCGCAGTGGTCAGGGTATGTCACCCGCGTCGTTGCAGCGGGGCCGCGCGAGCCTACCTTCAAGGGCATGCAAGCGATGACGAGGATGGCGCTCCAGAGGCCCGCCAACGACATGGGAGACGCGCGCGCGGTGGTCGAGGCCGCGGCGCTCGCGCTGCTGGGGGCGCGCACCCTGGAGCGGGGACGGCGGTACGTGGCGTGGGGCGCGGTCTACGACGGCAGGCGTCGCGGGGCGGTGCTGAGGGCGCGCTGCGAGGGCAGCGGGCAGGAGGCGTGGCGGGTGCGGGTGACCCTCGATCCGACGGGGGTGCGCGACGCGGCCTGCGACTGCCCGATGGGAGAGACGGGGGACTGCAAGCACGTGGCGGCGGTGCTGCTCACCTATGCGAGGGAGCCGGAGGCCTTCGTGGAGGTTCCGACGGTGGACGAGGCGCTGGAGGGCGTCGACGCCTCGGGGCTGCGCGCGCTGCTGGGGCGGCTGCTGCTGCAACGGCCCGAGCTCGAGGCGCTGGTGGAGGAGGCGCTGCCCGCTTCCTTCGCCCGACCGTCGGAGAGCGCCCGGGGGAGGGCGGCGGCTTTACTCCGCGGTGTATGGCCCGGAGCCGACCTCGACGCGCTGGCCTCGCGGCTGGAGGCGCTGCGCGCCGAGGCGGTGGAGATGCGCGAGGTCGAGCGCCTGGCGGTGGCCATCGTGGGGCGGCGGCGGAGGGTGGGCGGCGATGGTGGGCCGGTGCTGGCCGTGGCGAGGCGCTGCGTGGAGTCGGTGGCGGCGGGGCTGCGCTCGGCGGATGCCGAGGAGAGGGCGAGGGGGCTGCGCTGGCTGGTGGGGCTCTACGGCTACGACATCGAGCACGGCTGCGCGGGCGTGGTCGAGGCGCTGGGGCGCACGGCGGTGGCGGCGGCGCTGGCGATCGCGACGGAGGGCGAGCGGAGGGCGCTGGCGAGGCGGGTGCGAGGGGCGATGGCGCGCGGCGACGAGTGGGCGCGCTACGCGTGGGGCGCGGTGCTGGTCGAGCTGGAGGAGGGCCTCGCGGACGACGAGGAGGGGTGGATGGAGCTGGCGAGGGCGCACCACCGGCCCGCGGCGAGGTGCAGGCGGCTGCTGGCGCTGGGCAGGGTGGCGGAGGCCTGGACGGCCTTCTCGGAGGTGGCCGACGTGGAGCTGCTGACGCTCACGGGGCGCTTCGAGGAGCGGGGCCTGGGGGCGGAGTTCACCGAGGCGGTCAAGGCGAGGGCGGCGAGGGCCGGGGCCGCCGGGCGAGAGCGGCTGGTGGCGTGGCTGCGAGGTCGGGAGGAGCGGGCCGACGAGCAGGCGGCGCTGGGGCTGGCGGAGGGGGTGCTGGCGGCTGATCCGACGAGGGCGGCGCTGGACGAGCTGCGGCAGAGGGCCGAGGCGCTGGGGCGCTGGGGCGAGGTGAGGGAGCGGGCCGAGGCGGTGCTCGACGCGAAGGCCCCGGCGGTGCTGGTGGCGTGGCTGCTGGAGGCGGGAGACCTCGCGGCGGCGAGGCGCGTGGCGGAGGACGAGCGGGCGCGGCCGGCGGGCTTCGGGGCGTCGAGGGTGGCGGTGGCCGAGGCGCTGGAGGAGGGCGATCCGGAGGGCGCGGCGAGGGTGTACCTGCGGCAGGCGGAGGCCTGCGTGGCGCAGCGGGGGAGGGCGTCGTACCGGGAGGCCTGCGCGATGCTGGCGAGGGTCGAGCGGGTGCTCTCGGCGAGGGGGAGGGAGGCCGAGGCGAGGGCGCTGAGGGAGGGCTTCGCGGCGAGGCACGCGAGGCTGAGCAGCCTGAGGGCGGAGCTGGTGCAGCACTTCGGTCCGCTGGCGGCGTGAGCGGCGGGGGCTCTGGTAGTACAGGGCGGCGATGCCCCTCCGACCACGGCCCGACCGCCATGTGTTTCCCACGCTGCCCCGGCGGCCCATTCGCATGGTGCTCGATGGGGTGAGCTACCTGCCCAACATCGGGACGATGTTCCGGCTGTGCGACGCGTTCAGGGTGGAGCGGCTTTACGTGTGCGGGTATGACCTGGAGCCCCATCGGCGGCGGCTGCTCTCCGCCGCCGCGGGCACCGTGGGTTGGGTCCCGTGGGAGTCGCGCCCCGATGCGCTGGGGGTGGTGAGGGAGAGCCGAGAGGCGGGCTACACCGTGGCGGCGATCGAGCTCGCGGAGGGGAGCGTCGCGCCGGAGTCGATGCGCACCGACGCGCCGATGTGCCTGGTGATCGGCGCCGAGCGACACGGGGTCTCCGCGGAGGTGCTCTCGCTGGCCGACCAGCTCGTGGAGATCCCCTCGGACGGCTTCGGGGGGTCGATCAACCTGACCACCGCGGCGGCCATCGTGCTCTACGCGGCGTCGCGGGGGTATCCGCTGCCGCCCGATCCGTGAGCTGATGGTTGACCTCATCTCGGGCGGCGGGAAGGTGTCGCAACCCGCTGTGGATCGCTGGGGTTCCGCGCGATGGCGCGTCACCCCAGGCAATAACACGGAGGCACTGCCCGGGGCTCCGGTCGGACATCGCTTGCCCAGGACGGAGCGACGACCTTCGACGTCCTTCTTCGGATCGCAGGGCGCTGGGTGATGAGCCAGCGACGGGACCGGAGCCCCGGGCGGTGCCCGGGGCGGCCATCGTGTTATTGCCTGGGGTGACGCGCCATCGCGCGGAACCCCAGCACCACAGCGGTTAGAGCCCTTTTCGCATCGGCGAAGATGAGGTCAACCATCAGATCCGTGAGGGGAAGGAGACCGTCAGCGCGGGGCGGTGAAGAGGCAGCGCGTGATGGGGATGCCGACGTCCTCGAGGACGTAGAGGTAGTAGGTCGCGCCAGGGGTGAGGGGCGTCGGAGGACCGGAGGCGGGCAGGCGCTGGGTCGCGGCGGGAGGGAGCGTGCCGTAGGCGACGCCGCTCACGAAGGGCTGCGCCGTGAACGGGACCTCCACCAGCCAGCGCGTGCCGGCGGGCTGGTCGAGGTTGGGAGGGACGCCCGGGCTGGCCGAGCCCTGGTCGAGCACGTAGAGGTAGCGCGCGGAGCCGCTCGACCAGCGGAGCCTTCCATCGCTGCCCATCCCGTCGGTGCCGGTGCACGCGCTCGGGGTGTAGCTGAGCTGGCTGGCGATGGGTCCGCCGAAGGGGGGTGTGGTCGCGAAGGACTCCCGGGTGCGGCCGCGGTGCGCGAGCTCCTGCTGGAAGAACCTCGCCATGCGCGCGGGGTCGGTGCTGGGCAGTCCGGAGGTGGTGCGCGCGAAGCCGTTGTTCTGGTCGGAGGGATAGGCGCCGAGGGCGGTGGAGTCGACCCAGCCCGCGCCGAGGGCGAGGCCGTTGTCGAAGAAGGTGTCCATCCAATTGCCGGGCGCGTCGACGAACCAGTTGGACGGCCCGGCCGGAGAGGTGCGCGTCGCGTGGCAGCACACGCATGCGCTCGCCTCCACCTGGGAGCGCACCCACGCGAGCTCGGCCACGTAGGTCGGGTTCTGCAAGCGGGGGTCGGGCGTCGCTCGCGCCGGCGCGGCGGGACGGGGGTAGTACGGGCGCTGCGTGCGCACCCGGTCGCACGAGGCGTAGTCGTCGTAGCGACGCCCCTCCTCGGTGGCGCCGGAGACGGCCGACCAGGTGCACACCTGGCCGTCGGCGCTGACGCCGGGGCGCTCTCCGGGGAGGGGGGCGCGGCACTCGCGCACCGCGGGCTGGAAGATGGCGAAGCCCGTCGCGGCGGCGTCGGGACGGGCGGCGCCCGCGTCGCCGACGGCGGAGGCGCAGAGGGTCGACGGGGTGAAGGTTCCGCGGGCGAAGACGGTGCAGCCGGTGCGGGTGGCGGCGCAGCGGCTGGCGTCCGAGCCGGGGAAGGTGATGCGCGTCGCGCGCACGTTGGGGATCTGGATCGCACAGCTACCGAGCGCCTCGGGGTAGGAGCAGGCGACGCCGGGGCGGAGGGTTCCGCGGGCGTTGGCGCAGTCGGCGGCGATGAGGGCGTCGGTCCAGCGGGCGTCGACGTAGTCGCGGCACTCGGCGCTCATCGAGAACGCGTTGGTGTACGTGCAGCTCCCCGAGGAGACGACGGGCGCGGCGGCGGCGTCGGCGGCGGTGACCGCGGGGTCGTCGGAGCATCCCCCGGCGAGCGCGAGGACGAGCACCACGGGACGGGAGTACGGACGACGCTTGCTCATAGGGGGGGTTATCTCTCTCCGGGGCGGCCGCTCCCGTGACGAGAGGCGGCGCGGCGGTGGGATGCCCGATGGGCGGCGAGCGGTCGCAGCTCGGCAGGAGATAAGGTCAGCGCACGATGACGCGGGCGTGCTGGGCGAGGAGGAAGCGCAGCCCCCCGATGCGGCGCTCGAAGAGGGGAGCCGGGTCGATGCCCTCGTCGACGAGGTTCTGCCGCAGCCGGTAGAGCAGGGAGTTGAGCTCCGTGCGGCCGTTCTTCTCCCCGGCCAGACGTGTCGGCAGAGGATCTCCTCGGGGATGAAATCCCCGGGATTGAAGGGCGGCGGCGGTTGCAGCAGACACGCCACCAGGTCGCAGCGCCGATCGGAGAGCGAGGTCGCGTGGAGGCGTCCGCCGATCTCGAGGGTGAGCAGTCCCCCGCGCGGCTGAAACTCCAGCAGCGCCACCACCGCGTGCTTCGGCCGCGCCTGGGTGTAGGTCGCCGCCTGGGTGTGCGCCTGCTTGGCCCGCACGCAGAACGACTCGTTGCGGTACGTGATGAGCTCGTCGTTCGCGAGCGTGACCCGCTCTCCCTCCTCCAACTCGTGTCCACAGTGCACGCCGGGGAGCAGCGCCGTCAGCACGGGCATCCCAGAGCGCAGGTTGAGCGAGAAGACCTGCGGGTCCCAGCCCTCGACGATGAGGTCATCGCCGACGCCGCCCCCCACGCGAAAGGTCGGCCCCGTGACGAGGTGCAGCAGGCCCGTCTGGCGCTCCAGGCACCACGCCGTCTCCGACCACCGGGAGGCGTATCCGACCTCCGCCTCGCCCACCCGGAAGGACCACGTCCCGACGTCGATCTGGTCGCCCGCGTTGAGCCTCGTCAGCTCAGTGCACTCGACGCCGTTGAGCCGCACCGGGTCGCGCCCGAGCGGCAGCAGCTCGGCGCCCTCGCGACCCAGGCGCACCAGCAGGTGATGGCGGCTGATCTCGGGCTGCTCCAGGACGATGTTGCAGTCGGGGCTGCGGCCGATGAGCACGGCCCACGGGCCGATGGCCACGCGGCCATGGGGAGCGTCGAGCCAGTAGTGTTTCGTCAGCACGGGGGTGACCCGACGCTGACAGGGTGGAGCCGTGCCGCTCCGATAGCAGGGCGGTGGCAACGGAGAGGGGGGCGTCAGCGCGAGATCCAGGCCTTCACCGGGGCCCACGCCTCGACCGCGTCGTAGAGCCGGATGAGCTTGGGGAAGGCGTCGAAGACCGTGGTCGGGATGTGATCCATCACGCCGCGGCGGAAGGAGCGCATGCCCATGTAGATCTTCACGTCGACCACCATCGGCCGCTCGCCCGCGTAGAACGGACCGTCGCCGATCTGCGCCTCGACGGAGCTCGCCCACGCGGGGATCGTCGTCGCCGCGAGGTGCTCCCTCGCGCGCTGCTTGGTGGCCTCGTCGGCGTTGCGACCGGCCCAGGCGACGGTGGCGCGAAGGTCCTCGACGTGGGCCATCACCGCATCGTGCCGAGCGGCCTCGACGAGGTCCGTCGGGTGCACGCCGTAGCGCCGCCCGATGTACGCGAGGATGGCGTTGGACTGCGCGATCACCGGGTACCCCGGCACCTCGAGGGTGGGCAGCGCGCCGAAGGGCGTCGTGGGCTTGAGCGTGCTCCATGCCTCGCGCGGGATGCGGTTGTCCTCGAAGTCGGCGCCCGCGATGGCGAACGCGAGGCGGCACTCCTCGCCTCGGCTGACGGGCATGTCGAAATAGGTGAGCTTCGGTCGTGTCGTCATGGCGGCGCACGCTAGCAGCACTGGGCCAGCGCCGCCGCGGGTACCGCCCGTCGCGGGCGCTCAGCCCAAGGTCGAGCTGGGGACCAGCAGCGCGTGGGGGTACGGCTCGCGCTCATGCATCGCCAGCTCGTACCCGGCGGCGGCCGCGAGCGCCTCGATCTCCTCCGCGGTGTAGCGCTGGTAGAAGCCCGCTCCGGGGAGGAAGCCCTCGCCCTCCGCCGCGGCGGCCCTTCCCACAGCGCGAGAGAGCCAGCGACGGAGGGGAGCCCGCAGCCGCTCGACCCGCCCGTTCGCCCTCCCGTCGTCGTCGGGGCCGAGGTAGCTCAGCAGCACCGGGGCGTCCGGAGCGAGCGAGCGCAGGGCCGCGAGCAGCGAGGCCCGCTCGGCGGCGTCGGTGACGTGCGAGAGGCTCGCCCAGCCCAGCACCACGGCGTCGTAGCGCTCTCCGATCAGCGACCCGAGGGGGCCGCCCCCGCCTCGCACGGCGCGCACCAGGTCGGCGTAGGAGCCCCGCAGCGCGCGGGCGCGAGGGAGCTTCGCGGCGACGGCGATCAGCGCCTCGGAGAGCGCGGGGGCGGGCTCGAAGGCGACGACCTCGTAGCCCAGCGCGCAGAGCCCGGTGAGCTCGCGCCCTCCGCCCCCACCGCCCAGCAGCACCCGACCGGAGGAGGGAAAGGGCGCGGTGGCGAAGGCCTCCCGCTCCCACGCGAAGAGCCCGTGAGAGAAGGTCGGACCGCCCGGTGAGTAGGTGTCCTCCGCGGAGAAGACCGCCGCGTTGACGGCCTCGCGCTCGGCGGTCGAGAGCCCCGCGAGGAGCAGCTCGGTGCGCACCAGGGCGGCGAGGCGGACGGACGAGTGCACGGCGCGATCGGCGAGGAGCAGGGCGCGCGCCCAGGCGGGGATCGTGGTCGTCATCGGGGAGCGCGAGTGTAGAGCACGCGATGCGCTCAGCGAGCGGCGATGCGCTGATCGGAGAGCTCGTTCAGGTAGCACTCCAGGTTGGTGTACCCGGGGACGCCGGTCAGGGAGACCGAGAGCTCGGAGCCGTTGTGATTGGCGATCAGCGGGTCCAGGCCGTGCTCGATCTCCCAGGCGTCGGGCATCCCGTCGAGGTCGCTGTCGGCGGGCGCCGCGGGGGGCGTCGCGGCGTTGAAGTCCAGCGAGAGGGCATCGCCCGCGGGGTTCACGTCGGACGGCCGCCCATCGAGGACGCCGACGCGAACGAACTGCATCAGCCGACGATCCATGGGGTCTCTGGGGAAGGCGCCGACGGTGGCGAGCATGTACTCCCGGAGCATCGTCGAGGGGGTGTACGCGATGGCAGGGAAGGGGTGGCGGTTCTGCAGGGCGAAGCTCGGGGTGCCAGGCGAAGGGGCGGTCGCGAAGTCGTTGCAGCAGTAGTTGAGCTGGTAGTTGCTGCGGGTGGGATAGCTGCTGAAGACGTCGTCGAGGAAGTACGTGGTCGACCTCGTGCCGGTCGTCACAGGAAAGAAGATCATCCCGTAGGGCATCGACGCGGGGGCGTAGCCGACGTTGCCCACCCAGTTGAGCTGGTAGTAGATCGAGGCCGCGCCCAGGTCGTCCGAGAGCACCGTCGGGTTGACGTCGATGTAGCGGCGCTGGTCCCACAGCAGGTTGTTGGAGAGCTCGATCTGCATCGTGCTGCCGGCCGCGGCCGCGCCGCTCTCCCGGGAGAGCTCGGGGTAGCGACCCATGATGCGGTTCCAGGTGTTGTGGTGGATCGACATGCGATCGAGGGCGTAGCCCGCCGCGGGGTTGGTGTAGTTGAGCAGCATCCCTCCCTCAGTGGCGTGAGAGCCGAGGGTCTCCGCGATGAGGGTGTTCTGGATGGTGACGTCGTTGGCGTAGGAGACCTCGACGGCCTCGTCGGCGGCGTTGCCGACCGAGACGTGATCGATGACGACGTTGCGGACGTAGCGGAGCCGCAGCCCGTCGGGGAATTCCGCCCCAGCGGGGCGGGAGCGCAGGTGCCTCACGATGATGTTCTGCACCCCGCGAGCGCTCGCTCCGCAGGCGTGCTCGCAGAACACCGCCTCGGAGGTGTCGAAGCCGCGCACGATGACGCCGCCCGGGGAGGTCTGCCCGGCGAGGGTGACGTCTCCGGCGAGCACGTGCGCCGAGGTGTCGATGACCCCGCTCACCCTGAAGAGCACATAGCGGGGTCCGGTCTCCGCGAGCGCCGCGTTGAGCGAGCCGGGGCCCATGGCGTTGAGGTTGGTCACGTAGATCACCCGACCCCCGCGGCCCCCCGTGGCGCCCGCGCCGAAGCCCTGGGCACCAGGAAAGGCGAGGGCCCTGCCCCCGTCGGAAACCCCTGCATCTACGGGGGTCATGGCATCCGCGCCGCCCGCGTCGACCGCGTCCGCCGGGCTTCCCCCGTCCGCCGGGGAACCCGCATCGATGGCGTCCACCGGACGACCTGCGTCGAGCAGGCCGCGGGCCTCTGGCACGCCCTCCACGAAGATCAGCGACATCGACGCATCGACGACAGGCCGATCCGACTGCGGGGCAGCGTCCTCCATGATCGGCGGCGCCCCCGCGGGACTGCTCGATGGCGGCGTGCACCCCCCTGCCAGGACGGCGCACACGAGAGCTTGCAGCGCTCCACTGGAGATAGTCTGCATGCCTGCACCCCACTCCCGACGTGTACTGATGATGCGCCGTTGCAAGCATGGAGCCGCCGCGGCCGATCGGCGGTGCCTATGGGGGTCGGCCCTCAGCCCAGCAGGTAGCGGATCAGTCCCTCGGCGACGGCGTCGGGCTGCTCTTCCCACATGCCCGAGGCTGCGCCTGCGACCAGCTCCCAGCGTGCGTCGCGGATCTGTCGCACGAGCTGGTGACCCAGCGCCTGCGACGATGGCCTCGCGCGGTCGCCCCACATCACCACCGTGGGCGCTCTCACCTTGGCGAGCTTCGGACCCAGCGCGGAGGTGTCGAGCACCGAGCGCTCCATCGTGCGCCACGCGCACTCCCTCGCCTCCGGGGGATAGAACTGCTCGAACCACGCATCCACCGTGGCGCGGTCGTAGCGATAGCCCGGCGCGAACACCTCACGACGGAAGTGCGCGTGGAACATCCCCCGACCGAACCACTGCTTGAACACCAGCGAGCCCAGCACGGGAATGGTCGGGAGGCGGGTGCCGAGGCTGCGCTCCGCGGGGCTCGAGACGGCGTGCATCAGCGCGAGCCGGTCGACGATCTCCGGGTGGTCCGCCGCGAGGGTGAGGGCGATGCCCGCGCCGAGGGCGTGGCCTGCGACGTGGGCCCGCGCGGCGCCTACGCCCGCCAGGAGGTCGCAGAGGGTCTCCGCGAAGGCCTCTCGGGTGAACGCGTAGCGCGTGGGCTTCTCGCTGACGCCGAAGCCCGGCAGGTCGGGGACGATCACCCGGAAGCGCTGGGCCAGCAGCGGGAGCACCCGCCGCCACGCGCGGTGGTCGGCGAATACATCGTGGAGTAAGAGCAGGGTCGGGCCGTGGCCCATCTCCTGGTAGTGGACGCGCACGCCCCGCAGCAGGAGGTCGTGGGAGTGGGCCTCCGGGGGCGTCGGATCCGTGGGGGGCATTGGACGGGTGATGGCGTAGGGGGAGGAGGAGGGGGCTCAGTGCGCGCGGACGGACGGCGCGAGCGGGCGCATCCCGGCGTCGGCCATCATGCAGAGGGCGACGGAAGCTATCACCGAGGCGGGCCTCTGGACTATCCGCCGGAGCGCATCTGGGCGGCGGTGGTCACCTGCTGGACGGGCCTCACGGCGCACACCGCGGGGCCGCCGAAGCGCACCGCGGCGACGTGCCAGAAGTCGTTGGCGTCGCTGCCGCCCCGGTCGCCGGTGAGGTCGCGCTCGAAGCGGGCGACGCGCTGCTCGCCGCAGTAGATGACCAGCGTCGCGTGGGTGGGCCCCTGGCGCTGGTGCGACGAGTAGAAGTGCACCCCGATCTGGTAGTCGCGGTCGAGCGCGGGCGTGTCGACGCGGATGTTCTCGGGGCCTTCTCCGTCGACGTCGTCGGTGTCGAGCCAGCGGCGGCGACCCTCCTCGGGGAAGGCCATGTCGGGCTGGCGGTTGCCGTAGTAGCAGTCCTGCTGGGTGAACCAGCGGGCCTCCGGGGCGTCGAGGGCGTGCAGGTCGACGTCGGTGCCCTCGGTGTTCCAGGAGAGCTCGACGCGAAGACCGTGGCCGAGCATCGAGACGGTGGTGTCGCACTGCGAGGTGGTGCCGTCGGGGGCGCGCGACTCGGCGTGCACGGTGAAGTCGCCGACGATCACCGAGGTGAAGGGGACCTCCGCGCCCTCGGCGACCACCGAGTCGGTGTCGTGGTCGTCGTACTGCGCGGCGAAGCGGTAGGCGCGGGTGTCGCCGGGCGCGGCGGTGACGCTCCAGCGCACGCGGGCGCCCGAGGCGGAGCCGTCGGCGCGCAGGGTGACGGGCGTCCCGGCGAGGGCGCGGGAGGGCGCGGGGCAGCGGAGGGCGGAGGGGGAGACGGCGACGTCGAGGGGGGCGGGGTCGGCCGGAGGGGTCGCGGCGACGACGGTGACCCGGGTGAGGTCGGTGACGGTGCCGCCGCGGAGGGACGGGCCGCACGAGGCGAGGAGGGGAAGGAGGGCAAAGAGGGTGGAGGGCAGGCGGAGGGACATGGCGGTTGAGCTCCTTCGACGGAGCAAACGCCGGATGGGTCTTCGGGCTTACAGGGCGGCCCTTACTTCTTCGCGAGCGAGCGCAGCCTGGCCAGGTGCTCCCTCACCCGGGCCTCGGTGCCGTGCGAGGTGGGCTCGTACCAGGTCGCGTCGCCGAGCTCGTCGGGCAGGTAGCGCTCCGCCACGAAGCCGCCTTCGCCCGCGTGCGGGTCGCGGTAGCCCTCGCCGTAGCCCCACTCCTTCATGGCCGCCGTCGGCGCGTTGCGCAGCCTCATCGGGACCGCCAGCGTCCCGTGCTGCTGCACCGCCTCCTGCACGGCGCGCAGGGCCCTGTACGCGGCCTTCGACTTGGGCGCGACGGCCAGGTAGGTCACCGCGTGCGCCAGCGGGATCAGGCCCTCGGGCACCCCGAGGCGCTCGAAGGCCCGGTCGGCGGCGACGGCGATCTCCAGCGATCGGGAGTCCGCGAGGCCGATGTCCTCCGAGGCGAAGATGATCATCCGACGGAGCACGAAGCGCGGGTCTTCGCCCCCGTCGATCATGCGGATGGCCCAGTAGAGGGCCGCGTCGGGGTCGCTGCCTCGCAGGCTCTTGATGAAGGCGCTCGCGAGGTTGTAGTGCTCCTCGCCGGACTTGTCGTAGCGGAGGTTCTTGGAGCGCGCGGCGGCCTCCACGTCGCCTACCGTCAGCGCGACGATGCCCAGCGCGGCGCGCTCCCGGGCCACGTGGTCGAGGAGGGTGAGGGCGCGCCGGGCGTCGCCGTCGGCCCAGCGGGCGATGGCGTCGAGGGCCTCGTCGGAGGCGGTGAGCTCCAGGGCGCCGAGGCCGCGCTCGCGGTCGTCGAGGGCGCGGCGAAGGACGGCCACGAGGTCTTCGGGGCGCAGCGGGTCGAGGCGCACGACCTGGGCGCGGGAGAGCACCGCGGCGTTGACGGCGAAGGAGGGGTTCTCGGTGGTGGCGCCCACGAGGGTGACCACGCCGGCCTCGACGTGCGGCAGGAGGGCGTCCTGCTGCGCGCGGTTGAAGCGGTGGATCTCGTCGATGAAGAGCACCGTGCGCCGCCCCATGGCGCGCTCGTGCTCGGCGCGGGCGATCACCTGTCGCACCTCGGCGACGCCGGAGAGCACCGCGGAGAGCTGGACGAAGCGGGCGCTGGAGTGCGCCGCGATGCAGCGGGCGACGGTGGTCTTGCCGCAGCCGGGAGATCCCCAGAGGACGATGGAGGGCGCGCGGTCGGCGCGGATGGCGCGGCCGAGGGAGGTCTTCGGGCCGACGGCCTCGTCGTGGCCGACGAGCTCGTCGAGGTTGCGCGGACGCATGCGGTCGGCGAGCGGGGCGTTGGGCGGCGGAGGGGGCTCCTCGGGCAGCGGCTCGGAGGGCTTGTTGCGGTCGAAGAGGTCCATCGGGGGGCTCTGGAGGGAAGTCAGCACCCAAGGAGGGGGGAGTGGCAAGCGCGGCGATGGCCGGACGGCCGGAAGGCGCCTCGTGTCGCCTCGGGAGGGGGAGTAGAGTCGCGGCCCATCGTGAGGCCCGCAGGTCGCTCCGCCACGCTGCTGCTCTGCCTCGCGACGCCGCCGGCTGCGGCGAACCCGCGCCCGACGACACGGTCGACGCCTCGGTGGTCGACGCCTCGGTGGTCGACGTGCGCGCGGCCGACGTGCCCGCGGTCGACGTGCCCGCGGTCGACGTGCCCGCGGTCGACGTCCCCGCGGTCGACGTCCCGCCGATGCTCCTCCGACTGCGCCCGTCGGGGTGGCTCATGGCGATGCCGTACCGGGGGCGGTCGCGCTGAGCGGCGGGAGCGTCACCGTCGCGGTCTCGCCCTCGCAGGAGCGGGTCTATCGCATCGACGCGATGCCCGACGAGCACCTCGGGCTGCGGCTCGATTTCGCCCCCGCCGGCGCCTCGATCATCCTCGCCGTCGAGCGCTGGGACGGCCGCCGCGCGGTGGCCCTCGGAGAGACCGACGGCGGGAGCGGCGTGCGCTTCCTCGCGGCCTACGATGCCCGCGGGCCGCGCACCTTCTTCGCCCGCGTGCGGACCACGAGCGCGGTGACCTCGGCGCGGCTCACCCTCACCCGCACGCCCTTCCGCGACGGCGTCCGGTGCGACTCGGACTGCGCCCGGCTCCTCCAGCTCCCGCTCCCCAACGACCCCGCGCGGGACGGGTACGCCTACGCGACGACGACGGTGTTCCGGTACCAGTTCGGGCGGCGCGACCTGGTGATGTTCGTGCGGGCCGCGGGGCAGGCCATGGCGGCCCAGGGGCGCACGCCCTTCGTGCCCGAAGACCTCTCCCAGTGGGACGGACTGACCCCGGGCGCCGACCGCGGGGCGCTGCGCCACGCCTCGCACCAGCGCGGCAAGGACGTCGACCTCTCGCTCTACGGCAGCGACGGCCTGGCCCCGTGGCGGAGCTACTGCACCACCCGCCCGGTGGACGGCGGGCGCGAGTGCAGGCCCGGCACCCTGCGGGACTACGGCGCGACGGCCAGCGCGGCGCTGCTGGCGCCCTTCTTCGCGAGCGGGCGGGTGACCATGTGCTTCCTCGACCGGGAGCTCATCGCGCCGACCCGCGCGGCGGTGGCAGGCGCCGTGGGCGCGGGGCTCGTCCCCTCGACGGTGCAGGGCCTCTACGCCGACGCGACCCACCTCCAGCACTGGCCCAACCACGACAACCACGTGCATGTCCGGGTGAGCGAGAGCGTCGCCGGGGCGATCGTGTTCGAGCCCTTCGAGGCGCCGTAAGCTCGCTGGGGAGGTTTGGATGCGGGCGGCGGTGTGCGCGGGCGCGGTGCTCACGGCCTCCTCGACGGCGCTCGCACAGACCGAGGGGAGCGACCGACCACGTCCTCCCAGTGCGGCCTCGCCCGGAGGGGAGCGACCGACCACGTCAGCCCAGTGCTCCCTCACGGTCGCGGGTCTGGCTCCGGTCGCTGACAGGCTCGCGCTCGTACCGGGGACTCCTCGCCGACGGCCTCGCGGTCGTACCGGGGAAGCCCCCCTCAGCGCCCCCCGGATGAGCTACCGTCCCGCGCCGTGACCCGTCCGCGCGCGCTGGTGGTGGTGGCTGCCGCGGCGGCGGTGCTGACCGCGATGAACCTCTCGGTCTGGCTCGCGGGCGCCTCGCCCCGTCGCGTGCTGGCGCTCATGCTCGCCGGCACGCTGGGCTCCTCCTACGGCCTCGGGCAGACCCTCGCCAAGGCCACGCCCCTGCTCTGGACGGGAGGCGCCGTGGCCCTCGCCCTGCGCGCGCGGCTCTTCAACATCGGCGCCGAGGGCCAATGCCTCTCGCCGGGGTGCTGGCCTCCGCGGTCGTCGGCGCGGCGCTCCCGCCTCGACCGCCATGGGTGCCTGCGATCCCCTGCCGCCTCGCTGCGGCTGCGGCGGGGGCGCGGCGCTCGGTGCGGTCGCGGGCTGGCTACGCGGCCGCTTCGGAACCAACGAGGTGCTCAGCACCCTGATGCTCAACGGGCTGATGGCGGTGGTGGTCACCTGGCTCTACGGGCGGGCGCTCCGCGACGGGGCGCAGGTGCACACCCGCGACGTAGTGGCCGGGGCACGCGGCTCCCGATGGCGGGCGCCGCGCTGCGGGCCTTCCCGCGGCAGCGGGCTCAACCGCGCCTCGCGCTTCGCCCGGCTCGGGCTCGTCGCGCTCGCGGCGCTGGGCTGGTACCTGGGGGAGCGCACCCGCCGGCGGCCTCGCATCCGGGGCGCTGGGCGCCTCATCCGGAAGCCGCCGTCCCGCGCTCGGCATCGATCCCTCGCGCACCACCCCGTGCGGGCGATGGCGCTCCCGGGAGCGCTCGCGCGGTCTCGCGGCGTCGCACTTCGTGCTCGGGGTGAAGGGCTACGCGGAGCACGGGCTCGGCGCGGGCGTCGGCTTCACCGGCATCGCGGTGGCGCTGCTGGGCGGCGGCAGACCCTGGGGCATCGCGCTGGCGGCTTTACTCTTCGGTGTATTGGCGCAAGGTCGCTCGCGGTGAACGCGGTGGTCCCCCTCCGGACCCGCGCTGGTGGTGGTGCAGGCCGCGACGCTCATCGCGGTGGCGGCGGGGGTCGGCGCGCGGCGGGCGGTGAGGCCGCGATGATGGCGGGTGGTCTTCCTGGCGCAGGTGCCTGGGATCCGGCGACGTGGGGGTCCGGGGCCGGTCCCCCCCGGCGACGGGGGGCCCACGGGCGAGGGTGCCGGCGGCGCGAGGCGGGGGGGCCCGAGCCAGGGTGACCGTGCGCCGCTCCGCCCTCGGCCCCGCCGGGCACGTGGGAGGCCGCTCTGGCGTCGCCGCGGCCCTGGAGTGCCGGCCTGGCTCTCGTTTGCAGGCCGCGCCGAGGGTTGCGCCGACGCAACCCATCGAGGCTCCGACGGGGCGCGGAGCGGGCGCTGGACCGTGGGTGCTCGCGGGGGTCGGCGCGGCGGCCTTCGTGGGAGCCGGTGTGCTGTGGGCCCTGCACGATGGCGCGATGAGCGAGCGCGATGGGGCCTGCGATGGGGGCGGGTGCGATCCGTCGTCGGTCGATGCGGACTCACGGATGCGAGGGCTCACCACGGCGACCAACGTGGCCATCGGCGTAGGGAGCGCGGCGGTGGCGGGGGGCGTGGTGTGGTTCCTGGTGTCGAGGAGGGGCGGGCGAGAGGCGGAGCGGGGGCGGGCGACGGTGTGGGCGGTTCCGACGGGGACGGGGCTCGCGGTGGGCGGGGTGCTGTGAGCGCGGCGCGGCGGTGCGGATGGGTGGCCATCGGCGCGGTGCTGCTCGGGGGGTGCTCCGATGAGGAGTGGATCTATCGGCCGCGGGATGCCGGGCGAGCGCGAATGGATGCGGGCGTGGCGATGTCCGATGGGGCGGTCGGCGATCGGGTAGTGGTGGGGGCGACGCGGGCGGCGTGGACGTGGTGACGCCGGGCGACGTGCCGACACCCCGAGATGTCGGGATGGAGACCGACGCGGGACCGATGCCGACAGGGCTCACCGTGCGGGCGCAGGGAGTGGCGACCAGCGGAGCTGCGAGCGCCACGGTCGGAACGCTGCGGGTGAGCGAGACGGGCTTCGAGGTGGGCGAGCGCGGCTGCGTCGGGACGCTGTGCGCCGTAGGGGGATTGGTTCCATGAAGATGCGACGGGGAGCGGCGCTGGGCGCGCTGGCGTTGTCGGTTGTGGGCATGGTCGCCGCGTATCGACTGGGGCGGGCGCGGGCGGACGGCGTGCCGATGGTGAACCCGCTGTACTACGGCGGGATGCTGGACGACGGCGGGCGTCCGGTGGAGGGCACCCGCAACGTCACCGTGCGGCTGTGGGATGCGGCGACCGCGGGCGCGACGGTGTGCACGACCAACGCGGGCGCGACGGCGTTCTCGGGAGGGCGGTTCCGGGTGGCGCTGGACAGTGGGTGTGTGGGCGCGGTGCGGGCGAACCCGGAGCTGTGGGCGGAGCTGCAGGTGGAGGGGACGGTGTTCCCGCGCTCGAAGCTGGGCGCGGTGCCGTATGCGCTGGAGGCCGGGCGGGCCACGGGCGCGGCGGGGGCGCTGGAGGCGCGACTGGCGGCGGTGGAGGGAAGGCCGACGGGTGGGCGGCAGGTGGTCATTGGTGACTGGAGGCCGACGGCACCGGGGGCACCGAATCAATCGCCGTGCCGTGTCCGGTACCTGCGAACACGACCGAAGTCACTCAGGACCTCTCAGCCAGGGCGCCGTTCTCCATCCGGTTCACAGCCATGGCGGCGACAGCATTCTATCGAGTCTCCAGTCGGCTGCCGGATCGACGATCGCCCGGGCACCGGAGCCGCCTGGCGGATATCCAACGGCATTGCGGTCAGTCCCGTGGTCCGCCGACATTTCGGCACAACAACCAGGCGATGTATCCGCTCGAGCCGGTCGTACGTATGGTTTTCTCTTGGGGTCAGGCTGGGCGCCGGATTGTCGGTCCATCGCATATCGCCTTGCGGACCCTATTGTCGAGCAATTCAACTAACCCCATGCCCCCGCTCGCCGCCGACCCCTTCGCCCTCCTGGGCACTCGCCTCGATGGCAAGTACGATGTCCACTCGGTCATCGCCGAGGGCGGCTTCGGCGTCGTCTATCGGGCCATCCATCGCACCCTCCAGAAGCCTGTCGCCATCAAGGTGCTCAAGACGCCTCCGTCCCTCCCGGAGACCCACCGCAAGGCCTTCATCGACAAGTTCGTCTTCGAGGCGCGCACCATCGCCCGCCTCGAACACCCCGGCATCGTCCGCGTGCTCGACTTCGGCGGCGGCCTCCTCCCCGCCGGCGGCGCCGCCCCCTGGATCGTCCTCGAATGGATCGACGGCGACACCCTCGACGCCGTCCTCGACGCCCGCCGCGACCACACCGGGCGCCCGCCCGCCGAGGCCCTCGCGCTGCTCCGCCCGGTCTTCGAGGCGCTCGCCGTCGCGCACGACGAGGGCGTCGCTCACCGCGACCTCAAGCCCGCCAACATCATGCTCGCGCGCTCCCGCGACCGCATCGACCCCAAGCTCCTCGACTTCGGCATCGCCAAGGCCATGGAGCTCGACGAGACCGTCGCCTCGGGGCAGACCGCGACGCAGTCCGAGCTCCGCGCCTTCACCCTCGCCTACGCCTCCCCCGAGCAGATCGGCGGAACCCGCTCCGGCCCCTGGACCGACGTCCACGCCCTCGCGCTGCTCCTGGTCGAGGTGCTCACCGACCGCGCTCCCTTCCACGGCGAGGACAACACCGCGCTCACCGTCGACGTGCTCTCGACGAAGCGCCCCACTCCCGCGAAGTTCGGCCTCGACGTGGGCCCGTGGGAGCCCGTCCTCGCGCGGGCCCTCGCCCTCCGCCCGACGGAGCGCTTCCAGCACGCCCGCGACCTCCTCCGAGCGCTGGAGGCGACCGTCCCTGCGAGCGCCAGCTGGGACGCGCTCACCACCGCGCCGGTCCTCGGATCGCGCCCGCCGATCGAGCGCACCACCACGCTCCAGCCGGTGCAGCAGCCCGCCGTCGCGCGCTCGTCACGCACGCCGGTCGTCGCGGTGGCGCTCGTCGCGGCGACGCTCTCCTTCGTCGCGCTGTACCTCGTCGGATCGTCGCCGCCGCCGACGGTCACTGCTCCATCGCACAGCCCCGCCGCGGTCGCCCCGGTCGCCGCGCCCGCGGTGGCGCCCGTCGCTCCGCCGACCTTGGCGCCCATCGTCGCGACGCTCGCCGCCGTCGACGCTGGAACGCCGCCGCGCCGCCCGGTGGCGCGCCCGGTGGTGCGCCCCGTGGTGGTGGCGCGCCCACGAGTGCACGAGCACCTGCCGGTGGAGTAGCGGGTGTGAGCACCACCGCCCGACCAGGGTAAGCGACGAGGCCATCGGTGAAGCCGACCGATCCGGTCGACGGCCTCGCCCACCGTTTGAGCGTCGCCGCGTCGCCCCGCGAGGCAAGAACTCCTCGGCTGATCGCCGATCATGGTTCGCTGGAATGCCAGGTGGCCGAGGCGCGAAGATCAGCAGTGCACGATGTCAGCCTTGGTCGGAGCTGGCGCTGGACTTATATAGGTTGTCGCCGCGGCGGCGCGGCGAGGAGGTCGTGATGACCATGCTGCAGGTGGAGTCGAAGGTGAAGGAGCAGTACGAGCGCTTCAGGCGTGAGCTGCCCGTCATGCAGCGTGGCCCCGACGTGGGGCGGTGGGTGCTCTATCTGGATGGCCCGAAGGGGTACTTCGACAGCGAGGACGAAGCCTACGAGGAGGGGGTCATGAAGCTGGGCCCGGAGGCTGGTTTCGTCGTCGCCCGCGTGGAGAGCATCGAGCCCGTCCTGCTGACCGCCGCGCTCGCCTACTTCCCCGGGGTCTGATCGGGTGTCAGGGCGGGACGTATTTCACGGAAACGCGGGATCGAGAGACCGCCTCATCGCGGAGGGGCCGATCGTCGCGGCGCGGCTGCGGCCCGGTCGAGCGCTGGCGGAGCTCGCCCGGATGCGTGGCCTGGACCTGCCATACGTCGACGTGAACCTGTTGATCGACACGGGAGCGTCGACGTCCTTCGTCGAGCGGCACGTCGTGGAGGCACTGGGCATCGCTTCCATCCGTCGACAGGTCGTGACCCTCGCGGATCACAAGTCCGTCGAGTGTCTCGTCTACCGGGCGACGATCGACTTCCCGCTGCAGGACGCTGACGACCACAGCCCGAAGATGATGCCCGTGGGGATCACCATCGCAGCCACTCCCAACTCAACGCACGAGCTCCCTCATCACGGGCTGCTCGGGCGGGACTTCCTCTCGCACTTCACGATGGTCTACGCGGGCAGCTCAGGGCGGTTTGATTTGCATGTGAGCGGAGCGCTCCCCCGCGACCGCTGACCCGAGCGGCCACTGATACCTCACGGAGGCGCTCTGGGCCGACGCGCTCTGTCGCCCCCCTCAGCGCCCCGCGGATGAGCTACCGTCCCGCGCTGTGAGCCGTCCGCGCGCGCTGGTGGTGGTGGCTGCCGCGGCGGCGGTGCTGACCGCGATGAACCTCTCGGTCTGGCTCGCGGGCGCCTCGCCCCGCCGGGTGCTGGCCCTCATGCTCGCCGGCACGCTGGGCTCCTCCTACGGCTTCGCGCAGTCCCTCGCCAAGGCCACTCCCCTCCTCTGGACCGGCGCCTCCGTGGCCCTCGCGCTGCGCGCCCGGCTCTTCAACGTAGGCGCCGAGGGCCAGTGCCTCGCCGGGGTGCTGGCCTCCGCGGTCGTCGGCGCGGCGCTCCCCGCCTCGACCCCATGGGTGCTTGCGATCCCCTTCTGCCTCGCTGCGGCTGCGGCGGGGGGCGCGGCGCTCGGTGCCGTCGCCGGCTGGCTACGCGGCCGCTTCGGAACCAACGAGGTGCTCAGCACCCTGATGCTCAACGGGCTGATGGCGGTGGTGGTCACCTGGCTCTACGGCGGAGCGCTCCGCGACGGGGCGCAGGTGCACACCCGCGACGTGGTGGCCGGGGCGAGGCTGCCGATGGCGGGCGCTGCGCTGCGGGCCTTCCGCGGCAGCGGGCTCAACGCCTCCTTCGCCCTCGGGCTCGTCGCGCTCGCGGCGCTGGCCTGGTACCTGGAGCGCACCCGCGGCGGCCTCCGCATCCGGGCGCTGGGCTCCTCAGCCGGAACCGCCTCCGCCCTCGGCATCGATCCCTCGCGCACCACCGTGCGGGCGATGGCGCTCTCTGGCGCGCTCGCGGGTCTGGCCGCCTCGCATTTCGTGCTCGGGGTGAAGGGCTACGCGGAGCACGGGCTCGGCGCGGGCGTCGGCTTCACCGGCATCGCCGTCGCGCTGCTGGGCGGCGGCAGGCCCTGGGGCATCGCGCTGGCGGCTTTACTCTTCGGTGTATTGGCGCAAGGGTCGCTCGCGGTGAACGCGGTGGTCCCCTCGGACGCGCTGGTGGTGGTGCAGGCCGCGACGCTCATCGCGGTGGCGGCGGTCGGCGCGCGGCGGGCGGTGACGCGATGATGGCGGTGGTCTTCCTGGCGCAGGTGCTGAGCGCGGCGGCGCCGCTGGTGCTGGCCTCCCTCGGGGGCGTGCTCTCCGAGCGATCGGGCGTGACCATGCTGGCGCTGGAGGCCTACCTGCTGCTGGGCGCCTTCGCGGCGGTGGTGGCCGGGCTCGCGAGCGGATCGATCGTGGTCGCGGTGCTTGCCGCGGCCCTCGCTGGCGCGCTGGCGGGCGCGCTCTTCGCGGCCTTCGCGGTGTGGCAGCGGGCGAGCGCGGTGGTGGTCGGCGTGGCCCTCAACCTCCTCGCCGTGGCGGGCACCCGCGCGGCGCTGAAGGTGCTCTACGGCTCGTCGTCCAACAGCCCGACGCTGCCGACCAGCGAGGGGATGCGCGGCTCGACCCTCGCGTGGACGGCCCTTCGCGACGCCCTCTCCACGCCCACCGTCTGGATCGCTCCGCTCCTGGTCGCCCTCTCCGCGCTGCTGCTCTCTCGCACGGTGCTGGGCCTGCGCATCACGGCCTGCGGGGAGCACCCGACGGCTGCGAAGGGTCAGGGGGTTCCGGTGGCGAGGGTGCAGACGACGGCGCTGGTGCTGGGCGGCGCCATCGCGGCGCTGGGAGGCGCTCAACTGGGATTGCACCAGCACGCCTTCGTGGCCTCGATGAGCGGGGGCAGGGGGTTCCTGGCGGTGGCGGCGGTGATCCTCGGGCGGTGGCGTCCGGTGCGGGCGGCGGTGTGGGCCGCGGGCATCGGCTCGCTGTCGGCGCTGGAGGCGACGCTGGCGAGCAGCGGGTGGGTCCCGACGGTGGTGCTCCAGGCGCTGCCCTTCGCGCTCACGCTGCTGGCGGTGGCGGGCCGATCGGGGAAGGCGAGGGCTCCGGCGGCGCTGGGTTGAGGGAGTCGGGCGCGAACAGCCGCCCCGAGAGCGCGCTTCGCCACCCTTCGACGCGCCCGGGCAGCGCGCGGCGCAGCACCCACGCCGAGGCCAGCATACCCAGCAGGGTAAGCAGCGCTCCTGCCCAGAGGCCGCGCACGGCGTGGGTGAGCGTCACCGTGTGGCGCCCGGCGGGGAGATCTACGCTGAGAAGGCCTTGGGCGCGGTCGATGGATCCGAGGGAGGTGTTCCAGCCGGAGTCGGTGTTCTGGTTGACCACCAGCGTCGCGGGGCGGGCGAGGTCGACCTCGATGCGCAGCGCGTTGGGGGTCCACTCCAGGGAGCGGGCGGTCCCGCCGTCGGCGGGCTCGATGCGCTGCTGCGGGCCTTCGCCCTGCCAGAGCTGAGGCGCCGGGGTCCAGTCGAAGGCGACGTAGCAGACGGGGGTTCCGATGCCGCGCACGGGGTACGTGGGCCAGCGCCAGTAGTCGCCGCCGCCCTCCTGGCGGAAGGTCGTTGCGGCGCGTCCACCCGGGATGGGCGGGTCGGCGCCCACCTGGAGGCGAGGGCTGTTGACGGCCACGAGGTCGATGGCGACGCCGAGGGCGAGGGCGCACTCCAGGGCGACGAAGGCGCGCAGGAGGGCGCGGCGCGGGCGGTGATCGAGGAGCAGCGCGCGGAGGTCCGCGAGGGCGCGGCCGGCGACCAGGGCGAGCAGCACCGTGGCGGGGTAGAGGAAGCGCGACGGGACCCTCAGCGATCGGTACACGGGCAGCTCGTGCAGCAGACCGAAGAGGGAGAAGCCCGGGATGTTGCCGAGGGCGCACCACACCAGGGCGATGGCCACGCCGACGTCGACGCGGCGGTCGCGGGCTCCGTCGTCGCGGCGGGCGAAGGCGGCGACCACGGCGGCGAAGAAGAGCGCCACAGGCAGCGCGCCGATGTAGTCGCCGTACTCGGGCCAGACGAAGATGTGGCCGGGGAAGGGGCGCTCGTGGGCGCGGGCGGTCCAGGCGAGGACGACCTCCGCGACGGTCATGGAGTCGTCGAGGGGCATGAGCCGCGGGTGCTCCCGCAACCAGAGCAGCACCGGCAGCAGGCGCACCCCGGCGAGGAGCGCGAAGAGCCCGCCGGTGAGGGGGAGGGTGACCATGAAGGCGCGGCGCGCGGCGGGGTCGCCGAGGCGGAGGATCGTGTCCGCCGCGAGGGCCACGATGAGCAGCGGGACGGGGTAGGTGCCGCCCTCCCAGACGGCCATGGCGAGGACGGCGGCGGTGAGCACCGACCAGCGGGCGTCGGTGAGCGCGCGGCGGTGGCCGAGCAGCGCCCACGGGAGGAAGAGGAAGGGCGTGAAGGAGAGGTGACCGCCGCCGAAGTGCTCGGAGCAGAAGCCGCAGGCGGTGACCAGGGCGGCGGCGAATACCTGCTCGGGTATGTTGGCGCCGTGGTGGCGGAGCAGGGCGCGCGCGCCGAGGGCGCCGACCAGCAGGTGCACGTAGAGCCAGAGCTTCATCGCCACCGGCGTCGGCAGCCACCCGAAGGTCAGCAGGAACATCACCCCCGGCACGGGGGTCTGCGGGTCCTGGTAGAGGGGCACTCCGCCGCAGTGGTAGGGGTTCCAGGAGGGCCACTGGTGGAAGTCGCGGAGCGAGATGCGCGCGGCCTCCCAGGCGCCCGCGAAGGAGCGCCAGTCGTCGGTGGAGGGCGTGCGGTCGAGCACCCACGAGCAGACGCGGTGGCCGTCGGGCGAGGCGACGCACTGCCACGCGGTGGGCGCCGCGAAGGCCACCACGAGGGCGACGCATGCGAGGAGGGAGATCCAGCGGCCGTCACGTAGCCAGGTGCGCATAGGCGGCGGAAGGTATCAGCGGGCAACGGGCGCGCGAAGGCTCGCGGGGAGCGGCAGGCGCGCGCCGACGAGCTCGATGAGCTGCCCCCAGCGGGAGCCGCGCTCGCCGCGGTGGAGGGCCACGCGGAGCCGGGCCTGGTGCCAGGCGGGCACGTAGCGGAGGGCGGGCGGAGCGGCGCGGCGGAGGGCCTCGACGGCGAGGCGGCGGCGGTCGAGGGCGCGCTGCTGGGAGGGCCCGAAGGGGAGCTCGTAGAGCGCGCGAAGTCGGGGAGGGAGGAGGGCGGCGGTGGTGATGGGGTCGAAGACGCCGCGGGTGAGCGGAGTGGCGAAGAGGACTCGGGCGACGGCGCGGGCGCGGGGGCCGACCCAGAGGTCGGGGGAGTTCTCCGCGAGGTCGAAGAAGCGGGCGAAGAAGGCCGAGCGGGAGGGGGCCATGGAGTCGGGGGAGACGCCGGTCACGATGGCTCCGCGCTGCAGGTCGCCCCAGTCGCGGGCGATCTCCTCGCCGCCGAGCGGTCGCACGAAGGTCTCGAAGGAGGCGCGTCCGCAGATGGAGGCGGTCATCGACACCCACTCCAGCAGCGCCGGGTCGTTCGCCCGGTAGGGTCGGCCGTGCCACGGGGAGCCGGGCTCGTCGACGACGCCGCGCACCCGCGAGTGGATCGCGTGCATGCGCCGGGAGGTGCCGAGGGCCTGGTCGAGGGTTCCGAAGACGAGGGAGTAGAGGGCCTGGGAGGTGCGTTGGATGCGGCCCACGAGGTCGGTCTCGAAGGTCGAGTACTCGCTCACCCCGGCGACGACCGCGGGGTGGGCCATCTGCATGAGGACGGCCGCGGCGCCTCCGAGGAGGTAGGCGGGCTCGCGCACCATGGTCCAGGCGACGCTCTCCGGGCCGAAGAGGCCGAGCACCGGGTCGGCGGCGCGGTCGCGCACCCAGGCGACGCAGCGGGCGTAGGAGGCGTGGTCGGCGGCGAGCTCATCCGCGGGCGCAGGAGGCGGTGGCTGACGCATGGGGTGAGCATCGCACGCCCTCACACCTCCTCGGGCACCGGGTCGCCGAGGGGCACGCGCTCCTCGTCGCAGCCGTAGGCGTTGGGCGTGAGCTCGATCACCGTGTGCAGCGGGACGTCCAGCCGGGTGCAGCTCGACGGGGGCTGGTCGAGGAAGTACGCGTAGAGGCAGCGCAGCACCGCGCGGTGCGTGATCACCATGGTGGGCGACCGCTGCCGCTCCAGCTCGATGATGATGGGCTCCAGCCGCTGGATGACGTCCTCGTAGGACTCCCCGCGGGGGTAGCGGTACCGCAGCTTGTCCTTCTGCCGCCGGGCGTACTCCTCCGGGTGCTGCGCCTTGATCTCCTCGTAGGTCATGCCGTCGAAGATCCCCGCGTCGATCTCGTCGAGCGCCCTCCAGGTCACCAGCGGGGAGGGCAGGTACCTCGCGGTCTGCGTCGCCCGCCGGAGCGTGCTGGTCCACACCTGCACGTCGTCGCCGGGGATGACGTGATCGTTGAAGAAGTCCGTCAGCCGCACGGCGAAGCGCTCTCCCCTCGGGGTGAGGTCGGCGTCGCCGCCCACGCGCTTGGCGACGTTGTAGGCGCTCTCCCCGTGCCGGGTGAGCCACACCGGTCGGGGGACGATGTGCAGGTTCATGAGCACCCGCACGAGCCGCCCCGGGAGGTCGCCGCGCAGGTCGTGCAGCACCAGCTCGTGGCCCACGTTGATCAGCTTCACGAAGGAGCCGTCGCTCGCGTCGAGGGTCTCGTAGCGCTGCTCGTAGTGGGCGATGCGCGCGCTGAAGTCCTGCACCGCGTCGTCCGGGTCGACGCCCACGTAGTCCGGGGAGTTGAGCTTGATCTCGCGGATGGTGCTCGCGATGATCTCCTCGTCGTCGCAGATCGACTCGACGAAGAGCACCGGCACGCCCGCGCGCTCGCAGCCCTGGCGCACCATCGCCCGGCGGTCGCGGGTGTGGTTGGTGGCGTCGTAGATGGCCACCTCGCCGCCCTCGCGAAACCACCCGAGCATGTCCTCCATGGCGGCGCGCGCCATCGAGCGCCGCGCCGACTCCGCCTCCATGTTGCTCGGGTCGAAGAACTCGTGGGTGTGCTTCTTCCCGAGCCGCTCTCGGCGGTAGGCGCCCACGTTGAACACCCGCGTCTGGTAGCCCAGCCACGACAGGTACCGCGCGAGCTTGCGGGAGATGTACGTCTTGCCCCGGGCGGGCAGGCCCACCATCACGACGGCGAGGCACTGCGCGCGCGGCGGGCGGAGGGAGGTGGGGAGGTAGGAGGGGCGTTCCATGGGCGTGGCGGAGCATACCGCCGTGCCCGCGCGGGGACAGCGCTCAGTCGTCGCCGCCGCCCATCGCGGCGGTGGTGACGCCGGTCTCGATGCCCAGCTCGCGGCGCAGGCGCTCGGCCTGGTGGTGCGTGCGCAGCGGCACGATCACGTCCTCCAGCGCCCCGTCGAGGAAGCGGTCGAGCTTGTGCAGCGTGAGCTGGATGCGATGGTCGGTGATGCGGTTCTGCGGGACGTTGTACGTGCGGATCTTCTCCGCGCGCTCGCCGCTCCCCACCATGCTGCGCCGGTCGGCGCTCACGGCGTCGTCCTGCTTCTTGCGCTCCAGCTCCAGCAGGCGGGCCTTCATGATCTTCATGGCCTTCGCCTTGTTCTTGATCTGCGAGCGCTCGTCCTGGCACTTCACGATCATGCCGGTGGGCTTGTGCAGCAGCTGCACGGCGCTGTTGGTGGTGTTCACGCCCTGACCCCCGGGGCCGCCCGAGGCGGCGATGCTCACCTGGAGGTCCTTGGCTTCGTCGAGGTGCAGCTCGACGTCCTCGGCCTCGGGGAGCACGGCCACCGTCGCGGTCGACGTGTGCACCCTCCCTTGCGCCTCCGTCTGCGGAACGCGCTGCACCCTGTGCACCCCGCCCTCGAAGCGCATGGTGCTGTACACCCGGTCGCCGGTGATGAGCGCGATGACCTCCTTGATGCCCCCGACGAGGGTCTTGCTCTCGCTCATCACCTCCACCCGCCACTTCTTCTTCTCGGCGTAGCGGAGGTACATCCGGAAGAGGTCGGCCGCGAAGAGCGTGGCCTCGTCGCCGCCCTCCGCCGCGCGAATCTCCACGATGACGTTCTTCTCGTCGTTGGGGTCGGCCGGCAGCAGCATGAACGTGAGCTCGCGCTCCAGCGTCCCGGTCTCGGCCTCGAGGCCGGGGATCTCGTCGATGACCAGCTCCCGCAGCTCCGGGTCGGAGAGCGCGGCGCGGTCGTCGTCGAGCTGCTGCTTCAGCTTCTTGTAGCGCTCGAAGGTGGTGACCAGCACCTCGAGGTCGGAGCGCTCCTTGGTGAGCTTTCGGTAGCGCTGCGAGTCGCTGGCGACGTCGGGCTCGCACAGCAGCCGGTCGAGCTCTTCGGCGCGGAAGACCAGGGATTCAAGCTTGGCGATGGGCAACATCGGATGTCCGGTGTCCTACAGCGGGGGAGACGATGAGGGTGGATGGGCTAACGGGAGGCGGCGGACGGAGGAGGCAGCGACGGGTCGCTAGAGCCCCTGCTCCGTGGCGAAGGCGGCGAAGGAGGGGAAGGTGCGCACCGAGGGCTCGGTCACGGGGCTGAGCGCCGGGGCGCTGGCCTCGTTGGTGAGGGCCTGGCGGAGCGCCACGAGGGCGATCTCGACCTGGTCGTCGGTGGGCTCGGCGGTGGTGATGCGCTGCACCAGGAAGCCTGGCGCGAGGAAGATCTGCGCGATGGGGTTGTCGGCGAAGCGCGCCCCGAGGCGCTGCAGCTCGTACGCGACGCCCGCGATGGGAAACATCAGCGGGATGCTGATGGCGATGGAGGCCAGGATGGTGAGGATGCCCGAGGAGTTGGGGAGCAGCAGCGGGAGCACCAGCGCGAAGACCGCGACGGAGACCAGCACCACGACCATGAGGAAGGTGGTGCCGCAGCGGGCGTGGCGGGTGGTGAAGCGCCTCGAGCTCTCGACCGAGAGGGGGAGGCCGGCCTCGTGCACGGCGATCGCCTTGTGCTCGGCCCCGTGATACTGGAAAACCCGGTACATCTCGGAGTTCATGCGCATCAGCAGCATCATCCCGACGACGATGCTGAACTTGAAGAAGCCCGCGAGGAGGTGGAAGCGCGGGTCGGCGATGGAGAGCCCGGGGCCCACGAGGTGCCCGGCGCCCCACGCGAGGAGCTTCGGGAGCGCCACCAGCAGCCCGATGGAGATGACCATGCCGAGCCGTGACGCGGCGCCGCCGGAGCCCTCGGCCTCGCTGGAGCGCTCGTCCTCGGGGAGGTCCTGCTCGTACTGCGAGGCGCTGAACTGGAGCGCCGCGTAGCCGTTCTGCATCGACTCGAAGAGCACCAGCGCGCCGCGCACGAAGGGGACCTTCAGCAGCGCGGGCGGCACCATCGGCTTCCACGGCTGCTCGCGCACGACGATCTCGTTGTTCTTGCGGCGCACGGCGACGGTGAGGCAGCGGGGAGAGCGCATCATCACGCCCTCGATCACGGCCTGACCGCCCACCTGCTTCGGAGCGCACACGGGTTGTTCGGATGACATCGCGGATCACCGTAGCATGAGCGTCACGCGACGCGCCTCCGACGCGGCGAGCGCGGTCCCTTGGAGGGCGCTGCCGCGTTGGAGGGTGCGACGGGTGATGGTGGAGGAAGCGAGGCGGCGGGAGGGAGGCGGGAGCGGTCTACTTCTCGTCGGCCGGAGCGGCGGCGGCGGGAGCAGCGGCGGCCGAGCCCTTGGGGGAGGTCGTCGCGTAGCGCTTGCGGAAGCGGTCGACGCGGCCCGCGGTGTCCATGATCTTCTGCTTGCCCGTGTAGAACGGGTGGCAGGCCGCGCAGACGTCGGTGGAGAAGCTCCCTCGGGTGGTGCGGGTCTCGACCACGTTGCCGCAGGCGCAGTTGATCGTGGAGACGGGGTAGAGGGGCTGGATGTTGAGCTGCATGGTGTCTGGTATCTCCTGTCGATGGGTTGCGGTGGCTGTTCCCGGCCCGTTGAAGGGGTTTGGAGGGTCGTACACCGCGGAGTGGGAAGGGCGGGGGAGGTAACACCCGAAGCCTGTGCTGTCCAGGGTGGCGCTGGATCTCCTGCGGTGAACGAGGCGCGTGGCGGTGGGCGTTCAGGGTGTGCAAGCCGCTCGTTTGACGCTGGGGTTCGCGCGTTGACGCTCACCCCAGGCTATTGATGAGGGCCCGGCGGGGCTCGGCAGGAACACCTTCGATTCCCAACGCCTTCGAACCTTCCGGAAGGTACCTGGAGTTTCGGTACGAAAGCCCCCGCGCTGCGGGGGCGCCCTCATTCAATAGCCTGGGGTGAGCGTCAACGCGCGAACCCCAGCGTCAAACGAGCGGCTTGCACACCCTGAACGGTTACGCCCGGCGATGGGCTCAGCCCCGCGCGGGCTTCTTCTTCGCGGCGGGCTTCTTCTTCGCGGCGGGCTTCTTCTTCGCGGTGCGAGCGGCGAAGTACTTCGCGAGCGGCGCGAAGTAGAACTCCTCCCACCCCTTCGTGTAGCGCTCGCCCTGCCCCTCGGGGATCTCCCAGTGCGTGAGCTTCACCCGCGTCCCCTCCTTCGCGCGCTGCATGGAGAGCTCGACGAGGGAGTCCATGTCGCCGGGCGCGAAGTCGCTGGTGCGCCAGGCGAGCATGGCCCTGCGACCGGGGCCGGCCTTGAGCACCCAGCCGTGGATGTACCCGTCCCACGCCGTGTGCCGTGTGCCGGTGCGCGCGCTGATGCTCGCGGGGGCGCCCGTGAAGGCCGCGTGCCCCTTCGCGGTCATCCACGCGGCGTACACGTCATCCGGGGCCGCGGCGATCACCGCGCTCATCTCGATCGTCTCCAGGGGCATCGGTCTGTCTCCTCTGGCGACGGAGCAGAGCGCGACCACGCCGCGAGGCTCCAGTTTCCGTCAGCCGTCGAGCAGCCGGGCGAGCTTCTGCACCGCCGGGGCGGTCTCCTCCGCGCGGTCGACGAGCCAGTCGGCGAAGCCCGCGGTGCCGATCATCCCCGGCGGAATGGCGGGGAACCCCAGCGCCAGGCCCTTCTGCTTGAGGAGGGCGATGCGAGGGTGCTCGGGGTCGACGCCGCGCGGCGCGGTCTTGAGCGAGTCCATCGCCGAGACGCTGAACCCGCGGGCGACGAGGTCGTCGACGAGGCGCGCCATCGCGGCCCCGCGGCGAGGGTCGAGGAGCATCTCGCGCCACGCCCGGAGCAGCGGCGGGGCCATGGAGTACACCCCCGCGCCGACGAAGCTCTCGGTGCCGAGCTGCACGTAGAGCGCGGCCGGGGACTCGACCGCCTCGGAGCCGCCGCGCAGCGCGAGCAGCCCGCTCACGTGGGTCTTGTAGGGGCTCTTGTCCAAGGAGAAGCGCACGTCGCGCTGGATGCGGAACACCTTCGGATCGCGCAGGGGGAGTCCCTTGTAGAAGCGAGCGATGCGCGGCGACACCTGAGCGAGCAGGGCCGCGAGGGGGCGGGCCCACTGGTCCTCGTAGAGGGCCTTGTGCTCGATGAACCAGGCGCGGTCCTGGTGCGAGTCGAGCTCGTGGAAGAAGCGCAGCGTGGGGTCGGCGAAGCCGGTGAAGGGCGATGGCATCGGGCGGTCGTGGGAGGCGTTGGCCATGGCGTGGACGGAGGCCTACGCCCGGCCGCGTCCTGGGCGCAACGGATCAGCGCGCGCCGCTGTTGCGGAGTGGCGTTCACAGAGGGGACGGGATAGCGTCCCGACCCGGGTGAACGAAGCCCTCCGACGACGGTCTGGAAGCTCGCGATCGTGCGCGCTGCGCGTGGTCGACGGCGAATGAGGTGGATGACGATGTTCTGTCCGAATTGTGGCGCGCAGAATCCTGACGGTACCCCGAAGTGCACGACCTGCGGGCAGGTGTTGCAGAGCGCCGGAGCGCGGCCCCAGGCGAAGTTCAAGGGCACCATGCTCATGGCCCACGACGCCGCGCCGCCCGTGTCGCCGCGGGGGCCGTCCGCCGCGCCGCCGCCGCCTGGAAACAAGGGGCAGTTCGCCAAGACGATGATGGGCGGCATGGCCTCCCTCGACCCGGCCTCGCTCGGGGGCGGAATGATCGCCCCCCAGGACGAGGGCGCCTCCATGGGCCACGGCTCGCAGTCCAATCAGGTCGAGGCCGCGCGCACCATCGCGATGGACGCCGCGTCCTTCGGGCTCCCCTCCGGGCCGCAGGGCGGCAGCGGTCCGAGCGCGTCGCCCTACCCCGGGCACGCCCCGGCTCCCTCCTACGGGCAGCGCCCGATGGCCCCGCCGCCGCCGCGTGAGCCCGATCCCACCCCGGTGAGCTCGACGGAAGAGGAGATGGGCGTCGCGTCCACCATCGCCGTCGACAGCTCCTCCTTCGGCTTCGATCGCGATCTGGTCCCGGGCCCCGGCCCCGCCTCCTACGGCCAGGCCCAGGCCCCGCAGCACCAGGCCCCGCAGCACCAGCCCCCGCAGCCGCAGGCCCCGCAGCAGCAGGCGCCGCAGGGTGGCTTCGGTCAGCAGCAAGCCCCGCAGCAGCAGGCGCCGCAGGGTGGCTTCGGTCAGCAGCAGGCGCCGCAGGGTGGCTTCGGTCAGCAGCAAGCCCCGCAGCACCAGGCGCCGCAGGGCGGCTTCGGTCAGCCGCAGCCCCAGCAGGGGCAGGCGGTGTCCTCGTCGACCGTCGCGATGGACGCCTCGGCCTTCGGACTCGGAGGGCCGGGCGGCCCGATGGGAGGCTTCGGACAGCAGCCGGCGCCGCCGACCCAGGGTGGCTACGGACAGCAGCCGCAGCAGCCGCAGCAGGGTGGCTACGGGGCGCAGCCGCAGCCGGGTACGCAACAGGGACCGGGTAGCCCCAACATGTTCGCGGGGCTTCCCCAGAACGAGCCGGGCGGCATCGCCTCGACGCTGGCGGTGGACGCCTCCGCCTTCGGGCTGGGCGGCATGGCGGGGCCGGGCGGTCCTGGGATGCCACAGCAGCCGGGCTATGGGCAGCAGCCGGGCTATGGGCAGCAGCCCGGGATGCAGCCCCAGGGTGGTTATGGCCAGCAGCCGGGCTTCCAGCCGCAAGGTGGCTTCGGGCAGCAGCAGGGCTTCGGGCAGCAGCAGGGCTTCGGCCCGCAGCAGGGCTTCGGCCCGCAGCAGGGCATGCAGCCGGGCGGCTATGGGATGCAGCAGCCCCCCGCGAAGAGCGGCGGCGCCGGGAAGATCGTCCTCTGGATCGTGCTGACGCTGATCTTCGTGGGGCTCGGCGTCCTGCGGGCGATCTGGCACCGGCTGTAGAGCCCGCTCCTCGCCCACGTCGACAGTCCCCGGCCTCACCCGTAGGGGAGCACCCGCCCACGTCCTCAGTCCCCGGCCTCACCGTCGCGAAGCGACGGGAGCCACCGACCACGCCCACAGTCCCCGGCCTCACCCGGAGGGGAGCACCCGACCACGTGTCGATCCCCCGGGCTCGGATCCGCGTCCGCCTACAGACCTCTGTAGCCTCCCGACCGCCTCGGTAGAACCAGTCGATCGGTGATGGCCCGCTCGTCGCTCTGTGGCTCCTCCCCTCGATGGCCGAGGGCGGTGGACATGCGCACGTGGGCGCCCGCGAGCCCATGCGCGACGGGGTGGTGCACGCCCTCGTGCGGGAGCACTTCGCGGCCTTCGCCGAGCAGATGCAGGAGGGCGGTCGCTCGCTGCCTCGCTACGTCGTCGCGGAGTTCGAGGCCTTCGTGCGCTGCGGCGTGCTCGCGTGCGGGTTCATGCGCGCGCGCTGCGCGGGCTGCGGCCACGACCGCCTGGTGGCGTTCTCGTGCAAGCACCGGGGGTGTGTTCGAGCTGCGGCGGGAGGCGCATGAGCGAGACCGCCGCGCGGCAGTGCGATCGGGTGCTGCCCGCGGTGCCGTATCGCCAGTGGGTGCTCTCGCTGCCAACTCGCCGTGGCGGGTGGCGGTAGTTCCACTCCCCCCGCTCGCAGAGGAGTGCGGCGACGGGGCCGGGAAGACGGCCGCCGAGCCAGCGGGCGGCGGCGAGACGCGGGAGGCGCCGACGAAGCGGTCGCGGATCGACTGGGCACGGCTGCCCTGGCGGGTGTGGAGCGTTGACGCGCTGAAGTGTCCAGCGTGCGAGGGGCGGATGAAGATGATCGCGGCGATCACCGAGCGCGTGGGCATCGTGCGCATCCTGGAGCACCACGGGCGTCTCGAGCGGTGGTCCCACGGATGAGACAGCGCTGACGGACCTTGATCGGCGGCGGTGGGCAGTGACGGAGGGGGTCGGCTCGGCTCGGCACCGCCAGCGAGATGTTGGACGGTCAGGGCCGTGGTGCGTCGGACGACAGGGAGAGCGGCGAGGATGGGGCGTTGGATTCGGTCAAGGCGGCGTCCCGGGAGCGCGTACTTCGTACACTGGATGTTCTGTAGACCCGAGCGGATCCGTGCCTGGGAGGGTGCCGCGTTGGACGTCTTATCCCCCGCAAGCGGGCAGGGCGCGGCGACGGGCCCATCGGCACCTTGAATGGGATGGCTCCCGGGACGCTGCCTTGGCGACGCCCCCGACGGGTCACCACACGCCGGGCACCGTCGGCTCGTAGACCTCGGCGTGCTCCGCGCACTGCTCGACGATTCTGCGGAAGATCAGCGGGTGAGGCGCTACACGCGCTCGGACGCCGTCGATGCGACGGATGGGCACTTCAACGGGGCGGCCTCGCGGGCTCGGGTCCGCTCGGCGCGGGAGTCCCGACCCGGCCGCCGAGAAGTCCTCCGTTCACGAACTCGGCGCTCACGCGACGACGGACCCGCGGCGACCGTTCAGCTCCGCCGCCTCGGCCCGCAAGGAGGCGCGACGTCGCGAACGAG
>JADJAE010000151.1 GCA_016704445.1 Deltaproteobacteria bacterium
GAGAGCACGTTGGTGGTCCTCCCAGATGGGGAGCACCTGCGCGTCGCGGAGCAGCGCGGGCAGGCCGGTGTCCTCGACGTACCCAGCGCCGCCGAAGCACTCGATGGCCTCGCTGACCTGCACGGCCTGGCGCCCGGTGGTGAGCTTTACCAGCGGGGTGATCACCCGCAGGAGGAGCGCGTCTCCTCGGTGGCCTCGCCGGCCTCGTCCTGGCCGAGCAGCTCCCACAGCGCGGAAGGTCAGGTGGAAGGCCGCCTCGGCCTCGGCCTGAAGCCCGGCGAGGGTGTCGAGGTGCAGGGGCTTGTCGGCGAGCGCGGCCCCGAAGGCCCGGCGCCGCCGCGCGTAGTCGCGGGCGAGGGCGACGCTGCGGCGCATGAGGGAGGAGGCGCAGACGGCGTTCCAGGTGCGGGTGATGTTGAGCATCGGGCTGATGGCCCGGATGCCCTCGGAGAGGCCGGTGACGGGGAGGGCGGGCACCCCGTCGAGGGTGAGCTCCGCGGTGGGAACCTTGCGCGTCCCGAGCTTGTCCTTGAGGCGGTTGACGGCGATGTGTTGGAGGCGCCCGTCGGCGTCGCGGGTCTCGACGTAGAAGAGCGCGAGCCCGCGGCCGCCCGGGGGGTTGCCCTGGGGGCGCGCGAGCGTGAGGGCCATCTCGGAGGTGGTCGCGCTGGAGAACCACTTGGTGCCGTGGAGGCGCCAGGTGCCGTCGGGGTCCTGGGCGGCGCGGGTCTCGGTGAGGCCCACGTCCGAGCCGCCGGTGCGCTCGGTCATCCACTGGCCGGAGGTCCACATCTGCGCGGGGTCGCGGCTGAGGAGGTGCGGCAGCGCGCGCGCGGAGATGTCGGCGTTGCCGTGGAGGGTGAGGGTGCGGGCGGCGCCGTCGGTCATCGCCAGCGGGCACGAGTACACGTCCGTCGACGGGTTGAAGAGAAACACCCTCGCGAACTGGTCGACCCGCGACAGGGCCCCGTGCCGGCGCTCGTACGCGGTCGCCACGAGGCCGTACTCCGCGGCGAGCACGGCGGCGCGCTTCCACATCGCGGTGACCTCGATGTGGTCGATACGGTTCCCCCAAGGGTCCCACGGGGTGAGCACGGGCTCGTTGAGGCGGTCGGCGAGCTGTAGGGCGTGGAGTTCTCCGCCCGCGAGCGCGCCGAGCTCGGCGAGCGCGGGGGTGACGGCGCGGCGCACCTCGCGGGGAGCACGCGCGCCAGGTACGACCGCAGCACGCGGTCGTCATCGAACTGATTGCCGATCGAGGGCGGGGGTCTGGAGGAACGCCATGGTGCCGCGCACTCTAGCGCGGCGGCGGCCTCCTACGGCGGCGCGACCGGGGCGATGGTGGTGACCGCGGCGCCCCACCACGCGACGCTGTTGCGGGCCACCTCGGTGGCGCGGCCGGTGGTGATGTCGAGCGTGACCACGGCGCCGTTTTCGGTGAACCCGAAGACCAGCGAGCGCCAGTACCCGACGCCCCAGGTGCGGGTGACCCCGGTGGGGCCGATGCGGGTGGCGCGGCCGTTGGTGGGGTCGATGCGGGCGAGGTACTCCACGGGCTCCTCGCCGAAGCCGACATTGAGGTCGACGATGGTGGCGAAGGTGCCTCCCCCGGCGACGGAGACGAGGTCCCCCGAGGAGCCCGTGTCGGGGCCGTAGACCCCGAGCTGACGGATGGCCCCGGTGGCCGGGTCGACCCGCACGTAGGCCCCGTTGCGGTTGGCCGCGACGAGCACCTCGCCGGGCTCGAGCTCGCCCCCCGGGATGAACGACAGCCCGTTGAAATTGGCCCCGGCGAAGGGGGCGAGGAAGGTGCAGCGCGCGGTCGCGAGGTCGACCCGGTAGAGGGCGTTGAAGGTGATCCCCCAGGCGTCGCCGTTGGCGTTGATGGCGAGGTCGGTCATCTGGCCGCCGCCGTCCGGCCAGGTGAAGTCGCCGATGCGGGTGACGGCGTAGCCCCGGGGGTTGATGGAGTAGAGCGTGCTGGCCGTGTGGGCGAAGACCCGCACGTCGTCGAGCAAGGGAGGCAGGTCGTAGTGGCCCGCGTCGACGAGCGGGACGTCCGTCCGAGGGGGCGTCCCCGCGTCGAGGGCGCCCGCGTCGCGGCGCACCCCGGAGTCGGCGACGAAGCGCGGGGGATCGTCGGCGCCGCAGGCGCTGAGGGTGATCGCGGCGGTGGTGAGCAGCAGGGCGCGGTGGGTCATCGCTGGTCTTGCGGCGCAGGGTCGCGACATCGGAGCCCGGCGGTCAAGCGCCGGACATCGCCGGGGAGACGGCCGCCCGAAGGGGAACTTGCAACGACCGGGGGTTCGCATAGGGTGCGGCGATCATGGCGCGTTGGCTTCGATCGATCGGGTGCGTGGCGGTGGTGCTGGCGGCGTCGTGCGGGGCGCGGGGTGATTTCAACACCAGCTCCCTGGGCGATCGGTGCACCGAAGGTCAGCAGGAGGAGTGCGTCTGCGAGGGCAGCATGAGCACGGGCACGCGCTCGTGCGGGGCCGACCTCTACTTCACGGCCTGCGCCTGCACGGGCGTCGACGCGGGCGTCCCCGGCGACGACCTCGGCGGCGGGCGCGACGTCCCCGTGAGCATCGACCGCGGCGTGGTGACCACCGACATCCCCGCGGTGGGCATCGACCGCGGCGTCACGGGCCCCGGCGAGCTCGGCGCGGCGTGCACCCGGCTCGACCAGTGCGCCAGCGGCGTGTGCCTGCCGTCGGGGCGCTGCTCCCGCAGCTGCGCGGGCGCGGGCGACTGCCCCACGGCCATCGGGTGGTCGTCCACGGCGCTCCCGGGGCTCGGCCCCGTCTGCGGTTGCACCCCCTCGCGGCGCCGAGACCTGCAACAACCTCGACGACGACTGCGACGGCGTGGCCGACAACGGCATCACCCGCTGCGGCGCAGGGTGCGTCGACCTCCAGAGCGACCCGGCCAACTGCGGCGGCTGCGGCATCGCGTGCGGCGGCGGCACGTCGTGCGTGCGCGGCGCCTGCCTGTGCCCGGCCTCGCTGCCCACGGCCTGCGGCGGCCGCTGCGTCGACGGCCGGAGCGACCCGGCCAACTGCGGCTCGTGCGACAACCGCTGCCCCGCGTCGCAGCGCTGCGAGGGCGGGCGCTGCACCGGCACCATGACCGGGGTGTGCCCGTCGAGCTGCGGCGCGAGCGCCGACTGCAACACGTGCCGCACGCCGAGCGACCCGGCGGGCTCGACCTACTGCTGCCTCTCGGGGCTGTGCATCTACTCGTCGTCGCCGACCTGCGGCACCGACGCGGGCCTGGTCGACCTGCCCACCATCGACCTGCCCAACGTCGACAGCTCGGGCGGCAGCGACGCCCCGCTCGACTGAGCAGCCCGCTCCCGCTACGCCGCGTCGCTCTCCAGCTCGCGGAACAGCGCGTCGAGCTCCTGGCGCCCGCGCATCGCGGTGGTGAGCTCGCTCGCGGCGCGCACCAGCACCCCTTCCATCTCCGCGAGCTGCGCGGCGAGGCGCTCGACCCTCGGCCACCTCCACCGTCGGCGCCGCCCCGGGGCCCAGCGCCACCACCGCGGCGTGGCACTGCCGGAAGGGCTCTCCCCGGGCCTTGAGCGCCGCCTCCGCCGCGGTCGCCTGGGCGAGCGCCGCCTGGGTGCGCTGACGCGACTGCGAGAGGTCCTGCCCGAGGGCGTCCATGGCGCGGCCGAAGCGCCCCTGGGCTTCCTTCGCGGCGCCGGCCAGCGCGTCGAGGCGCTGCTGCTCCTGGAGCCATCGGGCGTGCACGTCGGACATCATGGTGACCGTCGCCCGCAGCCGACCGAAGGCCGCGCTGAGCTCCGGGGTGGTCCCCGCCGGGAAGGCCCGCAAGAGCATCTTCGAGAGGATCTCCGAGCGCCGCCCCCAGCGGGAGGCCGAGTCCGTCGCGAACATCCCGTGCAGCGACGTGGAGTGCGCCGGCGGCAGCGAGCGGGCGGGGGGCGTCGGGGCGACGAAGCTCCCCGACGCGCGCCGGGGCCGCGGGTGGCGGGTGCCCAGCATCACGAGGGCGCGCTCGATGGCGTGGGCGTCGACCGGGCGGTGCGCGGGGTCTTTCTCCAGGCACTGGAGGATGAGCGCCTCGAGGTCGGCGGGCACCGCGGGGTTGAGCGAGCGCGGCGACGGCGGCGGCTCGCGCAGGTGCTGGATGAGGTAGCTGGTGACGTCCTTGGCGGCGAAGGGCAGCCGCCCCGTCACGCACCGGAACATGATGCACCCCAGGGCGTAGAGGTCGGCGGGGATGCCCGCCTCGGTGCTGGTGATGCGCTCCGGGGCCATGTACTGCGGCGTGCCGAAGATCTCGCCGGTGCCCGTGAGCCGCGTGTCGAGGAGGCAGCGCGCGATGCCGAAGTCGAGGATCTTCAGGAGCTCGGAGCCGTCGGGCAGCGGGCAGACGTAGAGGTTCTCGGGCTTGAGGTCGCGGTGCAGCACCTGGAAGTCGTGGGCGCGAGCGAGGCCCGCGGCGAGCTGCAGCATCAGGTCGACGGCGCGCTCGATGGGCAGCGGCCCCTTGGCGCGCTTGAGCACCGTCTCCAGCGTGGCGCCGTGCAGGTACTCCATCACCAGGTAGGGGACGCCGTCGTCGAGGTCGCCCTCCTCCAGGATCTCGATCACGTTGCGGTGCGCGAGCCGCCGGGTGTTGGTGCTCTCCCGGCGGAAGCGCTCTCGCAGCTTGGAGTCGCCCACCAGCTCCTTGCGGAAGACCTTCACCGCCACGGGCCGGTCGCCCGCGTTGCCCATGGCCCGGTAGACGGTCGACATGCCGCCGCTACCGATGACCTCCTCGATGCGGTATCGACCCGCGATGACCGACCCCAGGTAGGGGTCTGGCGCCAGGATCAGGGCCGTCCGATCGACGAAGCAGTGCGTCGCCTCGGTCGGATATCGCAGCTTGCACGTAGGACACAGCTTCATCCAGGCTCTCCCGCGGTCGGCAGTGTAACATCACACCCTCGGCCCGCCGTCACGCACCATCCGCGGTCGCGCGCTCTCCCTTTAAGTCCCTCCCCCATGAACACCGACCGACTTGTGCTTGACGCCAGCCACGCTGGCCAGACCCTCAGCGCCGTTCTCCGCCGGTGGAGGGACGTTCCCTGGTCGACCGCCAAGGAGTGGTGCACCCGAGGCAAGGTCACCCTCAACGGCACCATCGAGCGTGACCCCGCGGCGCGACCCGGCTCTGGCGTGGTGGTGGAGCTGCACCTGGGCGCCCGCCCTGCGGACGCCGCCGCGCCGGATGCTCTCTTCCTGGAGCGCTGGCGGCTCATCCACTGCGACCCGCAGATCGTGGTGGTCGACAAGCCCCCCGGGTGAACAGCGTCCCCTTCGAGCAGGGCGAGCGCGGCGCGCTGGTCGACCGGGTGGCCGCGATGCTGCCGAAGTGGAAGCTGGCCCCCGCGCACGCCCCGCTCTTCGTGGTGCACCGGCTCGACCGGGAGACCTCCGGGCTGCTGGTGTTCGGCCGCACCTGGGTGGCCAAGCGCCACCTCGCGGGTCTCTTCCGCAAGCACGACATCGAGCGCGTCTACCTCGCGCTGGTGAAGGGCCGGATGTACGAGGCCCGCAAGATCGAGACGGTGCTCCTCGACGACCGCGGCGACGGGCTGCGAGGGTCAGCCCGGGGGCGCACGGCGCCGCACATCGGGCAGCGGGCCGTGACGCACGTGCGGCCGCTGCTGCAGCTCGCGGGCGAAGGCGGCGTCACGCTGGTCGAGTGCAAGCTGGAGACGGGGCGACAGCACCAGATCCGCATCCACCTGTCGGAGCTGGGGCACCCGGTGCTGGGCGATCGGGTGTACGCGCGCTACCGGGACGACATGCCGCCGGCGCCGCGGGTGATGCTCCACGCGCGCACGCTGGGCTTCGTTCACCCGACGCGCGACAACGGCGAGGTGGTGCACTACGAGGCGCCCATCCCCGAGGACATGATGGCCGTGGCGCGCCGCCTGGGCTTCGTCGGGGAGACGCTGCCGGCGTAGCGGGCGAGCACCCGCCCAGGCCCTCGATCACCGGCCTCGCCGATCGAGGAGCACCCACCCAGGCCGTCGATCACCGGCCGTTGGTCCGGGTCCGATCGCTGGGCCCCGCATCCGCGGGTTGAAGCCCGCCGAGCGGAACCAGCGGGACCGCAGCACGAACCGCTGTATCAGTCACCGGCCTGGCCGTCGCGGGAGGGGCTGGCTGGGCGGGTGCCCATCGGCAACCGTGCCTGGGGCGGGCGGGGCTCCCCTCGATCAGCGAGGCCGGTGACTGAGGGCGTGGCAGGGCGCTCGTCGCGGAGCGACCGCGGCCTGGCGCTCACCCCTTCCTTGCGTGCGGCGCTTCTCCGCACGCGGCGGAAGCGCTTGCGCTCGTCGCGGTCGCCTCGCAGCGCGAAGCGCCCCGCGGTGCAGATGCGGCCGGCGGTGCGGTCGACCAGGGTCCACGCGGCGTTGCGCAGGCGCGTGTGGCGCTTGTCGCTCTCGGCGTCGGGCGTGGAGAGCTCGGGGAGGTGCTCGGCCAGCGTGACCATCTGGTCGAGGGCGGTCTTGCCCGCGGTGAAGCGCGCCAGGGCGGCGGCCCGCTCGGACCAGAACGCCGTCAGCTTGCGCACGTCGTCGTGAAGGTCGGCGACCCCGACGCCGAGCAGCAGCTGGGTGCACCACGAGCGCACGGCCGCGTCGTCGCGGTAGGCGTGGCGGATCGCCTCGATGGCGGTCTTCTGCGCGGCGCGCGCGGCGGCGTAGTTCTTCCGCTGGGTCGGGGTGAGGTTGGCGGTGGCCTCCTGTCGACGCTCCTGCTCGTCCTGGATGTCGGCGAGGCGGGCGACGGCGCGCTCGAAGTCGGTGATCTCCGCGGCGCTGAGGTCGGCCTCCGGGGTCATCGGGGTGGCCAGCAGCGTCGCGCGGTGGTCGCGCGCGGCGGTGACGAGCGCGCGGGCCCAGTCGAGGTACGCGTCGAGGTCGGCGCTGGGGCGGCGGATCTCCTCGACCAGCAGGGACTCTGCCTTCGGCGCGGCGGGCGCGGCCTTCTTCTTCGCGATCAGGGGCGGTCTTCTTCTTCGGCGTGATGGGCATCGGCGGTGGACCTCCTCCAGGGTTCAGGCCGACGCTAACAGCCGGTGAGAGACCCCAGCAACGCACGGGAAGGGCTCGAGGACCCCGGGAGCACGCTCGAAGACTACGGGAGCGCGAAAGGAGAGCACGGGAGCGGGACGAAGGTACGGGAGGCTGAGAGCTACGGGAGAGGGCCTCAGCGTCCCCCAGAGCGGCCTTGCACCGGGTCGCGCTCCCGTTGGACGATCGACGGCGATGCACAACAAGGTACGGCGCGGGGCGACGGTGCTCGGGGACGGCAGCGCGGAGTTCGTGCTGTGGGCGCCGTCGCACGGCGACGTCGAGGTCGAGCGGGTGGTGGTGCGCGCCGAGGGGCTCAGCGAGTCGGCCCTCGCCGCCGCGCCGGGCGCCGACGGGCACTGGGTCGCGCGGGCGCAGCCCACGGCGCCCAAGGTCTTCTACGACTACGAGGTGCACGCGCTGCACCTGACCACCGGGAAGCGATTCACCCGGGTCATCAGCGATCCCTATGCGCGCGAGGTGCACCGCGATTTCCGCTCGGTGCTGACCACCGGGGAGCTCGCCCGACCCGCGCCCTTCGTCCGCCCGGCGCTGCGCGACCTGCTCATCTACGAGCTGCACGTCTACAACTTCACCGCGGAGGACCCGACGGTGCGCGGCGAGGTGCGCGGCACCTACGCGGGCGTCATCGCGAAGCTCCCGCACCTGCGCTCCCTGGGCGTCAACGCCATCGAGCTCATGCCCGTCTTCGACTACTCCGACCCGTGGCAGGTCGGCATCCGCTGGAACTACATCACGGCCTGCCACCTCTTCGCCCCGCACCGCGGCTACGCGGCCCACGAAGACGGCGCGCGCGCGGAGTTCATCCAGCTCGTCAACGCCTGCCACGAGGCGGGCATCGCGGTGATCGTCGACGCGGTCTTCAACCAGGTCTCCCGGCGCTTCTCCTACGCGCGCATCTATGACCCCAACGACGATCCTCGCGGGGCGGCGCCGGACTGCGGGAGCAACCCCCTGCTGGGCAACTTCGGCGGCACCGACCCCAACCCTGGCTCGGAGCCCTACCGCGACAAGGACTGGGGCGGCGTCGACCTGGACTACGCCCGCCCCGCGGCGATGGCCTTCGTGCGCGACGTGGTCCGCGTGTGGTTCGACGAGCTGGGCATCGACGGGATGCGCTTCGACCACACCCTCGGCTTCTATCACTGGAAGGATCAGACCGTCGGCGCAGGCGCCGTGGCGGAGGCCACCAGGGAGATCGGCGGCGACGGCTGCTACCGCATCGCGGAGCACTTCTCCAACGACCAGAACGAGCTGGAGCTGCTGAAGGACTCGGCCTTCAACTCCATGTGGGCCAAGGGGTTCTACTACGCCGTGGACGACGCCCTGCACGACCGCGGGCTCGCGCACCTGGAGCACCGGATGAACGTCCGGGCCCAGGGGTTCCCCGACGACAAGCCCCCGGTGGTCTTCCTCGACAACCACGACGACGAGCGCCTCTCCAACCGCGGGGCGAAGCCCTGGTGGCGCATCCAGACCCCGACCATCGCGCTGCTCACCCACCCCGGCGTGCCGATGCTCTACATGGGCTGCGAGTACGCCGAGGACGACCGCACCCGCTTCGCCTCGGGGCTGCCGAGGGAGCACAACCCACTCGACTGGGCGCAGACCGAGGCCACCGCGCCGCTGCTGCGGCTGCACCGGGCGATGGGCTTCCTGCGCCGCCGCGTGCCTGCGCTGCGCTCCCCGGGGATGATCCCCATCTGGCGCCACGAGAAGGAGCGGGTGCTGATCTACGGGCGAGGCGAGCACGAGCCCGAGGTGATCGTGGCGCTCAACTTCAACGAGGAGCCGCAGTCGGTGCGGGTGCCCGCGCCGGCGGCGACGGCGAGTGGCACGAGTTCCTGTTCAACCTGAAGTTCACGGCGCACGGCGGGGCGATGCAGTTTCACGGCAGCGACGGGGTGATCTACGACCGGGTGCTGGTGCCCGGCTCCTACGCCCACATCTATTGCCGGCACCGCGTATGGAGCGATCCAGAGTGGGTCGAGCTCTTCGCGGTCGACCGCACCTGACGCCTCCGCGGGCCCCCTTGACGCAGTTGCGAGCGCGGATCGCGCTCCTATCCGCGCCTCCCGCGCCGCAGGGCTCTCGCGGCGCACCACACGTGAGGGACGATGGTCAGCACACCGCTTGATCCAAACCGCGCCGAGTCGGTCTTTGCCGACTTCAAAGGCGAGTACACCACGGAGCAGGCCACGCTCGAAGCGAGCCGCTGCCTCTACTGCTCCGATGCTCCGTGCGTGAAGGCCTGCCCCACGCACATCGACATCCCGCAGTTCATCCGCAAGATCGCCACGGGCAACCTCAAGGGCTCCGCCCGCACCATCTTCGACGCCAACATCCTCGGGATGTCGTGCGCCCGGGTGTGCCCCGTGGAGACGCTCTGCGTGGGCGACTGCGTCTACAACCTCCTGCACGTCCCGCCGATCCAGATCGGCAAGCTCCAGCGCTACGCCACCGACCACGCCTACGCCGAGGGCTGGCGCTTCTTCGAGGCGGGCGTCGACACGGGCAAGACCGTCGCGCTCCTCGGCGCGGGGCCCGCGAGCCTGGCCTGCGCTCACGAGCTGCGCCGCCGCGGCCACGGCTGCACCGTCTACGAGAAGCGCCCGGTGGTGGGCGGCCTCAACAGCACCGGCGTCGCGCCGTACAAGATGAAGGCCGACCGGGCGGCCGACGAGGTCGACTGGGTGCTGGGCATCGGCGGCATCGACGTGGTCACCGGCGTCAACGTCGGCGAGCAGGTGTCCTTCAAGGAGCTCGAGGCGCGTCACGACGCGGTGTTCCTGGGGATGGGCCTGGGGCCCGACACGCGGCTGCGGGTGCCGGGGGAAGATCTCCCCGGGGTGCGCGGCGCGGTGGACTTCATCGAGGAGATGAAGCTCACCCCGATGAGCCTCGCGGGGGTGAAGCACGCGGTGGTGATCGGCGGCGGCAACACCGCGCTCGACGCCGTGCGCGAGGCCAGGGGCCTGGGCGTCGGGCACGTGGTGATGCTCTACCGCGGCGACGAGGCGGCGATGAGCGGCTACGCCCACGAGTGGGCGGCGGCCAAGGTGGAGGGCGTGCGGGCCGAGTGGCGCGCGGTGGCCATCGGCTTCGAGGCGGGCGCCGACGGGCGCGTGTCGGGGGTGCTCTGCCAGCGGCTCGACGAGCGGCGTCACCCCATCGCGGGGGAGACGTTCACGATGTCGGCCGAGCTGGTGCTGGTGGCCATCGGGCAGTCGAAGCTCGCGGGGCTGGTGCAGTCGCTCGGGGGCATCGAGGTGCACCACGGGCGGGTGGTCACCGACGAGCGCGGCGCCACCGGGAGGAAGGGGTATTTCGCCGGCGGCGACTGCCGCAACGGCGGCAAGGAAGTGGTCAACGCGGCGGCCGAGGGCAAGGCCGCGGCGCAGGCGATCCACGCGTATCTGACGGGAGGGCTGTGATGCCTGATCTGAGCTCGAACACCGGCGGCATCCGTTCTCCGAACCCCTTCTGGCTGGCCTCGGCGCCGCCGGCCAACTCCGGCGGACAGGTGCAGCGGGCCTTCGACGCGGGCTGGGGCGGCGCGGTGTGGAAGACCCTGGGGCAGCCCATCCAGAACGTGTCGAGCCGCTTCGGCGCGCACAGCGTGGCGGGCGCGAAGGCCATTGGCTTCAACAACATCGAGCTGATCACCGACCGCTCGCTGGAGACCAACTTCCGCGAGATCTACGACACCAAGAAGAAGTACCCGAAGAACGCCGTGATCGTGTCGCTGATGGTGGAGACCCGCGAGGAGTGGCGGGACATCATCAAGCGCTCGGTGGACACCGGCGCCGACGGGCTGGAGCTCAACTTCGGGTGTCCCCACGGGATGTGCGAGCGCGGCATGGGCTCGGCGGTGGGGCAGGAGCCCAAGGTCAACCAGGAGATCACCTCCTGGGCGGTGGAGTACTCGAGCATCCCGGTGCTGGTGAAGCTCACGCCCAACGTGTCGGACATCCTCCCGCACGGCCTCGCGGCCAAGCGCGGCGGGGCGCACGGGGTGTCGCTCATCAACACCATCAAGAGCATCATCTCCGTGGACATCGACCGGATGGTTCCCAACCCGAGGGTGGATGGGATGAGCACCAACGGCGGGTACTGCGGTCAGGCGGTGAAGCCCATCGCGATGCACATGGTGGCGGCGCTGGCGCGCGACGAGCGCTTCCGCCTGCCCATCAGCGGTATTGGAGGCATCTCCAACTGGCGAGACGCGGTGGAGTTCATCCTCCTGGGGTCGAGCTCGGTGCAGGTGTGCACCGAGGTGATGCTCCGCGGCTTTCGCGTGGTGGAGGACATGATCGAGGGTTTGGAGGAGTACATGCGCACGCACGGCTTCGCCAACCTCGACGCGATGATCGGGAGGGCGATTCCGAAGTACTCGGAGTGGGGCAACCTCGACCTCAACTACGAGACGGTGGCGAAGATCGACCCGGCGCTCTGCATCGGCTGCAACAAGTGCATGATCGCGTGCGAGGACGGGGCGCACCAGTGCATCCACCCCGCCCCCGCCGGGTCGCGGGTGCCGGTGGTGGACGAGGCCGAGTGCGTGGGCTGCAACCTCTGCCAGATCGTGTGCCCTGTGGAGGGCTGCATCGACATGGCGCAGGTCGACAACGGCTTCACCCCCGCGAGCTGGAACCAGTTCGTCGAAGAGGGTCGCGTGCTCCGCCCGAAGAAGGGCGCGCACTGAGTGGGTTTCAGGTCGAGCGGAGGAGTTCATCGATGACGGCAAAGAACAAGGTCGTGCGCTGCGGGCTGATCCAATGCAGCAACCCCATCAATGACGAGAGCCGCCCGGTGGCGGAGATCCAGAAGGCGATGTACGAGAAGCACATCCCCTTCATCGAAGAGGCCGGGAAGAAGGGAGTGCAGATCCTGTGTCTGCAGGAGATCTTCAACGGCCCGTACTTCTGCCCGAGCCAGGACGCGCGCTGGTACGACGCGACGGAGCCCGTCCCGGGGCCGACCACCGAGGCGCTCTCGGCCTATGCGAAGAAGTACGAGATGGTGATCGTGGTCCCCATCTACGAGAAGGCGATGGCGGGGGTGTTCTACAACACCGCGGCGGTCATCGACGCGGACGGCTCGTACCTGGGCAAGTACCGCAAGCAGCACATCCCGCAGGTGGTCGGGCTTCTGGGAGAAGTTCTTCTTCAAGCCCGGCAACGGGGGCTACCCCGTGTTCGAGACGCGCTACGCGAAGGTGGGCGTCTACATCTGCTACGACCGGCACTTCCCCGAGGGGGCGCGGTGCCTGGGGCTCAACGGCGCGGAGATCGTGTTCAACCCGTCGGCCACGGTGCAGGGCCTGTCGCAGTACCTCTGGAAGATCGAGCAGCCCGCGCACGCGGTGGCCAACGGGTACTTCGTCGGCGCCATCAACCGCGTCGGCACCGAAGGCCCCTGGAACATCGGGAAGTTCTACGGCAACAGCTACTTCGTGAACCCGCGCGGCGAGACCGTCGTGCAGGGCTCGGAGGACAACGACGAGCTCGTGGTGGCTGACCTCGACCTGAACTTGATCGACCAGGTGCGGGCGACGTGGCAGTTCTTCCGCGACCGCCGCCCGGACGCCTACGACGAGATCGTCGAGCCGTAGTCCGTCGGCCGTAGATTCCCGCGTAGCAGAGCGCCTCAGGTGCGATTTCTCCCAGCCATTGAAGGACCCCCAAGCCGATGACCACAACGTTGATTCGAGGCGGCACCGTGGTGACCGCCGAAGGTGAGTTTCGCGCGGACGTTCTCTGCTACGGCGACACCGTGCACTCCGTCGGGCCCAACCTGGAGGTCCCCTCCGGGGCGCTGGTCATCGACGCGGGCGGCGCCTACGTGATGCCCGGCGGCATCGACCCGCACACGCACATGGAGCTGCCCTTCATGGGCACCGTCGCGTCGGAGGACTTCTTCACCGGCACCAGCGCGGCGGCGGCGGGCGGCACCACGATGATCATCGACTTCGTGATCCCGAGCCCGAAGGAGCGCATCCTCGACGCCTACAAGAAGTGGCGGGGATGGGCCGAGAAGGCCGCCGCGGACTACTCGCTCCACGTGGCCATCACCTGGTGGGACGAGACCGTCCATGCCGACATGGAGACCCTCTGTAAAGAGTACGGGGTCAACAGCTTCAAGCACTTCATGGCCTACAAGGGCGCCATCATGGCGGACGACGAGGTGCTGGTGAACAGCTTCACCCGCGCCCGCGAGCTGGGCGCCCTCTGCACCGTCCACGCGGAGAACGGCGAGCTGGTGTTCCGGCTCCAGAAGGAGCTGTACGACAAGGGCTTTCACGGCCCCGAAGCGCACCCGATGTCGCGCCCGCCGGAGGTGGAGGGCGAGGCCGCCAACCGGGCCATCCGCATCGCGGAGGTGCTGGGGGTGCCGCTGTACCTCGTCCACACCTCGTGCATCGACGCGCTGGAGGCCGTGGCGAGGGCGCGCATGGAGGGCCAGCGGGTGTTCGGCGAGGTGCTGGCGCAGCACCTGGTGATCGACGACTCGGTGTACCGCAACCCCGACTGGAACGCCGCCGCCCACTACGTGATGAGCCCGCCGTTTCGGGCGAAGGAGCACCAGGAGGCCCTCTGGCGGGCGCTCCAGTCGGGCGTGCTCCAGACCACGGCGACGGACCACTGCTGCTTCTGCACGCCGCAGAAGCAGGCGGGCCTCGATGACTTCCGCAAGATCCCCAACGGCACCGGCGGCGTGGAAGACCGCATGGCGGTGCTCTGGCACCACGGCGTGCGCACCGGGCGGCTGACCCCGAGCGAGTTCGTGGCCGTGACGTCATCGAACACGGCGAAGATCTTCAACGTGTTTCCGCGCAAGGGCGCGGTGATCGCGGGCGCCGACGCCGACCTGGTGGTGTGGGACCCGGAGCGCACCCGCACCATCTCCGCGAAGACCCATCACCAGAACATCGACTTCAACATCTATGAGGGGATGGAGGTGGTGGGCGGCCCGGCGTACACGCTGAGCCGCGGGCGCGTGGTGTGGGCCGACGGCCAGCTGCGCACCGAGCGGGGCCAGGGGAAGTACATCGACCGGCCGTGCTTCCCGAGCTACTGGGAGAGCCAGAAGCGCCGCAACGAGCGGGCCGTGGGCACGCCGGTGGAGCGGGGGCGGCTGGCCGGGTCCGGGGGCTCACCCCGGGGCCCCCCAGCGTCGAACGAGCGGGCTACCAATAGACAACATATCAGAGCACAACGATTCAAAGGAGAGACGATCGATCATGGAACTCAATTTCCCCGTTACCGGGTATGACTTCACGACGTATGTGCCGGCGCTCAACTGGGTGGGCGGGCAGTGGCTCGAGGCCAAGGAGAAGCACGGCGAGCTCGAGGTGATCAACCCGCGGCACGGCAAGGCCATGTCCCGGGTGGTGCTCTCCGGCGCCGCGGACGTCGACGCCGCCGTGCGCGCTGGCGAGAAGGCCTTCGCGACCTGGAAGGACTGGCCGCTGCGCGAGCGCGCCCACATCTTCTATCGGCTCCGCGACCTGATGGTGCAGAACATCGACGAGCTCTCGTGGCTTGTCTCGCACGAGAACGGCAAGGTCTTCCTCGAGGCGAAGGCCGAGGTCGAGAAGGCCATCGAGTGCATCGAGTACGGCTGCTCGCTGCCCAACCTCGCGTCGGGCAACCAGCTCGAGGTGAGCCGCGGCGTGGCCTGCGAGGTGGCCTATGAGCCCCTCGGGGTGGTGGCGGGCGTCACGCCCTTCAACTTCCCGTGCATGGTGCCGTTCTGGATGATCCCGCAGGCGCTGGTGGGCGGTAACGCGTTCATCCTGAAGCCGAGCGAGCAGGTGCCGCTCTCTTCATTGCGCATCGCCGAGCTGCTCAAGCTGGCGGGCCTGCCCGACGGGGTGTTCAACATCGTCCAGGGCGGCCGCGAGGTGGTCGAGGCGCTCTGCGACCATCCCCGCATCAAGGCCCTCGGCTTCGTCGGCTCCACCAAGGTGGCGAAGCTGGTCTACGGGCGGGCGTGCTCCACGGGCAAGCGCGCGCTCTGCCTGGGCGGCGCGAAGAACCACCTCTTCGTGGTCCCCGACGCGGACATGAACCTCACGGCGGAGAACGTGGTGGCGTCGTTCACCGGCTGCGCCGGGCAGCGCTGCATGGCGGCGAGCGTGCTGCTGGCGGTGGGCGAGGTCGACCACATCATCGACGCGGTGGTGAAGCGCTCGGCGAAGATGAAGCTGGGCACGGACATGGGCCCGGTGACGACCCGCGAGGCGGCCGAGCGCATCACGCGCTACATCGACCAGGCCGAGAAGATGGGCGCGAAGGTGCTCATCGACGGCCGCGGGCAGCGCGCCACCGACGGCGGCTACTGGGTCGGCCCGACGGTGCTCGACAACGTCTCCATGGAGATGCCCGCCGCGGCGGAGGAGATCTTCGGCCCGGTGCTGTCGATCGTGCGAGTGCCCAACATCGACAAGGCGCTCGAGGTCGAGAACGCCAACCCCTACGGCAACGCGGCCTCGGTCTATACGACCAGCGGCGACGTGGCGCGCCGGGTGATGGACAACGTCGAGGCCGGGATGTGCGGCGTCAACGTGGGCGTTCCCGTGCCGCGCGAGCCCTTCGGCTTCGGCGGCTGGAACGACTCGGCCTTCGGCCAGGGCAACCTCACCGGCTGGGACGGGTATCGGTTCTGGACCCGGCAGCGCAAGATCACCAGCAAGTGGTCACTCCAGAAGGACGCTACCTGGATGTCCTGAGAGGGACACTGAAGGCACCACTCCAATGATGGAATCCAAAGAGATGATCGAGGCGTGCCTCAAGCACAGCCTGTACTCCTGGTCGGCGACGGGGAAGGTCAACCCGCTGCCGGTCGCGCGCGCCGAGGGGATGTACCTCTACACCCCGGAGGGCAAGCGCATCCTCGACTTCAACAGCCAGCTCATGAGCGTCAACATCGGCCACGGTCACCCCAAGGTGATCAAGGCCATGAAGGACCAGCTCGACACGCTGATCTTCTCGTACCCCGGGACGGCCACGGAGGTGCGCGCCCGGCTGAGCCTCAAGCTCGCGGAGATCGTCCCCGGTGACCTCAACATGTTCTTCTATGCGCTGGGCGGCGCCGAGGCGAACGAGAACGCCATCCGCGCGGCGCGGCAGTACACCGGGCGCAACAAGATCCTGAGCCGGTATCGCAGCTACCACGGCGCGACCAACGCGACGCTGCAGCTCACCGGCGACCCGCGGCGCTGGGCCAACGAGCCCGGCATGCCCGGCGTGATCCGGGTGATGGACCCGCACCCGTACACGTACAGCTTCGGCGACGACGAGGAGGAGGTCGTGAAGAACAACCTCGCCTACCTCGAAGAGGTCATCATGTACGAGGGGCCGCAGACCATCGCGGCCATGATCATCGAGACCGTGACGGGCTCCAACGGCATCCTGCCGCCGCCGAAGGGCTACCTCCAGGGGCTGCGCGCGCTGCTCGACAAGCACGGCATCCTGCTGATCTGCGACGAGGTCATGTGCGGCTGGGGCCGAACGGGCAAGCTCTTCGCCTTCGAGCACGGCGGGATCATTCCCGACATCGTGACCATGGCGAAGGGGCTGACCAGCAGCTACTTCCCGCTTGGCGTGGTGGCGATGCGCGACAAGATCGCGGCGCACTTCAAGGACAACGTGTTCTGGGGTGGGCTCACGTACAACGCGCACCCGGTGGGCCTCGCGACGGCGCTCGCGGTCATCGAGGTGCTGGAGGAGGAGAAGCTGGTCGAGAACAGCGCGCGCATGGGCGAGCTGATGCGCGGCCACATGGAGGCCCTGAAGGCGAAGCACCGGTCGGTGGGCGCGGTGCGCAACATCGGGCTCTTCGGCATCGTGGAGATCGTCAAGAACGCCAAGGGCGACCGCATCGCCCCGTACAACGGGTCTCACCCGGCGATGGGGGCGCTGTCGAAGTTCCTCCTCGACAACGGGCTGTTCACGATCTTCCGGTGGGACAACTTCATGTGCAACCCGCCGCTGACCATCGATGAGAAGACCTTGAAGGAGGCCTTCGAGATCATCGACCGCGGACTCGAGATCACCGACGCGGTCTTCGAGGGATAGAGCCCCACCATCACGGCCGCCGCGATGACCGCCCTGGCGGTGACACCGCGGCGGCGCTCCCGTAGCATCGATCCCCTGTCCGATGGTCGATGACACCCGCAGCACCGACCTCGCCGAAGGCCCCTCCGGGCGGCGACGGAGCGTCGGCGCGCTTCGTCTCATGGTCATCCACGAGCAGGGCGCGACCACGCACCCGCTGCCCGCGGCCGGCAGCGTCACCCTGGGCCGCGCCTCGCAGGCCGACATCGTGCTCGACGACAGCCGCGTCTCTCGGGTGCATTGCTCGTTGTTCATGGGGGACTCGCTCACGGTCACCGACATGGGGAGCGCCAACGGGACGCGGGTGCGCGGCCGGCGGCTCAGCCCTGGGGAGACCTTCGCGCTGCGCCCCGGCGACGTCATCGAGGTGGGCGACTCGTCGCTGGTGCTGCAGTCGCCGGTCGACCTCGCGCCGTCGTGGCGTCCGTCGGCCGAGCAGAGCGGGCCGGTGACGGGGATGCGCGCGCAGGTGATCGTCGACGACGAGGTGATGCGCCGGCTTCACGACCTGCTGGCGAGGGTGGCCCAGGGGGTCATCTCGGTGCTGCTGCTGGGCGCGACGGGGGTGGGCAAGGAAATCTTCGCCGAGCAGCTTCACCGGCTCTCGCCGCGCTCGGCGGGGCCCTTCCTCCGGCTCAACTGCGCGGCGCTCTCGGAGTCGCTGCTGGAGAGCGAGCTCTTCGGGCACGAGCGCGGGGCCTTCACCGGCGCCGTGCAGGCCAAGCCGGGGCTGCTGGAGAGCGCCCACGGGGGGACGGTCTTCCTCGATGAGGTGGGCGAGCTGCCGCCGATGATCCAGGTGAAGCTGCTGAGGGTGATCGAGGAGCGGCGGGTGACGCGCGTCGGGGGGCTGCAGCCGCGCGCCATCGACGTGCGCTTCGTGGCCGCGACGCACCGCGACCTCGAAGACCTCATTCGCCGCGAGCGCTTCCGGCAGGACCTCTACTTCCGGCTCAATGGCATCTCGCTGTTGATCCCTCCGCTGCGAGAGCGGCCTCGCGAGCTCCCGGCGCTGGCGGCGCTCTTCGCGGCGGAGTCGTGCGCGCGGGCGGGCCTCGGCGCGGCCCCGGCGCTCTCGTCCGAGGCGCTGGAGGCGCTGCTGGCGCACCCGTGGCCGGGCAACCTCCGCGAGCTGCGCAACGTGATGGAGCGCGCGGTGCTGCTGACCGACCACGGAGTGATCGAGCCGCGGCACCTCGGGCTCGACGGAGCACCCACGGGGACGGCGCGGCCTGGCGATGCGCCCGTGGCCGACGCGGGTCCGCGCGCCGAGGGGAGCGAGCTGGAGCGGCGGAGGATCATCGAGGCGCTGGAGCAGTGCGCGGGCAACCAGACTCGCACGGCGGAGGCGCTGGGCATCTCGCGGCGCACCCTGGTGACGCGGCTGACGCAGTTCCAGATCGCCCGCCCTCGCAAGCGGGGCAGCGACGACTGAGAGTCACCGGGCATAGGCGTTAACCGACGATCGCCCGCCATGCCCGCAGGTTGAAACCTGCGGCAACGATCGACCTGGTGCGGGGGTTCGATGGAAGTCCGCAGCGGACTTCCATGAAGTTCACCAACGGATCCATCGTTGCCGCAGGTTTCAACCTGCGGGCACGGCGGGCGATCGTCGGTTAACGCCTATGCCCCCCACCGGGTGCCTTGCGCAGATCGCGCAAGGGGCCCGTTGCGCGAATCGCGCAAGCGGCCCACAGCGCTGCGCAACGCCCTCTGGAATGGGCTTGTTTTCAGGTGAATCGGGCCATCGCAGGACCCTGGCACCGTCGTTGCGATGAGGTCGTCTCGAGTCGCCGCGAGCGTGCGGTCGGCGGGGAGCGACGGAGAGAAACCCAATGAACACGATGACCCGTTTTGCGGTGGTGGCGGTGCTTGCGGCGATGAACCTCGGAGGCTGTGTGGGCGCGCCGGAGGGGGAGCTCGACTCGCTCACGCAGGAGGCGACCGCCTCGACCACCACGCCCGCGACCGACGAGGGAAGCTCCCTGGCGGGCGCCGTGGCGCCGTCGCCCCTCAGCTCGTGCCTGCTCGCGGCGACGCACGACTTCACGGGGTCTTCGGTGGACCTGTTTCTCGACCTGCTCGACACCACGGCGGACGTGAGCACGCCCTTCACCGTGGCCTTCAACACCGCGGCGGGCACCTGCTTCTTCAACGCCGCCGAGGCGGGCTACGGGGTGCGGGTGAACGGGCGCTTCCGCATCACCACGCCGATCGTGCTGCACCACAACGTCACCGCGTCGGTGGTCGCGAGCCCGACCGCGGGCGACGCGTACATCTACCGGGTGCGCATCGACGTGGGCGACGTGCGCTTCGACAGCATCGGCGACGTGGACATCTCCACCAACTGCCTCGCCCTCGACCGCCGGCTCAACGGGACCATGCGAGACCTCGTCATCGACATCGACCTCGCGCCGCCCACCACCACCCGCGGGACCTTCCTGCTGCGCCGGGTGACGCCCTCCTTCGGCGCCGTGACGGTGGTGAACCCCGACGCGCTGATCCCGAGCTTCGGCCCGGTGGTGCTGCTGGCCAACAGCCAGCTCGCGACCGCCGCCAACCGCACCATGATGCGCGACCTCATCGCCTCGACCATCGAGTCGCAGAGCGCGATCACCGGCCTCGCCTCGCTCGCCGACCTCGGCTTCCAGAACGAGACCGGCTGGCGCACCTCGAAGACGATGTGCTCCGACGTCTTCTCCTCCTCCTGCGGAGGCGGCGGCGCGTGCGGGCGGGTGCGGTTCTACTGAGCCCGCGGGACAGCGGATTCAGGCGTCGTTGGCGAGGGGCATGAACAAATGATCACCGTAAATTTGCATCCGTCAGCTCGGCTATAGGACAACGCTGGCGTCGCACGGCTGAGGGGCCATCGAAGTGCGACGAAACCCTGGAAGGAGCGTTTGATCCCAATGAGCAAGACGGCTGAAGGCACGTTCATCTGGCGCGAGATCATGACCCCCGACGTGGCCGCCTCGAAGCGGTTCTACGGCGAGGTCTTCGGGTGGAAGTTCGATGACATGCCCATGGACGGCTTCACGTACACGATGATCAAGAACGGCGAGACCGGCATCGGGGGAATGGCCTCGCTCGACATGATCCCCGGCGCGCCTCCGCACTGGATCGGCACCGTCTGCGTGGTCGACACCGACGCCTCCGCGAAGCTCGCGGTCGAGGCGGGGGGCAAGGTGATGATGCCTCCGGGCGACATCCCCGGCTATGGCCGCTTCGCGGTGATCGCCGACCCGCAGGGCGCCGCCCTCACGGTGATGCATCCCTTCAGCAACGAGGGTGCGCGCGAGGGCATGCCGGGCCTCGGGGACTTCTGCTGGGAGCACCTCAACACCGCCGACATGGCCGGGTCGAAGGCCTTCTTCGGCAAGCTCTTCGGGTGGGAGGCGTCGTCGTCGCCCGCGGGCATGGACGTGTTCAGCATCCACGGCAAGCAGGTGGTGTCGGTCACCCCGACGCCCGCGGGCGCGCCGACCCACTGGCTCACCTACGTGGTCATCGACCAGCTCGCGGGCGCCCGCGCCCGGGTCGTCGCCAACGGCGGCAAGGTCATGGTCGAAGAGCACGCCGTCCCCACCATCGGCTCGTTCTCCGTGGTCACCGACAACGTCGGCGCCACGATCTGCCTCTTCCAGGGCCTCGGCGCGGCGTAGCGCTCAGCCCGTGTAGCTGACCCTCATCGTCTCGATGATGGTCTTCAGGAGTCGCTTCACCACCTCGGTGCTCGGGTCTCTCACCACCACGTATCCGTCGCCCTCGTAGCTCTCGCTCTTGGGCGCGCCCACCGTCGGCAGGTTGGCTTCCACCACCCACCTGCCCACGGCCTCCCAGGTCTCGTGGATGCCCGTCACCGAGGCCACTCGACCGTGGCCCATCCCTCGGAGAAAGGCGCTCCCCACGGCGTACTTGCGCTGCCATGGACCCTGGAACTCGCCGTCGACCACGGCGCGGATCCACGCGTCGTAGAGGTTGATGTCATTGGCCAGGCCGGTCATCAGGCTGATGTTGGCGCCGGGCGGGCGCTGCGCGATCTCGCCGATCACCAGGCTCTCGTCGGGCCGCTGGAACCACTCCATGTGGGTCATTCCATCGTCGAGCCCCAGCGCCTTGATGGCGGCTCGCGACATGGCCCTCGCGCCGTCGTACTCCGCCCCGGAGATGTCCCTCGGGAGCATGCAGGTCCATTGGATCCACGGGTTCTCGATGGCTTCGAGGCAGCTCGGGAGATAGTGGGAGATGGACTCTCCCCGGGGCGTCCCTCGGGTGCTGATGGTCTCGAAGCTGAACTCCCTCCCTCGGAGAAACTCCTCGGCGAGAACCGGGTTGGCGTCGCTCGCGCCCATGCCCTTCGCCGCGCGCAGCAGCTCGTCATAGGAGCCCACCCGATACGTCGATTTGCCGCCCATGCCCGCCGGGGGCTTGAGCACCATCGGGAAGCCCACCTCGTCGGCGAAGCCTCGCGCGTCGGGCTCTCCCCGGATGAGCCGGCTGCGCGCCACGGGTAGACCCGCCGCACGGAGCGCGGCCTTCATCTTGGCCTTGTCGCGGAAGAGCTCGGCCACCTCCGGAGGCGTCCCAGGAACCTTGAAGTGAGCCCTCGCCTGGGCGAGCTGCACCATGATCGACTCGAGGATGCCGATGATGCGGTAGGGCTGCCCGTGACGGCGTCGCAGCACCTCCGTCGCGTCGATGATGTCTCGCGCCGAGAGGGGATCGGTGACCCGCACGAAGTCGTCGTAGAGCCGGGCGTCTGCGCCCGAGGGGGGAGTGTGCCCGACGCCCAGGAGGCGCACGTCCGGGGCCCGCGCGGCGGCGCGCACGAAGCGCATGGTGACCTCGGCAGGGAAGGGCGCGACGAAGACGACGTTTCTCGGCATGGTGGTGGGTCGGGCGAGGATGGAGGAGGGGGCTCGCGCGGGTCAACGACGACGAGAAAGTCTCGCGCGTCCGCCGCGGTCGGAGTGATATCTTCGCGGCATGCGCGTCGTGTTCCTCGCTCCGTCGTTTCCGCCAGAGATGATCCAGTACACCCGAGGGCTCGCGGAGGTGGGAGCCACCGTCTACGGGGTCGGCGACGCCGCGAGGGAGGCCCTCCCGAGGGAGGTGCGCCCGTACCTGCACGACTACCTCCAGGTGCCTCGGATCATGGACGAGGACGACGTCATCGAGCGCGTCACGGCGTGGATGCGAGGCAAGGAGGTAGACCGCGTGCTCGCCAACTGGGAGCCGCTGGTGATCCTGGCGGCGCGCATCCGCGAGCGCTGGGGGATGCCCGGGATGAGCACCGACGCGGTGCGGGGCTTCCGCGACAAGGAGCTGATGAAGGAGCGCGTGCGCGCGGCGGGGCTGCGGGTTCCGCGCTCGCGGCGGGTGCGCACCGAGCGGGAGATCCGCGAGGCGGCGGAGTTCATCGGGTACCCGTTGATCCTGAAGCCCATCGCGGGGGCGGGGAGCGCGGACACCTACCGGGTGGGCGACAAGGCCGAGCTCGACCGGGTGATCCCGCTGATGCGAGGGGTGCAGGAGGCGAGCTGCGAGGAGTACGTCGAGGGCGAGGAGTTCACCTTCGACACGGTGTGCGTCGAGGGAAAGCCCGTCTACGAGAACATCGCGGCCTACCTCCCGAAGCCCATCGAGATGCGCTCCCTGGAGTGGATCAGCCCGGTGATCATCACCGTTCGGGAGATGTACCAGCCCCGGCTGATGCCGGGCGTGGAGCTCGGGCGCAACGTGCTGGGCGCCCTCGGGATGGGCACTGGCTTCACGCACATGGAGTGGTTTCTCACCCCGAAGGGCGAGGCGGTCTTCGGCGAGATCGGGTGCCGCCCTGGCGGCGGGCACATCGTCGACCAGATGAACTACACCTCGGACATCGACCTGTTTCGGGAGTGGGCGCGCGTGGCGTGCTGGGGCTCCTTCGAGGCCCCGACGGAGCGGAAGTACAACGCCGGGATCATCTTCAAGCGCGCCCAGGGCTCGGGGCGCATCACCCGCATCGAGGGCCTCGGAGACTGGCTGCGGGAGGCGGGGAAGTGGTGCGTCGAGGAGCAGCTCCTGAGGCCCGGGACGAGGCGCAGGGACTGGAAGCAGACGCTGCTCTCGGACGGCCACGTGATGGTGCGCCACCCCGACTGGGCCGAGGCGTACCGGCTGTCCTTCGCGGCCGCGACGGGCATCAAGATGTACGCGGAGTGATCGCTCAGTAGACCGCGTTGACGCTGTAGCGGATGAGGCAGGAGTCGACGGCGCTGGCGCAGCGGAACCCCAGGGTGTAGGTGCCCGCGCCGAGCTGGATGACGTCGCTGACCGAGGGCGTCGGGTTGCTCAGCACGAAGGCGCCGGAGGCCTGGCCGCTGGCGAAGAGGGTCCAGTCGGCGATGGTGAAGATGCCGACCTGGAAGAGCCCAGGCGACGAGGCCGTGAAGCGCACCGTGGCGGGCGCAGGCAGCGTGAAGAGGACGCCCGAGTAGCCCCCGGCGAGGGCGTAGGCCGTGGCGCCGCTGAAGATCACCTGCGCGCCGGGCTCGACGCACGACCCGGAGGAGCAGCTCAGCGGGGCGAAGCAGGTTCCGCAGGAGGTGCCGTAGCCGTCGAGGCCGCAGCTCCACCCGAGCTGCTCGCAGGTGCGCGCGCCCGACGAGCCGGAGCCGGGGCCGATGTCGACGCACCCGGCCAGAGAGAGCGAGAGGGCGAAGGCGAAGACCACGGGGCGCATATCCGAAGGGTCGTACCGCGGATCGTTGGTGCAAGCCGTCCAAAGACCGATCGAGGGCCGCTATCATCGCGCCCGACATGAGCTCGCTCGTTCGACTCGAACCGGGACAGACCTTCGCCAGGGACTTCGAGGTGCTGAGGCCCCTGGCCGAAGGGGGCATGGGCGCCGTGTACGTGGCGCGGCAGCGCAGCACCGGGCACGAGCGGGCGCTCAAGATCATGCACCCGCAGCTCGTGGCCGACCCGGCGTTCAGGGCGAAGTTCGAGCAGGAGGCCTGCGTCGGCGCGAGGATCGACTCGGACCACGTGGTGCAGGTGGTCGCCGCGGGCGTCGACGAGCCCACCTCGACCCCGTGGATCGCCATGGAGCTGCTGCGCGGAGAGAGCCTGGAGGCGTGGGTGAAGCGCCGCTCGCCCGTCGCCCCCGACGCCGTGAAGGAGCTCTTCGAGCAGCTCCGTCACGGGATGGCGGCGGCGCATGCGAGGTCGATCGTGCACCGCGACCTCAAGCCGGAGAACATCTTCATCGCCGAGTCGCGCTCTCCGAAGGTGCCCTTCACCCTCAAGGTGCTCGACTTCGGAATCGCGCGCATCGTGCGGGAGAACCAGACCGTCGCGACGGTCACCACCGCCATCGGGTCGCCGCTCTGGATGGCCCCGGAGCAGGCCTCCGCGGGCGCCCACATCCGCGCGGCCACGGACGTCTGGGCGCTCGGGCTGATCGCGTTCTATGTGTTCACCGGGAAGAGCTACTGGCTCCGCGCCAACGACGCCGGGGGCGTCAACCTCCAGGCGCTGCTGGTCGAGGTGATGGTCGATCCCATCGCCCCGCCGAGCGCGAGGGCCTCGGCCCTGGGGTGCCCGCCGATGCTTCCGAGCGGCTTCGACGGGTGGTTCGCCCGCTGCGTGGCGCGCGACCCGGAGCAGCGCTTTCGAGAGGCGGGCGGGTGCCTCGACGAGCTGCTGAAGCTCCTCACCCTGCAGCGCACCGTGATGATGGAGGCCGTCCCGCAGCCCCCGCCGAGGACCGGGCCGCAGCCCGAGCCGCAGCCCCAGCGCACCGTGGCGATGACGATGCCCTTCACCTCGCTCTCTCCGCAGCCTCCTCCGCAGCTCCCTCCGCAGCCTCCTCCGCCCGCGCGGTCGTCGATGGCGGACATGGCGGTCCCTGGCGTGCTGGGCGTGCTGCTGCTGATCGCGGGCGGGGTGTACTTCGCTCGCAGCCGACCGACGGAGGCGCAGTCGAGCGCCGACGCGGGCGTCGAGGTCGCGCAGGCGGGCGCCGCGTTCGTGCCATCGGGTGATCCACCTCCGAGCGACCCGGGCGCCTACCTGGGCGAGCCCCGCGTGCCGATCTACCGGACGCCCTCCCGGCCCGACCCCCGAGGGGGGAGGTTCTCGCTCGCGGAGGCCACCGCGGGCCTGTCGGGCTCCGGGCCGCTACGCGCCATCATCGAGGTGACGTCGCATGGGGAGTTCCAGTGCACCCTCTTCGAGAGGGAGGCGCCCAACACGGTGGCCAATTTCGTCGGCCTCGCCCGGGGGATCAGGGACTTCTGGGACCCGGTCCACGGCCGATGGACCCGAACGCCCTTCTACGCCAACACCATCTTCCACCGGGTGATCCCGAACTTCATGATCCAGGGCGGCGACTTCCTCCGCTCGGGCTCCGGGGGCGTCGGCTACGAGATCGCCGACGAGAACGTCGCACCCCACGACCGCGCGGGATTGCTCTGCATGGCCAACCACGGCCCCAACACCAACGGTGGGCAGTTCTTCATCACCCAGGGCCCGAAGGCCCACCTCGACGGCAGCTACTCGATCTTCGGCGAGTGCCGCCCCACCAGCCTCGTCAACGAGATCGCCTCGGTGCGCCGCGACCGCAGCGACCGGCCCGCGGTGCCGGTCATCATCCGCCGCATCACCATCACCCGCTGATCGCCGGGCTCACCACCAGCGCCGCAGCGCCTCGGCCAACGGCCCCGCGAGGCGCGCCACCTTCGCCTCGCCAATACGCATCTCGGTAAACGGATCGAAGGGGTCGGCCAGCAGGTCGCGTCGCACCTCCATGCAGAGGGTGCGGCCCGGCCACGCGGTGGCGTGATCCCACGCGAGGGTGCTCGGGTGCAGCGGGTAGGTCGCCCCGTCGCCCACGGTCACTCCCGCGGCCGCCATCCCGCTTCGCAGCGAGTCGGCCACCGCGCTCGGGAGGTGGGAGACGCCTCCCAGGTCGCGGCCGATCAGGTCGATCTCCGGGCGCAGCGGCCACGTGGGCTCCACCTCGGGCTGATAGGCCCGGCGCAGGCTGGTCACGATGTGCTCGTCGACCTGCACGTCGACGTCGCGCGGCGCGTAGGTGTGGAGCATCAGCATGGCGCCCGAGGGCATGGTCGCCGCGACGGCCGAGCGCACCGCTCCGACGTAGGCCTCGTAGCGCGCTCGCAGCAGGGCGCGGTCGGCGGGGGCCGTGACCCAGGGCATCAGCCCGGGGGTGACCTTGCCGGCCTTGAAGTCCTCGGCGGAGGCGTCGATGCGGCGGTTGCAGTCCATGAAGGTGCGGGGGATGCGGCAGCGCAGGAGGACCACCGAGCGCGAGGGGTCGAGGGCGACGAAGCGCCGCGCCGTGGCGAGGCCGAGCTCCGGTGCGCCCGCGTCGGTGTTCACATGGAAGAAGTCCGAGAGCCCATCGGGCAGCGGGCTCTCCATCCGTGACGCCACGCGGGTGAAGTCCGCGGTGCGCGTCGCCCCGTGGGGAATCTCGATGAGCAGGTCGGGCGCCGCTCCCTCGCGGGCCCGCTCTCCGCGGAGGACCTCGATGTCGACGACGTCGGCGATGGAAGACGCGATGGAGCTCGATGGGGTCATGGCGGGGAGGGAGGGTAGCGCAGCCGCCGCGCGGCGGGATCAGCTCTCTTCCACGGAGAACACCGTGTCGCGCAGCCCGTGGCGGGGCGCGTAGCCGAGGGCGTCGCGGGCGCGGCGGTCATCGACCATGCAGACGTATCGGATGTGGTCGAGCTCCGGCGCGGGGAAGCTGGAGAGCCGGTAGCGGAAGAGCTCGGAGAGCATCGAGCGGGCGGCCCCGTGGGGGATCGGCAGCCGCGGGCGGCCGAGCATCTTCAGGATGCGGGAGAGGGGCACGGGCTCGGGGCCGGCGAGGTTGAAGATGCCTCGGGCGCCGGGGCGGAGGGCCATCACCACGGCGCGGGCGACGTCGTCGAAGTGGATCACCTGGATCATCGGGTCGAAGCCCATGAGCGTCGGCGCCACCGGGAGGCGGAGGTAGTTGCTGGGGGCGTTCTTCACGGCGCCGAGGATGTGCGTCGGGCGGAGGATCACCGTCTCGCAGCTCGGGTGCCTCCAGAAGAAGCTCTGCGCGAGCATGTCGACCTCGATGAGGTCTCGGATCTCGCTGAAATCCTGGCTCCCCAGCAGCGGGGACTCCTCGGCGAGGAACTGCGGGTTGTCGGGCCTCGGGCCGTACACGCTGGCGCTGGAGAGCACCACCAGCTTCTTCACCCCGAACTGCGCCATGGACTCCAGCATCTTGCCGAAGCCCACGACGTTCCAGGAGTGGTGGTCGTTGGCCGAGGCGCGAGGGTCGTGCATCACCCCGAGGTGCACCACGGCCCTCACGTTGCCCGCGCGAAACACGTCGCGCATCTTCTTGCGCCTCAGGTCGATGCGAAGGTGGGTGACGTCCTTCGGGCGGTCGGGAAACTCCCTCCGGTCGACCCCGATCACCCGCACCATCCGGTGCAGCAGCCGCACCACCCGCTTGCCCAGGCGCCCCACCACGCCGGTCACCACCACGGACTCGTCGCTGCCGATCGCCGCGGACAGCACCTCCGTCTCCTCCGCTTCGCTCATCGCTCGGCTCCTGCGTCGTCGAGGGCCTCGATCACCAGGGGCAGCTCGCGGTCGAGGTCGTTGGGCCAGTGCGGCGCGAAGCGAAGCAGCCCGTCGGGGCACGAGGTGACCACGCCCCGGGCCGCGAGGGCCCTGGACCACCAGGGCGCGTCGCGCGCGTCGCCCGCCGGAGGCCGCACCCCGAGGATGCACGACCGCTGCTCGACGCCCGCTCCTCGGAGGCTGTGGAAGCCGCGGTCGACGAGCTCCCGCTCCAGCGCGTCGAGGTAGCCGTTGACGTGGCGGTGGATGTTGCCGACCCCGAGGGAGCCCAGCATGTCGACGCTGGCCTCCAGGGCGGCGCAGCCCACCGCGCTGAAGGCGCCGCCCTCGACCAGTCCCGCGTCGGTGCGGAAGGGGCGGTCGTAGCGCAGCAGCTCCGGGCCCTGGAAGAGGAAGGAGAAGGCGTCCTGGTGGGAGATCCAGCCCGCGAGGTGGGGGCGCATGGACTTCGAGAGCTCGCCCCGGAGGTAGAGCATCCCCGCGCCCTCAAGGCCCATCAGCCACTTGTGGCCGCCGCTCGCGAGGGCGTCGATGCCGTCGGCCTCCACGTCGATGGGGACCGATCCGCAGGCCTGGATGGCGTCGACGAAGAGCACGCCGCCGACGGCGCGCACCCGGTCGGAGATGGCCCTCAGCGGCATCCGCAGCCCGCTCTGGAACTGCACCGCGCTCACCGCCGCGAGCCTCAAGCCCCGGGCGCAGACGGCGTCGACCTCCTCGAGGAAGCGGGTCGGATCGGTGCGGGCGAGGTCGGCGTCGATCCAGGAGAGCTCGAGGCCGTAGAGCTCGGCGGCGCGCTGCCAGGGCGTGACGTTGGCAGGAAACTCCGTGAGGAAGCAGAGCACCCGGTCGCCCTTCTCGAAGGGGAATCCCATGGCGACATGGGTGACGCCGAGGGAGGTGTTGGGCACCAGGGCGACCTCGCCGGGCTGGGCGTTGAGGAGCGCTCCGAGCTTCGCCCGCAGCCGATCGCGCTGGTCGATGGTGGCGCCGAAGGCCCCGGCGCCGCGGCGGGCGTAGTCGCCGAGGAGCCCGATGACGGCCCGGCGGGCGACCAGCGAGGGGGGCGAGATGGCGGCGTGGGCGAGGTACGCGCGGGCCTCGAGGTCGGGGAAGAGCGAGCGGTCGCCGAGGCGCGGTGCGAGGGGGGCGAAGGTCATCGTCGGTGCGCGCGACGGTACCAGAGGTTCCGCGGCTGGCATCGCCCTGGCCGATGGGGTAACCGATAGCCCTTCCAAGCCATGAACCCATTCGACACGCTTCGGGCGCTCTACGCCACGCGACCGGTGATCCTCGCCCCGATGGAGGACGTCACCGACGTGGTCTTCCGCCGTCTCTGCCGCTCGGTGGGCGCGCACTTCTGCGTCACCGAGTTCGTCAACGTGGAGGGCCTGCTACGGGGCTGCCGCACCGCGAAGCGCAAGGTGCAGATCGCCGCCGACGACACGCCCACGGTGATCCAGATCTACGGCAGCGACCCCTTGCGGCTCGCGGAGGCCGGCGACCGTGGCCGAGCGCGCCGAGCCCACGGCCATCGACATCAACTGCGGCTGCTGGGTGCCCAAGATCGCCGGCCGCGGCGCCGGCGCGGGCTGGCTGCGCGACCCTGGCGCGATGGTCGCCATGGCGAAGATGGTGGTCGAGCGCGTGGCGCTGCCGGTGACGGTGAAGACCCGCATCGGGTACGGGCCCGAGAGCGACATGCCCATCGTCGACCTCGCGCGGCGGCTCGAAGACGCCGGGGTGCAGGCGCTCACGGTGCACTGCCGCACGGCGCAGATGGGCCACTCCGGCGCGGCGGACTGGGACTGGGCCCGCAAGGCCCGCGAGGCGGTGTCCATCCCGGTGGTGGTCAACGGCGACATCAAGTGCGCCGACGACGCGCGCCGCGCGCTCGCCGAGACGGGCTGCGCGGGGGTGATGGTGGGCCGCCGCGCCATCGAGCACCCGTGGATCTTCCGCGAGGCCCGCACCCTCCTCGACGAGGGGGTGGAGTGCGCCCCGCCCACCTGGGACGAGCGCATCGACCTCTGCATCGAGCACCTCGCGGCCAACGTCGCCGAGCGCGGCGAGCGCCACGGGGTGGCGGTCACCCGCCGCCACCTCACCGGCTACCTCAAGGGCATCCCCGGGGCGGCCACGCTGCGCCAGCGGCTGGTGGTGACCGACACCATGGCCGCGTGCGTCGAGCTGCTGGAGGAGTCGCGGCAGCGCCGGGCGGCGGCGCGCTCTCATGACATGGAGGCCTCGCTGTGAGCATCGAAGCGATCACGAAGGACTACGCGGCGCACGTCGCGGGGCTGCAGCGCTCCTACGAGAAGGCCCTCGCCGAGAGCGGCTTCGACGCGGTGGTGGTGCACGGGGGCGCGGCCAGAAAGCGCAGCGACTTCGACGACCAGTGGTGGCCGCTGAGGGCGACGCCGCACTTCCAGCACTGGGTGGCGCTGCGAGAGCCGGGCGCCGCGCTGGTGGTGAGGGCGGGACGCCGGCCGACGCTGCTGCGGGTGACCGCGGTGGACTACTGGGAGCACGCCAACGCCCCGGAGAGCGAGCACTTCGTCGAGCACTTCGAGCAGGTGGCGCTGGCCGCGGCCGACGACGCGAAGGCGCACGTTCCTGGCGGCCGGGTGGCCTTCGTCGGCGACGAGGCGGCCATCGCGGCGCGCTGGGGCATCGAGGCGGTCAACCCCCCGGGGCTGGTGGCGGCGCTCGACGCGCTGAGAGTTTACAAGACCGCGTATGAGCAGGGGTGCCTCCGGGAGGCCAACCGGCGCGCGGCGCACGGCCACTCGGCGCTGCGGAGGGCCTTCTTCGAGGGGGCCTCGTCGGAGCTGGAGCTGCACCTCGCCTACCTCGCGGTCACCCAGCAGGACGACCCCGAGACGCCCTACAAGAACATCGTGGCCTACGACGGCAACGCGGCCACGCTGCACCACGTGGCCTACGCGCGGCGGCGGCCGGGGGAGGGAGGCCCGAGGACGCTGCTGCTCGACGCGGGGGCGACCTGCCTGGGGTACTGCTCGGACATCACCCGCACGTGGGTGCGCGACGGGGGCGACGCGACGTCGGCGGTGTTCCGGGGGCTGGTGGAGGGCGTCGAGGCGCTGCAGCAGCGGCTCTGCGCCGCGGTGGCGGTGGGGATGCCCTACGAGGCCCTGCACGACCGGGCGCACGACGAGGTGGGCGCGCTGCTCTCGGCGACGGGGGTGGTGCGGTGCTCGGCGGACGAGGCGGTGTCGTCGGGCATCACCCGGGCGTTCTTCCCCCACGGGCTGGGGCACTCGCTGGGGCTGCAGTGCCACGACGTGGGCTGCGCGGTGGTGAAGCCGAGGGCGGACAACCCCTTCCTTCGCAACACCAGCGTCATCGAGGCCGGGCAGGTCTTCACCATCGAGCCGGGGCTGTACTTCATCGACGCGCTGCTGCGCCCGCTGAGGGAGTCGGAGGGTTCGGGTCGGGTCGACTGGTCGCTGGTCGACGCGCTGACGCCCTTCGGCGGCATCCGCATCGAGGACGACGTGGTGGTGCGCGGGGCGATCGAGGGCGGGGCGACGGAGATCGACAACCTGACCCGCGCGGTGCTCCCGGAGGGCGGCGGCGCGGCATAGCGGTGGTTTAGCCGCTGGGGCGCGTCAAGCGTTGCGTCGGCCGCCGATGCCTCGACGCTCGTCGGACCGGGGAGTATTTTTCGGTCATGGACGCAATCAGGATCCGGTGCCACATCGATTCGACGACGATAGAGATCCCGGATCTCGTGGATTTTCTCGGCCGCGACGTGGAGGTCATCGTGCTGGGCGAGCGCGAGTCGCGCGAGGATGTTGCGGAGCGCCGCCGTCAGATGCTCGGGTCGGAGCGTGACGGGATCAGGGTTTCCCCTGACTTCGACCAGACCCCGGTCGATGTCATCGAGGAGTTCGAACAGGGCGGTCGGTGAGGCTCCTGCTCGACACCCATGTCCTGCTCTGGCTGTGGCTGGAGCCCGAACGCTTGCGCCCAGACGTGATCGACGCGGTCACCGACGCTGCGAACGACGTCTTGCTGTCCGTCGCATCGGCGTGGGAGATCTCGATCAAATCCGAACTCGGAAAACTTACGCTCCCGGGACCCGCGGCGCGTTGGCTCCCGGCCAAGCTCGCATCCTCGGCGATTCACGTGCTTCCGATCGAGATCGATCATGCGTTGCGGGCGGGGGCATTGCCGCCCCATCACCGCGATCCGTTTGACCGCATGCTCGTTGCCCAGGCGATCGAGGAGCGGATGCTACTCGTGACGGCGGACGAGGCGATCATTCCCTATGGCGCGCCAATGCTGTGGGCAGGACGGACGGCCGCGGCGCCGTAGGGTCCGCCCGGGCGCTCAGAGATTGCCGAGGATCTTCCTCTTCAGTCCCGCGGTGATCGGGTAACCCTCGATCGTCTTACGAATCTCCTGACGAGTGTGGCCGGTTGCGATCAGCCCGATCACGACCGACGCGAAGATCTTCTCCAGGCCATATTCAGCCACGGCATCGGCGACGAGTGCCAGGATACCCAGCATCGCGAGCCCGCCGAACATGCCGAAAGGGCCGCCGAGTGCCGCCAGGCCCACGACGATCGCGGCGCCGCCAGCGACTCCACTCGTCGCGATGACCACGAGAAGAACCAACCCGGGAACGCCGAGGGCCACCAACTTCTGAACGACCTTGTCCATGCGTGTTCCTCCTGAGCGTGTTGAACCTCGACTCCGGGAGATCGACTGCGGACCATGGCGCCGCCGAATCTAGTTCGAGGCTACTCGCTTCTCTTCTTATCTTCTTCGCGACGGGCACGGGCCCCGTCGTTGGCACCGCTGATGGACGAGCCGATGGACATGCCGACGAGCAACACGACCAACAGGATCACGACGAGTCCCATGACGCCTCCTCCCACAGATGGATCAACCGGCCCTACGGTGCCGCGCTCCGGCCTCGAAAACGTCGGTCGTGGCTTGGGGCCGCCACCACGCTCAAGGCTCGATGTGCCAGACCCACGTCTTCGCCGCGACCTCCGTCGTTGACATGACGTGTGCCCGGGCGTGCCGCCCGGACTTGTCGTTGCCATCGTCCATCCGGTCCCACACGTCCTTGCAGGGAACGCTCTCGGCGGGAGACTGAAGCCCGATCTTGTCGCCGCCCACCACCGGCGACGACGCCGCCAGGATCACATGGAGTCCCATCTCCCGGATCTCGTACTTTGCGGCGAACGAGAAGCTCTTGCGGTTCAACGAAACGGCGTCGGACGTCTCGGGCGCGATGTCGCCGAAGGGCCAGTTGTCGGCGTTGTTGTACGACTCAACGCGGCGCATGGAAAACTTCGTCTTGTTCTGCACCACGAGGACGTAGCTGTTGCGCTCGCTCATCGAGATGATGGTGCGGATGACAACGTCAATGAGATCGCCCGCCGGTTTCGAGATGTGCCCGATGATGCTCATGCTGATCGCTCCCTCATGCTGTTCCCGCCGCTCCGATTCGTCGTGATGTTCGGCGTGACCTGTGCCCGAGCCCATACATCGTTACTGTGTATCTGTCACTATCGCGAACCTGTGCTCCACGCCATGCCCGTACGCATGGCACGTCGAGCCCGGCGACAGACGATCGAGGAGGTTGTGCGCATCCGCCTGCGCGAGCTCCGCGCGTCCCGGGGGCTCACGCAAGAGCAGCTCTGCGAGAGCGCGGGCGTGAGCGTCGATGCCGTCAATCGCATCGAGAGCGGGACCCGCGTGCCGACGATCGCCACGCTGGCGAGTCTCGCGACGGCCCTTGGCGTCGAGGTCGGTGATCTTGTTCGGACCGAGGCCATGCCTCCCGCGCGGTTCAAGCCGCCGGTGCAACGCATTGTCGCGCAGCTCGCGTCGCAGCCGGAGGAGATCCAAGACGCGGCGGAGAAGTTGGTGCGGGTGTTGGTCTCTGTCGCCCGGAGTTGAACTCGCGGAGCACGTCGAGGCGTGCGGCAGGGCGGCGTCCTGGGGCGTGCGGACAGACCTCAGGCGATCGCGCTCGACGAGCGGGGTCAACCATTGGCGTCTCGCGTCGGGGTAGCGCTGGAACACTTCCCCGTCTCGACGTAGCCTCCCGTCCCACGATGAAGAAGACCCGATGGTGGGCGCTGCTGGTCCTGGTGCTGGCAGCAATCTGGATGTCCCCGCTCGCCGCGCTCGCGCAGCAGACCGGCGGCAGCTTCGGCGGCTCGCGATGGGGCTCCGGCAGCTCCGGCTCGTCGGGCTCACGGCCCTCGTCGTCGGGCTCGTCGTGGTCGCGGCCCTCGTCGTCGGGCTCGTCGTGGTCGCGGCCCTCGTCGTCGCCGTCCTACGGCGGTGGATCTTCCTACGGCGGCGGCTCCTACGGCGGTAGCTCCTACGGCTCTCGCACCCGCAGCAGCGGCGGCGGCTTCGGGGCCTTCTGCTGCATCGCGTTCTTCGTGCTCATCATCGTGGTGATCGTGGTGATCGCCCAGAAGAAGAGCGGCGGCGGCCGCGCGATGGCGCCGTACTACCCCCCCGCGGGTGGTCCGATGCCGATGCCCCCGGGGGGGATGGAGACCTTCGCGGTCGGCGTGCTGGCGATCGCCTTCGACTCCCGGGCGAGGGCGCAGATCCAGGCGGGCATCGCGCAGATCGCCGAGCGCAGCAACATGGGCGGCAACGGCCTGCCCAACGCCGCGCGAGAGACCGCGCAGCTCCTCTCCCAGTACCTCGACGCCGCGTACATGACACAGCACGCGCTGAGCGAGGGCATCGCCATGCAGACGGCGCAGCAGTACTTCGACGCCGCGGTGAGCGACGCCCGAGGGCGCTTCATCGTCGAGACCATGCGCAACGACGCGGGCGGAGTGCGCAAGGTCGAGGGACCGAGGGTGACCGCGAGGGCCGAGGAGGGCGGAGGCTTCGTGGTCGTCACCATCGTGGTGGGGCGCCGCGGAGGGTTCTTCGGGTTCCAGCCCCCGACCAGCCGACCGATGCTGGCGCAGGATCTTCAGACCATCCTCCAGGGCGACGACAACCTCAACGCCATGGAGGTCATCTGGCAGCCGGCGGACCCCAACGATGTGATGTCCTCGGCGGAGATGGCCCAGGTCTTCAAGGAGCTTCGGCCCATCGACCCCGACCAGCGCGTGCCCCGCCGGGCCTGCGCCTACTGCAAGAGCGTCTTCGCTGCCGAGCTGCCCGCCTGCCCCAACTGCGGAGCGCCCACCAACGGGTGACCGCCGCCGCCGCGTCGTTGCCACCCATCATCACATGGGATATTCGACGCGGACCATGGCCCCTGTCCGCGCATCCTCCTGGCTCGCCTCGACCCTCCTCCTCGCGCTCGGCTGCTCCAGCGAGGTCGCCAATCCGAACCCCGTAGATGCAGGCACCGACGCCCCCGCGGTCGATGCCCCCGCGGTCGATGTTCCGGTCGATGCCGGCCGCCCGATGCGCAGCCCGCAGGCCATCTTCGGGGCCTGCGACAGCGCCGCCGAGTGCCGCGACGGCATGACCTGTCGCCGCGCCGCCGACACGGGTCTCCCCGGGGGACAGTGCAACCGCGAGTGCACCCGCGACGACGAGTGCGTGCTCTTCCTGTCGGGAGGAAAGCCCATCGACGGCTTCTGCCAGGCGGCCGACCGCGAGGGACACCGCTACTGCGCCCGCGTCTGCGCCAACGGCATCGACTGCGAGCGCGACGGCTACACCTGCCAGGGCATCAACGCCGGCACCATCAACGCCGTCAACATCTGCATCCCGGTCTGCACCGCCACGAGCTGCATCGACGGCACCGTGTGCGACCACGAGTCGGGCCGCTGCCGCCCCGCCGCCGCCCCCGCCCCGACGGGCCGCACCCTCGGCCAGTCGTGCGTCGCCAACGCCGACCCCGCGATGACCCCCGCCACCGTGTGCCAGTCGGGCCTCTGCAACCCGCAGGTGACCCGTGACTCCACCGGCGCGCCCTTCCAGACCGGCAACAACGGCGGGTTCTGCGTCAGCCGCTGCATCCTCCCGCAGGGCTACAACTCCTCCAACATCTGGACGGACATGGAGCTGCCGCGCAGCAACTGCCCCGCCAACGGCATCTGCTTCATCAGCCGCACCTTCGCCGAAGGCGACCTCGGCACCTGCGTGCAGTCCTGCACCGAGGACAGCGACTGCCGGGTGAGCGAGGGCTACGCCTGCCGCAAGACCTTCCGCGTCACGGCCACCCGCACCCGAACCTTCACCAACGGCTTCTGCGAGCCCTTCGACTGCGCCGCCACCGGCGCCCGCGCCTGCCCGACCGGCTACACCTGCCGCCGCAGCATGAGCGGCACCACGGTGGTGGGCGATTGCGTCCCGAGCACTTGAGTGTGAACATCCTTCGCATCCCTTCACCGCCCCACCGCCATCCCCCGAGGAGCACCATGAAGACTCTCGCGTTCGCCTTCGCGCTTTCCACCCTCGCCCTCGCCGGATGCGGCGACAGCGGCACCACCGGGGTGACGCCGGCGCCCGCGACGGTACGGATGCAGGCACGGTCGCGGCGGCGGACACGGGCGTCGTCGCGACTCCCGACGCTGGCGTGACCCCCCCGGCCGAGACCTACCCCGCGGGCCCCTACGGCTCTCGCGTGGGCGCCCTCTTCCGCCCCTTCACCCTGACCGCGTGCAACCGCGAGGGCGCTGAGGCCCAGTGGAGCTTCGACGGCCCCGACTTCTTCACCAGCCAGCTCACGCTGATCTCCATCTCCGCCGCGTGGTGCGTCCCCTGCCAGCGCGAGTCGGCCCAGATGGAGGCCGAGCTCGTGAGGCGCTACGCCGGCCAGGGAGTGCGCATCGTGCAGCTCCTGGTGCAGAACGTCGACCGCTCGGCCATCTCCGCGTCCACCTGCCGCGCCTGGGCCACGCGCTACGGCCTGAGCTTCCCCGAGCTGATGGACCCGATGTTCATCACCCAGCCCTTCGTGCCCAACACGGCCTTCCCGGGCAACATCATCGTCGACCGCTGCGGCCGCATCCGCTGGCGTGAGTACGGCAGCGAGAACGGCCTCACCTCGATGCGCACCGCCATCGACGAAGTGCTCGCAGATCCGCGCTACCCGGCCTGCCCGACCGAGTAATCTCCGCGCACCACCGTGCGTCCTCGCTCCGCCGCCCTCGCGCTCCTCTCCGTCACGCTCACCGCCACGCTCCCGAGCACGGCCCTCGCCCAGGGGCTCGTCGCGCGTCTGCCTGGCCTGGGCCCGACGGCGTTCACGATCACCAACACCAGCCTGCTGCGGTACCGCGGGTCGAACTTCGACCTCAACGTGCACGACGACCGCTTCGGGTCGTTCACCGAGCGCCTCGACATCGCGGCCACGTCCGCGCCGTGGCGGCTGTACCTCCGCGTCGACGGCTTCTCGCCCTTCGGCCACGACACCTCCTGCACCGAGGAGGAGGTCTCGCTCTGCTACCTCCGCTCCAACTACCGCCCGGGCAGCTCGGACAGCACCCGCTTCGCGGCCTCCGATCGCTTCCTCCTGCGCTCGCTCCCGGAGCGCCTCTCGCCGATGCCCGAGCGCCTCTCGCTGCGCTACCAGCGAGGGGACATCACCGCCGAGGTCGGGGACTTCTACCAGGTCTTCGGCCGCGGCCTCTCGCTGGCCTTCCGCAAGGTCGACCCCATCGGGCTCGACACCACCCTGCGCGGCGGACGCCTGGAGATCGACCGGGGGAGGCTCACCGCTCGCGCCTTCGCGGGCTACAGCAACCCGCAGAACCTCGACCCCATCTCCCTCTCCATCTTCGATGATCCGTCCGACCTGCTCGCCGGGGGATCGGTCTCCGCCAGGGTCGGCGCCGACGAGGACATCGAGCTCTCGGGCCACGTGGTGCACACCAGCTTCGAGCTCCTCGCCGACCAGCGTCGCCAGGACGACGTCGACATCGGTGGGTGGCGCGTGGAGCTGCCCTCGCTCCTCGACGGCGCCCTCTCTCTCTACGGCGAGATGAACATCCTGCGCCGCGCCTCTCGCACCGGCCGCGCTTCGCAGGACGACAGCCTCCCCCCGTCGCGCACCACCAACGGCCGCGGCATCTACGTGGCCGCGCAGCTCAACCGCGGTCGCTTCACCGTGCTGGCCGAGTGGAAGGACTACACCCACTACCTGCTGGCGCCGACGGAGGCGTCCAACAGCGCGCCGCGCGACGTGGCGAGGGTGTACAGCTCCGCCCCCTCGCTGGAGCGCGACGACCAGCGCATCTTCACCAACGCCAACACCCGCGGGGGAAGGGTGCGCGTGGACTACACCGTCGCCCCGTCGCCGTGGATCTTCACCCTCAACTCGGTGATGTACGGCTGGGCCGAGACCGCGGACAGCCTTGGCAACGAGCTCGACCCGTGGGACCCGTCGCACGGGCTCATCACCTCGCACACCTACTTCGCGGTGCGCCGTCGATCGCGCCCGGTGGCCCGGCCCTCGGCGACGCCGTCGGCGGGTGATCCCAGCGCGCCCGCGAGGGGAGGCGGGGCACCGGCCGCGGGGGGGAGCGCGGGGGGCGTGGTGCCGGGCGCGGCGGGCCTCGGGGGGGCGAGCGTGACGCGCGTGGCGCGAGGGGACTTCAACCTGGTCGCGAGCGTGGGGTATCGCCGGGAGTTCTACGCGGGCTCCGATCGGGCGTCGGGCGCGCTGCCGCCGCAGTGGCAGGCGGGCGACCTGAAGCACGAGAGCCTCCAGGCGGACTTCGACATCGCGCTGCCGGTGGGCGCCAACGACTCCATCGAGCTGCGGGTCGACCACCGCTTCGAGCGCAACTACACCGCCGACCGGCTCACGGGCTTCAACCTCGACCAGCTCACCACGGGCGCCCGAGGGGGCGTCGCGCTGTCGTGGTCGCACGGGCTTCCGCTGGTGGTGAGCGCGTCGCTGCGCTGGGACAACACCACGCGCCCCATCGGGCAGCGCGGCCTCGGCGATCAGCCGCTGGGCCTGGTGAGCACCGGGCTCCCGCTGCTGCCGGTGCTCTTCCCCTCGATGGAGGTTCGCTGGAACTTCACCCTCAGCAACTTCATCCGGGTCTTCGGCGGCATGACCCCGGGAGGCCGGGTGTGCTCCGGGGGTGTGTGCCGGGACGTCCCGCTTTTTCAGGGCGCGGTGGCGGAGCTGGTGCTGAGAATCTGAGCGGGAGAAGCGAAGAGGGTCGATGAGTCACAAGCACGAGAGCGATCACAAGCACGACCACAAGCACGGCCTCGACGACGAGGACATCGAGGCGCTGGACGGGTCCATCTTCGGGGAGGGTCAGCCCTGCTTCGGGTGCTCGCCGAGCAACCCCGTGGGCATGAAGCTCAAGCCCGTGCGGGTGGGCCGAGAGGTGACCGTGAGGTACACCGCTCCGCCGGAATTCCAGGGCCCCGCGGGGGTGATGCACGGCGGCCTCGTGACCACGCTGGCCGATGAGCTCGCGGGCTGGGTGGTCATCGGGGTGCGCAAGCAGTTCGGGTTCACCGGGGCCATCGAGGCGCGGCTGCTGAAGCCCGTGCGCATCGGCGTCGAGGTGCTGGGGCACGCGAAGATCGTGAGCGAGAACTCACGGATGCTGAAGATCGACGTGCGCCTCCACCAGTCGGGCGAGGAGGTGTTCCGGGGGATGTTCTCCTTCGTGATCCTCGACGAGGCCGGCACCGAGCGGGTCATGGGGATGCAGCTCCCGGAGGCGTGGAAGCGCTTCGCCCGGCCGAAGGTGGTGTGAGCGGTCGGAGCGCACGCGCCGCCCGATCGAAGGGCCCGAAGGCGCTACGCTGTAGGGGAGATAAAGGGCCGTCGAGCGCTCGTCGCCCCTTCACAGCACCCATGAGCACGCCCTCCACCCCATCGCTCTCCCACGCCGACGCCGCGCGCCTGTGGATGAGCTCGCGGGACAACCCCATGGTGGTCACCGCGGTGCTGCCCCTCGACGCACCGCTCGACCTCGCCACGCTGCGCGCCCTCCTCGACGAGCGCCTCGCCGTGCGCGCCCGCTTCCGCGCCCTCATCGACCTCCCGCGCCTCCCCTGGAACCGCCCCCATTGGCGGGAAGACCCCGCCTTCTCCATCGAGCGCCACGTGGAGCGCATCGCCCTCCCGCCCGACTCCACCGAGGCCGACCTCGCGCGCGCGGTGTCCGAGCTCGCCAGCCTCCCGATCTCCCTCGATCGCCCCGCCTGGCGCGCCTGGATCATCGATGGCGCCGGTCCCGCCTCGGTGCTCGTGGTGAGGGTTCACCACGCCATCGCCGACGGCATGGCCCTGCTGGGCGTCCTCTTCTCGGTGAGCGACGAGGGCTTCGGGACGCGGCCCCCAGGCGCATCCCCGCTGCCTCCGCGACCGAGGGCCTCGCTGCCCCCGGCGTCCGAGCTCCTCCGCGGCGCCGCGACCCTGGCCCACCTGCTGGCGCAGCGCGCCGACACCTCCGGGCTCCTCTCGGGAAGCCCCGGCCCTCGCAAGCTGGTGGCGTGGTCCCGCCCGGTCGCCCTGGAGCCCGTGCGCCGCGCCGCGCACGCCGCCGACGCGCACGTCAACGACGTGATCCTCGCGGCCCTCGCGGGTGCCCTGCGGAGCGCCCTCGGCCCCGGTCGGGCGCGCCGCACGAGGGGCGTCCACGCGCTGGTGCCGGTCGCCCTCGCGCACGCCCCTGGCGACCTGGGCAACCAGTTCGCATCGGTCTTCGTCGAGCTCCCGCTGCACGCCGACTCCCCGGTGGAGCGGCTCTCCCGGGTGCGCGAGTCCGCCCGCCGCGCTCGCGAGGCCGCCGGGCTCTCCCTCGGCCGCACCCTCGTCGACCTCCTCGGAACCCTCGGCGGCGTCGCCCACCAGGCCGGCGTCCGGCTGCTCTCCCGCAAGGCCTCCCTCGTCGCCAGCAACGTCCCTGGTCCTCCGGTGCCGCTGCACCTGGGCGGTCGCGCGATCACCGCGCTGCGCGTCGCCGCTCCGTCTCCGGGCTCCATCGCCCTCTCCGCCAGCGTGGCCAGCTACGCGGGCGAGCTCTCGCTGACCCTCCTCGCCGACGCGCACCTCCGCGTCCCTCCCGACGTCCTGGCGAGCCTCTTCGTCGACGAGCTCGACGGCCTCGTCTCACTCCTCGCACCCGAACAGGAACCCTCCTGATGGCCTCACGACTCCTCCCCGCAGCCGACCGCCTCGCGCGGCTCTCGCTCCGGGCGCGCGGCCTCGCGAGCAGCACCGTGCGGGTGCGAGGCCTCGACCTCCACGTCTACGAGGGCGCGGGGCGCGGCCGGCTCCCCACCGTCGTGATGCTCCACGGCCTCGGGGCGGGCGGCGCGTCCTTCGGCCCGATGGTCACGGCGCTGCGGCCCCATGTGCGGAGGGTGATACTCCCCGAGCTGCCGGGGCACGGCTTCAGCGCGCACCCGGAGGACGGCGGAGACATCACGGCCGACCTCCTCCTCGACGCCATCTCCGACGCGCTCGACGGCATGCTCGACGAGCCCACGATCGTGCTCGGCAACTCCCTGGGCGGCGCCGTCGCCCTCGGCTACGCGCTGCGCCGACCGGAGCGGGTGCGCGGCCTGATGCTGGTCTCCCCCGCCGGGGCGAAGATGGAGGCGGACGAGTGGCGCGAGCTGGTCTCGGCCTTCGACCTCACCACGACCGCCGAGGCGAGGCGCTTCCTCGAGCGCGTGTACCACCGGCCGCCGTGGTTCCTGGCGCTCTTCGCCCATGAGTTTCCCGACGTGCTGAAGAAGCCCGCGGTGCGGCAGATTCTCGCCAGCGTCACGCCCGAGCACTCGCCCACGCCCGACGAGCTCGCGCGCTGTCGATGCCCATCCTGCTGCTGTGGGGGCGCTCCGAGCGGCTGCTGCCCGCCTCGGCGCTGGCGTGGTTTCGCCAGCACCTGCCGCCGCAGACCGTCATCGAGGAGCCCGCGGGCTTCGGCCACGCCCCGCAGATGGAGCAGCCCGAGCGCCTCGCCGCGCGCGTCGTGGCCTTCGCCAGGGAGTGCGTCGGGTCGGGCGGGGTCTCGACGCGGTAGCGACGGGCCTTGACTTCACCTCCGCCTCCACGTGCAGGCTGCGCTCGTGAAGCTCAGCCGCGACAGGTCCTTCGTGGGGGCGCTCGCGCTCTCGGTGCTGGCGGCGGTGCTCGTTCTCGGCCCGTCGATCTACAACGGCTTCGCGTGGGATGACCGCTGGCTCATCGTCGAGAACCCCAACATCCAGCAGCCCGGGCGGCTCGGCCTGGCCCTCCGGTCGGCCTTCTGGGACATCCCCAGTCGCCCGGTGACGGCGAGCGCCTGGATCTACTACCGGCCCTTCATCACCCTCGTCTACGCGGGGCTCTGGCGCATCTTCGGCCCACAGGCGTGGGGCTACCACGCGCTCAACCTCCTGGCCCACCTCGGCTGCGTCGTGCTCGCCGGACGCTGGCTGCGGGATCGCTTCGCCCCTCGCGACGACCTCGGCTGGTGGGCGGCCTTGGGCGTGGTGGTGATGCTCTTCGCCGTTCACGCCTCTCGCGTCGAGACCGTGGTCTGGGTCGCGGGATGCACGGACATCTGGATGACCCTCTGGCTGCTCCTGGCCTGCGCGCTCTGGTCACGAGGCCACTCCATCCTCGCGGCCATCCCGGCGGTGCTCGCGGCGCTCAGCAAGGAGGTGGCCTTCGCCCTGCCGGTGCTCCTCGCGCTCGACCTCGCCCTGGGAGTCAGCCCGCCCGAGGCGGAGACGCGCCGGACCCGGTGGCGCGGCGTGGCCATCCTCGCGGGCGCCCTCTTCGTTGCGCTCGTCGTGCGCCTCGTCCTGGTGCCTCCCTCTGCCTTCGCGGCCGGATCGGCCATGGAGGGCGGGGTCGTCCGGAGGGTGCTCTCGACCCTCGGCGGGTACCTATCCAGGGCCATCTGGCCGTGGCCCGACGCCGTGGTGTTTCGTCCCGACCGCTACCTCGGGGGCGCCTGGTGGACCATCGGCCTCCTCGGCCTCCTCGGCCTAGGAGCCCTCGCATGGAGGAGTCGACGGTCTCCGACTGCCCGGGGCGCCCTCGCTGATGTTGTGTGGTTCGCGCTGCCTCTGGCGACTGGCGAGCCTCGGGCCGCGGTCGGCTCGCGTCGTGGCGGCGGTGCTGTCGCTCCTCGTGGTGGCGCACGGCGCTTCGGTGAGGGGAATGGTGCCGACGTGGCGTAACGACGAGGCCCTCTGGCGCCGCGCGCACCAGCTCGACCGGGACGATCTGTTCGTCTGCAAGCAGCTCGTGGTCGCGGAGACCGAGGCCCGCCCCGCCGCCGCCGAGGCCCTGGCCGCGGGGTGTTCGCGCGACGCCTCCCGGAAGGGATCGCACCAGGAGGCGCTGCTCCTCGGTCTCCGGGCGCTCGGAGTCAGGCTTCGGCAGGTGCCCGAGGGCGATCGCGAGAGCCTCGTCGCCTTCCGCGAGACCTACCTCTCGATCGAGGCCGGTCGGGTCGCGCAGGCCGAGGTCGGGGGCCTTCGCCTCACCCTTCGCCCCGGTGCGCGCGCCCAGCGACCGTGGCGCGAGGACCCGGGCCTGCTCGAAGGCCCGCTGGCGCTCGTGACCTTCCGACTCGGTCTCGAGGACGAGGCAGAAGGGCGCTTCCGGAGGGTGCTCGCCTCCCACCCGAACGACATCTCGACCCTGATGAACCTCGCCGTGCTCCTCGGTCGGAGAGCGCGCTGGGACGAGGCGCTCGCCCTCGTCGGGAGGGTCCGCTCGCTGGCCCCCAACGCCCCGGGGCGATCGCGACTCGAGCGGATCCTGCGGTCCGGCGCGAGCCTCCCGACGGAGCCCGACCCGGACCGTCGGGCGCTCGGGCTCGCGACCGTGATGCTGGAGCTTGGCGCGCCCGGGCGTGCCTTCGAGGTCCTCCAGCGCTTCGGTGACGCGGCGCCTCCGCCGGTGGTGCTCCTTCGAGCCCGCGCCCTGGTGGCGCAGGGGAGGGTGGGCGAAGCGGTCGCGCTCGTCGAGGCGGCGAAGGAGCGAGACCCTGAGCATCGGAGGCAGTGGGAGGGCGTACTCGGGCAGCTGCGGGCCCTCCCCGCGCGCCGTGGCGCCCCGGGTGACAGCCGCTAGCGCGGCGAGCTGACGGGGTCGGGACGCTCGGCGAGGCGACGAGCACGATCGTCGCGATAGACTCCCGCGCCGTGATCGTCGCCCGCCTGCTCCTCGCGCTCGCGCTCGCGGGCTGCGCCAACGCTCCCGCTCCTGCGCCGCAGACGGCGACCGCCAGGCACCGCCGCCGTCGCCGTCGACGCCCGCCTCCCTCGTCGGCGCTGTGCGACGCCCTGCGCGCGGAGTCGCAGGCCACCGTCGCCCGGGCGCTGGGGAGGCGATCGGCGGCGACCTGGCCGGTGCTGGCCTCGCTGGACTGGTGCTCGCCGACGCCGGGCGGCGGGGCCTGGGCGCTGCGCGTCGATGCGCTCTCGGTGGAGCGGGACCCCGACACCCGCGCGGAGCTTCTCCAGGGGACCTTCTCGCTGGTGCACTCGACCCCGTCGGGAGAGCGCAGCTCGGCGCGACCCTGGAGCGAGGGGATCACCGGGCCGGAGGGCAACCTGGTGTGCGCGGTGGGGGACGAGTGCGTGGCGATCGAGGCCCCGTCGCTCTTCGACCACGACGGCGATGGGGAGCCCGAGGTGTTCGTCCGGGTGACGACCGAGCGGCGCGGCGGCCCCAGCACCTTCCACGGGCGGGTGTGGACCTTCCGCGACGGCGCGGTGGACGTCTACGCCCCGTCGCGGGAGTGGATGGTCGCCGCGGTGCGCGACGTCGATGGCGACGGACGCCCCGACCTGCTCACGCATGGGCACTACGTGACCGAGGCGCCGGGTCCGTGCGGGGAGGCGCCGCACGCGGCGGTGGGTCCGCTGCTGGCCGCGCACGGGCTGCCCGACGGGCGCTTCAGCCTGACGGACGAGGCCGCGAGGCGCGCCGACCGGGAGCGCTGCCCCGCGGCGACGGCCGACCCTGCGGGCGTGGTGGTGACGACGCCCGGGGGCAGGGTCGACGTGGCGGCGACCTTCGAGCGGGTGGTGTGCGCCCGGCTGTGGGGCGCGAGCGCGGCGGCGGTGAGCGAGCGGGTGAGGGCGAGCGCGAGGGCGCTACGGGCGGGAGGGAGGCGCTGCGCGGCGAGGGCGCCGAGCGACGTCGACGTGCTGCTGGAGTGGGCGCAGCAGACGCCGCCGGTGGATTTGCGCGGGGAGTGAGGAAGGGGAGCGGGCGCGACGTCGTCGGTCGTCGGCCTCGCCCGGAGGGGAGCGCCCGCTACGTCGTCGGTCGTCGGCCTCGCCCGGAGGGAGCGCCCGCTACGTCGTCGGTCGTCGGCCTCGCCCGGGGGGGCGACCGATGATTCCTGGGGTGACGCTACGCTCGATCGCGCGCTGGAGTTGGGCTGAAGTGTGGATCGTGCGGAAGTATCCACCCTCCGACCAGAATCTCGCGGACGAATCACGAAGCTCGCAGCGGCACTCAGGAGTCGAGCACTGTCGTCTCGTAACTCTTGGAGGATGGTGACCCCCAGCGTCGGAGCCCCCACGACGGCGTGAAAGTGGGACGAGACCGCCGCCGCAGCGTGGAGAGTCCATCCCCTGGATCGCGAGGTGCTCGCGATGGAGTCGAGGATCACCGCAATCATCGGCTCGGTGAGGGCGATGCTCGGGTCTCGCTGGAGTTCGCGTGAGACCGCACGGAGCGCCTCGACCCCTGGACGCGGGACGCTCGTGGTGCCGTCGCCCTCGCAAGGATCGACGCAGCGCCGCGCCGGGTCACCGGGAAGCCAGGAACCATAGGTGTGGAGAATGATGTGATACGCGAGGGGAAACGAACGAATGACGGTTGGTGCCATGTTCGGACATCGACGGGTTCCTCATGGGGGTTGCGTCCATGACTGACGACGACCGATGACGTAGCGCTCGCTCCCCTACGGGCGAGGCCGACGACCGGGCGAGGCCGACGACCGATGACGTAGCGGTCGCTCTGGTCCGTCTCCTTCTGCGGACCAATGGACGTCGTTCACTCCACGGAGCGTCGACGACGCCGTCGCGCCAGCACCCACGCGAGGCCCCATAGCGCGCTCCCGATGGGCCACGATCGCGCGCCCCCGACGCCGCATCCGCAGCCCGATGGGTGCATCGCCCACCGAGGCTCGTCGCGACACTCCGTCGAGGATCGCCCGGCCCGCGTCGTCGGGCGTCGCATCGCGCGCGGAGACGCACCGTCCCCGCCCAGGCGCGCTCGTTTGCCAGGTCACCACCAGCCGGGCGCCGCTCGGAGCAGATGGCGTTGTCGACGCTGACTCGCCGCGGCTGCAGCGCGTCCTTCCAGGGCGCGTCACGTCGAGGCCGGGTCCTCGTCGACGACAGCGGGCCGTCCGTCAGGCAGCCGCGTGCCGTCGACTGCACGCCGTGGCACCGGCGAACCGCCGATGCACTGACGGATGTCGACGGGCACCGGCGTCGCGGCCGTGCCGGGTTGGGCTCCCGCGTAGGAGCCGTTGTCGCTGGGGTGGAGGCAGTGGGTGGCGATGCCGTAGCCGGTCGGTCCGCCGAAGCCCGTGAGCAGCGGGACCGCGCCGACTACCGGCGCGAAGCAGGTGACGATCGCGAGCGCGAGGGCGCGCGACAAGCGCCGCTCAGGCGCGCTTGCCGAAGAGCGGCTCGGCGAGGCCCACCGGGCGCAGCACCGTGTCGAACCACCAGATGGCGCCCACCAGCAGGTTGCGCTTGTCGCCGAAGAACTTCGGCGGATTGCCCTTCGCCACGTGGCCGATGCCCTGGAGCGTCCAGCCCGCGGCGAACATGCTCAGCCCCACCGGGGGGATGATCATCGCGGGCAGCGAGGCCATGATCATCGGGATGCCCACGAGGTGCGTCGCCTCGCAGATCGGGTCGTCGTGGTACTCGCGGTAGTCCTTGAGCAGCGTCTGCCACTCGTCGTTGAGCAGTGCCATCGGGAGCTCGCTCTCAGGTCTTGGGGGTGCTTGGGGTGCTGGGGGCCGCAGGCGCCGCGGGGGCGCTGCTCGATGCGCTGTCGCCGCCGGTGCTCGGGGCGCTCGGGGCGCTCGTCCCGCTGTCGCCGCCGGTCGCGCCCGGGGTGGCGGCGGGGGTGCCGCCGACCTTCGATCCGCTGGAGCCGTCGGCCTTCTTGTTGGAGCCGCCGCTGTAGAGGTCGGCGTACCAGCCGGAGCCCTTCAGGATGAAGTTGGCCGAGTTGATGAGCCGGCGCACCGCCTCGGCCCCGCACGAAGGACACACCTTGATCGGGTCGTCGGACATGCGCTGCACCTGCTCGAAGGCGTGGTTGCAGGCGCTGCACTGGTAGGAGTACGTGGGCATAGGACGCGACGGGTAATCCCGCAGCGCGCGACCGTCAACCGTTCTGGCGTCGCGCCTTGGCCGCCGTGAGGGCCGCCTCGAGCTCGGCCTCCTCGCTGGCCTCGGTGTGCGCGGCCTCTTCGGTCACGGCGCTCACCCGGACGTTGGTGGTCCCCTGGGCGGTCGCGGCCACCGGCGGGGAGACGCCCATCTTGCGCTTCAGCTCGTCGAGGGCCATGTCGGCGCCCTTGGAGACCTCGAGGTCCTTGAAGCGCTGAGAGAGGGCGTCGCCGGAGTACTGCTCGGCCACCTCGGTCTGCGCGTCGGCCTCGGCCTCCATCTGCACGATCTTCTCCTCCATGCGGTTGAAGGTGTCGAAGGCGCTGTCGTTGGAGAGCCCCTGCATCGTCTCGTGGATGGCCTTCTGCGCCTCCGCCCGCTTCTTGCGCGCGACGAGGACGTTCTTCTTGCGCTTGGCCTCCTCGATCTTGTTGTTGAGCGTCTTCAGGGCGGTCTTGAGCTGCTCGACCGCGGTCTTCTGCTTCTGCCACTGGCGCTCGAACTCCGCCGAGAGGCTCTCGTGCTCCCTCTGCCGGAGCAGCGCCTCCTTGGCGAGGCCGTCGTCGCCCGCGCGCACCGCCATCATGGCCTTGCGCTCCCACTCCTCGGCGGTGGCCTTCTCGGTCTCGAACTGCTTGGCCAGGCGCTTCTCGTCGGCGATGGCCAGCGCGACCTGCTTCTTGGCCTCCCCGAGCTGGGTGTTCATCTCCAGGATGACCTGGTTGAGCATCTTCTCCGGGTCCTCACTCTTGGAGATGAGGTCGTTGAGGTTGCTCTTGATCAGCGAGGCCAGTCTGCCGAAGATTCCCATAGGACTATTTGGTTCCCTGTTCGCTGTATCGATTGGGGGGAAACGCGCAGTCGGGGTGTTTCAGCCCCGGAGCGAGGCGACGTGCTGCGACGCCGCGATGCCAAGGTCGTCGACCACCGCCTGGAACTCGTTGGGGTCGAGGTTGTCGAGCGGCAGCGCCGCCGTGAGGTAGATGCCGTCGTCCTGCAGGCAGAACGCGCTGTGCAGCAGCCCTGATCCATTGAGCCGGAGGAGGTTCTCGAAGAGGGCCTCGCGGTCGGGCGTGCCGGGCTCCGGGGCGTCGAGCACCCGCAGCCGGAACACCACCACCGGCGACTCGACCTTGATGGCCAGGTTGTGCAGCCCGGACGCGTCGTCGGTCACGACGAAGAGACCGCCTCCGAGGTCCTGGTACGGGATCCCGAACTCACCGAGGAATCTCTCCACATCCCGTTCAGTCCGCATGGTGGCGCGGGAGCCTAGCAGGCGAGGTGGCGTGCAAGCTAGTGCCTCATCGCCAACGCGGAGGGATCACTCCCGGACGTAGGTTCCGATGAGGGAGCCGGAGGCGAGCACGTGGCCTCGCATGGCCCTCACCAGCTCGTCGCGCGTGGGCGACTCGTCGAGCTCGAGCACCGCGTCGAGCGCGAACACCTGGAAGTAGTAGTGGTGCACCCCGTGCCCGGGCGGAGGCATCGGGCCCATGTAGCCCGTGTCGTGGCCGCTGTTGCTGCCCTGGTGCGCGGCCGGGACGCCAGGCACCGTGGCGGACTTCCCTACGCCCTCGGGGAGCGAGTGCACCATCGCCGGGAGCCCGTGCACCAGCCAGTGGACGAAGGGCGATGGGAAGGGAGCGTCGGGGTCTTCGCAGAGCACCGCCACCGAGCGGGTGCGGTCGGGCACCCTCGACCACGACAGCGCCGGGGAGACGTCACTGCCGTCGCCCGCGTAGCGCCGGGGGATCGCCCCGCCCTCCACGAAGGCCGTGCTGCTCACCTCGATGCTCGCCCCCGCCGTGAGTTCAGGGCGGTGCACCGCGACCTTCTCGTGCCCCGCCCGGATGGGGCGGATCGCCTTGCCGAACTCGCGCTTCACCGTGTCGACGATGCCCATGACGTCACCTCCGCTCCTTCGCCGTGCGCTCGTTCGCGCGCACGAATCTTCGTTGCCAGAAGCATTCCGATGAGGCGCTGCCGCTGGGGGCGGAGGCGCAGTGCGTGGCAGGTCGGTAACAGTCGTGGCGAAAGCGACCGGGCTACAGCGCCCAGAGCGCCGCCATGATGGCGAGCTGGGAGACGGCCACGCCCGCGAGCGCCGCGGTGAGCAGGTCGAGGTAGGTGCGCTCCAGGCCGATGGAGCGCAGCAGCGAGCGCTCGTCGCCCGCGTGCAGGATGATCCGGTCGGCGGCGGTGCCTCCCACCGCGGCCATGGTGGAGTCCATGCGGTACGAGCTGGCGGCCTTGGGGTCTTCGATGCGCCTGCAGTGGCCGAGCACGTAGAGCGACTCGCCGGGGTCGAGCACGCTCTGCTCGACGGTCCAGCGGAGGTGCCCGGCGCTGGGGTTGAGCGTCCCGATGGGGCTCTGCGCCAGGGTCCTTGCGAGCACGACGGAGCTGCCCTGCTTGTAGGTCTTCACCGTCGAGCGAAGGTCGACCTCGGCGTGCGAGGGGTCGATCAGCCCGTTGCCGCTCGCGTCGCTCACCGGGATGAGGGCGGGCCAGTACTTCCTGGCCACGAGCTGGGTCACCTGCTGCTTGCCGCGGGCGACGGTCTCCTCGACGCGCACCTCCACCCAGGCGTGCGGCCTCGCGTCCAGAACTCCCGCCGCAGGGGCGCCGTCGTCGCGGACGCTCACCGCCAGCTCGACCACCCCGCCTCTCGCGTCCCTCAGCGGAACCGTCTGGGCTTCCCTCACCGGCGCCATCGCCCGCTCGAGGTTCTGTCGGCGGTGGCGCACCACGAGGGCGAAGATCGCCGCGGTCGCGCACGCCAGCAGCCCGAACAGATAGCCGGGACGCCCGCGAGAGGGCGCGCTGCCGGCCGCGGCGGTCCAGACGATGAGGCCGTGGGCGAGGGCCATGACGAGGGTGAGCGCCACGATGCCGACGACCTGGGGCCACGCCTTGAAGGCGGGGACGGGACCCGCCCGGCGGAGGAGCGCGTCGGCCAGCGGGCGAGCGCGCATCACGTACCAGAGGTAGGCCAGCGCCACGAGGATCGCCGCGGCTCCGGCCGCGAGGCGGCCTGCGACGAGGCTGGCGTGCGCGTCGATGCGAGGCTGCGCGGTGCCGTCGCCGGTGGTGATGGTGAGGGGGGTGCTGCCGCAGCCGGTGAGGTGTGCGCCGTCGGGGTCGGGGCAGCCCTCGACGAAGACGGTCTCGCCGCTGGCGACGCAGTGGGCGCGCAGCCGACCGCCGTAGGGGACGTCGGCCAGCACCGTGCGAAACCACGCCTCCTGAGCGGCCGGAGCCACCAGCAGATCAGAGGGATCGAGGTCGACGGGCTCGTTGACGCGGATGCGAGGGGAGCGATCGAGGGCGCGGAGGCCGGGGGCTGCCCCTCGAAGATCGCTCCGGCGGAGCGGGTCCAGGTCCCGTCGAGGCGCCAGCCGCCGTTCTTGCCCGAGACGTAGTGCTCGTGCTGCACCTCGCAGATCGCCGGTCGATCGCCGCTCGTCGCCCGCAGCGGGGCCGAGAAGCGAAACACCCAGCCCGCCTGCGCCGCGCCCGAAGGCAGGCGCAGCCGGTAGAGCGCCGAGCGGGGGTCGAGCACCTCGCGCAGCCCGTTCGAGCAGGCGACCACGGCGCCTCCGCAGAACACCAGGGCGATGGCCAGGACGAAGGTCGTGATCAGCGCCCGGCCAGCGAGCCCGGAGTTGCGTTGACCCAGCAGGAAGCGTGACCCGAAGCCGGTGCGAGCCATAGGTCCCGATGATGGCACAGGCCCAGCGAGCGGGTGACGGCGCGGTCGGCGCTACGGGTTGTCTGCGAGCGCAGGAGCGATCGGCTGGGTGGTCTCGCGGCCGCGGATCGACTCCAGGTCGCCGATGAGGTCGGCGGCTCCATAGAGTCCGATGCCGTAGAGGTTCTGGTCGCCGCGGTTGCGGAAGAGGGTGCCGCGGGCGGCGTTGACCAGCAGGCCGAAGCGCTCGCTGACGGAGACCTCGTTCTCGACGAGCTGCGTGTCGCCGCGCGATCGGTTGAGGTGCACCCCGTCGGCCATGGTGACGCTGCCGCTCGACGTGAGCAGCGTGCCCGCGCGGGTCTCGGCGATGCCGTTGCACTGGACGATCCCGGCGCTCGCGCCCGGGGTGACGACGATGCCGCCGAAGGCGTTGGCGACGAGGAGGCACTCGCCGATGAGCGGGGCGCTGGCGTTGGCGCCGAGGAGCACACCGCCGCCCGCGTTGGCCGCGATGAGCGCGCCGCGGAGGGTCACCGAGGCGTTGAGCCCCTGGGCGAGCACCCCGACGCGGGCGTTGCCTGCGACGAGGGTTCCAGACCCTTGGAGGGCGGGGTCGGTGATGTCTCCGTCGAGGGTGACCGTGGCCCCGGCGCCCACCACGAGGCCGTCGCCGGCCTGGCCGCTGGTGACCTCGGCGAGGCGGGTGTTCGCGAGGGAGGCGCGGCGCACTTCGACCGTGTGGCGTCCTTCGACGTAGAGGCCCGCGACGCCGTTGCCGTGGCTCACGAGGCCGTCGAGGCAGTCGCGCGCCCCGGCGGTGGGAGCGGCGCCGAAGCAGGAGGCGCGGCCGTCGGTGAGGTCGGCGTCGCCGAGGAGCACCACGCCGTGGCGGGCGTTGGCGGTGACGAGGCCTCGGGTGAGCTGGACGTGCGCGGCCTCGACGCGGAGGCCCTGCTGGGCGCCGTCGCGGATGATGACGTCGTCGAGGGTGGCGCTGGCGCCGGCGCGGAGATGGACGCCGTAGCGCGCGGCGCGGCGGACGGTGAGGCGGGTGGCGGAGAGGGTTCCGCCGGTGAGGCGGAGGGCGTCGTGGCCGTGGTCGAGGGCGACGTCGCGGAGGGTGACCGAGGCGTCGGTGGCGTCGAGGAGGATGGACGCCTCGGGAGCGGGCGAGTCGCCGGGGTGGCGCAGCGTGAGCGAGGCGGCGGAGAAGCGGGCGGACGCGCGGACGACGAGGCCCGCGCCATCGGGGGAGAGGGTGAGCGTCGTGGCGGTGGCTCCGGCGCCGACGAGGGTGAGCTCGGCCGGGAGGGCGAGCGAGGGAGCGAGGGGGTGGTCGCCGCGGGAGAAGACCAGGGTGCGTGCGGTGGGAGCGGAGGCGCGGGCCTCGGCGAGGGAGGAGAAGGGGCGGTCAGGGGTTCCGTCGCCGCCGGGGGCGATGCCGGAGCGGATGTAGCGCACGGGGGCGGGGAGCGCGGCGGCGTCGGGCCAGTCGGGGCCCAGGACATCGGGCGAAGCGCCCAGGCGGACGCAGGCGAAGGCATCGGGGGAGGCGCCGGTGCGCAGCGGGGCCTCGTCGGGCGAAGGGCAGGTGGGGGCGGAGCGGGTGCGCGACGCGAGGGCGCGGCGGATGAAGACCAGCGGGGCGTCGGCAGCGGGCGCGTCGGCAGCGGGCGCGGGGGCGTCGACGGTGGAGGCGTCGGGGACGGCCGCGGGCGAGGGCGACGAGCAGGCACCGAGGAGGAGCAGCGGGAGGAGGGCGAGGGCGCGGGTCATCGGATCAGTTGGGCGAGAGGGGAAGGCGCACGGAGGGGAGGGCGTCGTCGGCGCAGGTGGCGTCGCGGCCGTTACCTGAGAGGGTAATCGAGTCGAGGGTGATGGCGGCCGATCCGTTGGTGTTGTTGAGCGTCGCGGCGCACCCGGTGTGGCGGGTGATGACGCCGCGGCGGAGGGTCGTCGCGCCGAGGGAGGCGAGGCCGATCTCGGCGGAGGGGCTTCCGTCGAGGGTGACGTCGGTGGCGGTGAAGGTGCAGCGCGGCCCGGTGTAGAAGCTGTACGAGCCGAAGACGTTGAAGGGGGTGGCGAAGGTGATCGGGTCGTAGTCAATGAGCCAACGGCGGGCGCCGCGCACGAAGAGGCCGTCGATCGCAACGGACGACGGGCCATCGAGCACCGGGCCCAGCAGGATGCGCAACGCAGCGATGTTGGCGGCGGGCAACAGTCCGGCGCGGACGGCGTACGCCAGCAGCACCTCGGTTGGAAACCCAAAGTCCGCGGCCACGACGGCGATGCTAGGCTGCTGATCGACGCTCACCCTCCGGCCGGTCATGGCCCCGGCGACCCCGGTACCGACGCCGAAGGAGGGATACCGTTCGAGCGGTCGTGCGTTGCGCACGATGACGTCTTCCAGGGTCACGAGCGCGCGCGGGTCGACAGGCCTCCCGAGGACCATGTTGAGGTCGACGAGGCGGGTCACGCGCTCGGGGAGACCGATCGCCCCGATGCCGATCATGGAGGCCTCCTCGATGACCATGCGGCGCGCGTCGAGGCTGCCCACGACGTTTACCGCCATGCCGATGCCGAAGAGGCTGTTGGGAAGCGGGGCGACCCGGTGGATCAGCGAGTCCCGCACGTCCACGAACCCGAACAGCGTCGAGACGATGCCGATGCCGGTGATGTCGACGAGCTGCGCGCGTCGCAGCGAGAGGTGCGCGAAGTTCTGCACGCTGATGCCGTGGCCCGCGTCGACGTCGCCCCGCATGGTGCGAAGGAAGAACTGATCGAGGTCGGCGCGGGCCGAGTCCTCGGTGACGGAGATGCCGCTGCTCGCGTTCTCGATGGAGATGCGCCGGCCGGTCAGGGTCGAGTGGGCCACGATGACGGTGCTGTTGCCGGAGCTGGTCGTGCCGACGAAGTAGCTGTCGCGCACGGACAGGTCTTCGATCTCGGCGCGAGCGTCCCGCCCGATCATCACGGCCGTCTGCGTCGGGCCTCGGATGGACGCCTGTCGGAGCGTCAGCGTGGCGCCGTCCGTCGCCTGCACGGTCGTGGCGCGCGTCCCTCGGATCGCGACGTTCTCGACGATCGCTGTCGCTCCAGCGTTCTCGGCGATCACGCTGATGTACGCGGTGCCCGGGAACGACGACCGCCGTAGGGTGAGGGTGCCCCCTCCGCCAGCGATCCCATGGTGCCCCATCGAGGCCGGGTCGAGGTCACTGAACAACGAATCCACGGCCTCGACGGTTGCCCCGTGGTTGACCTCGATGGCGTTGTACCGAGTCCCCGAGAAGATGCATGCTCGGATCGTCGCCACCGCGCCGTGCTCGGCGAAGACGCCATGCGAGCCCCCCGCGAGATTGACGCCGCGGAGGTCGAGGCGAATCGCCGGTCCGTCCAGGTTGAACAGCCGCACGCCGTTGGTGCCGGTGAGCTGCACGTTGGCCGCGCACCCGCCGAGGATGTGCATCGGGTGGCGCACCGTGAAGCCCACCGGGTAGTACCCCGGGTACAGCAGGAACCACTCCGCCTCGGGCTCCGCCGCGACCGCCTGGTTGAGGTCGGGGTACGGCGCGCGCATCGACCCGTCGGGCGTGAGCGTGGCCATCTGTCGCACGTACACCACGCGCTGCCCCGCGGCCTCCGGCGGAACCTCCGGGAACCCACCGGGGGGACAGCGCGACTCGTCCGTCGGGGTGCAGGTCCCGTCCGGGAGCGGTCCGCTGTAGCGCGGGCAGTCGTCTCTCAGCGTCGGTCGGCAGTGCCCTTCGGGCGCGTTGGTCCATCCGGTCGGGCAGACCCACGGCGTCGACCACCCGCCTCCGATGCCGCCATCGGGCAGTCGGTAGAAGCGCGTTCCCTCCACCCCATCGGGGTCGCGCACCGTCGCCGGGCTCGTCGGGTCGTTGCCCTCGCACGCCCCCTCCGCGGCGCCGCCATCGGGCGCGCAGAGCAGCACCGCCGGGCCGCAGCCGCCGTGCTCGGACGCCACCCACCCTTCGGGGCAGGGGAAGCGCGTCGACACGTCCGCCGCGTCCGCCGCCGCATCGCTCCCCGCGTCGCTCGCGCCCCACGGAACATCCACCCGCCCCGTCACCGTCGCGTCGCTCGGCGCCACGGCCGCGCCCTGGCCACAGCCCGTCAGGCTCGTGCCCCATATCAACATCATCGCGGCGAGCCACCCCGCCGCGCGCCCCTGTCCCCCCCGCTGCCCCATCACGTCTCCGGCTATGACCTCAGCGGCGGACGCTAACAGGGCACGAGCGACGCCAGCAATCGCGCCGTACCGTAGTCTCAGCCGCCGACGAAGACGCCTTCGACGGTGTTCGCCGTCACGACCCGGGTGAGCCATCGGCGCAGCGTCGAGAGGTCACGACACGCTGCGATGCGTCGCGCCTGTCCATCGTCGAGCTGCCACCCGCGCGCTTCGATGGTCGCCACGAGCGCAGCGCGAAGCGCGACCAGAGGCCCTCTTCGCGCGCCCCTCTTCGCGGCCCTCTTCACGACCCTCTTCGCGTACCGCATCGAGGCTCCCGTAGCCCTTCGAGGCCAGCAGGTTGCGCAGCGTCACCTCGTGCGCCGCGTCGCGGTCGTACAGCGCTCGCACCGGCACCGACAGCTCCAGCACCCCGGGCGCGGCGAGCGTCCCCTCGTCGCCCACGGTGCGCATGGCCGCCCCGGCTTCGTGGATCTCCACCCGCCGCGGACCCACCAGCCGCACCACCCACACCCAGCGCGTACCGGCCGCGAGGAGCTCGGCGATCTTCGTCTTCAGCTCGGCCTCGTCCTGGCCTCGCCCCGCGTACTCCACCGCGAGCGGCGCCTGGGTCGCCCAGGTCCCTTCGCCGCCCTCGAAGTTCACCGTCACATCGGGCGCCCGCAGCGTGTCGGGCCCCAGCGCGAGGCCCGTGTCGACGCCCGCGCTGCGCACCGCGGGATCGCTGTCGAGCACCGCGAAGCCCAGGCCGTTGGGGCCGCTTCCGTCGCGCCCCGTCGGCGCGCAGAAGATCGGGTGACCCTGCGAGAGCTCGTAGGGGTCGCCCGAACGAAGCTGCCCGGGTCGAAAGGGACCGCGCTGGTACTTGCGATGACCGTCGCTCATCGCCTCGACGCTACCACCGCGCCCCATCGCTCGCTCATCGCCGCGGCGGTGCCACGGATCCCGGAGCTTCCACGGAGACGATTGACGCCGTCGCCGTGCGGCGGCTTAGCTACGCCGCACGATGAGCGACGGGAGCGCGGCGGTGGTGTTGGTTCCGGCGGCGCTGGTGGACGAGCTGTACGGGGCGTCGCTCGCGCCGCAGCGATGGCCCTCGGTGCTGGCCGCGGTCGCCGGCTTCGTCGGCGGCGAGCGGTGTCGCGCGGTGGCGGCGCTGAGCTTCATGGAAGGCCCTGCGCCGGGGCGCGGGTGGCTGCTCGCCGGGGTCGAGGGGGCGTCCGAGCGCGCGTACGACTTCCTCGAGGCGACGGCGTGGCACCCGCTCTTCGTTCGGGCGGGCGCGCTGCCCGAAGGGTACGTCGGTCCGAGCGAGGAGTTCGCGTCGGCGGACGAGCTGGCGCGCACCACGCTGGCGAGGGAGTTCCTGAGCGAGGAGGGATCGATTCGCGGACAGAGCGCGGTGCTGCACGCGTCGGACGAGCTGCTGGCGGCGGTGCATGTGCTGCGGCCTCGGCAGGGCGCGGCGTGGCCCGAGGATGCGGCGTCGCGGCTGAGGGCGCTGCTCCCGCACCTGCGACGTAGCATCGAGGTGTACTCGCGGCTTCGGAGGGCGAGGGCGCAGTCGGAGATCGACCGCGCGCTGCTCGATCGCATCGACGTGGCGGCCTTCGTGATCGATGGCCTCGGGAGGCTGTCGCGGGCGAACGCGGCGGGCGCGGCGATGCTCGACCGCGGCGACGGCCTGGAGCGCGTGGGAGACAGGCTGCGGTGCGTGGCGGCGACGGCGGACGGGGCGCTGCAGCGGGCGCTGACGGAGGCGGCGCGGCGGGGCGCGGCGCGCGGCGGATCGGACGTGGTGGTGGTCCCGCGGCGCTCGGGGGGGAGGCCGCTGATGGCCTTCGTGACGGGGCTGCCCGCGGGGGGAGCGGCGGTGCTGGCGAGGGATCCGGAGCGCCATGGGCCGCACGTGGAGGAGCTGCTGCAGCGGCTCTTCGAGCTGACGCCGACGGAGGCGAGGGTGGCCGTGCGGGTGGCCTCGGGGGAGAGGCCGTCGGAGGTCGGGGCGGTGCTGGGGATGGCCGTGGCGACGGTGCGAACGCACCTGAAGAAGGTCTTCGACAAGACGTCGACGACGGGGCAGGCGCAGGTGGTGAGGCTGGTGATGGGGGAGGTTCCGCCGATGGGGGAGGGGGAGGCGGGCGGGGAGTAGGGCGGGGGGGCTCAGGGCTCGGCGAAGACCTCGTCGATGCGGGTGGCGGTGAGGGCGCGGTCGAACCAGCGCTCGATCTGGGCCGGGTCGGTGCACGCGGCGATGCGCGCGTCGTCGGCGGGGGTCGTCACGATGCTTCGCTTTCGCAGCGCCAGGAGGAGCATGCGGCCGCCTCCGTGGTCGGATGTCGGACACCCATCGTTCGAGGGCAGGGTTTCTAGGCAACTGGCTGATGTCGATCATCGCGATGCTCCTCACCTTTTCAACGACCGCCGGATGCAGGACGGTCAGGATGCTCCACTGAATTCTCTGTCGCAACTGCGCGTCCGCGATGGCCTCGGTGCGTGCGATGGCGCGGCGCGCGAGGTCGACCGCGCCAGGGCCGTGACGATGGTTCGTCACCCAGGCAGCGAAGACCGCGAGCTCGGGTGGACCGTTCGTGAGCACGGCGTCGGCCTCCCGTGGACCGAGTCGCAGCACGGTGGGCGTGACGCCCCAGCGGGTGTCGCCGCTGCGGTGACTGGCGACGTGGAGCGACCAGCGGGCGACCTCGCGGATGCGTGATGACGACCAGTTCGCCATGCGGTCCATGCTGGATTGGCCATCGCCGCCATCGCGAGGAACCATCGGCGCGCCTTGGACTCATCGGGCTGGCGCTGCACCTCGACGAGCACCCAGTGCCCGGAGATGGGATCGTCGTAGGACGAGGTCGGGGGTGACCTCGATGGGGTAGGCGGCGCGGAGGGCGGAGTCCTCGACGGCGAGCGTGGAGGAGCAGGGGGCGTGGCCGGTGAGGGCGAGCAGGGTGCTCAGCCGCGAGGGGTCGTCGCGCAGCCAGAGGAGGACGGACTCGTGGGCGTTGGAGGGCGTCACGCCGCGATGGAGAGCAGGCGGCGGGCCGTGCGAAATGGGCTGGAAAGATAGGGGACGAGGGGTGGCGGCGGGTGGCGGCGGGTGGCGGCGGAGGTGGCTACGCGTCGCCGGAGCGCGGAGGTCGAGGTGGCGCAGCTTCGAGCGCGCGGACGCCTACCGGGCTCGCGCGTTGCGGCGTCGGGTGACCTGCTCCCGAACGCCATCGGGGAGCGTGGCGACGTACGCGTCCGAGAGGCCGACGAGCACGGTGTCGGGCAGGGCGAGCACGGCATCGGCGTCGCTCAGCCCGGCGAGCCGGTCTTCCGGACGGAGCCCGGCGAGCCGGTCTTCTGGACGGAGCCCGGCGAGCCGGTCTTCTGGACGGAGCCCCGCGAGCCGCTGCTCCAGCGGCAGCGAATCGAGAAACTCCCTCGCCATCACCTCGATGTCCTCCAGGTTCGTCTGGTCCATCCGCGCCTCCTTCAGGGATCCATATCGAGCGTACCACCACGACCAGGCGGCGGTGGAGGCGTGCGGCGCTGCGGCGAAGAGCGCGACGTAGTCCTCCCGGTCTCGCGTCGTGAGCACCGCGAGGTCGACCAGCAGCATGGCGAAGGTCAGCCCCTCCAGGCGCGCGTACCCCGCGTCGAGCGCTCGCTCGCGCAGACCGATGCGGACGATGTCGCGGTCGAGCGCAGCGTTGCGTGCCGCGACGATCAGCACCAGCGCGAGCGACGACTCGTCGACGAGCTCGCTCTCCTCGGCGCTGAAGTACTGATGCCCGTATCCGACGAGCCGGTGCAGGTCGCCGTCGCGGTAGCCCCGCGTCGCGCTCTTGAACTCCGCGATGGTGGCCGCGGGGAGCATCGGCCAGAGGGCGACGAGGGTCTCTCCGTGGTCACTGCGTGCGGTGGCGTCCGCGCGTCGGAGGAGCAGCCAGTCCATGTGCTGCAGCGCGCGGGTCACGGGCACTTCGGCGAGCACCTCGAAGCCGCGCGGGGCCTTCTCCGCGAGGAGCAGGCCGAGGAAGTAGTGCCACGCCGTCCGACGCTCACCCATCGCCGCACCACGGCCTGATCGATGTGCCCATCGTGTAGAGCCAAGGCAGGGCATGTGCCGTGCGGAAGTGCCCAGAAACAGAGCGGGCGGCGGGTGGCGGCGGGTGGCGGCGGGTGGCGGCGGGTCATCCGCGGCGGACGTCTACCTTGCGGTCGGCGCCGGGCACCTCCGCGGCTTCATTGTCCGCAGTGGTCGACGCGACTCCTGGTGCCTGGGTCGTCGCCTCGCTCGCGACGTCCACGCGGATCCCCGTCGGGGCCGCCGTTGGATCCGGGCCTGCCCGCAGGACCCGGAGAATGACCGGCTGGTCCCAGCTGCCGACCATTTCCCAGTGGCCGTGGCCGCCGCGATAGCCCTCTTCGCCGGGCACCCAGACGACGTTGCCCGACGCAGCGACGCGCGAACCCACCGGTACGCACAGGTCCAGTCGGGGGGACTCGATCACGACGTGCTCGGCGCGGACGGAGATCGGGGACCCCGATCCGTCGGAGAGAAGGAAATCGCCTCCGATCGAGGGCCTCATCCGGGGTGCTGATCCGTCGTATTGGAGGGCGGGGTCGTCACGGAGCGTGCCAGTTGCCTCGAAGCCCTGGATGGCCAGGACCGGATCCGCTCCTTCCCGGGACACGGTCTCGACGGGCGTGGTCTCGCCGACGAGGATGGCGGGACCCTCCGTGACGGCGGCGACGGAGGTGAACCTCGATGAGGCGCGGATGGCCCGTTCGCTCATCACGACCGCGGCGTAGGCCCGGTAGGAGAGGCCGCCGACACGCGCGGAGAACAGTGACCACAGAACCGTGTTGAGGACCAAGGTGGCCAGGATCCAGACCTGGGCAAGCACCACGTGCAAGGTGCGATATCCATCAGGAATCAGCGTCAGCGGCAAGAAGAGAAGGAAGCCCAGCACCACGAGGGAGCCGAGCTTGATAAGGTGACCCGCGCCGTCGAGCCAGCGGTCATCGACGTAGATGTTCGTGAAGGCGGTCGTGGCATTGGCGATTACGAAGTGCCTCCACGGGCGCCGGTGGAGTTGCTGTGGGACGCCGTCGATCGCCCCGGTTTCGTCGGGGAGGTACTCGCAGTTGCAACGATCGCACGCCCCGGGCGCGATGCCCGATTCGCCGCAGCCGGAGCAACGGTAGTTCATCAACGACCGATCTCTTGACCAGATATAACGACTGAGAGGTAGCCGCTCCAATCGCGGTAACATGGCGCGGTTCTCACTAAATGTGTCGTTCGCTTGAAGCTGGGTTTGATGACAAGGTCGCGCAGCTACGGGTGAGCCTGTCAGGTTGCCCGAATGACAGTCTCATACGGTGAAGTGACTTCAACACATAGGGTAGTGCTGGGTTCCACCGAGATGGCAGTATTAGCGCCTGCGAACGCAGCTGCAGCGATCTCCAACCCTTCCCTGACACCCGCCACACTGGCACTGGGCATACCCTCATCTGCCGAACACGTCGCCATGCATGCTGGAACATCATAATTTCATGCCCTAGGCATCTGTGCAACCAATGGGGCAGGAGCAAGTCGTCGCCGCCTGCGCGATAGGCGGATAGTGAATCGTGATGCGCGTGGCAGGCGCGGTCGTCGTGGCGTGGAGAGTCGACGCGTTCCTCGGAGTCGCGCGGTGGTCGATGTGCACCGGAAGCCTGAATGCGAACAGGAACGATGAACATCGAGGGACGAGGAGATTGGTTTTCATCTGGTGATTCCCGCGGGTGGTGTTGGTTGGCGGCCGGGGCCCGCCCGTCATTGGAAGTAGGCCGTCGGGTTGCATTGTGCAAGTCACCCATTTGGGGTAGGCCGCTGCGGATGCTGGGAGCGATCGACGAGCGTCGCAGGTGCCCGCCGCCACGCTCGCAAGGGAGGCCACACGTGACACGCCTCAAAATGGGGTGACTTGTACACAACGCAACCTGACGGCCTACTTCCAATGGCGGGCGGGCCCCGGCCACCAAACCCCAACACCACCCCGGAATCACCAGATGAAAACCAATCTCCTCGTCCCCTCGATGTTCATCGCGTTCCTCTTCGCATTCGGAATTTCGGTGCACATTGACCGCCGCGCGACTCCGACTGATGCCAGGGTTGGTCAGTCAACTACGACACTCCATTCCCAGGTCGGTCACTTGGGGGCGGTAGCTCTAGTACAGTTCCCACGCGCCGCACACGCACAGGGTCGTTCATGCTGGGGAATTCGTGATGACTGCACGAGCGCCTGTTCTAGGCAGTATATGGCATGTCGAGATCGTTGCGGAGTGGATGACCAGAATTCAATGGGCCCGTGTTGGACTGCTTGCCACAACGCATCAGACGCATGCGTCAATCGCTGTCCGCCTTGTAATATCAGCGGAGCGCGGTAGGGGACTGCCGCAAATATGGGGATAAGTCCTCCAACGCGGGATGGCTCGGATCTGGTTCAACTTCTGACACCTCGGCCGTTGGGGATCATCACGCCGCGAGCGTGATCGCGACGTCGTTCACGGCCAGTAGTCGTGAGAGTGCGGGGCTCCTTCGGTCGCTGAGCGCGAGCGCCCACAAGTGGAGGACATGCTCGGGTCGCAGGTGCCCGCGGCCACCATGCTCGCCGGGGAGGCCACACGTAACACGCCCCAAATGGGTGACTTGCAAACGCCGAATCTCGACGCCTGCTCAAGCACTCGATGCTTGCTGGCGGTCACGCGAGAAGAGAGTGGCGCTGGTCGAGAAATTCCGGCGCACAGGTAATCACAGTAAGTGGAATCCAATGCCGCCCAGTCAAAAGAACCTAGGAGTCGCCGTGTCAACTGATTACTCATTTCCGGCCGCGCTCATCAGTATCGCACTGGCCTTAGTTCTCCAAGCTACGCCCTCGCATGCCCAGCCTTCTTGACCCGCAGGGAGCTTCGTGGAGCAGCGAGAATAGTGAGTGCGACTGCAATACGGACACGCCGATATTTGATTCGGGATACCGCCGCGCCCGAATCCCGCCGGAGTTGATTTCGAATTTTCCGCACTGGGAGAGCGGATTTGGAATCGCCTTAGGCTACCTTCGAGCTACTGGGGATCGACTGCCTCCGGATAATCACTTGTCGGTCATGCCAACAGCGTACGTCGACTACCTGTTGCCATTTAGCCTCAACGAAGATGGTCGGGCGTTCGCCGGCTTCTGGTTCCGAATCGAGACCGCCGTTGGCTATCTGGGCGGCTATCAGAACGCCGCCGATTATATTGGCGGACTGAGGGCGACAACGCGAGCAGACATCGGACTTCGGGTGTCGTACTTCGCTTTCGGAGGCAGCATCGCTTACGATCATATTCCGTGGTCACACAGTGTCCAGCCGTGGTATGCGGCCGCTACACCGGTTCCTGACGTGAATTCCGTTGCGGGCGGACTGTCTCTCTCCTTGGGGAATGTCGGTCGGTATGTCACGGCCAGCGGTTCAGAGTCTGAGTTTCAGTGGCGATTTGGAGTCGCATGGTATCCGCTGGGAGCGTCAACCTCTGGAGATGTTAGGAATATTGTCGCGGGTAATGTTCGGATCGGAATCGGAGAGTTTATTGGAATCGACTTACTTCTTCGATACACGCAAGAAAACGGATCCGTCCGCGATGGAATCGAAGCGTCGCTTGCGCTTGTGATGCCATGGACCCTTTGGTTCCGCGGGCTTCAGACACCCGAAGGTCAACGGGCTCTGCAGAGTACGTCGACGGCCATCAGTACAGCAGTGCGATGAATCCGGCATGGATCATTTGGCATCGCAATGTAGACGCCGTGTGTCCGGGGACGCTGCAAGCGCTGAGTAAGTTGTTTGAGTCATTTTCGACTGGTAACTCAAATGCTAGCCACCGATAGACTGCAGCTTCGCACGGCCGTGATTTTCCTCCTGTTATCGGCATGTGAAGTGCGCACTGCGATCGCCTGACAGGGTCCCCGGGACGTCCTCTCTTTCGGCACGCCAGGTAGGAGCACTCAGCGCTTGCATTCGAAATGGATCGAATCCTACCGGCGTTGCTCGGAGTGATCTTAATGACAGAGACTTTCAGCAGTATGTTGTTTGTGAGTTGAACCGCTTTTGGGGGCATTGTCCCAGGGGTTCCGGCACAGCCTACCGTCGGGAAGAACCAGTCGATCCCGCTACAGGCGCTCGAGATCCAGAACACGGTACCAACTTTGATGTTGAGAACGTTGCCTTCTACTCGGTGGGTGCGTTCGTGATATCCATTAATGCGGACGCACGAGTCACGCGCCGATACCTCTCGTCGGGGCCGCCCGACTTCCCTACGACGAGTATGAGTGTTTGTTCGAGCGGGTTTCCCGGATTCTATTGTTCGAGCGGGTTTCCCGGATTCTATCCTGCCTTCGGATCTGGCGATGACGAGAATGCGCTCCACGATCTTGTCTTTGACCTGTGTCGTCGGCGCGAGAGCTGCCGAGCAGATCCCGTGTGTCGTCGCTCTTTGCGGTGATTGGCGCGCGGTTCGGCGAGGATTGTGCTTGGAGATCTACAATCAACCATGACCATTGCACAGGCCCACGGGCTTCCGCTGTGCTTTGGCAGGATGCACGGTGGACGGGATGGTGACTGTCGCTTCCGGGAATCCCCGCGATGCCTTTCCGCCACCGTTGTGTGATGGCGCGAGCGGGTGAGTGCAAGGCGCGCGACCTTTCGGGCGACAGCCAAGACTCTATCAAACCGTCGAGATGTGCGTTGAGTATACCTGTGGCTACTGTGGCATCCATGGGTTCGGAAGTGAATGAGTGAACGCAAGAGACGTCTGTAGTCGCGAGATATGGATCGTGAGGAAAAGATATGAAATCACTTGCAGAAATCGGGCATTGGCTGATGGTGTGGGGATTCGCGGCGATGATCGCATTTGGTTGCGGGGGCGGGGGCGCCACTGATGGATAGGCATGTGTCGAACAATCAGACTGTCTGCACGCGTGCAGCTATGATCCTGCTCCCATCGGCCCAGGTACCTGCGGACCATTTCGCCTTGCGGGACAATCGTGCACCCGACCTAACTATGCCACCCAGCGGACTGCGCGCAGCCTCTTTCATGCCTGTCTGCCGGCATCTGCGGGACACGGACATCGACTGCGAGGAGCTCCGACGCGGGGACCGGAGCGAGCGTATGTGCGGCCCTCGCATGCTTGCCGAATCAAACGTGCGTAAACTGGATTCGAACCGGAATTGCCTGCGCCAACCTGTGCTCCTCCAACAGCAGTTGTCGTAGTGGATGTTGCGCGACCTTGACGAGCGGCGCCCATGCCTGTGCTCCGGATTCGTCTTCGTGCGGCAGTGGAAGCTGAAGTATGCCGTCGGGCGCTTGGCGTCCCCGACGGTGTTTTGCTCCTACGCCGCGCTGATGGCCACCTCGCGGGTGATCCTGCGGCATCTAACCCACGACTCGCTCGAGCAGGTGGCCGCGGGGGCCTCATTCGGGTGCTGGTCGCGCCGAACGCGCTGGAACTCTCCGCGGGCTCGGAGTTCCGGAATCGCCTTCGGCACCCGAGCGACGAACTACTGCGGTATCTGTACGACTGCGTCCGCCTTGATCGACAGCTGCGAAGCGGACGCCGACCTCGGCGCGGAGACGGCCTGGCTCGCCGAGATCGCGCAGCGCGCCGTGCGGGTGCGAGTCGATGGGCCGGTCGGCATCCCGTGGTCGACGGTGAAGGCTGAGCTCCTCGCGAAGTGACCCCTGGCGGCGCCGAGTCGTCGGACGACGAACTCGCTCATCGGCGTCAACGGTGGGCCGTCCGTCGCGCCCGTCGGCCGCCCTTGTCTCCCCCGCCGTCGCGCTCGCCGTCCACCTCGCCTCCACCCCCCTCGCACCCCGCACCGCCCCCCCCGCGTACACCCTCCGCCCCTTCCGCCGCTCTCCCCCATTCGGGTCATTTCCCTCCGCCGCTCCCGCTATCCTCTCTCCTCCATCTCCGCCATGCACCCGCTCTCCCCGCTCGCGCCCGGTCTCTCCGTCGGCCCCTACACGCTCCTGCGCCACCTCGCGCGCGGCGGAACCTCCGACGTCTACGTCGCCCGCCTCGCCACCACTCCCGACGCCGCGCCCGTCGCCCTGAAGCTCCTCTCCCCGCTCTCTCCCGCCGATCGCCAGCGCGCCGAGCGCGAGGCCGCCATCGCCGCCTCGCTCTCCCACCCGCACATCGCCGCCCTCCTCGACCACGGCCACGCCACCCTCTCCATCGACCCCTCCTCGCCGTCCCTCTTCCTCGCGCTCGAGCTCCTCCGCGGCGAGACCCTCTCCCGCCCGCCTCGTCCGCGCGCCGCTCTCCCCGTCGACGCCATCGCCCTCGGCCTCCAGCTCGCCGACGCCCTCGACCACGCCCACCAGCGCGGCGTCATCCATCGCGACCTCAAGCCCTCCAACGTCTTCCTCTGTTCGTCCCCCTCCGCCCCCTCTGCGTCCGATGCCCTCTTCGCGAAGCTCCTCGACTTCGGCGTGGCCCGCCGCTCCTCCGCCGCCTCCACCACCCCCACCGGCGCCCTCGTCGGAACCCCCGCGTACATGTCCCCCGAGCAGGTGCGCGGCGACCGCGACATCGACCCCCGCACCGACCTCTGGTCCCTCGGCGTCACCCTCTTCGAGGCCCTCTCCCAGCGCCTCCCCTTCGACGCCGACACCACCCTCGCGATCCTCTTCCGCATCGCCTTCGACCCCGCGCCTCGCCTCGACGCGCTCCGCCCCGACCTTCCCCCCGCGCTCTGCGCCATCGTCCACCGCTGCCTCGCCCGCGACCGCGACGCCCGCTTCCCCTCGGCCGCCTCGGTCGCCGCCGCGCTCCGTGCGCTGCCGCCGCTCTCCTCCATCGCCTCGCTCTCCTCCGAGCCTGGCGCCGCGCCGCTCCCCGAGGAGGTGCGCCTCGTCACCGCCGTGCTCGCCCGCGGCGTCCGCGACCACGGCCTCCTCGAGCGCCTCGCCCGCGAGCTCGACGCCCGCTACACGCTGCTCCCCGACGCCACCGCCCTCGTCGCCTTCGGCCTCGACCGCTGGACCGGCGACGAGGCCCACCGCGCCCTCCGCCTCGCCCGCGCCGCGTCCTTCACCGCCGACCACGTCGGCGTCGCCACGGGCCACTCCGTCCCCACCGCCATCACCAGCCTCGCTCGCTCCGTCGCCGACCTCGCCCTCGCCGCCTCCGCGCTCCCAGGCCTCGGCCTCGACGCCACCACCGCCTCCCTCCTCCGCGCGTCCACCCCCCTCTCCCTCCGCCCCGACGGAACCTCCTCCCCGCTCCCCGCCGACCCCGCCTCCTCCGCCACGCCCTCCGACGCCCCGCCCTTCGTCGGCCGCAGCACCGACCTCGCGATCCTCCTCGACGCCCACGACCTCGCCACGTCCTCCCTCCGCCCCGCCGCCGCGCTGCTCCTCGGCGTCGCGGGCATCGGCAAGACCCGCACCCTCGACGAGGCCCTCCGCCGCCTCGCCGCCACCTCCGCCGCCCACATCCTCCGGGTGCGCTGCGACCGCGCCCGCCGCGACGCCCCCATGGCCGCCCTGAGAGAGGCCCTCGCCGCGGTCGATCCCCTCGTGGCCGCCGCGCTCTCTCCGCGCGCCGCCGTGCGCGACCCGCAGGTGGCCCTCGACGGCGCCCTCGGGGCCCTCTCCGCCGTCCTCCGAGGCCTCTCCCGCGATGCGCCCGTCGTGCTCGCCATCGACGACGCCCACTGGCTCGACGCCTCCTCCCGCGCGCTGCTCGCCTCCCTCTGCGACGCCCCCGATGCCCCCGCCCTCGCGCTCTGGATGACCGCCGACCCCGACGCCGCCACCCAGCTCCGCGACCTCGTCGCCGCCACCTCCACCCGCACGCTCTCCCCCCTCCCACGAGAGTCCGCCGCGGCCATGGTCGCCTCCGTCCTCGGCCGCCCGGACGCCGATCTCGTCGACCGCGGCGAGGGCAACCCCCTCTTCCTCGAAGCCCTCGCTCGACTCGCGCTCGACCCCTCTCACGACGACGTGATCCCCCCGGGCATCGAGGCGACGCACCGCGCGGCGCTCGACCGCCTCGGCGCCAGCGAGCGCGATTTCGTCAAGCGCACCAGCGTCTTCGGCCGCACCGCCTGGCTCGAAGGAGCCGTCGACCTCGGCGCCTCCCCCGCGCCCCTCGACGCCCTCCGCCGCCGCGCGCTGCTCTCGGTGAAGCCCGACTCGCGCCTCGCCCGCTGCACCGAGCTGGAGTTTCGCAGCGCCCTCCTCGCCGACGTCGCCCACGGCCTCTGGCCTCCCGGCGAGCGCGCCTCGCTCCACGGCCAGGCCGCCGCATGGCTCTCCGCCCACGACGACGTCACCCCCGAGGAGCTCGGTCCCCACTGGCTGCTCGCCGAGCTCCCCGAGCGAGCCGCGCAGGCGTGGTCCGTCGCGGCCGAGCGCGCCGCGGCGCTGGGAGCGACCCGCGCCGTCTGCGAGCACGCCGCCAGGGTGCTCTCGCTCACCCGACGCCCCGAGGCCCGCTGGCGAGCGCTCACCGCCCGAGACACCGCCCTCCAGCTCGCCGGCGACCGCGCCCTGCAGCGCGAGGGCCTCACGCTCCTCGACGAGCTCGCCGCCTCGATGGACCCCGCGGCCCGCGCCGAGGTGCAGTGGCGCTGGTGCCACCACGCGCGCATGGTCGACGACGTCGCCCACGCCGAGCGCGCGGGCCGATCGGCCGAGGCGCTCTCCCCCCCGGGAGCGCGCTGGGGAGCCGCCGCCACCATGGAGCTCGCGCTGCTCTACGCCGACCGCGGCCGCATCGCCGAGGCCCGAGAGCGCGCCGCCGCCGCGATGAGCGCCGCGCTGGGCGTCGACGACCCGTGGCTGCAGGCCCGCGCCGCGCATACGCTCGCGTACGTGCTGCTGGAGGAGGGCTCCGACTTCGACCGGGCGCTGCGCCTCTACCGCGACGCCGCCGCGGGCTACCAGCGCACCGGCGACCGTCGACGCGAGGCCATCGCGCTCCTCAACGGCGGCGCCGCGCTGGCGCAGGTGGGCCGCTTCGGCGACGCCCTCGACGCCTTCGACGAGGCCCGCTCGCTGGCGCTGCGCGTCGGCAACGCCCGCACCGCGGCCGTCTCGCTGGAGAACCGCGGGGCCGTGCGTCGCGCGCTCGGAGAGCACCGCCCCGCGGAGGACGACCTGGCGCTCGCGCTCGCCGAGGCCGCGCGCCTCGGGCACCGGAGGCTGGCCGAGGCCGCGCGCATCGAGCGGCTCTACCTCGCGCTGGCCACCGACGCGGATGCCTCCACCCTGCGCGCTCGATGCGAGGAGGTCGCCTCGGTCGCGGCGGAGGCCGAGGCGCCCGCGCAGGCCGCATCGGCGGTCGCGGCGGCGCTACGGGCCGGCGCCCGACTGGGAGACACGGTGGCCCCGATGATCGATCGGGCGAGGGCGATGCTCAAAGCGCTGACGCCGCAGCCGATGCTCGCCGCCGAGCTGCTCGTCGCGCTCTGGGAGGTCGACGGTCGCCGCGCGACCGACGAGAGGGCCTTCGCGGCGGCGCTCTCGGCCTACGCCGACGGCGCGGGCAACGACGCCGACCGGGGCGTCCGGCGGAGGGGCTTCGCGCGGCGCTTCATGGTGCCCGAGGGGCTGCAGCCGGGCTGAGGGCGGCTGCCCACCTACAGACGTCTGTAGCTGCACCTACAGAGGTCTGTAGGTGGGGAGTCCCCGGTACGACCGCGAGGCCGTCAGCGAGGAGTCCCCGGTACGACCGCGAGGCCGCCAGCGAGGAGTCCCCGGTACGACCGCGAGGCCGCCAGTAACCCGAGCCAGACCCCAGCCCGTAAGGGCGGGGGAGAGACCTACCACCCTACCAGTCGTCGTCCGGAGACGTGGTCGGTTTCCGGGCAGAGGCGGCGTCAGAATTCCGCGCTGGGCCGGCGTGGTAGGTCGCTCCCGCTCCCTCACGGTCGCGGTCTGGCTCTGGTCGCTGACGGCCTCGCGGTCGTACCGGGGACTCCTCGCTGACGGCCTCGCGGTCGTACCGGGGAAGCGAAAGGGGCTCCGCTGCGATGTGTAGAAGGGAAAGGGTTTCCAACCCGCGGGCACAGCGGACGACCCTACGGACTGCGTTCGGGCTGAACGCGGCCTCTCAGCGCCCCGCGAAGGTGCGCCCGCTGTCTTCGGACACCATCAGCACCCGGTACGGCGTCTTCGTCTCGACCACCCTGGTCGCCGGGGGGTTGTTCCCCTCCGCCGTCGCGCCAGGAACCGGCTCGGTGCGCTGGGTGATCGCGTCGCCCTCGATCCACGCCGCCAGCGCCCGACCCTGAGACACGCCTCGCAGCGCCCGCACCGAGCGCACCGTGTTGGCCGCAGGGACCAGCGATCCCACGTAGCCGCCGGGCTCCCACTGCGTCGACTGCAGCGGCCGCCGCCAGGCCCGCAGTGCCACCGGGTGCGCCGCGATCGCCACCAGGCCGTCGTCGACCAGCAGCACCTCGCGCAGCCGGGCGCCACGGTCGTAGGGCAGCATCGGAACCGTCTCCACCGTAGGCTCCCTCCCCACCGGGAAGGTCACCACCACCGTGTGCGCCTCCATCGTCGGCGGGTCGCTCACCATCAGCGCGCGCCCCGCGTCGCAGCGCAGCGTCGGGTCGAGGCCCCACGCGCCCGCCGTCGTGGCCTGCGCCACCCGCAGCTGCTCTCCCTCGATGCGCAGCACCGCGACCCCGGAGGCGCCCACCAGGGCCACGTAGCGCACGCCGTCCGACCCGCAGGTGAGCAGCCGCTGCACCGAAGGGAACACCACCGGCTCGCGCCTCGGCCCCGGCGTCACCGTGAGCCCGGCCGGGGTGACCGCGACGACGTGCTGCTCCACCGCGAGGTCGAGCGCCCTCGGCCGCAGCGTGGTCACCCGCCAGCGCGTGGCGTCGAGCGGCTCTGGCGCGACCACGGCCCCCATCTGGCTCTCCGGGGCGCCCAGGGTGACGGCTTCGGACCACCGCCCCGGCTCGTCGAAGCGCACCGCCCGCAGCCTCACGGTGCCCTGGGTGCGGGTCAGCCACGCGAGGCCGTCGGGGCTCGCCGCGGCCTGCCAGTCGAAGGCCTCCCCGCGGCGCGTGACGCCGGGCTCGTCGGGAAGGGCGATGACCCGGGTCGACGGCTCGAGCGGGATCACCGCGCCGCCGTGCTCCGTCGAGGCCCTCAGCACGCCGCCGCGAGGAGGCTCCCTCCAGGCCACGGCGGCGCCCACCTCGGTGTCGTTGAGGGAGCGACGGTCGAAGTCCACCCGGTGCGTGCGCCCGTCGACCAGCGATCGGTAGAAGTACACCGTCGGGGAGGCCAGCACCGCCTGCTCGTGGGCGGCCGGCACGTCGCGCCACCGGGGGACCTCCGGCGGCGGAGGCATCGGAAACTGCTCCTGCCGCAGGGGGAAGGGGGTCCATCGGTCGCGGGTGCCCAGGGAGAGGTTGCGCACGTCGGTGAAGAGCGACGCGAGCTGCGAGGGGAGGGTGCCGTCGTCGGCGATGCGCATCAGCCCGGTCTGCCAGGCCACCGCGCGGCTCGCGGGGTCGTCTCCGGGGCGGGCGAAGCCGAAGCGCGGCGGCGTCGGGCGCTGCAGGGCGCGGCGCAGCCGAACGATGGTGCTGGAGGTGTTGGGCGAGCGCTGCGAGGCCGACTGCAGCCGCTGGTCGAGCTCGTCGAGCGGGGCCACGCAGCGCGAGGGCCAGTCGTGCGCGAGCGACCCGGAGGCGTGCATCTGGAGCCACGAGGCGATGCGGGAGGTCCACCGGGCCTGCTGCGCGGCGGGGTCGTCCTCACGGAGGATCCAGGAGACGTCGGGGCCGAAGAGGCAGGTGGCCAGGGCGCGGGCGCTCTCCGCCGCGGGACCGTCGCGGCGGATGACCTGCTGCTCGTGGCGCGTCCACTGCCGGCGGGTGAGGACGGCCACCGTGATGAGCACGAAGAAGGCCCACGAACCCCGAGACGGTCGGACCTTGAACAATGCCATCGCGCGTGGCGAACCCTACCAACTGCCCTCCCGGCGCGCCAACCCCGACGGCGCATCGGGCACCCGGATGTCGACGCGGCGGTTGCGCCCGTCGCCGCCGGGGTGCGAGCGTGGCCGATCGCATGAAGATCCCCGCCCCGTGGAGCCCCGCGCGCGGGCAGAGCCTCCTCGCGTTGACGGTCCTGCTGGTGGCCACGCTGCTCCCGTACCCCGCGCTGCTCACCTTCGACGCGGTGCACGTCCCCGACGACGTCTTCGTGTCCGACCTCTTCGGGGGCGAGCTCCCGCAGCGCGTGTCCGTCGGCCGCATGCTGCGCGCCGGGAGCCTCCCCACCTGGGAGCCGTCCCTCTACGGCGGCATGCCGCTCATGGGCGCCGACCCGATCGGCATCCTCTGCTTCGGGCTCATTGCGCGACCCGCGGCGGCCCTCGACGCCTTCCTGCTCGTCGTGCTCCTCGGGGCGTCGCTGGGCGGCTACGCGCTCGCGCGCAGGGTGGGCGCGTCTCGCCCGGGCGCCGTGCTGGCCGGCTTCGCGTGGGCTCACTCCGGCGTGATGACCGCGCAGCTCCGCCACACCGGCATCGTCGCCACCATCGCGTGGACCCCGCTCGCGCTAGCCCTCCTCGACCGCGCGCTCGCGCCCCCGACGCGTCCTCCGGGTGCCCCGCGGCGCAGCACGCCCGGCGCCTCGTGGCCTTCGCGATCGTGCTCGGGGCGCAGACCCTCTCGGGCTTCCCGCAGGCCGTCTACGCCGCGCTCATGGCCTACGCCGTGTGGTCGATCGGCCGCCTCGCCTCGTGGCCTCTCGACGCGCGCGCTCGCTTCCCGTGGGCGCGCGTGTCGGCGCTCGCCCTCGGCTTCGGCGTGGCCTGCGCCCTGGGTCTGCTCATGGGTGCCGCGGCGCTCCTGCCGACGCGCGAGCTCGCCTCGCTGTCCGACCGCGCGGGGGGCGTGAGCTGGTCCTTCGCGTCGCACGCCACCTACTGGCCGAGGGCGGCGCTCAGCTTCCTCCTGCCGCACATCAACGGCGACGCCAGCGACGGCACCTACCGCGGCCCCGACCTCTTCTGGGAGTCCTACGGCTACGTCGGCCTCGCGACCGCGGCGCTCGCCGTGGGCGCCGCCGTCGCGGGGTGGCGCGGCCGGGTCGAGCGCACCCTGCTGGCCGTCGCCGCGCTGGCCTACCTCTTCGTGCTCGGCGCCAACACGCCCTTCTACCGCCTCGCCTGGGAGCACCTCCCAGCCTTCCGCGGCTTCCGCTTTCCGACGCGCTTTCTCTTCCTCGTCGAGATCGCCCTGGTCACCCTCGCCGCCCTCGGGCTCACCCGCTTCGAGCGCTGGTACGCCGCGCGCGCGTCAGCTTCGCGCGCCCTCGCAGCGACCGCCGCGGTGGTCGCCCTCGTGGTGCTCGACCTCTGCGCGTGGCAGCCGCGGCAGAACCCCTTCGTGTCGGGCTCCGCGTGGCTCGAGGCCCCGGAGAGCGCGCGCACTCTCCGCCGCGAGGCGCAGCTCGGGCGCATCGTGTCGCTGGGCGCCTCCGAGGCGCACCTCGAGGCCTACAACCGCGGCCCCGGCTGGCGCTCGCTCGACCCCTTCTTCGCGCAGCGCGAGTCGATCGAGCCCAACACCCAGGCGCTCTGGGGCTTCGACGCCGCCAACGGCTATCACCCGCTCCCCTTGCGAGGCCCGCTCTTCGTGTGGGGGCAGTACGGCGTGCTCTTCAGCGGGGTCGGCGGGAGGCTGCACCACGTCGATCCGACCCGCGTCGTGGCGCGCCCCTTCTTCGCCTCGCTGCTCGCGATGCAGGGGGTGACGCACGTGCTGGCGCCGGTCCCCATCGCCGACCCGCGCTTCGAGCGGGTGCCGTCGCGCTCGCCTTGGCTCGTCTACCGGCTGACCGATCCTCTGGGGCGCGCCTGGTACGCCGACGGCGCCGAGGCGATCGCCGACCGTCGTGACGCCCTCGCGCGCGCGCAGCGACCGGGCTACGACCCGCGGCGCACGGTGCTGGTGCGCGACCCCACTGGCGCGGTGACGCCCTCGGAGGGAGCGGCGCCCGGCGCCACGGTGTCGTGGCGTCGCCCGGAGGCGCACCGCATCGAGGTGAGCGTCGACGCCGCGCGGGCCGGGTGGCTGGTGCTCGCCGAGAGCTGGCACCCCGACTGGGAGGTCACCGTCGACGGCCGCGCCCGCGCGCCCGTGGAGGCGCACCTCGTCGGTCAGGCCGTGCGCATCGAGCCCGGCCGACACCTCGTGCGATGGCGCTTCCGGGGAACCTCCCTGCGCCGAGGCGTCGCCGTGTCGCTCACGGCGCTGGGGTTGCTCCTGGCGATCGCGGCGGCGGCGCGATCGCGACGGCCATCATGAGCGCAGGGCCGAGCGGCTCGAAGTAGTTGAGGTGGCTCATCTTGTTGAAGGCGAGGAAGACCAGGTCGGCCAGGACGAAGGCGCGCAGCGCGGAGGAGGCGTCGCCCCGGCGGGCGGAGCGCAGCGACCACGCGACCAGCGCCGCCCCGAGCGCGTACCACGCGGGCCGGAGCGCGGCGGGGATCCACCCGGCCAGCGCCGACCGCTCCACGTCATGGGCGACGGCGTAGAAGAGCAGCGTGGCGGAGGCGAAGTCCGTGGCGCCCGCGAGCAGCGCCGGGGCGAAGACCAGCAGCATCGTGAGCGTCGCGCCCAGGGCGAAGCGACGCCGTGCCTCGGGGTCGTCGTAGAGCGCGACGCCCAGCGAGGCGAGCACCAGCGCGCCCGGGAAGAGCTTCATCCCGAAGCTGGCGGCGGCGAGGACCCCGGCGAGGGCGTAGCGTCTGCGCTCGTGGGCCGCGAAGGCCAGCAGCAGCAGCGGGGCGATCACGAGGTCCGTCGAGCACTCCTCGAAGAGCTGGAAGCCCAGCACCGGGTTGCATAGCAGCGCCGCCCAGGCCGCGGTGAAGGCGAGGGTGCGGGAGCCGGGGGGGCGCAGCGCGCGCACCAGAACGGCGGAGGCGAGCAGGGTGGCGGCGAGGGCCGCGAGGAGGGTCGCCCGCAGCGACGCGACGCCGTCGAGGAAGGCGGTGGCGGGGACGAAGGCCGCGGCCATCAGCGGGAAGTAGGGGTAGCCGTAGCGGTAGGGGACGCCCCGGAGGGTGACCGCTCCGTCGGCGCGGCGGACGACGCCCCGAGAGGGCTCGTGGACGATCTCGGTGCGCTGGCAGCGGAGCCGGTAGGGGTTGTCGCCTCGCAGCAGGGCGGAGGCGGCGCAGTGGGTGTTGTCGCCGATGTCGAGCACCGTCGAGCGGAAGTCGCGGAAGTGCGCGGCGTCCTGCCAGGAGCGGACGAGGTCGAGGGAGCCGACGGCGATCCAGACGAGGAGGGCGGCGGTAAGCAGTCGGGCGGCGCGAGGGGGGACCGTCGCCGACCAGCGGGCCAGGAGCGAGGCGGGGAGGGCGAGGACGGCGGCGAGCCCGAGGGTGAGCGCGCCGAGCCTCAGCCCGTCGAAGTGCTGACTGCCTTGGAGGAGGTGCCAGAGCGCGGCGAGGGCCGCGAGGCGGAGGAGCCCTGACCAGGGCATCGGAGGATCAGAAGCGGGCTTGCGCCGTGATGCCGAAGCCGAGCTGGTTGGGCGACTGGAAGACGCGCACCTGGCGGGTTCCGGAGGCGTCGACCTGGAGGAGGGTGCTGTTCTGGTCGAGCACGTACTGCACCCAGAAGATGCCGGCCATGATGGTGGAGAGGTCCCACCGGAGCGAGGCGCGGGTGGAGATGATGGGCACGCGGTCTTCGCCCGGCGGCAGGATGGAGAAGTTGCCAGCGCGGCGGATGACCAGGGTGCGCGACGAGAGCAGCGAGCCCTCGCGCACGGTGGAGCTGAAGGTCGCGGGCATCTGCACGCCCACGATGAGGCTCGGGGTCATGTGGAGGCGGGCGAGGGTGTAGTCGACCTGCGCGGCGAAGAAGAGCTCGGGCTGCACCACCGCGTCGCTGGGAAGCGTCTGGAAGGGGATGAAGCTCGGCACGTCGCGCAGCAGGAAGGGAACATCCCGGAAGAGCCCGGTGAGGCTTGCGCCGAAGTACCCGGCCTTGAGGCGTCCCTGGAGCGCGCCGGCGAAGCCCGGCTGGATGGCGGTGCGCCCGGGGAAGTTGATGTCCGCGAGGTTCTGCGCCGTGGCGGTGACCTCGGCGGAGAGGGCGTACTGCACCGTGCCGGGGGTGAAGGTCTCCGGCGCGAAGGCGACGAAGGGCGCCGTCGGGTCGTTGCGGTAGAGCATCATGTCGAGCGACTGCGTAGTGCGCAGCCCCGACGAGTACACGGCCCGGGCGGAGGCGCCGAAGATGTACACCTGCTGGCCGCGCACCCCGGCGAAGTCGAAGCGCCCCTGGGCGAACCAGCCGCCCGAGAGGTCGAAGCGGAAGGAGTCGCCGGCGCGGAGGCCGAGGCCCGCGAGGCCGGCGTACTGGGTCTCCTCGACGCGCACCACCTCGATGTCGCGCGACGAGGTGACCACCTCCAGCGGAACCACGATGCCGGAGGTCTTGAAGCCCGCCCAGAGCGAGAGACCGCCGATGTCGAGGGAGAGCTTCACGCCCGGCGCCGGGCCGACGCGGCGGGGGAACACGCTGTTGCCGCCCCAGGAGAGGTCCCAGAGGTAGCCCAGCCGGAAGCGGTCGGTGTCGAAGGGGAAGAAGGTGATCGCGAAGGCGTCGCGGTTGTTGCGGCCCTCGCTCAGGGCGTACGAGACGCGGAGGTACGTGCCGGCGTCGTAGAAGGCCTGGTTGAGATTGCCCGACCCGCTGGAGAGCGCCGCGAGGTCGACGCGGAGCACCAGCGCGGCCTCGGTGTTGACCCTCGGGATGAAGCCCGGGGCGCGGGCGTACATCGCCAGGTGGGTGAGGTTCTCGCGGCCCGCGAAGCGGCTGTTGAGGGCGTCGAAGAAGAGCTGGTACTGCGAGCGGTCGCCGATGCGGGGCAGCGGCGAGACGGGCACCCGCTGGCCGGTGGCGGCGAGCAGGTCGTCGTCGCCGAAGGTCCAGGTGATGCGGGTGTCGATGAAGTCGTGGCTGGTGCGCGGCGCGGCGCGGCCCTGGTCGCCCGCGGCGGTGCCCGGGCCCGCCATGCGGTCGCCCGGGGGGAGGGCGCCCTGCGCGGCTGGCGCCGGGACGACGAGCACGGTCCGTGACGGCTCGGACGTCGGGGGGGCGACCTGCGTCGCGGCCGGCGTCGGAGCAGGCGGCTGCTGCGGCTGCTGCTGCGCCCACGCGCCCGGAGTCCCCACCAACACTGCGGCCAGCGCGCTGCGCCTCGCGATCGAACGGCGATTCATCGAGTACCCTTTCAACCTATAGATCGTCTGTCACTCTTCGGCGATCGACCGCTCGTGGAGGCAGCAGTCGCGCGGATGCTCACACACCGTCTGGCCGTCGCCCTGCACCACGAAGTCGGCGCCGCAGCGGGGCTGGATGATCCAGTTGGGCCCCACCTGCTTGAGGGTCCCGGTCACCGTGGCCGTCGGGCCACGCAGCCGCTGCGGATCGAAGTTGGGGTTCACGATGCGCGGCGCGATGGCCATGCGCGCCCGGGCGCCTGCGCCCATCGCGGGGAGCGTCACCGTGACCTGTCCGTAGCGGTTCCAGTTGCTCCACTCGGAGCAGTTGATGTCCGCGGCGCAGGCGTCGGCGCACTGGTTCTCCGGGCCGCCGTCGTAGGTGATGCGGCCGTCGGTGTTGAGGTCGCAGTTGGTGGCCCCCATGGAGGGGATACCGTTGGGTGCGAGCCCGGGGCCCATGAGCGACGGCAGGAGCACCTCGCGCACGCGGGCCAGGGACGACTCGTGGCGCTCCATGAGGATGTCCATGGCGAGCGTGGTCGGGGTGATCTCCATGGGGTCGGGGATGAGGCACTGCCCCGCGGCGGCGTCGTTGGGGCGCCACGCGAGGCCGATCTGGTAGCCGGGCTGCGCGAGCTGCGTGGTGCTGACGAACTCCGCGACGGACCCGGTGAGGGTGTCGATGAGGTCGCACGGGCGCATGCCGTCCGGCGAGCGGAAGTTGAACGAATACAGGCTGTTGTAACAGGGCTGTCCGTCGCACGATCGGTCGTCGATGTCCGTCACGAAGAAGCCCGAGTTGTCGGTCTGCGTGACGACCATGCGGTGCCGGCGGTCGCCCGCCGGGGGGGCGTCGGGGGTGACCCGGCCGCGGAGGGTGACGCGCTCTCCCAGCAGCGGGGTGACGGCGCTGCGGCCCTGCACGTCGATGATGTTGGGGAGGCTGAAGAAGAGCGGCTCGCTGGTGCCGACGGCGTAGGAGCCTGCGCGCTCGGTGTCGTCGTTGGCGGCGGCGCACCCGAGGTCGGCGGGGTAGTCGACGAGGCCGTCGCCGTCGTCGTCGCGGCCGTTGGAGCACGAGGGGGCGGGCGTGCGGCGAGGGTCGACGGGGGTGTACCCGAGCTCCTCGGCCCAGATGCGGGACTCGCCGTAGCCGCGGGCCACGGTGACCTCGAGCCCGGTGGCCACGCCGCTGGTGAGCTTCACCATGTTGCCCAGCACCGAGCCCTCGGGGCCCGTCACCGAGCGAAACTGCCCCGGCGCCATGGAGAGCCGCACCCAGCCGTTGAAGTCCGTGGCGAGGCGGTTGTCGCGCAAGCGCACCTCCACCCGTAGCTGCAGGGCGACGCCGTCGCTGGAGAAGGGGAGCGGGGCCGCGGCGGTGCCCCGGTTGCCGCCGGTGGTGACGACCACCGAGGCCACAGCCCCGGCGCGGTCTTCCTGGTAGAGGTCGGGGATGCCGCCGCCGCAGCTGGCGAGCACGAGGGCGAGGACGCTGTACGAGCGCGCGGTCTTCATCGGCTCACCATCCGGAGGCGGCCGTCGACGCGGGCGCCGGTGCTGTCGTCGATGCAGGAGAGGATGCGGCAGGAGAGCGCCGCGCGGGTGGAGGCGGTGCACTGGCAGGCGCGGGTGGCGGCGGCGTTGGGGAGCGACGGGCAGCTGCGGCGCACCAGGGCCTCGATGTCGTCGCGGCACTGGCGCAGCACGCAGCGGCCGGCGCCCGCGGCGCAGGTGGAGACCGTGCCGCAGGTGCGGGAGCCGTCGTCGTAGACCTGGCGGCCCTCGCAGGCGCAGACCAGCGTCGGGTCCATGCAGTCGTTGTCCGACTGGCAATCGCGGAGGCCGTCGTCGGGGTGCGCGGGGATCGACTGGAGCGCGCGGTCGGTCACCCCGGCGCGGCGGTTGCGCTCGATGGTGACGGTGGGGTCATAGCCGCAGGGGCGGGCGTTGCGCACGAGGTCGACGACGGCGTCGCGCTGCTCGACGCGGGTGTCGACCTGGGTGGTGTTGCGCTGGAGCACGAAGAAGCCCGACCCGCCGCCGGCGATGTAGTTGTTCACCGCGGCGGCGTAGGAGGCGTTGAGCGAGAGCGGGGTCATGCAGCGGTGCGCGTTGGGCTCGCAGAGCGAGCGCTCCGCGGGGGCCGTCGCCTCGAAGCCGCCGGGGTTGCAGCTGTCGTCGTTGACGCAGGGGCGGTCGGTGACGCCGATGTTGATGGTCTCGGCGCAGTTGTTGAGCACCTGGCCCTGCTCGTCGCGGCGGCTGGGGCAGGCACCGCAGACGATGACCACGCGGGCGCCGGCGATCTGCGCCTGCGAGTTGCAGCCGCGGCCGGCGGAGCGGCGCGCGACGAAGTCGAACATCTCCTGCACCTCGCGGCCCGAGAGGTTCATCGTGGTGATGGAGTTGTCGAAGGGGAACACGTTGAACATCTGGTCGAGCGAGATGGGCCCGGCGGGGATGTTGTCTCGGATGCCGAGGGAGTTGGTGAGGGAGAAGTCGGTCTGCACCCCGAGGCGCAGCCACATGCTGGTGGTGACCAGGTTGCCGAGGGCGGAGTCGCCGCCGTTGTCGGGCGTGCGGGTGATGTCCGCGGGGGCGTAGCCGACGAGGTTGTCGAGGTTGGCCAGCGAGTCGAGCGCGCGGGCGTAGGGCTCGAGGAGGTTCTTCATCGTGGGCTCTTCGGGCACGGTGCTGTCGACCGGGAAGAGCGTGAAGCGGTGCGAGACGACCTCCCAGCGGTCGCGGGCGTCGTAGTCCTGGGGGTGGCCGGGGTAGATGCGCTCCGGGTCGCGGGAGAGCACCGAGTCGAGGCGGCCGAGGTACTTCATGAAGGCGCCGGAGTGCTGCAGGATGGCGCGGCGCGGGCGGCAGGCGCGGGCGCGGTAGCCACGGGCGAGCAGCCAGTAGTTGCGGGTGCCGGAGGGCGGGCACACGCCGCTGGGGGCGCAGCACTCGTCGGCGCCGCAGGCGGCGGTGGAGGCGGTGCGCTCGACGACGTCGCTCAGCGCGGGGACGAAGTGGTTGCCGCGCTGGTCGAAGGGCCGGCAGTCGGTGACCTCCTGCGTCGGGTTGAGCACGATGTGGAGGTGGCCGCCGAGGACGATGTCGACGCCGGTGGTGAACTCCAGCGTGTGGATGTCGTCTTCGAGGCCGATGTGGCTGACCATCACGATGACGTCGGCGCCCTGCTCTCGCACGAGGTCGATGTAGTGCTGGGCGGTCTCGATGGTGTTGAGGGGCGTGATGCCGAGGCGGTTGGGCTGGTCGAAGATCGAGGTGATCGACGAGAGGTTGCCCATCCCGATGACGCCGACCTTGAGCCCGCGGAGGTTGAAGAAGACGTAGGGCTTGGCGAAGCGGCCGAGCTCGGAGGAGCCCGGGGTGGTGGGGTCGTCGAACTGGTAGTTGGCCGCGAGGGTCTCGAAGGTGCCCCAGCGGGAGAACTGCCGGGCGAAGTTGAGGGCGCCGCGGTCGAACTCGTGGTTGCCGATGACCACCGCATCGACGCCGGTGTGGGCGAGGGCTCGCACCTCGGCCTCGCCGTTGAAGAAGTTGAAGATCGGGGCGCCCTGGAAGCAGTCGCCGGAGTCGAGGTGCAGGATGCGGTCGGCGTGACGCCGCTCGCGCTGGATGAGGTAGTTCATCCGGGCGGCGCCGCCGAAGGGGGCCTTGGAGGGGTCGAGGCCGAGGTTCTGGTCGGTCTGGTTGACCTGCTGGAAGTACGGGAAGAGGCGCGAGTGCCAGTCCGCCGTGTGCAACAGCGTGAGGCGCACGTCGCCGCGGAGGTCGTACTGCTCCCCGGGGCTGTTGCAGCCGATGGCGAAGAGGCTCAGCGCAAAGAGCGCAAAGGCGATCGCGCGGGACATCACGGCGCGGGGGGTCGACACGTCACGCGATCGCAAGGAAACCTCTCCACATCCGAACGGGCGTTGGCACCGGGTGGGGGCTCATAAACCCGAAGCGCCCGCGGCGGCAAGCAAGGTCACCGATGGTTGCGCTGTACGGGCGGCCGCTCGGAGCAGTACACCGGGCGACGCGGGGTGAAAGGTCCACCTTCGCCAGGGAGGGTGTAGCTCTATGCGATCGAATCGGTGGCAGGTTGCGTTGGCGGCCGTCGCGCTGGGTCTCGTCGGAGGCTGCAAGCGGCGCGCGGCGGCGGCGGGTGAGGCGCCCGCGCCAGCGACGGATCCCAACGCCGCCGTGCAGGTCGCGATCGGGGGCTCGTCGGCCTGCGCGGTGCTCGCGGCGGGTACGGTGCAGTGCTGGGGCGCCAACAGCTACGGCCAGCTCGGCGACGGCGGCAACCAGGCCCGACTGGTTCCGGCGGCGGTGCCGGGCCTCGCCGGCGTCGCGGAGGTCGACGTGGGCGACGCGCACGCCTGCGCCCGCAAGGCCGACGGCACGGTGTGGTGCTGGGGCAGCGGCAGCGACGGAGCGATCGGCAACGGCGCCCGACTCAACGCCCGGAGCCCCGTGCAGGTCGGCGGCCTGCCGGCGGTGCGCGACATCGGAACGAGCGGCGGAAACACCTGCGCGGTCGCGGTCGACGGCGGCACCTGGTGCTGGGGCAGCAACGTGTTCGGCGAGTCGGCGCAGCCCGCGGGCGTGCGCGAGGTGCTGACCCCGACGCGCATCGCGGGCCTCGGCCCGGCGGTGGAGGTCGACACCGGGCAGAACCACACCTGCGCGCGCCTGGCAGACGGCACCGTGTGGTGCTGGGGCGGCTCCGGGCCGCTCGGCGACGGGGCCTCGGTGCAGCGTCACTCGCCGGTGCAGGTGCAGGGCGTCGCGGGCGCTACGGCGCTGGCCGTGGGGCAGAACCACAACTGCGCGCTCGTGGCCGGCGGCGCCGTGACCTGCTGGGGCAGCACCGGCGGCGGAGGCGGAGGGATGCGCGCGACCCCGGTGGCGCTGAGCGCCGTGGTCAGCCTCACGGCGGGCAACTACTCCACCTGCGCGACGCTCGCCGACGGCGTGGCCCAGTGCTGGGGGACGAACTACGAAGGGAAGTTCCTCGTGCCGGCGACGCAGCGCAGCGTGATGGCCCCGACCCCGCTGCCCGGCGTCGCGGGGGTGAGCGCCGTGGCGCTCGGCATCGGCTACCAGTGCGCCTTGCAGCGCGCGGGCTCGCTGAGCTGCTGGGGCACGCTCCGCCAGCCTGGCGGCGGCCGCTCGGTGCTGCGCACCGCGACGGTGTACCCGGTGACCTTCGATGGCCGCAGCCCGGCCCCGCCGCTGGTCCCCGATCCCCCGTCGGGGGGCTCCGTCGTCGCCGCGGCCAACGCGCTCGCCAACGCCGCCGCCGACACGAGGCAGGCGATCAACGCCGCGCAGGCCGCCGCGCCGACCGCCGCGCCCGCGGGCGCCCAGGAGCCGCTCGAGGCCCGCATCGCTCGCACCACGGCGGTCACCGCGACGCCCCGCGAGGTCACCGTCGGTGGTCAGCGCGTGACGGCCGAGCGGTGCGCCCTCGACGGCCCGGCGCTGCTCAAGGACTCCGGCAGCACCGTGCTCCCCTCGCTCGCCTTCGACCGTCGCGGCGCGCTCTACCTCGTCGATGGTGACCAGCACGTCCGGCGCTACGACCGGGTCCGCGGGCAGGAGTGCCGCTTCGCCGTCGACCCGGCCTTCGGCACGGGCGGGGTGCTCACGCTGCCGTCGTCGGTGTCGCACGTCTCCGTCGATCGCCGGGGCGCCGTGGTGGCGAGCGGCGTGCTCGGGAGCTTCGTGATCGAAGACGGGGCGGTCACCACGCGCTGCAACCGCGGCTCGCACGGGTACGTGTCGATGTCCTCGCGCGGCCCTGGCTACGGGGTGTTTCCCGGCTCGCCGGTGCGCCTCGTCGAGTACGACGACGGCGCGTGCACCGTCACCCCGTGGACGTACGAGAACCCGTTCCGCTCGGTGTCCGCCGTCGGCTTCGACGGGAGGAACATCCTCCTCGCAGGCTCGATGCCCGACCGCGGCGGCAACCAGGTGGCGATCCTCGACGACCGCGGCCGGGAGCGAGCCCGCTTCGGCAGCCCCTCGGGCACCGCGGCGGACGGGTTCTGCTGGGTGCACGGGCTCAGCGCCTGCCGCGCCGGGGTGTGCGCGATCGACACCAACTGCGACCGCATCCACCTGTGGACGACGCGCGGCGTCCACGTCGGCAACGTCGGCGCGAGCGAGCTGCTCGGCGTGTCCAGGCCGTGGCTCTCGGCCATCGAGCCCGGCCGTCGAGGCGAGGTGTTCATCGCCACCGGGGTGCGCCGCGAGCCCACCGCCGCCAACGTCTACGAAGGCGTGCTCTTCCGCGTCAGCGGGCTGTAGCGCCCGCTCAGGGGCTCTCAGGCCCCTCTCACCCCCCCATACCGCAGGGTGAGCCCTCGTGAGGCCGTGTGAGAGACCCCCTCCGCAACCGACGCGAGAGCGTCGGGAGCGGGTTGACGACCCCTCCGGGCTCCGGTCCATGGTGACTGCCGGATGGAGCATCCCGTGGAGATCGCCGAGGGCTCGATGTTCGGTCGCTACCGCGTGGTGCGGCAGATCGGGCGCGGCGGGATGGGGGCCGTCTACGAGGCCGTGCACAGCGACCTGGAGAAGCGCGTGGCGCTCAAGGTGCTGCTGCCCTCCACGGCGTCGCAGACCGAGCTGGTCGCTCGCTTCGAGCGGGAGGCCAGGGCCGCGGCGAGGGTGCGCCACCCCAACGTGGTGGACGTCTCGGACGTCGGCGTCGAGGCGGGCGTCGCCTGGCTGGTGATGGAGCACCTGGAGGGGGAGGACCTCTCCGGGCTGCTGCGGCGCGAGGGGGCGCTGCCGCTGTCGCGCGTGGCCGAGCTGATGCTGCCGGTGCTCGGGGCCGTCGAGGCGGCGCACTCGCTGGGCGTGGTGCACCGCGACCTCAAGCCCGAGAACATCTTCCTCGCCCGCATGGGCGATGGGACCATCGTCCCGAAGGTGCTGGATTTCGGGATCTCCAAGATGGCCCCCGCCGGCGGAGGCCCCGCGCTCACCAGCACCGGCATCATGATGGGGACGCCCTGTTACATGTCCCCGGAGCAGGCCCAGAGCAGCCGCGGGGTCGACGGTCGTAGCGACCAGTTCTCGATCGGGGTGATCCTGTACGAGTGCGCGACGGGGAGGAGGCCCTTCGAGGGGGAGACCTTCTTCAGCATCCTGACGGCCATCGTCGAGGGCCGCTATGTACGCCCGAGGGAGCTGTGCCCCGGTCTCCCAGAGCGCTTCGAGGCGATGGTGGTGAGGGCCCTCGAGCGCTCTCCCGACGCGCGCTTCCCCTCCGTCGCCGCGCTCGCCGAGGAGCTGCGGGCCTGCTCGTCCGAGGTGCCCGCGGCGGTGCCTGCGCCAGTGCCAGTGCCAGTGTTAGTGCCCACGGTGGCGATGGCGGACACCATGGCGGCGGTGGCGATCCCGCTCGCTCCGTCGAGGGAGGAGCGGCGTCGGGGGCAGCGGGTCGGGCTGCTGCTGCTGGCGGCGATGCTGCTGGTGCTCACCGGCGCGGTGGCGCTGACGAGGCACGGCGGGGGCGAGGCGGAGCCGACTGCGACGACCGCGACCGCTGCGACGCTGCTGTCGCCAGAGGACGCAGGGGCCGCGGCGGTCGCGCCGAGGGCGGCGGTGTCGCCGGTCGAGGAGGCGCCCGCGGCGCTGAGCGAGGCGATGCCGCCAGGGCGAGGGCGGGGGCACGGACACGGGCGGGGACACCGGGGTCGGCGCAGGCACAACGACGACTGAGCGTCGCGGCTCACCCCGGCGGCTTGATCTCCGTCCCGGCACCGGCGCCGGGCGCCAGGTGGAGCGTCTGCGACGGCCTCGCCATCTTCACCGAGAGCCTCTCCAGCGCGTCGAGGAAGCTCAGCAGCACCTCCTGCCGGTAGCGCCAGAATTCCTGCAGCTCACCCGTCTCGAACCACGCCATCACCTCCACCTGGAGCGAGTCCGCGGTCACCGCCTTGAGCTGCACATAGAGCTCGTCGGTCCAGAGCTTCGGGTGCGCGCGCAGCACCTCCTCCAGCGCCGAGAGCACCGCCCTCACCCGCGCCGGGGGCGTGTCCAGCTCGAGCGCCAGCGTCACCAGCAGCCGGATGCGGTCGCGCTGGGTGTAGTTCTCCACGCGCACGTCCGCGAGCTTGCCGTTGGGGATCGTCACCAGCGTCCGGTCGAAGGTGCGCACCCTCGTCGAGCGCAGGCCCACGCTCTCGATGGTGCCGGTGTGCTCGTCGAGCTTCACCAGGTCGCCCACGCGGAAGGGCTGGTCGAGCCCGATGGCCACGCTCCCCAGCAGGTGCTCCACGGTCTTCTGCGCCGCCAGCGCCAGCGCGAGGCCGCCTAGGCCCAGGCCCGCCAGCAGGCTCGCCACGGGGTAGCCCAGGGCCGAGAGCACCGCCACCACGCTGATGCACGCCAGCACCACCCGCGCGGCCTGGGCGATCAGCGGGACCACCGTCACCGAGCCCGGGTGCAGCCTCGCCCACGCGGACTCCCGGAAGGCCCTCGCCAGCAGCGCGATGGTGCGCCACAGCGCCCAGAAGAGGCCCGCGAAGAGCAGCGCCCGCAGGAGGTTCTGCACGAAGTTGTCGGCCGCCCGGGAGAGCCCGAGCGAGCCCACCGACAGGGACACGAGGCCCACCGCCCAGAGCCAGGTGAGCGGCGCCCGGGCGTGCGTGGTCATCGACTCGTCGCGGATGTCCACCACCCGGCGGAGCAGCGGGGCGAAGGCCGCCAGGGTGAGGCGGGAGAGCAGCGCCCCGAGGGCCAGGGAGAGCGCGAAGGTCAGCGCGAGCGACGCCCACTGCCAGCGCAGCAGGCCCTTGGCCCAGGGCTGCAGCCACCACGGCGGGAGGTGCCCGCGAATCCACCGGCCCTCGAGGCCCTGGTACCAGCCGTCGACGTGGCGCACGGTGGCGCGGTTGAAGACCCACCGCGCGCCGTCAGGAAACTCCCGGCGCATCAGCCGCACGGGGTCGCCCGCGGCGGTGGCTCCGGGGATGCGGCCGAACTCGTCGACCCTCGCCGGGAGCCCGTCGTCGGTGTCGCCCGCGGACTCGCCCGACAGCGCCGTCGGGTCGAGGCCCAGGTAGCGGTCGAGCACCTCACGCAGCCTGTACGCCATCACCGGACCGTCGGACGCGGGGCGTCCCGCGAGGTCGAGGTAGCGCGAGGCCTCCTCCCAGCGGCCTCGCTGGGCGAGCTCGGCGAAGCGCTGCAGCGAGGCGCGAGGGGAGTCGGGCTCGACGCGGTCTTCGGGCTCCTCGACCACGGCGGGGGGCGTCGGGGGCGTCGGGGCGAACTGCGCCCTCACCGCCGGAGGGATCGGCTGCGCCCCCAGCGGGGCGCCGACCAGCAGCGAGAGCAGGGCGACGATGCCGGCAGCGCGGCGGAGCATCAGCGCGTGGCGCGCGCCGGGTCGGCGTAGACCACGACGGTCTCCCCGGGCGTGAGCGGGTCTCGCTGGCCCCGGCGGTTGATGCGCTCCAGCCGGGCGGGGGTGGTGCCGTAGCGCGCGGCGAGGCTGGCGAAGGTGTCGTCGGCCGCGGCGGTCACCCGGAGGCGCACCTGGCCCGCGGCGGCGACGGAGCGGTCGTGGAAGCCCTCGGAGGCGCGGTCGACGAGGGCGACCTCCGCCTCGGACCAGGTGCGCGCGGTGTCGTCGGGGCGCGGGTCACGAAGGCCTGTAGCCACATCTCGCTGTGGACGCGGGCGTGGCGGTCGAGGTTGTTCCAGCGGGCGAGGTCATCGGCCCTTACCTGTAACGCCCGGGCCACGCCCGCAAGCGAGTCCGGGGAGGAGACCCGCAGCCACACCCGCTGCGCGCCCTCCGGGGGGGTGATCGCCGCCAGCGCCGCGTCGAAGGCGACCTCCCTCGGAGCGGCCGCGCTCTCCGTCACCGGGACCCGGTCGGGGACCAGCAGCATCGTGCCCGGCCCGACGCCGCGGTCGTTGCTGAGCCCGGAGAGGCTGAGCAGCTGCGCGGTCCTGGTGCCGAAGCGCGCGGCGACCTCGTCGAGGGTCTCTCCATGGCGCAGCACATAGGCGCGCGTGGCGGGCGTCTCGATGCGGGCGATGCCGGTGCGCACCGCGGCGCCGCGGCCCTGGGGGACGTGCAGCACGAAGGGCGTCTGGGCGCTCGGCGGGGGCGTGCGGTTGCGCAAGAGGGCGGGGTTGAGCTCCCTCAGCGTCGACTCGGACACCTGCGCCTCTCGGGCGATGGCGGAGAGCGGGAGCGAGCGCTGCACCTCGACGTCCTCCCACATCACCGGCGCCTCCGGGGGAACCGTGGTGATCTCGAAGACCCCGGGGTTCTGCGCCGCGACGGCGAGCGAGAGAATGCGAGGGACGTAGTGGGTGGTCTCCCAGGGGAGGCCCGCTTCGAGGGTGGCGAGGGTGTCGAAGTCGTTGGTGTTGTACTTGCGAATCGACCGCAGGAGGTTGGTGTAGCCCATGTTGTAGGCCGCGAAGGCGAGCTCCCAGGAGCCGAGGCGGCTGTGGAGGTCGCGGAGGTAGCGCACCGCGGCGCGGGTGCTGTGCTCCGGGTCGCGGCGCTCGTCGACCCAGGAGTCCACGCGCAACCCGAAGGAGCGCGCGGTGTCGGGCATGAACTGCCAGAGCCCCGCGGCGCCGGCGCTGGACTCGGCGCGGGGGTCGAAGGCGCTCTCGGCGGCGGCGACCCAGAGCAGCGCGGTGGGCATCCCCTCGGCGGCGAGGGACTGCTGGAGCCGGGTGCGGTAGCGACCGGCGAGGACGGTCCAGCGCTGGGCGAGGCGGCGGGCGCGGGAGTCGGTGCGGAAGAGCGCCAGCTCGCGGACCATGCGGGAGGTCATGCGGAAGGGCAGCGCGGGCATCTGGAGGCGGCCCGCGAGCTCGGGGGGAAGGCTCGCCTCGTCGAGGGTTGCGCCGTCCCGGCGGGCGGCGTCGGCCACGGTGTCTGCGGCCTGGTCGGCGGCGCGCTCGGCCTCTCGGAGCGAGGTGAGGGCGGGGGACTCGGAGGTGCCAAGGATGGCGTCGAGGGAGCGGGGCTCCGGGGCGGTGCCTCGGGTGGGCGGGGCGACGCGCGCGGTGGGCGGCGTCTGCGCGGACGCGGCGCCGGCGGCGAGGCAGACGGCGATCACACCGAGGAACGAGCTGCGTGCACTGCGCTTCACGACCGTGGGCGGTAGCACCCGGGGCCGTCGAGGTGCCAGTTACTGACCGGCGCGATCAGTCGTCGGAGCCGGGGCGGGAGCGGGACTTCTTGCGCTCGCCGGTGACCTTCTTGGCGGTGAGCCGCCGCTCCTTCGAGCCGCGCGAGGGGCGCGTGGCGCGGCGCTCCTTGGGCACCTCCAGCGCCTGCAGGATCATCACCTTCAGCCGCAGCCGGGCGTCGTCGAGGTTGCGCGCCTGGTCGCGGGTCTTCTGGCTGGTGAGCAGCAGCATACCCTCCTGGTCGACGCGCTTGCCGGCGATGGCGCGCAGCCGCTCCTTCACGGCGTCGGGGAGGGCGGCGCTGCCCGCGAGGTCGAAGCGCAGCTCGACCTTCGAGGCGACCTTGTTGACGTTCTGTCCGCCGGGGCCGCTGGCGCGCACCGCGGTCATGGTGAACGCCTCGGCGGGAATGGTGATCGAGGGGTTGATGACGAGCGCGTCCATGACGGTCGCGAAGGTGGTGCCCGCGGAGGGCGCGGGTCAAGCGGCACCACCGGCGGAGCGCTACGTGGTGACGACCTTCCCTGGGAGGTAGCCCGGCGCCCTGCTGGGACGCGGCGTCTCGGAGGGGCTCCGCTGGGGGAGGCTCGGTCGCTCCCGCCCTTCGCCGACCGGGAGGAAGCGCTGCGCCTCGGAGGACCACCACTCCACCTCGCCGCTCGCCACGTCGAAGAACCAGCCGCTCAGGGTGAGCTCGCCCGACGCGACCCTCTCGGCGACGCAGGGGTAGGTGCGCACGTGGTCGAGCTGCGCGAGCACGTTGAGCTTCGCGAGCTCGTCGACGCTCAGCTCGCTCGGCATGCTCCGGAGGAGGGCGCGCACCTGGGTCGCCTCGATCCAGCCGTGGAGGTGGTCGAGGCCCGCGGGGAGCGGGGTCTTGGAGAGCATGGCGGCCATCGCTCCGCAGCTCGAGTGGCCGCAGACGACGATCTTCGACACCTTGAGGATCGCCACCGCGTACTCGATGGCCGCGCCCACCGCGGTGCCCTCCGCGGCGCTCACCGGCGACACGAGGTTGCCGATGTTGCGCAGCAGGAAGAGCTCGCCGGGCTCCGTGGCGGTGATGAGGTTCGGGTTGATGCGGCTGTCCGAGCAGGTGATGAACAGCGTGTGCGGCGACTGGCCCGCCGCCAGCTTCCCGAAGAGGCGCGCGTAGCGGGGCTTCTGCGTCACCCGGTAGCGCTCGACGCCCGTGCGAAGGCGGGCGTCGGCCGACGGGGCGCCCAGCACCGACGCGAGCTCCCGCTCGTCGGAGACGAGCACCGACTCCTCGCCGCCGCTTGAGAGAAACTGGGTCTTCGCCTCGCCGGAGAGGCCCACGATCACCGGCCGCTGGTCGAGGGCCCTCGCGTGCTCGACGAGGCCGCTCAGCATCGCGGCGCCCGAGGAGTCCATCGCCCGCACGTCGCGCACGTCGAAGACCACCCGTCGCCCGCCCTCGAGCATGTCCATGCGGGAGAGCATGTCGTCGATGGTGAGCGACGACAGGAAGGTGAGCGGGCCGCCGAGGGCGAAGACGTAGTGGCCGTCGAGGCGGGCGCCGTGCACCAGCACCTCCGGGCGGCCGAGGCGCAGCGCGGCGATGGCGAGCGCGGCCACGACGCCCCAGCGCACGCCCTCCAGCAGGTCGACGAAGACGATCACCATGAAGGTGACGGCGAAGACGGCGCCGTCGGCGCGCGAGTGACGCCAGAGCTTGAGGAAGGACGCCGGGCTGAGCATCCGGAAGGCGACGGAGAAGAGCACCGCCGCGAGCGCCGGGATGGGGATGCGCTCGATGACCGACGCGGTGGCGTACACCGCGACGAGGAGGGCGAGCGCGTGGACGATCGCCGCGCGTCGGGTCTTCGCGCCGGCCTGGACGTTGGCCCCGGAGCGGGCGATGACGCCGGTGACGGGGATGCCGCCGAAGAAGGCGCACGCGAGGTTGCCGAGGCCCTGCCCGATGAGCTCCTGGTCGGGGTCGCTGCGGGCGCTGCCGGGGGACATCTTCTCGACCGCGGTCGCCGACAGCAGGGTCTCGAGCGAGGCGAGCGCGAAGACCAGCAGGGTCGAGCCGGCCAGCGAGGCCCAGCGAGATGCCTGCGGGCAGCGCGGGGAGGCGGGGCGCAGGGAGCGAGCGGGGGATCTCTCCGATGGTGGCGACGTCGAGGCCGAAGGCCGCCACGACCGCGGTGGAGAGGCCCACGGCGACGAGGTGGGGCGGCACCCGGGGGGCGAGTTTGGGGAGGCCGTAGAGAACGCCCAGGGTGAGCAGGGTGATGGCGACGGCGCCAGGCAGGGTGCGGCTGGCCAGGTCGGCGATGTGGGTCACGACGTCGAAGACGTGGGACTGCGCCGGGGAGGGAAGGCCGAGCGCGCGAGGGAGCTGACCGATCAGGATGATGGCGCCGATGCCGGCGGTGAAGCCCTCGATCACGGGCAGCGGAACGAGGCGGATGAAGCGGCCGAGGCCCAGCGCTCCCGTCAGGAGCTGCAGCAGACCGCAGCCGACTCCGACCACGAGGAGGGCGGCGATCCCCTGCTCCTGCACGATGGCGGCGACGAGGATGGCCATGGCCGCCGCGGGGCCGCTCACCTGGAGGGGGGTGCCGCCGAAGAGGGCGCACACGATGCCCGCGACGATGGCCGTGACCAGGCCCACCGCGGGCGGCACGCCCGAGGCGAGCGCGATCGCGAGCGACAGCGGGACCGCGATGCACGCCACGGTCACGCCCGCGGCGAGGTCGGCCCCGAGGTACTTGCGGGTGAAGAGGCCCTTCCACTCGGGGAGGAGCTTCCGTACTCCCAGGTCGAACCGTGGTTGAAGCTTGATCATCGGGTCCCTCCGATGCGTCGCTCTGCCCGAGTGTCCAAATGGAAGGCTTGGGAGCCCCGGGCCCCCGGGCCCCCCCTTGGGGCCCCGCGCGGGTCGGGGGCGCACCCCGCACGCAACCCCCCCCACCGAGAGGGCGACGGGCCGCCACGGGAGATTATTCAGGAGTGGCGCACGGGGGAGCCCGAGGGTTCAGTCTCGCGGAACCCACGCGGGGATGAGGGCGCCCAGCGTGGCCTCCACGGCCGCGCCGGCGCGGTCGTCTCCGGCGTTGGTGGCGACGAGCAGCACCCGCCCCCGCGACGGCACCACCCACACCGAGCACAGGAACATCGTGTTGCTCCCTTGATGGGTGAGCGCGGGAGGGCGCCGGCCCAGGGGCGTGACGCGACGCCCCAGCCGAGGGCGTAGTCGCCGCCCGCGGGGGCCGTGTGCAGGCGGGCGAAGCTCTCGGGGCGGAGGTACGGAGTGGGCTCTCGCCGCGCGCCGCGGAGGTGGAGCTGCGCGAAGCGGGCCCAGTCGCGGAGGGTGCAGTGGACGGTCCCGGCGGGGCCGAGCGCGGGGGGATTGTCGGCGGCGGGGCCGGGTGGCACGGGGGTGTGCACGGAGGCGGCGGTGCGGTGGCCCCACGGGGCGTCGGTGGTGTCGACGGTGGCGGGCGCGCCGAAGCCGCACGAGGCCATGTCCAAGGGGTTGAAGACCTCGGTGCGCATGAGGTCTTCCCAGGGGAGGCCGGTGGCGCGTTCGAGGGCGGCGCCGACGAGCATGTAGCCCGCGTTGGAGTAGAGGTAGGTGCCGACGGGAACCTCGGGGGCGAGAGCGAGCACCTGGCCGACGAAGGCGCGGCGTTGTTCGATGAGGGGGCGGGTGCTGGTCCAGAGGGCGTTCCAGATGGCGGGGCGGGCGAGGAGGTTGCCGACGACGCCGCCGCGGTGCTGGAGGAGCTGCTCCAATGTGACGTCACGGTAGGCCGCGCGCATGGTGGCGGCCTCGTCGGGGAAGGCCTCGGCGAGGGTGGTGTCCCAGCGGAGGGTTCCGCGCTCGACGAGGCGCGCGAGGAGGGTGGCGGTCATGGCCTTGGTGTCGGACCCGAGGTGCCAGCGGTCGTCGACGGTGACGGGGGCGTCGGGCTGGTCGGCGGCGCGGAGGCCGACGGCGCCCTGCGCGAGGGTGCGGTCGGCGTCGTAGACCGCGGCCGCGAGGGCGGGGAGCGCGTGGCGGGCGCGGATGGCTTCGAGGGCCGCGGAGAGGTCGGCCGCGGGCGGGGCGGCGGGGATGTCGGTTGTGGGAATGGGGATATCGGTTGAAGGGATATCGGTTGAAGGGATGTCGGTCGTGGGCGCGGCCGGGGATGGATGGGGCGTGGCGGAGCAGGCGGCCGCGGCGAGGCAGAGGGCGAGGAGGGTGCGCACGGCGGGAGTGGGCGGTGGAGGGCGGAGGGGAGTCAAGGGGGAGGCGGGTTCGACGGTGGAGCCTTGCGCCGCGGAGGCGCTGGGCATCGAAGAAATCGGTGGTACGGTGCCCGCGTCGGCGCATCGACCCGCCGACCATCATGACCTCCCGCTAACGCCTTCAGTTCGCCCCGCACCGCCCTCGCGAGCGTCACAGCGTTCGCTCGCCGGGCGTGCGCTGAAAGCCCACCGGTGATGGAGGTCTCATGGCATCACGTTCCCTCGCGCTCGAAGCGCGCGGCGTCGGTCTGACGCGCGCCGCGTCTGCCCCGCTGTTTCGTCAGGTTGATCTTCGCCTCGTGCCCGGCTGGTACGGGCTCGTCGGCGCCAACGGCGCCGGCAAGACGACGCTCCTCCGGGTGCTCTCCGGCGAGCTCGCGCCGAGCGAGGGCTCCGTCCGCATCGAGCCCGCGGGCGCGCTCGTCGCCCTGTGCGCGCAGGAGGCGCCGTCGCTCGCTCCGGGGCTCCTCGCCTTCGCGGAAGACCCGGGCGGCCAGGCGGCCTCGCTGCGCGGCAGGCTCGCGCTCGACCGGGCGCCCCTCGACCGCTGGACCACGCTCTCTCCGGGCGAGCGCAAGCGCTGGCAGATCGGCGAGGCGCTCTGGCGCGAGCCGGACGTGCTCCTGCTGGACGAGCCCACCAACCACCTCGACGACGACGGGCGCGAGCTGCTCGTGGGGGCGCTGCGGCGCTTCCGCGGCGTCGGGGTGCTCGTGTCGCACGACCGCGCGCTGCTCGAGGAGCTGCCGCGGACCACCATCCGGGTGCGACGCCCGGGTCGCCGCGTACCCCGGGGCCTACCGGGCCGCCTCGGCGCTGTGGCGGGCCGAGGCCCACGCGCTGGAGGAGGCCCACCAGATCGCGAGGGACCGGGTGCGGGCCGTCGCGGCGCGCCTCGCCGACACGCGTCGCGAGCAGGAATCCGCCGACCGCGCGCGCAGCGCCGGCAGGCGGATGAAGGACCCGCGCGACCACGACGCGCGCTCGATGGGCGCGAAGGTCGTGGCGGCCTGGGCGGAGGCGAGGAGCGGCCGCGCGGTGGGCGTGGTGCGGGCCGAGCTCGCGCGCGCCGAGCAGGCGGTGCCGTCGCTCACGAAAGACCGGACGCTCGGGGCCAGGGTGTTCGCGTCCTTCGAGCGGGCCCCCTCGCCGGTGCTCTTCCACCTCGACGAGGCCGCCGTCACGGCCGGCGGTGCGACGCTGCTCACCGACGTGCGGGTCACCGTGTCGCGCGACGACCGGGTGCGGGTCGCCGGTGCGAACGGCGCGGGCAAGACCACCCTGGTGCGCGCCCTTCTCGCGACCGCGCGCGACCCGGGGCGGGTGCTCTACCTCCCACAGGAGCTTGCGGCCGGGGAGGTGTGGGCCCTTGCCGCGACGCTGCGCACGCTCGACGCCGAGGCGCGCGGCCGTGTGCTCTCGGTGTTCGCGGCGCTCGGGAGCGACCCCGAGCGGATCGTGCTGCGTCACCCGGAGGACGCCGGGCGGCTCTCTCCTGGGGAGGCGCGCAAGCTCTCGCTGGCGATGGGGCTCGGTCGCCACGCGTGGGCGCTCGTACTCGACGAGCCGACGAACCATCTCGACCTGCCGAGCATCGAGCGGCTCGAGGGCGCGCTCGGCGCGTACCCCGGCGCGGTGGTGCTCGTCACCCACGACGACGCCTTCGCGGCGAGCGTGACCGCCCGCACGCTGCGGGTGACGGAGGGCGCCGTGCAGATGCAATGAGCCCGCGGCATCTCGCGTGCAGTCCCGAGCGATCGTCCCCTAGGGGACACCACAAGGAGGATCTCCATGCGACCACTCATGCTCCACGCCCTTCGGGCTTCGCTGATCCTGTCTGCCGCGCTCGCGGCCGCGCAGGACGCCGGGCACCACCACCCGGGCACCCCCGACCCCTCCGGCGGCACCGGAATGGGCGGGGTCGAGGCGCCCCCCACGCTGCAGAACGAGGGCGAGATCTTCGCCATCCTGGCGGCGGCCGACCGCGCCGAGATCACCGAGGGCACCTACGCGAGGACGCACGCGAGGAGCCGCGACGTGCGCTCGTACGGCAGGATGATGGTCACGATGCACACCGCCGCGAGCAACCGGATGTCCGCGCTCTCCCGCCGGCTCCGGATCTCGCCCCTCGAGGGCGCCGAGAGCCGGAGCCTCACCAGGGAGGCGGCCGCCACGCAGGCGCAGCTCGCCCGGCTCACCGGGGACGAGTTCGACCGCGCGTACCTCAGCTCGCAGATCACCGAGCACGAGCACCTGCTCGAGATGCTCGACCGCACCCTGATCCCTTCGGCCCGCACGGCCGAACTCCGGACCGCGCTCCAGAACGACGTGCGTCCGATGGTCTCGTCCCACCTCGTCCGCGCCCGCACCCTCCGCGAACGCCTCTAAACCGCCCTGAGCAAGACCCTCCGTGCCGCCACCTTCAGCTGTGGCTCGGCGCCCCAGGTGCGTCGCGGAGGGCGCTCACCCCGCTCGTCCTTCCCCCTCTCTCTCGATAGACGAGAGGGCGCCTGGGTCGGCGAAGTGTTCATCGATGGGAGGAGGGAGGAGACGGGGAGGTCTTCGGGGGCTCAGGCGCCCCGTCCGGCCGCGGGCCGCGGGTCGACCTCGGGGACGAATCTCAGCACCGACGCGCGCAGCCGCGCGGGGAGCGCGTTGGCGATCAGCTCCATGGTGTTGCCCGCGAAGGACTGCTCTCGCACCCGGGGCTTCATCTGCACGAAGGCCTCGCCCATCGCGGCCGCCTCCTGGTCGGAGAAGACGGCGCGCGCCGCCGAGAAGACCTTGGTCTCCTCCTCGCTGATGTGATGCGCGAGCGACTCGCGGAGCTGCTTCACGGCGCCGACCCACTTCAGGTCGAGCGCGTCGCTGAGCTGCAGCCCGCGCAGCACGGCCTCCGCCTGCGCGTGCTCGCCGTAGGCGTGACCCACGGTGTCCTTCGACGGTTCGAGGTCGCGCAGCGCGTTGTAGAGAATGGCCTCCTCCGAGCGCGCGTGGGGCACCAGCTCGTCGCGGATCTGCTGCACCAGGGCGCTCCAGGTGTCGGGCCCCGACTTCTCGCTGGCGACCAGCTGATCGAGCAGCGACAGCACCTTCTTGTGATCCTTCTTCAGCTCTTCGTAGATCATCATGGCTTGATGGTTCTCCTTTCGACGGTCCAGGCGTCGGGCGAGTGCAAGGCCCTGGCCAATGAGCACTACGCGACAGGGTAGGAGCCATGAACATCGCGTGCCGCGCGGCGCCCGCTACCGCCGCGGCGGCGGTCCGCCACCGGGGGCCCGGCCGTCGGGGCGGCAGGCGAGGCCCCGCTCGGGGACGGTCGTGCAGGTGCCATGCAGCTCGCCGAAGGGCGTCAGCACGCGACACGCCGCGCCCGCCGTGCGGTTCGCGCACGCGTCGAAGGCCACTTGCGGTGGTCCGTGCCGCGGGCCGCCGTTGGGGGGCGGGTCGGCGGCGGCTAGGGACGAGGCGAGGGCGACGGCGCCGAGGCCGAACATCGCGGACCGCCGCGGGGTCAGGTGCTTCATCGGGTGACTCCTTGGGTGTGCCCGGTGAACGTCGCCGCGGGGGCGTGGCATTCCACCGGCGTGGGGCGGCGTGCGCGTCTCCAGCGACGCTCGATTGCTACCACGCGCCCGACGGGCTCAGCGGCGACGCCCTCGCTCCGGCCGTCTGCACCGACGGCGCGTGGAGCTGCCCCGCAGGAACGATCCGCGGCTCGGCGTGTCGATGCTTCATCGGCTTCAACGGCAACGACGCGTCGGGCGCGTGCACCTGCGGCGCGAGCGGGTGGGAGTGTCCCGACGCCGGACCGGTCGCGGCGCGGCCCTTCTCGTGCGGCGACGCCCTGCGATGTGACCTGAACGCCGAGTACTGCGAAGAGGCCAGCGGAGGGGTCATGGCGGGCGTCCGCTACGCGTGTCGGCCGATCCCGTCGTCGTGCATCGTCGAGCCGTCGTGTCCCTGCCTCGTGCCGGAGCCCGGGGCGCGCCGGTGTCGGCCGGAGTCCGATCGGTCGTTTCATGTGACGATCAACGCGCCCTGATTCACATGGAGCGAGCACCCGCGAAGAGCGCGAAGCTGCCTGGCACGGGACCCGCGGGAGCTCGGAGCGGGGAGCCCGATCGAGGCGCGCCGCTGCACGGAAGGATGGTCGTAGGAGGGGGCCGCGATCGCAGGAGAGATCGAGCGGGCTGCGGATGCCGTCGCGAGCGGGGGCGAACGAGCGCCCACCGCCGCACGGATCAACGTGTCCAGGGTGAGCGCGGAGGGGACGTTGGACGGAGTGTGGTCCTGCGGGATCGAGGGACTCGGGGGAGCCGAGGGGACACTCCCCACGCAGTCGGGAGGTGCACACGGAGCGGCAGGGAGGAGTGACTCAAATTCGTTGACACGTCCCGGTGGCTGCGTAACGCTCGCTTTTCGTGGATATGCAGCGGGGGACTGCGGAATGCGTCATTAGGGAGATATGCAGCGGCTGTCTAACGCTCGCTTTATGTGGATATGCAGCGGCGGGACTGCCGATTGGCTTCTGTTGGGCAGCCACAGAGCGACGAGCGGCGGACTGCGAAAGAGCAAGCAACGGGCCACAAGTCATGGATTAGGGTGACGAGCGACGGTCGGCGATCAACTAACTGCGAGCGACAGACGGCGAGCGATGAACAATGGAGCAATGGACCCTTAGCAACGTGATGACTGCGACGCGGGTGACCATCGACACAACAATGAACAACGACGCGATGCGGCCACGGCGAGCGCTCGCGGCAACCTCGGGCGCGCCCGACACGACGGTGCCACGGACGTCGGCACTTCAATGAAGGAACGAGCGGCTGATTCGTTGCGGAGATACGTTTCTCAATCGTTGGACAGAGGAAAGGAGCAAGGTTAATGTCACACTGTATCAAGCACGGGGAATTGGACACGTTGTTCAAGAGTGCTGCCTGCCCGGCCTGCGAGAGAGAGGCGCGAGAGGAGCAAAGACGACACGAAGAATTGATAGATGCCTTGCGAGACCGGCAGAGTACTATCGGCAGCGGACAGGCCGCGGGTGGATCCAGTGGGTCGAAAGGCGGAATCGGTTGTCTCTTAGTGGTTGGCCTGGCCGGACTCTTTGTCGCTGATCTTTTCATGGGGAACAAATCTCGCACGAGTACGCCGTCGTCGTCGCCCCGCGATGCCGCCACCCGCGTCACCGGCACATGCACAGTCGACCGCCAGCGGATGTCGTACGCGGATGGACTTTGGATCGAACTTTCACCTCCGATCTACAGACAGTCCATCACGTGTAAATCGTTAGCCTTGCCAGGCGGAGCCGAGGTCGAGGTGCTTTCCGCTGGGGTTTCAAGGCGTAATGGCAATGCGCGGATGTACTTTGTTCGCGTCGCCGACGGTCCAGGGGCAGGCCGTACAGGGTACGTGTTCTTACATCCGTCGAACCTTACTACGATACCAGGATGCCCACAGTGATTGTGCGAATGATGGTTCAGCTTGAATGAGTTGTCCGCGGACCGGTGCGGTCAGCCCAACAAGCCGATGGTGTCGGCCGCCCCCTCCTCGCTCACCACCAACCCGCCGCACCCAATACGGCGGCACACCGGCAGGCCGTTAGATAGCTTGGAGTGCGGCGTTGGGCGGCGGGCTGCGAAGAGCACGAGTCGGGCCACGGTCGACGAGAGAACTAGCGTCGGACAACGGGCTTCGAGCAACGGGTGGTGAGCGACAGGCGGTGGGCGACGTGACAAAGGGCGGAACGCACCGTTCTTCCAGTTCGCAAGAGAGGTCAGGAAAAATGAACACCCCCGCACTCACGAAAGAGCCAGAGTTAACATCAATACCGGCAGGGCTGCCAACGATGGACCCAACCACTTGCGCTCTCCTCTCGCAGCATGGCGTTGTTAGCGCCTACGACGTGCTTAATGTAAATCGCCGTCCCTATGTTCCGGGTGTTGTGCCCGATGTTCCGGGCATAGCACCCGCGCAGTGGACAGCACTGACGGAATGGGCTCGTCGCCAGCATCGAGATGTACGGCGTTTTTGTGCGGAGACGAGGGCTGGAGTGATGGTGCGGGTTGTTGAGAATACGAGAGCAGCAGCGGAGTATGCAGAAATAGCAGCTAAGCTGGCGATGGCAGAGGGTATCAAGACATCGCGCGCGCGGTGCTCGGGACGAACCGCGGCGTCTTGGGCGCATGAGGCGGAGGAGGCTGCGAAGAGGGCGAGCACATCATTGGAAGTTGTGTTGAATTCGGCATGGGACAATGCCACCGCAGAGGTAGAGTGGGAGACGCTGACCGCGGTAGAAATTGCAGATATGAATATATCTATTGCTAGGAGTGATGCGGCATCGGCCGCATCGAAGTGCAAGCGGGCGGCGGATAAGGCGACCGAGAAGGCTGCGGAAGAGAAGGAGAAGGAGAAGGAGAAGGAGGACAGGGGGAAGGAGAAGGAAAAGGAGGAGAAGCAGGCTCGTTCAGGAACCATCCTTTATGTGTCCATGGGGGCATTGGTTCTTCCGCTTCTGGTGTGGTGGATCGCAACGAGAGAAGGGGAAGCCACCCGCACTGTCCTCGCACTCTTATATTGGATAATGCTTCCCTCCATTCTGCTGGGATCGAAGAGTCGTGTTCTTCGTATTGCGGTAGCGCTTGCTGCTGCGATCGTCGGGCCCGTCGGGACCTCAAGGATCGTTTCTGGATTTTGGTTCAGCAATTGGTGGTACATCTATTTTGCTGTCCTATTTATTTTCGCAACCGTCTGCGGGTTCAGCGGAGGGGAATGGCGTCACCGTACGAAGTCAGGGGGAAGGGACCGCCGATTCTCGGAGAATTTCATTATCCCCTTCGATGGTGGCGATGTATGGCCCTTTGCAGGTATCGGATTGGGAGTTCTGTTTATTGGTTGGGTTGTGGGTGGATCGTTAGCTGGTTCTACAGGTGTCTTGCCCTTGTCGAGCACCCCTGTCGCTGGGGATCCGATCACACACCCCGGATCTAATGCCGAAGGGGCGGATGCCTCGACGCCATTTCTGCTCGGGCCAGATCCGCCCGGTCAATCGGTTATCGATCACCGGCGAGGACCCCAACTCCGGCGAGGACCCCATCACCCAAGGAGATCTCGTAATCCCCATTGATACCACCCCTAAGCGCCACCGGTGGGCGTATCTAACAAGCCGATCGTGCCGACCGCACCCATCACAACCCCGTCGCACCCGATGCGGCGGCACACCGGCCAGTCGTTGGGCAGCCGACATCTTCCAGGGTCGGATGGTCAGCGAGACTGAGGCTTTCTGGCTAAGACGGAGGAGTTCATGATCAAGTGGCACAAGATTGACGGTATTTCGAAAAGATGGCGTGGTCTTGAGAGCGAAGAGGAGTGGCGCGAAGATCCCGGCCTCGAATTGTTCCGAGCGTCCATTCCGGGAGGCTGGCTTGTCGCCAGTGGACGTCCGGGCATGGACATCGGGTTCTCTCCCTCCTTTGTGCCTGATCCCAGCCACACGTGGGACGGGACGAGTACGGACTATGGTCGCAAGGTAGACGGGTAACGAGCAGCGGACAACGGACTGCGATCAACGAGCGGTGGATGAAAGCAACGGCGTGACGACGAGATGGACCACGAACGGAGCACCGAGCGGCGACCGGATTGACCTGTCATACCAAGTTCATGTCAGTTTGCCGCTTTGGTTTCGCTCCCATCCCATCGGACAACCCTCGTTGGACGCTGGGGTTCGCGCGATGGCGCTCACCCCAGGCTATACAGGGTGGCCCGGCACTGCCGGGCTATCGACAGGAATGTCTCTTCGCTTTCGACACAGCCCACGTCGGCCCAGTCTTCCGGTAGGTCCAGTGAGCGTCGGTCCGACCCGGGCGTGCCAGGGCGCCACCTGTTATAGCCGGGGAGCGCCATCGCGCGAGGGTTGTCCGGGGATGGAGCGAACCAAAGCGGCAAAATGACTGACTTAGTATCAACCAGCCCGCCACGTCTTCAATTCAGCGGTGTCGCGCCGAACAAGCCGTGGTGCCGACCGCCCCAATCCACCCGCCATCAACCCTAGTACCCTAGCGGCGGCAGCCGGCCAATCGTTGAACCGCTCACAGGGCCAGTATGAAGCGAATCCTTGTACCAACCCAGTCACCGGTGGACTGGAAGCGACTCCTCGCGAAGCCGGACCGGCACTGGAAGTCGGGGCGGTCTGCCATGTCGGCCGCTTCCTCGCGGGAATCTGCCGATGGGTTGCCGCCCGAGATCCGAGCGGCGCTCAACTCCGGGCCGAGTGAGCTTCGCGACCTCGATCTGGTAATCGCCGTGCCGGAGTGGGAAGTACCGCTGCCGGGGGGCGCTACCACATCCCACACGGACGTGCTCGCAGTTGCGACGAACGCAAGCGGTCTCGTGATCATCGCCGTTGAGGCCAAAGTCGACGAACCCTTCGGACCGACGGTTGGCGAGAAGCGGGCAGCGGCCTCAGCGGGGCAACACGAGCGGCTTTCGTACTTGCACAAGGTCTTGGGACTCGGCACGCCGTTGCCGGATGCAATCCGCTACCAGCTCGTGCACAGGTTGGCGTCCGCTGTCCTCACCGCCGCGCAATTCCATGCCCGGACTGCGGTCATGCTGGTGCAGTCGTTCAGCCCGGACTCGCGTTGGTTCGATGACTTCGAGGCGTTCGCTTCGGCAATCGGCTCGGTAGCCGCGAAGGACGCGGTCGCGAAGGTTCCTTCAGTGCAATCACCGGCGCTCTACATGGGATGGTGCAGGGGTGATCAACGTCACCGGTCTGCGGTGCTTGAGGGCGCGGTATGACACGCGCTCCTAACAGCGGCGTCGTGAGATGAGAGCCTCCCTCCACCTCCTCGGCCTGGCGCACCTCGCGGCGTGCGGCGGGCGCACGGCCCTCTCCACGCCCGACGCGGGGGGCTGGACCGTCCCCGACGCCGCGGGCGCCGACGCCGCCACCGTCGCTCCGCTGCGGTGCACCCTCGGCGTCCAACCCTCGGCGCCCGATCCGCGCGAGCTCGCGCAAGGCGCGCTCTGCCGCTTCGACAGGACGGCGACGCGCCCGGGGGGCGATCGTCCTCGCGGCCATCGACGGCGACGCCCTCTACGGCATCGACGCTCGAGGCGTCGCGCGGATGGTCCATCGCTTCGCCGAGGGCTCCCCTTCGCGGCGGAGGCCGGGCCGGGCCGTGCTGACCGCGCGCGGCGAGCACATCGCCAGCGCCATGACATGGATCGAGACACCCGCGTCGGGAGGGCGCGTGGCCTTCGAGCGGGTGCTCGCGCGGCGCGACGGCGTGGTGCTCCACCGCGCGCTGGAGGTTCTCCCGTACTTCGCGGGCGGCAACGAGCTGCGCGTCCAGGGCAACGAGTGCGGGGTGTTCGCGTGGGGGTGGGGGTCGGGCCTCCGTAAGCGGATGGACCTCGCGACGGCCGACGGCGCGCTCATCGAACCCCAGGAGGCGTACCTCCCGCGCGCAGACCCGGACGGCGACGGCGTCCTCGCGGTCAGCGACGTCACGGGAGGGCGCGAGCGCGTCTGGTGGCTCGACCCGCGGGCCCTCACGTTCACGCCCACCCAATACGAGTCGGGGCGCTTCCGCTCGTCGCTGCACAGCCTCGGCTCCGACCTCGTGTACGCCACCGGCTGGCTCGACGGTACGGTGACCCTCGAGCGCCCGGGAGGCGCGGTGCAGCGCTTCGCCTCGGAGCAGCTCCGCGGCGTCCAGGAGGCGCACACCGCCGCGACGGCGCGCAACGGGCTGGTGTTCGCGCTCGGCCAGGGCGGCGATCACGCCGTCATCAACGTGCGCTCGGGCGAGCGTCGTGACATCGCGTTCGCGGTGCCCCAGGGGATGCGCCGGGTGCACCTGCCAGGCGTCGAGCGCGGTCCCGATGACGCCTGGGACATCTCGATCACGACCGGGGGGGAGCTCGTGATGGCGCTGCGCGACAACACCTTCGGCCGCGTCCATCGTAGCCGCGATGGGTCGACGTGGAGCGCGTACGAACCAGCCTTCGGGGACGTCGAGTCGGTCCGGGTCATGGAGCACGAGGGCACCGTGCTCGCCTTTGCGCTCGGCCTCCGGAGGAACCCGACGGACTGGTGGCGCCCCCTCGGGGGCGCGACGCGCTACGACGGGCGCAACGTGTTCGTCGCGCGAGGCGAGGGCCGCCCGCTGCCGCGCTCGTCGCGCACCTGGGAGGGCGAGCCGTACCACCTCAGCGACGACGGCGGATGTCTCGCGTACTGGACCGCGAGCGGCCCCGCGGCGCTACGGGTGGCGGCGGGCTCGTCGCGGGAGTTCGTGCTCGGCGCGGCCACGACGGAGCCGCGCCTGGTGCGCGCGATGACGTGGGCGCTCGGCGACGGCGCGGTGCTCACCGCCACACCGGAGTAGAGGGCCCTCCCCCCCGGAGCGTGGGTCGCGCGGTCGGCGAGCCTCCTGGCAGCTCGTTGACAAGCCGGACCAATGAATACGCAATGCCAGGAAATGATTCGTTTCCCAGTCCCCTCACACCTCTTGCTCCCTGTCTTGTTGGCGGCGTGCGGCGCGCGCACGGGCCTCACGCCGTCGTCCTCCCCGGAGTGCTCCATCCCTGACGCAGCCACGCCTCTTGCGCCGCCGACGCAGCCCGAGCCGGGCGGGCTCGCCTGCACGCGAATCGGATGCACCGATCAGATCGCGATCACGATCCGCGACGCGCGGGGGCAGGAGCTCACGCCGGCACGGTGGGTCGTGGGCCTCGACGGCGCGCGCTTGTCCGAGACGGGGTGTGGCTCGGACTTCGACCTGGCCGGCAGCTCGATCACGTGCCTCGACGGCTCGCTCCGGGTCTCCTTTCTGGGGGCCTCACAACCGCTGCCTTCTGTGTTGGAGGTGAGCGTCACAACCACTACGGGGCTCCACGTCGACGCGTGCGTCGCGCCGACCTACCGCCTGGTTCAGCCCAACGGACCGGGTTGCGCCCCGATCTGTCGGCAGGCGCGCATCGAGCTGATCGCACGCTGACCCGCCCGACGCCGCGGCGCGCCGTCGCGTATCGTCGGCGCATGTACGCCCGCCTCATCGTCGCGCTCGCTGCACTGCTCCCGCTCGCGTGTCGCCGCGCCCCGCCCGTCGCCCCGCCCGTCGCCCCGCCCGTCGCCCCGCCCGTCGCTCCGCCCGTCGCTCCGCCCGTCGCTCCGCCCGATGCCACCCTCGTCGGCGCCCTGCCCACGACCGAACCCCCGCTCCCCGACACCGAACCGATGTACCCGGGTTGCCTCGCGTGGTCGCCCCGGCGCCACCTCGCCGCGTGCCTCGTCGGCCAGAGCGGATCCAACCTCAACGCCAACACCGTCTGGCACGTCGCCTTCAGCGGCGAGACCGATGAGCGCGCCGTGAGCCTCTGACCTCCTGACAAGCCCGATGTCACGAGTGCAATCACTCTTCGCTTGACACCTCCCCCCGCACGACGCTCCCGCGGGGCCGCGGGGCGAGCCGCGCGCGTAGCGCTCGTCCATCCTCGAAGCGCAGTCGTCCGTCGAGTGCGCAGAGCGCCTCCGCGAGCCGCGCGTGCGGCATCGGCGGCAGCTGCAGATCGAGCTCGACCTCGACGAGATCCTTCCCAAAGCGCATCCGTCCCGGCGCTCTCACCAGGGCGGCGAGCGTCCTCGCTCGCGTGTCTTGATCCCACTCGTGATCGCTCGGCGCGAGCTTCCCGCCGAGCTCCGCGAGCAGCCATCGCCGCGCGTTCTCGGTCGCGTTCTTGAGCGGCAGGAGCAGCGCGCGGTTGCTCACGTCCAGCTCCGCCCGCACGGCCTCCGGCTTGATCGTCATGCGCGGCACCTTCTCCGGCGTCTCGCGAATCTGCCCGGCCACGACGCGCTGCTGCAGGACGTTCACGTCGATGTCGAGGCGCACCTCCGGACGGGTCCGCTCCTTGGGTTTGAAGTGCTCGCGTCGAAGCGACATCTCCGCCTCCTTCAGCTCCCGGGAGAACGTCTGCAGCTTCACGCGGGCGGGGTTTCTCGCCGGGCGATCGTCGGGCCGATGATGCTCCGCGCCGCGATCGTCGAGGTGGTCGATCGGCACGAACGCCTTGGCGGCCTTGATGCCGTTCTCCTCCATGCCGCGCGCGCTGCGCAGCAGACGCATGGCCTCGACGGCGTCGATCCACGGCGGGAGGTTGGTCGCCGCCGGCAGCAGCGCCTTGCCGTCCCGCTCGACGATCAACCGCGTCGGATGGGTGCAGCTCTGATGATTCCAGGGCACCTCGCCGATGCCGTCTTCGACCGGGGCGATCGTCCCGAGGTCCGGGAGCGTCACCGTCGAAGGGACCCACGCCAGGAACCAGAACCCCTCCGTCGCCATCGCGGAGAGCACGTCGAAGTCGAAGCCGCCGCGGTCGAAGGCGAGCACCACGGGTCGATCGGCCCACGCGGGGTCCGCGCGCTGCGCTTCGGCGAGGGCGCGCGCCGCGGCGAGCACGTGCGCGTGCAGGTGATCACCCGCGGCGACAGGGAGGTCGTTCCAGCAGTAGCCGTGCAGGTCCATGAGGCGGACGGTGGCGAGGCCACGCTCAGCGATGCGGCGCTTGGTGTTGTAGCCCTTGTCGATCGGCTCCGCGCCGCCGTACGCCTTGAAGTGCCCATCGACGCCGTACACCGGCACCTCGGGCCGATGCACGCGCAGCAGCCCCAGCATCCAGCCGACCCACCACTGCACCGGATCGAACCCCGCGATCATCTGCGCGACGGCGCGCCAGAGGGTGCGCACGCTCGGACTGCGCTCCAGGCCCAGCACGACACCCAGCGCGCGGGCGTCGCGCTCGTGCATCGCCTCGATCGACGGCAGCCCTGCGGCCCACGCCGACGCGAGTGCCACCAGCGCCTGCTGCCCCGAGTAGTGCGCCTCGTCGGGGCGCGCGACGGAGGCGCGGTCCATCGCGTCGCAGAGGCCGACGTGCAGGAGGCCCGCGACGATGAGCGTGGTGCCCGCGTACCGGCACGCATGCCATCGACCGTCGGCCGGAAGCGGGGCGGCGGGGCAGAGCAGGTCCTTCTCGACGTCGGGCACCGGGAGCGCAAGATCGGTGACGGTCACGAGCGTGTCGGCAGAAGCGGAGGGCTCGTCCGCGACCGCGGCCGGTGCGGCGAGGTCAGGTGTCGCGGAAGCGATCACGGGCTCGAAGGTCGCCGTGGGCGCGGTCGGCAGCGGGAGCGTGACCTGGATGGGTCGAGGCCGCACGACGACGCCCTGGGTGGCCGTGCGCACCGAGGTGATGCCGACGCCGAGTTGCTTGGCGATGTCGGCGAGGAAGACCCCCTGCTCGCGGAGCGCGCGGGCCTTCGCCTTGCCGACGGGGCCGAGCGCGGGAGTGCGCCCCGCCGCGCCGCGCTCGACCAGGCCGCGCCAGCCGTGGAGCTCGAAGTGAGAGAGGACGCGGCTCACCTGCGCCTCGCTGATCCCCGCGAGCTGGGCGAGGGTCTTGCCGCCGAGTCCCGACTGATGGCCCGTCACGAGGAACAGATCGCGCGTCGGCAGGTCGTCCACCGACCACTGCACGAACATCATCGCGCCGACGGTCACGACCACGACGTCGCCATCGCGGTGGCTTCGGATCAGCGCATCGAACCCCGAACCCGGCAGCGTCGTCTCCACGATTTCCATCGTGATTTCAACGCTCGGGCGCCGGAAGAATTCCTCTGAATCGACAGCGCTACGACGATCGCGAAGCCCTGGAAACGAAGCGTTTCAGCCGAGGGCTGGGTCAGGACGTAGGAGCCTGGTTCCCGTGACCGACGCGGGGTACTTCGACGATCCGCACACCGTCGCGACGCCGCCCGGGGTGCGCGCCCGGCTGCGCGCCCGCTTCGTCACAGACGGCTTCGTCGACCTGCGCCCGCTGCGCCGCGCGCTCTCCGCGGAGCCCTTCGAGTGGGCCCCGGGCGCGACGGTTCGCGTGGTCCATCGACGCACCTTCGGCGGCGGAGAGAACGCCGCAGAGAGAGGCACCGACCGCGTCGAGCTGCGCTGGCAGCCCGGCGGACCACCACTCACGCTCACCGCCTGGGAAGACCGCCCCGTCGCCGAGCCGCGGATCCGAGCGTACGTGATCCCCGGCGGTCGCTACCTGGTGCTCGACGCGGTCGGAGAGTACGGCGACGAGGGAGAGTCCGGCGTGCACTCGCTGGCGTGGCGCTGCGACCGCGAGGCGCGCACCTGTCGGTGAAGGATAAGGGCGCGACGCGAGCGTCGGCCGGGCGTCACGACCTCCGCAGGTAGATCATCCAGTAGGTCACGCCGACGAGCACCGCGCCGCCGACGATGTTGCCCAGCGTGACCGGCAGGAGGTTCATCGCCATCCGGGAGACGGTGAGCCACTCCGGGGCGGCGTCGAGGGATGCCGCCCGCAGCACCGTCGGCTCGCGCGCCGCGAAGAGCGCGACGGGCAGCAGGTAGAGGTTCGCGACGCTGTGCTCGAAGCCGACGGTGCTGAACGCGGCGATGGGCGGCACCACCGCCATCATGCGATCGGTCGTGGTGCGCGCGGAGAGCGCCATCCAGACCGCGAGGCACACGAGGACGTTGCAGAGCACCCCGAGCGTGAAGGCCTCGACGAAGGTCTCGTGCAGCTTTCCGTTGGCGATCGCGATGGCCTGCGCGCCCACCGCTCCACCGATGAACTTGAGCTGCCCCGACAGGACGACGAGCGCGGCCACGCCGAGCGCGCCGACGGCGTTGCCCACGAGCACCAGGGCCCAGTTGCGCACCAGCGCCAGGGTGGTGATGCGACGGCTCGCCCACGCCATCGTGAGGAGGGTAGTTGCCGGTGAAGAGCTCGGCGCCCCCGACGACGACCAGCAGCAGCCCGAGCGAGAAGGCCACGCCGCCGAACAGCCGCAGCACGCCAGGCGGCCAGGCGCTCGCTCCCCCGCCGGCCGTCACCGTCGTCATGAAGCACGCGCCGAGCGCGATGAACGGCCCGCGTCGAGCGACGCCTTACGCGAACGCCCATCTCTTCGGCCTTCTTCGCCATTTCCGGGCGGAAGAAGGCGTCGATGCCTTCCATGCGCGGAGCCTAGAACGAATCCCCCTTCGGACGCTCGAGCGTCTCCCTGAACACCATGAAAACAAGGTCGCCCTTGACCGGTGGTAAGTAACCGATTACTTACCGAGGCATGGCTGATCTTCGTCGCAGCACGGAAGTCCGACAGGTCGAGCTGACCGATGCGGCGCTCCACATCATCGCGACCCGGGGCATCGCCGCGCTCACCACGCGCAGCCTCGCCGAGCAGGTGGGGCTCAGCAGCGGCGACATCTTCCCGTCACTTCCCGCCTCCATCGATGCGCTCATCGAGGCCGTCGTCGCGAGGGGTCGGAGTTGGTGCATGGAGTCGACCTTCCCCTCGAAAGAGCTGCCGCCGCCGAGAGCGACTCTCGATCGCCCGTCGAGGCGCGGAGCACCGCGTTGTCGGCGGCCAGGTCGGCAACTCATGCGGCTCAGCATGCTCTCCGAGCAGTTTCCTCCTGGCGCTGCCGGAGGGCGGCTCGGCGCGGCCTCGCGGCATGCGCTGCAGAAGACCGGGAGTTCGTGCGGGCGTGCCTCCCGCGAGGGCAGACAGCGGGCGGGTTTCGCTCCGACATCGACGCGGGCGCGCGTCGTCGTCGTCGCCAGGCACCATCCAGATGCTCGCGCTCTCGGCCGCCAATCGTCGGCAGATCGGCACGGCTCCGCAGTCGGTCCGGACGTCCTCGGGGTGCTCCTGCGGCCGCCTCCGCCCGTCGTCCCCAGGAGCACGCGGGCCAAGGGGCTGCGTGGAAGGTAAGCCAGCCGTCATGACGTCGCGATCCGAATGCCGACTCAGGTGTCGTTGATCGTCGGCGCGGGGCCCACCGGGCCAGTACGACACCACGCGCGACGCCACGGCTCGCTGTCGGTGCGCATCGTCGAGCAGAGCCCCCCAGCGCAGCCGGCACCCGCGCTGGTGCTGCACCACGCTCGCTGAGGTGCTCGACGACCTCGCTGCGTCGAGGCCGTGCCGCAGGCCGGGCGGGAGTGTCGCGCGCTGAACATCGTCGCGGAGGGCCGCCCGGTGGGCCGCGTCGAGTTTCGCCAGCTCGACTGGAGCGACGCGCCGTACCCCATGTGGCTCACCATTCCGCAGAGCGAGACCGAGCGCTGCCTGGAGGAGCGCCTCAACGCTCCTGGCGTCACCGTCGAGCGCCACCGACGTTAAGCGCTCACCTGGGTGAGACCGAGGGAGGCGTGGAGGCCGATCTCGTACGCGCCGACGGCACCGTCGAGGCGTGTCGCTCAGCGTGGCTCGCTGTGGGCTGACGGCGCCCGTAGCGAAGTGCGGCGCGCGCTGGGGTGGCGCTCGAAGGTGACATGCCAGCGGCGAGGTCTTCTTCATGCTCGCCGACGGTTGATGGAGTCACCGCTCGTCGATGGCGAGGGCTACAACGTGCTCGCGCGCGAGGGGGTGCTGTCTCGATTCCGATGCCCAATACTCCGGGCGGCAGCCCACCTGCGTACCTTCCCAGCGCGCGCCCGACGATCTCTCCCGTCATCGACCTGCCGATGCTCCAGCAGCTCGTCGACACCTTGCTCGGTTGCGTAATACGCTCCGGTCCTCGGCTATCGTCGGTGTTCTCGCCGAAGCATTTCATCGCGAGGTCGCTTCGCGTCGGGCGGGTCTTCCTGGCGGGCGACGCGGCGCACATCCACTCGCCCGTCGGCGGTCAGGGCCCTCGTAACACCGGCATCCAGGACGGATACAACCTGATGTGGAAGTCTCAGCCTCGCACCGCGGGCTCGCGGCTCCGACGCTCCTCGACACCTACCAGGAGAAGACATCCGGCGGGCGAACGGATGATCCGCGCGGGTGCGTCGCGCGACCTGGGCGATGACGC
>JADJAE010000152.1 GCA_016704445.1 Deltaproteobacteria bacterium
CGCTGCGCGTGCGTCGGGGAGAAGAACCGCAAAGGCGCAATGGTCGCAAGGGCTCGAACGGCATGGGCAGCGGGCCGCTCATGTTCTTCGCCGCGTCGCCCCCTCCAGGGACCCGGACGATCTCCTCCACCACCACCTCCAGCTCAACATCCACCACCACCTCCACCACCTCCACCACCTCCACCCCTTGCGAGCATTGCGTCCCTTGCGGTTCTTTCTCTCACCGCGCACGGAGTCCGCGGACCAGGTGCGCGGCTGACCTCCTACGCGCCAGCGCACCGCGACACGGCGCTTCTGCTGTGCATGACCCCGCGATCGTGGCCGACCGCATCATTACCATCGGCCGCTCTGCCGCCGACGCTTCAGCCGACGAACGGAGGGTCGCGTCGACGGGCGCGTCTTGAACGGGTCCAGCGGTCCCCGGGAGGGCCAGACGTCGAGCCCCCTCACGGGGCGGCGCCCGCGGAGCGCGCGAGGTGTCGCCCGAAGGCGGTCATCACCTGCTTGTGGAAGGGCGCCTGAGAGCGTGTAGACGGGCCACGGAGGCGCGGCTCGAAGTCGTGGATGGCCGCGAGCAGCACGGAGCCGTCGAGCACCTGGCGCAGCTCGAAGCGGGCGCGCTTCGTCAGGCGCGCGAGCAGCTCCCCGTGCCGTAGAAGAGCTGCCGGTCGGGGGTCGAGCGCGCGGGGCGGGGGTGAACAGGCTGGAGGAGCGTCCCGGCGGCGCGGAAGCGGCACGCCCGCGGGTCGGCGTCGACGTCCACCCGCAGCAGCCCGCCGAAGGATGCGGGAGCCAGCGGACGTACTCGTCCGCCGCCCACGCGGCGTCGCGGCCCGGCGGAGCGTCATGCGCTGCACCGAGCGCACGCGTCCGACCTTGGCCTGCGGAGGCGGGGCGGAAGGCGATGGGTCGCGGTCTGCGGGGCGCTGCCCGCTTGTCGGCGAGGGCGGCTCGAGGCCGCGCGGGCCGCGAGCCCGGGTCGCGCGCAAGGGCTCGAGGCGCGGTCGCTTACGACCATCTCGTGCTCGAGGCTCTCGACGAGCGGACCCACGAGGTCGAGCGGCGCGCCGGTCACGAGGCGCACCTCACCAGCGGGAGAGGCCTACCGTGAGGAAGGGCACGGGGAACATCGCGCGCGGTGCCCCAGCAGCGAGCCGGTGAGGCGAGCAGCTCGCGGTAGTTGAGCACGTCCGGGAGCCGACGTCGTAGTCCTGGCCGAAGCACCCGCGCGGCCGAGCACGAAGCGCAGCAGCGCGACCACGTCGTCGAGGGCGATGGGCTGCATGCGCGTGGCCGTCCAGGCGGGCGAGAGCATCGCCGGGAGGCGCTCGACGAGCAGCCGCAGCATCTCGAAGGACGACCCCCGGGCCGATGACCAGCCCCGCCCGCAGGGTGGTCACGGGCACGCCGTAGCCCTCCAGGGCCTGCTCGACCTCCAGGCGGCTCGCGAGGTGCGCCGAGAGGTGCTCTCCCGCGGGCGTGAGGCCGCCGAGGTACACGATCTGCCGCGCGCCGGCTTGCGGGCGGCGCGGGCGAAGTTGTCGGCGCACACGAGGTCGAAGTCCCGGAAGCTGCCCTGCGTGAGGTGCGCCGAGGGCATCTGCTGTGCACCAGGTACACGGCGAGGTCGGCGCCCTCGAGCGCTCGCTCAGCGTCGAGGAGCGAGAAGAGATCGCACGCCGCCACTCGGCGACGTCGGCGTCGGGCGCGCGCTCGCCGCGGACAGGCCGACGACGTGGTGGTCGGGCGCGAGCGCGTGGGCGAGGGCGCGGCCGACGAAGCCGGTGGCGCCAGCGATCACCACAGCGGGCTTCGAGGCGGGCCCAGTGGACATCTTCCCGTTGGATGCACCCCGTACGGCCACCGGGTCCCGCGCGCGGTGGCGATCGGCCCGCGACCAGGGCCGCGACCCTGGCGCCGCCGAGGGCCGTCGCGAGGGTGCTCTGGCCGGGAAACACCGAGTCCCCGACCATCCAGAGCCCCGGGCGCACCGGGGCCGGGACCATCCCCAGGTAGCTGGCGATTCCTCGCACCCGCGGCGCTCCGCCGACGTAGCCGCCGGGCCGCCCGACGAAGCGCGCGAAGGTGCGCGGCGAGGCCGTGAGCCGGTGCACCGTGGCGTCGGCGAGCTCCGGGCGCGGCGGCGATGGTGTCGCCCATGGCGGCCTGCACCCGGGCGACGTACTCGCCCTGCGCCGCGGGGCCGAGCGCGGTGAACGCCGCCATGGGTATGTGCGTCGACGCGGTGACCGTGCGCGCGCCGCCGGCCCTCGCGCCTCGTCCGCGCCGCTGATCGAGCAGAACACGTGGTTGCCTTCGGTGAAGGGCCTCGCCGGGTCGTCGACGAGCTCGGGTGGTGCGCCTCGGAGCGCAGCGCCGCGCCTGGCGCGAGCCCGAGGTAGAGCATGGCCGCGCCCCAGCCGCCTTCGACGCGCGCGGTGAGCCTGGCGAGCTCCGGGGCCTCGTCGCCGAGCAGGCCCCTCAGGGCCTGGGGGATGACGTTGGCGATCATCTGCCGCGCGGTGACCTCGCCTCGGCGGGTGCACACCCGCCAGCCCTCGGCGACAGGGGTGAGCCCGTGGACGGACTCGCTCAGTCGCACCTCGCCGCCGAGCGCGCGGACGGCGTCGAGCAGGGCCTCGGCGAGCACGCCGATGCCGCCGTGGACGTGGCGGGTTCCGCGGAAATAATAGTCCATGGTGGCGAGGGCGAAGGGGGCCTCGGCGTGGGCGGCGGAGGCCTGCACGGTGATCTGCGAGACGGCGTCGAGGTAGACGCGCAGGGGCTCGAAGTCCGAGAGGCCGTGGGCGGCGACGAAGTCCGAGAGGGAGCGCCCGATCCAGGGGAGGAGCGGGAGGTAGCGCGGCGAGCGGGCGAGGTGGGTGAGCAGCGCGCGCGCGCCGAGGGGCGGGAGCAGCGCCGGGTCGTCGAAGAGCGACCAGAGCGCGCCGGCGAGGGACTCCTGACGGGCGAAGAAGGCCGCGAGGCGGTCGCGGGGCGCACCGGGGAAGGCCCCGAGGCGCGCGACGAGCTCATCTCGCCGAGCGGACACGGGCAGGGTGAACTGCGGCGTGCGGAGCTCGACGAGGGGGTCGGGCACGCGGGTCTCGACGGGGAGGTGGTGGCGGTCGATCCAGCGGGCGAAGAGTTGGCCGTCGTCGAAGCCCGAGAAGAGGGTGGCGCCGCTCTCGAAGCGCCAGCGCCCGCGGGTGAAGGTGGAGGCGCAGCCGCCGGGGTATTTGAGGGACTCGCAGAGGACGACGCGGGCGCCCTGCTCGGCGAGCGTGAGGGCCGCGCCGAGACCGCCGAAGCCTGCTCCGACGATGGCGCAGTCGTAGATCATCCGGGCAGTGGGATGCCCGGTCGGAGCGATCGGGTTCCAGTCGGCGTCGGGACGTCATCTCCCGGCGCCAGGGCGACTTCTCCCAGCGCGCGGTCGGCGGTGACGGCGGGGTCGTCCCACTCGGCGACGGCGATCCACCGGTCGCGCTGTGCCGGGTCGATCACCCGCTCCTGATCGTCGACGAGCAGCACCTCCGCGGGCGTGGCGTCGCGCACGAAGCCCAGGTCCTTCACCTTCCCCTGCCACACGCTCGAAGGTGCCGAGCGCCCACGCCAGGAAGTCTCGCAGGCCCGGTCGAGGAAACTGGCTGACCGCGCTGGAGACGAGCGGAGCCCTCCAGATCGAGCGCGAGGACCCGGGGCGGGGTGTCGACGATGCGGTTGGCGATGACGTCCTCCATGATGTTTGCGGGGCGAACGAGCCCGCGTCGCGCACTCTTCTCCTGTCGCCGACCCGAGCGCCAATGGCCCCGGGTGAGCATCTCCGCGCGCCCGTGGTGTGGCGGGCCGTGGTCAGTCGACGGCTTCGTCGCCCTCGTAGACGTCATCGACCGCGAGGCGTCCGCCGAACTCCGGCAGGACCAGGGTCTCGCCGGCGGCCGCGACGGTGAGCGTCCAGGTGCCGTCGGCGTTGCGGCGGTAGTGCTCGATGCGGCGGCGCCCCACGGTGACCATCACGTAGTGCTGGAGCGACGCGAAGAGGCGGTAGTCGGCGAACTTCTCGCCGCGATCGAAGAGCTCGGTCGAGGGCGACAGCACCTCGACGAGCATCGTCGGGTTGGTCACGGCCAGGGGGTCGGTGGCGTCGCGCGCGAGGGGTCCGCAGACGACCGCGACGTCGGCGTAGTAGGCGTTGCCAGAGGCCGGGACGCGCACCTTCAGGTCGGAGGAGAAGACCCGGCAGGGGCCGCCCCGGAGGAGCGAGCGCAGCTCGGCCCCGATGGAGAGTGCGAGGCGGGCGTGTTCAGGCTCGCCGCCAGCCATCGCATAGGCGAAGCCGTCGACGAACTCGTGGCGGACGCCCGAGCTGAGCTCCAGTGCGAGGTACTCGGCGTAGGTGGTCTTCAGCTTCTCGGCCGCGCTCATGCTGGCATCGTAGGCGATGAAGCCCCTCGGCCGTAGCCGGGGCCGCACCGGTATCGATTCCCTACGGACCCCCTCTGCGCTACAGCCGGATGCGCTGCCCCACCGCCGGCGCGTCCACCGTCGGGAAGCCCCGCTCGTCGAGCTCCTTCATCAGCACCGCCTGGGCCCCGGGCTCGCCGTGCACCAGGATCACCCGCCGCAGCTTGCCCCGCCGCCGCACGCTCTCCGCGTAGTCGAGCAGCCCCGCCTGGTCGGCGTGGGCGCTGAAGCCGTTGAGCACCGCCACCTCGGCCTCGCGCCGGTACGGCAGCCCGAAGATGCGCACCTCGTCGCGCTTCTCCACCAGCCTCCGCCCCAGCGTGTGCTCCGCCTGGAACCCCACGATCACCACGGTGTTCTCGGGCCGACCGATGGCCGCGCGCAGGTGGTGGAGCACCCGTCCGCCCTCGCACATCCCGCTCGCCGAGATGATGATCGCCGGGCCCGGCTTCGCGTCGATGGCCTTGGACTCCTCCACGTCCGAGACGTAGTGGAGGCCCTCGAAGTCGAAGGGAGAGTCGCCGCTGTTCAGCAGGTCGAAGGTCTCCCGGTCGTAGCAGTCGGGGTGCTGCTTGAAGATCTCCGTGAGCTTCACCGTGAGCGGCGAGTCGACGTAGACCGGGATGTTGGGGAGCCTGCCCCGCGCCTTGAGCTGCTTCAGCTCGTAGACGATCTCCTGCGCGCGCTCGAGCGCGAACGAAGGGATGATCACCTTGCCGCCGCGCTTGAAGGTGCGCTCGATGACCTCCGCCAGCGCGTCGCCCGCCTGCTCGATGGGGGCGTGCAGCCGGTCGCCGTAGGTGCTCTCCATGATCAGGCAGTGCGCCCCGTCGGGCACCTCCGGGTCGCGCAGGATCGGCAGGTGGTGGCGTCCGAGGTCGCCCGTGAAGGCGATGCGGGTGTGCGCTCCGTCGTCGTCGATGTCGAGCACCACGATGGCGCTGCCGAGCACGTGGCCCGCGTCGAGGAAGGTGCAGGTGACCCCAGGCGCCACCACCTGCCGACGCCGGTAGGGCACCGTGATCATCAGCTCGACCGCCCCCACGGCGTCCTCGCGAGAGTAGAGCACCTGCGCGGGCTCGATGTCGGCGTGGTCGCGCTCGATGAGCCGCTCGATGTGCCGCGCGTCGGCCTCCTGGATCATCGCCGCGTCCATCAGCATCGGGACGCAGAGGTCGCGCGTGGCGGGCGTGGCGAAGATGGAGCCGCGGTAGCCCTGCTTGTAGAGCAGCGGCAGCGCCCCGGAGTGGTCGATGTGCGCGTGCGAGAGCACCACCGCGTCGAGGGACTCGTGGTCGATGGGCAGCTCGTGGTTCTGCGCCCAGGCGTCGCGGCGTCGACCCTGGAAGAGGCCGCACTCGAGCAGCACCGTCGCGCGCGAGGTGCGCACCAGGTGCTTCGAGCCGGTCACGGTCTGCGCGCCACCCAGGAACTCGATTTCGATCATGGCTTCCGATCCCTTCCTTCGCGGCGGCGTAGCGGCGGTTTAGCCCCGCACGGACCGCGGCGGCACGGCGACCAGTTCGACGCCCGCGTACACCCGGTCGACCTCGACGTCGCCCGGCAGCGCCGAGAGCGTGAAGCGCTCGCCGGCGCCGACCGCCGTGAGCACCCAGCGGTCGTGCGCGTCGCGCGAGTACACCTCGACCAGCGGCCGCCGCTGCGAGACGAGAACATAGTCGCGCAGCGACGGGAGCCGGCGGTAGTGCTCGAACTTCTCCCCGCGGTCGTACGCCTCGGTACCGTCGGAGAGCACCTCCACCAGCACCGCGGGGTTCGCCATCGCGTTGCGGTCGTCGGCGTCGCGCTCGATCGGGCCGCACACCACCGAGGCGTCGGGGTACGTCGCCAGCCCGGTGGCCGACACGCGCACCTTCGCGTCGGAGCTGAACACGCGGCAGCCACAGCCCGAGGCCAGGCCGCGCAGCTCGCCGATGACCGCCGCCGAGAGCTGGCCGTGCTCCAGCGTGCCGCCGGCCATCGCGTAGACGACGCCGTCGAGCCACTCGTGCTTCCGATCGGCCTGCGCCTCGACCGTCAGGTAGGTCGCGTAGTCGATCCAGGTCTGCTCCGCCGCGTCGCCCATGAGACCGGAGGGTGCCACCCTCCGCGCAGCGAAACCAGCCGTCTCCCGGAGCCGCGCGCGTCAGTCGAGCTGTCGCTCCACGGTGAGCGCGCCGCTGCGCTCCCTCACCCGCCGGTACCCGAACATGTGGAACACCTCCAGCGGCACCAGCCTCGTCGTCTGGCGGTCGACCACGAAGCGCGTCGCCCGGGCGGGGTCTCGCTCCACCCCGGGCAGCAGCGCCAGCAGGTGGTGGGCCCCGAGCGAGCGCAGCACCCTCGACGCCCGCAGCCGCACCTCGCTCACCTCGCGACCCCAGAAGAACCCGTCGCTCCCGAGGCCCTGGTAGAGCGGCAGGATCACCACCCCGTCGTGCGGCGCCACGATCTCCCCGCGGCGGTCGCGCGCCAGGAGCTGGCCCCCCTTCGCCCTCGCGATGTTGCGGAAGCCCGGCTCCATCTGGAAGCTGTCCTCCGCGGTGATCGCCCGCCGGGAGACCACCTCGAGCACCCTCGGCAGGTCACCCCGCCGCGCGTCGAGCCTGCGCCTCCCCTCGTGCACCTCCCTCGGCGCGTCGCCGTCGAGGAGGCCCGCCTGGTGGAGCGCGAGCCACAGCACCGACTCCAGGCTGTCGACCGAGGCCGGGTCGTCGTGCTGCCCGCCCTCGACGGTGAAGGTGACGCATCCCCGGCGGGTCCAGTACTCGGAGAGGGCGCCGTCGATCTGCTCCTCCAGCCCGATGATCACCGGGATGGGGAAGGCCCCCACGAAGCGCCGCTGCGCCAGCGTGTCGCCGAAGAGCACGAAGGGCACCCCCGCCGCGCTCGAGGTGTGAAGGTCGACCAGGTGCACCGCGCCCCGCGCCCGCCCCATCGCCGCCTCGATGGCGCCCAGCAGCTCGAGCTGCTCCCGGTCTTCCGCGTCGAGCGCCCCGGCGCCCGGCGAGCGCAGCGCCGCCACGCGGCCCTCGCTCCACTGCCGGTTGAGGTCCTTGGACTCGTAGCGCACGCCGCGCTTCAGCGACCCGACGTTGCCCGCGAAGACCACCAGCTCGCCGCGCACCGCCACGCCGCCGCGCTCCAGCCGGGCGAACACCCGCCGCGCCGCCTCGATGCCCGCGGGCTCGTTGCCGTGGACGCCCGCGACCGCGACCAGCGTGGGGCCGGGGGCGGCCCCGACGAGCCGGCCGATCTCCCGGCGATCAAGAATGAGCGTGGAGGAAGGAACAAGCATGGCGGCGGTCTCTAGCACGCGCCGCCCGGGGAGCCGTCATCCCCGGATGGCAGCTCCGCCCGGCTCGTCGCCCGCGAGCACCTTCGAGGCGAGGCCCACGAAGTCCTCCTCCGTGAGCACCGCCACGATGTGCCCGTCCTGCACCACCGGCAGGCACCCGATGCGGTGCTTCTGCATCAGCGCCGTCGCGTCGAGGGTGCGCGTGTCGGGCGTCACAGTGATCAGGTCGCGGCGCATGATGTCCGCCACCGGGACGCTCTCCGCCCCGGCCTCGCGCGACTGCTTCGCCAGGTCGGCCAGGTGGCGCAGCACCACCCGCTGCGTCACGAGCCCCACCAGCCGGCCCTTGTCGTCCTCCACGGGCACATACCGGATGCGCTCCCAGCTCATCAGGTCGGCCACCAGCTCGACCGGATCGTCGGGGCGCACCGTGAAGATGTCCGTGGTCATGTACTGCGACACCTTGTGGTACCCGGTGCGCGCGCTGTCGTTCTCGTCGAGCCGCGCGGGCTCCCAGTCGGCCACCACCGCGTCGGTCTTCTGCCGCGCGATCATCGCCGCGGTCAGCGCCGTGAGCCGGGCGCCCTGGGTCCCGCGGTCCTTCATGCCCGCGAGGGAGTCGAGGGTCCATCGAGAGCCGGTGTGCATCGTGCGGATGCGCCGCTCGAGGATGCCCAGGTAGCGCTCGCTGTCCGCCGGGTCGACGCCCGCGCGGTCGAGGCCCGCCTTCGCCAGCGGCAGCAGCCGGTCGAGCAGCAGCGTCTGCGCCAGCACCTCCTCGCCGTCGAGCCACATCAGCCTCGCCCCGAGGCCGTCGCGCGCGGCGGCGTAGAGGTTGGCCCTCGCGTGGTCGAAATCCACCCGGGTGGTGATGTCGTCGATGGTCGCCCCGAGCTCGCTCATCAGCCCCAGCCAGAGGGCGCTGCTGGCCACCTCGTCGGCGATGGTGGGCCCCGAGGGGAGCACCCGCAGCTCGATGCGCAGGTGGGCCTTGCCGTTCTCGGAGATGCCGTAGCAGGCGCGGTTCCATCGGTAGATGGTGCCGTTGTGGAGGCGCAGGGCCTTCATGTCCGGCACGCGGCCGGCGTCGAGCGCGACGTTGCCGTCCTCCTCCAGCTCGGTGCCCACCAGCGCCCTGAAGCGGGCGACGTTCTCCTTGTAGAGGTCGACCACGCCGCCGCGCAGCCACTCCCGCCCGAAGGACACGCGCCCCGCGGACTCTCGCAGGTGAAGCCCCGGCGTGCGGATGTCGCAGGCCTGCTCGAAGAGGGCGATGCGGGTCTCGGCCCAGAGCCGCCGGCCGAAGAGCACCGGCGAGTTGGTGGAGGCCGCGAGCACCGGCGCGAGCAGCAGCTGCGCGAGGTTGTAGGCCTGCGCGAAGCGGTCTGGATCAGCGAGCTGCAGGTGCACCTGGAAGCTCGCGTTGCAGGCCTCGACCATCACCGAGTCGTGCTTGACCACGAGCTCGTCGAGGCCGCGGATGGAGAAGTCGAAGGCCTCCCCGCGGGCGTTGTTCATCGCCCGGCTGAGCGTGAGGTACCGCGGGTTGGGGACCATGTTGTCGAGCCCGAGGTCGGTCTTGCCGATGGTCGGGAGGATGCCCGCGAGCACCGGGGTCATCTCCACGTCGGCGGCCGCGCGGCGCACCTTCGCGTAGAGGGCCGTGAGCTGGGCCTCCATGTCGCGCAGGCCGGAGCCCGCGAAGGGCTGCGGGTCGGCGTTGATCTCCAGGTTGAAGAGCCCGAGCTCGGTGGTGTAGTGCGGGTCGTCGAGGCGCTCGAGGATCTTCAGCGCGCCCGGCGCGGGGTGGTACGCGCGGTCGACGATGAAGATCTCCTGCTCGGCGCCGATGCGCTCGACGCCGCGCTCGAACATGTCCCCCTCCACCATGCGCTCGAGCGCCCGGAGGTCGGTGAGCAGCGCCCGCATGAAGCGCCGCCGGGAGACGCCCTCCAGCTCGCCGTCGATGTGCTTGTGCCCCTTGGTCTCGTGCCCGCTCATGTCCCGCTCCTCACCGCGTCCACTGGTCCAGGTACTTCGGCAACATCTCTCGCCAGGTGATCCAGTCGTGGTGCCAGTCGGGGCCCCACGAGTCGACGTGGTTGGGAATCCCCTTGGCGCCCAGCACCTTGGCCAGGCCGTAGCTCTCGCCGAGGTTCTCCCAGCGCCCCTCGCCGGTCGCGATCTCCAGGAAGCGCGTGCGCAGCAGCTCCAGGTGCTTCCCCTCCAGCCGGGGCACCATGTAGAGCGGCGACACCCGCTTGAAGAGCTCGGAGGGCGTGTCGCTCTCGATGAAGCGCATCAGGTTGTACGTGCCGCTCATCGACAGCGACCTGTGAAACACGTCGGGCGACCGGCACACCGCCGCGGCCGCGTGGAAGGCCCCGATGGAAGCCCCCGCGGTCCAGATCGGGATGCCGTCGGTCTTGCAGTCCATGTAGATGGCCGGCACCACCTCGTGGCGGATCCACTCGTGATAGTGGTGCTGCATCGCCATCCGGTGCTCGGGCGTGCCCTCCCGGTTGAACCACACCCGCCCCGCCACGCTGTCCGGCGAGTAGATCTTGATGCGCCCCGCTTCGAGCAGCGGCTCCAGCGCGCGGATCATCAGGAAGCGCTCGAGCTCCTCGGCGTCGCCGCCCGCGGTCGGGAACACCAGCACGGGCTGCCCGACGGTTCCCCAGCGGGCGAGCGTCGCCTCGCACCCGATGCGCTGCGAGTACCAGCGCGACTTCAGGAAATTGCTCTCTCGGGCACTGCGGCGTGTCGGGCCGACGCGGTCGCGGGCGCCCTTCGGGCGCTGCCCCTCGCCCCAGCTAACAGGGGGCCCCCACCATTGTCCGGGGCCGTCGAACCGAAGCGCCATCCGGCAGCTTGGCCGGCCATGGGCGGGCGAAACGAGTCGAGCCCTTCAGCCCCGGACATGTCCGGGCCGCCCTCGTTATCCTGGGGTAGGGGCCAACGCCCGAACCCCAGCGACGCAGCGGCTTGCGCCCCCATCGCGACACCCATGAGCATCACGGGCACCCCGCGGCGCGCCACGCTTGAATCCGCGACCAGAACAGCTCGGTGAAGCGCTCGACCTCGTGCGCGGGGTACAGCGCCACCACCTTCTGCCGCACGGCCTCCTTCGCTTCGGGCGTCGCGAAGAACTCCGCCGCGACCTCGTCCATGTGCCCCAGGTGCGCCGCGCAGAACTCCTCGAAGCGCGCCGTCTCGAAGCGCGCGTCGGCGATGGCCGCGTAGCGGTCGAGCTTCTCGGCGTAGGAGAGGTCCATCGCGGCGACGGCGTAGAAGGGCTCCCAGTCGAGGGTGCGCGCCATCTTGCGCTTCGTCGCGGCGCAGAAGATCGACCAGCGGAGGTACGACTTCACCATCCACGGGAAGTGGAAGTGCAATGAGGTCACCTGCGAGTCGGGGCACGGGTTGGCGAAGTCGATGGGGTGCCACACGCCGCCCTTGCGCAGCGACTCGCAGGAGTTGAAATCCCACCCGAAGAACGCGTTGATGGTGAGCGTCACCTTGCGCAGGTGCTCGGCGTCCTCGGGGGAGAGGAAGGCCGTCTCCATGGTGTAGCGGTCGTGCAGCGGCGCGTCGGGGGCGTAGAGCACGTTGCGGGTCTGCGGCCCGAAGCCGACGGTGCGCACGAAGCGGTCGAAGCCCTCCACCGAGGCCTGCGCGTGCATCACCGAGGTGTCGCTGTCCTCGTAGGCCTTCCAGGCCTCCTGCGCGTTCTTCACCCGGGTGACCGCGCGCCAGCCGCCGCCGTCATAGGGCTTCAAGAACATCGGCCAGCCGATGGTGTCGCCCACCTTCCCCAGGTCGAAGAGCTTCGCGTAGCGCTGGAGCGTGGGCTTCACGTCCGGCGACGGGATGTAGCCCTTCGGAGGGATCATCCACGTCTCGGGGATGGGCATCCCGAGCTTCATCATGGCGCAGTAGCTGGTGTGCTTCTCGTTGGCCTGGATGCTCCACGGGTTGTTGAACACGTAGAGGTCATCCATGAGGATGCCCTTCTTGATCCACTCGCGGCTGGTGTGGAACCAGTGCGTGAGCCGGTCGACGACGAGGTCGTACTTCACCGGCTGGCGCAGGTCGAAGGGCTCGATGGTCACCCGCTCGACCTCGAAGCGCACGGTGTCGCCCGCGTGCGGAATGCTCAGGTCGAGCCGCTTCATCATGTGCTCGAAGCAGAGCGGCCAGCAGATGTCCGCGCCCAGGGAAAGCCCGATGTGTCTTGTGACTTCGCCCACCGAACAACCTCACTCGTAGATGAACATGAGAGGCCCTGGCATCAGCCAGGACATGCCTTCGCGGAGTCGGTCACGCCAGTTCTCCCAGTTGTGACCGTCGCGCGCCTCGACGAAGCGCACCTCCATCCCCGTCGCGCTCAACAGCGGCACCATCGAGCGGTTCTCGTAGATGAGCGACTCGTACACGCCGCAGCTGACGAACACCCGCTCGCTCACCGCCCGCGGCTGCGCCCGGTACTGGTTGACGAACTCCACCACGCGGTCGAAGAGCGGCCCGCGGCGGTTGCGCTTGCCGATGTCGGTGAACGCGAAGGACCCCGACTGCACCAGCAGCCGGCCCCAGAAGCCCGGGAAGCGGTACGCGGTGGACATCGCGGCCACGGCGCCGAAGCTCGCGCCCATGATGCAGCGCGCCTGGGCCTGGTCGTAGAGGGGGAAGCGCTTCGCCAGGTCGGGCACGAGCTCTTCGGTGAGGTAGCGCGCGTGGCGCTCGTCGTTGGCGTACTCCTGCAGGCGATCGGGCGAGTCGGTGAACGCCACGATCATGTCGGGGATTTCCAGCCGGTGGATGAGGTTGTCGAGCACGGTCTTCATCCCGGCGTATTTCAGGTAGTCGCTGCCGTCGTGGACGACCAGCAGCGGGTACTGCCGCGAGCGGCGGAAGCGCGCGGGGAGGTAGAGCTGCCCGGTGCGTCGGCCGAGGGCGTTGCTGTCGAACACGAAGGGCTCGAGCACGCCGGGGCGCGTCACCGGGTCGGGGTTGGTCCAGGTGGGGTCTTCGTAGCCTTCGCTCTGGAGCACCGAGTTGGCGCCGAAGGGGTCGCGCGCGCGGTTGGGGTTGAGCGGGTCTTCGATCCACCCGCTGTGGCCCGCCGCGGTGGATCTCGTACTTGTACTCGACGCGGGAATTGTGCGGGATTTCGAGGGTGAGGTACCAGAGGTCGGTGCCCGCCACGCGCACGAGGGCGTTGGAGGACTCCAGCCCGTAGATCCAGTGGCGGAGCTGCACGTTGTCGGCGTGGCCGACCCACACGAAGGTGACCGAGGTGCCCTCGACGATGGGGAAGCTGCGCCCCGCGAGGAAGGCCTGCACCCGCGCGGCGTCGAGGCGCCCGTCGATGAGCTTGTGGATGGCGAGACGCGCCGTCATGACCAGCGCTCACCCGCCGGGGGCGCACGCCGAAGGGGAGGGCCCGGCCGCTGGGGCGCAGCTGAAGCACGTCGTGCGCGGAGGAGAACACCCCGTCGCGCCAGGTGATGCGCGAGCGCGCCGGGAGGGCGAGGCAGGTCGCGGGCTCGAAGCGGCGGACGAGTCGTTGCACGCGGTCTTTCCGGTCGAGGTGGAGGCGGCGCTCGGGCTCGGGGAGAACCACCACGCCGGGGATGAGCCCGAGGCCCGCGTCGAGGATCTCGCTCGCGCCGGGGCCCTGCGGGGGCGAGTCGTGGAAGAGCACCACGCGGTCGCTGATGGCCATCGCCCCGGCCGACCACGCGAAGACGGTGTGGTGCGCCACGAGCTCGGCGACGCCGAAGAGCACGAGGCGGTTGACCAGCGTGGCCACGTGGCCGCCCGCGATGGCCACGGCGTCGCAGCCGGCGAGCACCTCCGCGAGCTCGCGGCGGTGGCGCACGACCGAAGGGCGGTTGGCGAGGTCCCACCGCGCCTCGAACTCCATGCGGATGCGCGCGCAGAGCGCGAGGTGCCACTGGTCGAGCTCGCGGATGCCGTCGAGCGAGGCCTGCACCTGCTCGGCGAGGATCTCCGGCGGCGCCGCCCGGCTGCGGATCATCCGGTCGGCCTCGAGCTCGTGCTCCAGGCGGATGCGGTAGAAGTCCTGGCGGTGGCGCAGCGAGGCCTGGCGCTCGCGGTGGGCGTCGCGCAGCGCGGGGTCTTCGCGGAAGAGCTCGTCGCCGCGGGCGTGCAGGCGCAGGTTGACGGTGCGCCCGCCGAGGTGGGCGGAGAGCTCCTCGTCCTCGGGCTCGCGCTCCTGCCAGCCGGCGGTGATGGTGGCGATGCGCCCCGTGACGCCGAGCTCGGAGACGGCGGCGCCGAGGGAGGGGTCGAAGCGCTGGGCGCCGAGGAGCACGACGGCGGGACGCGGGGTTTTCGTCACAGCGGGCGGCGAAGACCCTAACAGAGCCCCCCGCAGGGAAGTCAGAGATCCAAGCGCGCTGTCACACCGCGTGGCGGGCAGCTAACGGAGCGAGCCCGATGGAGCGACGTCGTTTCGGCTACGAGCGAGGCGAGGACGCAGCGGCGCAGCGGGACCCCGTCGAGCGCGAGGCGGTAGA
>JADJAE010000153.1 GCA_016704445.1 Deltaproteobacteria bacterium
CTGTCGCTCCACGGTGAGCGCCGCTGCGCTCCTCACCCGCCGGGGGACCCGAACAGGTGGAACACCTCCAGCGGCACCAGCCTCCGTCGCCTGGCGGTCGACCACGAAGCGCGCGTCGCCCGGGCGGGGTCTCGCTCCACCCCGGGCAGCGAAGCGCCACGGCTAGATGGTGGTCCCCGAGCGACGCGCAGCACCCTTGACGCCCGCAGCCCGCGCCTCGCTCACCTCGACCCCAGAGAACCCGTCGCTCCGAGGCCCTGGTAGAGCGGCAGGATCACCACGCCGTCGTGCGGCGCCACGATCTCCCCGTGGCGGTCGCGCGCCAGGAGCTGGCCCCTTCGCCTCGCGATGTTGCGGGGCGTGAAGCCCGGCTCAAGCTGGAAGCTGTCCTCCGCGGTGATCGCTGCCGGGAGACCACCGCAAGCACCCCCTCGGCAGGTCGCCCCGCCGCGCGTCGAGCCGCGCCTCCCTCGCGCTCCTCCGACGGCGCGTCGCGGTCGAGGGAGGCCGCCTGGTGGAGCGCGAGCCACAGCACCGACTCCAGGCTGCTCGACCGAGGCCGGGTCGTGGTTGCTGCCCGCCCTCGACGGTGAAGGTGATGCATCCCCGGCGGGTCCAGTACTCCGAGAGGGCGCCGTCGATCTGCTCCTCCAGCCCGACGATCACAGGGATGGGGAAGGCCCCACCGGAAGCGCCGCTGCGCCAGCGTGTCGCCGAGCACGAAGGGGCGCCCCGCCGCGCTCGAGGTGTGGAGGTCGACCAGGTGCACCGCGCCCCGCGCCCGCACCATCGCCGCCTCGATGGCGCCCAGCAGCTCGAGGCTGCTCCCCTGTCCTCCGCGTCGAGGGCCACGGCGCCCGGCGAGCGCAGCGCCTCCACGCGGCCCTCGCTCCACGCCGGTTGAGGTCCTGACTCGTAGCGCACGCCGCGCTTCAGCGACGCGCGACGTTGCCCGCGAAGACCACCAGCTCGCCGCGCACCGCCACGCCGCCGCGCTCCAGTCGGGCGAACACCCGCCGCGCTGGCTCGATACGCCCGCGGGCCCGTTGCCGGGCGCCGACGCCCGCGACCGCGACCACGTGGGGCCGGGGTGGCCCCGACTGAGAATACTCGATCTCCCGGCGATCAAGAATGAGCGTGGAGGAAGGAACAAGCATGGCGGCGGTCTCTAGCACGCGCCCCCGGGGAGCCGTCACTCCCCGGATGGCAGCTCCGCCCGCCACGGCTCGCCCTTGGCGAGCACTTTCGAGGCGAGGCCCACGGAAGTCCTCCGTGAGCACGCCACGATGTGCCGTCCTGCACCACCGGCAGGCACCCGATGCGGTGCTTCTGCATCAGCGCACTTCCGTCGCGCCGAGGGTGCGCGTGTCGGGCGTCACGGTGATCAGGTCGCGGCATGATGTCCGCCACCGGGACGCTCTCCGCCCCGGCCTCCGTGCGACTGCTTCGCCAGGTCGGCCAGGTGGCGCAGCACCACCCGCTGCGTCACGAGCCCCACCAGGTTAACCTGTCGTCCTCCACGGGCACACACCGGATGCGCTCTCCAGCTCATCAGGTCGGCCACCAACTCGACCGGATCGTCGGGGCGCACCGTGAAGATGTCCGTGGTCATGTACGCCGACACCTTGTAGGGACCCGGTGCGCGCGCTGTCGTTCTCGTCGAGCCGCGCGGGCTCCCAGTCGGCCACCCACCGCGTCGGTCTTCTGCCGCGCGATCATCGCCGCGGTCAGCGCCGTGAGCCGGGCGCCCTGGGTCCCTCGGTCCTTCATCGCCTGCTGAGGGAGTCGAGGGTCCATCGAGAGCCGGTGTGCATCGTGCGGATGCGCCAGCTCGAGGATGCCCCAGGTAGCGCCTCGCTGTCCGCCGGGTCGACGCCCGCGCGGTCGAGGCCCGCTCTTCGCCAGCGGCAGCAGCCGGTCGAGCAGCAGCGTCTGCGCCAGCACCTCCCGCCGTCGAGCCACACAGCCTCGCCCCGAGGCCGTCGCGCGCGGCGGCGTAGAGGTTCGCCCTCGCGTGGTCGAAATCCACCCGGGTGGTGATGTCAAATGGTCGCCCGAGCCGCCTCGCCATCAGCCCCAGCCAGAGTTGCCGCGCTGCTGGCTACCTGGGTCGGCGATGGTGGGCCCTGAGGAGCACCCGCAGCTCGATGCGCAGGTGGGCCTTGCCGGTTCTCGGAGATGCCGTAGCAGGCGCGGTTCCATCGGTAGATGGTGCCGTTGTGGAGGCGCAGTGCCTTCATGTCCGGCACGCGGCGGCGTCGAGCGCGACGTTGCCGTCCTCCTCCAGCTCGAAAGTCCACCAGCGCCCCGAAGCGGGCGACGTTCTCCTTGTAGAGGTCGACCACGCTGCCGCGCAGCCACTCCGCCCGAAGGACACGCGCCCGCGAGACTCTCGCAGGTGCAGCCCCGGCGTGCGGATGTCCAGGCCCGCTCGAAGAGGGCGATGCGGGTCTCGCCCCAGAGCCGTAGGCCGAAGAGCACTGGCGAGTTGGTGGAGGCCGCGAGCACCGGCGCGAGCAGCAGCTGCCGAGGGTTAGGGCCTGCGCGAAGCGGTCTGGATCAGCGAGCCGCAGGTGCACCGGAAGCTCGCGTTGCAGGCCTCGACCATCACCGAGTCGTGCTTGACCACGAGCTCGTCGAGGGCCGCGGATGGAGAAGTCGAAGGCCTCCCCGCGGGCGTTGTTCATCGCCCGGCTGAGCGTGAGGTACCGCGGGTTGGGGACCATGTTGTCGAGCCCGAGGTCGGTCTTGCCGATGGTCGGGGGAGGATGCCCGCGAGCACCGGGGTCATCTCCCGCGTCGGCGGCCGCGAGGCGCACCTTCGCTGGAGAGGGCCGCTGAGCTGGGCCTCCATGTCGCAGGCCGGAGCCCGCGAAGGGCTGCGGGTCGGCGTTGATCTCCAGGTTGAAGAGCCCCCGAGCTCGGGGTGTAGTGCGGCGATCGTCGAGGCGCTCGGGGATCTTCAGCGCGCCCGGCGCGGGGTGGTACGCGCGGTCGACGATGAAGAGCTCCCTGCCTCGGCGCCGATGCGCTCGCACGCCGCGCTCGAACATGTCCCCCTCCACCATGCGCTCGAGCGCCCGGAGGTCGGTGAGCAGCGCCGCATTGGAAGCGCCGCCGGGAGACGCCCTCCAGCTCGCCGTCGATGTGCTTGTGCCCCTTGGTCTCGTGCCCGCTCATGTCCCGCTCCTCTCATCCGTGTCCACTGGGTCCAGGTATGAGCAACACTCTCGCCAGGGTGATCCGCCTGGTGCCAGTCGGGGCCCCACGACGCGACCCGTTTCGCGGTCTGGGAAAACTCGCCTTGGGCGCCCAATCGGCGTGCCTGGTTGGCTCGGGCAGTGGCCGTCGTTCCGCCGAGGTCGTCCTCCTGGGGTAGCGCCCTTCGCCGGTCGCGATCTTCAAGGAAGCGCGTGCGCAGCAGCCCAGGTGCTTCCCCCCAGCGCGTCCGGGCACATGTGAGCCGCGACACCCGCTCGTCCCACGCCAGGCAGCACCCGCCAGGTGCCGGTCGTGGGCGCCGGTCGGGCCCCACGACCGGCGTGGTTGGGGACACGCCGCGCCCGGCACGTGGCCAGGCCGTAGCTCTCGCCGGGGTTCTCCAGCGCCCCCCGGTCGCGTCTCCAGGCGCGTGCGCCGCCAGGTGCTTCCCCCCAGCCGGGGCACCCGAGCGGCGCACCCGAAGAGCTCGGAGGGCGTGTCGCTCTCGATGAAGCGCATCAGGTTGTACGTGCCGCTCATCGACAGCGACCTGTGAAACACGTCGGGCGACCGGCACACCGCCGCGGCCGCGTGGAAGGCCCCGATGGAAGCCCCCGCGGTCCAGATCGGGATGCCGTCGGTCTTGCGGTCCATGTAGATGGCTTAAGCACCACCTCGTGGCGGATCCACTCGTGATAGTGGTGCTGCATCGCCATCCGGTGCTCGGGCGTGCCCTCCCGGTTGAACCACACCCGCCCCGCCACGCTGTCCGGCGAGTAGATCTTGATGCGCCCTGCCGCCAACGAGCGGCTCGAGCGCGCGGATCATCTGGAAGCGCTCGATCTCCTCGGCGTCGCCCCCCGCGGTCGGAAACACCAGCACCGGCTGCCCGACGTGCCCCCAGCGAGCGACCGTGGCCTCGCACCCGATGCGCTGCGAGTACCAGCGCGACTTCAGGAAATTGCTCACGGGCACCCCGCGGCGCGGGGGGCAACGGCCATGTCGTCGCTGGGGGTCGGGCGTTGGCCCTCACCCCAGGCAACAGGGTGGGCCCGGCATTGTCGGGGCTGTCGAACAAGCGCCTCCTCACGCTTGCTGGCCATGGGCGGGCAGAAACGAGTCGAGTTCCTGTTTGACAGCCCCGGACAATGTCCGGGGCGCCACCCTGTTATTGCCTGGGGTGAGGGACAACGCCCGACCCCAGCGGCAGCGCTTGCCCCCATCGCGACACCGAGCATCACGGGCACCCCGCGGCGCGCCACGCCTGGATCCGCGACCAGAACAGCTCGGTGAAGCGCTCGACCTCGTGCGGGGGATAGAGCGCCGTGACCTTCTGCCGCACGGCCTCCTTCGCCTCGGCGGTGGTGAAGAACTCCGACGCGACCTCGTCGAGGTGCCCCAGGTGCTTCGCGCAGAACTCCTCGAAGCGCGCCGTCTCGAAGCGCGCGTCCGCGATGGCGGCGTAGCGGTCGAGCTTCTCGGCGTAGGGGAGGTCCATCGCGGCGACGGCGTAGAAGGGCTCCCAGTTGAGGGTCTTGGGCATCTTGCGCTTCGTGGCCGCGCAGAAGATCGACCAGCGGAGGTAGGACTTCACCAGCCACGGGAAGTGGTAGTGCAGCGAGGTCACCTGCGAGTCGGGGCAGGGGTTGGCGAAGTCAATGGGGTGCCAGGTGCTGCCCTTGCGCAGCGACTCGCACGAGTTGAAGTCCCACCCGAAGAACGCGTTGATGGTGAGCGTCACCTTGCGCAGGTGCTCGGCGTCTTCCCTGGAGAGGAAGTTCGTCTCCATGGTGTAGCGGTCGTGCAGCGGGGCGTCGGGGTTGTAGAGCACGTTGTGCGTCTGCGGGCCGAAGCCGATGGTGCGCACGAAGCGGTCGTAGCCCTCCACCGAGGCCTGCGCGTGCATCACCGCGGTGTCGCTCTCCTCGTAGGCCTTCCACGCCTCCTGAGCGTTCTTCACCCGGGTGACCGCGCGCCAACCACCGCCATCATAGGGCTTCAAGAACATCGGCCAGCCGATGGTGTCGCCCACCTTCCCCAGGTCGAAGAGCCTGGCGTAGCGCTGGAGCGTGGGCTTCACGTCCGGCGACGGGATGTAGCCCTTCGGAGGGATCATCCACGTCTCGGGGATGGGCATCCCGAGCTTCATCATGGCGCAGTAGCTGGTGTGCTTCTCGTTGGCCTGGATGCTCCACGGGTTGTTGAACACGTAGAGGTCATCCATGAGGATGCCCTTCTTGATCCACTCGCGGCTGGTGTGAAACCAGTGCGTGAGCCGGTCGACGACGAGGTCGTACTTCACCGGCTGGCGCAGGTCGAAGGGCTCGATGGTGACCCGCTCGACCTCGAAGCGCACCGTGTCGCCGCCGTGAGGGATGCGCAGGTCGAGGCGCTTGATCATGTGCTCGAAGCACAGCGGCCAGCAGATGTCCGCGCCGAGGGACAGCCCGATGTGTCTTGTGACGTCTCCCACGGATCTTTACCTCACTCGTAGATGAACATGAGCGGACCAGGCATCAGCCAGGACAGACCTTCGCGCAGGCGGTCACGCCAGTTTTCCCAGTTGTGACCGTCGCGCGCCTCGACGAAGCGCACGTCCATCCCCGTGGCGGACAGCAGCGGGACCATCGAGCGGTTTTCGTAGATGAGCGACTCGTACACGCCGCAGCTCACGAAGACCCGCTCGCTCACCACCTTCGGCTGCGCCCGGTACGTGTTGACGAACTCCACCACGCGGTCGAAGAGGGGGCCGCGGCGGTTGCGCTTGCCGATGTCGGTGAACGCGAAGGAGCCCGACTGCACCAGCAGCCGCCCCCAGAAGCCGGGGTAGCGGTAGGCCGTGGAGAGGGCCGAGACCGCGCCGAAGCTCGCGCCCATGATGCACCGCGCCTGCGGCTGATCGTAGAGGGGGAAGCGCGCCGCGAGGTCGGGGACGAGCTCCTCGGTGAGGTAGCGCGCGTGCCGCTCGTCGTTGGCGTACTCCTGCAAGCGATCGGGCGAGTCGGTGAACGCCACGATCATGTCGGGGATCTCGAGGCGGTGGATGAGGTTGTCGAGGACGGTCTGCATCCCGGCGTACTTCAGGTAGTCGCTGCCGTCGTGCACCACGAGCAGCGGGTACTGCCGCGAGCGGCGGAAGCGCGCCGGGAGGTAGAGGTGCCCGGTGCGGCGGCCGAGGGCCTTGCTCTCGAAGGTGAAGGGCTCGATCGCGCCGGGTCGGGTGACCGGGTCGTGGTTGGTCCAGGTGGGGTCTTCGTAGCCTTCGCTCTGGAGCACCGAGTTGGCGCCGAAGGGGTCGCGCGCCCGGTTGGGGTTGAGCGGGTCTTCGATCCAGCCGCTGTGGCCCCCGCGGTGGATCTCGTACTTGTACTCGACGCGAGAGTTGGAGGGGATCTCCAGCGTGAGGTACCAGAGGTCCGTGCCCGGCACCCGGGAGAGGGCGTTGGAGGACTCCAGGCCGAAGATCCAGTGGCGGAGCTGCACGCTGTCGGCGTGCCCCATCCACACGAAGGTCACCGAGGTGCCCTCCACGATGGGGAACTTCCTCCCGTGCAGGAAGGCCTGTATCCGGCCCGCGTCGATGCGGCCGTCGATGAGCTTGTGGATCGCGAGGCGGGCGCTCATGACGCGCTCACCCGCCGGGGCCGCACGCCGAAGGGGAGGGCGCGGCCGCTGGGCCGGAGCTGCAGCACGTCGTGGGCGGAGGAGAACACGCCGTCGCGCCAGGTGATGCGAGAGCGCGCCGGGAGGGCGAGGCAGGTCGCCGGCTCGAAGCGGCGGACGAGTCGTTGCACGCGGTCCTTGCGGTCGAGGTGGAGGCGGCGCTCGGGCTCCGGGAGCACCACCACGCCAGGGATGAGCCCGAGGCCCGCGTCGAGGATCTCGCTCGCGCCAGGGCCCTGCGGGGGCGAGTCGTGGAAGAGCACGATGCGGTCGCTGATGGCCATGGCGCCCGCCGACCAGGCGAACACCGTGTGGTGGTGCACCAGGTCGGCGATGCCGAAGAGCACGAGGCGGTTGACCAGCGTGGCGACGTGGCCGCCCGCGATGGCGACGGCGTCGCAGCCGGAGAGGATCTCCGCGAGCTCCTGGCGGTGGCGCACGACCGAGGGGCGGTTGGCGAGGTCCCACCGGGCCTCGAACTCCATGCGAATGCGGGCGCAGAGCCGGAGGTGCCACTGGTCGAGCTCGCGGATGCCGTCGAGCGAGGCCTGCACCTGCTCGGCGAGGATCTCCGCGGGCGCCGTGCGGGTGCAGATCACCCGGTCGGCCTCGAGCTCGTGCTCCAGCCGGATGCGGTAGAAGTCCTGGCGGTGGCGCAGCGAGGCCTGGCGCTCCCGGTGGGCGTCTCGCAGCGCCGGGTCTTCGCGGAAGAGCGCGTCGCCGCGGGCGTGCAGCCGGAGGTTGACGGTGCGGTCGCCGAGGTGGGCGGAGAGTTCCTCGTCCTCGGACTCACGCTCCTGCCAGCCGGCGGTGATGATGGCGATGCGGCCCGTGACGCCGAGCTCCGAGACGGCGGCGCCGAGCGAAGGATCGAAGCGCTGGGCTCCGAGAAGAACGACGGCGGGACGCAGGGATTTCGTCACAGCAGGCCAACGACCCTAACAGAGCCCCCGCGGGGAAGTCAGCATCCAAGCGCGCCGTCACACCGCGTGGGCGAGCGACCGGAGCGCGAGCCCGATGGAGAGCGACGCCGCGTTGGCCGCGAGCGAGGCGAGGACGCAGCGGCGCAGCGGGACCCCGTCGAGCGCGAGGCGGTAGAGGGCGGCCTCGGCCAGCACCGCCCAGGTCTCCGAGACCACGAGCGTCCACGGGCCGGGCAGGGGGAGCGCCGAGAGCGCGAACCACAGCAGCGGGTGCGACGCGAGGTTGGCGAAGAGCACCAGGGCCGCGCGCCTCCAGGTGGGGGCGTCGGGTCGCCCGGAGGCGCGGAGCAGGGGGACCGCCACCGGGAGCTCGACCAGCAGGGTGAGCGCGAAGGCCCGCAGCCAGAGCAGCACGAAGCCGACCGCGGTCATGGCCTGTGGCCCCGGGAGACCCGCGCGCCGCGACAGGCCAGGAAGGCGACGGCGGCGAGCTCGAAGTACACGTGGAAGGTCGCGAGGGAGAGGTACGCCGCGCGCGCCCGATGCACCGCGGCGAAGGCGGCGAGCAGCACCGCGGCGGAGCACGCGACGGCGCACGCGACGCCCGCCACGCCGAGGTCGCGAGAGAGCGAGCGGGCCGACGCGCGAAACGACACGCTCCCCTCGGCGGAGAGGTCCTCCTGGGGGATCCACGCGAGCCACGCCGCGTAGTGGACCGACTGGAGGAACACGTACGCGAACGCGAGGCGTACACCGAGGTCACCCGGGAGCGAGGGAGAGACCGCGTCGGCCGCGGTGAGGATGTGCGCCCCGAAGGCCGACACGGCGCCGTGGCGCAGGCTCCACGCGATGGCGGGGCCCGAGGCGACCAGCGCCAGCGCGCCCGCGATCAGCGCGAGGGGAAGGAGCGCCGCGCGCCGCGCCCGACGGAAGAGCAGCACCCAGGCGACCAGGCCCACCAGGTTGTGCGCGTGGAGCAGCACCCGCTGCGCCGAGAGCGGGTGCGCGACCGCCGCCGCGCCCGCGAGCGCGGTGATCGTGAGCGCGAGGGCGAGCGCGCCGCGGCGTGGAGCGGACGAGGCGCGGGCCCCGAAGGCCGCGCCGAGGGCGACCCACAGGGCCCCGAGGCCCACCTCAAGAGACGGCGCGAAGGGGAGGCGGAAGGGGCCCTCCACGGCGGCCCGCAGCGCGAGGAGCGCGGCGGAGAGGGCCACGCACGCGGCGACCCACGAGGGGGGAGGCGCGCGGCGCACGAGGAGGTAGCGAAGGTCGCTCACCACATGGGGGACGCCGAGGAGCACCGGGGCGAGGACGTACAGCCACGCGGGGGCCAGGAGCGTCGCGCCCGCGGCGACCACGACGCCCGTCGAGGCCTGCAGCGCGACCCGACGATCGCGAGAGCGGAGCACCCAGCGCGCCGGTCCCCATGAGGTCGCGGCGCGCAGGGCGGCTGCCCGGAGCGCGTCGAGCGCGCCGAGCGGGCCGGTCGACCGAGAGGCCATCACGACGGTCGCTCCGGGGCCTTTCGGTCCCGTCAGCGCCGAGAGCGCCGCGAGGTGCACACCGCCGCGAGCGCGAGGGCCGCCAGCGCGAGGGCCGCCCGAGAGCGCGGGCGCGACTGACCCGGCACGGAGCAGGAGCACGAGGTCTCCTGCGACGGCGTCTGCGACGGCCCCGGAGCGCATCGGTTGCAGGCGTAGGTCACCGGCCCTGTGGGCGTCGCGCGCGTGCACTGCGTCGCCTGACAGGTGCCCGGGAGCCCGGTGGCGCCGCCGTCGACGGCGTTCTGGCAGGCCTCCCCGACGGTGCTGCAGGAGTCCGGCGGAGGAACGTCCGCGCGCGCGGCCATGGGGGAGAGGCACAGCGCGCCGAGCAGAAGCGGGGTCCAGTGGGCGGTTCGCATGGCGCCGACGCTACCACCGCCGGCCGGGCGTCACGCGCTCGAGCCGTCTGGTAGCATCGCGCCCGGAGGACTCCCCATGATGCATTCCCCCACGCGCCTGCGGGTGCTCGCTGCTCTCGGCCACGGGGGGCGCCTGCGCGCCGCTATGAGCAGCCCCCGTGGTTCTCTCGTCGACGCCGCGTGGCTCGCGGCGCACCTTCACGATCCGTCGGTGCGGGTCATCGACCTTCGCTGGTATCTCTCGGGGAAGAAGGGCGCCGGGGAGTACGCGCTCGGGCACATCCCGGGCGCCGTCTTCGTCGACCTGCAGACCGGGCTCACCCCTCCGGTCGGGCCGGGGCGGCACCCCATCCCGAGCCCGGCGCAGTTCGCGCGGGCGATGCGACAGGCGGGCGTCTCGACGCGCTCGCGGGTGGTCGTCTACGACGACGCGGGAGGCAGTGTCGCCGCGAGGTTGTGGTGGCTGCTCCGAGGCTACGGCCACGCGAAGGCCCACGTGCTCGACGGCGGATACCCCGGGTGGCTGGCCTCGGGCGGCGCGGTGGAGACCGACGCTCCGGCGGTGCCCCATGGGGACTTCGCCGTGCGAAGGAACACCCTCCCGGTGGTCGATTGCCACGGGGTCGACAGCGCGCGAGAGGAGCCTCGGATCGTGCTGCTCGACGCGAGGGCGCCGGAGCGGTTTCGAGGAGAGCTGGAGCCCGTCGACGCGAGGCCCGGGCACATCCCCGGGGCGCTCAACGCGCCGTGGGCGGACAACCTGGAGGGCGGGCGCTTCGCCGACCCGGAGGCGCTGCGAGCGCGGTATCGCAAGCTGGGCGTGCGCGATGGCGCGACGGTGATCTGCTACTGCGGCTCGGGGGTGACGGCCTGTCACGACGTGCTGGCGCTCGAGCTCGCGGGCTTCGCGGAGCTCAACGTGCGGGTGTACGAGGGGAGCTGGAGCGACTGGGCGCGCGACCCCGATCGCCCATCGGCGCTGGGCGGGTGACGGTCAGACGACCGGGCCGCTGATGGCCTTGATGCGGGCGGGCAGGAGCTTGAGCGCGGCGGGCAGGCCCGCGAGCTTGTTGGAGAAGCCCGCGGTGAGGAAGCGCAGCAGTCCCCGGGCGAGCGTCACCAGCGACTCGTCGTGGGGAAACCACCAGAACTCGGAGCCCTTGTTCCAGTCGAGGAGGATGAAGCGGGGCTTGACCATCTCGAAGAGGGCGCGGTGCGAGTTGGTGGTGCCGTGGCCGCTCGACCGCCGCCCGCTCCACGGCGCGTTGGTGATCACCGGCGTGAAGGAGGTGTTGTTGACCGTGACCGTGCCCACGTCGAGCTTCTTCGCGACGCGCTCTCCGCGCTGAAGATCGCGCGTCCACACGCTCGCCGAGAGCCCGTACTCGCCCTCGTTGGCGCGGCGCACGGCCTCCGCCTCGTCGTCGACGGTGGTGACCGTGAAGGCCGGTCCGAAGGTCTCCTCGCGCACGATGGCGAGCGCGTCGCCCGGCTGCTTGAAGGCCGCGGGCGCGTACCAGTTGCCCGCGTCGCCCTGCCGCCCTCCCGGCGCCAGCGCCTCGACGCCAGCGGCCTTCGCCTCGTCGACCTGCGCGGCCACGCGCTCCATCTGGCGCGCGCTGATGAGCGGAGGGACGTCGAAGAACTCCCCCGCGTCGGGCCCGGACTTCACCTGCGAGAGCCTCGCCCGCACCCGCTTCTCGAACTCCGCCGCCGCGCCCTTCAGCACGTAGACGCGCGACACCGCGGCGCAGTTCTGACCGCCGTTGGCGAGGGCGCCCCAGACGACCCCCGCGCTCGCCCGGTCGAGGTCGGCGTCGTCGAGCACGATCGCGGCGTTCTTGCCGCCGAGCTCGAGCGACACCGGGATGAGCCGCTCGGCGGTGCGCTTCGCGATCGAGCGCCCGGTGGCCGCGCTGCCGGTGAAGGACACCCCGTCGATGCGCGCGTCGATGACCGCCTCGCCCTGCGCGGCGTCGCCCTGCACCAGCGCCACGAGGCCCGCCGGCAGGTCGGGCGCGAAGATCTCATGGACCATCTTCCCGGTGAGCGGCGCGAACTCGCTCGGCTTCCAGAGCACCGCGTTGCCCGCGAGCAGCGCCGGGACGAGGGCGCGCAGCGGGATGGAGGAGGGGTAGTTCCAGGGCGTGACGAGGGCGATGAGGCCGAGGGGCTCGTAGTCGACGAAGCCCTTCTTCTTGGGGAAGTTCAGCGGGTCGAGCGCGACCTTCTCCCGGGCGAGGAAGCCCGGCGCGGCCTTGCACCAGTAGTCGAAGAGGTTGAGGCTCGGCAGCACCTCGCTGGTGAGGGCCTCGGCCTCGGACTTCCCTCCCTCCTTCATCAGCAATTGAGCGAGCTCGAGGCCCCGATCGGCCCAGCGGTTGCGGATGTTCTTCATCCGCTGCACCCGCTCGGCGACGGTGAGCGCCGCCCACTCGGACTGCGCCTCGCGGGCCCGGTCGGCGAGCGCCGCGACCTCGGAGACGGGCGTCTTCGGCACCTCGGCGAGCACGGAGCCGTCGCGGGGAGAGCGCACGGTGATCACGTCGGACTTCGGAGCATCGGCGGGAGCAGCAGCGGACATCGGGGCCTCGGCAGGTGAGTGGAAAGGGAGGGGGGCGGGCGCGGTAGCGGAGACGACGCGTCGCCCGAACTACCGCGCCCGCACCTTCACCGTGCGCCCCACGGCGTCGAGCATCCCTCGCAGCTCGTCGTAGTCCGGGTGCTTCATCCTGATCCACGCGTTGGCCATGTAGCCCGCCTCCACCGGCTGCGTCGGGGTGCCCGGCGCAGGGAGGTGCATGTCGATGATGGCCCAGCCGAAGCGCCGCTGTATCTCCTCGACCCCGTCGTACCCGACGATGTGCCCGTCGCACTCGGGGCGCAGCGCGATGATGCCCGCGGAGTAGCGCCGCGACGGCCGCTGGCTCGGGCGCCCGTACACCACGGCCATCGCCCACTCCTTGTAGATGTCGATGTCGTTGGCGGCGCCGTAGAGGTCCCAGGTGCGCACTCCCGGCGGGCGGCACCCGATCTCGCTGAACTTCAGCCCCTTCGGGCCGAAGAACCACTCCATGTGCGTCGCCGAGGTCTCCAGCCCGAGGGCGGTCACCACCTTCTGCCCCATCACCTTCAGCTCGTCGTAGCCCGGCGCGTCGATGCGGTTGGTGGTGATGAACTGCGGCGAGATCCAGCGCGTGCGCATCGCCTCCAGCACGTTGGGGTAGTAGTGCGTGACGAAGTCGTGCACCACGCGGCCGCCGATGGTGAGCGTGTCGTAGAAGCCCTCGTGGCCCTCGATGAACTCCTCGATCGCCACGCTGCGGCCGCTGCCCACCCCGAAGGAGGCGAGCGCCTGGGCCAGCTCGTGGTCGTCCTCGACGCGCACCGTGCCCGACGCGCCCGCGGCGTCGCGGGGCTTCACCACCAGCGGATAGCCCACCCGCGCCGCGAAGGCCCGCAGCTCGTTCGCGTCCGACGACCCGATGGACTGCGCGCACGCCACCCCCGCCTCGCGAAGCGCGTCCTTCATCGCCGGCTTGTCCCGGCAGAGGAAGGTCGTCTGCACGCTGGTGCCTGGGATGCCGCAGCGCTCCCGCACCCGGGCCGCGGCCATCACGTGCGACTCCACCACGGCCTCCAGCCGGTCGACCTTCACGCGCCCCTGGATCCAGCGCACCGCGCGCTCGACCTGGGCCTCGTCGGTGACGTTGCCGATCTGCTCGTAGTGGGTGAGCCAGTGCCGCAGCTCGGGGTCGAGCGACTCCTTCGGCCGCTCGCCGATGCCCGTCACCCGCGCCCCGACGGCGTGGAGCGCTCGGACGAATTCACGCTGGTTCGCAGGGAAGCACGGCTCGAGAAACACCACGTCGAGGGTCATGTTGGGGGAGGCTACCAGAGCCCGCGCGGCGGCGACGCCCCACCTGATATGGTCCGCGCATGAAGGTACTTTTCGTCTCCTCGGAGGTCGCGCCCTTTGCCAAGACCGGCGGCCTCGGGGACGTCTCCGCGGCGCTCCCCAGGCAGCTCCACGCCCTCGGCCACGACGTGCGCGTGGTGGTCCCGATGTATGCGCGGGTCCACGACCAGGGGCGCGTCTTCACCGAGGTCATCCCGGAGATCGTGTTCTCCCTCGGCGACCTCACGGTGCGCGTCGGCATCTTCGCCGCGACGCTCCCCGGCAGCGAGGTGCCCGTGTACTTCGTTCGCTGCCCCTCGCTCTACGACCGGCCCAACATCTACGACTCCGGCGGCGACGAGCACCTGCGCTTCGCCGTGCTCAACCAGGCCGCGCTGCGGCTCTGTCAGCTCCTGCGCTTCGGCCCGACATCATCCACGTCAACGACTGGCAGACCTGCCTCATCCCGCTGCTGCTCCGCACCCTCTTCGCGTGGGACCAGCTCTTCGCCCGCACCCGCACGGTGCTCACCATCCACAACCTCTCCCACCAGGGCACCTTCGACGCGAGCCACCTCGCCTCCGCGGGCCTCGCCCAGGTCGCCGACAGGCTCCATCAAGACCACCTCCGCGAGGGGCGCTTCAGCTTCCTCCTCACGGGAATCCTCTACGCCAACGCCATCACCACGGTGAGCCCCACCTACGCGCGGGAGATCCAGACCCCGGAGCACGGCGTCGGGCTCGACGGCTTCCTCCGCAGCCGCGCCGACGTGCTGCGAGGCATCCTCAACGGCATCGACGACGCCGAGTGGGACCCCGCCACGGACCCGCTGATTCCGCACCACTTCACCGCCGACGAGCTCGAGGGCAAGGAGCGCTGCAAGGTCGACCTCCTCTCCGCCGCGGGCCTCCCCTACCGCCATGATGTCCCGCTGGTGGGGGTGGTCTCCCGGCTCGCGTGGCAGAAGGGCTTCGACCTCTGCGAGGAGGTGCTCCCCGCGATGCTCGCCCGGCGGCGCTTCCAGCTGGCGGTGCTGGGCACCGGAGAGAGGCGCTACGAGGACTTCTTCTTCCGGCTGGCGCAGGCCTTCCCCCGTCAGGTGGCCTACCTCCCGGCCTTCAGCGAGAAGCTCGCGCACACCATCGAGGCGGCCTCGGACCTCTTCCTGATGCCGTCGCGCTACGAGCCCTGCGGGCTCAACCAGATGTACAGCCTGCGCTACGGCACGCCCCCCATCGTGCACCGCACCGGCGGCCTCGCGGACACCGTCTGGAACTACGACCCCACCACCGGCCGGGGCACCGGCTTCGCGTTCGACCACTTCGACGCGACGGGCCTGACGTGGGCCCTCGGCCGGGCGCTCGACCTCTGGGGCGACGGATCAGGCCCGGAGCTCGACCGGTGGCGCAAGCTCCAGCGCAACGGGATGCGCCTCCCGCTGGGCTGGTCGCACCGCATCGGCGAATACCTGGACCTGTATCGATTGGTGGCGCCGGAGGCGTGAGGCGAGAGTCGTTCACCGTCGATTGAGCGGTGGCCCCCTCACCGCGCTGCCGCGCGCCCTGCACCCCCGCGGAGCGGGGGCAAGAGCTCAGGTTGCTGTCAGGTTCGCGCTCGGACTGAAGACGTCGGAGCCCTTGCCCCCGCTCCGCGCTGATGGTTGACCCTCGGGCGACGGGAAGGTGTCGCAACCGCTGGATCGTCGCGTGGCGCGTCACCCCAGGCATACGATGGCCGCCCGGGCACGCCCGGGCCCGGTCGGACATCGCTTGCCCAGGACGGAGCATGACCGTCGACGTCCTTCTGGATCGCAGGGCGCTGGGCGGGAGCCCAGCGGGCCCCGGGCAGGCCCGGGGGCCATCGTTATTGCCGGGGTGACGCGCCATCGCGCGGAACCCCAGCCACAGCGGTTGAGCCCTTTCGCATCGGCGAAGATGAGGTCACCAGGGCGGGGTGAGGGCGCGCGGTAGCGCGGTGAGGGGGCCGCCGGAGGCGTGAGGCGAGCGAGCGGTCAGCCCTGGGCGATCTGGTCGCCGCGAACCCACGACGCCGGCGAGCCGTCGTCCCACTGCACCAGGAACATCCCGTTGGCCGCCTGCACCACGGTCATCCCGTAGTACTGCCCGTCGGACCACTGCGCGAGACCGCGCTGGCCCGGCGCAAACCCGCCGCCGCCCATCCCCTTGGCGTAGGGGTCCCCGCCCTTGGCGTAGGGGTCGCCGCCCTTGGCATAGGGGTCCCCGCCCTTGGCGTAGGGGTCGCCGCCCTTGGCGTAGGGATCGCCGCCCTTGGCGTAGGGGTCGCCGCCGCCCTTGGCGTAGGGATCACCGCCACCCTTGGCGTAGGGGTCGCCCTTCATGCCCTTCGCGTGCGGGTCGCCTCCGCCGTAGCCCATCTGCGGGGCGCCCATGGGCATCATCCCGGGGCCGCCCATGGGCATCATCCCCTGTCCCATGAAGGGCGCGCCGGTCACGTGGAGTTCCATGCCCGCGCCCGGGTCGACCTCGCCGTCGATGTCGGCGTTGGCGACCACCCGGTACGAGACCGCGTTCTGCGTCGTCGAGAACAACCCGCCCGGCAGCATCGCCTGGAAGGGCATGGTGTACCGCTGCCCCGCCTGCGTCTGGAAGGCGCCCGCGACCTGCAGCGGCCCCACCACGTCCTTCGTCGTCTGCTGCATCCCGTTGGGACCAGGCTGCTGCATCGTGCAGGTCACCTTCACCGTCACGTTGGCGATCTGCTGCGCCCTCCGCCCGGCCTGGAACACCACCGTCCCCTGGAGCCCGCCCCCCGCCTGGGCCTGCGCGAACTGCATCTCGATCGACAGGTCTCCACCGCCCACACCGAAGGCATCGAACAGTCCCATGCGCGCATCTCCCACGTCGACTCGCACCGCGCGGTCACGACGTCACTCCACGCTATCAGCACCGCCCCTGCGGCTGGAAGCCCCGACCGTCAGCGCCCCGCGAGCACGAGCAGCCGACGGATCTCCTCCTCGGGCAGAGGCACCGCGCTCCCCGCCGAGCGCGCCGCGATGGTGATCTTCGCCGTGTGCTCGATGATCTCCGTGCGCAGCACGCCCGTCATCGGATCATCGCAGAGCACCACGCTCCCGTGCCTCGCCAGCATGAAGGCCTCGCACCCGGAGGCCACCACCGCGGCCACCGCGTCGGGTACGTCCGAGGTCGTCGGCGACGCGTAGGGCACCGTCGGGACGCGCCCCATCGCGAAGAGAATCTCCGGCACCACCGGCGGATCCAAGCCCCAGCCCGCCACCGTCAGCCCCACCGCGCTCGGAGGGTGCGCGTGCACCACGCACAGCACCCCGGGCTTCTGCCGGTAGAGCGCCAGGTGCATCTTCAGCTCCGACGAGGCCCTCCCCCCGCGGATCACCCGGCCCTCCAGGTCGAGCAGCACCAGGTCGCCCTCTCGAAGCGCCCCCTTGTGCGCGCCCGACGGGGTGCAGAGCAGCCTCCCGTCGCCCACCCTCGCCGACAGGTTGCCGTCCGTCGGGCCGATGAGCCCGCGCTCGTAGAGCACCCTGCCCGCGTCGCAGATCGCCTTGCGCAGTGCGGGTTCGGTGACGGGGGCGCGCATCACGCCGGCACGTCTACCACATCACCGCGATGGCCTCGCGATTGCCTTGATCACCCTCCCATGCTGCGCGCTCGCGGATGGGACCAGGTGCAGATCGGGGACGAGGTCATCGCCCGCAAGGTGCAGCGGGTGCTCGGCGGCGACCGGGAGGGCGGAGGGCGAAGCCTCGGCGCCGTCATCAACGACTCCCTCTACCACGAGCGGCTGAGGCTCCTCCGCGCACCGGACGACGAACGGTCGCGCGCCGACAGCGCATTCCATGCGCGGCTGCGTCGTGAGCTCCCTCGCGCGAGCCCCGAGCGCCAGCGACAGCTCGTGCGCGAGCTGGTCGAGCACTACGTCCGGGAGATCACCGGGCACTTCGACCCTCGGGTCTATCGCTTCGCCACGACGGTGCTGCCCTACGGGCTCTCCGGGCTGATGCAGGGCTTCTCCCCGGCGGGCCTCTTCCACGAGATCCGCGGGGCGAGCCGGCTCGACGACCACCTGCTGCTCGAGGGCGAGGTGAAGGGCCTCCAGAGGCTGGTCGAGCGGGGCACGGTCATCCTGGCTCCGACGCACTCGTCCAACCTCGACTCGCTGCTCATCGGGTACGCCATCTTCCGAATGGGCCTTCCGCCCTTCGTCTATGGCGCGGGGCTCAACCTCTTCACCAACCCCCTCACCAGCTTCTTCATGCACAACCTCGGGGCGTACTCGGTCGACCGCAGCAAGACCGACCCGCTCTACCGCGAGACCCTCAAGGAGTACGCGACCGTCACCATGGAGGCCGGTCAGCACAACCTCTTCTTCCCTGGAGGGACGCGCAGCCGCTCGGGGGAGATCGAGTCTCGGGTCAAGCTGGGGCTGCTGGGCGCCGGGCTCGCGGCCTATCGCAACAACCTCCTGCGGGGCAAGGAGTCGAGGGAGCGGGTCTTCGTCGTCCCCTGCACCATCTCGTACCCGCTGGTGCTGGAGGGCGCCTCGCTGGCGCGCGACTTCCTCCAGGAGACCGGGAAGTCCCAGTACATCGTGGTCGACGACGAGTTCAGCCGGGCGCACCGCTGGGTGGACTTCCTCCGGGGCCTCGCCGAGCTCGACCTCCGGGTGCACGTCCGCATCGGCCGCGCGCTCGACCCCTTCGGCGACGACGTCGACGCCGAGGGCGCCTCGCACGACCCCCGGGGGCGGCCGCTCGACCCGAGGCGCTACCTGCTGCGCGACGGCCGGGTGATCGAAGACCCGGCCCGCGACGCGGAGTACACCCGGGCGCTGGGACGGCGCGTCATCGAGACATGGCGCAGGGACAACGTGGCCCTGCCCACGAGCGTGCTGGCCTTCGCGCTGCTCGAGGTGCTGCGGCGCGACCTCGCCCAGCCCGACCTCTTCAGGATGCTGCGCTCCATCAACGCTGACACCGGGGTCGCCGCCGAGCGCGTCGAGGCCGAGGTGGAGAAGCTGGTGGCCGAGCTGAAGGCGCTTGAGCGCGCGGGGGCCATCCAGCTCAGCGAGGGGCTGCAGACGACCGACGGCCGCGACGTGGTGGCCCGCGGGCTGCGGGGCCTCGGCATCTACCACACGACCCCCATCGTCGAGCGGCGGGGCGAGCAGCTCGTGGTGCTCGACGCCGACCTGCTCTTCTTCTATCGCAACCGCCTGGAGGGCTACGGGCTGCGGGGCGCCCCGAGGCTCTACCCCGCCGGAGCGCCGCGATGATCGCCGTCCTGGGAGCAGGCAACTGGGGCACCACCCTCGCCGACCTCATCGCCTCCAACGGCCACGCGGTGCGCCTCTGGACGCGGCAGCCCGAGCAGCGCGAGGAGATCAACGCGCGCCACACCAACGAGGGCGCCGTGCCGGGGCTGCGCATTGCCGAGGGGGTGAGCGCGACGAGCGAGCTCGGCGAGGCCGTGCGGGGCGCCGAGCTGGTGGTGGTGGTGATCCCCTCGCAGGGCTTCCGCGAGGTGTCCTCGGCGCTCGGCGACGTGCTCGCCCCAGAGCAGGTGGTGCTGCACGCCACCAAGGGCCTCGAGCGGGAGAGCAACGTGCGGATGACGGAGATCCTGCTGCAGGAGACCTGCGCCCGGCAGATCGGGGTGATCTCGGGCCCAACATCGCCGCGGAGATCGCCCGCAAGAAGCCCGCGGGAACGGTGGTCGCGTCGCGCTTCCCTCACGTCGTCGAGCTGGGTCGCAGGGCCCTCTCGTGCCCACGGATGATGGTCTTCGCCGGGGACGACGTGACCGGCGTCGAGCTCTCCAGCGCCTTCAAGAACGTGGTCGCCATCGCGGCGGGCATCGCCACGGAGATGGACGTCGGGAGAACGCCAGGTCGCTGCTGGTCACCGAGGCCTCGCGGAGATCACCCGGCTGGCGGTGACCAGGGGGCCGCGCCTCACCCTGGCGGGCCCGCGGGCATCGGCGACCTGAGTGACCTGCGCCAGCCCGCTCTCCCGCAACCACCGCGTCGGGGTGGCCCTGGCGAAGGAGAGCGGCTGCCGGAGATCCTGTCGAAGCTGGGGATGGTGGCGGAGGGGTACGCCGCCGTGGCCGCCGCGACCTGGCGCGCAGGCACCACGTCGAGGCCCCGCTGCTCGATGCGGTCTACCGGGTGCTCTACGAGGGGCTCTCGTGCGAGCAGGGCCTCGCCGAGCTGATGACCCTCCCGGCGGGACGGGACGTGGCGCGCTTCCAGTCGACGCTGTAGGGGCCGATGCGGCGTTGCGCGGGCCGGAGACCGTCGCCTATGGTGCCCCTCCCTTACGGCGGAAGCACTTCTCGAAAGGTATGGTCGGTGATGGCGCGCGAAGACAGCGTACGGTTCCCCGGGCGGACCCGTTTTCTCACCGAAGACCCGGAGCTGCTCAGCCAGCAGCTCCAGGGAGCTCTCGTGGGACCCCGAGCGCCCGCTCATCGACAACATCTCCACCGACGAGATCACCCCGGGGTGGGTCTGTTACTACTACGACGAGACGCTCGCGGAGTACTGCCTGGTGGGGCTGCGCGGCCAGAAGGTGCAGCGCAACGACATCAAGAACGGCGGGTTCTCGGTGATCGTGTCAGGCCGCTCCCAGGGCTGCGGCAGCTCGCGAGAGTGGCTCCGTACTCGGAGAGCTGAAGTCGGGCGTCGGGCTGGTGATCGCTCGCAACATCGAGAAGATCTACAGCCAGAACGCCCAGAACATCGGGCTGCTCACCAGCACCGACTTCGGGCTGGTCGAGCGCATCGCCCGAGGCGAGGCCATCCCCCTGGAGGAGTTCACCCGGGGGCTCGACGACATCTCCGCGGACATCGTCAGGGCGGGCGGGCTCTTCGAGTACTCCAAGCTGCGCATGGCGGGAGAGCGCACCCCGCCGGCCATCACCACGGCCCCGAGGGCCATGACGCTGGCGGAGAAGATCCTCGCTGCGCACGCGGTGGTCGACCTGAAGAACGACCGGCTCGGCGTGCCCGCGCTCGCACCTGGCGACGCGCTCTTCGTCCGAGCGGACGTGCGCTTCTCCCACGAGTACGTGACGCCGATGGCCGACGCGCTCTTCCGCGGGGGCTCGGCGACGACGCGCGGGTCACCGACCCGGCGAGCGTGTACACCTTCCGCGACCACCTCACCTTCCTCGACGACGTGATGAGCGAGGCCCACAAGAAGATGGGCCTGCGCGAGGTCGCCCACCGCCTCGCCGTGGTGCAGAGGAGCTCTCTCGAAGTCGCAGGGCGTGAGGCACTACGGCGAGGTGCAGAACAAGGTCGGTCGCGGGTCGCGGCCATCTGCCACAACGCCGTCATCGAGGATATCGCCCTGCCCGGCCAGGTGGTGACGGCACCGACTCGCACACCTGCATGGCGGGCGCCCTCGGGTGCTTCGCCTTCCGGGTGGGCAGCACCGACATGGCGGACACGGGTGGTTCACCCGCGACGTGCGGGTGCGCGTCCCGGAGAGCGTGCTGGTGAACCTCACGGGCGCGCTCCGCCCGGGGTGTCGGCCTAGGACGTGATGCTCACCTGCTCTCGCAGGAGTACTTCAAGGACGGCGGGGCATCGGCAAGGTGCTGGAGTTCGCGGGCCCGGCACGCGGCCCTGCGCTTTGGACGAGCGCGCCACGCTCACCACCATGTCCGTCGAGGCGGGCGGCTTCACCGGCATCATCGAGGCCGACGAGCTGGTGGTCGACTACCTCGCGCAGAAGCGTGGGATGAGCGCCGACGAGGTGCGGGCGCGCATCGTGAGGGCCGACGAGGGGGCCGCGTACGCGCACCGCTTCGACATCGACCTCGACGCGCTCGGGGTGATGGTCGCGACGCCGGGCGATCCTCGCAACGGCGTGGCGCTCTCGGCCTACCGGGGGGAGGTAAAGATCGACGTGGCCTACGGCGGCAGCTGCACCGGCGGCAAGAAGGCCGACATGGACATGTACGCCTCGGTGCTCTCCGCGCGGTGGCGCAGGGGCGCAAGGTGGCGCCGGGGAATGCGGCTGTTCATCCAGCCCGGCTCGCAGGACATCCGCGAGTACGCCGGGCGAGGGGGTACATCGGAAGTGTTTCCGGCGCGCGGGCGCGGAGCTCATCAACCCGTCGTGCGGGGCGTACGAGCGTCAACCTGGGTGAGCGAGCGGGCCGACGAGGTGACCGTGAGCGCCATCAACCGCAACTCCCCGGGCGATCGGGCCCTGGGAAGGTGTACCTCGCGTCGCCGTACGTCATCGCGGCGAGCGCCACCGTGGGCATATCAACCCGACGCGGTGTGATGCGCTTCCTGAGCTCCGCGGCCTCTCTCGCTCTGGAGGCCGTGCGCCCCGGCGAGCAACACCGGTCGCCTGCTGCGCGCCTGGCGAGCTACGTCGACCGGGGCCTGGCGACCGTAGGGCACGCCCGGTTGAGGTCGGCCACGAAGGTCCCGCCGGGTGGATCGCGTGGGGCGGCGCGGGACGTTTCGTGGAGGGGAGAGGGCCGTCGCCGACCGTGGGTGGAAGTGGCGGGCGACGGTCGGATGTGTGCTGGTGGCCGAGGGCGCTGGGTCGCGGTGCGCGCCGACGAGCGTGAGCTGCGGTCTGACGCTGGTGGTCGACGAGGTGGAGAGCTCGCGGGTGCTGACCGAGCGTGGGCGACGAGGGCTCGGGGAGGGCGCGAGTGGTGGGGCCCGCTGAGCGTGGAGGACGCGGCAGGAGCAGCGGGCGCGCCGGCGCGGCTGACGGCGAGGCGGGGAGGGGCGGAGCTACGCCAGGGTGCGCAGCGCGGCCGGTGGGTCGGGCGCTTGGGCGACGCGCACCAGGCGTGGCCGGGATGGACGCGGCGGACGCGATGTGGCGGGCGCCGACGCCGACGAGGCGTGGGTGCGCGCGGAGTGCGACGGGGGCGGAGGGGTGACGGTGGCGGGAGCGACGGGTGGCGGAGCTGGCGGAGTGGGGGATAAGCACCGAGGGGGGCGGTGGCGGCGGTCGTCGCCGTGTGGGATCTTTCGGGTGAGGAGGGGGAGGCCGCCGACAGGCCCCCGTGCTGGCGTCCTCGGATCGGACGCCGCGCGTCAAAGAGACCTCGCCGCGCCGGATGCACCGTCCCGGAGCAGAGGTGCTCCTTGACCAACCACCACAACCTTCTGACCGTCCTGGCCGTCGTGACCTTCCCCCGCGCCGTTCTCCTGGGGCTAATCTCGGTGATCGTCCCGGGCCTCAACCTCATGCTTCATCCTGCTGTGGTCCTTCGTCGCGATGGCCTGCGTGGGCGGCTTCAGCAACGAGATTCGGAGTGCTGTTCGAGGCTCGCTTTTAGTGCGCGCCCGCGGCCTTGGGCAAGGCCCGGGTGGTGCCGCCGTCCAGCGGTGAACGCCCCCTGAAAGGCGCTCCGGTCGGAGTAGCCCTGCGAGGGCCATCCGCCGCGATCGACGCCGTGGTGTCGCGTAGCGCCGCTCCGCGCGCTGCCCTGCATCCTCGTCGAGCACCTCCGCGTAGGTGGTGCCGTCCTGCTGGAGGTAGCGCATCGCTGCGCTGCTCAGCCGCATCGAGCGCGCCACCGCTCGATGCTTCGCCCCGGGCAGCCGCGGACGATCGCGTCGCGCACCTGCGCGGCGAAGCTCGACTTAGTTTCGCAGCCGCCCCACCAGCGTGCGCGTATTGTCCAGGATCTCCGCGTGAAGCCTGGTCGGCGTTTCTCTGCCGCAGGTCGAAAGCACGGGTTGGCGACGGTGAACCCGCGCAGTCGGCGTCGAAGTCCACGGGCAGCCGAAGATGCGCTGGTGCTCCCGGTGTCCTCGGGCGCCTGTGCCGAAGCCATCCCGCAGCGGGGAGAACTCACCCTGTCACCGCGTCGTAACAGCATCCGTACGTGAACACGAACCCGTCGCGTCTCGGCGACAGGAGGGCGGTCCCCC
>JADJAE010000154.1 GCA_016704445.1 Deltaproteobacteria bacterium
GGTGGGACCGTAGTCGGCGAGGTAGCTCTCCGAGTGGGTGAGGCTGTCCCCGACCTTGACGAAGACGGCGGGGCGGTTGCCCGCCGCCAGGCCGCGCAGATAGACCGCCCGCATCGACGCCTTGAGCGCCTCATCGATGCGCGGAACGCCCGTCACCATCGGCAACACCCCGACATCGACCGGGGGCGGACCCAGGTCCCTTGGCGCGCCTACGTCCACCCCGAGGTCCGGCACGGCGACGATGTCAGGGCCCGTGTCCCTCGGAGCGACAGGAACATCGACGCCCATATCCAGCGGTGCGACGGGCACATCGATGCCCACATCCACCCGAACGACGGGCACATCGACGCCCACGTCCACCCGAACCACGGGCACGTCGACGCCCACGTCCACGCGAACCACGGGCACATCGACGCCCGCGTCCACCCGAGCGACGGGCACGTCGACGCCCGCGTCCACCCGAGCGACGGGCACGTCGACGCCCGCGTCCCTCGGAGCGACGGGCACGGGCACATCGACGCCCGAGTCCACGGGCACCGGCGACGCGGGCTCATCGACGCCCACGTCCACCCGAGCGACGGGCACGTCGGCGGCTTCGGTGCCGACATCGATCACTCCGGTCTCGGTGGCGAAGCCCGCGTCGTGCGCCGCGCCCTGATCGGGTGGCGGCACTTCGATGGCGTCGACCGTTCCGCTCCGAGAGCCGTCGTGGGTGCCCGAGTCGAGCACGGCCCGCGGGGCATCGACCACGTTGCCCGGCGGGGCTCCGCTGTCGACGGCCTCCGGCGCGCCCACGTCCGTTGAGGGATCTCCCGCCGCGGGCTCGCTGCTGCACGCCGCCAGCGCGAGCGCAAAGAACACCGGCCACGTCGCGCCCCTGTCCGTTGATCTTGCGTTCATGCCCTGACTGCCAAGCAATCGGCGTGCACGAAGGGCGGGGATCGCGTGCGATGCTCGCGAGCATGCGCGGATCGAAGGTGCCCGGCTGTGTCGTGATGCTCGTCGGCGCACCGAGCGCGCTGTACCTCGGCTGGTGTGGCCTCGTGCTCGCGGGAGGCAGCCTGGCGCAGTGGGCGGAGGGGCAGCGGTACCTCGCCGGGGCCGCCGCCTGCCTCGCGGCGGTCGCTGTGGCAGGGTGGCAGGTGCTCCGACCTAGCGCGGGAGCCGCACCGTAAACGTCGTGCCGCGCCCGCGGACACTCTCGACCTGTATCGTCCCTCGCATCTGGTGGACCAGCTCGGCCGCGATCGCGAGCCCGAGGCCGGCGCCGCCCCCGCCCGCCCCTCGGGTGCGCGCCTCGTCCGCGCGGAAGAAGCGGTCGAACACCTGGGGCAGGTGCTCCGGGGCGATCCCCTCGCCGTCGTCGGCGACCCGTAGCACGGCGTGCTGGCTCTCTCGTGAGACGCTCACCGTGACGTGCCCCCCGGGCGGGGTGTGCTTCAGCGCGTTGTCGATCAGCGCCCGCAGCACCTGACGCACCCGCCCCAGGTGCGCCCGCGCGAACGCGGGCTCGGCCTTCGCCACGAGCGCGACGCCCCTCTCCAGGGCCATCGGCGCCAGGTCGGCGACCATCTCCTCGGCTGCGTCGCCGACCGCGACCGGCTCGATCGAGAGCGACTCCACCCCCGCCTCGAGCCGCGCCAGGTCGAGCAGGTCGCCGAGCAGCAGCGAGAGCTCGTCGGCGTCGGCGCTCAGCCTCCGCAGCTCGTCCTTCACGGACGGCTGTAGCCCTTCGCCCTCGCGGAGCATCGCGTCGGCGCGGGCGCGCAGCACCGTGACGGGGGTTCGCAGCTCGTGGCTCGCGTCGGCCAGGAAGCGCTGCTGCCTCGCGAGGGCCGCCGCGATCGGACGCATCGCTCGACCCGCGAGGAAGGCGCTCGCCGCCGCCGCGAGCACCAGGCCCGCGACGCCGGTGATCACCAGCACCAGCACAGAGCGCCACACCGCGCGCTCCGGGGCCGTGAGCGAGCGCACGATCTGGACGGCCCCCGCGACCCTCCCCCCGATGCGCACGGGCACCGTCAGCATCCTCACCCGCGCTCCTGCGACCGTGCCCGACGAGCGCACCGCCGCGCCGTCGGCCTGCGCCGAGGCCAGCGCGCGGGCGTCTGGCAGGCCCGGCGGCATCGCCCGCCCGTCGATCCGCACCGCGGGAGCGCCGCCCCGCGCGGCGATCACGAACTGATCCGGCGAGGCTTCGGCGAAGTGCACCAGGCGGTCGTGATCGTCCTCCTCGGGCGCGCGGTCGTGCCCCTCGTCGCGCCTCTCGTCGTCGCGCTCGTGCCGGTCGGACTCGGCCCACGCGTGCGCCATGCGGGTCGCGGCGCGGGCTGCGCCGAGCTGCAGCTCGCGATCGATCGCCAGGTCGCTGACCCGCGCGATGCTGAGCGCCGCCGCGGTGATGGTCACCAGGAGGACGAGGCCGAAGACCGCGAGGTTCCACATCCCGAGGCGGGCCCGGATGCGCGACGGGGTCATCACGACCCCAGCTTGTAGCCGACCCCGCGGACCGTCTTGATGAGGGCGCGGTTGGGCGACGCGTCGATCTTCTCTCGCAGGTAGTGGACGTAGGTGTCGACCACGTTGGCGCCCCCGTCGAACTCCCTCGGCCACACGGCCTGGATGATCTGGTCCCGGGTGAGCACCCGCCCCGCGTTGCGCATCAGGTACTCGAGCAGCGAGAACTCCCGGGCGGTGAGCTCCGTGCGTCGCCCGCCGCGCACGGCCTCGCGACGCGCCCGGTCGAGCACCAGGTCTTCGACGCGGAGCTCGCGCCCGCCGGGGTCGGCGTTGCGGCGCAGCAGCGCGCGGATGCGGGCCGTGAGCTCGGCGAAGGCGAAGGGCTTCACCAGGTAGTCGTCGGCGCCCGCGTCGAGGCCCGCCACCCGGTCGTCGACCGTGTCCCTCGCGGTGAGCATCAGGATCGGCGATCGCACGCCGCGCCGCCGCAGCCTCATGCTGATCTCCAGCCCGCTCATGGTCGGCAGCATCAGGTCGAGCACGATCACGTCGAAGCCCCCGGCCTCCGCGTGCGTCAGGCCGCGCGCTCCGTCGCCCTCCAGCACGACCTCGTAGCCGTCGGCCTCCAGGGTGCGTCCGATCAGCTCGCGCAGGCGCGCTTCGTCTTCCACCACGAGGATTCGCACGGCGCGGAGGCTACCACCGCGCTCATTCGGATCCTGTGAAAGCTCTAAGCGAGGCCTCATGCGCGGCTCACACGAGGGCCTGAAGGTTGTGACCGCACCCGATTCCCACGGAGGTCGACCTTGAAGAACGAAGACACGAAGCCATCCCGCCGGACCCTCGCCGCGGTCGCCGCCGCCGCGGGCGCCATCACCCTCGCCGCGGGCGTCACCCTCGGCTCCCTGCTGGGCGTCGTGAAGATGCCCGCGAGCGCCCACAGCCCTCCGACCGGCAGCAGCGCCCCGAACCCACCCGCCGCCCCGCTGACCGCCGCCCCGGAGCCCGAGGCGCAGCCCGCCGCGGCGCCCGAGCCGGAGCCGGTCGCCGACGAGGCCGAGGCCGAGACCGAGCTGCTCGCGCAGGGCCGGGGTCACGAGCGGCGAGAGCGCCGACACGAGCGCCGACACGAGCGCCACGACGAGGCGGAGGAGAGTGAAGATGACTGAGCGACCCGACGCCCCGAAGCCGAGGCGCGCGCCCCCGAAGCTCGACCTGACCGACGTCGAGTGGAAGCTCGGGCTCGGCGCCGCGCTCGCGTCCGTGTTCACCGCGGCGTGGTTCGCCGTCGCGCAGCCGCTGCCCGCCGCGACCTCGCCCTCGCCCGTGGTGGCGGTGGTGGCTCCGTCCGTAAGCCTCGCTCCGCCCGTGACCGTCGCTCGCGCCGCGGCCTCCGCGACGCCAGCGCGGGTGGAGCCGATCGCCCCGCCCCCTCGCTCGACGAGCGCGGTCACCACCGTGGCCGTGGCGCGGACGAGGCGCGCGGCCCGCGTGCGCACGAGGAGCTCGTGATGGGGAGCTTCCGCGCGATGGGCACGGAGGTCACGGTGCTCGCGCCGCACGAGAGCGAGCACGACGAGGCGGCCCTCACCGAGCGCGTGGCCGCGGTCTTCGAGGACGCTGAGCGGCGGTTCAGTCGCTTCCGGGTCGACAGCGAGCTGTCGGCGCTGAACCGCGCCGAGGGAGAGGTGCGGGTCTCTCGCGAGATGCTCGACACGCTCCTCGCGGCGCGCGCTTTCGTGGCTCGCACCCGGGGGCTCTTCGACCCGGCGGTGGGCGCCTCGCTGATCGCCGCGGGCTACGACCGCTCCTTCGCCCCGGGCGCCCTCGACCGCGACGAGGGCCCGGCGTGGCCGGCTCGGGCGCGCTTCGACGAGGTGCAGATCGACGAGGCCCATGGGGTCGTGCTCCGAGCGGCGCACGTGAAGATCGACCTCGGCGGCTTCGTGAAGGGTCTCACGGCCGATCGGGCCGCCCGGCTCGTCGAAGGGGTCGCGGCGATCGACGCGGGCGGAGACGCCGTCCTGCGAGGGGACGGGCCGGACGGCGACGGGTGGCTCGTCGACGTCGAGGACCCGGCCGACCCGGCGAGGGTGCTGCTCACGCTGCGGCTGCGGGATCGCGCCGTGGCGACGAGCGCCCCCAACCGGCGACGCTGGCACCTGGGGGCGCGCGCGATGCACCACCTGATCGACCCGCGCACTGGGCAGCCCGCGAGCACGGACCTCGCCCAGGCGACGGTGGTCGCCTCGTGCGCGGCGGAGGCAGAGGCGCTGGCGAAGGCGGTGTTCGTGCTGGGCGCGAGCGAGGGCGCACGCTTCCTCGCGGCGCAGACGGCGTGCGCGGGCGTGCTCGTAGAACGGACCGGCGCGGTGCATCGCGTCGGAGAGATGGAGGTGTGTGATGCGTAGGTCCATCGCTCGCGGCGTGGCCGCTGGGGTCGTCGTGCTGCTGCTCGTCGGCGCCCTTGGAGCGCGCCTCGATCTCTGGACGCTCGAGGTCCCTCGCCCTGAGGGCACCTGGGCCTGGACGCTCTCCCGCGCGGCCTCGGTGAGCGCGTACCTCGCCCTCACCCTCGACGTGCTCTTCGGCCTCTTCCTCTCGACCGCCGCCGCCGACCGGTGGATCGCTCGCGCTCGCAGCGTGGAGATCCATCGCTTCCTGTCGCTCGCGGCCCTCGGGCTCACGGCCGCGCACGCGATCGCGATGCTCGGCGACCGCTACGTGCCCTTCGACCTGCTCGACGTCACGGTTCCCTTCCTCGCGGGCTACCGCAGGGTCGGCGTGGGCATGGGCATCGTGGCGATGTGGCTGGCGGTGCTCGTCCACGCGAGCTTCGCCCTCCGCGCACGCATCGGCCCTCGCGTCTGGCGCGCGGTGCACTACCTCGCCTTCGTGGTCTTCGCGCTCGCCACCCTCCACGGCGTGACGGCGGGCACCGACACCCGCGCGACGTGGATGCAGCTCCTCTACGGCGCGGCCGGAGCCAGCGTCGCAGGGCTCACGCTCGTCCGGGTGGCGCTCGCCCTCGCCCCGCGCCCCCGTCTGGCTCGCTGACCCTCACTCCACGGGCAACACCTCGGGCCTTCGAGACGCGCTTCGCCTCCTCGTACCCCGGCGCGGTATGCAAACTGCTGGGCTCTCCGGGCATGCGCCCCTTCTACCTCTCGGCCCTGCTCTCCATGGCGGCAACGGCCTCCCTCCCTGGCTGCCTCGACACCCAGGCGTGCACGACGGAGTACCGCTTCGGCGTCAACGTCACCCTGCGCAACGCGAGCAGCGGAGCGCCTGTCACCGGGGCGACGGTGGAGATCGTCGAGGGGTCCTACCGCGAGACGTTGAGCACCATCGGGCCGCCCGGGTCGTACGCCGGAGCGGGCGAGCGCGAGGGTTCGTACACGCTCAGCGTGGCGGCCCCGGGCTACGTCTCCCCGCCGGCGCGCACCGTCGTGGTCACCGGAGGCGAGTGCCACGTGAACGGCGTCAGCGTGACGATCGACCTCACCCCGCTGTGAGCGGGCGGCACACTGACGCCGCTGGGACCATTTGACGCGATGCCCGCATCGGGTCCTGATCCGGGTCCATGAGCATCCCCTACCGCGAGCGCTGGCGCGGTCCTCGTCCTCAGCGGCCTGGCGTCACCCTGGCGGCGCTGGTGTTTCTGGGCAGCGCGGCGCTCTGCGCGTTCACCTCGCACAAGCTCGCGGTGATGTCGCGCCTGCGGGGCTGGACCCCTGGTGCTCCGCAGCGGGTGATGACCGTCGAGAACATCCTGCGCCGCTTCAACGCCTCGATGGGCGAGTACCAGCTCGTCGACGCCCGCGGCGGAACCTGGAAGATACAGCTCACCGCCGAGCAGCTCGACCGCATCGGCTACCACCAGCCCGTGGCGGTGCGCTGCCTGGAGGACGAGCGGGAGTGCTTCGTGCCCGACTCGGTCTACATCAGCGACGGCAACTTCGGCTTCGACCACGCGTTGCGCGCGTTGGAGTCCCTCGGGATGCTCGCCAGCGGGCTGCGCATCGGGTGGCGGCTGCGCGCGTGGCGCCGCGAGGTGCGCTCGTGGGAACAGCAGGCGCCATCGCCCGTGGCGCAGATGCTGAACTGAAGACGAGGGCGGGGCTTCGGCGACTAGGGCGCCATCCGTACCCATCCGAGTGGGCTACGCTCGGGGCATGTCTGGCGACGCCGCACGATCCGTCGACCCGGAGTTTCCCAACCTCCCGTACGAGGTCGTGGAGGGCTACCGCAACGCGCCGGAGGCGATGATCGCGGAGGTGATCGACGGCGAGCTCTCGCTCATGCCGCGGCCGCGACGCCGTCACCTGCGCGCCGCGGGCGAGCTGCACGGCGAGCTGCGCGGCCCCTTCGACCGAGGGCGTGACGGCCCCGGGGGTTGGGTGTTCCTCGACGAGCCGGAGCTGCACCTCGGGCCGCGCCCGGACATCGTCATCCCCGACCTCGCCGGGTGGCGACGGGAGCGCCTCGGGGAGGGCTTCCTCGACGAGAGCGACGCGCTCACCCTCGCGCCGGACTGGTGCTGCGAGGTGCTGTCCCCTTCGACGGAGAAGGTCGACCGGGGCCGCAAGATGGACGTCTACCACCGCGAGAGCGTGGGGCACGTGTGGCTGCTCTCGCCGACCCTGCGCACCCTCGAGGTGTACCGCCGCGCGGACCCGGGCTGGCTGCGGGTCGCGACCTTCGAGGGCGACGCCCTGGTGCGCGCGGAGCCATTCGACGCCGTGGAGCTCGATCTCTCGGGGCTGTGGGCGTTGTAGGCCCCGCTACCGCTCGTCGTCCGGATTCCTCGGCGTCTGACCCGCGCGTCGGCGCAGCATCATCTGCTGAAGGTCCTGCGCGTTGCGCTCCAGCTGGTCCAACGGGGCCAGCGACTGCGGCGGCGGCGGCGGTTGCGCCCCTCCGTCCTGCTGCTCCGGCGGCGGAGAGCCCCCATCGGGCTCATCCCCGTTCGACCCGCTGTCTCCGTTGGCTCCGCCGTCGTTGCCCTGCGGACCGCCGTCGCCCTGCTGACCGCCGCCGTCGCCCTGTCCGCCGCCGTCGCCGCCACCGCCGCTGTCACCCGACGGCGCATCGCTGCTGGCGTCCTGCGACGCATCCTGGCTCGCGTCCTGGCCCGAGTCGGGACCCGCGTCGGGGTGCTCGTCCTCCTCCTTGCGACGGCGCGCCAGGTCGAGGTTCCACGCGGCGTCGACCCACCCGGGGCGCAGCCGCAGGGCTTCCTTGTAGGCGTCGATCGCGTTGCGCCACGAGTGCTCCGCGAAGAACGTATTCCCCAGGTTGTACTGCGCCCTCGCGCGCACCTGCGTGTCGATGTCCTCCATCGGCGCGCCCGCCATTCCCCGCGCCGCGTTGCGGATCTCGTCCTGCGCCCCCGAGTACCCTTCGGGCACCGCGGCGTCCATCGTCAGCTCCGGCAGCACGCCGCCGTCGCCCGGCGCCAGCAGCACCCTGAACTTCGCCAGGCCCCGGTTGGCGTGCACCCCGGCGTTGCGCGGTCCGCCCCCCGGCGCGGCCTCGTAGTGCCCCAGCGCCTGCGGATACTCCCGCTGCGCGAAGGCCGCGTTGCCCTGCGCCACCCGAGGCTCGAGCTCCTCCCTCGGAGGCCACGCCCACACGGTGAACGCCGTCAGCCCGACGGCCATCACCCCCGCGACGATGTACGCCCTCACGCCGCGCCTCCCTGGCCCGCGCGTGCGCCGGCGCACCCGCTCGGGCAGCAGCCCGGAGGCCACCACCAGCAGCGCGAAGGCCGGGAACAGCACCACCCACGCGAGCTCTTCGTAGACCGTGCGCTGCGTCTCCGAGACCTCCGAGCGACGCAGCCGCGAGAGCTGCCGCCGCACGGCGTCGATGCCCACCTCGCCGGCGCGGGGGCGGAAGTACGTCCCGTGCCCCTCCGTCGCCACGTTGCGGAGCTGCTGCTCCATCTGCGCCGTGAACTGCGTCTGCTTGATCTCGCCGCGCGAGTCGCGCTCGTAGCCCGCCATCCGGCCGTCCTGCGTGTACGCGGGGATGGGCTCCGGCACCGTGCTCCCGATCGCGTCGATGTAGACCTGCACCCCGTCCGCCGCCGCCTCGCGAGCGGCCGCCACCGGGTCGCCGTCGAGGTCCTCTCCATCGGTGATCAACAAAATCACCCGCGACCGCCGACCCGCCAGCGGATCTCGCCGCAACAGATCGCGCGCCGCGGAGATGGCCCTGCCGATGGACGTCCCCTGAACAGGAAACTCCCACGGGTGCGCGTCGCGGAAGAAGCGCAGCGCCGCCTCGTGGTCCGTCGTCAGTGGGTACTCCATGGTGTCGCCCGCGAAGAGCACCACCGCCACGCGGTCGCCGGGCTCCTCGGTGAGCAGCCGCTCCAGCTCCGCCTTCGCCCGCTCGATGCGCGAGGGCGCCACGTCGCGCGCCAGCATCGACTTGGACACGTCGAGGCACACCACCACGTCGATGCCTCGCCGGGCGACCACCTCGGTGCGAGACCCGTGCTGTGGCCTCGCCGCCCCGACGGCCAGCAGCGCCACCGCCAGCAGCACCAGCACCGAGCGCGCCGCGCGCCAGCCCGCGGGCGACCCGTCGCGGAGGCTCGACACCAGCAGCACGTCGCCGAAGCGGGCGAGGTCGCGCCGTCGAGCCCACGTCGCATAGGCCATCAGCGCTCCGAGCAAAGGCACCAACGCCAGCAGCCACAGCCACGCCACCGCCCCGAACCTCACGGGAACCTCCTCAGACGCGTCGAAGCCAGCAGCCCTTCGAGCGCCAGCAGCGCCAGCGCCGCCACCACCAGCCACGGGTACAGCTCGGCGTAGCGGGCGCCCGCGTCGGCGATCTTGCTGCGCTCCAGGTGGTCGAGGATGGTGTGGAAGCTCTGCGCCAGACCCGCCCGGTCGACCGCGCGGAAGAACTGCCCCCCGGTCGTGGTCGCGATGTCCTGAAGGAGCTGCGGGTCCACCGGGAAGCGCGCCGTCGCGTACACCGGGCGTCCCGCGAGGTCGACGCCCTGCTGCACCGGCGCCTCCTCCGCGGTCCCTACCAGGATCGTATAGACCTTCACCCGCAGGGCCGTCGCGAGCTGCGCCGCCTCGCGCGGGTCGACGTGCCCGGCGTTGTTGGCCCCGTCGGTGAGCAGCACCACCACCTTGCTGCGCGCGTCGCTGTGGCGCAGCCGGTTGAGCGCCGTCCCGAGCCCGTCGCCGATGGCGGTCCCGGAGCCGTCGATGAGGTCGAGGCTGAGCGCGCTCACCATGCGCTGCAGCACCGTGTAGTCGAGCGTCGGCGGCACCACCGTGAAGGCCTCGCGGCCGAAGACCACCAGCCCCATGCGGTCGCTGCGGCGGCGCTGGATGAACTCGCCCACCACCTCCTTCGCCGCCTCGAGCCGGGTGGGCTGGAGGTCCGCCGCGCGCATCGAGCCCGACAGGTCGATGGACATCACGATGTCGATGCCCGACAGCTCCAGCGCGTCGGGCGCGTCGACCCGCTGCGGTCGCCCGAGCGCGAGGCCCACCAGCACGATGGCCGCCACCCGCAGGGCGCCGGGCAGGTGGATCAGCCGGGCGCTGAGGGTGCGAGGCGCCGCTCGAAGCGCCGCGCCCTGGGAGACCTTGAGTCGGGTGAGGGCCTCGCCTGGGACGGCCCCGGCGCGCTTCCAGAGCAGCCGGGACAATACATAGACGAGTAAGGTCACGGGGAGCGAGAGCAGCGCCCACGGGGCCTTGAACTGGAGGTCCCAGCCCTGGAAGCGGGCGTAGCCGTAGAGGCCGCCGAGGACGAGCGCGACGAGGAGCGCGGCCATCCACGCGACGGGCCCTGCGGGCGAGCGGTGGCGGGGGATCGCGACCCGGGTGGGCAAGGGCCTTCCTCGGAGCTTCACGGCTCGCCTCCGCGGGACGCTTCCTGCGCCGTGGCCATCATCGGGCGGCCGCGCTCGACCAGCGAGACCGCCGAGGCGAGGATGGCGTCGGAGTCCTCGTGGGCGGGCACGTAGCGGGCGAACTTCACGAGGTCGCACTCGCGCAGGAGGCTCTCGACCTCCACCAGGGTCACCCCCGGGGAGCGGGTGCTTTCGCAGCCAGGCGAGGATCTCGTCGGTGGTCATCTCGATGGCGTCGAAGCCGCGCACGCCGCCCAGGTAGCGGCGCACGACGTCGGAGACGGCGTCGTAGTAGTCCTTGGTGAGGCCGCGGGCGAGGAGGTCTCCGCGGGAGAGCACCTCCAGCGCCTCCCTCGCGATGAAGTACGGGTGCCTCGGCGGCGGCGGCGGCGGGACCACCTTCGGGCGGCGGCGCAGCCATGCCGCGACGGAGAGCGCGGCGACGACGGCGACGAAGAGGGCGTCGAGGCCGAGGGAGACCTGGCGGAGGGTGAGCGCGTCGCGGCGGACGTCCTCCGGGCGGGTGATGTCCCGGGCCTGCGGGTGCGAGGTGTTGCCGAAGACCGAGCGCACCCGGAAGCGCACCTCCGGGGTGCACACGCGGGCGATCTCGTCGCCGGTGTTCACCCGGGCGTTCATCGGGCGGATCACCACGTCGCCAGAGCGGAAGGGCTGCAGCGCGACGGTCACCTCGGAGCGCAGTCGTCCGTCTCGCTCGCCGTGCACGCTGCGGTCGCGCTCGGGCTGCTCGCGGGCGTACTCGAGCTCGATGGGGGCCTGCTGTAGCGCCACCGCGTCGGGGGTGAACTCCACCCGGTCGTTGGTGCGGTAGCGGAACACCCAGGTGACGCGCACCCGGTCGCCCACCTGCGGGTTGGGGGGCGAGACCGTGACCTCGATGGCGGGCGCGTGGTCGGCCGGGAGCGTGTCGGCGACGCACTCCCCCGCGGCGCGAGCGGACGCAGGGGCCGCGGGGCGCGAGGCGTCGGCGACGACCGAGGCGTCCTGCGCGGAGGCGAGAGAGGGTGCGAGGAGCAGCGCGGCGAGGGCGATCCCGCTGGCTAACTGGCGATTGAATCGCCCTGGCGCAAGCCGCTGCGTCGCTGGGGTTCGGGCGCTGGCCCTCACCCCAGGCAATAACAAGTCGGCGCCCCGGACATTGTCCGGGGCTGTCGGACAGGGACGCCGATTCCCTGCAATCCGCTCCGCATCGCCTGCACCTTCCGGAAGACCGAGAGAGTTTCGGTCCGACAGCCCCGGACAATGTCCGGGGCGCCGACTTGTTATTGCCTGGGGTGAGGGCCAGCGCCCGAACCCCAGCGACGCAAGGCTGGCTGCGCCACGCAGAGCCTGGGGTGAGGGCCAGCGCCCGAACCCCAGCGACGCAAGGCTGGCTGCGCCACGCAGAGCCTGGGGTGAGGGCCAGCGCCCGAACCCCAGCGACGCAGCGGTCTGTCAGGAGGTAGCTCATCCGGCGTGCATCCTTCGGGCGCGGCGGCGGAAGAACTCCGCGAGGGCGGTGATGTACGGGCGGTGCGTGGCGACGTTGATGGCGTCCAGGCCGAGCCGCCGGAAGAGCGTGTCGCGGGTGACCTTCTGCTGGGCCACCGTGCGGCGGTAGTGCTCCCGCACCCTCGGGTCGCGGGTGTCGACCTCGATCCACTCGCCGGTCTCGAGGTCTTCGGCGAGCATGAGGCCCACGTCCGGGAGCTCGTCCTCGCGGGGGTCGCTCACATACACCGGCACGAGGTCGTGGCGGGCGGCGGCGACGCGCAGCGCGTGGTCGTAGTCGTTGCCGAGGAAGTCGCTCACCACGAAGGACACCGCGCGGCGGCGCGAGAGGTGACCCAGCACCTCCAGGGCCTGCGAGAGGTTGGTGCCCACGGGCTCGTGGTTGGGCCTCGGCGCGGGCTTGAACTGCATGATCTCGCTCACCACGCGCATCACGTGGCGGGCGCCCTTGCGCGGCGGAACGACCTTCTCCACCCGGTCGGTGAAGAGCACCAGGCCCACGCGGTCGTTGTTCTTGACGGCGCTGAAGGCCAGCACGGCGCTCACCTCGGCGACCAGCTCGCGCTTGAACATCGCGCGGGTGCCGAAGTCCTGCGAGCCCGACAGGTCGACCAGGAGCATCACGGTCATCTCGCGCTCCTCGCGGAAGACCTTGATGTGCGGGGCGTTGGTGCGGGCGGTGACGTTCCAGTCGATGAACCGGACGTCGTCGCCCGGCTGGTACATCCGCACCTCGTCGAAGGCCAGGCCGCGGCCCTTGAACACCGACGCGTACGCGCCCACGAGCTGGTCGTTGGCGAGCCTCGCCGTGGTGATCTCGATGCGTCGCAGCTTCTTGAGCAGCTCCTTGGGGATCATCCGAGCGCCTCTACGGCACCTCGACGGCCTCGAAGATGCGGCTCACCACCTGGTCGGCGGTGACCTCCTCGGCCTCGGCCTCGTAGGTGAGCGAGATGCGGTGGCGCAGCACGTCCATGCCGATGGCCTTCACGTCCTCGGGGATGACGTACCCGCGGTGCTGCAAGAACGCCCTCGCCCTCGCGGCCATGTTGAGCGCGATGGAGGCGCGCGGCGAGGCGCCGTAGCGGATCATCGGCGCGAGCTCCTTGAGCCCGGCCTTCTGCGGGTCGCGCGTCGCGAACACCAGCGAGATGATGTAGTCCTTCAGCTTGTCGTCGACGTAGATCTCCGGAATCACCTTGCGGGCCGCGAGAATCTGCTCCGGCGTCACCTTCGGGGAGACCGTGGCGGGGGAGACGGCGGTCTGCCGATCCATGATGGCGCGCTCTTCTTCGCGGGTGGGGTAGCCCACCTTCACCATCAGCATGAAGCGGTCGATCTGCGCCTCGGGCAGGGGGTAGGTGCCCTCCTGCTCCACGGGGTTCTGCGTGGCCATCACGATGAAGGGATCGGGGAGCTTGAAGGTCTGGTCGCCGAGGGTGACCTGGCCCTCCTGCATGGCCTCGAGGAGGGCGCTCTGCACCTTGGCGGGCGCGCGGTTGATCTCGTCGGCGAGCACCAGGTTGGCGAAGATGGGGCCCTTCTTGGGCACGAAGGTGCCGTCCTGGGGGCGGTAGATCACCGTACCGACGAGGTCGGCGGGGAGCAGGTCGGGGGTGAACTGCACCCGGGCGAACTGCGACTGGAGCACGTCGCAGAGGGTGCGCACCGTGAGGGTCTTGGCGAGGCCGGGGACGCCTTCGAGCAGCACGTGGCCGCGGGCGAGCAGCCCGATGAGCAGGCGCTCGACCATGGTGTTCTGCCCGACGATGACGCGCCCCACCTCCGTCAGGATGTCGTCGATGAACTTCGACTCTTGCTGGACCAGATCGTTGAGAGCTCGGTTGTAGGTCATAGGTCGTCGGGTCTCGGCGATGGGAGCGACAGCGTTGCGACGGGCCGCTGTACCGCAGCGGCGCGGCGGCATGCAACCCGATGACGCCGGGGATCTATTCCCCCGCTCTTACCCCCTCAACGCCTGCGCGCCGTCGCCTCGTCGATGCGCGCCTCGGCCGCCTCGCTCAGCGACCACCCCAGCGCGCCCGCGTTGCGCGCCGCCTGCTCTCCGGTGCGCGCCCCCGCCAGCGGGATCACCCCGGGCTTCGCGCGCAGCCAGTTGAGGGCCACCTGCTCGGGCGGCCGGTCGCCCTCGGCCGCGCCCACCTCCCTCAAGAGCGCCGCCACCGGGGCCGCCGCCGCCAGGTGCTCCGCGGAGAACCACGGCGCATCCCCACGAGGTCCGGTCGGGACGCGCCCCGCCCCGTAGGTGCCCAGCAGCACGCCCTGCTCCAGCGGGCTGTACGCCAGCAGCGACGCTCCCAGCTCGCGGCAGGCGTCGAGCACCCCGTCGGTCTCCGGCGCTCGGTGAAGCGCGTTGTAGCGCACCTGGTTGCTCGCCAGCGCCACCCCGCGGCGGTCGAGCGCGGCGTGCGCCCGGCGCATCTCCGAGGCGGAGAAGTTGCTCACCCCCACGGCGGTCACCAGCCCCTCCGCGGCGGCGTCCGCGAGGGCCCCCATCAGGTCGTCGATGGAGGCCTCCTCGAAGTCCGCCCAGTGGATCTGATAGAGGTCCACGCGGCCGATGCCCATGCGCCGGAGGCTGTTCTTCAGCGCCGGGAGCAGCGCCTTCGCTCCCCCCCGACCCCTCAGCGGAGCGTACTTCGTCGCCAGCACCACCGGCGCTCCGGAGCGCCGGGCGAGCCAGCCGAGCACCTGCTCCGAGGCGCCGTGGCCGTAGACCTCCGCGGTGTCGAAGAGCGTCGCGCCCGCCTCCACCGAGGCCATGAAGGCGTCGAGCACGTCCCTCGACGAGTGCCGCTCGCCATAGCCCCAGTAGCGCACGTCGCCCCAGGACCACGCCCCCACGCCCAGCGAAGGAACCCTCAGCGACGAGGCTCCGATGGCGACCGTCTCGTGGGCCAGGGCGCTCATCGTCCGGAGGCCCCCGCGAGGGTGGTTCCGAAGCCCGAGTTCGCGGCCTCGGGGCTGCTGATCGTCGAGGAAGGCGTCGCCATCACTCCGCTCGCTGATCCGGGGAAGAGGTACACGCGCCCCGCCCGGCTCGCGGCCTGCGACGCCGTGACGACCATGTCGGCGATGCCGTCGCCGTTCACGTCCCCCGCCCCGCGGAGCGTCGTCCCGAAGACCGACATGGCCCCGTCCGGACCGACGATCAGCGTAGGGCTCGTGGTGACCAGGCCCGCCGCGCTGCCCGGGTAGACCCGCACCCGCCCGCCGAGGGTGGCGTGGTACGAGTAGGCCGCGAGATCGGCGTAGCCGTCGCGGTTCAGGTCGCCGACGCCAGCGACCGAAGCGCCGAGGTTGCCGTCGGTTCCGGCCGCGCCCATGAGGGTCGCCGAGGCAGTGGTCGAGAGCCCCGACGCGCCGCCGAGGTAGAGGTACACGCGGCCTGCGAAGCTCCCCACGCGATCGGCGCCCACCACCACGTCGGCGTATCCGTCGCCGTTGACGTCCCCAGCGCTGCCGATGGAGACGCCGAAGTTGGAGAGCGTCCCGTCGGGTCCGGTGAGCACCGTCGCGGCGGCGGTCGAGAGGCCCGTCGCGGAGCCCAGGTAGAGGTACACGCGCCCGGTCGCGGTGAGGGCGCTCGCGGCGGCCACCAGCACGTCGGCGTAGCCGTCGCCGTTGACGTCCCCGGCCCCGGCGACCGCGTTGCCGAAGAGCCCTCCCGCCCCATCGGGACCGGTCCAGGCGGTGGCGGGCGTGGTGGAGAGACCCGTCGCGGAGCCCAGGTAGGCGTATGCGCGCCCGGTGAGGCGAGAGACCGTCGAGGCGCCCGACACCACGTCGCCGTAGCCGTCGCCGTTGACGTCGCCGACGCCCGCCACCGCGACGCCGAAGGCCCCGTCGGCCCCGTCGCGTCCGCTGAGCGTGGTCGCCGGCGTCGATCCCAGGCCGCTCGCGGAGCCCGCGTACAGGTACACCCTCCCGATGCCCGACGAGGCCCGGTAGGCGCCCACGGCGAGGTCGACGTAGCCGTCGCCGTCGACGTCGCCCGCGCTCGCGACCGCGTGGCCGTACACGGCGTTGATGCCGTCGCGGCCGTCGAGGGTGACCGATGGGGTCGCCGCGTAGCCCGCGCCCGTCGAGGGGTAGATCAGCACCCGGCCCGTGGACATCTGCCGGCTGGGGACGCCCACCGCGAGGTCGCTCCGCCCATCGCCATCGGGGTCGAAGGCCGTCCCCCAGGAGGTGTCGACCGGGGCGCTGCGAGCGCCGACGAAGAAGCTCCAGACGGGGCTGTGGATGGTCCCGGCGGCGCTTCCCACGCGGCCTCGGGCGCGCCAGAACACGACCCCCGGCGGCAAGTCGACCGTCGGGTTGGTGGAGCTACCGGTGACCTCGTAGGAGCCGAGCACCGTGGCGCACGCGCGGTCGGCGCAGAGCTCGACGACGGCGCCGTCGGTGCCCGCGGAGAGCGACCAGCGGAGGCGAGGGCGGCGGCTGGTGACCACGGCGCTGGTGAGCGGCGCGACGAGGCGCGGAGGCTCGATGCGCACGCAGGCGTCGCCGCTGCGGAGGTAGGTGGCCTCGCAGGTGAAGCCGCACGCTCCGGCCGCGCAGGAGGCGACGCCGTGGAGGGGGGCGGTGCAGACGCGGCTGCACGCTCCGCAGTGGGCGAGGGAGGAGCCGAGGTCGACGCAGGCGCCCCCGCAGGAGGAGAGGCCCGCGCCGCAGGCGGGGACATCGGGCCCGGTGTCGACGCCTCGATCGACGGGGACATCCACGCCGACGTCAGAGCGAACGTCCGCGGCCACATCGACAGCCACGTCGAAGCCGACGTCGACCGGGGCATCGACCGGGGCATCGACCGGGGCGTCGACCGAGGCGTCGGCCGTGGGCACCTGGGCAGGGGCGCTGGCGCCGTCACAGCCGGAGAGCCAGGCGAGCGGGGCGATCGCGCCGAGGAGGAGGCGGTGGAGCTGCGTCGGTCGGGTCATCGCCCGTCGGTTGACCACCCATCGCCCGGGGACGTCAAATCCACCCCGATTACATGTCCATGTTGAGGCGATTACATGTCCATGTTGAGGCGAGGCTCGCGCCCGTTGCCGGACCGGGGTTTGGCGTTCGCCTGCACCCCGGGCTAGCGAAAGCGGGCGCCCGCTGCGCGGGCTGTCGAACAGGGACGCCACTGCACCTTCCAGACGGACGCTCGCGGGCCCTGGGATTCCTTCCGGGAGGATTCATCGGATTCCGGTCTGACAGCCCGCGCAGCGGGCGCCCGCTTTCGTTAGCCCGGGGTGCAGGCGAACGCCAAACCCCGGTCCGGGGGGGGCTCAGGGTCGTGAGGTGGCGCGACCGACGCCCCGATTGACCGCCGCCCTCCGCGCGTGCTTGCCATCGCGCGTTGCCCGCCCCCCCGCCGACCCTCGCGCTCCGCCTCTCGCTCTGGACCTCCCTCGCGCTGGCCTGGTGCCTCCCCGCGCTCCGCCACCTGCGCGATGACGCCTGGGACTACGACGAAGGCCCGCTCCTCCAGGCCGCCGCCCTCGCCCGCGACGGCGCTCGGCTCTACTCCGAGGTCTCGCTCAACAAGCCGCCGGTGTTCATCTGGATCCTCCGCGCGGGCTTCGCCCTGGGACGCCCCGACGTCGCCTCCGCCCGCCTTTCCGTGCTTGCCGTCACCCTCGCGGGCTTCCTCTCGCTCGGCATCCTCGGCGACGCCCTCTTCGGGTCTCCATCGGGCCTCTGCGCCCTCGCCCTGCTCCTCTGCGTCGAGGAGCTGCTCCCTCGCGCCGGGGTCGTCATGCCCGACCTCCCGGCCCTCTCCCTCGCGGCCGTGAGCCTCGTCTGCATGCACCGCTACGCCCTCGGACGCCGCGCCCGCTGGGCGGCGCTCTCGGCCCTCGCGTACACCGCCGCCGTCGCGACCCACCCCCTCGTCGCCGCCGCCGCGCTGCCCCTCTCGGCGCTGGTGCTCTCCGCCCGCGATCTCTCTCCCGCGCAGAAGGCCCGCACGCTCTCGGGCTACGCGCTGTTGGTGCTCGCGCTCGCGGCCCTGTGCCTGCTGCCCTACGACCGCGAGGGATGCTCCGCTGGATGCTCCGGTACAACCTCGCGATCCGGCTCACGGGCAACGAGCTCACCGGCTCCGGCGCGACCCTCGTCGGGACCTACCTCCTCGCGCACTGGCCCATCGTCACCCTCGCCCTCGCCTCGGGCGCGTGGCTCTCTCGCGACCCGCGCAGCCGCGTCGGCGTGATGGTCGCGGCGCTGTGGTTCGCCGCCACGGTGGTGACCTTCACGCTCTGGAAGCCGCTCTGGGACAACTACTTCCTCTGGACCCTCATCGCCCCCGCGCTGCTCGCGGGCGCCGGGGTCGCCCGCTTCCTCTCCCGCCGCGTGCTCGACCCCACCGCCTCCCCGCGCTCACGCCTGCTCTCGGCCCTCGCGGTGGCGGCGCTCGCGCTCTCGCTGGCCCCTCGATCGATCCCCTGGCGAGGGCGATCGGCCACGATGGAGGCCGTCGTGCGCGACCTTCAGTCGGTGACCGCGCCGGGCGAGTACGTCGTCAGCGATGACCCCTTCATGGTCTTCGTGGGGGGACGCCGGGCGCCGCCGCCGCTCGCCGACACGTCCAACAAGAGCATCGTCACGGGCTTCTTGAGCAGCGCCGACGCGCTCTCGGCGATGCGGCGCTACCGGGTGCGCGTGGTGGTGCTCGGCACCGGGCGCCTCGCCCGCATGGACGCCTTCCTCCGCGCCGTGCGCTCCGCCAGCATCGACCGCCGGGTGATCGGCGACCACGAGCGCATGGTCATCGACCCCGCGAGGCTGCGTTGACCCTCCGCGGCGAGACCCGCGTCGCCCTCGTCGCCCTCTCGCTCACCGTCGCGGCCTTCGTCGCAGGGTGCATCTGGCTGCGGGTGCCGCTGGTCGACGACGCGGCCATCTCCATCGCGTACGGGCGCTCGCTCTTCCTGGGCCACGGCCTCCGCCTCACCGCCCACTCGCAGACCGTCGAGGCCTTCTCCAACCCGCTCTGGACCGCGCTCCTGGGCCTCAGCGTCCCGCTGCGCCTCGACCCCGTCGCCCTCGCTTCTCGCCTCGGCTACGCGCTCGCCGCCCTCTCCCTCGCGGCCGCCGCCGCCTGGGGACCATGCGACCGCGGCGACCGTTCGCTGCGCCTCGACGACGTGATCGCGGCGCTGGTCCCGTGCACCGTGACGGCCTTCCCGTACTGGTCCTGCGCGGGCCTGGAGACGGGCCTGCTCTCGCTGCTGCTCTCCCTCTCCGGCGCGCTCTGGCTGCGGGAGCGACGCACCGGCCGCGGCGTCGGGAGCGCCTTCACCCTGGGCCTCGTGTGCCTCACCCGACCCGAAGGGGCCCTCTACGCGCTGGCCATGGTGGCGCTCACCCGGCTGCATCAGCCCTCTCGCTGGACGCCGCCGTCCTACCGTTGGGGCGTGGCGCTCGCGGCGATCGTCGGCTGGTGGATCGCCCTTCGCTGGAACCTCTTCGCCTCGCTCGTAGCCAACACCTACTACGCCAAGCGCGACGCCGACTTCGGGGCGTGGAGCTACCTGGGCTCCTTCGCCCGCGCCAACCTCCCGCTGCTGATCGCCCTCGGGGCAGCGCTCCGCTTCGCCCTCGCCGCGCACGGCCGCCGTGCGGCGCTCTCCCTCGCGTGGATCCTCGCGGGCGCGGCCTTCATCGTCCGCTTCCGCGGCGACTGGATGCCCGAGTGGCGCTTCATCGCCCCGATCGCCCCGTGCATGGGAGCCCTCGCGGCGGCGGGCGTCGCCGGGCTCCGCGCTCGCTACGGAGGACGGGTCGCCGCGGCGGTTGTGCTCTCCCTGCTCACCGTGGCGGGCGCCAGCGCCTCTACCCGTGCGCTGCGGCTTCGCGGAACACAGGAGGTCTCTTACCGTGGCGTGTATAAAGACGCCCTGGTGCTGGGCCGCCACCTGCGCTCGCTCGGTCTGCGCCACCCGCTGATCGCGCTGCCGGACGTCGGCGGCCTCGCGCTGGCGATGCCCGAGGCGGAGGTGATGGACCCTGCGATGCTGGCCGACTGGTCGCTCGCCCGCCACTCGCGCAGCCTCGCGCGGAGGGAGGACTACCTCCGCCACGAGGGTCCGCCCGCGGTGCTGGACGCGCACGGGCCGAGCGCGTGGCTGACGCAGCTACCGCGGCTGATGGAGGCCTACGTCCCGATGGCCTCGGTGGCGCCTGGGCTGCACCTTGGCGCCGGGGTGTACGTGCTGCGAGGGCTCACGGCGACGGACGATCCGCGCTGCCCCGGAGGCCGCCGGAGGGTCGCGGCGATGAGCGAGGGCGAGCTGGCGGCCGCGGTGGAGGCGCGCGCGAGGGCGGACGACCCGGTGACGGCGCTGAGGCTCTGGCGGTGCGCGTGGAGCGACCGGGACGACGCGCGGCTGCCGTCGCTCGGGTGGCGCGCGGAGGCGGCGCGCGAGGCGAGGGCGGAGAGCAGGCGGAGCGAGGCGGCGGGGCGCTTGGAGGAGGCGCTGCGGTACGCGTCGCTGGCGACGGTGCTGGGCGGACACGACGCCCACGACCGGCGGCGCGCCGAGGCGCTGAGGGAGCGGGCGATCGGGCGGTGAGCGACCGCGCTCGCTGTGCCCGCGGGTTGGAAACCCGCGGCAACGATGGGTACGGTGAAAGCTCGCCGGAAGTCCGCGGGCGGACTGCTCTGGAGAGTCGCGCCATCTCCGCGCGAGGCCTGATCCCACGAGAGTGATTCGGGCGATGCGCAGACGCTCGCGAGCGCAGGAGAAGTCCGCTCGCGGACTTCCGGTGTCACGGCCCCACCGAACTCATCGTTGCCGCGGGTTTCCAACCCGCGGGCAGAGCGGGCTCGCCCGCCGCCCCGCCCCGTCTCACCCCTCGCGCACGACCGGCTGGCGGATGGGGGTCATCGCCCCGACGACCATGAGCGCGACGAGCGCCGCGCCCAGGGACGACAGCACCACCGGGACGCCGTAGCGCTCCGCGAGGCGCGCGGTGAGCTCCGCGCCCAGCGCCCCGGGGATGGTGAGCAGCGCCCAGAACGACGCCGTGACCCGCCCGAGCATCCGGTCGGGGGTGATCTCCTGGCGCACGGTCATGGTGTTGATGCCGCGCACGGTCTCTCCGAAGGCGACGGCCACGGCGATGCCCGCCACCACCGCGAGGCTGCCCGCGGCGCCGAAGCACAGGAGCGATCCCCCCATGAGCACGCCCGCGCCGAGCCAGCAGGCGCCGAAGCCCCACCGGGCGCGCATCCACGGGGTGGCCCACGCGCCGAGCACGGCCCCGAGGGCGGCGAGCGCGAAGACGTGGCCCACCGCGCGGTCGTCGCCGTGGAGGGTGCGCTTCACATGGAAGATGAGGAGGTTCTCCCGGCCTGCCATGAGCAGCGAGCTCAGCCCGAGGAGCACCGTCACGGCCCGCAGCGTGGGCACCGACCAGAGGAAGCGCACCCCTGCGACGAAGCCCTGGGCGAGGCCCACGCGCTCTCGCTCGCCGCTCGCCTCGAAGCGCGCCCGGACGAAGGTGAGCGAGGCCGCCGACACGAGGTACGAGGCGCAGTCGATGGCGATGGCGGTGGTGGCGCCGTAGCGATGGCACACCTCGCCGGCGAGCATCGGCCCGACGAAGAACATCACCGCGTAGGAGCCGTGCATCCGCCCGTTGGCCTCGATGAGCCGCGCCCGCGGGACCAGGTTGGCCACCGCGGTGATGGCCGCGACCTGGAAGGTGTTGCCGAGCAGCGCGCCGACCGATCCCGCGACGACGAGGAGCCAGTAGCTCGGACCGTGGAGCCACCACACGATGGGGACCGCGGAGTAGACGAGCCATCGGCCGAGGTCGCACGCGATCATGAGGCGGCGGCGGTCGACGCGGTCGACGAGCGCGCCCGACGCGAGCCCGGCGACCACGTGGGCGACGGCGACCAGCGCCGTGAGCCTGCCCATGCGGTGCAGCGACCCGGTCGACTGGAGCACCAGCAGCGGCAGCGCGATGGCCGCGAAGGCGTCGCCCAGCCCGGAGAGGGTCTGGCCCAGCCAGTAGATGTTGAAGTCGCGATCCCGCCAGAGGGAGGGCGCGGGCGTGGCGGCGTTCATCGCGGGGAGCGGAGTGATGTCACCCGGGCGCGGAGGGCGCCAGTGCCCCCTGGGCTTCGCAGCCCTTCCCACGACGGGATATACGCCCATTGCCCATGTCCCCGCCGAAGCCCGTCGCCGCGCTCGCCCTCGCCGCCCTCCTCGCGGGCTGCTCCCCCTATCCCGGCTATGCGCTCCGCGTCGCCGCGTCGTCCCCGGCGGCGTGCACCTTCCGCGGGCGCTGGGCCTACGGTGAGCTCCTCGGCGCTCGCAGCCGCGTCGCCTTCGCGGACGTCTCTGACGCCGCGGCCGAGGGCGCCCTGGTCCGCGGTCCCGACGGCCCCGCCCTCCGCCTCCACCTCCGCACCCACGGCTGGAACCTCCTCGGCCTCGCCGACCTCTCCCGCGGCCACGCCCTCCGCCCTCGGCGAGCGATCGCCCTCACCGAGCTCCTCACGGCCCACGCGGGCGCCGACATCTCCGTGCGCGACGCCCGCCCCGGCGAGGCGCTCATCGCCCCCGGGCCCTTCGCCTTCGGCTCCGACGAGGGCGAGGTGCGCTTCGTGGTCGACCCGGCGCGCTGGGTCCCATGCTCGGAGCTGGGCTTCGAGTTCACCTTCCGCGACGAGCACACCGAGGAGCGGGAGCGCGCCGCGATGGGCCTCGCGACGACCCTTCCCCCGAGGGAGATCGCCGGGACCGCGAGCGTCGACCTGGCGGCCACGCCGGGCGGATCGCCGCAGGTGCACTTCAACCCTCGCGACTACGGCATCACGGTGCGACCGCTCTCCACCGATGGGGCCTTCACCCGGGTGCTCCTGCAGCACTGGACCAGCTTCGCCATCGTCGGATGGCTCCCGACCGCCGCGCTCTCCGACGAGGGCTCCGGCGGCTACGGCGGGATCCTGGGCGGCCTCGGCTCCAGCAACCGCCGCGCGCTCACCGTGTGCCGCTCCCCGGTCGACCTGACCTTCGGCTTCGTCCGCCCGCAGGGCCCCATCGAGTACGCGGGCTCCGTCGCCGCCGGAACACCCTTCATCCGCGGCGCCAGCACCCCCGATGGCGGCTTCGAGATCAGCTCCCATCCCCGCGGCTCGTCTCCCCGCCCCGCCAGCGGGGTCCGCTGGGTCGCCCACGCCATCGCGCAGCTCTCCTGCCGCGACGTGGTGGAGTGAGCCCGCTACGCCCCCTCACCCCGCCCATACGCCACCCCCATCGCCCGGACCGCCGCGACCTTCGCCTCGAAGCCGCTCCAGTCATCCCGCTCGGCGATGCCATCCCAGAGCGCCTCGATCTCGTCGATCAGCATCCCGCACGGCGCGTCCCCCTGGAAATACGCCGTCTCCAGCGCCTCGATCCTCGTGGGCAGATAGCCCTCCAGGCACCGCCGCACCGCCGCGAAGGACTCCCTCGCATACATCCCCGCGGCCGCTCCCTCCATGGCCCTCTTCTCACTGGCGATTCCCCCATACCAGTCGAAGAAGAAGCGGTCATACCCGACGCCGCTCTCCTTCATGAACGCATAGCAGCCATCGACCAGCGCCTCGTCCTCGTCCACCCCTCGCGACGCCACGCCCAGCCGATCGAGGAAGCGCCGGTGCACCGCCCCCATCAGCGCGAGCTCGTACTCGTCGAGCGATCGCTGAAGCGCCGACTCCGTGCTGAGCGGCAGCAGCGCCTCGGCGAGTCGGGCGAGGTTCCAGTGAACGGCCTGCGGTTGTCGACCGAAGGCATAGAGCCCGGAGGTGGAAGTACGCCGCGGTGAACCCCGGGTCGTACCTCGGCAGAAAGCGATAGGGCCCATAGTCGAAGCTCTCTCCGGTGACGTTCATGTTGTCGGTATTGAGCACTCCATGGACGAAGCCCGCGACCATCCAACTGGCGCAGAGCTCGGCCGAGCGCAGGGTCACCTCCTTCAACAGCGCCGCGGGCAGATCGCCCTCTCCCGCCACGGCGGGCGCGTAGTGCTCCACCGCGAACTCCACCAGTCGCTTGAGCCGCGCCGTGTCTCGCCGGTGCGCGTGCCGCTGGAAGCTCCCGAAGCGCACATGGGAGTGGCCCAGCCGCACCAGCACCGCCGATCGGGTCGGCGACGGCTCATCGCCCCGCATGAGCTGCTCGCCCGTCTCATAGACGCTGAAGGTCTTTGATGTGTTGACCCCGAGCGCCTCGAGCATCTCCGTGGCGAGCACCTCGCGCACCGCTCCCTTGAGGGTGAGCCGGCCGTCGCCTCCTCGCGACCACGGGGTGCGCCCGCTGCCCTTGGTGGCGAGGTCGAGCAGCCGCCCGTCCACCGGGTCTCGGAGCTGTGCCAATAGGAAACCCTCGCCCGTCCCCGAGCTGCGGGTTGTACGACCCGAACTGGTGCCCGTGGTACCGCAGCGCGAGCGCCCGGGGGAGGTTGTCGGGCAGCGGTTGAAGCCGAGCGAAGTGCCTCTCCCGCTCGACCGCATCGAGGCCCCCGAGGCCTACGCGCGCGGCCCATGGTTCATTGAAGAAGCGCGGGGTGCGCCGTGGAAACTCCGCGGGCTCGACCGGGTCATGGAAGCCCTCGTCGAGCTGCATGAACACCGGATCGGGGCGATATCGTTCATCGAAGGGCATCGGTCTCGGTTCAGTGGGGGTGCAGCCGCGTGTTGGGTGCTCAGGCTTCGCGCGCAATTGTCCAGGGGTGCAGCCGTCAGTTGGCGTTGGCGCTCACCCCAGGCTATAAAGGCGACCCCACGTTCGTGGGGTCTTTCGTACCGAAGCTCGATGTACCTTCCGGAAGCTCCAATCGACGTGCCGTGGGCTCCATCGAAGTGGCGTCCCTGTTCGAAAGACCCCCACGAACGTGGGGGTCGTCACCTGTTATAGCCTGGGGTGAGCGCCAACGCGCGAACCCCAGCGTCAAACGGTCGGTTTGTCCATAGAACAATTGCGCGCGAAGCCTGTGCGTCCAACCGGCGGTTTGCGCCACCGATGAACTGCGACGCGCGAACCCTGTGCGTCCAACCGGCGGTTTGCGCCACCGATGAACTGCGACGCGCGAACCCTGTGCGTTCAACACCCGGCTTGTCCATTGAACAATTGCGCGCGAACCCTGTGCGTCCAACACCCGGCTTGTCCATTGAACATCGACCCTCACCCCGCCTCGACCCTCACCTCGCCCTCGCGCACCTGCTCGTCGAGCGCGCGGCGCATGGCCTTCTCGGCCATCGCGAAGGCCACCATCCCCCGGTGCAGCGCGAAGGGGTTCACCCTCGGCAGCGCCTCGATCGACACGCCCACCAGCCCCTCCCTCCTCGGAACCCTCATCGACATCGACCCTGACCCCCTCCACGGAGAGCGCGACGCCAGGTGGTGATACAGCACCCTCTCTCCCTCCCTGGTCCCCGCGATGCCCGGCCGGTCGGCGATGCCTCCATCGCTGTAGAGCCTTCCCCCCAGTGCCACCGGGTGGAAGAGCACCGGCAGCGCGCACGACGCGTGGATCGCCCCCGCGATGCTCCCCTCCCTCAGCACCGTGGTCTGTCGCGCCCGCAGGTCGAACACGCTCGGCGCATAGGCCACCCTCGCGTTCTCGATCTCCGTCACCGGCAAGAGCGCGTCGAGCATCGCCCGAAAGCGCCTCCCCTGGAGTAGCCCCGCGCCCGGAGCCGGGTCCCAGAAGTCCTCCCGTCGCAGCGTGGCGAGGCGCTCGCGCATGGCGTCGAGCGAAACCCCTCCGGCGTAGAGCCCGGTGACCAGCGCGCCCGCGCTCGACCCGGTGGCGGCCTCCGGGGAGAAGCCCGCGTCGACGAGCGCCGTGAGCGCGCCCGCGTGGACATAGAAGCCGAAGAAGCCCGACGACATCGCCAGGGTGAAGGGGCCCTCGTGGAGCCACGCGCGCAGGGTGGGGGTGCCCATCGCGCGGGCACTATGGACGAAGCCGGGGCCACGCGCCCGGTCGTCCTGGGAGACAGCCAATGTCACACACCGCTGGACCATCGGAGCCACGGCGGGTACACGACTCCCCATGGCAGAGCAGGACCCGCGCTTGTGGATCGCCGACGGCTGGACGGCGAAGGTGATCAAGAACAACGACGACGAGGGGTGGGCGGTGGAGATGACCCGCGACGGCGATCCTGAGCCCTCGCTGGTCGGCCCGTGGACCATTGGCCGCGACAAGAAGAACCCGAAGCCCTCGATCAGAACGCCTTCAACACCCCGGTGAAGACCGCGAGCGAGGTGTTGCAGCGGCACGCCCACCAGGCGAGGGCGCAGCTTCACAGGAGCACCGAGGTGACGACGTCGGAGGGGCGGCGCTACCGGGTCGACCTGGACATCGCGCAGGACGAGGACGACCCCCACGCCATGCTCACGGCCTGGGACGAGTCCAACAGTTGTATCGGGAGGGTGCGGATGCCGGCGAACTACAAGCTCTCGCCGGCAGGCGCGCTGCGGTGGGTCGAGGGCGGCTTCCGGGAGCCGTAGGGTCGGCTTCTACAGCCGGGACATCAAGATCTGCCGCTGGAGCACCAGCGCCGGCGGCATGGTGGCCTTGAGCTTCTCGAAGAACTCGCCCTGGAGCTCGAACTCCTGGCGCCACTCGTCGAGGTTGATGGCCGTCGCGGCGGCGACCTTCTCGGTGGTGTTGGCGTCGAGGCCCGACAGGTCGAGGTTGCCCGCCTTGGGCACCCACCCGAGGAGGGTCTCATGGCCGCCGACCCGGCCGTGGGCGCGGTCGATGACCCACTTCAGCACGCGCATGTTCTCGCCGAAGCCCGGCCACAAGAACTTCCCGTTGGCGTCCTGGCGGAACCAGTTCACCTGGAAGATCTTGGGCGGGTTGTTGAGGTACTTCTGCATCTCCAGCCAGTGGCCGAAGTACTGGCCCATGTCGTAGCCGCAGAACGGCAGCATGGCCATCGGGTCGCGGCGCACGATGCCCACCTGGCCGGTGGCGGCCGCGGTGGTCTCGCTGCCCATGGTGGCGCCGATGAAGACCCCGTGGGTCCAGTTGAAGGACTGGAGCACCAGCGGGACGGTGGTGGCCCGGCGTCCGCCGAAGATGATCGCGGAGATGGGCACCCCCTGCGGGTCGTTGGCGGACTTGGAGAGCACCGGGTTGTTGGCCGCCGGCGCGGTGAAGCGCGAGTTGGGGTGCGCGGCCTTCTCGTTGGAGCCCTTCTTCCAGGGCCTTCCCTGCCAGTCGGTGAGCTCCTCCGGAACCTCCCCGTCGATGCCCCTCCCACCACACGTCGCCGTCGGCGGTCATGGCCACGTTGGTGAAGATGGTGTTCTCGCGCACCGACGCCATCGCGTTGGGGTTGCTCTTGAAGTTGGTGCCCGGCGCGACGCCGAAGTACCCCGCCTCGGGGTTGATCGCCCACAGCCGGCCGTCGGGCCCGACGCGCATCCACGCGATGTCGTCGCCGACGGTCCACACCTTCCATCCGTCGAAGCGCTTCGGCGGGACGATCATAGCGAGGTTGGTCTTGCCGCACGCGCTCGGAAACGCCGCGGCGACGTAGGTGGTCTCCCCCTCCGGAGACTCGACGCCGAGGATGAGCATGTGCTCCGCGAGCCACTTCTCGTTGCGCCCGAGATAGCTCCCGATGCGGAGCGCGAGGCACTTCTTGCCCAGCAGCACGTTGCCGCCGTAGCCCGACCCGACGCTCCAGATGGTGTTGTCCTGCGGAAGTGACAGATGAACCGCCGGTCGGGGTTCACGTCGAGGGTCGAGTGCACGCCGCGGTTGAAGTCATGCCGCCCGTCGAGCATCTCGAGGGCGATGCGACCCATGCGGGTCATGATCTTCATGTTGAGGACGACGTAGATGCTGTCGGTGATCTCGAAGCCGACCTTCGCGTACGGCGACCCGGCGGGGCCCATCACGTACGGGATCACGTACATCGTGCGGCCCTTCATCGACCCGTCGAAGAGCTTCTCCAGCTTGGCGTAGGCGTCGTCCGGCGCCATCCAGTTGTTGGTGGGGCCGGCCCCTTCCTTGGTGGGCGTGCAGATGAAGGTGCAGTGCTCGACGCGCGCGACGTCGTTGGGGTTGGAGCGGTGCAGGTAGCACCCGGGCGCTTCTGGGGGTTGAGGGGATGAGCACCCCGGCGGCCACGGCCTGCTCGGTGAGGAGCTTGTTCTCCTCCCTCCGAGCCGTCGACCCACACCACCCGGTCGGGCCTTCGGTCATGGCCGCGACCTCGTTGACTCCACTTCAGAAGCGTCTCGTTGGAGACCTTCATCGTACCGATCGTCGTCGTTACGTTCGTGTGCATCACTGGCTCTCCGTATCTTTGACCACCCGCCCCGAAGACAGTCTCCTCGGTCCCTAGGGGGGTCGTTCCGCGGCGGAGACTATCACCGCGTTTCGGCGCTCGCACCTGAGCCGGAAGTGCCTTGTCCCATGCGGAGATCCCCGGCGGCGGGGGGCGGGCCCCGCCCCGGGGGGAGGGGCGGGGCCGGCGGGGGGGGCACCGGGTTCCGGGGGGGCCGGGGCGGACGGCGCGGTTTGTTTTGGTGTCCCGGGGGGGGGGGGGGGAGGGGGGGGGGGTCCCCCCGGGCCACAACGGCTCACCCCAGCACCAGCGCGCTGTCGCCGAACTCGTGCTGGAGGTACTCCCGGCTCGACGCGAAGCGCAGCGAGGCGTGCAGCAGCGCCGCGTCGGCGAAGGCCGTGAGCAGCGCGAAGTGCGAGCCGCCGGGCTCGTGCATCCCCGAGAGCACCCCGTCCACCACCCTCGGCCTGAACCCTCCCCGAGCACCAGCTCGGTCACCGCGCTCCCGGCTTCGAGCAGCGACGCGCCCGTCGAGCGCTCGGCCCGCCCCTCCAGCGCGCGGACCACGCTCGTCCCCACGGCGACGACGCGCCCACCTCTCGCCCTGCACGCCGTGACGGCGTCCACCGTCGCCTGCGGCACTCTCCGACCGCTCGGGCCACGGCAGCTTCGCGTCGAGCGCCTCGTCGCCGATGGAGGAGAGCCCCGCGGCGTGGGTCACCGTCGCCAGCGCGACGCCCCGCGACTGCACCTCGCCCAGCAGCGCCCAGGACAGGGGCCTCGCCGCGGAGGGCATCTCCATCGCCCACGGCCGCGACGCGACGGGCGTCTGCACGTCCCAGAGCGCGAGCTCGCCCTGGAGGTGGGCGTACTGCACCGGCCGACCGAGCTGGTAGAGCCGACGCCAGAACGCGTCGCCCGCGAGGGAGAAGCGCACCGTGACGAGGCGGGGCGACACCGGCGAGACCGCCTGACGAGCGCGCGGAGGTCGTCCCCTGGAGCAGCGCCGCGCCGACGCCCACCGCGGGCGGCGCGGGTCGGTGCTCGGGTGCGGGTGCGCCAGTCACCGTCACCGAAGAGCGCGACGTCCCAGGCGCCGTCGTCGGACGTGCGCGAGGCGCAGCTCCATCGGCTCGCCCAACGGACCGGTCGCCCGCAGCGTGGGACGTTGGGAGCGTGGCGGCGTCGTTGAGCAACTGCAGGTCGCCCGCCCGCAGGAGGCCCGGCAGGTCGGCGATGCGCCGGTCGCTGAGCCTCCCGGTGGCGCGGTCGATCACCATCAGCCGCTCGGAGAGCGCGTCGCCCCGCGCGCCCGGTGGCGGGCGCCAGGGGCTCGTTGACGGCCTCGCACGGCCGGGGCGCTTACGACCGCACATTCCCTGCGAGAAGCCCTGCGCCGCGACGCGCTGCCCCGGGGGGATCGACCCGTGGGCGTGGCGGATGATCTCCACGAAGCGCTCGGCCACGTCGACCGGCGAGGCGAGCGAGGCGCGGTCGGCGTCGGGCATCGCGTCGGCGTGCATGGCGGTGTCCATCTCCGCCGGGGTCGACCGTCACGACCCTCACCTGCGCCGTCGAGCTCCGCCGACCAGATGCGCGCGAGGTGGTCGAGTGCGGCTCGAGGCGCCGTACGCGCCCAGGTGGGTAGGCTCCACCGCCGCGCGTCGGAGCTCACCATCAGCACCAGCGCGTCGCCCCCGAGGCGCATCGGCCCGAGCAGCGCGCGTCAAACGGAACGGGCCCCCAGCACGTTGACCGAGAGCGCCCGCTCCAGGGCCCCGCACTCTGCGTCCGCGAGGTCGCAGCGCACGTGGCCCAGCGTGCCTGCGTTGTGCACCAGCACGTCGACCCCGCCCAGCGCGGCTATCGGGCCTGACCTGGGCGATGTGGTGGATGGCCTCCTTGTCGCCCACGTCCACCGGGGATCGCGTGGCCTACGCCCCCGCCGTTTTCCGGCGACCTCCGCCGCGACCGCTTCGAGCGCCCCGGCGGTGCGCGCCACCAGCGCCACCTCGCTCCCCCGGCGCCCCAGCGCCAGCGCCAGCGCGCGCCCCAACCCTGCTCCGGGCCCCGGTGATCACGATGCGAAGTCCCTCGACGTTCATTGGTCCGCGTACCTCCTTCGGTGGGTGGAGCATGCGTCGCGGATGACAGAGGGTTGTCCGCGCGCCAATGCGCCGTCATCCTTCCAACGCCGGACACCCCGACCAGATCGTCGAGCGCCTCGCGACGAACATCCGCGCGCTGCGCGAGGCCCGCGGCTGACGCAGCCGCAGCTCGCGCGACAGTCGGGCCTGCCGAGCGCGACCTGGGCCAACCATGGAGAGCGGCGGTGCCAACCCCACGCTGGCGGTGATGCGCAAGGTGGCGGTCGCGCTGCAGGTGTCCTTCGAGGAGCTGGTGGCGGCCCCCGCAGGCGGGCGCCCGCTTCTTCGCGAAGGACCTGCTGCCCGAGCAGACCCGCGGTCAGGCGACGGTGCGCAAGCTGCTACCAGACCGGGTGCCAGGCACGGAGATCGACCGCACGTGCTGCCGCCGGGCGCGCGGATGACGGGGTTCCGCACACGCCGGGGACGCGCGAGTACCTGACGGTGGAGACGGGTCGACTACGCTGACGGCGTCGGGGCGATCATGGACGCTGGCCGGGGACGTGCTGGCCTTCGAGGAGACCAGAAGCACTCGTACGCCAACCCGGGTCGGGGGAACGCGGTCGGGTTCTGTGGTGATGCTGCGCAGTGGAGTGACCTCGGTCGGTCAGCCTGCCGAGCAGCGCGTCCATCTGCCCATGGCGGCCTTCAGGCCTTCCTCCATGCCCATCGCGACGAGCTGCTCCATCTGCTCGACGGAGTTGAACACCGACGTGATCGTCACGTGCG
>JADJAE010000155.1 GCA_016704445.1 Deltaproteobacteria bacterium
CATCGACCCCTGACCCCCTCCACGGAGAGCGCGACGCCAGGTGGTGATACAGCACCCTCTCTCCCTCCCCTGGTCCCCGCGATGCCTTCCCGGTCGGCGATACCTCCATCGCTGTAAGAGCCTTGCCCCAGCCACACCGGGTGAAACAACTTTCCGGCGGCGCGACCGACCCGTGGATCGCCCCGCGATGCTCCCCTCCCTCGCACCGTGGTCTGTCCCGCCCGCAGGTCAGACACGCTCGGCGCATAGGCCACCCTCGCGTTCTCGATCTCCGTCACCGGCAAGAGCGCGTCGAGCATCGCCAGCGCCTCCTGGAGCAATCCCGCGCCCGGAGCCGGGTCCCTGAAGTCCTCCGTCGCAGCGTGGCGAGGCGCTCGCGCATGGCGTCGAGCGAGACCCCTCGGCAGCCAGGAAGGCCGGTGACCAGCGCGCCCGCGCTCGACCCGGTGGCGGCGCTCCGGAAGGAAGCCCGCGATCGACGAGCGCCGTGAAAACGCCCGCGTGGACATAGAAGCCGAAGAAAGCCCGACGACATCGCCGGGGTGAAGGGGCCCTCGTGGAGCCACGCGCGCAGGGTGGGGTGCTCATCGCAGGCACTATGGACGAAGCCGGGGCCCGCGCCCGCTCGTGTATCGAGACAGCCAATGTCACACGCCGCTGGACCATCGGAGCCACGGCGGGTACACGACACGCCATGGCAGAGCAGGACCCGCGCTTGTGGATCGCCGACGGCTGGACGGCGAAGGTGATCAAGAACAACGACGACGAGGGGTGGGCGGTGGAGATGACCCGCGACGGTGATCCTGAGCCCTCGCTGGTCGGCCCGTGGACCATGGGCCGACAAGAAGAACCCGAAGCCCCTCGATCAGAACGCCTTCCAACACCCTGGGTAAGAGGCCGCGAGCGAAAGTGCTTCAGCGGCACGCCCACGAGGCAGGCGCAGCTTCACCCGGAGCCGAGTGACGACGTCGGAGGGCGGCGCTACCGGGTCGACCTGGACATCGCGCAGGACGAGGACGACCCCCACGCCATGCTCACGGCCTGGGACGGAATTCAACGGTTGTATCGGGAGGTGCGGATGCCCGGCAGGTGAACTACAAACTCTCGTCAACCAGGGCCTTCTGCGGTGCGGTCGAGGGCGGCTTCCGCGGGCCCTCGCAGAGATATTGGAACCGAGACGTCAAGATCTGCCGCTGGAGCACCAGCGCCGGCGGCACCAGGCCTTGAGCTTCTCGAAGAACTCGCCCTGGATCTCGAGCTCCTGGCGCCACTCGTCCCGGGGTTGATGGCCGTCGCGGCGGAGACCTTCTCGGTGGTGTTGGCGTCCGAGGCCCGACAGGTCGAGGTTGCCCGCCTTGGGCACCACCGAGGAGGGTCTCATGGACGCCGACCCGACCGTGGGCGCGGTCGATGACCCGCTTCAACACCCGCATGTTCTCGCCGAAGCCCGGCCCACAGAAACTTCCCGTTGGCGTCCTGGCGGAACCAGTTCACCTGGAAGATCTTGGGCGGGTTGTTGGTACTTCTGCCATCTCCAGCGAGTGGCCGAAGTACTCGCCCGTATCGTAGCCGCAGAACGGCAGCATGGCCATCGGGTCGCGGCGCACGATGCCCCACCCTGGCCGGTGGCGGCCGCGGTGGTCTCGCTGCCATGGTGGCGCCGAGGGAGGCCCGTGGGTCCAGTTGAAGGACTGGAGCACCGGCGGGCGGTGGTGGCCCGGCGTCCGCCGAAGATGATCGCGGAGGTGGGCACGCCCTGCGGGTCGTTTGGCGGACGGAGAGCACCGGGTTGTTGGCCAGCCGGCGCGGGTGAAGCGCGAGTTGGGGTGCGCGGCCTTCTCGTTGGAGCCCTTCTTCCGGGGCCTCCTGCCAGTCCGGTGAGCAGCTCGAGGAACCTCCCCGTCGATGCCCTCCCACCACACGTCCCCGTCGGGGGTCATAGCCACGTTGGTGAAGATGGTGTTCTCGCGCACCGACGCCATCGCGTTGGGGTTGCTCTTGGAGTTGGTGCCCGGCGCGACGCCGCATTACCCCGCCTCGGGGTTGATCGCCCACAACCGACCGTCGCGGCCCGACGCTGCCATCCACGCGATGTCATCGCCGACCGCGGTCCACCTTCCATCCGTCGAAGCGCTTCGGCGGAACCATCATCGCGAAGTTGGTCTTGCCGCACGCGCCCGGGAACGCCGCCGCGACGTTGGGTGGTCTCCCTCCCAGGCGACTCGACGCCGAGGATGAGCATGTGCTCGCGAGGCCGCTTCTCCGTCGCGCCCGGGTAGCTGCCGATGCGCAGCGCGGAGGCACTTCTTGCCGAGCAGCACGTTGCCGCCGTAGCCCGACCCGACGCTCCAGATGGTGTTGTCCTGCGGGAAGTGACGGATGAACCGCCGGTCAGGGTTCACGTCGAGGGTCGAGTGCACGCCGCGGTTGAAGTCATGCCGCCCGTCGAGCATCTCGGGGGCGACGCGACCATGCGGGTCATGATCTTCATGTTGAGGACTCGCGACCTCGTTGACCCACTTCAGAAGCGTCTCGTTGGAGACCTTCATCGTACCGATCGTCGTCGTTACGTTCGTGTGCATCACTGGCTCTCCGTATCTTTGACCACCCGCCCCGAAGACAGTCTCCTCGGTCCCTAGGTGGTCGGTCCGCGGCGGAGACTATCACTGCGTTTCGGCGCTCGCACCTGAGTCGGAAGTGCCTTGTTCTCCGCGGAAATCCGGGGCGCGAGCTCACAAGCTCACGCCAGCACCAGCGCGCTGTCGCCGAACTCGTGCTGGAGGTACCCCGGCTCGACGCGAAGCGCGGCGAGGCGATGCAGCAACGCCCCCTCGGCGAGGCCGTGAGCAGCGCGAGTGCGACTGCCGGGCTCGTGCATCCCCGAGGGCACCCCGTCCACCACCCCCTCGGCCTGACCCCTCCCCGAGCACCAGATCGGTCACCGCGCTCCCCGCTTCGAGCAGCGACGCGCCCGTCGAGCGATCGGCCCGCCCCTCCAGCGCCCGGACCACGCTCGTCCCCACGGCGACGACGCGCCCGCCTCTCGCCCTGCACCGCCCGACGGCGTCCACCGTCGCCTGCGGCACCTCCGACCGCTCGGGCCACGGCAGCCTCGCGTCGAGCGCCTCGTCGCCGATGGAGGAGAGCCCCGCGGCGTGGGTCACCGTCGCCAGCGCGACGCCTCGCGACTGCACCCGCTCCAGCAGCGCCCAGGAGAGGGGCCTCGCCGCGGAGGGCATCTCCATCGCCCACGGCCGCGACGCGACGGGCGTCTGCGTCCCAGAGCGCGAGCTCGCCCTGGAGGTGGGCGTACTGCACCGGCCGACCGAGCTGGTAGAGCCGACGCCAGAACGCGTCGCCCGCGAGGGAGAAGCGCACCGTCACCAGCCGGGGCGACACCGGCGAGACCGACTCGACGAGCGCGCGGAGGTCGTCCCCAGAGCAGCGCCTCGCCGACGCGCACCGCGGGCGGCGCGGGTCGCTGCTCCGGTGCCAGATGCGCCAGTCGCCGTCACCGAAGAGCGCGACGTCCCAGGCGCCGTCGTCGCGGGCGTGCGCAGGCCGCAGCTCCATCGGCTCGCCCATCGGACCGATCGCCCGCAGCGAGGCAGGGAGCGTGGCGGCGTCGTTGAGCACCAGCAGGTCGCCCTCCCGCAGCAGCTCCGGCAGGTCGGCGATGCGCCTGTCGCTGAGCCCCCCGGTCGAGGGGTCGATCACCATCAGCCGCTCGGCGAGCGCGTCGCCCCGACGGCCCGTGGCGGGCGCCAGCAGCTCATCGGCCTGCATGGCCGGGGCGTTCACGAGGGCTCTCCCGCGGAGAAGCCCTGCGCCGCGACGCGCTGCCCTGGGGGAATGGACCCGGCGTGGCGGATGATCTCCACGAAGCGCTCGGCCACATCACTCGGCGAGGCGAGCGAGGCGCGGTCGGCGTCGGGCATCGCGTCGGCGTGCATGGCGGTGTCCATCTCGCCGGGGTCGACCGTCATGACCCTCACCCCGTGGCCGTCGAGCTCCGCCGACCAGATGCGCGCGAGGTGGTCGAGCGCGGCCTTCGAGGCGCCGTACGCGCCCCAGGTCGGGTACGCCTCCACCGCCGCGTCGGAGCTCACCATCAGCACCAGCCCGCGCCGCGCGAGGCGCATCGGACCGAGCAGCGCCCGCGTCAGCCGAAACGGCCCCAGCACGTTGACCGAGAGCGCCCGCTCCAGCGCCTCGCAGTCGGTGTCCGCGAGAGGCCGCAGCGGCACTGGCCAGCGTGCTGGCGTTGTCACCAGCACGTCGACCCCGCCCAGCGCGGCCATCGCCTGACCCGCGATGCGGTGGATGGCCTCCTTGTCCCCCACGTCCCCGGCGATCCCGTGCCCTTCGCCCCCCGCCGCCGCGACCTCCGCCGCGACCGCCTCCAGCGCTCCGGCGGTGCGCGCCACCAGCGCCACCCTCGCTCCCCGGCGCCCCAGCGCCAGCGCCAGCGCGCGCCCCAACCCTGCCCCGGCCCCGGTGATCACGATGCGAAGTCCTCGATGTTCATGTTCCGCGTATCTCCTTCGGTGGGTGGAGCATGCGTCGCGGGTGACAGCATGTTGTCCGCGCTGCCAATGCGCTGTCATCCTTCCAACGCATGGACACCCCCGACCAGCTCGCCGAGCGCCTCGCGACGAACATCCGGGCGCTGCGCGAGGCCCGCGGGCTGACGCAGTCGCAGCTCGCGCGGCAGTCGGGCCTGCCGAGGGCGACCTGGGCCAACCTGGAGAGCGGCGGCGCCAACCCACGTTGGCGGTGATGCACAAAGGTGGCCGTCGCGCTGCAGGTGTCCTTCGAGGAGCTGGTCGCCGCCCCGCAGGCGGGCGCCCGCTTCTTCGCGAAGGACTCGCTGCCCGAGCAGACCCGCGGTCAGGCGACGGTGCGCAAGCTGCTACCGGACCGGGTGCCGGGCACGGAGATCGACCGCATCGTGCTGCCTCCGGGCGCTCGGATGACGGGAGTTCCGCACGCCGGGGACGCGCGAGTACCTGACGGTGGAGACGGGGTCGATCACGCTGACGGCGTCGGGGCGATCGTGGACGCTGGCCGTGGGCGACGTGCTGGCCTTCCGAGGAGACCAGAAGCACTCGTACGCCAACCCGGGTCGGGGCAACGCGGTCGGGTACTCCGTGGTGATGCTGCGGCCGGTGGAGTGACCTCGGCCGGTCAGCCTGCGAGCAGCGCGTCCATCTGGCCCATGGCGGCCTTCAGGCCTTCCTCCATGCCCATCGCGAGGAGCTGCTCCATCTGCTCAATGGACTGGAACGTCGACGTGATCGTCACGTGTGTCCCGCCGCCGTCGCGCGGCGTCAGCTCGAAGCGCGCCCTCGTCGTCGGCATCGCCATGTTCGGCGCGCCGTGCTCGTCGGCGAAGCCGTCTTCCACCACGAGCAGCTGCGGAGGCGCGACCTCGAGCACGCGCCACCACCCGTGGTGCTTCTCCCCCTGCGGGCCGGTCATGAAGTAGTTGACCGCCCCGCCCGGCGAGAGGTCGTGCTGCCTGACCGTCGCAGGGTACGTCGGCGGCCCCCACCAGCGCTCGAGCTTTCGCGGATCGGCCCACAGCTGCCACACGCGCGCGACGTCGGCGTCGAACTCCGCGCGCACGATCATCGTCAGGGTGGCCGGGTCTCTTTGCACATGCGTGACGGTCATTTCGTTGCTCCTTGTTCGGGTTCGGCGAGCAGGTCGCCCATGCGGTCCATGCGGGCGCGCCACAGCGCTTCAAACTGGTCGAGCAGCGCCGTCGCGCGCCGCACCGGGTCGAGGTCGGCCCGAACGATCTGCTCGCGCCCGCGCCGCGTCTTCGTCACCAGCCCCGCGAGCTCGAGCACCGCGACGTGCTTCTGCACCGCGGTGAGGCTCATCGGGTACTGACGCCCGAGCGCCGACACGGACGCCTCGCCGCCCAGCACGCGGCGCACGATGTCGCGCCGGGTGCGGTCGGCCAACGCGTGAAACACGCGGTCGGCCTGGTCGGGCGTGAGCTGATCTACAACCATCTGGTTGTTGATTACCCGAAGGCCTCATCGGGCGCAAGTCCCACGCATGGGAGGCGCGGGCGACCGTCGGAATATGGGGCCCCATTTTCGTGAATATGGGGCCCTATATTCGCCGCTCACCCGCCGAGCCGGACACCGCATCGTAAGGCTGCTTGTGATCTGAGAAGATCGCTTGTACCCGGAGAGGCCATGAGCCGTGTCCTCGTCGCCTGGATCGGCAAGACCGACCTCCGCGCACCGCTGGAGTCCGAGACTATCGGCATCGGCCCCATCGCCCAGGCGCTCGACGCGCGACGCTTCGACGAGGCGGTCCTGCTCACCGACCACCCCGCCACGGAGGTCACTGCCTACCGCCGGTGGCTCGCGACGCGCTCTCCGACCGCGCCGCACTTCCAGCCCGAGTCCTCTCCGGCCCCACCCACTTCGGTGAGATCTACGAGGCCGCCGTACGGGCTTGCGAGAGCGCCCGCGAGCGACACGCAGGCGAGGCGAAGCTGACGTTCCACCTGAGCCCCGGCACACCTGCCATGGCTGCGGTCTGGATCATCCTGGGCAAGACGAGGTTTCCCGCGGAGCTCATCGAGTCGTCGGCGAAGCACGGCGTAAAGACCGCGTCGGTGCCCTTCGACATCTCCGCGGACTTCATCCCCGACCTCCTCCGGTCCGCGGACGAGCGCCTCCGTGCTCGTAGCGCCGCCGCGCCACCGCCAGCACCGGAGTTCGCGGACATCGTCCATCGCAGCAAGGAGGTGGCGCGGCTGATCGAGCGGTCGCGCCGCGTCGCGGTCCGCAACGTCCCGGTCCTCATCGAAGGCGAGTCTGGCACCGGCAAGGAACTCCTTGCCCGCGCGATCCATCGGGCGAGTCTGCGGCGCGATGGGCCCTTCCTCGCCATCAACTGCGGCGCCATCCCGCGCGAGCTCACGGAGTCGGAGTTCTTCGGCTACGAGAAGGGCGCCTTCACGGGCGCCAACACCGTCAAGAAGGGCTACTTCGAGGCCGTCGACGGCGGCACCATCTTCCTCGACGAGATCGGCGAGCTCCGGGCCGACAGCCAGGTGCGCCTGCTCCGGGTCCTCCAGGAGGCTGAGGTGCTTCGGGTCGGAGCGAGGCAGCCCGTCCACGTCGACGTGCGGGTCATCGCTGCGACCCACCGCACCATGATCGACGAGGTCGCCGAGGGGCGCTTCCGCGAAGACCTCTTCCACCGCCTCGCCGTCGCGGTGCTGAAGATCCCGCCCCTGCGTGAGCGGGGCGCCGACCTCGGTCTGCTCGTCGATCACCTGCTCGCGCAGGTGAACCGCGAGTCCACGACCGAGCCCGGCTACCAGGAGAAGAAGCTTTCTGCCAGCGCAAGAAACCTTCTCCTCGCGCACCCGTGGCCCGGCAACATCCGCGAGCTGCTCAACACCCTCCGGCGCGCGGCGATCTGGAGCGACGGCACGACCATCGGGCTCGAGGACGTCCGCGACGCGCTGCTACCGACGAAGAGCGCGGCGCTCGCGAGAGGCATTCTCGGGCGTCCGATGGGCAACGGGTTCGAGCTTCCGTCGTTGCTCCACGAGGTCGCCCACCACTATCTTTCCCGCGCGATGGAGGAGGCCCACGGGAACAAACGCAAGGCCGCCGAACTCGTCGGACTCCCGAGCTACCAGACCCTCTCCAACTGGCTCGCCCGTCACGGCATGACCCCGTGATGGCACGAGGCTTGTACAGGGCCGCGGCATGGACCGCAGCGAGGACATCGACATGAAGTCGCAGAACTTCGAGTTCCTGCGGGCGAAGCGCGCGACGCTCGCTGACCTCGCGGGCTTCGCTGAGCGCTACGCGTACTCCGACCCTGCGAGCTCCCTCCTCAAGCAGCGGAGCTTCATCGAGCGGATGGTCGCCGTGGTCTACGACGACTACGGGCTGCCCTCGATCTACTCCGACAACCTCAACGACCTGATGAACGCCACGGCGTTCCAGCAGTCCGTGCCGACGGTGGTCGTGCAGAAGCTCCACGCGGTCCGCATCGCGGGCAATCAGGCCGCGCACCCCAACAGACCGGTCACGACCAGCACGGCGCTGGATCGGCTCTACCAGCTCTTCGAGATCGCGCAGTGGTTCCACCTGCGGGTCGACGGAGGAGCCCGCGCGGATTGTCCCTCGTACACGACGCCCGTGGATGAGGCGCTCACGCAGGCGAAGTCACGCGACGCGCTGGAGAAGCTCAGGCTCGCCGAGGCGCGACACGAAGCGCTCCTGAAGGCCCTCGACGAGGAGCGATCGAAGCGCGCGCAGGCCGAGCAGACCGCGGAGCAGTCCACCGAGGCCCTCGAACAGCTCAAGAGCGAGGGTCAGAAGGTCGCCTCGCTGCTCCAGTTCAACGAGGAGACCACGCGACGTCGGCTCATCGACGCGCTGCTCACCGAGGCGGGCTGGGACGTCGGCGAGCGCGGCGCCAGCACCGAGCAGGTGGGCCAGGAGATCGCCGTCTCCCCGATGCCCTCGGAGTCGGGCACCGGCTTTGCGGACTACGTCCTCTATGGCGACGACGGTAGGCCCCTCGCGGTGGTCGAAGCGAAGCGCACCGTGAAGGACCCGCGCGTCGGCGCCGAGCAGGCGAGGCTCTACGCCGTGGCGCTGGAGAAGCAGACCGGGCAGCGGCCGGCGATCTTCTACACCAACGGGATGGACATCTACCTGTGGGACGACGCCCAGGGGTACCCCGAGCGCAAGGTGCGCGGGTTCTACGCGAAGGACAGCCTGGAGTACCTGCTGCTCCAGCGCACCGAGCGCAAAGCCCTCGCGACGGTGAACCCCGACCTCGCCATCGCCGATCGGATGTACCAGCTCGAAGCGGTCAAGCGGGTGGCCGAGCGCTTCAGCAACCGGTTCCGCAGCGCGCTGCTGGTGCAGGCCACGGGCACGGGCAAGACACGCGTCGCGGTGTCCATCTGCGACCTGCTCATCAAGGCGAAGTGGGCCCGGAGGATCTTGTTCCTGTGCGACCGGCGCGAGCTGCGCAAGCAGGCCGACCGGGTGTTCAAGGAGCTGCTGCCCGCGGAGCCGCGGGTGATCGTCGGCGGCGGGGCGGAGACCGACCGCAAGGCCCACATCTACCTCGCGACCTACCCCGCGATGATGGCGAGCTTCGAGCAGTTCGACGTGGGGTTCTTCGACCTCATCATCGCCGACGAGTCACACCGCAGCATCTACAAGAAGTTCCAGGTCCTCTTTCAATACTTCGACGCGCTGAAGGTCGGCCTCACCGCGACACCCGTGCGCTTCATCTCGCGCAACACCTACGCGCTCTTCGGCTGCGAGAACAACGACCCGACTTCCAACTACAGCATCGAGGACGCGGTGCGATCCAACCCGCCGTACCTCGTGCCCTTCCGCGTACGCAGCCTCTGGACCGACTTCCGCAAGCGCGGGATCAAGTACGCCGAGATGAGTGATGCGCAGCGCGCGCAGTTCGAGGAGCAGGACGACGGCGCCCCGCAGCGCGCGTACGAAGCCGCCGACGTCGACCGCCGCGTGTTCAACGACGACACCACTCGCTTCATCTGGCGCTCGCTCATGGACGAAGGCATCCGCGAGGCGAACGGGTCCCACGTGGGCAAGACCATCGTGTTCGCGCGTAGCCACGAGCACGCGATGCAGATGCACCGGGTCTTCTACGAGATGTACCCGCAGCGGGGCTCCGGGTTCTGCCGCGTCATCGACAACCAGGAGCGGTACGCCGACAGCCTGATCGAGAACTTCAAGGGCGAAGACCCCGACGTGCGCGAGCCCGTGTTCATTGCCATCTCGGTCGACATGCTGGACACCGGCATCGACGTACCGGAGGTGGTGAACCTGGTCTTTGCCAAGCCGGTGAAGTCGTACGTGAAGTTCTGGCAGATGATCGGCCGCGGCACCCGCCTCCGCCCCAACCTCTTCGGTCCCGGCAAGCACAAGACCGAGTTCCTGATCTTCGACCACTGGGGGAACTTCTGGTTCTTCGACCACGAGTACACCGAGGTCGAGCCGCCCCGGCAGACCTCCCTGCTGGAGCGCGTGTTCACGGCCCGCGTCGAGCTCGCCCAGGCCAGCCTCGACGCCATGCGCGAGGGCGAGTTCCAGTCGGTGATCGACCTGCTCGTGAGCGACGTGAAGGCGCTTCGGGACACAAGGGCCATCCCGGTGAAGGACCATTGGCGCGAGGTGGAGGCGCTCTGTGACCGCGAGCGGGTCGCCCACTTCGATGCGGCCCTCCAGGCCGACCTGCTCACCGTCGCCGCGCCGCTGATGGAGAATCGCTCCATCCAGGGCGAGGAGGACGCCTATCGCTTCGACCTGCTGGTCGCGAAGCTCGAGCGCGAACTGGTGCAGGGAGGCGTCGAGGGGCCCGCGTTTCTCGACCTCCGCGCGCGCGTCGAGGATCAGGTCGAGCGGCTCCTGAAGAACCAGGGCCCCGTGAAGGCGAAGGCCGACGCCATCGCGAAGGTGCGCTCGAAGGGCTTCTGGGCGACAGCGACGGTGGCCGCGCTGGAGGAGATCCGCACGGAGCTGCGCGGTGTGATGCGCTACATTCAGGAGGTCTCGCCGGGCCGCGTCGCGCCGCAGGTCATCGACGTGGAGGACGGGGGCTTCACGGTCGAGACCTACGTCCCCAGCCTGGAGGGCCTGGAGCTCGTGGAGTACCGGCGCCGCGTCGAGTCGGTGCTGAAGAGCCACTTCGCGGAGAACCCCACGCTGCGCTCGATTCGCGAGGGCAGGGCCGTGCAGGAGGTCGAGCTGGAGGAGCTGGCGAAGCTGGTGCTCCAGGTCGACGACCGCGCCAACGTGCGGCACCTCGTCGGGTATCAACCCGCCACGCGGCGATCGCTGTTCGCAGTGTTCCAGGCCCTGGTGGGGCTCGACGCCGCCGCGGTGGAGCGGGCCTTCACGGCCTTCGTGCACAAGCACCCGGCCCTGTCGGCGCAGCAGCTCCGGTTTCTCCAGATGGTGCAGAACCACATCGCCCAGCACGGCGGCATCGAGATCGACCGGCTGTACGAGCCGCCCTTCACGACGCTGCACGCCAACGGGGTCGACGGGGTGTTTCCGAGCGGCAGCGAGGTCGACGACCTCATCGATATTCTCAGTCAGTTTTCTCTCAAGGATCAGCAAGTCTCATGAGCACCCTCACTACCGCGCAGAAGAGCCAGATCGACCGCCTCTGGACCGAGTTCTGGACCGGCGGGATCACCAACCCCCTCACGGTCATCGAGCAGATCTCCTTCCTGATGTTCATGCGCCTGCTCGACGTGAACGAGGCGCGCAACGAGAAGCGGGCCGAGCGCACTGGCAAGCCCTTCGCGCGGATGTTCTCCGAGAAGCACCAGCACCTGCGCTGGCGGCGCTTCAAGCAGCTCGGCGCGCTCGACATGCTGCGGGTGGTGCGCGACGAGGTGTTCACGCACCTGCGAGAGATGCCCGGCGGGACGAGCTTCGCGGACTCTATGAAGGACGCGCAGCTGATGATCCAGAAGCCCAACCTCCTGGCGTCGGCGGTCGCGATGGTCGACGCGCTCCCGATCACAGAGGGGGACGCCAAGGGCGACCTCTACGAGTACCTGCTGAGCAAGCTCACCACGGCGGGCATCAACGGGCAGTTCCGCACGCCGCGGCACGTGATCAAGCTGATGGTGTCGATGCTCGACCCGAAGCCCAGCGAGACCATCGGCGACCCGTCGTGCGGCACCGCGGGCTTCCTCGTGGGGGCGATGCAGTACCTGATGGAGAAGTACACGTCGCCGGAAGGACGGATGAAGGGGGACGACGGAGAGACGATCTACACCGGCGACCTGCTCGAGCCGTACCGCGAGCACATCGAGCGGGACATGTTCCACGGCTTCGACTTCGACGCGACGATGCTGCGCATCGCGGCGATGAACCTGATCCTGCACGGCGTCGACAACCCGGACATCCACTACCAGGACACGCTGTCGAACTCCTTTCCCGAGAAGTTCGGGCGGCTGGCGACGGGCGGGTTCGATGTGGTGCTGGCGAATCCTCCCTTCAAGGGGAGCCTCGACGCGGGAGATGTGCACCCGAGCCTGACCAGCAAGGTGAACACGAAGAAGACCGAACTGCTCTTCGTGGCGCTGGTGCTGCGGATGCTGAAGAAGGGCGGCCGGAGCGCGACCATCGTTCCCGATGGGGTGCTCTTCGGGTCGTCGAAGGCGCACGTAGCGCTGCGGCGGGTGCTGGTGGAGGAGAACCAGTTGGAGGCGGTGATCTCCCTGCCATCGGGGGTGTTCAAGCCGTATGCGGGGGTGTCGACGGCGATCGTGGTGTTCACCCGCGGGGGGAAGACCGACCGGGTGTTCTTCTACGATGTGGGGGCGGACGGGTACTCGCTGGACGACAAGCGCCAGAAGGTGGACGCGGACGACCTGCCCGATGTGCTCGCGCAGTGGAAGAATCGGAGTGACAAAAAGCTGGGCGAGCGGACGGGGAAGTGGTTCCAGGTGCCGGTGGCGGAGATCGAGCAGAAGGGGTGGGACCTCTCGATCAATCGGTACAAGGAGGCGACGCGCGAAGAGGTGACCTGGGAGGATCCGAAGAAAATCATCGAGCGGCTGCGGGCGCTGGAGGCGGAGATCGCGAAGGACCTGGCGGAGCTGGAGGGGATGCTGTGAATCGGGCCACAGTCGCGATCGACGAATTCTGCCAGACCGGTTCTGGAAGCACTCCGCCGCGGGAACACTCTGGCGAGTACTACGGGGGAAGCATTCCGTGGGTGAAATCCGGGGAATTGCGGGACGGGGTGCTCACCAGCACAGAAGAATTCGTCACGGATGAAGGCGTGCGATCGGCTCGACTCAAGTTGGTTCCAGCGGGATCGATTCTTGTCGCGATGTACGGCGCAACTGTTGGCCGCACTGCACTGCTGGGCATGCCCGCCACTACGAATCAGGCGATCTGTCATATCAGGCCTGATCCAAGTCGCGCTGACGCCCGGTATGTGTGGCATGCGCTTCAGGAGAAGCTCCCCGAACTCCTGCAAAAGCGCGTTGGCGGAGCACAGCCGAACATCAATCAGGAGACGATCAAGAGCACGAGAATCCGGCTTCCCTCCCTCTCCGAGCAGCGTCGCACTGCCGACATGCTCGACAAGGCCGACGCCATCCGGCGCAAGCGCAAGGAGGCCATCGCGCTGACCGATGGTCTGTTGCGCGCGACGTTCCTGAATATGTTTGGCGATCCGGTGAAGAATCCGAAGGGCTGGGAGGTGAGAAGGCTTGAGGATCTGGTTGAGCTCATCGACTACGGCGTTACGGCATCGGCGATCGCAGAACCCGCGGGACCGAAGTTTCTTCGCATCACCGACATCCAAGACAATCATGTCGACTGGAAATCTGTGCCGTACTGTGAGTGTGACGAAGCGACCGCTGCGCGCGCGATGCTCCGCCCCGGAGACATCGTCTTTGCCAGGACAGGCGCCACGACCGGCAAGAGCTTCTGGATAAGCGAATGCCCAGACAAGGCGGTGTTCGCATCGTACTTGATCCGTGTCAGGCCCGGCCCGCGACTCTTGCCGGCCTTCCTCGCGGAGTTCTTTCAGTCAGAAGCGTACTGGAGCCAGATCCGATCGATGGCAGAGGGCGCAGCTCAACCCGGCGTCAACGCTTCGAAGCTTGGTGGCCTGCTTGTGCCCGTGCCTCCGATGGCCCGACAGCGCGAGCTCGCACTGATCTCGGAGACCATCCTTGGGGTGAAGAGGCGCATCGAGGCCGCAATCGCCGAAGCAGACATTCTGTTCGACTCTCTCGTCCATCGCGCATTCAACGGAGTACTTTCACTGTGATTACCGCTATCGAGTTAACGAATTTCAAGGGTGTCGGCGAGCGGCAGCGCATCGAACTGGCGCCGCTGACGCTGATGTTTGGCGCCAACAGCGCCGGCAAGAGCACCGTGCTCCAGGCGATGCTCTATCTTCTCGAGCTCCTCGATCACGGCAAACCAGACGTCAAC
>JADJAE010000156.1 GCA_016704445.1 Deltaproteobacteria bacterium
GCACGGTGGTCGCGTGTATTCGCATCGCGGCCACGGGCCGCAAGACCCGGAGCGAGACACGCACCTTTGAGACGCTCCCTGCGGGCCTGCGCGCGCTGCGCGCCTGGCTCCAGGAGCAGGGCGCGACCCACGCCGTGATGGAGGGCACGGGAGTCTACTGGATCCCGGTCTACACCGCGCTGGAGGGCGCCCTGGACCTGACCCTGGCCAACGCCCATCACGTGCGCAACGTGCCCGGCCGCAAGACCGACGTGGGCGACGCGGCGTGGCTGGCGCAACTTCTCGCGCACGGCCTGCTGCGCAAGTCCTTCGTGCCGCCCGCCGAGGTCCGGCGCATCCGCGACCTGACGCGCTTCCGCATCAACCTCGTGCGCGCCCGCGCCACCGCCGCCAACCAACTGATCAAGACGCTGGAGACCTACGGCCTGAAGATCGCCAGCGTCGTGACCGACGTGCTGGGGGCGACGGGCCGAGCGCTCGTCCGCGCCCTCGCCGACGGCGTCACCGACGCCGCCGCGCTCGGCAACTGCGCCCGCGGCACCCTGCGCTCCAAGCGCCCCGAACTGGCCGCCGCCGTCGCCACGCCGCTCGCGCCTCACCAGCGGCTGCTGCTCGACTTCGCGCTGCGCCGGATCGAGGGGGCCGACCGCGAGGTCGCCGCGCTCGACGAGGTGATCGCGGCGGCGCTGGTGCCGCACGCCGCCTTGCTCGACTTGGTGAAGACCGTGACGGGGTTGGAGGTGGTGAGCGCGAGCGCGCTGCTGGGGGAGATCGGCGTGGACATGAGAGCCTTCGCCGACGCCCACCACCTGGCCTCGTGGGCGGGCTTGTGCCCTGGTCAGCGGGAGAGCGCGGGCAAGTCCAAGGGGGGCAAGACGCGCCGGGGCAACCCGTACGTGAAGAGGGTGATGACCCAGGCGGCGTGGGCCGCGACGCGCGTGAAGGGCAGCTACGCCCAGGCGAAGTACCACCGCCTCAAGGCGCGCTCCAGCGCGGGCACCGCGCTCGTGGCCGTCGCCCACAAGCTGCTGACGGCGATCTACCACATGCTCCTCACCGGTCAGCCGTACCGCGACCTCGGCGCCCAACACATCGAGCGGAAGGACGCCGCACGGTCGGCGCGGCGCCTCGTCCAACGGCTCGAACACCTCGGCTACGCGGTCGACCTCAAGCCCAACAACTCAGAGGGAGGCTCTGCGATGTCGCGCAGTTAGACCTCTGTTTTCGTGACAGGGTGGCTCTAATACCGCGTCGCAAGAGTTCTGACGGGTCGAGCAGAGCGCCGCGGAGGAGAAGAACCGCAAGGGTCGCAAGGGTCGCAAAGTGAGTTCCGCCGGCGCTGGCGCATCGGGTTCGCGAGAGCGTTGGAGCACCTGCCGGCCCAAGCCAGTCGCTCCCTTGCGACCCTTGCGACCCTTGCGGTTCTTCTCCTCCGCGGCGCTCTGCTCGACCCGTCAGAACTCTTGCGACGCGGTACCAGGCGGAGACGTACACCCGCATCGCGCGGGGTCGCGCGCCACGCGCCGTGAGGACGCGGCGGTCAGGCCCCCTGCGGGTCCGCTACGCCGCCCCGCTTCGCCTCTCCACGAAGCCCTCCAGCGCCGTGAGCTGCTCGCCCTTCACGCTCACCGAGGGCCTCGCCGCGGCCACCATCGCCAGCGCCTCCGCGGCGTCCTTCGCCCGCCCGAGGGCGATGAGCACCGCCGCCGCCAGCGTCGCGCTGCGCCCTCGCCCGAAGGCGCAGTGCACGTACACCGACTGCCCCGAGGCGACCTTCGCGGCCGCCCAGCGCACGGCCTCGTCGAAGACCGCCGCCGGGGGGGCGCCACGGTCCAGGGTCGGGACCCCGTAGCGCTCGAAGGGAGCCCTCGCGAAGGGCGCCGCCGTGGGCAGTTCGCTGGTCAGGTCAATCACCACGGTGACGCCGCGCGAGCGCAGCGCCTCGACCTCCCAGGGAAACAGCCTCGGGCCCAGGAAGAGCCCCGGGGTCACCTGGTCGACCACCGTCGCGCGGCGCCACCAGCGGGCGCCCGCGAAGACCACGTAGCTGACCACCCGGAAGGGCCAGAACAAGGGCTGCAGCCACGGCTGGCGCTGGCCCTTGAGGAGCGGTCCGGGGTCGCCCCCTCGGGCGGCGTCGAGGTAGAGCGCGCACACCGCGAGCAGCGAGAGCGCCGCCCACAAGGCGACGGCGCCCACGAGGGTCAGCGCGAAGATACCTTGGAGGGTAAAGGAGAGCGCGACCAGGAAGGCCGCGACGTCGACGAGGAGGAGCAGCGCCACCCACCGCAGGAGGCTAGAGGACCAGGGCCTCGCCGCGGTGGGGCGCATCGGGGAGGGAGGGATCAGCCCTTGGCGCTGGCGGCCGCCATCTCGGCGACCTCCGTCGCGAAGTCCTTGGCGGCGGCCTTCTCGATGCCTTCGCCGACCTCGAAGCGCACGAAGCGGACGATCTTCGTCCCGGCCACTTCCTTCGCGACGTTCGCCATCACCTTGCTGATCGGGGTGTTGTTCTCCTTCACGGAGTTCTGGTCGAGCAGCACGATCTCCGTGAGCCACTTGGCGACCTTGCCGTCGAGGATCTTCTCCTTCGCGGCGGGCGCGCGCCCCTTGGCCTTCTCGGCGGCCTTCTTGAAGCCCTCGAGGGTGGCGCGGTCCTTCTCGGACTTCTCCAGGTGGGCCTTCACCTCGGCGTCCATGTCGCCGAGCGCGCGGCCCTCCTCGGCGGCCACCTCGGTGATGATCGCCTGGATGCGCGCGAGGAAGTCCACCGGCGCGGCGACCGCCTCGGCGTCTTCCTTGTCCATCAGCGCCGAGAAGATCTCGCGCTGCTTGGCGATGTCCGCCGCGGGCACCTCGGCGCGGTCGAGGTACTTCGGGTTCATCGACGCCACCTGGAGGCAGACGTCGTCGGCGAACTCGATGACCTTGGCGCTCTTCGGGTCGGAGCTGGCGATCTCCGCGAGCACCGCGATGCGGTCGTTGGAGTGCACGTAGGTGTGCAGGTGCGAGCCCGCGCCGCCCTCGATGACCGCCACGCGGCGGACGTCGTGCTTCTCGCCCGAGCGCACCGTGAGGCCCTCGATGCGGTCCTTGAAGGTCATGCCCGAGAAGGCGATGGCCTCGAGGGTCGCCTTGTCGGTGGGCTTGTGCTCGATGGCGGCGTGCGACAGGTCGCGCAGCGCGGCCTTGAACTCCTCGCCGCGGGCCACGAAGTCGGTCTGGCAGTTGAGCTCGACGACCACGCCCACGTGGCCGTTGACGCGCGCCGTGACGGAGCCCTCCGCGGCGACCTTGCCCGCGGCCTTGTCGCCCTTCGCCTTGCCCATCTTCTGGAGGATCTCCACGGCCTTCGCCATGTCCCCCTCGGCCTGCACGAGCGCGTTCTTGCAGTCCGACATGCCGGACTGGGTGCGCTCACGGAGTTCCTTGACCATCGCTGCGGTGATTGCGGCCATCGATTCGCCTCTTTAGGAGTCTTTGCTTGGATTTCTGGGCCCGCGCACTCGGAGCCCGTCTCTACGGGCCCCGGGCGAGCGGAACGAATACAGGTGAGGTGTAGAGTCTGGGGCGGGGACGACCACCCGGCGCACGACTCGCGCGCACCAGGTGGCTTCGAGGTCACCGCGACGGATCGCGGATCAGGTGCCCGAAGGCTCGCTGCCGCCGTGCGAGGACGTCCCGCGGGGGCCGACCTTCTCCACGATCGGGCCGGGAGCCGCGGCCGGAGCCGCGGCCGGGGCCGCAGACTGACCGCCGTGGGCCGTGGGCCAGCCGGGGCCGGAGCCGCCGGGGCCGCGCGGGGGGGCGTTGCCGCCGGGGCCACGACCGCCGCCGCCGGGGCCGCGACCGCCGCCGCCGGGGCCACGACCGCCGCCGCCGCCGCCGCCGCCCGGACCACGCTCACGGCCGCGCTCGCGGTCGCGCTCGCGGGGAGACATGTCCTGGTCGCGGCCGCCGCGGTGCTCAGCCCCGGGCACGTCGCGACGCTTCTGGACGCCTTCGATGCAGGCGTCGGCGATGCGGGCGGTGACGAGCTTGATCGAGCGGATCGCGTCGTCGTTGCCCGGGATGGGGAAGTTGATCTGGTCGGGGTCGCAGTTGGTGTCCGTGATGGCCACCAGCGGGATGCCGAGCTTCTTGGCCTCCTTCACCGCGATGTCTTCCAGCGCCGGGTCGATCAGGAACACCGCGCCGGGGAGGCCGTTCATGTTCTTGATGCCGCCGATGTACTCCTCGAGGCGGATGCGCTCCTTCTCGAGCATGAGCGTCTCCTTCTTGGGGAGGTTCTCGTAGGTGCCGTCCTCCTTCATCTTCTCGATGTCGCGCAGGCGGGCGATGCCCGTGCGGATCGTGCGGAAGTTGGTGAGGGTGCCGCCGAGCCAGCGGTTGGTGACGAAGTGCATCCCGGCGCGGGCGACTCCTCCTGCACGATCTCCTGCGCCTGGCGCTTGGTGCCGACGAAGAGCACGTGGCCGCCCTTGCCGACGACGTCGCTGATGAAGTTGTAGGCGCGCGTGAAGAGCCGCGCCGTCTGGTCGAGGTCGATGATGTGGATGCCGTTGCGGGCGCCGTAGATGTACTGGCGCATCTTCGGGTTCCAGCGCTTGGTCTGGTGGCCGAAGTGCACGCCGGCTTCGAGCAGCGCGCGGACGGGGAGGGGGGCTTCGCCCGGGGCGGGCATCGTGACTTCCATCGTCATGGTCTGAAAACTCCTGAAGGCATTTGGGTTGGTGCCTCCCTGCCCGACCGCTGCGTGAGACCCGGGATTCTCCGGGCACCCGTTCACGCATCGCCGTGGAACTTTCCCCCAAAGAGGGAGAGCGCCACGCCATCGGGAGGTGTGGATTCTCGCGGTGTGGGCAACAGCGCCCGCCACGCGAGGGCGCGGTTGATACCACCGCCCCTCGGGGCGTTCAAGCCTATGCCCCTCGAACCTCCCTTCGATCAGACCACCCGTTGCCGTCGAGCTGGAGCGCGGCAAAGGAGCCGCGAGGGCCTCGGAGACGTCGGCCCGACGCGTGCAAAGGGCTGCTCCCACGAAGCGAGCCGTAACTCGTTGGAGAAGGGATCTGCAGCGCCATGACACACGACAACGACCAGGCACTCGAGAGGTACATCGCGTGCGTCAAAGACCTCCCCACCCTATCGCGGGAGGCCGAGCACGATCTCGCCGTGAAGGTGCGCGACCATGACGACGCGGCGGCCTCCGAGGCCCTCGTCTGCGCCAACCTCCGCTACGTGGTGGCGATCGCGATCTCGTATCGCCGCTACGACGTCCGCCTGGCCGACCTCATCGCCGAGGGCAGCGTCGGGCTGCTCACCGCGGTGAAGAAGTTCGACCCCGAGAAGGGCACGCGCTTCGTCACCTACGCGGCCTTCTGGATCCGCGCGTACATCCTCAACGCGGTGATCCGGGCGTGGTCGCTGGTGGGCTCCGGCAGCGGCCCGCTGCGCTCGAAGATGTTCTTCCGGCTGCGCCGGGAGCGGGCTCGCATGGCCTCGATGAGCTCCGGCGAGGAGGAGGCCCTCGACACCCTTGCGGCACAAATGCACACGACCCGCGATCGTGTGGCGGAGATGCTACAGCGCCTCGACGTGCGCGACGTCTCCCTCGACGCCCCGCTGCACGAGGACGGCAAGACCACCGGCCTCGAGCTGCTCGAAGACCACAGCGCCCCGCAGGACGAGGTCTACGACGCGAGGGTTCGCGCCAACCTGGTCGACGGCCGGGTGCGCGCCGCGGTGTGCACCCTCGACGCCCGCGAGCGCTTCATCGTCGAGCAGCGGATGATGGCCGACGAGGAGCTCTCCCTCGCGGAGCTCGGCCGCCGGCTGGGCGTCTCCCGGGAGCGCACCCGCCAGCTCGAGGCGCGTGCCCGCAAGAAGCTCCAGCGCACGCTCGCCGATCTTCAGCCCGCGCTCGCGAGCTGACCCCAACCCCCTCCCTCCATCAATCCGCGGCGTCGACCAGCGAGCAGCGGGTGAGGGTCCCCTCCAGGGTCTTGTCTCCGAGGGTGGCGTAGAGCGCCCCGTCGGTGCGGAGCAGCCCAAGCTTCGTGTGGCGATCGACCTTCGCCTCCAGCGCATCCAGGAAGCTCCCCTCCACCCGCCACACGGCGATGTCCTCCACCCGATGGATCGCCCTCGACCCGGCCTCCCTGCGCAGCAGCGCCAGGTCGGTGTGGGTGTAGAGCGCCACGCGCGGCGCGGCCTTGGAGGCCTTGTGCAGGCGCTCGGCGGAGGGGGCTCCGATGTCGATCCAGGCGAGGAGCAGGCCCGTGAGGTCGCGGATGGCGATGGGGGGCTCGTCGTCCGAGGAGAGGCCGCCCTTGCTGAACGCGATGCCCTCTTCGTACTCCAGGCAGTACGCCAGGGTGCGGGTGAGCATGTAGCGCATCGACTCGGAGGGGTGCCGGGCGACCCGCAGGTCGAGGGTCTCGTAGACGCTGCGGTCGACGTCCGAGAGCTCGATCTGGAAATGAAACATCGTCGCCGTCTGGGCCATCGTCGGCGCTTGTAGGCCCCCGGGGGGTTCCGGGTCTAGCGCCGCGGTAGCAGAAGGAGGTGGTCGACGCGGGCGCGGGCGCTGGGGTTGTCCAACAAGATCACCACAGGGTGTGCGCCAGCGCTCAGGGGGCCCACCGCCAGCCGTACCTCGTCCCAGCCTGGAGAGAGGGAAAAGCGGGCGACCTCTCGACCGTCGATCAGGAGGGCGGCTCCCACGGCGTCGCCGGCTCCCTCTCGTCGGGCGCGAAGTACCACCATCGCCTCGCCCGACCAGCCCGTGCGCGCGGTCACCTCGGTGCGCGCGCTCGCGCTGACGCAGCCGTGCGCCCGTAGCAGACGCCAGCCGAGGGTGTCTTCGTGGGCCTCGCAGCGCACCCAGTTCACCCCGTCGGCGGTAGCGCCTCGGGCGTCCCATCCTGCGACCTGCTGCCCCACCGCCCCGAGGGCACCGAGGGACTCGGCGGCGTAGCGCTCAGCGCGGTTGAGCCCGATCGCCTCGATCAGCCATGGAACAGCCCGTCGATCGCCGAGCATTCCGAGGGCGGCCACGGCGTTGGAGCGCACGTCGTCGGTCGGGTCGGTGCGCCATATCTCGTGGAGTAAACCGAGGGCGCGGGGGTCTCGGCTGGCTCCCAGGGCGAGCACGGCCCGGTAGCGCACGTGGTCGTCGGGGAGGCGGGCGACCAGGGCCTCGAAGGCGGCTCCGTCGCGGATGGCGCCGAGGGCGCGGACGGCGTCGAGGGCGAGGGCTTCGTCGTCGCTCCAGAGGGCCTCGGTGAGGGCCTCGGTGGCGCGGGGGTCGCCGTCGAGGGCGAGGGCGGCCCTCCATCGTCGCGCGGGGGATCGCTCGAGAGCAGGTCGACGAGGGCGGGTCGAGCGCGGCGGTCGCCGGCCCGGCCGAGGGCGATGGCGGCCTCGGCGCGCACGTCGGGGAGGCGTCGCGCAGCAGCGGGGCGAGCGAGGAGATGAGCGAGGCGTCGGCGAAGCGGGCGAGGAGGGTGACCGCCTCGGCGCGGGTGTCCGAGGGGCGGGAGCGGTCGCGGGCGAGGGACAGCAGGTCGCGGGCGACGGTGCGGTCGCCGAGGCGTCCCCGGGCGAGGGCCGCGCCGCCGCCGGACTCGGCCGCGAGGGCGGCGAGCCAGGCGTCGAGGGAGGCGCGGAGGGAGGAGCGCTCGGAGCGGAGGGCTTCAGCGAGGTTGCGGCGCTCGGTGGGGTCGCGGGTGAGGTCGTAGAGTTCCTCGACGCCGAAGGTGAGGTCGGCGATGAGCTTGAAGGGGAGGCGCACAACCATGACCCGGGTGTTCACCGACGCGAAAACGGTGCGCGGCGCGGAGGGGGGCGCAGGGAGCATCCAGGGGCGGAGGTCGGTCCCTCGCATGGAGGCGGGGGGGGTGAGACCGGCGAGGCCGAGGAGGGTCGGGGCGACGTCGATGAGCTGGGCGGGCTGGGCGACGACCCGGGGGGACATCCCTGGCGCGGCGATGATGAGCGGGACGCGCACCTGCTCTTCGTAGAGGGTGGAGCCGTGATAGACGCCGCCGTGCTCGCCGAACTCCTCGCCGTGGTCGGCGGTGACGGCGACGATGAGCGGGCGGTGGAGCACCGAGCGGGCGTGGTCGAGCGCCGTGGAGAGGGCGGCGTCGATGTGCCGGATGCCGTCGTTGTACTGCTCCTCGGGGGTGGCGCCTCGGCCCTGGTAGGGGGCGTGGGCGTCGAAGAAGTGCACCCAGGCGAGGGAGGGGGGCTCTCCCCGGCGCACGATGTCGTCGAGTTCGCGCACGAGCGCGTCGGCCTGGCCGCGGGCGTCGCGGTCGACGTGGTCGGCGCGGGTGAAGCCCAGGTCGCGGTCGCGGTAGGGGGTGAGGCGCTCGCCCTCGGTGAAGAAGACCCCTCGGGTGAACACCGCCGCCGTGGCGTATCCCGCCCGGCCGAAGCTCTCGGCCATGGTGGTCAGCGGCTGCCGTTGCCCCAGCGGAACCGTCTCATGGAGGTACTCGCCCGTATGCAGTGACGAGAGCGAGTAGCTGGAGTGCGGGGCCTGGGTGTAGGTGCGGGAGAAGACGGTTCCTCGGGCGGCGAGGGCGTCGAGGGTGGGGGTGAGCGAGCGGCCGTCGACCACGCGGCCGAGGCGGTCGGCGCGCATGGCGTCGATGGTGACCAGCAGCACGTGGGCGCCCTCCCAGCGGGGGAGCGCGCTGCGATCGACGCCCGCCGTGGGGTCGACCGGGGGAGGGGCGTAGGGCCGGGCGACGGGCGCGGGGCGAAGGGCGGTGAGCGCGAGCGCGAGGTGCCGCACGAAGGGCGCGTGGACGCCGAAGACCTCGGCGCGGACGTTGGGCCAGGCGTCGAGGCGGGTGAAGGCCCACGGGGCGAGGATGAGGGCGAGGGCGGAGAGGGCGACGGCGGGGCGCGAGGGCCGGGGGCGAGCGAAGAGCGAGGCGGCGCAGGCGAAGGCGAGGAGGGTGAGCGCGCCGAGTGTGGCGTGGAGGTACTCGTAGAGGCGCGGGAGCACACGGTGGTCGAGGCCGTGGAGTAGCTGCGCGGTCGCGACGAAGAGGGCGGCGCCGAGGACACGGACGCGGAGGGAGCGCGCCCGGAGGGCGGCGGTGAGCTTACGGAGGAGGGTAAGGCCGAGGGCCGCGGAGGCGACGAGGGCGAGCGCGGCGAGCGGGCGGAGGAGCCATTGGGCGGGCAGGCGGCGCATGCGGCCGCCGGTGAAGAGGAGCCAGGCGACGAGGGAGAGCGGGAGCGAGGAGAGGGCGGCGTGGCGAAGGAGAGGGCGAGGGAGCGCTCGGGCGAGGAGGGCGTCGGCGAGGAGGGCCGATGCGCCGACGAGGGCGCCGAGCGCGGCGCCGAGCGGGAGGAGCACGGCGACGAGGCGGAGCTGGTCGCGGCCGGGCGCGAGCCAGAGGATGGTGCTGGCGACGTCCGCGAGGGCGGAGAGGGCGCCGGCCGTGGCGCCGAGGGTCAGGCCGCGGAGGGCGGCGAGGCTCGGCGTCGGGTTTTGAGGTGCGGATGGGATTTGAACCCACGTATCACGGTTTTGCAAACCGTTGCCTGGCCACTTGGCTACCGCACCACCTCTCACCGGGTGTGATGAGGGAGGCGGAGTTAGCACCATGGCGCGGGGGCTTGTCAACCCATTGGATGGGGGTGCCCGCGGCTTCAGCGGTCGCGGCGGAGCACCTCGTCGCGGAGGGTTCCGCGGTCGGTGTCGAGCACGTCGGCGGGGCGGACGGCCCCGACGCCGAAGCGGTTGGCGATGGCGTCGAGCGCGCCGTTGAGCTTCGTGGCGCGTCGCGCGCCGGCGTCGAAGAGGCCGGGCTGCACCGTCGGCGCCTCGAGCAGCACCGCGCTCACCCCGGCGAGCCGCATCGGGATCAGGGCCCCGAGCTCGTCTTCACGTGAGAGCAGGGCCGCCACGGCTTCGTAGAGGGTCTGGCCGTCGTCGGTGGCCGCGCGCAGGGTGGTGCGCCGGGTGCGCAGCTCGAAGTCGTGGGTCTTGAGCTTGAGCACCACGCCCCGGGCGACCCGACCGGAGCGACGCAGCCGTCGCGCCACGCGCAGCGCCTGGGCGTGGAGGTGGGGGAGGAGCTCGTCGCGGGTGGAGAGGTCTTCCCCGAACGTGTCCTCGGCGCCGATGCTTCTGGCGTCGCGGTCGGGGGTGACGGGCCTGGGGTCGATGCCGTGGGAGAGGTCGTGGAGGTGCGCTCCCAGCGGACCGAGCGAGCGCACCAGCTCGTCGCGGTCGCGGCGGGCGATGTCGTCGATGGTCGCGAGGCCGAGCGCGGCGAGGCGTTGATGGGTGGCCGGTCCGACGCCCCAGAGGCGGGCGACGGAGAGCGGCGCGAGGAAGCGCCGGGCCTCGCCGGGTGGCACCACGCGGAGGCCGTCGGGCTTGGCGAGGTCGGAGCCGATCTTGGCCACGAACTTCACCGGCGCGACGCCCGCCGAGGCGGGGAGGTGGAGCTCGTCGCGGATGCGCTGCCGGAGCGTGCGGGCGATGGCCTCGGGCTCGCCGAAGAGCGCGCGGGAGCCGGTCACGTCGAGGAAGGCCTCGTCGAGCGAGAGCGGCTCGATGAGGTCGGTGACCGAGGAGAAGATCTCGTGGAGGCGCTCGCTCGCGGCGACATAGGCGTCGAGCGAGGCGCACCACGACGACGTCGCGGGGTGCGAGGCGCAGGGCGTGGGCCATGGGCATCGCGCTGCGGACGCCGAAGGGGCGCACCTCGTAGCTGGCGGCGAGCACCACGCCGCGGTGGCGGCCGCCGACGATCACCGGGCGCCCGCGGAGCGAGGGGTCGTCGCGCTGCTCGACGGACGCGTAGAAGGCGTCCATGTCGACGTGGAGGATGGCGCGATCGGTCATCGCGGGGGCAGTGTAGCCGGGGCGAGCGAATGGGGCGAAGGGCCCGGGTCAGCCGCGAGGGGCGAGAGCCAACAGGCGAGGCGTCAAGGGGCGAGCGAGACCAGCGCGTCGCCCACGGGCCTCGGCGCCGTCGGTGT
>JADJAE010000157.1 GCA_016704445.1 Deltaproteobacteria bacterium
CGTGGAGGCGCTCGCTCGCGGCGACATAGGCGTCGAAGGAGGGCGCACCACGACGACGTCGCGGGGTGAGGCGCATGCGGGCCATGGGCATCGCGCTGCGGACGCCGTGAAGGCGCACTCGTAGCTGGCGGCGAGCACCACGCCGCGGTGGCGGCCGCCGACGATCACCGGGCGCCCGCGGAGCGAGGGGTCGTCGCGCTGCTCGACGGACGCGTAGAAGGCGTCCATGTCGACGAGATGGCGCGATCGGTCATCGCGGGGGCAGTGTAGCGTCGGGGCGAGCGAATGCGAAGGGCCGCGGGTCAGCCGCGAGGGGCGTGAGCCACCGCGCGAGGGCTTCGGGGCGAGGGCGAGACCAGCGCGTCGCCCACGTGGCCTCGGCGCCGTCGTCGTGGATCTTCTGGAGCAGCATCTCCCGCTCACCGCGTCGCTGGACGACGCGTGCGAGCGACCTCCGCGACCCGCACGACGGCTCGCAGGCACCACAGGAGGACGCCTTCCGCAGGCTTCCCGCAGGTCGCCGGAACCCGTCCGGCGTATCGTAGGCCTGGAGATCGAGCCATGAGATCCCCTCCGTGAGTCGCTGGCCGCGCCGCCGCGCCGAGATGAAAAACTGTACCACCGTGTTGTTCGGCGAGAGCCACGCGGGAGCGCGTCCTGGCGGGTGCGCAGCGCGCGGAGCGTGACCCGAGCGTCTGCCCCCGCGCCCATGCGAGCCGGAGCGGAGCGTGTCTGTCGCTGTCGTCGAGCCCGGAGAGCACGACGAGGAGAGAGCGGGAGCGCCTTGCCCAGGTCGCAGGAAGCCCCGCGGCCAGCCCACGGAAGGCGTCGCGCGGAAGGCGATCAGCGCCCTGTCGGGGCGTCCCGCGCAGAGCAGCCACGAGGCGCCCGCGCCGCCGCGCTGGGAGAGCGATCGGGCGGTGATGGTTGAGGATCTTGGAGACAGGCGCGGACATCGTCGACGCCCGGCGCGTCGTGAATTTGGCCTCCGAACAGCGCCGCCCCTCTCGGTCATGCGGCCGAGCAAACCCAGCGCGGCGCTCGTCGTCTCGCGCGGGTCGGGGACGAAGAGCACGTCGGCGCGCTTGCGCGAAGGGAGCGCGGCGAGCCCGACCTCGGTCTCCAGCTGGCCGAGGTCGTGGAGCAGGAGGTCGAGGATCTCCTTCGCCAGGCTGTCGAAGGACGTCGCCATGGCGACGCGCTCTGAGCGCGCCGTGCCATGCGGAAACGACGGGAATCCCTGCGGCGTGAGGGGCGGCGGGTGGCGGCGGAGTGGGGGCGGGCGATCTGGAAAATCAGCCCCGGTATTCGCGAAAACCAGGGCTGGTATTCAGCCGTCGCGGCGGCGCTGCGTGGGGCGTCCGGTCGACGGGGCGCGAGGCGCTAACACGCGGACGAACTCGGCGACGGGGCGGAGTTCGGCCAGCGCTCAGGCCCGCACACGGTAGGGACGATGTTGCGGTTGAGCGACTCCAGCCGCACGGAGATTCCCTCCGGGTCGACCTCGATGCCGCCGAGGCGCTTCAAGGCGTAGGCGCCGTCGGTCTCCGTGTCGCGGATGTCCCTGTGCTGGACGAGCACGATGCGCCCTTCGAGCGGGCCCGACACCTCGGCGCGGAAGAGGCACCACGCGCCGTCGGGAATCAGGGGCTCCATCGAGCGTCCTGCGACGCGCGCCAGGAAGTGCCGCTCCGAAGCGACGGGCCTCAGCTTCGGCACGACCGCCCAGGCCAGGCGCTCGACCGCACGGTTGTTCCCGAGGCTCCCGGCCGCCGCGGCGAAGCGGTAGACCGCGACCGCCGTCTTCGGTGGCGAGTCGTCGCGCGGGAGCACCGTGATCCCTGCCTCGATCAGCGACGCCCAGGTGTCTCGCGGAGTGGGCTGCGTAGGGCGCGAGACCAGGTCTCCCGCATCGACCTCCAACGCCGAGGCGATCCCTTCGAGGGTGCGGAGGGTGAGGTTCTGTCGGCCCGACTCGATGCGCTGGAGGTTCTTGGTCGCGATGCCGAGCGTCTGCGCGAGGGCCTCCTGCGTGAGCTTTCTCGAGAGGCGCACCGCGGCGATGCGCCGGGCGACACGTACGACGAGGTCCTCGGGCGGCTGGCCCTGTGCGCGCACCATCGCGGCGCAGCCTGGACCGGGCACCCAGGGTGCGAACACCATCACAGCGAAGGCCATGCTTCCGTGTGGTTGGTTGACACCATCGTTTGTGGTGGTGTCTGTTGGGCCGTATGTCCGACGATCCTCTGCCGTACGGGGCGACGCTCGGCGCGTTCCTCCTCGAAGGGCGCGTCGGGCAGGGCGGCATGGGCACCGTCTACCGCGCGCGCAACCGCATCACTGGCGAGGCGCGCGCCGTGAAGGTCGTGAGGCCCGAGCACGCCGCGAACGACGAGCTCCGCGCCCGCTTCGTGCGTGAGATGCGCCTCGCCTCCGCGGTCGATCACCCCAACGTGGTGCGCGTGTACGAGCCGTCGATGGAGGGCGACACGCTCATCCTCCCGATGGAGTTCGTCGAGGGCATCACCCTCCGGGCGCACCTCCGTTCCGGCGACGGCGCCCCTCGGCGCCTCGGCCCCGACGAGGCGCTGGCGCTGGCGATCCCGCTCTGTGATGGCGTCGCTGCGCTCCACGCGCTCGGGGTCGTCCACCGCGACCTCAAGCCGCCCAACGTGATGCTCGTGCGCAGCCCCGACGGCGCGCTGGTCCCCAAGGTGCTCGACCTGGGCGCTGCCCTCGACCTCTCAGGGAGCGACGAGGCCACGCGCGATGGGCTCGTCGTCGGCACCCCCGCGTACATGCCCTTCGAGCAGGCCGCCGGGCGCCGTGACCTCGACGCGCGGGCCGACGTCTACGCGCTCGGGGTGATCCTCTACGAGATGCTCGCCGGGCGACGCCCCTACGACGGCGATGACTCGCAGAGCGTGCTGGCGAAGGTCATCCAGCGGCTGCCGTTTCCGGCGTTGGGGACTCTGGCGCCGGAGCTCGACCGGGGGCTCGCGGCGCTCGTCGATCGGGCGCTCGCCCACGACCGCCAGGTGCGCCCGGCCGACGCGCGGGCACTGGCCGATACCGCTGCGCGATCTACGGCGCGCGACCCACGCGGCCAACGCCGCGCCGCTGGAGTCGGACTCCGCGCAGATCATCGCCGAACAGGTGGTCCCTGCCCCGCGAGCGTCGCGGGCCGGGCGGATCGGGGCCGGTGCACTCGCTGTGCTTGCCGCCGCCCTCGCGGTAGCAGCCGCCGTGAGGGGCGAGCCGCCCGTCACCTTTGGGCCCACGACGCCTCGCGCGCTCGCGTCACCCGCACCCCCGCGGGAGGCGCCACCCGCGCCGGTGATCGCGGCGATGCCGGTCGAGCAGCCCCTCGTCGCCCAGCCCGCGTCGGCCGTCCCAATACCGTCGTCCAGCACGGACGCGTCGGTCGATCGCGTCGCGCATCGTCGACCCGCGAGGCGTCGATGTCGGCCGCGCCCCGGGGTGGTCTGTCCGCCCGAAGGGGGCTTCTGATGCGTGGCGCGCTGCTGCTCTCGTTGCTGGCGTTTCCCGCCGCATCGCTCGCGCAGTCCCCCGCGTGCCCGGGGAGCGAGCCGATGCGCGGAGAGGCGCTCAACCCGCGGATCCGCGCGCTCTACGAGAGCGCCACCGGCCGACGCAATCTGCGCCCGCGGGAGCTCGACGAGGTGATCGCGCTGGCGACCGAGCAGTGTCGGTCAGGCGACGACCGCGGCCTGGTGTGGCGCGCGGCGGCTCGCTACGCCCTCGCCTGCGGAGGAGAAGGGGCGTGTGAGCGTCCCGATGCGGGCACGCGTGAGGCGCTCCGAAGGGCCGTCGGAGACCTCGATGACTGGCTCGCCGCGCACCCGCGAGCCTCGCTCAACCGCCCGCAGTTGGAGTTCATCGCGCCGCTCGACGTCGGGCTGGCGCGCTACGTCGCGCAGGTGCGGGTGGTCTCACGACCGGCAGGGGTGGTCGCGCGCCTCGGCGATAGCCTCATGCATGATGGTGTGCCGCTGCGCACGATCGGGCCAGCCACGGTCAGCGTGACGTCGGTGCAGCATGAGGCGCTGACGATCGAGCTGCCTGCCGAGGCGGGCACGGTGACGTCGCTGGCCATCGTCGAGAGTCCCGACGCGCCGGTCGTCGGGGACGCTCGGCGCGTCGCGCTCCGTCGGCTGGTGGCGTCGATGCCTGGGGCCCGTCGGTGGCGAACGTCGCAGCGCCCGAGGACCGTCTCGCGACGCCGCGGCCCCTGCGACCGTGGGCGATCGCCGCCGCCGTGTCGGCGGGCGCGTTCGCGGCGGCGGGCATCGGGTTCACCCTCTGGCGGGAGGACCGCAGCGCGTCCTACCTCTTGCTCGGCTGTGGGGCGTCGAGCACCGACGGGGCGTGCCTCTCCGCGTACGATCGGTTCGAGACGGCGAAGGGACTCCAGGTCGCGTCCTTCGTGGCGGCGGGCGTGTTCGTAGGAGGCGCCGTCGCGCTGTGGCTGCTCGATCGGCGCGACGCGGGACGGTCGCTGCGCCGTGCAGACGGGAGCCGAGGGTGTGATGTGGTCGTTGGCGGGCTGCGCTGCGCGTGGTGACGCGGCCGCGGACACCATCCGGCGTCGCGCATATCTTCGACACGCCAACCCAATGCGCCTCACCCGGAGCGAAGCGGAGGGGCGCAGGCGGAGCGCGTCCCAACGCCGTCCGGACCGTCGATCGAAGCGTGCGCGTCGCCCCCTCCGCTTCGCTCCGGGTGAGGCGCATTGGGTTGGCGTGTCGAAGTGATGCGCGACGCCCACCATCCTATGTGTGGCGTGGAGTCGACGCCGCACAGATAGTCCTTGACGGTACATCGTATAGGATGGTCTAAGCGCGGCGGACGTGGCTCGTCGGGGGCCTTCGCGAGCCTGCGACTTCAGGTCAGGAGGAACGATTGAAACGTTTGAGACGATGGGGGACGAGCGTCTCCGGAGCGCTCGTGTGTTGTGCCTTGGTGGGCTGTAGCGATCCGCCGGCGCCGGCGAGCGATACGGACTCCGGGACGGATACGGGAGTCGATACGGGCACGCCGCCGGTGGACGTCGGCACCCCGACAGACATGGTTGTGCCGGTCGACCGGTCGTGCACCGAGCTGATGACGTGCGACGCGGGAGCGGACACCGGCGTCGATGCCGGAAGTGACGTGGGCGTGGACACCGGCGTCGATGTCGGCGTGGACGCGGGCGTCGATGTCGGCGTGGACACTGGCGTCGATGTCGGCGTCGATGCGGGCGTCGATGTCGGCGTCGATGTTGGCGTCGATGCGGGCCCGGCCGACAGCGGGACGCCGATGGTACCGCGCACGGTGATGCGCCGGGGCGGGTTCAGCACGCTGGGCGTGCGCGCGTGGCAGTCGGGAACGACGCGCATCGTGGACGACGAAATCGAATCGAGCGGGCGGCTCTGCAGCGGGTCGGGCGCCGCCATGGTCTGTGTCAGCGGAGGGTTCGTACGATGATCAACGAGAAGCATATGATGCGCGGCGCGATCGCGGCGCTGATGGTGGGGATGACCGTGCTTGGGGTGCGACAGACCCGCGCGGATGGCATTCCTGGGACGAGCCCGATGACCTACTCGGGCACGCTCGAAGAGGGCGGCGTGCCGGTGACGGGGATGCGTAACGTGCGGCTTACCGTGTTCGACGACGCCACGGCGACGGACGGAGCGCACATCCGATGCACCACCGTGGCCGCGGGAACGGCGGTCACCAATGGACGATTCCAGGTGACGCTCGGTAACGAGTGCACCTCCGTGGTGCGCTCGACGCCGAATCTCTGGCTCGACGTGGAGGTCGCCGGGACGTCGCTGGGGCGCACGAAAATCAGCGCGGTGCCCTTCGCGGTGGAGGCGGGGCGTGCGGCTGAACTTACGCCCGCCGCGAGCAACCTGCTGGTTCCGTCAGGCACAGTGGTGGCCTTTGCCGGGGACACCGCACCCGCGGGGTGGCGGCTGTGCGATGGCGCGGCCGTGAGCCAGACGGAGTTTCCTGCACTGTTCCGCGCGATCGGGACGGCGCACGGCAGCGGCGGAGCGATCGGGATGTTCAACCTGCCGGACCTACGTGGACGGTTCGTACGGGGGGCTGACCGGGGCGCAGGAAGGGACCCGGATCGGGCGACGCGAGCGGCTGCGAACCCGGGCGGCAACGCAGGCGACACGGTCGGTAGCATTCAGAACCCCCAGGTCCAGGCCCACGCGCATGGGGTGAACGACCCCGGCCACACGCACGAACAATGGAACCTTCACAGTGGGCAGAACCTGCCGGCGGGAGGATTCATGTATGCTGGCGCCAATACGGGGGCGCTCACTGGGGTTAGGACGACCGGTATTACCATTCAATCGACAGGCGGTTCCGAGACCCGTCCTGGCAATACCGCGCTCAACTACATCATCCGCCTCTGAACTCCCGCCTGGCCATCGGGTACGATCCCCTGAGGAGATCCCCGATGGCCACCCGTCGCGCTACCACGCCTCCGAAGCCCTCCACCCCCGCGAAGAAGCCCGCCAGCCCGCCGCCCGCTCGCGCCGCGAAGGCGTCGGAGCCTGGCGCCGCGCGGCTCCGCGAGCTCATCGAAGAGGCGACCGTCGACGCCTACGACGAGGAGGAGCAGCGCATGGGCTTCTACACGATGCTCGAAGACAACCTCGCCGTGCCCTTCGAGACGGAGGTGCTTGGCGTCGCGGTGCAGGTCACCGAGGTGGAACTCAATGATGCCCAGGACATCGTCGCGGTCTGCCAGCGAGGCCGTCACACCCAGCGCATCGCGATCGTGGACGTGCCGCTGCCCAAGCCGCCGCCCGAAGGCGCCGAGTGGATCGCCGCCTATCGTCGCTGGCGCAGCGAGCAGTGACGGAGCGCACCACCGCAGCTCCACTCGCGCGCGGTCGGTGCTACGGGCGATGCTCGAGGCGCGGGGGTGGGTGCTCTCGCCGGAGCAGCAGTCGCGCGTCGAGGCGTGCCGCGACGTGGCGCAGCTCGCTGCCTGGACGGTCCGGGTGGTGACGGCCGACGACGTCTTCGGGTGACGAGGGCATCGGCGTCGGTTGACGCCCATGGAGTGGCAAGGGCCGCGAGTCAGCCGCGAGGGGGCGTGAGCCACCGCGCGAGGGCTTCGGGGGCGAGCGAGACCAGCGCGTCGCCCACGGCCTCGGCGCCGTCGGTGTGGATCTTCTGGAGCAGCGCCTCACGCTCGGCGTCGGTGACGGCGCGCGCGAGCCGGCTCTCCGCGACTCGCACGACGGTCGGCAGCACCAGCAGGACGCCTTCCCGCAGGCCTTCCCGCAGGCCTTCCCTGCGTTGCTGTCGCAGGTACTCTTCCGCTTCCGTTGTATCGAGCATGAGATCCTCCGTGATTCGCAGGCCACGCCGTCGCGCGGACATGAATACCTGTACCACCGTGCTGTTCAGCGAGCGCCCCCGCGGGATCACTTCCTGGCGCGCGCTCAGCGCGTAGAGCGCGGCCCTGAGCGTCGCCCCTGCGCCCATGAGCCGGAGCGGGAGCGTGTCGTCGCTGTCGTCGAGCTCGGAGAGCACGACGAGGGAGAGCGGGAGCGCCTCGCCCAGGTCGTAGAAGCCTCGCGGCCAGCCGACGGAAGGCGTCGCGCGGAAGGCGATCAGCGCCCCGTCGGGGCGACCCGCGCAGAGCAGCCACGAGCGCTCCGCGCCGCCACGCTGGGAGAGCGATCGGGCGTGATGATGGTTGAGGATCTTTCGCAGACAGGCGCGGACATCCTCGACGCCCGGCGCGTCGTGGAAGGGCTCGAACAGCGCCGCCCTCTCGGTCATGCGGCCGAGCAGCCCCAGCGTGCGTCGTTCGTCGTCTCGCGCGGGGTCGGGGACGAAGAGCACGTCGGCGCGCTGCGAGGGGAGCGCGGCGACCTCAACCTCGGTCTCCAGCTGGCCGAGGTCGTGGAGCAGGAGGTCGAGGATCTCCTTCGCCAGGCTGTCGAAGGACGTCGCCATGAGGCCGCGCTCTGAGCGCGCGCCGTGCCATGCGGAAACGACGGGAATCCCCGCAGCGTGAGGGATGGCGGCGGGTGGCGGCGGGGTGGCGGCGAGGTGGCGGTCGGGCGTCCGAAAACCAGCCATGGTATTCGCGAAAACCAGGGCTGGTATTCAGGCGCTGCGGCTCCCACCGATCGATCCCCGCCCGCATCGGATACGATCTCGCGCGGGAGTCTCACGTGGGCTTCTTCACGATGCTCGAAGACACCCTCTTCGGCGAGCGAAGGGCTGCGCGAGGCGCCGTCACGTCCCTTCTCGCGTGCGGTGGTAGGCTCCCGTGGCCATGACGAACCCGAAGACCGCGCCCGGTCCCTTCCAGACGTGGCACCTCCACTCGGGAGACCCCTACGAGCTCTCCCGAGGCCACGCGATCTACGCCGCGCCGACGGGCCACGACGGCGCCGGGCCCAACCTCCGCGGCGGGCTCGTGCTCGACACCGATCCCCTCGCCCCGGCGGTGGGCGTCGACGCGGGCCTCGCGCTCAGCCACAACACCATGCGCGCCCCCGACCTCGCCGTCGGCCTCGGCCCCGAGCGCCCCGGATGGGGGACCACCGCCCCGCCGCTCGCGGTCGAGTACGCCTCGGTCGGCCAGGACGAGGACGAGCTCCGCCAGAAGATCGCCGAGCTCCACTCCGCCGGGACGCGCTGGGTCTGGGTCGTGCGGCTCGTCGGCCCGCGTCGCGTCGAGGTGCACGAGAAGGGGCAGCCTGTGAGCGTGGTTGGCTCGGGCCAGTCGCTGACCGCGCCGGGCGTGCTGCGCAACGCCGTCGCCATCGAGGCGCTTTACGACCGGGAGGCCGCCCACGAGGCCGCGCTGCGCAACCTCCTTCAGCGCCAGGGGTACGAGAGCCTCGACGACGTGCGCTCGAAGTCCCGCGAGGAGGGCCGCGAGGAGGGCGCGCGGTCGGTGCTACGGGCGACGGTCGAGGCGCGGGGGTGGGCGCTCTCGCCGGAGCAGCAGTCGCGCATCGAGGCGTGCCGCGACGTGGCGCAGTTCACTGGCTGGACGGTCCGGGTGGTGACGGCCGCGACGGTCGACGACGTCTTCGGGTAACGAGGGCATCGGCGTCGGTTGACGCCCATGGAGGGGTGAAGGGCCGCGGGTCAGGCGCGAGGGGGCGCGAGCCAGCGGGCGAGGGCGTCGGGGTCGAGCGAGACCAGCGCGTCGCCCACGGCCTCGGCGCCGTCGGTGTGGATCTTCTGGAGCAGCGTCTCCCGCTCGGCGTCGGTGACGGCGCGCGCGAGCCGGCTCTCCGCGACCCGCACGACGGTCGGCAGCACCAGCAGGACGCCTTCTCGCAGGCCTTCTTGCAGGCCTTCTTGCAGGCCTTCTCGCAGACCTTCTCGCAGACCTTCTCGCAGACCTTCCGTGTGTTGCTGTCGCAGGAACTCTTCCGCTTCTGTTGTATCGAGCATGAGATCCTCCGTGATTCGCAGGCCACGCCGCCGCGCTGAGATGAATACCTGTACCACCGTGTTGTTCAGTGAGCGCCCCTGCGGGATCACTTCCTGGCGCGCGCTCAGCGCGTAGAGCGCGGCCTTGAGCGTCGCTCCCGCGCCCATGAGTCGGAGCGGGAGCGTGTCGTCGCTGTCGTCGAGCTCGGAGAGCACGACGAGGGAGAGCGGGAGCGCCTCGCCCAGGTCGTAGAAGCCTCGCGGCCAACCCGCGGAAGGCGCTGCGCGGAAGGCGATCAGCGCCCCGTCGGGGCGACCGGCGCAGAGAAGCCACGAGCGCTCCGCGCCGCCGCGCTGGGAGAGCGATCGGGCGTGGTGATGGTTGAGGATCTTTCGCAGACAGGCGCGGACATCCTCGACGCCCGGCGCGTCGTGGAAGGGCTCGAACAGCGCCGCCCTCTCGGTCATGCGGCCGAGCAATCCCAGCGTGCGGCGCTCGTCGTCTCGTGCTGGATCGGGGACGAAGAGCACGTCGGCGCGCTGCGAGGGGAGCGCGGCGACCTCGACCTCGGTCTCCAGCTGGCCGAGGTCGTGGAGCAGGAGGTCGAGGATCTCCTTCGCCAGGCTGTCGTAGGACGTCGCCATGAGGCCGCGCCCTGAGCGCACGCTGTGCCATGCGGAAACGACGGGAATCCCCGCGGCGTGATGGGTGGCGGCGGGTGGCGGCGGAGTGGCGGCGGTAGGTTCACCCCCGCAGCGACACCAGCAGCGCGCCTGCTCCGCCGAGCTCGTCGGGCGCCGTCCGGAAGGCGTCCACCTCGTTGGCCGTCGGCGGCGCCGCGAGCGCCTTCACCACCGCGTCGCGCAGCACCGACACGCCATCCGGGGAGTTCTTCCCGCGGCCGCAGATCACGCCCACGCAGCGCACCCCGCGCGCCCGGCGCGAGCGCACGAACTCCTGCGCCCGCGCGCCCGCCTCCACCGCCTCCAGCCGGTGCAGGTCGCACGACTCCGTCGGCAGCGCGAAGCGCCCCAGCGCCTCCAGCGCGAACTCGTGCCCGCGCCGATAGCCCACCACCTCGCCGCTCTCTCGCCACTGCACCGTCAGCCCCGCCCCGCCCTCCGCCGCGGCGCGCTTCAGCTTCGTCTCCAGCGGAACCCGCTTGGGCTTCACCTCCCCCTGAGGGTCGCTCGCGCTCACCCGCGCGGCCTTCTCCGTCAGCGGCGTCACCCCCATCATCGCCGACGCGAAGAGGGTGTTCTCGTCCGGGCGCCACACGTCCACGTCCCCCCGCTTCACCGGCGGCGCCTTCGCCGCGGGCGCGCTGGCCTTCGAGGGCTTCGCCTTCTCCTGCGGCAGCCCGAGCCACTTCGCGTGCTCGGCCCTCGCCTCGGCCTTCTTCTTCTCCTCCGCGGCCTTCGCGTCGGCGACCGCCTGGAGGTCGTCCTTCACCCGCTGCAGCGCCGCGAAGGGGTGGTTGGCGTCGGGCTTGTTCTTCCTGCTCATGGCGTCGCCGGAACCCGGAACCTCGCCCGCAGCGCCGTCTGCGCCGCCAGCAGGCCCGCCAGGAGTCCGTCCTCGTAGTGGAAATCCGGGTCGTCGAGCTCGCGGAAATCGTGGGCGTTGCGGACGTCCTCCGCGGTGAGCCCCGGCCGCAGCCGCCGCGCCAGCGAGAGCACCTTCAGCTCCTGGTGCTCGACCATGCGCTGCAGCAGGTCCTCCATCGCCAGATACATCTCGGTCTCCATCGTTCGGGTGCCCCTCCTACCGTGCGCCCAGCGCCTGCGCCAGCACCGCCGGGACATCCTCCGCGATCACCTCCACGAGGTGCTCGTTGTGCGGGTGTATCGCCACCGCGCACCCTCGGCCCGGACAATGCCCCAGACACCCCGTCGCCGTCACCCACACCCTCGACGCCACGCCCGCCGTCTCCCGCTTCATCGCCTCGAACACCGCGGGACCGCCCTCCCCGCAGCCCGATCGCAGCGGGTCGTCCGAGCGCCTCGCGTGGACGCACACCAGCACGTGCACCCTCGGCCTCATCGTCGAGGGCCTCATCGCCTCGCCTCTCCCAGCGCCCTCAGGTGCGCCTCCGCGCGGGTCCTCCACGGGTCTTCGGGCGCCGCGCCGTCGAGGTACCGCCGCCACGCCTCCGCCGCCACCCTCCGGTGGGCCCTCACCGCCTCCGGGTCGGCCGTCGCGCCGAAGGGGTTGCCCGGCGCCACGGCCCTCGCCACCGCCTCGTGCGCCATCCCCTGGTAGTAGAAGCGGTCGTACGCGGGCACGTAGAACACCCCCTCCGCGGAGAGCGCGTCGATGAGCGCCTCCGGGTCGAAGCCACGGGTGGTGCGCGGCGTGCGCATGCGGGCGACGACCTCGTCGGAGGCGGCGCGCACGGCCATCGCGGCGTCAGCCAGAGGGTCCATCTGCGCGCGGTCGCGGGCGATGGCGAGCCCCAGCCAGCCGAGGGCGTACTCCGGGCGCAGCGTGACGCAGGCCACGTAGCTCTCCACCGAGGAGCGCATGTCGCCGAGCGCCAGGTACGCGTCTCCCAGGTTGCCCAGCACGATCGAGCGAGCGTAGTCGCTCATCGGAAAGCGCAGGCTGGCGAGGTAGTGGTCCCGGCAGGCGACGTGCTCGCCGCGCCAGGTGTGGACCACCGCGAGGGTGAAGTGCGCGTCCTGGGCGGAGGGCCCATCGGGGTCGAGCTCCAGGGCGCGGGAGGCGTCGCGGAAGGCGCCGTCGAGGTCGCCGAGGCGCTCTCGGAGGTGCGCCGCCGGGCTGAGGGAGCGCACGTCGTCGGGGGCGAGCGCGAGGGCGCGGTCGAAGTGAGCGAGGGCCTCGCGACGGAGGGTGTCGTGAGAGAGGTCGGAGCGCTCGGGGGCGAGCCGGTCGCGGAGAAACTCCGGCAGCTCGTCGAGGAAGATGATCCAGCTCGCCGCGCGGCGGTGGCGGAGGGCCTCGCGGGCCCCGGGCGCGGTGGCGCGGCTCCAGAGCGAGGACGCAGGCTGAGCGAGCGCGGAGGCCGGGAGGCCGAGGGCGCCGAGTGTCATGAGCGCGACGCGCAGCAGCTTCATGGGCGCCTCTTCCTCGTAGCGCCGCCGCCCAGCAGCAGCGGCGCGGCGATGCGGTGAAGCTCCTTCAGGTGAAGGTCGAGCCGATCGGCCTCGGCGCGCGCCTCGTCGAGCAGTCGAGCCAGCTCGTACAGCCGCTCCCGCTCTCGCTTCGGGGGCATCGGAACCTCCAGGGCCAGCAGGTCGCGCACCGCGATGCGGGGGAGGTTGGCCCCGGCGATCAGCGCCCCGATCACCTCCGAGAGCTCGGCGCTGCGGAGCTGAAAGGCCAGCAGGTGCGCCGACGAGGGATCGATCGGCCGCAGTGGCAGCAGGTCGGTGCTGCACACCCCGTCGCAGCGAGCCACCGCGACCTTGCGGAGGTTGGGGCGCAGCTTGCCGAAGAGGACGTCGCCGCGCTCGAAGCGGTACTTCGACGACCGCAGGCCCGCCTCCGCCGCGCGCACCTCGCGGTGGACACCCACCTCCGAGACGACGTGCTCCAGGCCCACATAGAAGGCCCCCGCGGGGATGTTCTCCGGACGGCACAGGGTGCGCTCGGCGCGGACCAAAAGGTCGAGCCGGACTCCCGGCCAGCGAGGGGCGCGCGCGCTCATCGCACCCGCTCCGCGATCGCATCGAGGAGCCTCGCGAGGCGCTCCGCCGAGGCCGCGGTGTCCGAGAGCACCGCCTGCATCGTGCGCTGCGGGCGCGCCTTCGGAGCGACGCCCGAGAGGTAGCGTCCAGGGCTAAGCGCGAAGCCCTCTCCCAGCTCCTCGACGCCCACCCGACGACCCAGCTCGGGCCTCAGGGCGCTCCCTCCGTTGTCGCCGCGGAGGTGGGCCAGGAGCGCGTCGAGGTCGCTCTCCCCGATGGGCTCGCGCCGGTCGTCGAGGGAGAAGCCGTCGGCGCGGGCGCGGGCCATCAGCACCTCCGCCGCAGCGTCGCCCGAGCGCCACAGCAGCAGCGCCGAGCGCACGTCGGTGTAGGGGCGAAACACCCCCGCGGGCAGCTCGATCACGGCCCTCAACCCGTGGCGCAGCACCAGCTCGCGGCGCACCTGGATGGACGAGCTCGCGGCGCTGGTGAGGAAGCCAGCGGGCACCACCACCCCGGCGCGCCCGCCGGGCTTGAGCCGCTTCATCATCAGCTCGACGAAGAGCACCTCGCTCCGGGTCGAGCGCGACCCGAAGGCCCTGCGCCGCGCCTCGTCGACGCTCCCGGCGAAGGGGGGGTTGGCCAGGATCACGTCGGCCTCGGGGCTCAGCTCAGAGAAGGCGTCGCGCCGCCGGATCTCTGCGCCGTCGACCCCGTGAAGGATCATGTTGGCCTTCGCGATGCGCGCCATCGTCCAGTCGCACTCGTCGCCCAGGTAGCGCCCTGCTCCGCGGCCCCGGTGCTCGTGCGCGGCGATCAGGAAGCCCGCGGTTCCGCACGCCGGGTCGAGCACGCTCTCTCCCTCGCGAGGATCGACCGCGCCCACCAGGAAGCTCACGATGTGCCTGGGGGTGCGAAACTGCCCGAAGTGCCCCGCGGTGCTCAACCTCCGCAGCACGTACTCGAAGCAGTCGCCCAGGATGTCGCGGTTGCGCTCTCCCGGGGTGATGCTCCCGGCGAGCCCGGCCGTGAGGTGGAGCAGGGCGGCGTCCTGCCAGAGCGCCGGGTCGGGCGTGCTGAGCCCGAGCGACTCCATGGCCCCGGTCATGAGGGCCACGCAGCGAGAGGAGTCCCCTGCGGCCGCAGCCTCGCGCACCGCCTCGCCGCCGCCGCGAGACAGGACGAAGAGCCCGGTGAGGTAGTCCACCACCGCCAGCGGGTTGGTGATGCCGGAGGACCAGATCAGGTCCCATAGCTGGTCGACCGTCTTGCGGACGCTGGGATCAAGCACGGCTACGTCCCTCAGGTGCCTAGCCGATCGCCGCGCTCCCCGCCAGCACCGGCCGCCCTCCCCTGTCGCGATGTGGACCGACTCCCCCGCGCGAACCTAGAGTGCCCCCTCGCATGAGCTACCTCGTCCTCGCTCGCAAGTGGCGGCCGCAGACCTTCGCTGACCTCGTCGGCCAGGAGCACGTCGTCCAGACGCTGCACAACGCCATCACCCAGGATCGCCTGTCGCACGCCTTCCTCTTCACCGGCGCCCGCGGCGTGGGCAAGACCACCATCGCCCGCATCCTCGCCCGCTCGCTCAACTGCCTCGCGAGCGACCGGGTCACCGCGACGCCCTGCCTGAAGTGCGCGGCCTGCCTGGAGATCGCCGACGGACGGGACCCCGACGTGCAGGAGATCGACGGCGCCTCCAACAACGGCGTCGACGACGTGCGTCGCCTGCAGGAGACGCTGCCCTACCGCCCGCTGCGCGACCGCTACAAGGTCGTGATCATCGACGAGTGTCACATGGTCTCCACCAACGGGTGGAACGCCCTGCTCAAGACCCTCGAAGAGCCTCCCCCCCATGTGAAGTTCATCTTCGCGACGACGGAGGTGCACAAGGTCATCCCGACGATCCTGTCGCGGGTGCAGCGCTACGACTTCCGGCTGCTGCCGACGAAGCAGATCCGCGACCGCGTGGCGTACATCCTTACCCAGGAGGGTATCCGCTTCGACGAGGACGCGGTCATGCTGGTGGCCCGCGAGGCGGCGGGCTCGCTGCGCGACGCGCTCACCTTCCTCGACCAGGTGCTGGCGGGCGTCGAGGGAGAGCTCACCGGCGTGGCGGCCTCGCGGCTGCTGGGCATCGCCAACCGGGGGCTGCTCGACACGCTGGTGCGGGCGATGCTCACCGGCGACGCGAGCGCGGCGCTGGAGACCGTGGGGATGTTCGCTCGGGAGGGCTTCGACCTGCCCAACGCCGCGCGGCGGGTGCTGGGCGTGCTGCGAGACCTGGTGGTGGCCCGCGTCGCCAAGGACCCTGACTCCATGCTCGACCTCGTGGACGAGGAGCGCGCGCAGGCGATGGCCCTCGCGAAGCAGCACGACCCGGCGGACCTCCAGCGGCTCTTCACCGCGTGGGCCAAGGTGACCGAGGACGTGAGCCGGGCGAGCGAGCCCCGCTGGGTGCTGGAGATGGCCGCGGTGCGCCTCGCGAGTCGGCCCACGCTGGTTCCGGTCGAGGAGCTGATGGCGAAGCTGCTGGAGATGGAGCGTCGGGTGGCGGCGAGCGCCGCGGCCCCGGGCTCCGCGCCGGCGCGTCCCTCGTCGGGGGGCTCCGGCCCGACCGGCGGTGGAGCGCCCACGCCGACGGTGCAGCGCCCTGGACCGCCCGCCCGGTGGTGGTGCTCCCGCGGGTGGGGGAACGGGGAAGTTTACCACTCCCCGTATGTCGACGGCTGCGGCTGCGGCGGCGCCGGAGATGGCGCCCGCCCCGGTGACGGCTGCGGTGAGGCCGGTGCCTGCGCCTCCACCGCCGAAGGTGCTCATCCAGAACACCCCGAGGGTGTCGCAGGCCCCGCGCCCGACGGAGGCCGCGGAGTCAGCGCCGGTGGTCGCGTCGGCGCCGGTGGTGACCGTGGACGTCTCCGGAGCCATGGGCGCGATGGACGCCTGGAGGCGCGTGGTCGACGCGGTCGACAAGACCCTGGTTCCGGTGCTGAAGGGCGCCGTGCCGCTGGAGGTGTCGGGCGAGGCGGTGCGGCTGGCGATCGACCTGAGCGACAGCTTCTTCCGCAAGAAGCTGGCGACCGAGGAGGCGCAGGCGGTGATCCTGGAGGCTGCGGGGCGGGTGTTCGGCTCGCGCCCGACGATGGAGCTGGTGCAGGGCACGCTGCCCGACGACGCGCCGTCCATCGCCCGCCTGGAGGAGCTCGCGAGGCAGGCCGAGCGCGCCGCGAAGGAGGCCGTGCTGCGAGCGCACCCGCTGGTGCAGATCGTGGTCGAGATGCTCAACGGCGAGGTCGCGAAGGTGAAGCTCGAAGGCGACCCGGACTGAGAGCCGTGCACCGGGTGACGTGACGCTTGCGCGAGGGCGACCGATCGCGCCAAGGTGATTTCCATGCCGACCCCGACCCGGAGCAGGCGCAGCACCAAGACCACCACCACCACCGCCGCGAAGAAGCCCGCGGCCGCGAAGCCGAAGAAGCCCGCAGCGACGCCGACCACCACCACGGCGGCGACGAAGAAGAAGCCCGCGGCGCCCGCGAAGAAGGCCGCCCCGGTGGTGAAGCTGGTGAAGAAGCCCACGCTGCGCATGAGCGAGAACGAGCGCTGCGCCTCGGTGGCCAGGACCCTCCAGCGCGCCCTGCGGCGGCACCCGAAGCTCAAGGGCGTGCGGGTGGTGGCGAAGGGGGTGCGGCTGTCGTTCTTCGAGATCCCCGAGGAGAGCGTCGAGCCCTTCGCGAAGATCCTCGAGCGGATGTGGTCGAAGATCCGCCGGTACGTGGAGTGAGCGACGAGCTCGGCGCCCTGCGCGACCGGCTGCGCGCCAACCTCGCGCCGGTGGGCGCGGCGGCGTCGGGCCGGCTGGTGGGGGTGCGGGGCCTGGCGCTGGAGGCCGAGGTCCCCGGGGCGCGCGTCGGCGAGGTGGTGGAGGTGGCCCGCTCGGAGGGCCCTGTACTGCGCGCGGAGGTGGTGGGCTTCGACGGGTCGCGCTCGGTGCTGCTGCCGCTCGGGCACGCTCGCGGACTCGGGGCCGACGACCGGGTGAGGCGCACCGGCGAGGCGCTCTCCGTGGCCTGCGGCGAGGGGTTGCGGGGCAGGGTGCTCGACGGGCTGGGCGATCCCTGCGACGGCCTCGGCGCGGTGGAGGGCGAGACGGCGCGGAGAGAGCTGGACGCCTCTCCGCCAGAGGCGCTCACCCGGCGGAGGGTGAGAGAGGCGCTGCCGCTGGGGGTGAGGGTGATCGACGGGCTGCTCACCGTGGGGGCGGGGCAGCGGGTGGGGCTCTTCGCGGGCTCGGGCGTGGGCAAGAGCGCGCTGCTGGGCCAGGTGGTGCGGAGAGCGTCGGCGGACGTGGTGGTGGTGGCGCTGGTGGGAGAGCGCGGCCGGGAGGTGCGGGAGTTCTGGGAGGACCACGTCGGCGAGGCGCAGCGCCGCTCGGTGCTGGTGGTGGCCACGAGCGACGAGCCCGCGCTGGTGCGGCTGCGCGCGGCCTTCACGGCGACCACGGTGGCGGAGCACTTCCGCGACCAGGGCGCCCGGGTGCTGCTGGTGATGGACTCGCTCACCCGGGTGGCCAGGGCGCAGCGGGAGGTCGGGCTCGCGGCGGGCGAGCCGGGGGTGCGCCGGGGATTACCGCCCAGCGTATTCGCGCTGCTCCCCAGGCTGCTGGAGCGGGCGGGCCCCGGTGCCGGGGAGGGGACCATCACGGCGCTCTACACGGTGCTGGTGGAGGGCGGGGACATGGACGAGCCCATCGCCGACGAGGCGCGCGGTCTGCTCGACGGGCACGTGGTGCTCGACCGGGCGATCGCGGCGAGGGGGAGGTACCCCGCGGTGGACGTGCTGGCCTCGGTGTCGAGGGTGATGGACGCCGTGGTGGACGAGGGGCACCGGGCGGCGGCGCAGCGGGTGAGGGCGCTGCTCTCGGCCTACGAGCAGCGGCGAGACCTCATCGCCCTCGGCGCCTACCGCGCGGGCACGGAGCCCACGACGGACGCGGCCATCGCTCGCATGGAGGCCCTGGAGGGCTTCCTGCGGCAGGGGCGGGGGGAGCTGTCGGGGTGGGAGGAGACCGTGGCCGCGGTGCGAGCGCTGGGCCGTTAAGCGCGCGCTCGCCCGCGGGCGGTCAGCGGATCAGAAGAGCGGGAGGCAGTTGGCCACGGGGCGGCCTTCGTAGCCGCGGTCGATGCAGCCCCCCCAGGTAATCAGGGTGGTGCCGCTGCTGCTGTCGGTGAAGCACTGCCGCGTGTCGGTGTTGCACCAGAGCGCCGAGGCGCAGCAGCCGCCCGTGCTGACGGTGTAGCCCAGCGAGGCCGTGGCCTGGGCCATGGTCGTCGGGTTCCACGGGGTGGGGATGGTGCCCGGCCCCAGCGCCAGGCCGACGCGCGCGCAGGCCGCGGCGTTGTTGTCGGAGCACGAGGCCCACACCACGAGGCAGTGCCCCGCGAACTCGCCGCTGCCGGCCGGGCAACGGCTGCTCAGCGCGATGCAGGTGCCCGCGCGGCAGGCCTGGGCGCTGGTGCAGGCGCGCCCGCAGGTGCCGCAGTTGGAGGGGTTCGACTGGAGGTCGACGCAGGTCCCGCTGCAGTTGGTGGTGCCCGCGCCGCAGGACACCTGGCAGGTGCCCGCGGAGCAGACCGTGCCCGCCGCGCAGACGCGGCCGCAGAGGCCGCAGTTGTTGTTGTCCGACTGCAGGTCGCGGCAGGTTCCGCCGCACGCGGTCTGGCCCGACACGCAGGAGATCACGCAGGTGCCTCCGGTGCAGACCTGCCCGCTGGCGCAGACGCGGCCGCAGAGGCCGCAGTTGGCGTTGTCCGTCTGCAGGTCGCGGCAGTTGCCCGTGCAGTTGGTCTGCGTGCCGGGGCACGAGACCACGCACGCGCCGCCGGTGCACGCCTCGCCCGAGGCGCAGACGCGGCCGCAGGTGCCGCAGTTGTTGCGGTCGGTCTGCAGGTCGCGGCAGGTGCTCCCGCAGGCGGTCTGCGTGGGCGGGCACGACACGGCGCAGACGCTGCCCTGGCAGAGCGTTCCGCTGGCGCAGACGCGGCCGCACATCCCGCAGTTGTTGTTGTCCGTGGTGAGGTCACGGCAGGTGCCCGAGCAGTTGGTCGTGCCGCTGCCGCAGGACACCTGGCAGGAGCCCGCCGAGCAGACCTGGCCCGCCGCGCACGCGACGCCGCAGGCGCCGCAGTTGAGGTTGCTCACCTGAAGGTCGCGGCAGACGCCGGAGCAGTTGGTGAGCTGGCTGCTGCACGACACCACGCAGGCGCCGGCGGTGCACAGCTGGCCGGAGACGCAGACGCGGCCGCAGGCGCCGCAGTTGGCGTTGTCCGACGCGAGGTCGCGGCACGCGCCGGAGCAGTTGGTCGTGCCCGTCGCGCAGGACACCTGGCAGGTGCCCGCGGAGCAGACCTGGCCCGCCGCGCAGACGGTCCCGCAGGCGCCGCAGTTGAGCCGGTCGGTCTGCGTGTCACGGCAGACGCCCGAGCAGTTGGTGGTGCCGCCGCCGCACGACACCGCGCACGCCCCGGCCAGGCAGATCTCGCCGGCGCCGCAGGCGCGCCCGCAGGTGCCGCAGTTGGTCCGGTCGGACTGGAGGTCACGGCACGATCCGCTGCAGCTCGTGGTGCCGGTGGCGCAGGAGAGGGCGCAGGCCCCCGCGCTGCACACCTGGCCCGCCGGGCAGGCGGTGCCGCAGGCGCCGCAGTTGGCGTTGTCGGTCTGCAGGTCGCGGCAGACGGTGCCGCAGGCGACCTGACCGCTGGCGCAGCTCGGGACGCACGCGCTCGCGGCGCACACCTGGCCCGTGGGGCAGGCGCGGGCGCAGGCGCCGCAGTGGGCGCGGTCGGTGGTGAGGTCGCGGCAGGTGCCGTCGCAGTTGTTGAGGCCGGTGCCGCAGGTGACCTCGCAGACGCCCGCCGAGCAGAGCCGGCCGGCCGGGCAGACGCGGCCGCAGGCGCCGCAGTTCTGGTTGTCGCTCTGCACGTCGCGGCAGGCGCCGGTGCAGTTGGTGAAGCCCGCCGAGCAGCTCAGGGTGCAGACGCCCGCGGCGCACACCTGGCCGGCGCCGCACGCGGTGCCGCAGGTGCCGCAGTTGGCGTTGTCGCCCTGCAGGTCGCGGCACGAGCCCGAGCAGCTCGTGAGGCCCGCCTGGCAGCTCAGCACGCAGCTCCCGGTGCTGCACACCTGCCCGGGGGGGCAGCTCGTCCCGCAGGCGCCGCAGTGGTTGCGGTCGCTCTGGGTGTCACGGCAGACGCCCGAGCACTCGACGAGCCCGCCGCCGCAGGACACCTGGCAGACGCCGCCGGTGCAGGCCTGGCCGCGCCGCAAACGCGCCCGCAGGCGCCGCAGTTGGTGTTGTCGGTCTGCAGGTCGCGGCAGGCGCCGGTGCAGTCGGTGTAGCCGGAGAGGCAGCTCACGGCGCAGGCGCCGTTGGCGCACACCTGGCCCGCGGCGCAGGTGCGGCCGCAGGCGCCGCAGTGGGCGCGGTCGGTGGTGAGGTCTCGGCAGGTGCCGTCGCAGTTGTCGAGGCCCGCCGCGCAGGAGACGTTGCATGCGCCCGCGGAGCACACCCGGCCGGCGACGCACGCCGTGCCGCAGGCGCCGCAGTTGGCGTTGTCGGTCTGCAGGTCGCGGCAGACGCCGGAGCACTCGGTGGTGGCCGCGCCGCAGGTCACCCGGCACACCCCGCCGGAGCAGAGCTGGCCGGAGGGGCACGCGCGGCCGCAGGCGCCGCAGTTGGCGTTGTCGGTCTGCGGATCACGGCAGACGCCGCCGCACACGATCAGGCCCGCGCCGCAGGAGACCCGGCAGGTGCCCGCCGAGCAGACCTGGCCGCCGGGGCAGGTGGTGCCGCAGGTGCCGCAGTTGTTGTTGTCGCTCTGCAGGTCGACGCAGCGGTCGGAGCAGGTGGTGAGGCCCGCCGCGCACGAGGTGATGCAGGTGGCGCCCTCGCAGATCTGACCCGCCGGGCAGACGTTGCCGCAGGAGCCGCAGTTGAGGCGGTCGGTGCGGGTGTTGGCGCAGTAGCGCCCCGCGCCGCCGTCGGTGCCGGCGTCGCCGCCGCTCATGCAGGTCGCCAGCGAGGCGCCGCACTCCAGGCCGCACTGGCCGCCGGAGCAGACGAGGCCGGTGCCGCAGGCGGTGCCGCAGGTGCCGCAGTTGGCGCGGTCGGTGCCGAGGTCGACGCAGCGGCCGTTGCAGGCCGTCTGGCCGCCCGGACACGCGAGCGCGCATCGGCCCGCCACGCAGGCCTCGATGCGCTGGCAGCGCGTGCCGCAGGCGCCGCAGTTGTCAGGGTCGCTCTGGTTGTCGACGCAGCGGCCGCTGCAGGCGCGCTGTCCGGTCGTGCAGCTCACGTCGATGGCGGCGTCCATGCCGCCGCCGTCGCCCAGACCGCCGACCACCGCTGCGCCGCTGGTACAGCCCGTGACTGCCAGCGCGAGGGTCACCATCGTGACCCGGAACCATGGAGGAAATAGACTCATGCAATGCTCCTTCAGCGTGCGATGAGAGCACAGTTCGGTGCTTGAATTGAGGCCGAATGGAGCCTCATGACGGAGGCAGCTGCGCCGTGTTCTGCGGCTTCGGAAGTGCCTCACCCAGGGCATCGCTCCCGCACCTCACCCCCTCGGGAACAAACCGCTCCCGTTGACGTTGCCCCATTCGCCGTGGTGTCACCCCCTTACGTCATGCGTCGCGTCTCCGCCGTCCTCGCCGTGCTCCTCGCTGCTCCGGCCGCCGGGGCCCAGCTCGTCCCTCTGGCCTTCGTGTCCCGCGCCGGGAGCCCTCGGGGGGCCACCGCCCTCTCCGCGCGCATCAACCGCGTCGACTGCGCGGCCGACGAGGTCATCACGGTCACGGCCTCGCTCCCGGCGCCCGCTGCCGGGGTGGCCGAGCTCTGGGTGAGCGAGACCACGAGCTGCGACCCGAGCGTCCGCGAGCCCAACCTCGGGGCCACCTGCTTCCCCATCTGCAGCCCCTCGACGCGCCGCGCCTGCACCCTCCCGTACGCCGAGGGAGAGCGCGAATACACCTTCCGCGTCCCGGTGCGCTGGATCATCGACCCGCGGCTCGGGCTCTGCTCCGCCGTCACGGGTCGGCGCTACCTCCAGGTCGTCGTCGGCGACACCGTGGTCGCCCGGAGCTCGCCCTCGATGCGCGTCGACCTGGTGCTCCCTCAGGCGCCGCTGTCCGTGGTCGCCTCGCTGGGAGGCCCCGAGCAGACCGCCACCATCACCTGGGGCTACGCCACCCCCGACGCCGGCACCGTCGCCGTCGACTCGGGCACCGTCGACTCGGGCACCGAGGACGCCGGGCACCGACGCAGGCGTCGAGGATGTTCCCACGGCGGTCGATGTGCCGGTGGACACGGGCAGCGGGCCCAGCGCCGACCCGGAGGTGGAGACCCTGTCGCGCTTCTACGTGCTGTGCAGCCCTCCGCCGGGCGCTCCCCCGGCGCCCGCGATCGACGGCGGAACCTGTCCCGCGGTCCCCTTCGCGGGCCTCGATGTGAACGACGACGCGCAGCTACAGCGCTGGAGCTGCACCCGCACCTCCATCGAGCCCACGGCTCGAACGGTGATGATCGCCGGGCTCCCGGCGGCGACCCCGCACCGCTTCGCCGTGGTGGCGGAAGACCTCGCGGGCAACCGCAGCGCCGTCACCTACGCGGGCGACTGCGTGAGCCCGAGGGCGATCAACGACTTCTGGGAGGAGTACCGCCGCCAGGGGGGCCAGGCGGAGCCCGGGGCCTGCTCGGTGGGCGGGGTGGGGATGGGCCGGAGCGCTGGCGGAGGAGGGCTGTTGCTCGGGCTGCTCGGCCTCGGGTGGGCGCTGCGCCGCCGTCGCTCCCGGTAAGGGATCAGCGCGTGGGCGCGGGTCGCGCGGGCGCCGGTCGAGAGGGCAGCGCAGGCGGCGGGCGCTCTCCCGGCCGGGGCGGACCGCAGGCCTCCACCACCACCGCGACGCGCTCCTCGGACAGCGACCTCCGCAGCGCGGGGAGCGAGCCGCGCACGAACACGCAGCTCTCGTAGACCTCGTCGACGCCGCCGTCCCAGCGGTCGGAGGTGTGCACCTCGACCTGGCGATCGGGGCGCACCACCACGCGGATGCCGGGGCCCTCGAAGGTGCTCGTGGAGCCGGTGTCCGAGGGGAAGGTCTGCGCGTCGACGTCCGACGTGGAGGCCGGGAGGCTCGGGAGGCGCACCCGGGGGACGTCACCCCGGAGCGGCGGCGGGACCTCGGTCGACGGGGACGGGGGGTGTCCGGTGGGGGCGCTCTTGCGGCCGCAGCCGGAGAGCAGCGCGAGGAGGAGGAGGGGAGGGAGCGATCGGTTCATGGCGTCGCGTCCGTTCGTTGCGATCAGGCGTCGCCGGGCTTCGCCGCGGAGCGCGCCTTCCAGTACTCGAAGGCCATCGGGAGCACGGACACGAGCACGATGAGGATGACCACCTTCTCGAAGTGCTTCTGGACGATCTCCAGGCCGCCGAGGAAGACCCCCGCGCCCATCATGGTGGTGACCCACGCGACGGCGCCGACGATGTTGTAGGTGATGAACTTCGGGTAGCTCATCGCCCCGGCGCCCGCGACGAAGGGCGCGAAGGTGCGGACGATGGGGACGAAGCGGGCGAGGATGATGGTCTTGCCGCCGTAGCGCTCGAAGTACGCGTGGGTCTTGGCGAGGTACTTCTTGTTGAAGAAGCGCGAGTCCTCGCTGGTCATCACGCGGGGGCCGATGGCCTTGCCGACGTGGTAGTTCACCGTGTCGCCGACGATGGCCGCCGCGATGAGCGCGCCGCCGAGCAGGAAGACGTTGAGCTCGCCGGTGCTGCTGGCCACGAAGCCGGCGGTGAAGAGCAGCGAGTCACCGGGCAGGAAGGGCGTCACCACCAGGCCCGTCTCGGCGAAGACGATCACGATGAGGATCCAGTACATGGCCGTGCCGTACTGGTGGGTGAGCGCCGTGAGCCCGGGGATGCTCACCAGCTGCTTGATGAAGTGCCATGCTTCCATGATTTTGCCCGACTAGACGAAGCGCCCAGCGAAGGGAAGTAAAGAACGAGGACCCGTATGGGCCCCGTCAGAACTCGCAGCGGGCCATGAGCGAGGCGAGGGCGCCGGGCTGATCGGGCGACCAGCCGTCGAGCAGCGCGTCGGTGACCGAGCGGTCGTCGGCGACCAGCGGGAGCAGCGGGTCGAGGTAGCGGCGCTCGTCCTGGCCGCTGGCGTCGAGGAGGGCGCGCCGGCCGAGGGCCTCGACGGCCACCGGGAGCACCGCCCGGAGCAGCGCGCCGACTGTTGTCTTACCGATGGGTGTATGCAGCCCCTCGGCGGCGATGCGGGGGCGCAGCGCGTGCCAGGCGTCGTGGCCGAAGGGGACGAAGGTCTCCTCCACGGCGGTGAGGGCGGCGTCGTCGTAGAGGACGGCGGTCCAGAGGGCGGCGAGCGCGACGGCGTAGGGGAGCGGCACCGAGTCGGCCCCTCGCACCTCCAGCGTGCGGGCGAGGCGCACCTCCGGGAACATCGTCTTCAGGTGCGTCTCCCAGTCGTACGCGGTGGCGCGCTGGCCGTTGAACCCCTCGGCCATGAAGCGCCGGAAGGAGTGCGTCGTGGCCTGCGTCGCCACCCCGTCGCGCTTCACCAGGAACATCGGCGCGTCGAGCGCCCACTGCACATAGTCCGAGAGCACGGCGTCCTTCTTCCAGGCGAAGGGGAGGAGCCCGGTGCGATCGGGGTCCATGCCCAGCCAGACGAGGGCTCGCTCGCTCTTCACGGGCTGCCGCGCGCCGTCCTTCATCGGGCTGTTGGCGAAGAGGCCCGACACCGCGGAGGAGAGCCCGAGGGCCGCGCGCAGCTTGCGCATGGCGTCGCGCTCGTCGCCGAAGTCGAAGTTGGCCTGCACCGTGGCGGTGCGCCGCATCATGTCCAGCGCGCGAGGACCGCGGGTGGGCAGGTACTCCCGCATGATGGGGTAGCGGGACTTCGGTACCCAGTCGAGGTCGCTCTGCCGGGCGTAGGGCTGGAAGCCGAGGCCCAGCATGTGGAGCTTCGGCGAGAGCGAGAGCGCGCGCATCTCCTCGCGGTGCTGGCTTAGCTCGGCCTGGAGCCCGTGGAGGCTGTCGTGCGGCGCGCCGGAGAGCTCGAACTGCGAGCCTGGCTCCAGGGTGATGTTGGCCCTCTCGCGCTCGAGGCCGAGCACCGGGCCGCCGTCGGACTCCGGCGCGGTGGGGGTCCAGCCGTGGCGCTCGATGAGCTGCGCGAAGATCGCGTCGACGCCGGGTCGGGCGGGGTCGGAGTGGTAGTGCAGGGGCGCGCCGTCGTCGAAGAGCGCGACGCGCTCGGACTCGATGCCCACCGCGCGCTTGGAGGGACGGAACGATTGCTCGAACACCGCGAGCAGGTCGCCCTCGCCCTGCAGCAAATCGTCGTGGCCGGTGGCAGTCATCGCGCGCGAACATACCTTGCGAGGGCTCCAGGGCAACGCAGACTCGCGCGCCGCAGGTGCGAGACGCCGCGGGGGCAATGGGAGTAGTGTCCCGCGCCCAATGAGCAGCAGGATCGAATCGGGACTGACGATCGAGGGCAGCGTGCGGGGCGAGGGCGAGCTCGTGGTGGCCGGCCGGCTGCGCGGCGCGCTGGTGCTGAACGGCACGCTCGTGGTGGAGGAGGGCGGCATCGTCGAGGCGGAGGTCGAGGCGAACGGGGTCGTGGTGGCGGGCGTGCTCTCGGGCAGCGTCACCGCGCACGACGAGATGCGCATCCAGCCGGGAGGCTATGTCGACGCGAGGGTGCGGGCGGCGCGGCTGGCCGTGGCCGAGGGCGCGGTGTTCCGCGGCGACCTGCAGGCGGTCGTCACGCCGTCGACCCCGCCGCTCCCGCCGCCGGGCGGAGCGCGAGAGCGGCTGATCGCTCCTCCCTCCTCGCCGGCTCCCCGAGCGCTGGAGCCCACCGCCCCCGCGGTCGCCGCTCCTCCTCCCGCTCCTTCCGCTCCTCCCCCTCCGAAGATGCGGGCCTTCGCGGCGCCGACGGCCGCTCCCGCTGCGCCGACGCCTCCAAGCCCGAAGAAGCCCGCGGCGCCCGTCGGTCCGCCGAGGATGCCCGCGCTCCCGAAGGGGCGCACCAGCTTCCAGGGTCGGTGATTTCGGGCCCGTGACGTGGTAGGCGCGGGCCAACCATGGCCCAGAAGATCGTCGACCGTCGCAAGCGCAACGCAACCCCTGCCGTCACCGAGTGGATCGGCGGACAGCTCACCACCGTCGACGGCCACGCCGTGGCGATCTGGGTACACCGCGGCCGCCCGGTGGCGCAGCGCGCGATGGACGGGCTCACCCTCGGGGAGGCGCTCACCTCGCTGCTGGAGGGCGCCCCGGAGGACCGTCGCCCCACCAGGGCGCGCGTCGAGGCGGGCGTCACGCTGACGCCGGTCGCGGGCGTGGAGCTGGCGACCGGAGAGGTCCCCGAGGTGGCGCGGCTGCAGGCGGTGATCGACGATGACGCGTCGCTGCCCACCACGGGCGAGCCCTCGCTGACGCGCGGCGGAAGAATCCCGGTGGGCGTCCTGGCGGGCCTCTTCGAGGCGGCCGCGAGGATGCAGATGGCGTCGCCGTGGAGAAACCTCGGCGAGGCCGACCTGGTGAGGGTGCGCTGCCCCGCGCTGGGCATCGACGGCCTGGTGGCCTCGGTGTTCAACCTCCCCGAGCCCGCCGACGGGACGCGCGGCGTCGCGTGCTTCGAGAGCCTTGAGGTGTTCCAGTCCTTTCAGCAGGAGGTGCTGGAGCACGGGGACAAGGCCACGGAGCACCTGCCGCGCTTCGTGGTCAACCTGCTCACGCCGCGCACGCTCTCCCCGGGGGTGGTGCGCGAGGTGGCGCAGCACGGGCTGCCGGTGGTCGAGGGCCGCGCGGTCTTCGTGACCGGGCCGGAGCTGGAGGAGGGACCAGGGCAGGCGTCGCCGAGGCAGATCCTGCAGGCGTGGGCGGTGGTCGAGGCCGTCACCTGGGTGTCGGGCCGCGAGGAGGACGGCAAGACCCTGCGCTTCGACGCGCTGGCCGAGCGCGATGCCTCGGTGACCTTCGTGGCGGCGATGATCCCGGGCTTGCCACGGGTGGAGGTCGAGCCCGTGCTGGTCGACGAGATCGTGGGCGCAGAGACGGACGTGAACCCTCCGACGGAGGCGGAGTCCTACGCCGAGGAGGTGTGGCTCTCGACGGAGACCTGGTTCGAGGAGCAGCTCACGGCGGGGCGCGACCGACGCTCGCTGCGCGGGTTCAACGTGCTGGCCGACGTGCTGTGCGGCGGGCTGGAAGACGACGAGAGCGTGAAGCTGAGCGCCTGGGACGAGGCCGACGTGAGCGACTGGGCGCGCGATGTGGCGGAGCAGGTACCGGTGGTGCCGGACGAGCTGGCGCCGGCGCTGGACGACGTGGCCGCGTGGCTGCGCTGGTGCGAGAGCACCGGGCGCTGGTGGGGCGGGACGGCGCTGGCGGAGGTGGTGCTCGCGGCAAAGGGAGAGCTGCACGCCGCGCTGGCGAAGAAGCCCGCGGAGGAGCAGCGGGGCCTGGACGCGTACTACGAGATGGTCTTCGGCCTGGACGACGCCGAGGAGGGGTGAGCCCGCGGAGGGCTGTCGCCTACTCCGACAGCTCTCGCAGCACCGCCAGGCTGTAGCGCTCCCAGCGGCGTTCGGGCTGCGCGTGCGCGAGCGCGGCGTAGCGGTCCTGCGCGTTGTGCAGCGCGGCCTGGGCCTCCTCGAGGTCGGTGCCCGCGCTCGCGTTCTCGGCCCTCGCTCGCAGCGTGGCGGGGGACGGGTGGCGCAGCGCCACGGCGAGCATGAGGTCCGTCGCGGCGAGGGCCTCGTCGCGGGGGTAGCGGGGGTCGATGCGCGCGGCGATGCTGATCATCGGGCGGCGCAGCTCGGCGCAGGCGCGAGGGTGGTCCTGGTCGTCGAGGCCGATGATGGCGGTGCAGCGAGAGGCGATCACCCACGCCGCGAAGCCCCGCTGCACGGCGGGCGAGACGCGCAGCAGCGTGTCCGTCACGGGCTCCACCTCGCCCCGCTCCGGCGTCGGCAGCGCCAGCCGCTCCCAGCGCAGAAGAAACCACCCCAGCCGGTGCGCGTCGGTCATCATCAGGTCGGCGAGCAGGTAAGCGAGCGCGTGCCTCGCGGCCACCACCGTCCCCGGATCACCCGGGTTGCGCAGGGCATCCAGCCATCGCTGCGCCGCGAGGGCGCGGATGGCCAGGGCCCGCTCCGGCGCGCCGTCGGTGGCGTCGAAGAGCGTCTGGGCGAACTGCGCCTGAGCCTGCACCTTCGCGTTACCGTCGCGGCGGGAGTGGGCGAGGGTGAGGGAGTTCCACGCGGCGAGCGCCTCGTTGGTGGCCGGGGGCCTCGGGCGCTGGAGGTCGCGGCGGTGCTCTCCGAGCAGCTCGGACCCGTCGATCGCGAGCGGCGGCAGCGAGGTCGGGTAGAGCGGGGTGCGGTGAGCGATCGGGAGGACGACCACCGCCGCAAGCACCAGCGCGCCGAGCGCGATGAGCGGAGGACGTCCCAGACCTTCGGCGCGGCGTCGGACATACGCACCCTCACGGTATACGAACATCCGCCCCGGTGTCGTCCCGGGAAAGCCGATGACACCGCCGACCGACGCGTGACAGAGTCCCCGTCCCTTCCGATGCACAGCGAAAAGCGCGCTCACACCAGGTTTCCGGCGAGGCTGCGGGTGTCCTTCGAGGTCGGTGATCACCGCGTGGAGTGCCGCACGCGCGACCTCTCGCTGGGGGGATGTTTCTCGACACGACAGCGGTGTCGCTGCCCTTCGGCTCCGAGCTCACGGTCACCCTCACGCTGCCGATGCTCGTCGACCCGGCGCCGGTGCGCTGCGTGGTGCGCTGGGCCATCGCGAGCGGGCTGGGCGTCTCCTTCCTCTCGCTGAGGGCGGCGGAGACCTGGGCCATCAACCAGCTCTCGGTGCAGTCCCGGGACCTCCCCCATGACGGCCGTGCGGGCCTCCCTCGTCGCCACGGCGCTCCTCGCAGTCGGCGCCGTGGCGTGCCGCGACCCCTATCCCCACCCGCGCTTCCTCGGCGCCGGCAGCACCACCCCCCGCCGCGGCGGAACCATCCGCTTCGCCTTCGACTCCGACCTCAACACCATCGACCCGGCGCTCGCCAACGACACCGTCGCGGGCGTCCCGACGAGGCTCGTCCACGAGGGCCTGGTCAACTATGCCCCCGGCACCACCACCGTGGTGCCAGCCCTCGCCGAGCGCTGGGAGGTCTCTCCCGACGGGCGCACGTACACCTTCCACCTGCGCCCCGGGGTGGTGTTCTCCGACGGCTCGGCCATCACCAGCGACGACTTCCGCTACAGCTGGGAGCGGCTGCTCAACCCTCGGCGCATCCCCTCGCCGGGCGCCGAGAACTACCGGCTCATCGTCGGCTTCGACGAGTTTCGCGAAAGCGGCCGATCGCCCCACCTCGCGGGCCTGGAGACGCCCGACCCGCGCACCGTGGTGCTCCACCTCACGGACGCCGATCGCACCTTCCTCTACCTGATGGCGATGCGCTTCACGTCGGTGGTGCCCCGCCGCGTGGTGGAGGCCCTCGGCGACGAGCAACGTCCCCGCGTGCGCCGCGGTGACCTACGCGTCAATACTCGATCGCGACGGCATCGCCCGGGCGCGCAACAACCGTATCTCCCCCGCGTGGTCGCTCTACCCCCCGACCATCCCGGGCTACCGCGCGGACAACCCTGCGGCTAGCCTTAATGGAGCGACCTCGACGCCGCGCGCAGGGGACGGCCCCTCATAGCTCGCGGGCTATCCCAACGGCATCCCCGAGGAGGTCACGCTCTGGCTCCTTGGGGAGGCGACCGGGAGCATCTACGGCGATCTGGTGCAGGCCGACCTGCGGCGCCATCGGCATCAGGTGCGGCAGCGCCGCCCCTGCCTCGGGGAGCATATCTACTGCGCGAGCAGCGCTCAGCCGACGGCGCACCGTACAGCTTCGCCTTCACGGGCTGGCAGATCTGGACTTCCCCGACCCGTCGAACCTCATCGGGCCCCTGCCACTCCGCTCCATTCAAGACGAGCTGAGAGCTCGAACCACGCGTTCTAC
>JADJAE010000158.1 GCA_016704445.1 Deltaproteobacteria bacterium
GCCGTTCAGCGGCGCTGTTGGCCTTGTCGAGCGCGGCTGTCGTCGAGGCAGCCCACCAGCCACCAGCGGCGCGTCTGCTCCCAGCGCGAGAAGGCCATCTCGGCACCTCTCCACGAGGGCATCGAGGTCATGATCGCGCGGTAAAGGTAAGCAGGTCCCCGCGGTGCTGAGCCCCTCGTCCTGATCGTCGTCGTGCATGGCGTCGTCCCTTCCTTCTACCTAATCCCCACCTGGGGCCTGAGGTGCAACGCTGCGATTCTGCTCAGTGCTGAACGGATGACTGAATTCCTGGCGGACAGGGAATGTCAGGGCTTCAACATCCCAAAGAGTAATGGACGCACTACTGGGTGCGGGCGATCGAGGAGGCGGTGGGGACGAGGTCGGCGAGCCCGCCGAAGGGCGCCCCGAGGTACTCCACCGGCGCCCCGATGGGCTCGACCCCCGCCCGACGAAACTCCCTCAGCGACCTCCGCATGTGCACCGCGCTCGTCACCACCACGAAGCGGGTGACGCCTCTCGGGAGCGGCCGAGCTCCACGCTGTAGCGCGCGTTCTCCCGGGTGTTGGTGGCGTTGGGTTCGAGCCAGATGCGCGCCCTCAGGACCCGCTCACCAGCGCGTCGACGCATCGCCTCAGCCGAGCGCGCGGCTCGGCCGAAGGACCGACCCGCGTGACGATCACCACCGCGGGCTGCGTGAGCTGGTACCACCCGCGCCCACCGGGTGCAGGGCCACCGCGCTGTCAGGCAACTCCCTCGGGGGAATGCCCTCGACGGCCGGACCCACGTTGGAGCCCAGCACCACGAGCGCCGTCTGCTCTCGCAGCGCGGCCGGGACCACCGCCTCCGCCGTCGGCACCGCGGGCTCGAGCGAGCGCAGGAGCGCGGCGGAGACCGCCGGGGTCGCGGAGATCCAGAGCAGGGCCCAGCAGGCGAAGCCCAGGCGCAGGGCCCAACGCGCCCGCCGCGAGGGGATCAGGAGCTCCCGCTTGAGGACGACGAGCGAGGCGCCGAGGAGGAGGAGGGTGAGGAGGCCGTGGTCGAGCAGCCGCGAGAGCGACATCGCGCTCAGACCGGGTGGCGCTCTTCGCGGAAGCGGATGCCCGCGGTCTCGAGCTCGTCGAGGATGGGGTTGTAGACCTCCGGGGTGACCGGGACGACGACGCCGCGGTCGCGGATGGTTCCGTCGAGGATGCGCAGCACGCCGATGGCCGCGGGCAGGCCCACGGTGCGGGACATCGCGCTCGGGCCGCCGGGCTCGCCGAAGTCCACCAGCGTCGAGCGCATGAACTCCTTGCGGTCGCCGTACTCCGCGATGAACTCGTGCTGCAGCACGATCATGTCGCGCTCCCCGGCCGTTGTACTGGAGCCGCTCGACCATGCGAGGCTCACCAGCGCGTCGAGCCGGCGAGGTGTCCGACTCCGGCAGCGCCGCGCCCTCGAAACATACCCAGCCAAGTAGCTTCTGGATGGGTGCGCTGTCCCGGGCGATGCCCGCCTTCGCCGCGACCGCGCCCTCGACGTCGCCGTCGACGGCTACGTTGCTGAGGGCCGCGAGCACGCCGCGGTACGACTCCGCGGCGTAGCGGCGCCGGGTGTCGTCGAAGAGCCCGATGTCCGCCATCGCCTTCCAGGTCTCGCAGTGGCCGAGGTTGCGGAGCGTACCGCGGAACATCGTCTTCACCCCGGCGAGGTCATACACGCCCACGTACGCGGTGGAGTCGCGGTTGGGGTAGCCCTCGAAGACCCCGGCGCCCTCGACGGTGACGAGCTCGGGCTTCGCGAAGAGCTCGGGGCCCGGGATCACTCACCTCGACGCTGTCGCGGAGGTACTTCGCCGCGTTGCGCGCCGCGAGCACGACGCCGCGGGGCGACCAGGAGAACTTGTACCCGAAGGGGTTGTCGGCACTCCGGCGCGGGAGCCGCCGCAGTAGGAGCGGAAGGAGGTGACGGTGCTGCCTGCGGCGCGGATTCCGTGGATGATCTTCATCGCGGACATGTGATCGATGCCGGGTCGAGCCCGAGCTCGTTGAGCAGCACCACGCCCGCGGCCCTGGCGCTGTCGTGCCGGGCGCGCATGCAGGGAGACGTAGGAGGTGGTCACCAGGTGGTGGCCGTGGGCGATGCAGCGCTCGGCGACCTTCACGTGGTGAAGGTAGGGGAGCATCGAGACCATCACGTCGCTGTTGGCGGCGAGGCGGTCGAGCGTCGCGTCGTCGTCGATGTCGAAGGCGACGGAGTTGCCCCGGGGGTGCGAGCGCACCAGCTCGTTGGCGCGGTCGACCGACCGGGCCGCCACCGTGACGGTGTGCGAAGAGGCTTCGAGAATGTGCCGGACCACGGGACCTGCCACGAGTCCGGCGCCCAACACGGTGACGTGCGCCATAGTCCGGTCGGTCTACCCCACCCCGGGCGTGGATGGGAAGCCGTCGAAGCAGGACACGCCCACGCGGCGCCCGTCGGGGTCGCGCACGTAGACCGTGAAGGCGGTGCGGTGCTCGACGGAGACGCCCGCGAGGGCGCAGCGGTCGAGGAAGGCATCGCGCTCGGGGGCGGTCACCCGCAGCGCGAAGAACTCCATGGTTCCGGCGGGGATGCGGGGCTCCGAGGGGAGCGCGGGCTCGATCATCAGGGCGGCGTCCTCGAGCCCCAGCCAGATGGAGGGGCCGGGCTGCTCACGCCACACCGCGAGGCCGAAGAGGGCGATGTACCAGCGGGCGAGGGCGGCGGGGTCGGCGGTGCGGAGGGCGAGGTGGTGGAGCTTCATCAGTGCGCTACCAGAGGGGGGATGGACCCGTCGCAGCGGGGGAGGAGAGGATCGAAGGCTATGGGAATATGGGACGAGCTCATGCGCCAGCCGGGGTTCTCGCCCCTGCAGGCGGTGTTCGGGGCGGTGATGTACTTCGCGTGGACGGCGGCCTACGCGACCGTCATCTACCGGGGATTTAGGGACCGCACGTACGGCGTCCCGTGGCCCTGCATCGTGCTCAACGTGGCCTGAGGCGATCTTTCCCCTTCGAGCTCACGGACGCGAAGCTCCATTGGTTCTTCCTCTGGGAAACCGGTTCTGGCTCGTCTTCGACGTCTTCATCCTCTACCAGCTCGCGCGCCATGGGCGCGAGGCGCAGGTGGTGCCGTGGCTGAAGCGCTGGTTCTATCCCCTGTTCGCGCTCTCCGCGGTCGCAGCCTTCGGGGCGATCTACACCTTCACGCTCTACTTCCATGACCTGAAGGGCGTGGCCTCGTCCATGTCCATGAACCTCGTGATGAGCATCGCGTTTCCGGTCTTCCACCTGGTCGCGGCCGGGGCGCGAGGGCCTCTCCACCAGCGCCGCCTGGCTCAAGATGGTCGGCACCCTCGCGGGACTCCGGTCTTCCTGGCGACGTGGTGGCCCGCGCAGTTCGTCGACGGCCACCTGCGCACCCACCCGAGCGTCGACGAGCCGACCACCTACGGGTTCATGTACTTCCTCTACGGGGCGATCTTCGTCTTCGACTGAATCTACATCGGGCTCTGTCTGCGCGACGACCGCGAGCGCGCGTTGACCGTCAACCCTCGGGCCTCATAGCATCCGCGGCGATGTCCCTCCCCTCCGGGCCTCCTCGTCGCGGCGCTCGCCCTCGCGACGCCCGCCGTGGCCCTCGCGCAGTCCGGCGGCAACGTGCAGCTCGTGGCCGCCGGGCGGCAGCAGTTCGATGACCTCCGCTACGAGGAGGCCGTGCAGACCCCCTCGGCGGCGCTGCTCCGTCGGGGGCAACACGCCCCGCGCAGGAGGTCACCATCTACAAGCTCCTCGGGCTCTCGTACCTGGCGCTCAACCGCGACGAGGAGAGCGGGAAGGGGCGTTTCGGCTGATGCTCGCGAGGGACCCGGAGCACGCCCTCGAAGCGGGCCAGGCGCCGCGGGTCAGGGACTTCTACCAGGGAGTGATGGAGCGCTGGGCGCGCGACGGTCGCCCCGGGCTCGCGTGACCAGCGACGGGCAGGGTCGAGCGGCCGGTCACCATCGACCATCGCTCGCCCGCGCAGCACAGCCGCGGGCGTGCTGCTCACGCTCACCGCGCAGATCACCGACCCCGACCGGCGCGCGCGGAGGCCCTGGTGCTCGCCTACCGGCCTGGCTCGCGGGGAGCTCTTCCGCAGGCTGCGCACAAACCACGCAGCGCCGGGGTGTTCTCGGCGTCGATTCCGCCGGAGGAGGTGCGCCCGCCGGTGGTGGAGTACTACCTGGAGGCGGTCGACCCTCGCGGCATCGCGGTGTCCTCGCGCGGCGACGCGCGTTCGCCCCGCTCCGCGGTGGTGGTGCGCAGGCCGAGGCGACGCCCATCACGTCGCGCTGGTGGTTCTGGACCGGCGCCGCCGCCTTGCTCGCGGGCGTGGCGGTGGGGACCTACCTCGCCGTGTCGCGTCGGGCTCCCTCGAGCCGGAGCCCGCGCGGGCTCACCATCACCGTCCGCGGCGAGTGAGGGCCTTTCCCTGGTGACCTGCTCCGTGGGATGAAGCCGACCCCATGAGCGGAACACACGAAGCACGGCGCAGGCGAGCAGGGCATGATCGACGTGAGCGAGCAGGGGCCCCGAAGGATGGGGTTCCGCAGGTGAGCGACCGGAGGCTGTTCATGCAGCTCACGGTCTTCGGCGCCCGACCAGCTTCGACGTCGCGGTGGCGGCCCTCCAGGCGAAGCTCACCCAGAGCCGGATTCCCTCGGTGCTCTACGCCGACGTCAACCACCCGCAGGCCCTCGGGCTGCTCACCTTCAGCGAAGACCCGAACCACTTCGTCTCTCGCGTCCACGACGCCGTGCGCGACTGCAGCCGCGCGGCGGGCAACGCTCCGTGGAAGGTCCGCCCCGAGTTCGCGATGTTCGGCCGCACGTGCAGCACCGGGTACGAGAGCGACCTCCAGCACTGGCTCATCGACCGGCCGCGCGACACCGTCATGCACGAGGGCTGGGACTGGGTGGTGTGGTACCCGCTCAAGCGCACCGGGGCCTTCAGCCGCCTCGACTCGAAGGAGCAGGGCGCCATCCTCCGGGAGCACGGCACCATCGGCCGACAGTACGGCGCAGGACCTCGCGCACGACATCCGCCTCGCCTGCCACGGCACTCGACACCAACGACAACGACTTCGTCATCGGCGCCATCGGCTCGTCGCTCTACCCGCTGTCGCACGTCGTGCAGTCCATGCGGAAGACCAAGCAGACCGGCGAGTACATGGAGCACATGGGGCCCTTCTTCGTGGGCCGCGTGATCGCTCGCATCCCGGGCTGACCTACCGCTCTGACAGCGACCGGGCCCACGCGTCGGCGTCGGCCCGGGCCCTCGCGTCGGGGTGACGTCGCGCCACCCAGCGCAGCACCGGCGCCGCGCGCTCGCTCCCCAGCGCCGCGGCCCTCGTCGCGTGAATCCTCGCGCCCTCCACGTCGCCGGAGCGTCGCGGCACCGACGCGATCGGCCCGGCACCCCCGCTGGCGTCGCGTCGTCCATGACCTCCCGCGGCGGCGACGAGGGCCGCGGCCGCCGAGAGCAGCGGGGAGATCGCCGGGTCGAGGGGCGCCCCGCACGCGAGGGCGACCGAGGCGCGCACCATCACCGCCTCGTCGCGAGGGAGCCTCGTGAGCTGCGCCGCGAGCTCGCGTGAGGCCTCCGGCGAGCACTGCGCACGCACCCAGCGAGGGCCGCATGGGGACAGGGCCGATCCGACCGCCCGCGGCTTCGCCCTCGCGCACGAACACGCCCATGCGCCGCGAGCCGCACCCGGCCGCCAGCGAGCGTCGCCGTCGGCCAGGCGCAGAGGCCGGAGTCTCGCTCGACCACGCCGCCCGGACGCCGTAGCGCTTTCGCAAGCCCGCGGAGGGGTCGACCGCGCGCTGCAGGTCGCGGCTCATGGCGAACTGAAGGTCGTCGAAGTGCATCGGCGTGCGGCTGTCGACCAGCGTGGGTACGCGCCCGTCAGGCGAAGCCGAGCGCCGCGGAGGAGTCCATCGAGGCGAACACCGCGCTCCCCGCAGGAGCGAGCGCAGCGTCGGCACGGCCCCCATGGGCTGCGAGAGCGCGGGCACGCCGATCTCGCCGACGGGCCCCTGGCGGGACTCGAACCACACGGCTCCACGGGCGAGGACGGCGAGCGAGAGCGCGGCGACGGCGAAGGTCGCGCGTCGGCCCGAGCGGGCGTGGAGGGAGGTCCAGAGGGCGGAGGCTCCGGAGGCGGCGAGGGGCAGGAAAAGCAGCGCCGGGAGCGAGGCCTCACCGCGGTCGAGGCGAGGGGCAGCCGAGGGCGGCCCACCCCAGGCGGCGCGGCCAGCAGCGGCCGGCGTGGAGCATCCCGCCCAGGCCCAGCAGCAGCAGCGCCGCGAAGGCGGGGCCCATCACCGCAGCGGTCGGGTCGAAGGACTCCCAGAGCGGGCGGTGCATGTCCGTGAGGTGAGCGACCGCGTCGCCTCGGGAGCGACCGCAGCGCCAGGAGTGCGCCCGGACCCTGAGCGCCGGTGAGGCACCGCGACGGTGACGCCCACGAGGAGGGCGAGGGAGGCGCGGTCGAGCGATCGTCCGGAGGTGGTCGAGCAGCGACGGGGCGACGGAGACCAGCGCCATCGGGGCGAGCAGCGGGGCCGTCCCGTGCACCTGCGCCCAGAGCAGGCCCGCGGCGACCAGGGCGAGCCCGGTGCGGGGGCGGTTCTCCGGCGAGGCGCCCCAGCGGCGGAGCAGCAGCAGCGAGGCCAGCAGCAGGGCGAGGGCGACCACCTCGGGGCGCTCTCGAACACGGCCCACGAGCGCGGGCAGCTGGCGAGGGCGAGAGTGAGCGCGGCGGGAGGGGAAGGAGACTCGCCGAGGGCCGCCGCGGACATGGGCTCGGGGACCACGCGTCGACCCGCGCGTAGCACCGCGCGGCCCAGCGCCAGGTGCCAGAAGAGGTCGGACTCCCTCATGGGCTTGATGGCCGAGAGGGCGCCCAGCGCGCCGACGATGAAGCCCAGGAGGCGCCGGGTGCTCTGCTCGCTCACCGGCGCATCAACCGGGGAAGTAGGCGCGGGTGTTGGGGTGCACCGTCGGGTCGGCGCGGAGCTCGTCGGGGTGCATCCACTTCCAGCGGGCGTGCTGTGCGCCGGGGAGCGCGGCGAGGTGCAGGTCGAGCGAGACCCGGTGGGCGATGACCACGTAGTGGGTGGAGACGCCAGGCCCGCCCGCGTAGTTGTCCCCGTAGAGTGCTCGTAGACGCCCAGGGGCGAGGCGTCGGCGAGGCCGATGGGGTGAAGCCGGAGCTCCTCGCCTGTGAGGCGACGGAAGGGCGTCGTCGAGGCGCTCGTCCTTCTGGATGCGCCCCCAGGGAACGAACCAGTAGCCCTCCGCGGGGCGGTTGGTTCAAGGCCCACCAGCACCTCCCCCGGGGTTGATCACCACGAGGTCGAGGGGAGACCAGCGGCGCGAGGCGCACCACGGTGAGGAAGTCCTGCGTCGAGAGTCGATGGCCGCTCATGGAGATTGTTGGGGAGTCTTATCTCAATCGGGCGACTGCTCGGCGGCCATCTCGGGGTGCCAGCGAACGAGGCGGCGCAGGGCCTCCGGGAGGCTGGTGCAGCGCGCCCCGGGGAGGGGGAGCGAGGTCGCGGTCGCGCCGACGATAGACCAGCAGAGGTAGTGACCCGCCGACGCTGGCGACGCACTCCGGGGACGTAGCGCTCGGCGAAGGACGGCAGCGCCAGAAGGCGGCGCTCCACCGGCCACTGGACCCGCAGCCGGGGTTCGGGGCGGCCAGGCAGACCCACGGGGAGCGCGTTGGCGAGCACCACGTCGGGGTCGCGGGTGCGCAGCCAGGAGTCGTCGACCAGCTTGCGACCGAGGCCGCCGGGGCGCGAGGCGAGCTCGCGGTCGGTGAGCCGCGCCGAGGTCGGCGATGCGCATCGAGGGGACGGCGTAGCCGAAGACGCCGATGTCGTAGAGGGCGGCGGAGCGCGCGCCGCGGGAGAGGGGGCTCCCTGGCGAGCGAGGCGCGGGAGACGTCCTGCGCGCCGAGGAGCCCGTTGAGTCACGCGGATGAGGGCGCCTACGCGGAGGTTCTGGGCGGTCCAGAGGCGAGGGCGGCGAGGGCGGCGAGGGCGGCGGCGGCGCGGGAGGAACGCCAGCGAGGCGGAGGAGGAGGTCGGCGAGGGCGCGTCGAGGGCCATCGCGAAGGCAGGGCAGCGACGGCAGCAGCAGGCGGTGGCCGAACATCCAGTCGCCCCCTTCGGGGACCACCGCCAGCGTGTGGAGGGCGACCGGGAAGAGCAGCGCCCTCGCGGCGCAGGACATCGACGGCAGCGCCCCGGGGCGACGAGGACGAGGCCCTCCTGCGAGGGTCGACCAGCCGAGGAGGGTAGCGGAACCCGAAGGCGCGATCTGGGACCTTCGCCCTCAGGGTGGGGAGCCCGTCGCCGAAGTGCGAGACCTTCCAGGACAGGTAGACGAGGAGCGCGAGGGCGAGCGCGGAGCCTGCGCGCAGCAGGTCTCGGCGAGGCGCAGGGGAGTAGAGCAGGAGCGTGACGGCGCTGGCCGAGGAGGAGGCCCGCCTCGGGGCGCAGCAGGAAGGCCGCGGCGCCGGAGAGGGCCGAAGGCCCTGGGCAGCCGCGGACGGCGGAGAGGGCGGCGAGGTCAGGCGAGGACGAAGGGGACCGTCTCCAGGCCCGCAGAAGGTAGTAGGCGAGACGAGGAGGCAGCCACGACTGAGGAGCCCGCGAAGGGCCTGCGAGGGTGCGGGGCGGTGGTGTCGGGGGCGATGGAGCGGGCGCCTCGGACGGTGACGAGAGCCAGCGCGGAGAAGCAGGCGAGGGAGACCAGCGGGAGGACGAGCGGGGCTGGGAGATAGAGGCGGAGGGAGAGGGCGGCGAGCACGGTCCAGAGGAAGTTGGTGTAGCCCTCGATGCGCTCGCCGGGAATTGAAAGACGAGGCCCGCGCCACCGCGTGCCCGGGGTGGAGCGCAATAGCGATACGGATGTACGCGTCGTCGACGTTGCAGCCGCTGAAAGGTGGGGCGGCGTGGGTGAGGGCCGCCAGCCATTGGCGCTGGCGAGCGCGACCAGGGCGGGGTTCGTACGGCGCTCGGGCTGCAACCTCAGGTCTCCGCCCCGCTCAGGTCGCGGCTTCGCCGGGAGGATGCTCGCCGTGGTCTGCGCGCAGCTTCGACTTCAAAATTTTCCGGTCGAGTCTTGGGATCCTGGTCAGAACAGGTAAGCGTCCGGCAGCCAGAACCGCGCGAAGTCCGCTCGATGTGGGCCCGCAGGTCGTCTGGGCGTCGCGGTCCTGCCCTCCTTGAGCCCGATCGCCGCCAGGGGGCGCTCCAGGCCAGCGCGGGTCGCGGGCGGCGAAGACGGCCGCCTCGAGCACCCGCAGGGTGGCTCATCAGGGCGTTCTCCAGGGCGACGGAGCTGATCGACTCTCCACCGGACCGGATGACGTCCTTGTTGCGGTCCACGATGCGCATGTAGCCCTCGGGGTCGATGGTCACGACGTCGCCGGTCCTGAACCAGCCGTCGCCCGTGAAGCTGTCTGCGCCTTCGCCGCCTGCGTAGGACGACGCGACGAATGGGCCGCGCACCTCCAGCTCGCCCATGGTGGCCCCGTCCCAGGGAGGATCGCGCCGCCCGGGCCGGGGCGTGGCGGTGCTCGACGAAGGGCACCGGGTAGCCCTGGCTGACCGCGCCGAGCGCCAGGTCGTCTGGGCGGAGGCGCGAGCGTGCGCTTGACCCGCGACACGGTCCCGATGGGGTTGGTCTCGGTCATGCCCCACTCGTGCACGATCTGGATCCCGTAGGCGCGGTCGAAGCGCTCGATCATCGGCAGGGGCGCCGCCGATCCGCCGGTCACGATGGATCTCATCGCGGAGACGTCCCACCGGCCGGGCTCGCGGTCGAAGGCCGAGAGGACGCCCAGCCAGAGGGTCGGCACGGCCGCCGAGAGGTGACCCGCTCGGCGGCCATCACCTCGAGGAGGCTCTCCATGTCCAGGTGCGGACCGGGAAAGACCAGCTTGCTCCCGGCAGGAAGGGCCATACGGCAGCCCCCACGCGTTCGCGTGGAACATCGGCACCACGGGCATCACACTGTCGCCTCCGGACACGGCGAGCCCGTCCGCGGTGCATGCAGGACCAGCGCGTGAAGCACTGTCGAGCGGTGGGCTGTAGCACCACGCCCTTGGGGACGCCCGTGGTGCCGGAGGTGTAACAGAGCATCGGCGGCGTTCTCATCGAGCGCGGGCCTCGTACTCGTCGCGCTCTGCGGCGAGGAGGGCTTCGTAGTCGTGGGTTCCTTCGGGAGCGGGGCCTGCGTCAGGGACCACGATGACGTGGCGGACGCTCCGGACCTCCGGGCCAGAAGGCCTCGTAGAGCTTCCAGAGGAGCGGTCGACGATGAGGACAGGTCCTCGGCGTTCATGGCGATGTAGAGCAGCTCGCTCGGGTGGAGCCGGATGTTGAGCGTGTGGACCACCGCGCCCATCATCAGGACGGCGTAGTAGGCCTCGAGGTGCTGACGGTGGTTCCAGCAGAGGGGTGGCGACGCGGTCGCCGGGGCCGAGCGCAAGGCTTCTTCCAGCGCGGTGGCGGGGGCGGGCGGTGCGCGCCGCAGAAGTCCGCGTAATGGAGTCTGCCGGTGCAGGCTCTTGTCGGGCAGCCGAGGAGACCACCTCCTGGCGGGGGGAAGAACTCCCTCGCGCCGCTGCCAGAAGGTGAGTGATCGTGAGCGGGAAGGCCATCATCCGTCCGGTCAACATCGGCGTCGTGCTCCCTCGTGGCGAATGGGTGTGAGCGGGCGCGATGGTGACGGCAGGTGTTGGGGGCAGGG
>JADJAE010000159.1 GCA_016704445.1 Deltaproteobacteria bacterium
CAGCTCGTGGCCGCTGCGGGCGGCAGGCCTGGTTCGATGACCTCCGCCACGAGGGGAGGCCGTGCGACCCCCTATAGGCGGCGCTGCTCCGCCGGGGCAACACGCCCGCGCAGGAGGTCACCATCCTACGATCCTCGGCTCCTGCGCACCTGGCGCTCAACCGCGGCGAGGAGAGCGAAGGGCGTTTTACGGCTGATGCTCTTGCGAGGGACCCGGAGCACGCCCTCGCAGGGTTGCCAGGCGGCGCGGGTCCGGGGACTTCTACCAGGGGTGTGGAGCGCTGGGCGCGCGACGGTCGCCCCGGGCCCGCGAGGACCAGCGGACGGCGCCAGGGGTCGAGCGGTCGGTCAACATCGACCATCGGTCGCCCGCGCAGCGGGTGACCGCGGGCGTGCTGCCTCACGCTTTCACTGCCGCAGATCCTCGGACCCCGACCGGCGCGCGGAGGCCCTGAGCTCGCCCACTGAGCCTGGGGCTGCGAGGGTCTTCCGAAGGCTGCACCTGTTGCAGCGCCAGGGTGTTCTCGGCGTCATTCGCGGCGGAGGAGGTGCGCCCGCCGGTGGTGGAGTACTACCTGGGGCGGTCGACCCTCGCGGCATCGCGGTATTACCTCGCGCGGCGACGCGTTCGCCCCGCTGCGGGTGGTGGTGCGAGGCCGAGCGACGCCCATCACGTCGGCTGGTGGTTTTGGTTTGGCGACCGGCTTGCGGGGCGTGGCGCATGAAAAGGGGGACCTACCTCTGCCGTGTCGGCTCCTCGAGCCGGAGCCCGCGCGGCTCACCATCACCGTCCGCGGCGAGTGAGTGGCCTCCCTGAAGTGACCTGCTCGTGGGTTGTGAAGACGTCCCCATGAGTGAACACACGAAGCCACGGCGCAGGCGAGCTGGGGCACGCCATCGACGTGAGGCGAGCGGGGGCCCCGGGGATGGGGGTCCCGCGGCAGGAGCGACCGGAGGCTGTTCATGAGCTCTCGGATCTACGAGCTCCCGACCAGCTTCGACGTCGCGGGTGGCGGCCTCAGGCGAAGCTCACCCAGAGCCGGATTCCCCGGTGCTCTACGCCGACGTCAACCACCGCAGGGCCTGGCCGCTCACCTTCAGCGAAGACCGAACCACTTCGTCCCTCGCGTCCACGACGCCGTGCGCGACGCAGCCGCGCGGCGGGCAACGCTCCGTGGAAGGTCCGCCCCGAGTTCGCGATGTTCGGCCGCCGGATGCAGGCACCGGCAGTACGAGACGACCTCAGCACCGGCTCATCAAACCGGCCGCGCGACACCGTCACGCACGAGGCTGGACTGGGTGGTGTGGTACCCGCTCAAGCGCACCGGGGCCTTCAGCCGCCTCGACTCGAAGGAGCAGGGCGCCATCCTCTCCGGGAGCACGGCACCATCTAGCCGACAGTACGCGCAGGACCTCGCGCACGACATCCGCCTCGCCTGCCACGGCCCGAACTCAACGACAACGACTCGTCATCGGACCATCGGCTCGCTCTACCCGCTGTCGCACGTCATGCACTCATCCAGAAGACCAAGCAGACCAGCGAGTACATGGAGCACATGGGGCCCTTCTTCGTGTGGCCGCGTGATCGCTCGCATCCCGGGCTGACCTCCCCGCTCTGACAGCGACCGGGCCCACGCGCGTCGCTCGGGCCGGCTCCTCGCGTCGGGGTGACGTCGCGCCACCAGCGCAGCACCGGCGCCGCCGCGCTCGCTCCCCAGCGCCGCGGCCCTCGTCGCGTGAAACCTCGCGCCCTCCACGTCGCCGAGCGTCGCGAGCACCGACGCGAGATCGGCCCGCACCCCCGCTGGCGTCGCGTCGTCCATGACCTCCGCGGCGGCGGCGAGCGGGGCGCGCAGGTCGGCGGTGCGGCCCGCTCGCTGGAGCGCCGGGGCGAGCTCGGCCAGCGTGTCGAGGCGCCCCTCGGCGCAGAGCGCGGTGACGTCCTCGAGGGCCTCGTCGAGGCGACCCTGACGGACCGCGACCCTGGCGCGCAGCGGGCGCAGCCAGGAGGGCAGCGGGCGAGTCGCCGCGGCCGCCGAGAGCAGCGGAGAGATCGCCGGGTCGAGGGGAGCGCCGCACGCGAGGGCGACCGAGGCGCGCACCATCACCGCTTCGTCGCGAGGGAGCCTCCGAGGAGTCCATCGAGGCGAACACCGCGCTCCCCGCAGGGAGCGAGCGCAGCGTCGGCACGGCCCCCATGGGCTGCGAGAGCGCGGGCACGCCGATCTCGCCGACGGGCCCCTGGCGGGACTCGAACCACACGGCTCCACGGGCGAGGACGGCGAGCGAGAGCGCGGCGACGGCGAAGGTCGCGCGTCGGCCCGAAGCGGGCGTCGGAGGGTGGTCAGAGGGCGGAGGCTCCGGAGGCGGCGAGGGGCAGGAGGAGCAGCGCGCCGGGAGCGAGGCCTCGCACCGCGGTCGAGGCGAGGAGGCAGCCGAGGGCGGCCCACCCCAGGCGGCGCGGCCAGCCGGCTTTGGAGCATCCCGCCCAGGCCCAGCAGCAGCAGCGCCGCGAAGGCGGGGCCCATCACCGCAGCGGTCGGGTCGAAGGACTCCCAGATTGGGCGGTGCATGTCCGTGAGGTGAGCGACCGCATCGCCACGCGAGTGCGCCCGCAGCGCCAGGAGGCGCCCGGACCGTGAGCGCCGGTGAGGCACGCGACGGTGACGCCCGCGAGGAGGGCGAGGGAGGCGCGGTCGAGCGATCGTCGGCGGAGGTGGGCGAGCAGCGACGGGGCGACGGAGACCAGCACCATCGGGGCGAGCAGCGGGGCCGTCCCGTGCACCACGGGTGTCGCCGAGGGCCGCCACGGGACATGGGCTCGGGGACCACGCGTCGACCCGTCAAGCACTGCGCGACCCAGCGCCAGGTGCCGGAAGAGGTCGGACTCCTCCTGGGCTTGATCGCCGAGAGGGCGCCCAGCGCGCCGACGATCCAGCCCAGGAGGCGCCGGGTGCTCTGCTCGCTCACCGGCGCATCAACCGGGAGAAGTAGGCGCGGGTGTTGGGGTGCACCGTCGGTCGGCGCGGAGCTCGTCGGGGTGCATCCACTTCCAGCGGGCGTGCTGGGCGCCGGGGAGGGCGGCGAGGTGCAGGTCGAGCGAGATCCGGTGGGCGATGACCACGTAGTGGTGGAGACGCCAGGCTCGCCCGCGAAGTTGTCCTCGTAGAGGTGCTCGTAGACGCCCAGGGGGCGAGGCGTCGGCGAGGCCGATGGGGTGGCCGAGCTCCTCGCCGGTGAGGCGACGGAAGCGGCGTCGTCGAGGCGCTCGTCCTTCCTGGATGCGCCGCGCCCCGGGGGAGGGGGGAGCGAGGTAGCGGTCGCGCCGACGATAGACCAGCAGGAGGTAGTGACCGCCGACGCTGGCGACGCACTCGGGGACGTAGCGCTCGGCGAAGGAGGGCAGCGCCAGAAGGCGGCGCTCCACCGGCCACTGGACCCGTAGCCGGGGTTCGGGGCGATTGGGCAGAGCCACCGGGAGCGCGTTGGCGAGCACCACGTCGGGGTCGCGGGTGCGCAGCCAGGAGTCGTCGACCCGCTTGCGACCGAGGCCCCCGGGGCGCGAGGCGAGCTCGCGGTCGGTGAGCCCGCCGAGGTCGGCGATGCGCATCGTGGGGACGGCGTAGCCGAAGACGCCGATGTCGTAGAGGGCGGCGGAGCGCGCGCCGCGGGAGAGGAGCTCCCTGGCGAGCGAGGCGCGGGAGACGTCCTGCGCGCCGAGGAGCTCGTTGGAGTCGCGGATGAGGGCGCCTGCGCGGAGGTTCTGGGCGGTCCAGAGGGCGAGGGCGGCGAGGGCGGCGAGGGCGGCGGCGCGGGAGAGACGCCAGCGAGGCGGAGGGAGGAGGTCGGCGAGGGGCGCGTCGAGGGCCATCGCGAGGCAGGGCAGCGACGGCAGCAGCAGGCGGTGGCCGAACATCCAGTCGCCCCCTTCGAGGACCACCGCCAGCGTGTGCAGGGCGACCAGGGAGAGCAGCGCCCTCGCGGCGCGGGACATCGACGGCAGCGCCCCGAGGGCGACGAGGACGAGCCCTCCTGCGAGGGTCGACCAGCCGAGGAGGTAGCGGAACCCGAAGGCGCGATCTGGGACCTTCGCCCTCAGGGTGTTGGGGAGCACGTCGCCGAAGTACGAGACCTTCCAGGACAGGTAGACGAGGAGCGCGAGGGCGAGCGCGGAGCCTGCGCGCAGCAGGTCGCGGCGAGGCGCAGGGGGTAGAGCAGGAGCGTGACGGCGCCCAGCCGAGGAGGAGGCCCGCCTCGGGGCGCAGCAAGGCAGGTCGCGGCGCCGGAGAGGGCGAAGGCCACGGGCGGCCGCGGACGGCGGAGAGGGCGGCGAGGGTCAGGCGAGGGCAAGGGGACCGTCCCAGGCCCGCGAAGGGTGGTAAGAGGCGAGGCCCGAGGGAGGCGGCCACGACGAGGGCCCGCGAAGAGGCCTGCGAGGGGTGCGGGGCGGTGGTGTCGGGGGCGATGGAGCGAATGCGCCTCGGACAGTGACGAGCCAGCGCAAGAAGCAGGCGAGGAGACCAGCGGGAGGACGAGCGGGGCTGGAGATGGAGGCGGAGGAGAGGGCGGCGGCGAGGACGGTCCAGAGGAAGTTGGTGTAGCCCTCGACGCGCCTGCCGGGGTTGAAGACGGAGCCGGCGCCGCGGCGAGGTGGAGCGCGTAGCGATACGAGATGTACGCGTCGTCGACGTTGCAGCCGCTGAAGGTCGGGGCGTGGGTGAGGGCCGCGCCGGCGGCGAAGCGCGACCAGGGCGGGGGTTCGTACGGCGCGCTCGGGCTGCAACCTCAGGTCTCCGCGGGCGCCTGTTTGCTTGTCGGCCCCTCCCCCCCGCGCCTCGGGGGGGGGGGGGGGGGGGGGGGGGGGGGGGGGGGCTCGGGGGCTTCGCCGAGGAGGATGCAGCCGTGCTCCTCGCGCAGCTTCTCTTGACTTGGTCAGGAACTTCCCCGTCGAGGTGCGCGGGATCTGCGACACCACCACGTAGGGCGTCGGGCAGCCAGAACTTCGCGAAGCGCCCCTCGATGTGCGCCCGCAGCTCGTCGGGCGTGGGCTCTGCCCCGGCTGAAGGCCACCGCGGCGACCGGGCGCTCGCTCCAGGTCAGGTGCTGCGCAGCGAACACGGCGGCCTCCAATCTTACCGTGGGGTGGCTCATCAGGGCGTTCTCCAGGGCGACGCTGCTGATCCACTCGCCGCCGGACTTGATGACGTCCTTCGCGCGGTCGGTGATGCGTCGTAGCCCTCCGGGTCGAGGGTCACCGCGTCGCCGGTCTTGAACCACCCGTCGTCGGTGAAGCGGTCGCCTCCGTCGCCGCCGTAGTAGCTCGACGCGACCCACGGGCGCGCACCTCCAGCTCCGCCGAAGGTCTCCCCGTCGTGGGGCGGCGGGCTCCCCTGGTCGTTGACGTGGCGGGTCTCGACGAAGGAGGCACCGCGTAGCCCTGGCTCGCTCGGAGGCTCAGCAGCTCCCGGGGCTGCGGTCGCGGAGGGGAGTGCTTGATGTTGGCGACGGTTCCGAGGGGGGCTCATCTCGGTCATGCCCCAGGCGTGCACGACCTGTAGCGAGTGGCGCGCAGAAGCCCTCGATCATCGGCGCAGGCGCGGCGGCTCCGCCGATGACCATGGCGCGCACGGAGCGCAGGTCCCATCGCTTGGCTCGCTGTCGAGGCCTGAGGATGCCCAGCCAGATGGTGGGGACGCCCGCCGCGAGGGTGACCTTCTCGGCAGCCATGAGGTCAGGCAGCGAGACCCCGTCGAGGTGCGGGCCCGGCATCACCAGCTTCGATCCCGCGAGCACGGCGCTGTACGGCAGCCCCACGCCGCCGCGTGGAACATCAGCACCACGGGAAGCACCGTGTCGCCCCGGGGAGACGCTGAGGGTGCTCGATCATGGAGGACGATCGCGTGGCACCGTCGAGCGGTGGGGAGCAGCACGCCCTTGCCGGTTGCCCGTGGTGCCGGAGGTGTAACAGAGCATCGCGGCGGCGTTCTCATCGAGCGCGGGCCACTCGTACTCGTCGCGCTCTGCGGCGAGGAGGGCTTCGTAGTCGTGGGTTCCTTCGGGAGCGGGGCCTGCGTCGGGGACCACGATGACGTGCCGGACGCTCGGACCTCCGGGTAAGGCCTCGTAGAGCTTCCAGAGGGAGCGGGCGCCGATGAGGACGGAGGCCTCGGCGTTCAGGGCGATGTAGAGCAGCTCGCTCGGGGGGAGCCGGATGTTGAGCGTGTGGACGACGGCGCCCATCATCGGCACGGCGAAGTAGGCCTCGAGGTGCTGACGGTGGTTCCAGCAGAGGGTGGCGACGCGGTCGCCGGGGCCGACGCCGAGCTTCTTCAGCGCGTTGGCGAGGCGGGCGGTGCGCGCCGCGAAGTCCGCGTAGGTCTGCCGGTGCAGGCTCTTGTCGGGCAGCCGGGAGACCACCTCCTGGTCGGGAAGAACTCCCGCGCGCGCTGCCAGAGGTGGGTGATCGTGAGCGGGAAGGCCATCATCCGTCCGGTCAACATCGGCGTCGTGCTCCCTCGTAGCGAAAGGGTGTGAAGGCGGGCGCGATGGTGCCCCGGTACGGAGGCGCGGGGGAAGGGGGAGAGCGTGGGGTGGCGCTCGCTTCGTCTGGAGACCTCTGCTCACCGACCACCTGCGTGGCCACGGCGGCGCCCCTCGTCGCCATGACGCCCGCGTCATGACCCGACGCGAAAGCCCGCCCCGACGTCGGCGCTCCAGCGCGTCGGGCCCATCAGCCCGAGCTCCCCCGGAGGCCGTCAGGAAGAACCATCCGGCGCAGGTCGACGCGCAGCCCCGCGCGGCCGGTGAAGCCGAAGCGCAGGGCCTCGTAGTCGAGCGCCCGCCCGTCGACGTGCACCGTGGTGGTGACCCGCTGCACCGAGCCCAGCAGGTCGACGTAGGGCGTCACCGGGCCGAAGCTGTACTCGCCGCCGAGGCCGAAGCGCACCGCCCAGCTCCACATCGAGCGGGGGGTGACGTCGTGCCCGTCGAGGCGCGTCGAGGCGGCGCTCTCGAAGCTGGTGAAGGGCAGGTCGATGCCCGAGGGTCATGCGGACGTGGGAGAGCACCGCGCGGACGTCGTAGCGGAGCCCGAGGCCGAGGGCGGTCGTAGGAGACCCCTGGAAGGACTGCGAGAGCGCAGGGCCGGAGCCGTTGGCGAAAGCCCGTGGCGCGGTGGTCCTGCGCGGTGGCGAGGAAGCCCATGGTGGCCTCGAAGTGGTCGCCGCTGGCCGCGGGATCAGCCGACGCGGTGGAGGCGGCGAGCGAGGCGGCCAGCGTGAAGGGGACGGCGAAGCGAGGTAGTGAGTTCATGCGAGGGGGCAGTGCATGGTCGATGCCCGCCCGATGGCGTCGTGCGCTAGGGTGCCTTCGATGTGGTTCAACTGGCTCACCCGGCGACGACGCGCGCACATCCTGGAGACGCCCTTCCCGGAGGCGTGGGAGGCGATCGTCCGGCGCAACGTCTCGCACTGGTCGCTGCTCGACGACGAGGAGCGGGCGCGGCTGCGCGACCTGGTGAGGTCTTCGTCGAGGAGAAGCACTGGGAGGGCTGCGGGGGCCTGGAGATGACCGACGAGGTGCGGGTGACCGTGGCCGCGGAGGCGTGCCTGCTGCTGCTGGGCCGCGACCACGACCTCTACGACGACGTCGAGAGCATCCTGGTGTACCCGAGCACGGTCATCGCGGCCGAGCGGCAGCAGGGGGTGTTCGAGCGCGGCGGAGCAGTGGTCGAGGAGTCCGAGGCGATCCTCGGGCAGGCGCACAAGGGCGGCCCGGTGATCCTGGTGTGGGACGCGGTGAAGCACGGCGCGCGCGACCCGGACGACGGGCGCAGCGTGGTGATCCACGAGTTCGCGCACAAGATCGACATGGCCGAAGGGGCGGTGGACGGCACGCCGCCGCTGCCGGACGGGGCCGCGCGGCGCAGCTGGGCGGAGGTGTGCTCGGAGGTCTACCTGGCGCTGAAGGACGGCGACGCGGCGGTGCGGCGGGTGATCGACCCCTACGGGGCGCGCAACGAGGCGGAGTTCTTCGCGGTGGCGACGGAGTCCTTCTTCGAGCGGCCCGTCGCCCTGAAGGAGGCGCTGCCCGCGCTCTACGCGCTGCTCGCGGACTTCTACCGGCAGGACCCGGCGGCCAGGGAGCAGCGCCGTTGACGTAGGTCCCCGGCGAGACAAGGCATCTTTCAGCAGGCGCGGCGCTCGTGAGGCCGGGAAACCGAGGCGAGTGGCAGACGAATCAACGAAGATCAGAGTCGGAGCGTCCCGGACGGGAGCGACCATCCCGGGGGGTTGGACGGCGGGCGCGAGGCCGGAGCTGCTGGGGGTCCCCGCGGAGGTCGGGCTCTGCGACGGGCGCACGCTCACCGGCCTGCTGTCGGGGCTTCGCCCCGGAGGCCCCGGAGTTCGTCGTCTGGCTCGGGTCCAACGACCCGGAGATCGAAGCCTTCGACCGCAGGATCGTCGTGGCCGCCGAGCGCACCGTCTTCATCGGCCTGCTCAAGCACGGCGGCGGGAGCGTCCCGGTCGCGACCGGCGCGGCCGCCGAGACCCTGCGGGTGCACGTCTCCCGTGAGCGCCACTTCGACGTGAGCGTCACGTCCACGGTCGAGGGCGCGGCGCTCGGCATCCGGGCGGTTCCGCTCGGGGGAGGGCCCTTCGGGGAGATGCTCTTCTCGCGCGACAACGTGTTCGGCCTCGAGCGCCTCGAGCAGATCGGCTCGATCCTCCTCTCGATGGGCGCGGTCAGCCGGGAGAACGTCGACCGCGCGCTCGTCCAGCAGGCCGAGCTCCGCCACCGCACGACGGTCATGCCCGCGGTGACCCCGGCCGCCGTCCCTGCGGTGGCCTCGCTCGAGCCCGCGGCGGCGACCGGGCTGCGCCTCGGCGAGGTGATGCGCGGGATGGACCTCATCACCGAGGTCGAGCTCGCCCGCGCCCTGGCGGCGAAGTTCCACCTGGCCTTCGTCGACCTCGACGCGACGAGGCCCGACCCCGCGGCGGCGGCCGAGATGCCGCGCGAGGTGATCCACCGCTACGGCGTGCTGCCGACGTCCTTCGACGCCCGCACCCTCACGCTCGCCACGCGCGAGCCCATGGCGCCCGAGCACCGCAACCTGCTGGAGTTTCGCATCGGGCGAAGGGTGCGGGAGGTGATCGTCGCGCCGACGCAGCTCGCCCGCCACGTCGAGGCGTGGCTCGCGCTGGTCCCCGCGCAGACGCCCGCGCCCGCCCCCCGCGTCGCTCCGCCGCTCGACCCGGCGGCTACGCAGGAGGACTTCGAGCAGATCCTCCGCGAGCTCGGCGCGCTGGCCCCGGAGGAGGACGAGGAGGGCGACGGCGTCGTGGCCACGGAGGTGTCGGAGAACGTCATCGTGCGCCTCGTCCATCGGATCTTCAGCGACGCCCACCGCCGCGGCGCCTCGGACATCCACATCGAGCCCAACGGTGCTGAGGAGAACACCATCGTGCGCTTCCGCATCGACGGCGACTGCGTGGTCTACCAGGAACTCCCGCCCGCCAGCCGTCGCCCGCTGGTGGCGCGCATGAAGATCCTCGCGGGGCTCGACATCGCCGAGCGCCGCAAGCCGCAGGACGGGAAGATCAAGCTGCGCCTCTCCGGGAAGCCGGTGGAGCTGCGCGTGGCGACGCTGCCCACCTCGATGGGCGACGAGGACGCGGTGCTGCGCATCCTGGCCTCGTCGCGGCCGCTGCCGCTGGCGCAGATGGGCCTGTCCGAGCGCAACCACCGCGAGGTCGCCCGCATCCTCGCGAGGCCCTACGGGCTCATCCTCTGCGTGGGGCCCACCGGGTCGGGCAAGACCACCACGCTCCACTCCGCCCTCGGCGCGATCAACACCCCCGACATGAAGATCTGGACCGCCGAGGACCCGGTGGAGATCACCCAGGCCGGGCTGCGCCAGATGCAGGTCAACGTCCGCGCGGGGCTGACCTTCGCCAGCGCGATGCGCGCCTTCCTGCGCAACGACCCCGACGTCATCATGGTGGGCGAGATGCGCGACCGGGAGACCGCCGCCGTCGGCATCGAGGCCTCGCTCACGGGGCACCTGGTGCTCTCCACGCTGCACACCAACAGCGCCCCGGAGACGGTGACCCGCCTGCTCGACATGGGCCTCGACCCCTTCAGCTTCGCCGACGCGCTCGCGGGCGTGCTGGCCCAGCGCCTCGCCCGCGCCCTCTGCAAGCGCTGCAAGGAGCCCTACGACGCGCCCGACGACGCGCGCGCCGAGATCGCGCTCAGCCTCGGCGAGGCGGCCACCGCGTCACGGCCCGAGCTCGCGCCCGGCGGGGGGCTGCGGCTCCTGGCGGGGCTCCGGGCTGCGAGGCCTGCGGCAACAGCGGCTACAAGGGCCGCGTGGCGCTGCACGAGCTGATGATCACCGACCCGGCGATCAAGCGGCTCGTCGCCCGCCACGCGCCGGTGGACGAGCTGCGCGACGCCTCCGTGGCGGGGGGCATGACCACGCTGCTGCAGGACGGCATCGAGAAGTGCCTGCTCGGGCTCACCGACCTGCGGCAGGTGCTGGCGGTGTGCACCCCGTAGGCGCGGGGGGGGGGCACCGCCACGGGCCTCCGCGAAGGCCGTGTCGAGCCCGCGGGCCTTGAGCGCCGCGACGTAGGGGGCCTTCTCCAGCGACCTCGCGTAGCCCTCGGCGGGGGCGATGAGCGCGCCGTCGACGAGGTCGAGCAGCGCGTCGTTGAGCGTGGCCATCCCGATGCGCCGCGAGGTCTGCATCACCGTCGGGATCTGGAAGGTCTTGCCCTCGCGGATGAGGTTGGAGACCGCGGGGGTGGTGAGCAGCACCTCGCGCGCCGCCACGCGCCCGCCGCCGAGCTTCTTGCAGAGGGTCTGCGAGATCACCGCGCGCAGCGAGCCCGCGAGCATCACCCTGATCTGCGCCTGACGGTCGGCGGGAAACTGGTCGATGATCCGGTCGACGGTGCTGGCGGCGGTGGAGGTGTGCAGGGTGCCGAAGACCAGGTGCCCCGTCTCGGCGGTCTCGATGGCGATGGAGACGGTCTCCAGGTCGCGCAGCTCGCCCACGAGGATGATGTCGGGGTCCTCGCGCAGGGCGGCGCGCAGGGCGGCCTTGAAGGAGTCGGTGTGCACGCCCACCTGGCGCTGCGTGATGACGCACTTCTTCGCGGCGTGCACGAACTCGATCGGGTCTTCGATGGTGATGACGTGGTCGGTGCGCGAGCGGTTCACGAGGTCGATGAGCGCGCAGAGCGTGGTCGACTTGCCCGACCCGGTGGGGCCGGTGACGAGCACGAGCCCCTTGGTGAGCTGGCAGAGCCGCTGCACCTCCGGCGAGATGCCCATCTGCTCGACGGTCACCACCGAGGCCGGGATGTGGCGGAACACCGCCGCCGGGCCGAGCCGCTCTCGCAGCGCGTTGGCGCGGAAGCGCCCGACGCCGGGCAGCTCGTAGGCGTAGTCGGTGTCGTGGCTGGCCGCGTACTGACGGCGGTTTCGCTCGGGCATCACCGAGCGCACCATCGCGTCGAGGGTGGCGGCGTCGAGCGGGGCCTCGCCGGGCAGCCGGTACATCTCCCCGTGCAGCCGGAGGATGGGCGGCTGCGCGCAGCGAAGGTGCAGGTCGGAGGCGTACTTGGAGACCATCGAGCGCAGCAGCGCGTCGAGGGCCGCGCGCGCCTTCTCCATGCCCTCGAAGGGGTGGATCGCGTCGCTCTCGTCCTCCGTCGCCAGCGCCATCGGCGTCACGGCCTCCATCGGCGCCGCGACCTCCACGGCGGGCGGCGGGGCAGCGGCTTCGACCGGGGCTAGCGGGCGCTTGATGGCGCGGTACTGGCCGGTGAGGCGCAGCCGCTCCCGGCCCTCGTCGATGGTGATGCGCGCCCTCCAGAGGCCGTCGACAGGGGCAGCCTGCACGGTGAAGGCGCCGTCGTCGGAGAGGTAGGCGAAGTCCGCGGGCTGCCCCGAGGCGAGGAGCGCCGCGGCGTCGGGCGGCGCGATCTCCGTGAGCAGCGAGAGCACCTGAGGGCCGGTGAGCGGGGTCTTGGTGACGGGCCTCGGGACGCCGTCGATCTCGAACTCGGCGAGCTCCCCCTCGCGCACCCGGAGCGCGGCGGCGCGGTGGCTCACCATGGCCGAGAGGAGCCGGTCGAGCTGCGGCATCAGGCCACCGCCCGCGCGAAGGCGAGGTGGCGGCGGCTCACCGCGAGCAGCCGGTCGTGGGCGAAGAGGGCGATGAAGTCGAGCGGGGTGTCGTTGAGGAAATCGACGAGCCGGGTGCGGTCGGCGCGCGCCTCGGGGAAGATCGACCCGGTCCACGCGCGGCCGTCGGCGAGGGTGAGCTCGACGTGCATGCCGACGACGCCTCGGTCGACGGTGTCGTCCTCGCGGGGCAGGGCGGTGGCGACGAAGGCGATGTGGCGCTTCTGCACGAGGAGCACCTCGCCCGAGGCGAGCTCCAGGGGCAGGAAGCGGTCGTCGCCGTTGAGCGCGTCGAGCGGGTCTTCGGGCCCCGCACGGAAGCGCGCGGCGCTCTGGAGGAAGAGGCTGCCGTCGAGGCAGAGGCCGCTGTCGAGGGTGACCGAGACGCGGTGGCGAACCTTGTCGATCCGGTACTCGCTCATGCGCCGGGAGTGTCGGCCCGGCGCGGTGGGCGTCAAGCGCGGTCGGCTACTCCAGGCCCGCGCGGAAGCCGCAGTACGAGGGCCAGGCCGTCGGCAGCGCCGCGGCCCACGGGGAGGCGGCGACGCCGCGGGGGTGCGCCGCGAAGAACTGCACCACCTGCCGGCCGAGCAGCGCGCGGGGGACGGTGTGGCCCGCCGCCGTGGTCGCAGTACAGGACGTCGTGGCGGCGCGCGGTGAGGTAGCCCACGTCGTTGCCCGCGAAGACGTCGAAGTGCGCCATCGCGATGAAGAGGTTGAACGAGTCGCTCTCGCCCCCGAACATCATCAGCTGCGCGTAGCGGGCGCTGCTCGGCAGCGCGGGCCACGCGGGGTAGGTGCGCAGCGGGCCGAGCGTGGGAGGGTTCTCGGGGTTGGAGAAGTACCCCCGGAGTAGCTCGCGATGGCGGCGAGCTGCGAGCCGCGCAGCACGCCCAGCAGGTCGGACATGATCGCGCCCGCGGAGAAGCCGGCGGTGTAGACGCGGTCGCGGTCGACGCCCCAGCGCTGGTCGAGGCAGCGCAGCACGGCGTCGAAGAGCCGCGCCTCGCGGTTGGGCGTGGTCGCCCGGAGGTTCTCCCACTCCAGGCCGAGCGGCGTGGTCGCCGGGCCGAGGCGCGTCGAGACGGGCGTCACCAGGATGAAGGGCATCGCGGCGTTGCCCACCTCGCCCGCGAAGAGCGGGTTCATGTTGGCAGCGCTGTCGCCGAGCCCGTGCCAGTTGAAGACCACCGCCCAGCGGCCGCCCGGCGCCGTCGCCCCCGGAGGCAGCGTCAGGATGAACGAGCGGTCGAGGGAGTCGACGCGGAACCCAGTGACCATCCCAGGGGCGAGCGCGTCGCAGGAGCCCACCTCCAGCGGAGGCTCGGCGACGTCCGGGTCGGGGACGTCGTTGATCACCATCGGGGGGACGTCCTCCGAGGGCGCCTCACCGGCGTCGACCGCCGCGGGGACGTCCGTCACGGTGACGGCGGTCGCGGCGTCGGTCGCGGGACGTCGGCGTGACGGCGGACTCTCCGCAGCCCAGTGGGGCAGCGGCGAGCAGCATCGGGACGACGAGCGTGTGCAGCAGGCTTCGCGGGGCGGTCGACGACATCGGGCGGGGACTCCTTCGGTGGATCCAAGGCGCGGAGGAGGCGGCGCGATCATGGCGGGTCGCCGCGCTGAAGGGCGGCCGTCAGCAGCACCGGGGGCGCGCACGTAGGCCAGCGAGATGACGAGGTAGCGGTCGTCAGAACCACCCCACCGCGGGCATCACCATCAGCACCTGCACCGCCGCGGCGAAGCCCAGCAGCCAGCGCTCGAAAGCGCCGCGCGCGCCGAGGCAGCACCTGGCGGCCACGACGAAGAGCATGAGGTAGTAGCCCGAGACTCCGTGGCGACAGGGGGCGGCCAGGATCGCGAGGTGAGCCCGATCCAGGGCGTCGGGCGCGGACGAGCGCCAGGGAGGAGCAGCGCCCGAAGGCGAGAGCTGAAAGCCGCGGAGCCAGAGGGGCGCGCCTCGCGGGTGGCCTTCACCTCGTCGGCCCAGCGCTGCATCCACACCTCCGTCGGGGCGCCCGGGAGGCGGGCCTGCACGCGCTCGACGCGGTGCTCCGGGTCGAAGGACACCAGGGTGCCGAGGTACCTTTGCTAAGAGGAGCCACCGCGGCGTGGCGGCGGATGTGCTGGGTCCACTCGGTCCAGGAGGAGGGGCCGACCACGGCGGCCCCGAGGGCGACGAGCGCCGCCGCGGTGAGCAGGAAGCCCGCGGCGAAGCGCCGACGGTCGACGGCGTAGCGGGCCCGCAGCGCAGGGGAGGCGACGCCCGAGAGGAGCACCCCGACGAGGCCGAGCGCCGGGAAGCCGCGCATGGCGGCCGGCCTGAGGGCCGCGCCCAGGAGCCCGGCGTCCCCGGCGGAGGGCCACCAGCGAGAGCACCAGCAGGAAGAACCAGTCGAAGCGCAGCATGGAGAAGGCGACCCAGGTGAAGCGCCCGGGCTCCTGGGTTCCCAGAGGACGAGGGCCGGGCGGCGACGCGCCAGCCGAAGGAGGCCGCCAGCGCTGCCACGCAGAGCGCGATGAGCGCGAGGTCGAGCGAGGCCAGGAAGCGCAGCCCGAGCTCTGTCGAGGGGACCACC